>NZ_VAHN01000039.1 GCF_005796205.1 Pseudarthrobacter sp. NamE2 | reverse complement strand
TATTCCTAACTAGAGAGTTGGTGGCGGGGTTGGGTGCGCTTGGCCGAATTCCTCCGCGTGCTGCTCCTTCGTCGCTTTGACGCACGCTTCCGGAATCCGCTCACCCGCCGACGACATCTCACCTTTGCTGCCAACCGCGGATTGTTGAACCGGAGACCGTGAGTAGCGCGGCCCCTGTGGGAGTGGTATCCGGAAACGTGCGTCTAAGGGAGCGTAACGTCCGCTCAGCGGGCGTCTACGCGACCGAGCACGCCGAGGATGCCAGTCCCACCCGGCCAAAGGCGACCACGGGGTTGCGAACCACGGTGCCAACGGGGTTCCGACTATTTATGTGGCGCGTTTGTAGAACGGGAGTTCGACGACTTCGAAGGGCTCTGCCTTGCCGCGAAGGTCGATGTCCAAAGCGGTGCCTAAGGCGGTGTGCCCGACGTCGACGTAGGCCAGTGCGACCGGGTAGCCGAGGGTGGGTGAGGGCTGGCCGGAGGTCACCTCGCCCACGACCGCACCGTCCTTGAGGACCAGGTAGTGGGCGCGGCCGGCGCGGCGGCCGAGTCCCTTGAGTCCGACAAGGCGGCGGCCGCTTGTGGTTCCGGCACCGGCTTCCTTCCGGGCCGCCAAAGCAGCTTTGCCCACGAAGTCGCCTTCCTTGGACAACGCGACGATGCCGCCCAGTCCCGCGGCGAACGGGTCACCCTGCAGTGACAGTTCGTTGCCGTACAACGGCATCCCGGCTTCCAGCCGGAGGGAGTCGCGGGACGCCAGCCCGGCGGGGGTCAGCTCCTCATCGGCGACCGCCAGCAGGACCTGCCAGAGGGCAGGGGCAGCGTCGTTGGCAACGAAGATCTCGAACCCGTCTTCGCCCGTGTAGCCGGTGCGGGCAACAAGAAGTTCCTGGCCGGCGCCGCCCGCCAGCAGTGGAACCTCCACCGCGGCGTAATACGGCAGGCCTATGACGTCGCCGTGCCGGTCGGCCGGCACCAGGCGGAGCAGGAACTCCTGCGCTTTGGGGCCCTGCACCGCGATCAGCGACGTCTCGGCGGAGGCATCGCGGACCTGGACGTTGAACCCGGCAGCCCGCTCCTCCATAGCGGCGGCAACCACCGCTGCGTTGCCGGCGTTGGGAACCACCAGGAACACGTCCGTACCGTCCGGCGCCGCCGGCCGGCGGTACGTGATCAGGTCATCGATAATCCCGCCGTCGGCGTTGCAGATCAGCGAGTACTTCGCCTTGCCCACGCGCATGGCGGAGATCTTGCTGACCAGGGCGTAGTCCAGGAATGCTGCGGCCTCAGGGCCTGCCACCCAGATTTCGCCCATGTGGGAGAGGTCGAACAGGCCGGCGGCGTTGCGGACGGCGTGGTGTTCGGCGAGCTCGGAGCTGTACTTCAGCGGCATCTGCCAGCCGCCGAAG
>NZ_VAHN01000038.1 GCF_005796205.1 Pseudarthrobacter sp. NamE2 | reverse complement strand
TGAACCGGTCCCCGAAAGTTGGACCAGTTTCTAAGAGCCTAAGCTGCTAGGGCCTGAGCACGGTATTCCACCGGGCTCAGGCCCTTCAGCTTTATCGAGATTCTTTGGGTGTTGTACCAGGACATGTATTCGTCCAGGGCCATGGTGAGTGCATCGGTACTGACGAATCGGACGTGATGGAAGAGTTCTTCCTTGAGGTGTCCGAAGAAGTTTTCCATCACAGCGTTGTCGTAGCAGTTGCCCTTGCGCGACATGGATTGGGATGCCCCGGCCTTCTCGAGCAGTTTTCGCCATGCGAGGTGCTGGTACTGGAAGCCTTGGTCTGAGTGCACCAGTACCTTTTGCCCGGGCGGGAGGATGTTCAGTGCCTTCCGGAGCGAGCTGACTGCTAGCTCCAGATTTGGTGACATTCCAACCGAATAGGAGATGATCTGCCGATCGAAAAGATCCATGATCGGTGAGAGATAAAGTTTCTTCTCGCCGACGCTGAATTCCGTCACGTCGGTCACCCACTTCTGGTTGGGGGCATCGGCTATAAAATCCCGGTTCAGCACGTTCGGTGCAACCTTGCCCTCATCGCCCTTGTAGGAGCTGTAGCGCTTCTTTCGCCTGACTTTGCAGGCGAGCCGCAGGGAGCGCATCAGCTTCAGCACAGTCTTTTTGGCGACCGTCCATCCTTGCTTGCCCAGCTCAACATGGATACGTCTGTGGCCGTAGCGCCCATGGTTCTTGTTGAATATCTCGGTGAGCTTGGACTTGAGTTCCTCCTTCGGATCGGGCCCATGGAGGCGGGCCTGGTGATAGAAGAATGTCGACCTGGCAAGTCCCGTAACCTGAAGCAGTACCGGGAGGGGAAAGTCAGCCTTGAGGGCGATGAGGGCTTTAACCTTCACCGTCGTTCCTGCGCCCTCAAGGCCCGCAATTTTCCCAGGTAGGCCACTTCCGCGCGCAGCCGTTCGTTCTCCCGCCGCAGCCGTTCCAGCTCGGGTAGCTCGGCGGGTGACGGGTCCTCGGGCTTCCTCGGTCGGCCTTTGGGTTTTGGGCGTAGAGCCTCCGGCCCTTCCCGACGGTATGCCCGAGCCCATGTTTCGAGAAGTTTGGGCGAGGATAAGCCGGCTTCGAAGGCAAGGTCATGGGCAGTCTCGCCCTGCGCGAAGCGTTCGACCAAGGCGAGCTTGAACTCGTACGAATAGGTGTGCTTTATCGGCTTAGACATCAACGCTTCCCGGCCATGGATCCTCCATCGCCGATAAAGCCGATCGACCGGCGCACGGGGAACGCCCAGCAAGCTGGCCGTCGCCTTATCGGCGATGCCCTTCTCAAACCACGCTACAGCCGCTGCCCGCTGGTCTTCCGATAATGAACTAGTTGGACGCATAAAACTGCTCCCCGAGAGTCGGAACTGAATTTTTCAGTCCAACTTTCGGGGAGCAGTTCA
>NZ_VAHN01000037.1 GCF_005796205.1 Pseudarthrobacter sp. NamE2 | reverse complement strand
TCCCAAGAAAAAGAGAAATAGGAGAATAATGACTGCCGTTTCGACAACACAGTCAGGTGCCCCCGTCACGTCCGACGCGCACTCGAAGTCAGTTGGTGCCGATGGTGCCATCATCCTGACTGACCACTACCTGGTGGAAAAGCTGGCCCAGTTCAACCGTGAGCGGGTCCCGGAGCGCGTTGTGCACGCCAAGGGCGGCGGTGCATTCGGCACGTTCAGGACCACCGAGGACGTCTCGGCCTACACCAAGGCCGCGTTCCTGCAGCCGGGTGTGGAGACCGAGATGCTGATCCGGTTCTCCTCGGTGGCCGGCGAGAACGGCTCCCCCGACACCTGGCGGGACCCGCGCGGGTTCGCCGTGAAGTTCTACACCTCCGAGGGCAACTACGACCTGGTGGGCAACAACACCCCGGTGTTCTTCATCCGCGACGGGATCAAGTTCCCGGACTTCATCCACTCCCAGAAGCGCCTGCCCGGCTCCCACCTGCGCGACGCCGACATGCAGTGGGACTTCTGGACCCTGTCCCCCGAATCCGCACACCAGGTCACCTGGCTCATGGGCGACCGCGGCCTGCCCGCGTCCTGGCGTGAAATGCAGGGCTACGGCTCGCACACCTACCAGTGGATCAACGCCGCCGGCGAGCGGTTCTGGGTCAAGTACCACTTCCACTCCAACCAGGGCGTCAAAAACATGACCGGTGACCAGGCCGAGGCCCTGGCCGGGTCCGACGCGGACTTCTACATCCGGGACCTGCACGAGAACATCGAAGCCGGCAACCTTCCCTCCTGGGACCTGCACGTGCAGGTCATGCCCTACGAGGACGCCAAGACCTACCGGTTCAACCCGTTCGACCTGACCAAGGTCTGGCCGCACGCGGACTACCCGCTGATCAAGGTCGGCACCATGGAACTGAACCGCAACCCGGAGAACTACTTCGCGCAGATCGAACAGGCCACCTTCGCCCCGTCGAACTTCGTGCCCGGCATCGCCGCGTCCCCGGACAAAATGCTCCAGGCACGCATCTTCTCCTACGCCGACGCCCACCGCTACCGGGTCGGCACCAACCACGCCCAGATCCCGGTCAACCAGCCCAAAAACACCGTCCACAACTACAGCCAGGACGGCGCCGGACGCTACCACTTCAACGCCCCTTCTGTTCCGGTGTACGCGCCGAACACCATGGGCGGACCGGCAGCTGTTGAGCCGCAGAACCCCGCCGGCGGCTGGGAAAATGACGGCGAGCTGACCCTCGCCGCGCACTCCCTGCACGCCGAGGACAGCGATTTCGTCCAGGCCGGCACCCTCTACCGCGAGGTCTACGACGAAGCAGCCAAGGCCCGCTTCCTGGAAACCGTCACCGGCGCCGTGGGCGGCGTCAAGAGCCCCGGCATCAAAGAACGCGCCATCCAGTACTGGACCAACGTCGACGCCGAACTCGGCGCCAAACTCCGCGCCAACCTCGGAGCGGCCTCCCTCTCCGACGCTGA
>NZ_VAHN01000036.1 GCF_005796205.1 Pseudarthrobacter sp. NamE2 | reverse complement strand
AAACACGTGACCCAGGTTTCCGCGGCACCGCAAGGCAACCCCCACGAGACAGGCCGGCCCCGCCCACCCGCGGAGCCGGCCTGTCCGTTATAGACCCTGATCCAGAGGACACATCATGGCCACTCACGACTCATCCGAAACCAGTACCGCCAAGGCAGGCCAGGCGCCGGATCCAAACGACTCACGGAAACCGGACAGCCCCCGGGACCTGGATAAGCCGAATTGGAAATACATCGCCAGGAAGACGCTGCGGGAGTTCAGCAAGGACCAGTGCCCGGACCTAGCCGCGGCGTTGACTTACTATGCCGTCCTGTCGTTGTTCCCGGCCATCCTGGCCCTGGTGTCCCTGATCGGGCTCTTCGGTGACCCGCAGAAGACCACCGATGCGTTGCTCCAGATTGTTCGCGGGTTTGCCCCTGCAGAAACGGTCAACACCGTCAGCGGCACGGTCTCGGAACTAGCGAACGCCCCGGCAGCCGGACTCACGCTGGTCATCGGTATTGCAACGGCCTTGTGGTCCGCATCCGGATACGTGGGCGCGTTCGGCCGTGCGATGAACCGGGTCTACGAGGTGGACGAAGGCAGGCCGTTCGTGAAGCTGCGCGGCACCATGCTGGTGGTCACTCTCTTTGCCATTGTTGTCATCGCCCTCCTTGCCGGCATGCTCGTCCTCAGCGGCCCTGTCTCCGAGGCGGTCGGCAACTTCATCGGGCTCAGCGGCGTTGTCCTGACTGTATGGAACATCGCCAAGTGGCCGGTGATGGTGGGCTTGATCATCGTGATCATCGCGGTCCTCTACTACGCGACGCCCAACGTCAAGCAGCCCAAATTCAAGTGGATGAGCATGGGCTCGGCCATCGCCCTGTTCGTTTTCCTGCTCGCCTCTCTGGGCTTCGGTTTCTATGTCGGAAACTTCGGCAACTACAACAAGACCTACGGCGCCCTTGGCGGCGTGATCGTCATGCTGCTGTGGCTCTGGATCCTGAACATGTCCCTGCTCTTCGGAGCAGAATTTGACGCCGAAGTTGAGCGCGGCCGCCAGCTGCAGGCAGGAATCAAGGCAGAAGAAACCATCCAGCTCCCGCCGCGGGACACCAAGAAGAGCGAAAAGCTGCAGGAACAGAAGGAAGAAGACATCCGGCACGGTCGCGAACTTCGCGAAAAGTACAGCGCCCAGAACGGTGACAGCGGGAACGACGACGACGCCGGCCAGGACCGTGGGCGGCCGGCATAACAGGGAACGCGTCCGCGACAAAGTGCGGGACCGAACCAACCACCACGACTCCAGCGGCAACGACAGGGGGGACGCAGGCCGGCAGGCACCAGTTCGGCAGGCAGGCTTGAGGTTCAAGGAGGCACAGTGCCCATCAGGGCACTGTGCCTCCTTGCTGAGTACACGCCTGCCGCAGGTACTAGGCAGGATCTCCAAGATGGAGGAAAATTGTATTTAGGTCCAGTTGATGATTCCCGGGTTTAACAAGGGCCCGGGAGCAAGGCGGGGCCGGCGGTGAGATGGCCTCTTCTGAGACCGAGGCCAGTCCCCCCAGTCGCCGTCGGCCCCCTCACTCTGCAGGTTCGCGGCGCACTCAACCGGGTCAGGCACCCATAACTGGACAAACTGATCCGCCCTGCAATACTTTCATGATTACTCTGCTGGCCCCTTTCCGGTGCCGCAGGGCCGCTGAAGCAGATACGGCGGGATCACGGTCGACCCTAAGAAGCGGACATGCCTGCTACCCATTTTGAAGATTTTCTTGCCGAAGCAGTTGTTCCGGACAGGGAGCCCGGCTTGGGCCTCGGACGAGATGAATTGTACGGGCTTTACACGAGCTGGTGCCTCATGCACAAGGCACAGCTTCAGTCACCCGATGCCCTGTGGGATGCCCTGGAGGAGCGCGGCATCAACCCGGACAGCAACAACCTGTCCATGACTGGTCCTGCGGCCGCAGACTACATCGTGGCCAGCGCCCCTCCCCTGGTCTGATACGGCATCGCCTGCCAGGCGCCCGCGGCTCCGGCATCTGTTGAAGCGCAGGGCGTGTGGCTGGCATGGGGTCATGGCCGGCAGCATACAGTCTCCCGGCCACCAGCCGAAAAGGGCTGCTGCGTTA
>NZ_VAHN01000035.1 GCF_005796205.1 Pseudarthrobacter sp. NamE2 | reverse complement strand
TCCCTGGGCGCCACGCACGGGATCAACTCCCGGCAGGAGGACGCCGTGGAGGCCATCCGTGCCCTCACCGGGGGTAACGGAGCGGACGTGGTGATTGACGCCGTCGGCCGTCCCGAAACGTACAAGCAGGCCTTCTACGCCCGCGACCTTGCCGGGCGCGTGGTCCTGGTGGGCGTGCCGACCCCGGAAATGCAGCTGGAACTGCCGCTGCTGGACGTCTTTGGCCGCGGCGGGTCGCTGAAGTCCTCCTGGTACGGCGACTGCCTGCCCTCCCGCGACTTCCCGATGCTGGTCTCGCACTACAAGCAGGGCAACCTTGACCTGGACGCCTTCGTCTCCGAGCGCATCAGCATCGACCAGGTGGAGGAAGCCTTCCACAAGATGCACGAAGGCAAGGTCCTCCGTTCTGTTGTTGACGTCGGCTCGGTCGTCGAAGTCCAGCCGGAAAGGGCATCCGCATGAGCGTCACCATCGAGAACCTGGTCACCTCGGGCACGTTTTCGCTCGACGGCGGCACCTGGGACGTGGACAACAACGTCTGGATCGTGGGCAACGATGAAGAGTGCGTGATCATCGATTCCCCGCATGATGCGAAGGCGATCATCAACCAGGTCAAAGGCCGGAGGGTCAAGGCAATCTTGTTGACCCACGCGCACAACGACCACATCGGCGCCGCCCGCGAGGTCGCGGAAGCAGTGGCGGCGCCGATCTACCTGAATCCGGAGGACCTGGTCCTGTGGAAGCAGGTCTACCCGGACTTTGAGCCGCACCGGCAGCATGCCGACGGCGACGAGTTCCAGGTGGGCGGGGCAACAGTGAAGGCCATTCATACTCCGGGCCACTCACCGGGATCCACCTGTTTCTACCTGGAAAGCGAAGGAACGGTCTTCACCGGGGACACGCTGTTCAACGGCGGCCCGGGTGCCACCGGCCGGTCCTACAGCGACTACCCGACCATCCTGGCCTCCATCCGCGAACGGCTGCTGACGCTGCCGGGTGACACAGTGGTCCGCACCGGCCACGGCGAGAACACCACCATCGCGGCGGAGCAGGAAACGCTGGCCAAGGCTCCGCAGTAGCCAAGCCAGTTATCAGAGTGTGCCATGGAGGCGCGCCAGGATTCCCTGGCGCGCCTCCATGGCGAACGAAACAACCTAAGCCGGTAAGGAAATTGGAACGATGAAGTTCGGTAAGCAGCCCGCACCCGTGGCGGACATCAATGAGGACGACCTCGAGGTTCATAAGCCCAAGTCCGAGGCTGCCGGGGTCAAGGCCGTGATGGTCGCCCTGGAACGCGCCGTGGCGCAGGCGGGCGTGACCCGCACCGCCCAGTCGTTGTTGCGGCTGAACCAGCGCGGCGGTTTCGACTGCCCGGGCTGCGCGTGGCCGGAGTCGGACAAGAAGCGCAAGGCCGCCGAGTTCTGCGAGAACGGTGCCAAGGCCGTGGCCGAGGAGAACACCCTGCGCACGGTGGGGGCTGAGTTCTGGGCCAAGCACTCCATCGCGGAACTGTCCACCAAGACGGAGTACTGGCTGGGCAACCAGGGCCGGCTGAGTGAACCGGTGGTGATCCGGGAAGGCGATACCCACTACTCACCCATTTCCTGGGCTGATGCCTTTGAGCTGATCGGTGAGCACGTCCGCGCCACCACCGCAGACCGGTGCGTCTTTTACACCTCCGGGCGGACCGCGAACGAGACCGCGTTCCTGTACCAGCTCTACGCCCGCGCCATCGGCACCAACAACCTGCCCGACTGCTCCAACATGTGCCACGAGTCCTCCGGGTCGGCGTTGAACCCGACCATCGGGATCGGCAAGGGCACCGTGTCCCTGGATGACATCCACGATTCCGAACTGATCTTTGTGGTCGGACAGAACCCGGGCACTAACCACCCGCGCATGCTGTCCGCGTTGAAGGAATGCAAGGACAAGGGCGGGAAGGTGGTGGCCGTGAACCCGCTGCCCGAGGCCGGGCTGTTCAACTTCAAGGACCCGCAGACCGTCTCCGGCGTCATCGGCGGCGGCACACCTTTAGCCGATGAGTACCTGCAGATCAAGGTCGGCGGTGACCTGGCCCTGTTCCAGGCCCTGGGCCACCTGCTGCTGGAGGCCGAGAAGAAGAACCCGGGCACCGTCGTCGACCACGACTTCATCGCCGCGCAGACCGACGGGTTCGACGCCTACAAGCAGGCCCGCGCCGCCCTGGACTGGGACGAGACCGAGAAGGCCACCGGCCTGTCGCGGGAGCAGATCGAAAAAGTCGCCGGCATGCTCATTGCCTCCAAGGCGTCTATTTTCTGCTGGGCCCTCGGTGTG
>NZ_VAHN01000034.1 GCF_005796205.1 Pseudarthrobacter sp. NamE2 | reverse complement strand
GACACCCAGCGCCCAGCAGAAAATAGACGCCTTGGACCTGATGAGCATCCCGGCCACGGTCTCGATCTGGGCGCGGGACAGGCCGGTGGCCTTTTCCGTCTCGTCCCAGTCCAGGGCGGCGCGGGCCTGCTTGTAGGCGTCGAACCCGTCGGTCTGCGCGGCGATGAAGGAATGGTCGACGACCGTCCCCGGGTTGGCTTCTTCCTCTGCCAGGAGCAGGTGGCCCAGGGCCTGGAACAGGGCCAGGTCACCGCCGACCTTGATCTGCAGGTATTCGTCAGCGAGCGGGGTGCCGCCGCCGACGACGCCGGAGACGGTCTGCGGGTCCTTGAAGTTGAACAGCCCGGCCTCCGGCAGCGGGTTCACGGCCACCACCTTGCCGCCCTTGTCCTTGCATTCCTTCAACGCCGAGAGCATGCGCGGGTGGTTGGTCCCCGCGTTCTGGCCCACCACGAAGATCAGTTCGGAATCGTGGATGTCGTCCAGGGACACGGTGCCCTTGCCGATCCCGATCGTGGGGTTCAGGGCAGAACCTGAGGACTCGTGGCACATGTTGGAGCAGTCCGGCAGGTTGTTGGTGCCCAGGGACCGGGCGAACAGCTGGTACATGAACGCGGTCTCGTTCGCGGTCCGCCCGGAGGTGTAAAACACGCACCGGTCCGCGGTGGTGGCGCGGACGTGTTCGCCGATCAGTTCAAACGCGTCGTTCCAGGAGATCGGCGAATAGTGGGTCTCGCCTTCCCGGATGACCACCGGTTCGCTGAGCCGGCCCTGGTTGCCCAGCCAGTACTCCGTTTTCTCCGAGAGCTCCTTGATGGAGTGCTTGGCCCAGAACTCCGCACCCACCGTGCGCAGGGTGTTCTCCTCGGCCACCGCCTTGGCGCCGTTTTCACAGAACTCGGCGGCCTTGCGCTTCTTGTCCGACTCCGGCCAGGCACAGCCCGGGCAGTCGAACCCGCCGCGCTGGTTCAGCCGCAGCAACGACTGCGCCGTGCGGGTTACACCCGCCTGCGCCACAGCGCGCTCCAAGGCGACCATCACGGCCTTGACCCCGGCAGCCTCAGTCTTGGGCTTACGGACTTCCAGGTCGTCTTCGTTGATGTCCGCGACGGGTGCGGGCTGCTTACCGAACTTCATCGTTCCAACTTTCCTTACCGACATACGTCCTGCTGGTCGATTTTATTGCTACCTGTTGTATTAGTGGCGGCACCACAAAGGCGCACCAGGTGTTTCCTGGCGCGCCTTTACTGGCACCGATGGTGGTTTCACTGCTGACGGTCCCGTTGCCTACGGGGCCACCTTCGCCAGGTTTTCCTGCTCGGCCGCGGTGGTGGTGTTGTCGCCGTGGCCGGTGCGGACCACCGTGTCGGCGGGCAGGGTGAGCAGCCGTTCGCGGATGGAGGCCAGGATGGTGGGGTAGTCGCTGTAGGACCGGCCGGTGGCCCCAGGGCCGCCGTTGAACAGCGTGTCCCCGGTAAAGACCGTTCCTTCGCTTTCGAGGTAGAAGCAGGTGGATCCCGGTGAGTGGCCCGGGGTGTGGATGGCCTTTAGCGTTGCCCCGCCCACCTGGAACTCGTCGCCGTCGGCGTGCTGCCGGTGCGGCTCAAAGTCCGGGTAAACCTGCTTCCACAGGACCAGGTCCTCCGGGTTCAGGTAGATCGGTGCCGCCACTGCTTCCGCGACCTCGCGGGCGGCGCCGATGTGGTCGTTGTGCGCGTGGGTAATCAGGATGGCCTTGACCGTGCGGCCCTTGACCTGGTTGATGATGGCCTTGGCGTCGTGCGGGGAGTCGATGATCACGCACTCGGTGTCATCGCCCACGATCCAGACGTTGTTGTCCACGTCCCAGGTGCCGCCGTCGAGCGAAAATGTGCCCGAGGTGACCAGATTTTCGATGGTGACGCTCATGCGGATGCCCTTTCCGGCTGGATTTCGACGACCGAGCGCAGGACTTTGCCTTCGTGCATCTTGTGGAAGGCTTCTTCGACCTGGTCGATGCTGATGCGCTCGGAGACGAAGGCCTCCAGGTCCAGGTTGCCCTGCTTGTAGTGCGAGACGAGCATCGGGAAGTCGCGGGAGGGCAGGCAGTCGCCGTACCAGGAGGACTTCAGCGACCCGCCGCGGCCAAAGACGTCCAGCAACGGCAGTTCCAGCTGCATTTCCGGCGTCGGCACGCCCACCAGGACCACGCGCCCGGCAAGGTCGCGGGCGTAGAAGGCCTGCTTGTACGTTTCGGGACGGCCGACGGCGTCAATCACCACGTCCGCTCCGTTACCTCCGGTGAGGGCACGGATGGCCTCCACGGCGTCCTCCTGCCGGGAGTTGATCCCGTGCGTGGCGCCCAGGGT
>NZ_VAHN01000033.1 GCF_005796205.1 Pseudarthrobacter sp. NamE2 | reverse complement strand
AGGGCTTTGACGACGATGGAGTGGGTGTCGTTCTTGAAGTAGCGGCGGGCTGCTGCGCGGGTGTCGGAGAAGCCGAAGCCGTCTGCGCCGAGGGTGGCGTATTCGTTCGGGATGAACTGCCGGATCTGGTCGGGGACTGCTTTCATGTAGTCGGAGACGGCGACGACGGGGCCGGTGGCGCCTTCGAGCTGCTGGGTGACGAACGGGACCCGGGCGGGTTGTTCGGGGTTGAGGAAGGCTTCTTCCTCGGCGTCGAGGCCGTCGCGGCGCAGTTCGTTCCAGGAGGTGACGGACCAGACGTCGGCGGACACTGACCAGTCTTCGGCGAGGATGCGCTGGGCTTCAAGGGCCCAGGGCACGGACACACCGGAGGCCAGGAGCTGGGTGCGCGGGCCGTCGATCTTCGCCGGTGCCAGCAGGTAGATGCCCTTGATGACGCCTTCGACGTCGAGTTCCTCGGGTTCTGCGGGCTGGACGATCGGTTCGTTGTACACGGTGAGGTAGTACATCAGGTTCCGGTCTGTGGAGTCCGGGCCGTACATGCGTTCCAGGCCATCACGGATGATGTGGCCCATTTCGTAGCCGTACGCGGGGTCGTAGGTGACCACGGCGGGGTTGGTGGAGGCCAGCAGCGGGGAGTGGCCGTCGGCGTGCTGGAGGCCTTCGCCGGTGAGGGTGGTCCGTCCGGCGGTGGCGCCGATGATGAAGCCGCGGGTCATTTGGTCCGCTGCTGCCCAGAAGGCGTCGCCGGTGCGCTGGAAGCCGAACATGGAGTAGAACACGTAGACCGGGACCAGGGGCACGCCGTGGGTGGCGTAGGCGGTGCCGGCGGCGGTGAACGCTGCCACGGCGCCGGCTTCGTTGATGCCGGGGTGGATCAGCTGCCCGGCGGGGGATTCCTTGTAGGCCAGGACGAGGTCGCGGTCCACGGAGAGGTAGTTCTGGCCTCCCGGGTTGTAGATCTTTGCCGTCGGGAAGAACGCATCCATGCCGAACGTCCGTGATTCATCGGGCACGATGGGCACAATCCTGTGCCCGAAGTTCTTGTCGCGGAGCAGGTCCTTGAGCAGGCGCACGAACGCCATGGTGGTGGCCGCCTGCTGCTTGCCCGAACCGCGCTTTGCCACCTCGTAGGACTTCTCCTCCGGGAGGGTGATCTCGGCGTGCTTGGACCGGCGCTCGGGAACCGAGCCGCCGAGGGCGGCGCGGCGTTCCATCATGTACTTGATTTCCGGCGCGTCGGTGCCCGGGTGGTAGTAGGGCGGACGGTACGGGTCCTTGTCCAGCTGTTCATCGGTGATGGGGATCCGCAGGTGGTCGCGGAACTTCTTCAGGTCATCCAGGGTGAGCTTCTTCATCTGGTGGGTCGCGTTGCGTCCCTCGAAGTGCGGTCCGAGTCCGTAGCCTTTGACGGTTTTGGCGAGGATGACGGTGGGTTTGCCGGTGAACTCGGTGGCGGCTTTGTAGGCGGCGTAGACCTTGCGGTAGTCGTGGCCGCCGCGTTTGAGGTTCCAGATCTGGTCATCGGTGAGGTCCGCGACGAGGTCTTTGGTGGCGGGGTCCTTGCCGAAGAAGTGTTCGCGGACGAACCCGCCGGATTCGGCCTTGTAGGTCTGGTAGTCCCCGTCGGGGGTTTCGTTCATGATCTTGACCAGCGCACCGTGGGTGTCGCGGGTGAGCAGGTCATCCCATTCCCGGCCCCAGACGACCTTGATCACGTTCCAGCCCGCGCCGCGGAAGAACGCTTCGAGTTCCTGCATGATCTTGCCGTTGCCGCGCACCGGACCGTCCAGGCGCTGCAGGTTGCAGTTGATCACGAAGTTCAGGTTGTCCAGGTTCTCGTTCGCGGCGAGCTGGAGCAGGCCGCGGGATTCGGGCTCGTCCATTTCCCCGTCACCCAAAAACGCCCAGACCTGCTGGTCGGAGGTGTCTTTCAGGCCCCGGTTGTGCAGGTACCGGTTGGACTGGGCCTGGTAGATCGCGTTCATCGGCCCGATGCCCATGGACACCGTGGGGAACTCCCAGAACCGGGGCATCAACCGTGGGTGCGGGTAGGAGGAGAGGGCATGGCCCTCACGGGACTTTTCCTGCCGGAACCCGTCCAGGTCCTCCTCCGTGAGGCGGCCTTCCATGAAGGCACGGGCGTACATGCCCGGGGAGGCGTGGCCCTGGAAGAAGACCTGGTCCCCGCCGCCGGGGTGGTCCTTGCCGCGGAAGAAGTGGTTGAACCCGACCTCGTACAGGGTCGCCGCGCCGGCGTAGGTGGAGATGTGCCCGCCCACGGCGATGTCCGGCCGCTGCGCCCGGTGCACCATCACCGCAGCGTTCCAGCGCATGTACGCCCGGTACCGGCGCTCGTACTCCTCGTTGCCCGGGAACTGTGCTTCCTGGTCCACCGGGATCGTGTTCACGTAATCGGTGGTGGTCACCATCGGCACCCCGACGCTCTGCGCGCCCGCGCGCTGCAGCAGGCTCCGCATGATGTATTGGGCACGCTCGGTACCCTGTTCCCTGATCAACGCATCCAGGGACTCAACCCACTCGGCAGTCTCTTCCGGATCACGATCAGGCAGCTGGTTAGTCAACCCGCTGAGGATATGGGAGGTATCTTCTCCT
>NZ_VAHN01000032.1 GCF_005796205.1 Pseudarthrobacter sp. NamE2 | reverse complement strand
GGAACTTCGCAAATCCGCATTTCTGCGAACCGAAGTTTCAGAAGGTCAGCCCCAACCGAATCCGGCGCGCTAAAAGCGGGCCGTTTTAGGCTGTTATCAGTGGGGTTTGGCCGCTATTTTTCCGCTTCAGCGGCGGCGACTCAGAAAACAATACACGCCCGACAGACCTCCCGCAAATCCGGCCATCGTGCACCGCCAAGGCCCCCGAATCCCTGCAAACACAAGGGATTCCGGGCACTTACGTACCTGCGCTCCCACTCAACAGCCAACACGTGATGCTATGGAGTGGCTCACACTGCAGGGGCATGACAGGCTACCCGGAAAATCAGGGTGAAGTCGGCAGACCGGGGTGCCAACCGGTAGCGGTCCAGAACCCCAGGACCGCAGGCACCCGTCCCCACACCCCGCAGCGCGTGGTCCAAGTACACGTAGGGCCGCGCGTCCGGAACCAGGTCGGGACGGTGCGTAGCGGCGTCGAGGACCGCCATGCTGTAGGGGCGGACGGTGAGCGCAAAGGGAGCCCCCGAGATATCGAGCACCCTGTCACCGACTGAGAGGGTGGCGGCGTGGACGCCGCACCACCTGCGTCCGAAGAGCCAGGGACTCAGCGTCGCTGGTCCACGTTTGGTCAACCAGAACGCCGAATTGCTTGTCTGCAGCACCCGAGCGTGTCCGCACAGTAAGCCGTTCGCCGCCGTCAGCCGCAGGCTCCGCACTGATGCCTAACAGCCGTGCATGCAGCCGGTTCAGTCCTGCATCACGCCACTGCATGGCGGGCGGACGCCGGTCCTCCCCTCCCCAGCCCCTTCCAAGGTCGTTGTCCGTCGGCGCTCACCACAACACCAGACCCGCTTTCTCTACGGGAATGCCATCGATCGAGGCAGGCACCCCCGTGGCGCGGCTGAACACCGCAGGTCCAAGGATGAGTTGGTTTGCAGCAACGTCGACCGAAGCAGTGGCCGGCACCGGCGGAGCGGCGGCACCAGCCCGTACCGCCTGGCCTCACGCGATTTCGTGCCCTGCGGCAGCCCAGGCGGAACCATGGGCCAGCACGGCGCTGACGGTAAGGACAGCGGCCCGGTCGCCCAGCTGGGCAGCCAGCGCGGAAACGTCCGCGGGCAGCGGCACCACTGCCTCGGACTGAGGCAGCAACGGCGGAACCGCCACCGATCCGCCGTCGAGCCTGCCGCCGTCGGCCTCCACCACGTAATGGAACTCAAGGGCGGAAGTGTCAGCAAAGTCATAACCGTTCCGGAGCGTGAAGCCGGACCAATCCTCAGCCACCTCGATCCGGAGCGGTTCAACAACCTTCTTGAAGTCCAACAGGCCGGGCCGGGGCTTGCGGTTCGCATCCACCAGCCCGTCGGTGACGAAGTTGCCATCGTGAACCTCCTCACCAAAGTCGCCGCCGTAGGCAAAATACTCGCCGCCTGAGGACGAAACGGAGATGCCGTGCTCCAGCCACTCCCAGACAAAACCACCCATGAGGCGGGGGTACCGGTCAAAGAGCTCCTGGTATTCGCTCAGCCCGCCGGGCCCGTTGCCCATGGCGTGCACATACTCGCAGAGCACAAAGGGCATTGCCCTGCGGCGGGCATCCAGGACCGCGGAACTGCCACTCCCCGTTCAACGATAGCCGCGGAGCGTCACTGGAAAGGTAAGCCCGGGGCGGGAGGGTGCCGCGGCCGGGGCCGATGGACGCAAGTTCCTGTACGCCCTCCATTCCGAGTTCAAGGCTGTTCTTTGCCATGGTGCCGGCGGTTGCAGCAGCGGTTACGGCTGCCGCGGAGGGGGACTGGACTGACATGGATGATACTTGCAGAGGCACGAGGGGGAACGGGTTACGTGAACGTTCACGATTTCACTTGCCTAACTTTTGCAGCAGCCTTTGAGTAGGGGGTCAGGCAGATTGGCGGACGACCAGCTGATGCTGAAGGGTCAATCTGGCGTCAGTATTGTCCGGCTCTACGGCTCCGGCAAGCAGCCCGTCCAAAAGGCCGACGGCGGCACGCCTCACCGTGCGGAGGCCCAGCGCGAGCGTGGTCAGTTCGGGCGTTACGAGTTCGCCCAGCGGGATGCCGTCTATGCCGATCACCGCACAATCTTCCGGGACGGCTCTTCCCAGGTCCCAGAGCGCTTTGAGCGAACCGGCGGCCATAAGGTCGTTGAACGCGAACAACCCGTCGATGTCTTTTGGCCCATCCAGCAGAACCTTGGTTGCCTCCCTGGCAGCATCTGCGGATGGAGCAGCGTGGATGTGCGTCAGCTGGATATTGAGCTCCGAGGCCACCGCGGCCACGGCATTGCCTCGGCTCACGGCCGGGCCTCCCTGGTCCGAGTCAAGGAACGCGATCCTCGTCCGACCCGTGGAGCGAAGGTGCTGGAGGGCGAGCCGGGCTGCGTGGGGGGTAGTCGAAGGCGATGCTGCCAGCCGAACGAATGTCCGGATAGTCGAGACCCACCACTGGTTTCCTGCCCATGAGCGCCTGCGCCTTGTCCGCATGCCCGCCAAGGTACCCGAGGAGGGCGTCAACCTGTGGCGTCAGCCGTTCCACGGCGTCCAGCCCGCTGGCACTGCCTGGACGCAAACGCCGGAAAGTAGGGGTTTGTGAGTGAGATCGGGATTGGCAAGGCCTACCGATATGCGGACTCCCTCCAGACCCGCTGCCGTCGCCCACCGGAACC
>NZ_VAHN01000031.1 GCF_005796205.1 Pseudarthrobacter sp. NamE2 | reverse complement strand
GGTTTTCCTAACTACAGGTTCAGAGTTTTTGTCCAGATATGCAGGGATAAACAGCCATCAAGCCTGCATATCTGGACAAAAACTCAAGGGGTTTCGGCCAGCTCAACCAGCGAGTGGAGCGACTGACGGGTAGAGGGGGTGGGCCTGTGCCAGGGCCTCGACGCGGTGACGCAGGCCCGAGAGGTCCGCGTCGGCGTCGGCCGTCAGTGCTTCGGCGATGATGTCTGCGACCTCCCGGAAGGCATCCTCGCCGAAGCCTCGGGTGGCGAGGGCGGGGGTGCCGATCCGGAGGCCGGAGGTGACCATGGGCGGGCGCGGGTCAAACGGGACGGCGTTGCGGTTGACGGTGATGTCGATCGCGGCGAGCCGGTCTTCGGCCTGCTGGCCGTCGAGTTCGCAGTTGCGCAGGTCAACGAGTACAAGGTGCACGTCGGTGCCGCCGGAGACCACGCTGATCCCCTTGGCGGCGACGTCGGGCTGCACCAGGCGTTCGGCCAGGATCCGGGCGCCGGAGAGGACGCGCTCCTGCCGCTCCCGGAATTCCTCGGAGGCGGCGATCTTGAAGGCCACGGCCTTGCCCGCGATGACGTGCTCCAGCGGTCCGCCCTGCTGGCCCGGGAAGACGGCGGAGTTGATCTTCTTCGCGACGTCGCCGTCGTTGGTCAGGATGATGCCGCCACGCGGACCGGCGAGGGTCTTGTGCGTGGTGGAGGTGGTGACGTGGGCGTGCGGGACGGGGGAGGGGTGCAGGCCCGCGGCCACCAGCCCGGCGAAGTGCGCCATGTCCACCATCAGGTACGCGCCCACCGAATCGGCGATCCGGCGGAACGCGGCGAAGTCCAGCTGCCGCGCATAGGCGGACCAACCAGCGACGATCAGCTGCGGCTTGTGCTCCTGGGCGAGCCGCTCGACCTCGGCCATGTCCACGGTGTGGGTGTCCTCGCGGACCCCGTACGGGACGACGTTGTAGAGCTTGCCGGAGAAGTTGATCTTCATGCCGTGGGTCAGATGCCCGCCGTGGGCCAGGTTCAGGCCCATGATGGTGTCGCCCGGCTTGATCAGCGCGTGCATCACCGAGGCGTTTGCCTGCGCGCCGGAGTGCGGCTGGACGTTGGCGAATTTGGCGCCGAACAGGGCCTTAGCCCGGTCGATGGCGAGCTGCTCGATGACGTCTACGTGTTCGCACCCGCCGTAGTAGCGCTTGCCCGGGTAACCCTCGGCGTACTTGTTGGTCAGGACGGAGCCCTGGGCCTGCATTACAGCGGCGGCGGTGTGGTTTTCGGAAGCGATCATCTCCAGGCCGTCGCGCTGGCGGCCCAGTTCGTCGTCGATCTTTGCCGCGATCTCCGGGTCCAGGACGGACAGGTCCGCGTTGAGGCTCGGTGACTCCACCTGCTGGAAGGCGAAGCCTGCTGCGGCGCTCACAGCTCGCCGCCGTTCGCTGCGGCGTATTCTTCTGCGGAAAGCAGCGGGCCTTCTTCGGTTACGGCCACCTTGAACAGCCAGCCGGCGCCGTAGGGGTCGCTGTTAATGAGCGCGGGGTCGGAGACAACGTCGTCGTTGATCTCCACGACTTCACCGGTAACCGGTGCGTACAGGTCGGAAACGGACTTGGTGGACTCCACCTCGCCGCAGGTTTCACCGGCCGTCACCGTGGAGCCGACCTCGGGCAGGTCCACGTACACGATGTCACCGAGGGCGTCGGCGGCAACGGCGGAAATCCCGATCCCCACCGGCCCCGACCCGTCAACAGCAACCCACTCATGCTCGGCGGAGTACTTCAGTTCAGCTACAACTTTGCTCATAGTTTTTCCTTTTCTATCGGACTTGTCGTGTTTGGGCCGGACTGGCTGGCCGCGGTTTCCGAAAGCGTGCGTCAAAGCGACGAAGGAGCAGCACGCGTGGAAACCGGGGCCCGCCAGGCCCGAACCAGGGCTACTTGGAGCGCTTGTAGAAGGGGAGTTCGACGACTTCGAAGCGCTCGGGCTTGCCGCGGAGGTCGACCTCCACCACCGTGCCCACGGAGGCGAACTCCACGTCGACGTAGGCCATTGCGATCGGGTAGCCGAGGGTGGGGGACGGCTGGCCGGACGTCACCTCACCGATCAGAGTTCCGTCCTTGAGGACCGGGTAGTGGGCGCGGGCCGCCCGGCGGCCGGTTCCCTTGAGGCCCACCAGCTTCTGCCCGATCGTGGAACCCACCCCGGCGGCCTTGAGGGCGGCGAGGGCTTCCTTGCCCACGAAGTCGCTTTCCTTGGCAAGCGACACCACGGGGCCAAGTCCGGCAGCATAGGGGTTCACATGCCGGGACAGCTCGTTGCCGTAGAGGGGCATCCCGGCTTCCAGGCGGAGCGAGTCGCGGGCGGCGAGGCCGGCGCGAACCAGGCCGGTGCCCTCGCCGGCTGCCAGCAGCGCTTCCCAGAGTGCGGGCGCATCAACGTTGGGAACATAGATCTCAAAGCCGTCCTCACCCGTGTAGCCGGTGCGGGCCAGCAGCAGTTCGTGGACGGCGCCGTTCAAGGTGATGCCAACCTCGACGGCGGCGTAGTACTTCAGCTCCGTCACCAGGGAGTGCTGGTCCGCGGGGACGAGCTTCAACAGGATGGCCTCGGCGTTGGGCCCCTGGACGGCGACCAGCGAGGTCTTGGCGGAGGCGTCTTCGACAGTGACGTCAAAGTTCGCGGCACGTTCCTGCAGGGCCCCGGCCACCACCTTGGCGTTGCCGGCGTTCGGCACCACGAGGAACTTGTCATCTGCCCGCCGGTAGGTGATGAGGTCGTCGATGATGCCGCCGTCGGCGTTGCAGATCAGCGAGTACTTCGCCTTTCCAAGGACGACGGCGGACAGCTTGCCGGCCAGCGCGTAGTCCAGGAATGCTGCGGCCTCAGGACCACTGACCCAGACTTCGCCCATGTGGGAGAGGTCGAACAGGCCGGCGGCGTTGCGGACGGCGTGGTGTTCGGCGAGCTCGGAGCTGTACTTCAGGGGCATCTGCCAGCCGCCGAAA
>NZ_VAHN01000030.1 GCF_005796205.1 Pseudarthrobacter sp. NamE2 | reverse complement strand
GGCCGCCAACAAAATCGGCTAACCCCGCACCCCAAGCAAAGAACCGCCCCGCCACAAACACCAGTGGCGGGGCGGTTCTTTGCCATTAAGGCGCCGGAGCAGGAACCAACGGGTGCAATAAAGCGGGAAATCCTTGACAGCGCCCGTGACCTGCGTCACTGTTTGTTGCATATCGTGACGCTTGTTGCCTATGGCGCTAAGCAGCACCATGACTACAACGACGCCGGCTTCCGCCAATGCCAACCAGGAGAACCACCATGAGCGCAGCACCACGCGTTGTCATCATCGGAGCCGGCATCGTCGGCACCAACCTCGCCGACGAGCTGGCAAGCCGCGGCTGGACCAGCATCACGGTGGTGGAACAGGGTCCGCTGGAGCTCGCCGGCGGGTCCACCTCGCATGCACCCGGACTGGTGTTCCAGAACAACCCGTCCAAGACCATGACGGAATTCGCCACGTACACCGTCAACAAGTTGCTTGGCCTGAGCAAGGACGGCCAGTCCTGCTTCAACCAGGTGGGCGGCCTGGAGCTGGCCACCACTCCCGGGCGCCTGGCCGACCTCAAGCGCAAGATGGGCGTGATGACCTCCTGGGGTGTCGAAAGCCGGATCGTCGACGCCGATGAATGCCAGAAGATCTACCCGCTGCTGAACACCGGCAAGCTCACCGGCGGCCGCGAAGTCCTGGGCGGCCTGCTCATCCCCACCGACGGGCTCGCCCTGGCGGCACGTGCCGTGCAGCTGCTGATCGAGCGCTCCCGTGAACGCGGCGTGACCTACCTCGGTTCCACCACCGTGACCGGCATCCAGCAGTCGGCCGGCAAGGTCACCGGCGTCGAGACGTCCTCCGGTGTGATTCCCGCCGACATCGTGGTTTCCTGCGCGGGTTTCTGGGGCCGTGAGCTCGGCAGGATGGTGGGCCTTGAGGTGCCGTTGCTGCCGCTGGCACACCAGTACGTCGTCACCACTCCCCTTGCCGAACTCGAGGGCGTCAACGAGCTTCCCAAGGGCGCCAGCAAGCCCATCCTCCGCTACCAGGACAGGGACCTGTACTACCGCGAATGGGGCGACCGCATCGGCATCGGCAGCTACGCCCACAAGCCAATGCCCGTGGACATGTCGGCCCTGCCGAAGGTGCCGGCCGGGGAGATGTCGGACCACCGCATGCCCTCCCGCCTGGACTTCACCCTTGAAGACTTCGAGCCCGCGTGGGAAGACAGCCAGGACCTGCTGCCGGCCCTGCGCAGCGCCGCGATCCAGGACGGCTTCAACGGCATCTTCTCGTTCACGCCGGATGGCGGCCCGCTGATCGGTGAAGCCCCGGGGCTCTCCGGTTTCTACGTTGCCGAGGCCGTCTGGGTGACGCACTCCGCGGGTGTGGCCAAGGCCGTCGCCGAGCTGCTGGTGGAGGGCCGCTCCCGCACCGACCTGCACGGCACCGAGCTCAGCCGCTTCGAGAAGGTCCAGACCTCCGACGCCTACGTCAGCGAGACCTCGCAGCAGAACTTCGTGGAGATCTACGACGTCCTGCACCCGCTGCAGCCCAAGGAGTCCCCGCGGGACCTGCGCGTGAGCCCGTTCAACGTCCGGCAGAAGGAACTGGGCGCCTTTTTCCTGGAATCTGCCGCCTGGGAGCGCCCGCACTGGTTCGAGGCCAACCGCGGCCTGCTGGACGTACTGCCGGCGGAGTGGCAGGCGCCGGAACGCGACGAGTGGGCCGCCATGTTCTCCTCCCCCATTTCCGCCGCCGAAGCGTGGAAGACGCGTACCGCCGTCGCGCTTTATGACATGACGCCACTGAAGCGGCTGGCCGTCAACGGACCAGGCGCCCAGGAGCTGCTGCACCGGCTAAGCACCGGAAACATTGCCAAGAAGCCTGGTGCGGTCACTTACTGCCTGCTGCTGGAGCACGACGGCGGCATCCGCAGCGACGTGACCGTCGCCCGGCTTGGCGAGGAAGACTTCCAGCTCGGCGTGAACAGCAACGTGGACTTCGATTACCTGCGCGTTGAGGCCCGCAAGCAGTCGGCCGCCGATCCCGCCAAGTGGGTGCATGTCACAGACATCACCGGCAGCACCTGCTGCATCGGCCTGTGGGGCCCGCTGGCCCGCGATGTCATCGGCAAGGTCAGCACCGACGACCTCAGCAACGACGGCCTGAAATATTTCCGCACCAAGGAAATCTCCGTGGGCGGCATCCCCGTCACGGCCATGCGCCTGTCCTACGTGGGCGAGCTGGGCTGGGAGCTGTACACCACGGCCGAATATGGCCTGAAGCTCTGGGATCTACTGTTCGAAGCCGGGCAGGAGCACGGCATCATCGCCGCCGGCCGCGGCGCCTTCAACAGCCTGCGCCTGGAGAAGGGCTACCGGCTGTGGGGCACGGACGTCACCTCGGAGCACCACCCGTACCAGGCGGGCCTGGGCTTTTCCGTGGCGAAGGACAAGACCGGCTTTGTGGGCGCCGAGGCGCTGGCGGAGCGCAAGGAGCAGCCCGCCGCCAGGACGCTGCGCTGCCTGACGGTCGACGACGGAACGTCAGTGGTGCTGGGCAAGGAACCTGTTTATGTGGCCGGGGAAGCCGCGGGCTACGTTACCAGCGCCGCCTATGGCTACACCGTGCGCAAGCCGATCGCCTACGCCTGGCTGCCGTCCGCCGTCGAAATCGGTGACGCTGTGGAGATCGAGTACTTCGGCAAGCGCGTGGCTGCCACCGTCACCGCCGAACCGCTGGTGGATCCCGGAATGGAGCGCCTCCGCGGCTAAAGCAGCCTGCGGTTGAGCCCGTCGACGCCAAGGGCCGGAAGTGGAACTCCATTTCCGGCCCTTGCGCTTGCTCGACCATCGGGGTTTCGGCAAGCTCAACCACCGGCAAGAGTAGTGCCCCCGCCTCCTTTCGGAAGCGGGGGCATATGCGCGATGTTTTCTATACGCCGCTCGTCTGCAGCGACGCAGACTCTTCGGCTGCGGCTGCTTCGCCCCTGTGGGGTTCGAAGCGGACGAACATGGCTTTGAAGCCGGGGGTGTTGGATTCACGGGCGACGTTGTCTTTGTGGACCAGGACGTTGGCTTCAGGGAAGTAGGCGGCGGCGCAGCCCTTGGCGGTGGGGTAGGCCACCAAGCGGAACTTGTCCGCTTTGCGGTCATGGCCGCCGAAGGTGCTGATGACGTCCACGAGGTCGCGGTCCTGGTACCCGAGCTCTACGAGGTCTTCGGGGTGGATCAGGATGACGCGGCGGCCGCCGGAGATGCCGCGGTAGCGGTCGTCCAGGCCGTAATAGGTGGTGTTGTACTGGTCGTGGCTGCGGATGGTCTGCAGGACCAGGTGCCCCGGCGGCGGGGTGAGGTATTCCAGCGGGCTGACGGTGAACCGGCCGCGGCCGATGTCGGTGGCAAACGAGCGGGTGTCCCGGGGCGGGTTGGGCAGCACGAACCCGTTTTTGGTCCGGACCCGGGCGTTGAAGTCCTCGAAGCCGGGCAGAACCCGTTCGATGTGGTCCCGGATGACGTCGTAGTCCTCAGCCATTGCCCGCCAGTTGACGGGGTGGTCCGGGCCGAAGGTCGCCTCGGCCATCCGGGCCACGATGACA
>NZ_VAHN01000003.1 GCF_005796205.1 Pseudarthrobacter sp. NamE2 | reverse complement strand
TGCCAACCACGGGGTGGCGGCACGGCCAATTCAACCAATTCATAAAACAATTGGTATCAACAAACTTGGCACACTATTGAGTTCTCAAACAACAGACACATTCGAGTACTTTGGAAACAAAATAAGAATTTGTTTCGCATTTTCTTCGCTGCGGTGTTTCCAGCTTATTTCATTCTTATTCACTTTTGCAAATCCGGTGTTTTTCCGGAATTTACTCGGTGGAATGAATCTGCCCAGCATAAATTCGAGCTTTTCTCCGGACAGAGCTTTGCTCCGTCAAGAATCGCTTCTCATTTAGTCGGGAATTTGTCACCACTCAGCGGCGGCGACTCAGAAAACAATACACGCCCCTCCGGAGCCGTGCAAATCGGCTGCGAAGGAGCGTGTACGTGATAGTGGGACTCCCCGGTTACGGAACCAGCACCTCAACGGTGGCCAGATTCTTCTTACCCCGGCGAAGCAGCAGGTACTGTCCGTGCAGCAGCTCGTCCTCGGAAATGACCGCCTCGGGATCCAGCACCTTCTCGTTGTTGACGTAGGCGCCGCCTTCCCCGACAGTGCGTCGTGCCGCCGACTTACTCTCCGAAAGCCCGGACGCTACGAGCAGATCGATGATGCCCATCCCGTCCACCTGCACGGTGGCAGAGGGCAGCTCGGATGTGGCGGCTTGGAGCGTCGGCTTATCCAAGGCAGACAGGTCGCCGTTGCCGAACAGTGCAGCCGAGGCTGCTATGACCTTTTCGGTAGCCTCCACCCCGTGGACCAGTGAGGTCACCTCGTACGCGAGCTTGCGCTGGCCTTCCCGGGCAAACGGACGCTCGGCAACCGCCGTAGCGATCTCCTCGATCTCGGCGCGGGTAAGGAAAGTGAACACTTTGAGCCGGTCCACGACGTCGGCATCGGCTGTGTTGAGCCAAAATTGGTAGAACGCGTAAGGGCTGCACATGCCGGCGTCCAGCCAAATGGCATTGCCCTCGCTCTTGCCGAACTTGCTGCCGTCCGAGTTGGTGATCAGCGGCGTTCCCAGCGCATGGACGCTCTTGCCCTCAACCTTGCGGATCAGCTCGGTTCCACTGGTGAGGTTGCCCCATTGGTCGGAGCCGCCAGTCTGCAGCACGCAACCGTAGTCGCGGTAGAGCTGCAGGTAGTCCATGCCCTGGAGAATCTGGTAGCTAAACTCGGTGTAGCTGATGCCCTCGTCCGAGTTCAGCCGGGAGGCCACGGCGTCCTTGCGCAGCATGGTGCCCACCCGGAAGTGCTTGCCCACCTCGCGCAGGAAGTCGATGGCGCTCAACGGCGCGGTCCAGTCCAGGTTGTTGACCATCCGGGCGGCGTTGTCCCCCTCGAAGCTGAGGAAGCGGCGCACCTGGGCCTGAAGGTAACCCACCCATTCGTTCACCGTGTCCTTGGTGTTCAAGGTGCGCTCCGCCGTGGGGCGCGGATCACCGATCAACCCGGTGGAACCGCCCACCAGCCCCAGTGGCTTATGGCCGGCAAGCTGCAGCCGGCGCATGACGAGCAGCTGAACCAGGTTGCCCAGGTGCAGCGAAGGCGCCGTGGGATCGAAGCCGCAATAGTACGTCACCGGTGCACCGGCGAGAAGCTCTTCCAGCTCTGCTTCGTCGGTGGAGACGTGGACCAGGCCACGCCATTTCAGCTCCTGCCAAATGTTGGCAAAAGTGGGGTCGTTCTGTTGCGATTCGAGGCTGCTGATGTCTGGCACGCTTTCTAAGTTAGCAGTATCCGGAACTCCCGATCAGCGCTCGATTCCAGCGGGAACAGGCTGACCCGCGATCAGCCGGAGCCGCTGTGTGGCGCGGGTCATGGCAACGTACAGGTCCCCCACCTTGCCGTGCTCATGGTTGAGCATGGCGGCGGGTTCCAGGACCACGACGCCGTCGAATTCCAGGCCCTTGGCGTCGCGGGGGCTGATGACCACGATGTCTTGTTCGTAGCTGCCCGCACCCGTGCCGATGCGGCGTCCGTAAAGGGCGCGGAGGGCCGCGGCGGCTTCAGGCAACAGGTCGCCTTCGACGATCACGGCGAGCAAACCGCCGTCGAGCGCGTCCAACTCCTCCGGAAGGATCTCCACCAGCCGCCGGACCAGGCCGCCCGGCTCCACTTCGTCGATGATGGGCGCCCAGCGTCCTTCCCGGACAGCCTTGGGCGCGGACACCACGAGTCCCGCAGCATTGGCCATCCGCACGGCGGCCTCGGCGATCTGGGAGGGTGTGCGGTAGTTGACCGTGAGTTCTTCCAGCTGCCAGCGGTCACCGAACATCGGGGCAAGCGCGCCCTGCCAGGAATTGGCGCCGGCAACGGAGCTGGTCTGGGCGATATCGCCCACGATGGTGAAGGACTTCAGGGGGCAGCGGCGGACCAGCAGCCGCCACTGCATGGGGGAAAGCTCCTGCGCCTCGTCCACCACGATGTGCCCGAAAGCCCAGGTCCGGTCGCTCGTGGCACGCTCGGCAGCGGTCAGCCGGGCCTCGCGCTCCTGGTTGTGCTCCATCAGGTCCTCGGCCGTCATCAGGGCATCAACACCGGCGGTTTCCATGTTGGCAAGGGTCTGCTTGGCGTTGGCGAGGTCCCGGGCACGGTCGTGTTCCTGCTGGGCCAGCCCGCGCCCGGCAGCAGGATCCAGCTCGCCCAGCAGTTCGGCGGCCTCGTCGAGCAGCGGCACGTCGGACTCGGTCCACGGCGCGTCGGCCGGCCGCTGCAGCAGGGCCCGCTCGGCCGGTGTCAGGTTGGGGGTGCAGAACTGCAGTACCTCCGGGTTGCTGAACAGGTCCGAGATCAGCTTCTCCGGGGTCATGGGCATCCAGCACAGGTTAATGGCAATGCGGACGTCCCGCGCGGTACGGACGTCCTCCGCCAGGTAGGAGCGGTCGGCGTTGTTGCCGATGTTGCCTGCCTCCACCAGGTCCGTCATCTGCTCCGTCAATTCCTTCAGCAGGATCTTGACGAACGTCACGCGCGCCTCGTTGTACGGCTTTCCAGTAGCACGGGCACGTTCCCGCGCGCGCCGCACCTGCTTTGGCGTCAGCGTCAGCTTGCGCCCGTCCACTTCCAGAATCCGGTTCGACGCGGGGACCCGCTGCCTGTTGGACACGGCGTTGGCCACGATTTCCGCCATGTCCAGCCGGCCCTTGAGCGCGGCGACATCGGCATCCTTCTCGGGTACGGCCTGGATGCCGGGCATCAGGCGGCCCAGGCTGGCCATCACCACCCCGGTCTCGCCCAGGGAGGGCAGCACGCGTTCGATGTACTTCATGAACGACGACGACGGGCCCACCAGCAGCACACCTGCACTCTTGAGCCGGTCGCGGTGGGTGTAGAGCAGGTAGGCGGCACGGTGCAGCGCCACGGCCGTCTTGCCGGTGCCGGGCCCGCCCTGCACCACCAGCGCGCCGGAGATGGACGAGCGGATGATGCGGTCCTGCTCCGACTGGATGGTGCTGACGATGTCCGACATCCTGCCGGTGCGCTTGGAATTGAGGGCAGCGAGCAGGGCTCCTTCGCCCTGCAGCGATTCGTTGTCCGCCAGCATCCCGGCATCAAGGACATCGTCTTCGATGGCCTTCACCTCGCGGCCCTGCAGGATCAGGTGGCGCCGGCGCCGGACACCCTGCCGGTCGAACGCGGTGGCCTGGTAGAAGTGCCCGGCCTCAGGGGCGCGCCAGTCAACCATCAGGCGCTGCAGGTCCTCGGTAGTGAGGCCGATGCGGCCGATGTACTGGGCTTCGCCGGAGTCAAGGTCCAGGCGTCCGAACACCAGGCGGTCATCGACGGCGTCGAGCTGCGCCAGGCGGTCCTCGTACAGTGCGGCGAACGCGTCGCGCTCGGAAACGTTCTGCATGGTGCCCACTGCCCCGGCCCGGCGCACCTGTGCAAGCTGTCGGCGCTTTTCCTCACGGAGCTCCTCCAACCGGGCGTACAACCCGGCCACATATTCCCGTTCGTGGGCCAAATCGGCGTCAAGCATTCAACGTTCCCCTATCGCAAAAGACAGACCTACTATTCTACAACCATTTCCGTTAACGCTGATGAAAC
The DNA here is from genome assembly GCF_005796205.1 of Pseudarthrobacter sp. NamE2. Taxonomy (GTDB): domain Bacteria; phylum Actinomycetota; class Actinomycetes; order Actinomycetales; family Micrococcaceae; genus Arthrobacter. Next base: position 311,395 of record NZ_VAHN01000003.1, on the reverse strand, counting down.
GCGCACCGGTCCGGTTGCGGCGAACCGGCCGCGGATCCGCCGGGCTTCCTCACCCGCGGTTTGGCCGGCCTGTACGTGGACACGGTGGGATCGCCCGTGATCCAGAAGCGCCAGGCATACTCGTCGGACCCGCCAGCTCCGGCCACCCCCACCCGGGGACCGGAGCTGACCTGCACAGCCGGCCCGGACGGAAGCACCAGCCCGAACGGCGGGGCCAGGGCGTCACGTCCGCTGTCCGCCGTCGTAAGCCCCAATGCCTTCGCCAGGCGGGCAGGGCCCCTCGCCAGATCCGAAGGGTTTTTGGACGTTGCCCGGCGACGTTGCGCCAGTTCCAGTCCCTCGACGATTTCGCCGGCCCGCAACAGCAGCGCTGAAGCAACCCCGTCCGGCCCGCAGACAATATTGGTGCAGTGGTGCATCCCGTAGGTGAAGTAGACGTAGAGGTGGCCCGCGGGGCCAAACATCGGCGCGTTCCGCGGGGTCGGGCCGCGGTAGGTGTGCGAGCCCGGGTCCGGGTGGAGGGAATCCTCCGGCCCCAGGTAGGCCTCAACCTCGGTCAGCCGGACCGAAACCGGGCCTTCCCGCGAATCGTGGGTCAGGACAGCGCCCAGCAGCAGCGGCGCGAGCGTCCGGGCATCCCCGGAGAGGAACTCCCGCAGCGGTTGTCCTGACGGGGCGGCTTTTTCAGTCATGGGCAGACCCTACCCACTTCGGTTGCGTCACCCACAGCAGGTTACGCAAGGAACCCTACGGCCGTGTCCGATTTCCGCTAGTAGCCGTCTCCGCGGGCTGGCAGGATGGAAGCCGTGGACTTTTGGCAGCGCTACCGGGCGATCGATGCCCGGGACACCCGGTTCGACGGACAGTTCTACACTGCCGTCCGGACCACGGGCATTTACTGCCGCCCGTCCTGCCCCGCAAGGACGCCCAAGGCCGCCAACGTCACCTTTTATGAAACGTCAGCCGCCGCGCACGACGCCGGCTACCGGGCCTGCAAGCGCTGCCTCCCGGAGGCGGTCCCAGGCACCCCGGCGTGGAACGTCCGGCAGGACATCGCGGGGCGGGCCATGCGCCTCATCAACGACGGCGTCATTAATCGCGATGGGGTGGAGGGATTGGCTGCCCGGCTGGGGTACTCGTCGCGACAGCTCAACAGGATCCTCACCCAGGAGCTCGGCGCCGGGCCGTTGTCGCTCGCGAGGGCGGGCCGGGCCCAGACGGCCCGCACCCTTCTGGTGTCCACGCCCATGAAGCTCGCCGACGTCGCCTTCGCCGCCGGCTTCAGCAGCATCCGCCAGTTCAACGAAACCATGCTGGACGTCTTCGACATGCCCCCCACTGCCCTGCGCCATACGGCCAGGCATGGAAAAACGGCCGGTAGTGCCACCGCACTGACCCTTAGCCTCCCATACCGGAAACCCTTCGACCCGGGCATCTTCACCTTCCTCGCCTTGAGGTCGATCCCCGGCATCGAGGCCGGCACGGCTACCTCCTATGCCCGTACCCTGCGGCTGCCCCACGGAGACGCACGGTTCCGGGTTGAGTACGACGACGGCGCGCGGGAGCGGCCGCTGACGCTCACCATCGGCGCGGCGGACCTGCGCGACCTTCCGGCCCTGCTGAGCCGCGTGCGGCGCCTCTTCGACCTTGACGCCGATCCCGAAGCCATCGACAGTGCCCTTGGGGAAGACGGCCGGCTCACCGGCCTGGTGGCGGAAGCACCTGGCATCAGGATGCCCGGCGCCCTGGACCCACAGGAACTGCTGGTGCGGGCCATGGTGGGCCAGCAGATCACCGTGGCTGCAGCACGAACGGCCCTGACGCAGCTGTCCGCGGCCGGCAGCACCAGCAGCGTCCAGGGAGACGGGCTGCACCGCCTTTTTCCCACATCCGCCCAAATTGCAGCGGCCGGGCATCTGCTCCGCGGACCGCGGCGCAGGACGGAAGCGCTCCTTCACGCCGCTGCCGCCATGGCCGAGGGACGGATTGATCCGGGCTATGGCGACGACCTGGCCGGCCTGACCGCCATGCTGCTTCCCCTCCCCGGCGTAGGACCCTGGACGGTGGGCTACGCGGCCATGCGGATCCTCGGCGCCCCTGACATCTTCCTTGCCAACGACGCCGCCGTACGGAACGGCATCCGCACCCTTTCCGGCGCCGGGGCACCTGATTTCCGGAACGTCAGTCCGTGGCGCTCCTACGCCACGATGCACCTGTGGCGGGCCGCCGCCGCACCCAAAGTCCGTGCCGGCACCGGCATTCTCCAGAAAGCGATGCAATGAAAGCCCAGCTGCTCACCATGTCCACACCGGATGGCCCCTTCACCATCCTCGCCTCGGAGGGCCTGGTCCTGTCCTCGGGCTGGACGGCCGATCCGGCGGAGCTGACGGGGCAGGTCCATCCGGCCCTCCTCCCCGATGCCTACGAGCCCGTCGATGCGCTCGGGGACATATCCCTCGCCGTGGAGGCTTATTACGACGGCGACCCGCGCCTGGCCATGGACGTTCCGGTCCGGCAGCGGTCGGGTCCCTTCCGCGCCCAGGCGTGGGACGTTCTGCGGCAGGTCAAACCGGGTTTCCCCGTTACCTACACCGAGTACGCCGCCCTGGCCGGCAATCCGAAGGCCGTTCGGGCCGCGGCCAGCGCGTGCGCGTTCAACGCGGCAGCCCTGTTTGTGCCGTGCCACCGGGTGATCCGCACGGACGGTTCCCTGGGCGGCTTCCGCTGGGGACTGCGGGTGAAAGAGAGCCTGCTGGCCCGCGAAGCGGCTTAATCCCCTGTTGGGTTTATGGGTGAGGGGGTTCCGGCGGGCCAGGGCAGCAGGTCCGGCAGGTCTGCCCCGTCGGCCGCGGCTGACGCCCGCAGGCTGCCCAGCGAGGGCTCACGGCCGGCAAGCCACGCGGCGATGTCAGTGACCATGCCGTTGACCACAATGGATTGCCCGCCGGTGCCGATCGTCACCGGCTGCAGCCCGAGCGGCTGCAGGACCAGTTTCACGTTGTCCGGCACCCGGGCAGCCAGGAAGTCGAAGAGATGGCTGCAGAACTCCCGGCTCCAGGTTTCCGGTCCCCGGCCCGTGCCCAGGTCCGAATTGTGAATGACCAGTTCGCGCCACAGGGCCAACCCGCCGTCCAGGACCACTCCCCCGCGGTAGGCGATGGGGGCCCACCAGCCGGTGCGGTTCGCTGCGGAATCCTTGATGCCGGGCAGCGAATCAAACGCGTGCCTGACCCGCCCCAGGGCCGCCGCGAGGTCTGCACGGTCGGTGGCGGCATCGTGGCCGGCGGCCATGTCGATGGCCCTGTTCCTGCCCTCCATGCCGCCGTCGTACAGCTCAATGCTTTCACCGCGAGCCGCGTACTCAAGCTGCCGGGCCATCGCGTTGGAGATCCCGGCCAGGTGGGCAAGGACGTGCCCCTTGGTCCACCCTGGAAGGGCTGAAGGAGCCTTGATGTCCGCGTCGGTGAGTTTGGCGGCATCGGCAGTGACGTCGTCGGCGGCTTTGTGGATTGCGGCGAGCAGGACATCGGGAGCTGGAGCGGTCATGGCGCTCATCCTAGCCGTGAACGGTGCCGTCCGGACCCAGGCGGTGCCGGACGTGGTCACCGTCGTTGCTGCCCTGCCAGAACTCGTACTCGGTGGGCTGGACTGCGTAGAGCTGCCAGTTCGGGTTGGTGCTGCCGTCCGCCCGCGGCCGTTCCGCCCAATCGCGGGCCGAGGCCTCTGCGGACAGCTGCACCACCGGCCCGGCCACCCGGACCTGCCGGCCCATGGAGGCCCAGTAGAAGTTCATGGCGGCCTGGGGAACGACGTCGAGTTCCTGCCCCTTCCGGGAGGTGCGGGAGGTGGCAAAGTGCCAGCCGTCGCCGTCGATGTTCTTCAGGACCAGCATCCGCGACGAAGGCTGCTGCCCCGCACTGACCGTGGCGAGGCTGAAGGCGTGCGGCTGCTGCTCCCCCGCGTCCAGCGCCTCGTCCAGCCACTGCTTGAACAGCTCCACGGGCTTCCGCGGGGCGCTGGCCGGGTCAAAGCGGGGAAGGTCCGCCGGGAAATCCGGCAGGGTGCGAAGGAACTTGCGGAAGGTTTCGCTCATGGCGCCATGGTAGCCGGAGCGGGTTGAGCCGGCGCAGGTTTCACACCCAACGTTCTCTCACTTGTCGCATGAAAACGGCCAACGCGCTCTCACTTTCCTGGGGAGAGTGAGAGAGCGTCGGCCGTTTGGGTGCAGAAAGTGAGAGAGCGTGCTGCTACTGGCCTGCGTACTCCCTTGCGCCGGCGAGCTCGCTTTCCAGCGCGGCCAGCTGGCGTTCGACGGCGGCCGGTGCGGTGCCGCCCTGGGAGTTGCGGCTGTTCAGGGAACCTTCGGTCGAAAGGACCGTGCGGACCTCCGGGGTGAGGTGTTCCGAGATGGCTGCGTACTCGTCGTCGGTCAGGTCCCACAGCTCAACGCCGCGGGATTCGGCCTGCTTGACCGCAGCGCCGGACAACTCGTGCGCCTCGCGGAACGGCACGCCCTGGCGGACCAGCCATTCGGCGATGTCCGTAGCCAGCGCGAAGCCCTGCGGCGCCAGCGACTCCAGCCTTTCCGTGTTGAACTTCAGCGTCGCGATCATGCCGGACACTGCCGGCAGCAGCAGCTCCAGGGTGTCGGCGGCATCGAATACCGGCTCCTTGTCCTCCTGCAGGTCGCGGTTGTACGCGAGCGGCAGGCCCTTGAGCGTGGCGAGCAGCCCGGTCAGGTTACCGATCAGGCGTCCGGCCTTGCCGCGGGCCAGCTCCGCTACATCCGGGTTCTTCTTCTGCGGCATGATCGAGGACCCGGTGGAGTACGAATCATGCAGCGTGACGAAGGAGAACTCCTTGGTGGCCCAGAAGATGACCTCTTCCGAGATCCTGGACAGGTCCACCCCGATCATGGAGCACACCCAGGCGAATTCGGCGAAGACGTCACGGGAGGCGGTGCCGTCGATCGAATTGTGCACTGCGGAGTAGAAGCCCAGGTCCGCGGCGACGGCTTCCGGATCCAGGCCGAGCGAGGACCCGGCCAGTGCTCCCGAGCCGTAGGGCGAAACGCCGGCCCGCCGGTCCCAGTCCTGGAGCCGCTGCACATCGCGCAGCAGCGCCCAGGCGTGGGCCAGCAGGTGGTGGCTGAGCAGGACGGGCTGGGCGTGCTGCAGGTGCGTGCGGCCCGGCATGGCCACACCCTGGTGCGCCTTCGCCTGGTCCACCAGTGCGTCCACGGTGTCCAGGACACCGCGGGCGATGATCCGTGCATGATCGCGCAGGAACATCCGGCCCAGGGTTGCAACCTGGTCGTTGCGGGACCGGCCGGCGCGGAGTTTGCCGCCCAGCTGGGCACCCGCACGCTCGATCAGTCCGCGCTCCAGGGAACCGTGCACGTCCTCGTCAGACTCCGCCGGCAGATACGCACCGGACGCAACGTCCCCGTCCAGCTGCGCCAGCGCCCCCAGCATGCCTTCCAGTTCGGCGTCATCCAGTAGTCCGGCCTTGTGCAGCACACGGGCGTGCGCCTTGGAGCCGGCGATGTCGTAGCGTGCCAGCCGCCAGTCAAAGTGGGTGGACTTGCTCAGTGCCGCGAGGGCGTCCGCGGGGCCGCCGGCGAAACGGCCGCCCCACAGCGCGCCCTCGTTGGTCCCCGAGCGCACCCCGGCCTCGCTGCGCTCGGTCGGGGACCCCTGCGCTCGTGGGCCCTGCTGAGGACTCACTCGCCTGCGACCCGCAGGTCGCGGCCGGAGGCAACCTTGGCGGACATGCCCCACAGCTCGATGAAGCCCTTGGCCATCGACTGGTCGAACGTGTCGCCGGTGTCGTAGGTGGCAAGGTTGAAGTCGTAGAGGGAGGTTTCGGAGCGGCGGCCGTTGACGATGGCCTGGCCACCGTGCAGGCTCATGCGGATGTCGCCGGACACGTACTTTTGGGTGTCCTCGATGAAGGCGTCCAGGGAGCGCTTGAGCGGGGAGAACCACTGGCCGTCGTAGACCAGTTCGGCCCAGCGCTGGTTGACCGTCGCCTTGAAGCGGGCCTGCTCGCGTTCCACAGTGATGTCTTCAAGGTGCTTGTGGGCGGTGATCAGGGCCATGGCGCCCGGCGCCTCGTAGATTTCGCGGGACTTGATGCCCACCAGGCGGTCCTCCACGACGTCGATGCGGCCCACACCCTGGGCGCCGGCACGGCGGTTGAGCTCCTTGATGGCCTGCAGCGGGGTGACCTTCACGCCGTCGATTGCGACAGGAATACCGGCATCGAAGGAGATGATGACTTCATCCGGTGCCGGCGGGAATTCGGGGGTGGCGGTGTAGTCGTAGATGTCCTTGGTGGGGGCGTTCCAGATGTCCTCGAGGTAGCCGGTTTCCACGGCGCGGCCCCAGACGTTCTGGTCGATGGAGTAGGGGTTCTTCTTGGTGGTCTCGATCGGCAGGCCCTTTTCCTCGGCGAAGGCGATGGCCTTGTCACGGGTCAGGGCGAGGTCGCGGACCGGTGCGATGCACTTCAGGTCCGGGCCGAGGGTCTGGATGCCTACTTCGAAGCGGACCTGGTCATTGCCCTTGCCGGTGCAGCCGTGGGCAACGGTGGTGGCGCCGAATTCGCGGGCAGCCTTGACCAGGTGCTTGACGATCACGGGGCGGGAGATGGCGGACACCAGCGGGTAGTGGCCCTGGTACAGGCCGTTGGCCTTCAGCGTGGGCATGCAGTACTCGTTGGCGAACTCGTCCGAGGCGTCTGCCACGTAGGCTTCGACGGCGCCGCAGCCCAGGGCGCGCTGGCGGATGGTCTCGAGCGACTCGCCGCCCTGTCCGACGTCGACCGCCACGGCGATCACCTCGGCGCCGGTGGCTTCACCGATCCAGCCGATGGCTACTGAGGTGTCCAGGCCGCCGGAGTAGGCGAGCACAATGCGTTCAGTCACTTCACATGCTCCTTGTTGGGGGTTTCTTTGGATGTTGTCTTCAAGCTTATTGCCCGGCTTCTTCAGCCAGCTGCAAAAACCTGGCGGCGAGGTCCCGGCCGCCCTGCGGGTCCCGGGCCACCAGCAGCACGGTGTCGTCGCCGGCGATGGTGCCCAAGATGGACGGCATCACCGAGTGGTCGATGGCCAGGGCCAGGAAGTTCGCCGCGCCCGGCGGGGTCCGGAGCACGGCGATGTTGGCCGAGGCTTCCGCGGTGACCAGCAGTTCGCTGCACAGCCTGGCCAGCCGGGCATCCAGGATTTCCTGGCTGACCCCGCTTTTGGCGGCACGATCGCCGCCCTCGGCGGGAACCGCGTAGACCAGGGCGCCCTCTTTTCCGCGTACGCGGACCGCGCCGAGTTCCACCAGGTCCCGGGACAGGGTGGCCTGGGTGACCTGCACGCCGTCGTCCGCCAAAAGCGCCGCAAGCTCCGCCTGCGAACGCACCGACTGGTTGGTCAGGAGGGCGGTGATGCGCGCCTGGCGGGCGGTTTTGGTGGCCGGACTGGAGCCCGGCGATACCGGCTGCGCGGACACTAGGACGTGCTTCCCGGCGTGTCCCCAAGGGGTGCGAGACCCTCGACGACGGCCTGGCCCGAGGCGTGCAGGAGCCAGGCCATCAGCGCCTTCTGCGCGTGCAACCGGTTTTCCGCCTCATCCCAGACGATGGACTGCGGACCGTCGATGACGCCGGCGGAGATTTCGTAGCCGCGGTACGCGGGCAGGCAGTGGAGTACGACGGCGTCATCCGCGGCAAGCGCCATGGCCCCCTCGTCCACGGTGTAGTCCCGGAACAGCTGCAGCCGGGCTTCCTTTTCAGCTTCCTGCCCCATGGACACCCAGGTATCGGTGGCCACCACGTCGGCGCCTTTAAGAGCTTCCTTGGCATCGGTGGTCACCAGGACGGAACCGCCGGTCAGCGCCGCCCGCTCCTCCGCGGCGGCCACGATGTCCGCGGCGGGCAGGTACCCTTCCGGCCCGGCGATGCGGACGTGCATCCCGGCGGTGACGCCGGCAAGCAGGTAGGAATTGGCCATGTTGTTCGCGGCGTCACCCAGGTAGCTCATGGTGAGGCCTTTCAGTTCGCCCTTGTGCTCCTTGACGGTCAGCAGGTCGGCGAGGAGCTGGCACGGGTGGTAGTCGTCGCACAGGGCGTTGATGACGGGCACCTTCGAGTTTTGGGCCATAGCCACCAGACCGGCATGCGCACCGGTCCGCCACACGATGGTGGACACCATCCGCTCAAGGACCTTGGCGGTGTCCTCCACGGACTCCTTGTGTCCGATTTGTGCTTCGCCCGGGTTGATGATGAGGGCGTTGCCGCCCATATCGGCGATGCCGGTGGCGAAAGAAACCCGGGTGCGGGTGGAGGTCTTGTCGAAGATGACAGCCACGGTCTTCCGGCCGCCGCCCTGGGCGGCGAAGGGCTGGACGCTGTAGGGCGCCGCCTTCATGCGGGCGGCAAGCTCCAGGACGTCCGCCTGCTCGGCCGGGCTCAGGTCCGTGTCCTTGAGGAAGTGCCGGGTTGTGCTGGTCACGATGCGTCCTTTGCTGTCTGAAGGATTGCCGGGAATGCGGCGAGGAAGGAGTCTGCCTGGGCCTCTGTGAGGACCAGCGGCGGTGCCAGCCGGATGGTGCGCGGCCCGGGGCTGTTGACGATGAAGCCCGCGTCGAGCCCGGCCTGCACCACGGCAGGTGCCACCTCCGCGTCCAGGTCGAAGCCGATCAGCAGGCCTTCCCCGCGGACTTCGGTGACGCCGGGCAGCACCGCCAAGGCGGAGCGGAGGTGCTCCCCCACGGCGGTGGCGTTGGCGAGCACGCCCTGGCTTTCGATCGCGTGCAGCGTGGCGAGGGCGGCCGCCGTCGCCACCGGGTTGCCGCCGAACGTAGTGCCGTGCTGGCCCGCGGACAGCAATGACGACGTCTGCTCCCCCATGGTGATGAGGGCGCCGATGGGGAACCCGCCGCCGAGGCCCTTGGCCAGGGTGATGGCGTCCGGCATGATCCCGGCATCCCCGCTCGCGAGCCATTTGCCGGTGCGGCCGATTCCGGTCTGGACTTCATCCAGGATCAGCAGGGCACCGGCCCGGGCCGTCAGTTCGCGGGCAGCCTTCAGGTATCCGGGAGGCAGCGGGCGGACGCCGGCCTCGCCCTGGATGGGCTCCAGGAAAACGGCGGCCACGGTCTCGTCGACGGCTGCCTTAAGCGCCTCCACATCGCCGAACGGAATATGGACCACCCCGCCCGGCAGTGGCTCGAACGGGGTCCGGTACGCTTCCTTGGCGGTGAGCGCGAGGGCGCCCATGGTCCGGCCGTGGAAGGCACCTTCCAGGGCGATGATCTTTGTCCGTTTGGTATCGCCGCCGCCCGTGTTCCGCCGGGCAAGCTTGAACGCGGCCTCGTTCGCCTCGGTGCCGGAGTTGGTGAAGAACACCTTGGACGCGGCCGGCGCGTCTGCCAGCGCCAGGAGCTTCTCGGCCAGGGCGATCTGCGTGGGGCTGGTGAAGAAGTTGGACACGTGGCCCAGCGTGGAAAGCTGGCTGGCAATCACGGACGTCACGAACGGGTGGGCATGGCCAAGTGCATTGACGGCGATGCCGCCCAGCAGGTCCAGGTATTCCTTGCCGTCCGCGTCCCACACCAGGCAGCCGGCGCCGCGGACCAGGACCCGCTGCGGGGTGCCGAAGACGCCCATGAGCGACGATGAGTAGCGGGCCAGCCACTCGGAGCCACTTCCCATTCCAGTCATAACGGAAGCTTTGGCGTCCGGTCCGGCGATGGGGGCCAGGGCGTGGTCGGGCACCGCGAAGCGGGCGGGGCCCCCATCGCCGGCCGGACTCACGTCAACAGTTTCGTTCATGCCTTCACATCCTCGTCCGGAACAACCTGGGTGCCGATTCCGGCGGTGGTGAAAGTTTCAAGAAGCATGGAGTGCGGCAGCCGGCCGTCAACGATATGCGCGCGTTCCACGCCTTCATCGATCGCCTTCAGGCAGGCCGCCATCTTGGGGATCATGCCGGATTCGAGCCGGGGCAGCATGTCCCGCAGCTCGGAGGCGGTCAGGGAGGAAATCAGCGAGGACTTGTCCGGCCAGTTGGCGTAGAGGCCTTCGACGTCGGTCAGGATGACCAGCTTCGACGCTCCCAGCGCGGAGGCCACCGCTGCCGCGGCGGTGTCGGCGTTGACGTTCAGCACCTGCCCGGTGGGCTGGAAACGGCCGGCACCTGCTGTGCCGTCGCCGCCGTCGAGGATTTCCGGGGCCACGGTGGAGATCACCGGGATGCGCCCGGCGTCGAGGATGTCCACGATGCCTGCGGGATCGACGCCGACCACCTCGCCCACCAGCCCGAGGTCCACCTCCTCGCCGTCCACCACGGTCCCGGTACGGACGGCGCGCAGCAACCCGCCGTCTTCGCCGGACATGCCAACTGCGTACGGACCATGTGAGTTGATGAGACCGACCAGTTCGCGGCCCACCTGCCCGGTGAGGACCATCCGGACCACGTCCATGGCTTCCGGCGTGGTGACGCGCAGGCCGCCCTTGAACTCGGACTCGATGCCGAGCCTGCCGAGCATCGAGTTGATCTGTGGGCCGCCGCCGTGGACCACCACGGGATGGATGCCCACGTGGTGGAGGAAGACGATGTCCTCCGCGAAGGCACGGCGGAGGTCGTCATTGACCATGGCGTTCCCGCCGTACTTGATCACCATGGTGGTGCCGGCAAAGCGCTGGATCCAGGGCAGGGCCTCGATCAATGTCCCCGCCTTGGCCTGGGCGTCGGACATGCTGGTGGTCTCGCGCGTCTGGGTGTTCATGGTGTCACTTCCGCTGAGGTCGGGCTAGCTGGAGTACGCGCTGTTCTCGTGCACGTAGTCGTGGGTGAGGTCGTTGGTCCAGATGGTGGCCTCGGCGTCGCCGGCCTGCAGGTCGATCTCCACCAGGACCTCGCGAGGCTCCAGGTTTACCAGGCCCCGGTCGTCGCCGATGCTGCCGTTGCGGCAGATCTGGATACCGTTCATGGCGACGTTGAGCTGGTCCGCCTCGAACACTGCGTTGGTGGTACCGACGGCGGAGAGCACGCGGCCCCAGTTGGGGTCCTTGCCGAAGATGGCGGCCTTGAAGAGGTTGGAGCGGGCCACGGCGCGGCTGACGGTTTCGGCATCGGCCTCGGTGGCTGCGTTGAAGGTCCGGATGGCGATGTCGTGGCTGGCGCCTTCGGCGTCGGCTATAAGTTTGCGTGCCAGTTCGGCGCACACCTGGGTAAGGCCCGCGGTGAAGGTTTCGGCTGACGGCACGGCGCCGGAGGCCGCGGAGGCCATCAGGACCACGGTGTCGTTGGTGGACATGCAGCCGTCCGAGTCCGCCCGGTCGAACGTGACGCGGGTGGCGTCGCGCAGGACGACGTCGAGCAGTTCCGGTTCGACTGCCGCATCCGTTGTGAGCACCACCAGCATGGTGGCCAGGCCGGGAGCCAGCATGCCGGCGCCCTTGGCGATGCCGCCGATGGTGAACTCCTGCCCGTCAGCATCGGAGCCAATGAACAACGCAGACTTGGGCACGGAATCCGTGGTCATGATCGCGTTGCCGGCTGCCGGGCCGCCCTCGGTGCTGAGTGCTGCTGCCGCGGCCTCCACTCCCGGGAGGATCTTGTCCATGGGCAGCTGCTCGCCGATCAGGCCGGTGGAGCAGACAAGGACGTCCGTGGCGGAGATGCCCAGGACCTCGGCCACCTTCTCCGCTGTGCTGTGCGTGTTCTGGAAACCGGTGGGTCCCGTGCAGGCGTTGGCGCCGCCGGAGTTCAGGACGACGGCGTCCACCCTGCCGTCGGAAACCACCTGGCGGGACCAGTGGACGGGAGCGGCGGCGACGCGGTTGCTGGTGAAGACTGCCGCGGCGGTCCTGGACGGCCCGTCATTGACCACGAGTGCGAGGTCCGGTTTGCCCGAGGCCTTCAATCCGGCGGTGACGCCGGCGGCCCGGAAGCCCTGGGGTGCGGTGACGGTCACGGGGCTACTCCCTGCAGGTTGAGGCCGGCGGTTTCCTGCAGGCCGAGTGCGATGTTCATGGACTGGACGGCGCCGCCGGCCGTGCCCTTGGTCAGGTTGTCGATGACGCAGGTGACGATTACGCGGCCGGTGTGGGCGTCGAAGGCCAGCTGCATTGCGGCGTGGTTGGAGCCCAGGACGGACTTGGTGGTGGGCCACTGGCCTTCCGGCAGCAGGTGCACGAACGGTTCGTCGTCGTACGCGCCCTCCCAGGCCTGCCGCAGCTGATCCGCCGTGGTGCCGGCCTTGACCCGTGCGGTGGCGGTGGTGAGGATGCCGCGGCTCATCGGGGCGAGCGTGGGGGTGAAGGAGACCGTCACCTGTTCGCCTGCCGCATTGGACAGGCCCTGCTCGATCTCGGGAGTGTGGCGGTGGCCGCCGCCGACGCCGTATGGGCTCATGGTGCCCATGACTTCGGAACCGATCAGGTTCACCTTTGCTGCCTTGCCGGCGCCGGAGGTGCCCGAGGCGGAAACGATGACGACGTCGTCGGCCTCCAGCAGGTTGGCTGCGAAGCCGGGAGCCAGGGCGAGCAGGGACGACGTCGGGTAGCAGCCGGGTACGGCGATGCGGGTGGCACCCTTCAGCGCCTCGCGCTGGCCCGGAAGCTCGGGAAGCCCGTAGGGCCAGGTCCCGGCGTGGGCGGAGCCGTAAAACTTCTCCCACGCTGCCGGATCCTGCAGCCGGTGGTCGGCGCCGGCGTCGATCACCACTGTCCCCTCGGGGAGCTTGGCGGCAATGTCGGCCGAAGCTCCGTGCGGCAGTGCCAGGAAGACGACGTCATGGCCAGAGAGGTTCTCCACTGTTGTGTCTTCCAGGATGCGGCTGGCGAGCCCGTGCAGGTGGGGCTGCAGTTCGCCGAGCCGGGACCCGGCATTGCTGTGCGCCGTGATGGCGCCGATGGTGACGTCCGGGTGCCCGGCCAGGAGGCGGAGCACCTCGCCCCCGGCGTATCCGCTGGCACCGGAGACTGCAACAGAAATAGTCATGACTCCGACTATACAGCAATACTTATGCAGGACAGCTGATATTTATGCATTGTTTATCGTGCATTGACATTGGGCCGCTGGAGGAATCCCTAGGATGGTTCCAGCAGCCGGAGCCGGACACGCCGGATCCGCGGAAGGGAAGCAATGACGCACGCAATCGTCGCACGGCAGGCAGGCGGACCGGAAGTCCTTGCCTATGAGGAAGTGGAACGCCCGGTGCCGGGGCCCGGGCAGCTGCTGGTTAAGGTGACGGCGGCGGGAGTCAACTTCATCGATACCTATAAGCGCGGCGGCACCTACAAGGTTCCTTTTCCCTTTACCCCCGGGTCCGAAGCCGCCGGCACGGTGGAGGCTGTGGGCGAGGGCGTTACCGGCTTCACTCCCGGTGACCGTGTGGCCACGGCCGAAGGCTTCAACTGCTACGCGGACTACGCCCTGGTTGCCGAGCAGGCCGCCCTGCCCGTTCCGGCCAACCTCGATGACTTCACGGCGGCAGCACTCCCACTGCAGGGTATGACGGCACATTTCCTCATGAACTCCACCTTCAGGGTGGAACCGGGGCACAAGGTCCTGCTGCATGCGGGAGCCGGCGGCGTGGGCCTGCTCCTGATCCAGCTGCTCAAGGCAAGGGGCGCCGAAGTCATCACCACCGTTTCCACTGGGGAAAAGGAAGAACTGGCGTTCGACGCCGGGGCGGACCACGTGCTGCAGTACGAGGGGTTTGCCGGACGGGTCAGGGAGATTACCGGCGGCACCGGTGCAGATGTGGTGTACGACGGAGTGGGGAAGGACACCTTCGACGGTTCACTGGAAGCATTAGGCATGCGGGGAATGCTGGTCCTGTTCGGTGCTGCGTCCGGCCCCGTTCCGCCTGTGGACCCCCAGCGCCTCAACTCCGGCGGGTCCCTGTTCCTCACCAGGCCCACCATCGCCCACCATCTGCGGGACGCAGCGGAACGGCGCTGGCGTTCCAGGGAAGTCTTTGCTGCAGCGGCGGACGGCAGCCTGAAGGTTCGAATCGGGGCCCGCTATCCCTTGGCACAGGCGGCACAGTCCCACCGCGACCTCGAGGGGCGGCGTACCACCGGCAAGGTACTCCTGGTTCCCTAGCCCCCAGGGGTGGCTCACGGCACAGGCAAGGTGAACGGCAGGTTAACCGGAAATCTGCAGATCGGGGTACTGGAGCCGCCGGGTACACCTTCTGTTCACCTGGCACAGGCAAAATGCCCGGGTGACTGAGCAGCAGGTCCCCCATGGTGATGCCCTTTCCACCGCCATCCGCCCCTACGCACCCCAGATGCCGGGATCGCTCGCCGCTCCCCCGGTCCGGACGCTGATCGACATCCTGCAGGACACCGCTCGCCGCTACCCCGAGGCCTCCGCCCTGGATGACGGCCACCGCTCCCTCAGTTACGCGCAGTTGATGGATGAAGTCCGCGCTGCCGCCCGGGGGCTGCACGCCCGCCCTGGTCTGGTGGCTGCGCGCCCTGGGAGCCCGGATCGGGTCAGGCACGTGGAGCGAGAGTTATTGGCTCCCTGAAGCAAACCTGGTGACCCTTGGCCGGAACTCCACCGTGGACCGCGACCGCCTGGTCCAGACCCACCTCTTCCACGACCGGGTGATGAGCATGGACGCTGTTACGCTCGAGGACGGGGCCACCATGGGTCCGCACGGGGTCATCCTTCCGCAGGCGGCCATCGGGCCGGGTGGAACAGTTGGTCCTGCATCGCTCGTGATGCGGCGAAACAATCCCCGCGGGCACCTACTGGATGGGCAATCCGGTGAGTCCCTGGAGCGGTCCCCCAGAGCTTTGAACGAACAAACTAAAGGTATCCATGACTTTTCCAGCACGAACCGGCCAGGGCTTTCCGGCAGACGGCCCGGCCGCCGACCCCTACCTGCCGGGGTCGGGCAGCAACGCCTACCGGGTGGAGCGCTATGAACTGGAGCTGGACTACAAAGTCAGCAGCAACCGCCTCAGCGGCAGGGCGGTGCTGCACGGCGTGGCCCAGGCACCGGCGTCGGCCGTTGTCCTGGACCTGATGGGCAACCTGCGCGCCACCAAGGTGCAGCTGGACGGACGCAAGGCCGGCCGGTTCAGCCAGCGGGCCGAGCAGTTGGTGATCACCGCGCAGGCTCCACTGCAGCCCGGCCAGCACTTCACCCTCGACGTGCGGTACGAGGGCAGCCCCGCACCTCGCCGCGGCCTGTGGGGCGAGGTGGGCTGGGAAGAACTGACCGACGGCGTCCTCGTGGCCGGACAGCCCAACGGCGCGCCGTCCTGGTTCCCGTGCAACGACCATCCCCGGGACAAGGCCAGCTACCGGTTCACCGTCACCACGGACGCGAATTACCGCGCCGTCTGCAACGGTGTCCTCCAGTCCCGCACCACCCGTTCCAGCCGGGAGACCTGGATTTACGAGCAGGCGGAGCCCATGGCCAGCTATCTCGCCACCGTCCAGATTGGCCGGTACGGTCTGCTTGAGCTGGATCCGGGACGGCATGCCCCCGCGGTGCCGCAGTCCGCAGCCGTTCCGCCCGCCCTGGCCGACCGTGCCCGGGCCGGGCTGGCCCTGCAACCCGCCATGATGCGGACCTTCGCCAGCTGTTTCGGCCCCTACCCCTTCCCGGAGTACACGGTGGTCGTGGCGGAGGATGAGCTCGAGATTCCCCTCGAAGCCCAGGGCATGTCCATCCTTGGGCCGAACCACCTGGACCAGGGCTGGGAGTCGCAGCGGCTCATTGCGCATGAGCTGGCGCACCAGTGGTTCGGCAATTCCCTGACAGCCGCGGCGTGGCAGGACATCTGGCTGCACGAGGGCTTTGCCTGCTATGCCGAGTGGATCTGGTCGGAGGAAGCGGGTGTCCTGTCCGTCGCCGCCCGCGCCGAGGCTGCCTGGCGGCGGTTGAAGACTGACCTGCAGGACATCCTGGTGGGCGACCCGGGACCCGAGCACATGTTCGACGACCGCGTCTACAAGCGCGGCGCGCTGGCGGTGCACGCTGTACGCATGGCCTGCGGGGACCTCGCATTCTTTGCCCTGCTCCAGGAATGGACAGCACGGCACCGGCACGGGTCCGTAACCACGCACGACTTCATCCTGGCCGTCAACCGGGCCACCGCGGTGGACGCGGAGTCGCTGCTCCACCCGTGGCTTTACGAGGAAGCCCTGCCGCCCCTTCCGGTGGGCTGAGGTACCGCCCAGGACAACGCGACGGCGGCCGCAAGGCGGGCGGGCAGGCCCGTTTCGGCGGGCAACAGGTCTCGTACATCGTTCCGTTGCAGCACGTCCAGCGATGAGGGTGCGGTCCGCAATCCGTCCCCGGTCATTTTCAGTACCGCTTCCTTGCGTGCCCACAGGCGGGCACGCCCGGCCAGCAACGCGCCGCCTGACAGGTGCCCGACAACCTGCTGCTCAGCGTGCGTGAGCGCCAGTGCGGGGAAGCCGTCAAAGCCGGTCCGGGCAGGGTCCTCCACATCCACTCCCAGGCGGCAACTGTCCGGCGGCCCGGCCACGGCCGCGAGCAAAGTCCACCCCGCCGCACGGGACAGGCTGAGGACCAGAGGCGCGGGGCCGCCGTCGAGCAGGTAGCCCGGCCTGCCGTGGGTGATGCCGGGCCCGGTGCCGCAGCGGGGGCAGCTGTAGGCTGCTACCAGGCGGCTGCCGCGCACGCCGAGCAGCTCCGCGGCGAACCGCCGCTGGGCCAGGCGCCCGGCAAGGAACCGGCTGCGGGACGCGGGCTCCATGGCTTGGGCCCGTGCCAGCTCCGGGCCGTCGAGCAGGGCCTGGGCGTCGCGCTGGACCCGCTCAGCCGCGCCGGACAGCGAAAAGGGCGGGACGGCATGCACCACAAGCTCTGGAGTCATGCCGCCCGTCCTTTGAACCTCGTCAGCCGGATCGGCTGCTACCGCTGGACCGCCCCGAAGCGCTCGGCAGCCAGGGCCACGGCGCTTTCCCTGGCTGCGGAAGCCTCGTCCGCCGTCAGTGTCCGGTCAGCGGCCCGGAAACGCAGCCCGAAGGCCAGCGACTTCTTGCCCTCCTCGATGCCCTTGCCGGCGTAGACGTCAAACAGCGCAACGTCTTCCAGCAGGTCCCCGGCGCCTTCGCGGAGCACGGCCAGGACGGCGTCCGCCGGAACGTCAGCGGGGACAACCAGCGCCACGTCCTGGGTGGCCACCGGGAATGCCGAGATGTGGCGTGCCACGATCACGTCCGGCGCGGCCTCGAACAGGGCGTCGGCGTTGAGCTCCAGGGCAACGGAGCGGGCCGGCATGTCCGCGGCCGCCAGCAGCTTGGGGTGCAGCTCGCCGGCGTAGCCCACCGCTTCACCTGTCCGCAGCGACAGCTTGGCCGCGCGTCCGGGGTGGAACGCCTGGTGGCTGCCCTGCGAGACGACCAGCTCAACGCCCAGGACGTCGCCGGCCAGGCGTGCGATGTCCAGGGCATCCGCCCAGTCCCAGGCCCGGGGGGCGTGGGCTGCGGCAGCCGGCGAGTCATGGCCGGTGAGGACCGCGGCGAGGTGGAAGGGCTGGGCCGGGACGCCGTCGTACAGCGCATCCAGCACCTCATCGGCAGGCTTGACGCCCAGCGGCGGGATGGAGGCCGTGCCCACCGTTTCGCCGGGCAGGAACACCAGCCCGGACTCGAAGAGCGCCAGGTCGCGGAAGCCGCGGGAATGGTTGCGCTTGGCCACCTCGATCAGTCCCGGCAGGATGGAGGTGCGCAGGAAGCCCTGCTCCTCGCTGATCGGGTTGGCCAACTTCACGGCGCTGCGTTCAGCTCCTGCTTCAGCCACGCCGAAGGTGTCGTTCGCGGCCTTGGACACGAAGGGGTAGGACAGCACTTCCGTGAGGCCGGCGTCCGCCAGGGCCTGGATCAGGCGGCGGCGCTGCTGCTGCACGCGCGTCAGCCCCCGGCCGGGAGGCGCCACGGGCAGGGTGGCGGGGATCTTGTCGTAGCCCACCAGCCGGGCAATTTCCTCGGACAGGTCTTCCTTGGTCTCCAGGTCGTGCCGCCAGCTCGGGGCAGTGACGGTCCAGCCGCCGTCGTTCTTCACCACAACCGCGCCCAGGTCCTCCAGGGACGTGACGATCTGTTCTTCGGTGAAGTCGATGCCGATGCGCCGGGCGGCGAAGCCGGCGGGCAGCTCGATGGTCACCGTCTCCGGGGCGGTGCCCACATCGGTGCCGGTTTCGTCGGCGGTGCCGCCGGCCAGTTCCACCAAAAGGTCCACCACGCGCTGCGCCGCGATGCCGGCCACCTGCCAGTCGACGCCGCGCTCGAACCGCTTGGACGCTTCGGAAGGCAGCTTGTGCCGGCGACGCGAGCGGGCGATCGAGACCTCGTCGAAGTGCGCGGCCTCCACCAGGATGTTCGACGTCGAATCGCTCACCTCCGTGGCTGCCCCGCCCATGACGCCCGCGATGCCGATCGCGCCGGAGTCGTCGGTGATGAGCAGGTCCTCGGCGTCAAGGGTGCGTTCCTTGTCGTCCAGCGTTGTGATTTTCTCACCGGCGGCGGCACGGCGCACCACGATGTCGCCGGACAGCTTGTCCAGGTCGTAGCAGTGCGTCGGCTGGCCCAGCTCGAGCATGACGTAGTTGGAGATGTCCACGGGCAGCGAGATGGAGCGGATGCCGGCCAGGCGGAGCCGGGACACCATCCACGGCGGGGTGGGCCGGGTGGCGTCCACGCCGCGGACGGTGCGCGCCACGAAACGGTCGCAGCCGGGATTGCCGTAGATGGGGGCGTCGTCGTTGAGCTTGACGCCGTAGCCGCCGGCCAGTTCAGCGGGTGCCTGCACCTTGCTTGCCGGGTCCGTGAACGTGGTCCCGGTGGCATGGGCGTATTCGCGCGCAACGCCGCGGATGGAGAAGGCGTAGCCGCGGTCGGGGGTGACATTGATTTCCGCTGCCTGGTCGTAGAGGCCAAGGAGCTCCATGGCGTCGGTGCCCACCTCGGGGTCCAGGCCGATGCGGGACAGCACCAGGATGCCGTCGTGGTCCTCGCCGATGCCCAGCTCCCGCACCGAGGCGATCATGCCTGCGGAGAGGTGGCCGTAGGTCTTGCGGGCGGAGATGCGGAAGTCGCCGGGCAGCACGGCGCCGGGAAGGGTGACCACCACCTTGTCGCCCTCCACGAAGTTGTGCGCACCGCAGATGATGCCCTGCACGCCCGACGGGTCGATCCCCTTGCCGGTGAGAATCTGCTCCTTGCCCTCCGGAACCACCCGGACCTGGCACCAGTTGATGGTCTTGCCGTTGGTCTGCGGTTCCTTCACCAGGCTCAGGACCTGGCCCACCACAATGGGGCCCTGCAGGGAGTCCGTGGGACGGTGCACGTCCTCTTCCTCGAAGCCGACCTTGACCAGGTCCGCCATAACGTCTTCGGCCGTCGCTCCGGCCGGTACTTCTGCGAATTCACGCAGCCAGGAAAGTGGGATACGCACTGTTAGATCTCCATCCCGAAGTGCTCGCTGAAACGTACATCGCCCTCGATCATGTCGCGCATGTCGCCCACCTCGTTGCGGAACATGAGGGTGCGCTCGATGCCCATGCCGAAGGCAAAACCTGAATAGACGTCCGGATCGATGCCGGCCGCGCGGAGGACGTTGGGGTTGACCATGCCGCAGCCACCCCACTCGATCCACTGCGGGCCGCCCTTGGCACCCGGGTGGAAGATGTCCAGTTCCGCTGACGGTTCAGTGAACGGGAAGTAGTTGGGGCGCAGCCGGATCTGGGCTTCGTCGCCGAACATCTGCCGGGCGAAGTGCTCCAGGGTGCCGCGCAGGTCCGCCATGCTGAGGTTCCTGTCGATGGCCAGGCCCTCGAACTGGTGGAACACCGGCGTGTGGGTGGCGTCCAGCTCGTCCGTCCGGAAAACCTTGCCGGGGCAGAGCACGTAGATGGGCACGTCGCGCTCCAGCATGGACCGGACCTGCACCGGGGAGGTGTGCGTGCGCATCAGCAGGTGGGCCTCAGGGGGCTCCACGAAGAATGTGTCCTGCATCTCCCGGGCCGGGTGGTCCGGCTTGAAGTTCAGGGCGTCGAAGTTGAACCACTCGGATTCAACTTCCGGGCCCTCGGCGATTTCCCAGCCCATGCCGACGAAGATGTCCGCGACGCGGTCCTGGAGGGTGGACAGCGGGTGCCGGGCACCGGCACGACGGCGGCGCGGAGCGGCCGTGACGTCCACCGTCTCCTCAAGGAGGATCCGCGCGTCGTTCTCCGCTTCCAGCTCAGCCGTGCGCTCGGCAAGCGCCTTGTTCACCCGGCCGCGGGATGCTCCCATGAGCTTTCCGGCGAGCGCCTTCTGCTCCTTGGGGAGGCGGCCGATCTCGCGGTTGGCGAGGCTGAGCGGGGACTTCTCCCCCGTGTGCGCGAGCCTCACCGCCTTCAGCTCGTCAAGGGTGGCCGCACCGGCAATGGCGGTGATGGCCTGGTCTACGGCGGCGGTGATGGCGGCTTCATCCGTTGGGTTCGGAGCGGCGCCCGGCAAAGTTTCAGTCATCTACTGTTCTTAGCTACGAGTCGTGGCTGCCGGCGAGCGGAGCAGCCCTGCACGGTCTCCCGGCGGCGCGTCCGTCACTGGCAGGTCATGGATGAATGCCCTCACGGAAAGTGCACTCAATGACCAGGTCAGGGCTCGCCGGCAGAACCGGCGGCCACTGCCCTCCAGTCTAGTTGAACCCTCCGGCTACGATGGCCTCATGACTTTGCGGCAGCGTCCGGGTTCCGTTGCGCTGCTGCCTCCTGCCCCGCATAGCTTTCCCGCCAGTCCGGTTTCTCCCGGGCAGCGGCTGCGGCAGGCAGCAAACCTGCTTAACGGCAGCACACTGCTGGGCCTGGTGGTGGCTGTGGCCGCCCGGAGCCGGATCAGTCCGGGCCCCCGCGGGCTGCTGCTCGCCGGCGGCTACCGGTGGCGGCTGCCCTTCGCCCGGGCCTTCACCCTGGGAAACGTGGTGCTGTGCCGCGGTCCGGCCCGGGACCTTCTGTCCCGGCCGGCGCTCCTGGGCCATGAGGAGAAGCACTGCAGCCAGTACGCCTGGTGCCTGGGACTCCCGTTCATCCCGCTGTACCTGGCCGCTGCCGGCTGGTCTGTCCTGCGCACCGGCAATCCGGGAACCGCGAACATCTTCGAGCGGCGGGCCGGCCTTGCCGAGGGAGGCTACCCGTTCCCGGCACCCGCCGGTGCAAGGAAAGGCAGGGCGGTACCATGAGGGCCGAATTGGCGGGTGCTGCGCAATTTTCTCCCGGCACGGTGACGGTGACGGGAACGGGCAGGGCAGGCGCGGTCCCCGACCTTCTCCAGGTTTCCATCGGCGTCGAATGCCGTGCTGCCGGAGTGGAAGCCGCCTACTCAGCCGCGGGCGCAGCCCTGGCCGCCGTTACTGCTTCGCTTCACTCGAAAGGAATCGTAGCGGCGGACATCAGGACAACGGGTTTGAATGTCCGCGCGGACCTGGTGTGGCGTGAGGGCGAAGGGCAGCAAGTGGCGGGATACATCGCCGCGAGCATGCTCGAGGTGAGGCTCCGGAATGTTGAATCCGCTTCCGGCGCCATTTCCGATGCCGTCCGGGCCGGGGGCAACCACGTGCGCCTCAACAGCATGCAGCTGGCCCTCGCTGACGATTCGTCACTGAGGGAGCGGGCGCGGGCCGCCGCCTGGCAGGACGCGCTGCGGGCAGGCCAGCAGTTCGCAGGCCTCGCATCAGCAACATTGGGCCGGGTGGTGTCGGTGACGGAGCACCCGTCCGGCATGGCACCGGTGCCAGTGGCAGGCCTCCAACGTGCCAGCGCCGTTGAGAGCATTGCGGTTGAGCCCGGGGAAACGCGGGTGGAAACAACAGTGACAGTCGTGTGGGAACTGGTCGGAGGCCGTGCCGCGGAATAGCCGGCCACCTTGACTTCGATTCGAAGATGTTTTCGAATAGTGGCTATGAGATGGGACGCGCAAGCATTGGTTCCTGCCCCCACCACCGAGGCTGCAGGACCTGTTCCGTCGCTCCTTCCGCTCGCCGGGCTGGTGCGTTCGGTAACCACTCCGGACTTCGCCGGCATCACTTTCCATGAGGTCACCGCAAAATCGGTGCTCAACCGGGTGCCGGCGGGGTCGCGCATGCCGTTTGAGTGGACCGTGAACCCCTACCGCGGCTGCAGCCACGCCTGCGTCTACTGCTTTGCCCGGAAAACCCATACATACCTGGATTTCGACGCCGGCATGGACTTTGACAGCCAGGTGGTGGTCAAAGTGAACGCCGCAGAGGTCCTGCGCAAGGAGCTCACCCGGCCGTCATGGATGCGTGAGCAGGTTGCCCTTGGCACCAATACTGACCCGTACCAGCGTGCCGAAGGACGCTACCGGCTGATGCCGGGCATTATCTCGGCACTGGCGGACTCCGGGACTCCCCTGTCCATCCTGACCAAGGGCACGTTGCTGGCGCGGGATATCCCGCTCCTCACGAGCGCCGCCACCCAGGTACCTGTGGGACTGGGCATCTCCCTTGCCATGACCAACGAGGCCCTGTCCGAGGCCATCGAACCGGGCACCCCGGGCCCCCGGGCACGGCTGAAGCTGGTGACCCGGCTCCGGGAAGCCGGCCTCCCCTGCGGGGTGATGGCCATGCCGATCCTTCCCTGGCTGTCCGACAGCGACGAAGCGCTGGACGCGCTCTTCGCGTCCCTGGCCGCGGCAGGGGCCACGGGCGTCACCGCCGGAGCCCTCTACCTGAAGCCGGGGACCCGGGAATGGTTCATGAAGTGGCTCGCGGGAAACCACCCTGAACTGGTGGGCAAGTACCGCCGGCTGTACGAATCAGGCTCCTACGCCTCCAAGGAATACCGCAGCTGGCTGGCCGGAAAGGTCCGCTACTTCAAGGCCCGGCACGGTTTCGCCAACACCGCCGGGTTCAGCCACCGGGACCTGGACGATCCCCGCGGTGAGGAAGCCGAGTATCCTGCCGGCATCATCCCCGCCGCCCCTCCGGCCGGCCGGGCGTCGGGGGCACCTGCCGCGGGCAGCCAGGCGGGCCAGCCCACCCTGTTCTAGGCCGTCCCGGTTCTCCGGGACATTACGCTAGGCGGAGCTGCGTCCGGCCGGCACAGACACTGCGCCAAGCAGCGCCCGGACAATCGGGAAGTCAGCCGGAATCCAGGGCAGGCCCAGGACCTCGTCCGCAGCCGCAAGCGGCACCCAGCGCAGTTCGTCATGGTCCTGCAGCGGACGTGGTTCCCCGCCCGCCAGCTCCGCGAACCAGACCCTCATCGCCGCCCGTTCGTTGAGCGGCCAGCCTTGTGGACTATCGGCCGGAAGTTCCGCACCGAGCCGCACTGTGATGCCGAGTTCCTCCACCAGTTCCCGCACGAGCGCTGCCTGCGGGTCCTCGCCGGGTTCCACTTTGCCGCCCGGGAACTCCCACAGGCCAACCAGCTTTTCGGGGGCGCTGCGCCGCGCCACCAGGAGCTTGGCCGGGTCGGCCAGGCTGTCCACTACGGCTCCGCCCACTACCTGTATCAGTCCGCTCACCGCCTCATTCTATTGGGGGACAATGGAAAGGGCGGGACCGCGGTCCCGGCACCGGGA
Source organism: Pseudarthrobacter sp. NamE2 (assembly GCF_005796205.1). GTDB lineage: Bacteria > Actinomycetota > Actinomycetes > Actinomycetales > Micrococcaceae > Arthrobacter. The sequence continues at coordinate 287,808 of NZ_VAHN01000003.1, read as the reverse complement.
ATACGCTTCCTTGGTCCGGGGTTTCCGCAAAGGGGTTCCGGCCCTCCGCCCCACCGCTGTGGCACCAGTCATACAAAACTCTCCTCGAAAAGCAGGCTTATGAGCAGCGCCCTCCGCATGTCCACGGCATCCCCCACCACGCCCGTCAACCTCACTATGGCCATCATTGCCCTTGCTATGGGCGGGGTGGGCATCGGGGTTACCGAATTCACCATGATGGGGCTGCTGCAGGAAGTGGAACAGGGCCTGGGCATCAGCACGCCCGACGCCGGCCACCTCATCTCCGCCTACGCCCTCGGTGTGGTGGTGGGTGCCCCCGTCCTCGCCGCCGTGGGTGCCCGGCTGCCACGCAAGCACCTGGCACTGGGCCTGATGCTGTTCTTCACCCTGGCCAATTTGTCCTCGTTCATCGCCCCGGACTACGGCACCATGCTGGCCTCACGCTTTGCCGCCGGCCTTCCGCACGGGGCGTTCTTCGGCGTGGCTGCCGTCATCGCAGCCTCCCTGGTACCGCCCACCAGGCGCGGCTGGGCCATTTCGATGGTCATGGCGGGGCTCAGCATCTCCAATGTCATTGGGGTGCCATTCGCCACCTGGCTGGGCCAGACGTACGGCTGGCGGCTGCTCTTTGTCCTGGTGGGCGGCATCGGCCTGGCGACCCTCGTTCTGGTCTGGAAGTTCGTCCCCTTCGAGCACGCCCACCCCGAAGCGAGCATCAGGCGGGAACTGGGCGCCCTGAAGCGGCTCCAGGTATGGCTGGCCATCCTCATCGGCGTAGTGGGCTTTGGCGGCTTTTTCGCCACGTACACGTACATCGCCCACACCATGACCATGGTGGCCGGGATCCCGTCTTCGCTGATCCCCGTGGTGGTGGCCCTGTACGGACTGGGCATGGTGGCCGGCAACGTGGTGGGCGGCAGGATCGCGGACAAGTCCGTGATGGGCACCCTGTACAGGGTTCTGCCCGCCATCGCGGTGGCGCTGGTTGTCTATGCGGTGGCAGTGCACTGGCCGTGGTCCGCGTTCGTGATGGTGTTCGTGGTGGGCGCTGCTGGATCGATGCTGATCCCGGCACTGCAGACCCGCCTGCTGGACGCTTCGCCGGACGCACCCTCCTTGGCATCGTCGCTCAACCACGCCGCGCTGAACGTGGCCAACGCCCTGGGCGCCTTCCTGGGCGGGCTGGTGATCGCCCTCGGATGGGGCTATGTTGCCCCCGCGCTGGTTGGTGCCGTCCTGGCCGTCCTGGGGTTCGGCGTCGCCGTCGTCAGCGGGGTCATGGAACGTCGGCGGCCGTTGGCCACATGAGCTCCTGAAACCCCCGGACACCTGGGAACAGGCGGCGCAGCGGATCAAGCGTCCCTGCTGCATCGACCGCTAATCCAGGCCGGCTCAGGCGGCGAACCCAGGTCCCCTGAGCCTGCTGACATCACGAGACCGTTATGTTAGCTTGAGCCTCATCGGGACTATTAAGCCCCGGTAACCAAAAGGAGGAGACATGGGTTTTCTTGCTTGGATCATTTTGGGCCTGATTGTCGGTGCCATCGTTAAGGCTGTGATGCCCGGACGGGTGGGCGGCGGTTGGGTCACCAGCCTGGTTCTGGGTGTAGTGGGCGCCATCGTTGGCGGCTGGATCGGCAGCCTGTTGTTCAACAGGGGCGATCTTGCCTTCTTCGACCTCGGGACCTGGATCCTCGCTATTGTCGGCGGCCTGGTGGTAGCCGGCATCTACGGAGCCATCACCGGACGCGGAAAGACCACCCGCGCACCATGATGGTTCCTGTCACCTAACAGTTCGATAACCCAAAGGGCCCCGGAGAACCGGGGCCTTTATTTGTGCCTCGGGCTCCCGGCGTAACGGCGCCCAGGATTCAGGCCGTAATTCCCGCGGGCTGCTGCGAACGTGCACTGGCGTAGAGGCAGACGGTGGCGGCGGTGCCGAGGTTAAGGCTTTCGGCTGCACCATAGACCGGCACGGCAACCCGGTGGTCGGCGAGGGCCAGTTCATCCGGGAAGAGCCCCTGGGCTTCGTTGCCGAACAGCCATGCAGTAGGCGCTGCCAGATCGTACACGGACTCCGGTCCCCCGCCGGTCAGCCTGCGCCGGGCGTTCTCGTCCTGCAATGCGTCCAGATTGAGAGTGCCGTAGCCGTCCGCCGCCAGGATGCCGATCCCCCTGGCCTTGCACGCTGCAACCAGCCCGGCGACGTCCGCACCCAGCACCACGGGCAGGTGGAACAGCGAGCCCGCCGTGGAGCGGACAGCCTTGGGGTTGTAAATGTCCACGCTGGAGGCGGTGAAAATAACGGCGTCTGCGCCAGCCGAGTCTGCTGCGCGCAGGACTGTACCGGCATTGCCGGGGTCGCGGACCTGGCACAGCACGGCCATCAGGCGCGGACCGCCGTCGAGCACTTCCTCAAGCGCCACGTCAACGAAGCGGCACACGGCGATGATGCCCTGGGGATTGACGGTGTCCGCCATGGCAGCGAGGACCTCGTCCGTGGCGAGGCGCGCGCTGGTGCCCTCGGCGAGCTCCTCGAACTCCGGAAACCGGTCCAGGCACGCTTCGCTGGCGAACACGTCCGTGACGACGCCCGGCGCTCCGGCGGCGAGGCTCTCCTGGTGCAGTTTCAGCGCTTCACGCACGGCCTGGGGCCCCTCCGCCAGGAATTGCCCGCGCTTTATACGGGCCGGGCGCCCGGCAAGCTTTGCCACGTCCCTGACCCGATCTGCTCGGGGGTTGGACAGTGGTGCATCTTGCGGGCGCCCGGTTTGGTTCATATAAGAACTCTAGTGGCTGGTGCCACCGGCTCTTGAACTGCCCCCTGTGCGGGGACGGAGGGGTTGCTAGGCAACAACCTTCCTGGCGGAGGTGTCAGCCGGCAGCGAGTCCTTGGCCACCTGGACCAGCGCGGCGAAAGCGTTGGCGTCGGAGACGGCCAGCTCTGCCAGCATGCGGCGGTCGACCTCAACCTCAGCGGCCTTCAGGCCCTGGATGAGACGATTGTAGGTCAGGCCGTTGGCGCGCGAAGCGGCGTTGATGCGCTGGATCCACAGGCGGCGGAAGTCGCCCTTCTTCTTCTTGCGGTCGCCGTAGCTGTACACGAACGAGTGCAGCAGCTGCTCTTTGGCCTTGCGGTACAGGCGCGAACGCTGTCCCCGGTAGCCCTTTGCGCGTTCGAGAATAACCCGGCGCTTCTTGTGGGCGTTAACCGCCCTCTTCACACGTGCCACGTGCGTACTCCTTCGAAAATCTGATCCCAAGCATCTACTGCCGGCTGACCGGCGGCCTGAGAAGGCTGTTTGGCAGGTGACGGGCCACCAGGCGGCTGCCCGTCAAAGGACTTGGAAATTAGATGCCGAGCATCTTCCGGATGACCTTGGCGTCGCCCTTGAAGACGATCTTGTCCGCGGCGAGGCGGCGGGTCAGCCGGGTGGACTTGTGCTCGAGGTAGTGGCGGCGGTTGGCCTGCTGGCGGCGCAGCTTGCCGCTGCCGGTCAGCTTGAAGCGCTTCTTGGCACCACTGTGGGTCTTCATCTTCGGCATGGGAACCGATCTCCTTACGTATCCGCAGGCTGGGCCTGCAGCTCTTTCGCGCAGCCGCCCCTGCGGGGGCGGCATGCTGGTTGCTGACTGCCGGAGGGCGGAACCCCCGGCAGCTGTGAACTAAGTGGTCTTCTTGCCGGCCGGCTTCGGCACTGCCTTGGGGACAGGGCGTGCTCCCGGTTTCGGCGCTGCCGGCCTTGCCACCGGCTTGGGCGGAGCAGGAACGGCTGCAGGTTTGGCCGCCGCGGCATCCGGCTTCTCCGCTGCAGACGGCTTCGGAGCCGGCGCTGCGGCCTTCGGAGCTTCCTGCTTGGGCGCTTCGGCAACCTTGGCAGGCGCTTCTTCCTTGGCAGGCGCTTCTTCCTTGGCAGGCACTTCGTCCTTGGCGGGTTCGACGGCGGGAGCCGGCTTTTGCGCTTCGGGCGCCTCTGCCGGAGCCTCGGTCTCCGCGGCGACGGTGAAGCCCTCGGGCAGCAGGTCACCCAACGACTGGGTCATGGGGGCCTGGTCCTCGCCGGAAACGTCGATCCGGGCGGCTGCCTTGGCTTCGTTCTGCGCTTTCGCTTCGGCACGCTGCGTGGCGCGGCGGGCTTCTGCCTTGGCTTCGGCCTTGTTCTTCAGCGGGCCGACCACCATGACCATGTTGCGGCCGTCGATGCGGGGGCTGGATTCCACCACACCTACTTCGGCGACGTCGTCGGCGAAGCGCTGGAGCAGGCGGATGCCCATCTCCGGACGCTGCTGCTCACGGCCGCGGAACTGGATCATGGCCTTGACCTTGTCCCCGGCACCGAGGAAGCGCAGTGCGTGTCCGCGCTTGGTCTCGTAGTCGTGGGTGTCGATCTTCAGGCGGAACCGGATCTCCTTCAGAACCGTGTTGGTCTGGTTCTTCCGGGCTTCGCGTGCCTTGACCGCGGCCTCGTACTTGTACTTGCCGAAGTCCATCAGCTTGCACACCGGAGGCTTCGCCTGAGGTGCAACTTCAACGAGATCAAGGTCGGATTCGGCAGCCAGACGCAAGGCATCCTCAATACGGACAATGCCTACCTGTTCACCTGCAGGGCCGACCAGCCGCACCTCGGGGACGCGGATACGCTCATTGATTCTTGGCTCGCTAATGTTAAAGCTCCTGTTTTTGTTGTGGAATCCGGCAAATAGAGAAGGCCCCCAACTGCCGGAGCAATCGAAGGCCTCATGGACGGCTGGGAATGCCGGTCCCGACTAGAGGACCGTACGCACGGCTCCGGCTCATCGCCGGCGCCATGCCCAACCAGGTACCCGGCAACCTTGCGTCCCGGAACGGCTCTTTGGGAACCTTCGGAACAACGGCTGACGCGGGTGGGAGAGAACTCCGCTTGCAAACTGCATGCCATTCTACAGAAAAAAGTCCCGCCGGCGCTGCGCAGCACCGCTGGGACCTGGTTTCTAAAATAACGACATCCAGTTGGTCTGTGTCAAGCTTACCAGTATGAGCACCGCAGACAGTAATTCATACCGCTTCGACTCCTCCGAAGCAGGCGCCGACGTGTCCCAGCAGATCCGGGACATCTCCGAGGTACCTGCCATCGAGGTCATCACCACCGCCGCCGTGCACCTGATGAGCGCCGCAGCGGTCAAGCTCGGCCTGGCCGCCGAGGACAACGCGGCGGAACTGAAGGACCTGGACGAGGCACGCAAACTCATCACCGCGCTGGCAGGCCTCGTCACCGCCGCCGCACCGGAAATCGGTTCACAGCACGCCGGCCCGTTGCGGGACGGACTGCGCTCCCTCCAGCTAGCGTTCCGCGAAGAATCCCTGATTCCCGACGCTCCGGGCAAGGGCCCGGGCGAAAAGTACACCGGGGCAGTCAGCTAGGGCAGAAGCTTTCCACGGACTCCGCAACGGCGGGCCGGCCTTCCAAAGGCTGGCCCGCCGTCGTGCGTTAACCCGAAGTTTTTGTCCAGATATGCCGGCTTCCGGGCCCCGGAGGTCGGCATATCTGGACAAAAACTCTTCAGGCGTAGATCAGGCGGGGGTGCTGCGGCGCCGCTGCTGGAGGACCAGGCCGACCAGGCACAGGAGCACGCCGGCAACCCCCACGGACACGAACCCTCCGGATGCGCCCATGAAGTCGATGAACACCCCGGCGAGCGGCGAGCCGAGCGCGACGCCGGCGGTCAGCGCAGAGCCGTACCAGCCCATGGCCTCGCCGCGGCGTTCCTCTGAGACGAGGTCCGCCACCTTCTCCGATGCCGAGGACAGGACGGGAGCGCACAATAGCCCGGGCAGGACCGAGACGAGGGCCAGCGTCCAGGTGTCGCGGGCGAAGCCCATCGGGATGGTCAGGGCAGCCATTCCAAGCAGCAGGAGGATGGGCGGGACGGGCCGGTGCATGGCCCCGTAGACCAAACCTCCCACCACCGATGCTGCGCACCAGAAGAAGAACACGATTCCTATTTCGCTTTGCCGGCCGCCTGTTTCCAAGGCTGCGACAATGCCTACGTCAGTGCCGCTGAGGACCATCCCGGCACCCCCGGCGACGGCGAACAGCGCCGCCACGGTAGCTGTGAACCAGACAAAATTGCGGGCGACCCTGCCGCGCAGTCCGGCCGGCGCGCTGGAACCGGCAGGCCCAAGTTCAGCCGCCGCCTCCTGCAGGTGGGCCGGGGCGGCGGCCACCACGGCGACCTCCGCCGCGTGGCGCTGCTCCTCAGCGCTCTCCCGGGATTCCTCCGGGCTGCGGGTGGGCGGGTTGAACCAGATGAGGAAAAGACCCGCCACGGATGTTGCTGCGCCAACCACGGTCAGGCCAATGGTGGTGAAGCCGCTGGTGGCAACCACGGCGCCGACGGCCGGCCCGATCATAAAGACCATTTCGGTGGTGATCGCATCCAGGGCATAGGCTGTGCGCCGCTGGTCGCCTTCGGCCAGCACGCCCAGTGACTGGCGCACCACGCTGAAGATGGGCAGCGTCAGCAGGCCGCCCACGAACACCAGCGGCAGCAGCCACTGGTAGGACACGTGCGGGACGATGGACCAGATCACGGCCTCGGAGATGACTGAGGGAACCAGGGCTTTGCGCAGGCCGGCAGTGTCCACGCGGCGGCCGCGCCAGGGCGCACCGAGGGCGATGCCGATGGTCATGACGGCTGCTGCCGCGCCGGCGGCGGCATACCCCTGGCCGAGGGTCAGGACGATGTGCAGGGTCAGCAGCACGCCGGCGGCCGAGTGCGGAATGCGGGCGATCATTCCCACCAGGAGCAGCCTCCGGATGGAACGGACGGCCAGCAGTTCCCGGTACAGCGCGAAGTTCACGAGGTGGTCCTTACGTCTGCCGCAGCAGGCCGGAGATCATCCCGCCTCGCTCTGGCTACTGTGAAGCGCGCCGCAATGTGATTTCGATGGAGTCGACGCGCTCCCCAAACAATACATTCCGTGACCACTCCTCCTGGAGTCCGGCCACCAGCTGCTGCACGGCGGCCGCGTCCAGGCCGTCTTCAAGGTAGAGCACAACCTGCAGTTCGGGCCCGGCTCCACCACCCGGAACGGTGCTTCCGTCCGCGGCCCTGGACGGCACTCCCCTGCCCGGCAGCAGTTCGATGCGGCGGACCGCGGGAAAGCCGCCGGCGGCCCGGCCCATCTCCCCGGCCAGTTCCCCGTCCGTGTAGGAGGGCATCCAGTCACGCTGCCGGGCAAGGGCCCAGACCCCGGGCCGGCGCACCACGAAGGTAACCTCGGCGCCGGGATCCAGGACCAGCAGTTCGGCGCCCTCCGCCACGGCGGAGAGGGCTGCGCGGGCGGCGTAGACGGCGACCGGACGGGCCTCCGGGTGCCAGTGCGAAAGCGCCGCGGCGGACGTGAAGGCCGGCAGGGCCGTCCTGCCGTCGGCGGCTTTGAGGGTGACCAGCGCCATGTCCGCCTGTTTGTCAGCGTGCAGGCCGTGCACGGTCTCCTCTTCTTCGGCCAACTGGGCCACGATGGGGATGAAGACCCGCGCGGTCGCCAGGGACGCGACAACAGCCGCTTCGTCTCCGGTTCCTGCCCGGAGAGCCTCCAGTGCGGCAAGGTAACCGGCATTGGCGGTGCCGTCGTCGTCCTCGAAGTTGTGAATCTTCGCGTCATCGCCGGCAAGGCTGCGGCCTGCCCAGGGCCGGCCGGCGGAGTCGGTTGCCCCACCGGCCCCTGCCAGGGCCGCCGCTATATGCCCCGGGAGCTGGCGTGCCGCCGGGGCGCCTTCGTCATCGCTGGCCATGCGCTGTTTCCTGCGCCCCGGCCTAGCGGCGTCCGGCCACGTCGAGTGCTTCGGGCAGCGTGAAGGCGCCCGCGTAGAGCGCCTTGCCAACGATGGCCCCTTCGACACCAAGCGGAACCAGGGAGCGCAGCACCTTCAAGTCATCCAGGCTGGAGATACCGCCGGACGCCACCACAGGCTTGCCCGTCTTCTCCACCATCTGGCGCAGCAGTTCAACATTGGGCCCCTGGAGCGTGCCGTCCTTGGTAACGTCCGTGACGACGTACCGGGAGCAACCGGCCTCTTCGAGCCGGCCCAGCACCTCCCAGAGGTCCCCGCCTTCCTTCGTCCAGCCGCGGCCGGCAAGGGTGGTGCCGCGGACATCGAGGCCGACGGCGATTTTGTCACCGAAGCGGTCGATGGCCCGCCGCGTCCATTCGGGGTTTTCCAGGGCGGCGGTGCCGAGGTTCACCCGGGCGACGCCCAGGTTGAGGGCCGCTTCCAGGGTTTCGTCATCGCGCAGCCCGCCGGAGAGCTCCACGTTGATGTCAAGCCGGCCCACCACGTCGCGCAGAAGTTCTGCGTTCGAACCGCGTCCGAAGGCAGCGTCCAGGTCCACGAGGTGCACCCACTCTGCGCCCTGCTGCTGCCAGTTCAGCGCGGCCTCCAGCGGGGTGCCGTAGCTCGTCTCGCTCCCTGCCTCACCCTGGACCAGCCGGACCGCCTGCCCGTTCACGACGTCGACGGCGGGCAGCAGTTCGAGAACCGGCAGATCGTTTGCGGTGGTCATCATCATCCTCAGGGTTGGGTGCAGGGAGCGGTAATGCCGGTCACGCGGCCGGCAGCGTCAGCAGGTAGGCGGCAAGCAGCGCCATGCCCGCCAGGACGTAGAACGATATCTGGGTCCACAGCGGCTTGCGCTGCTGCCGAAAGGACAGGGCGCCTCCCACCAGCAGGCCGGCAAGCCCCATCAGGAGAACGGACCACCACATCTACGCGGTGCCGCCGGACGGCTCCGTTGCGCCTTCGGCCGCGTGGCCGCCGGCAGGCCGGTGCAGCGCCTCAACCCAGTTCCGGAGCAGTTTCGCACCGGCATCGCCGGACTTCTCCGGGTGGAACTGGGTGGCGCAGAGCGGGCCGTTTTCGACGGCGGCAATAAACGGAGCGCCGTGCTCGGACCACGTCACCAGGGGCGGCGCCATCCGCGGCTGGATGACGTCAAAGTTCCACTCCTGCACCCCGTAGGAGTGCACGAAGTAGAAGCGCTCGTCCTCGACGCCGGCAAACAGCTTGGAGCCTTCCGGCACCTTCACGGTGTTCCAGCCCATGTGCGGCACCACGTCCGCGGGCAGGAGTTCCACCTTCCCCGGCCACTCGCCGATGCCTTCAGATTCGGTGCCGTGTTCGACGCCTGCTTCGAAGAGCACCTGAAGGCCTACGCAGATTCCCAGGACCGGACGGCCGCCGGCCACCCGGCGTCCGATGAGGCGGATGCCGTCCACGGCCTTAAGCTCGCGCATAACGGTTTCGAAGGCGCCGACGCCGGGAACCACCAGGCCGTCCGCGTTCAGGACATCGTCCGGCTTGGCGCTCAGGATGACTTCGGCACCTGCCCGCTCCAGGGCCCGCACGGCGGAGCGCACGTTCCCGGAGCCGTAATCCAGCACCGTGACAGTGGGCTTTCCCTCCGGCGACGGCAGCTTCCGGGAGGCCGACGGATCGATGATGGCGCCGTCCTTCAAAACCTGCCCGCTCACAGCGCGCCCTTGGTGGACGGGATGCCTTCGACGCGGGGGTCGGTTTCGACGGCGGCACGAAGGGCGCGGGCAAAGGCCTTGAACTGGGCTTCCACGATGTGGTGAGGGTCGCGGCCGGCGATGACATTCATGTGCAGGCAGATACCGGCGTGGAGGGTGATGGCTTCGAACACGTGACGGGTCAGTGAGCCGGTGAAGTGTCCTCCGATCAGGTGGTACTCCTGCCCGGCGGGCTCGCCGCCGTGGACGAGGTAGGGCCGGCCGGAAACGTCCACCACGGCGTGGGCCAGTGCCTCGTCCAGCGGGACCGTGGCTTCACCGAACCGGCGGATGCCGGCCTTGTTGCCCAGCGCGGTGCGGAGCACTTCACCGAAAGTGATGGCGACGTCTTCCACCGTGTGGTGGACGTCGATGTGGATGTCGCCCGTGGCCTTGACGGTCATGTCGATGAGGGAGTGCTTGCACAGGGCCGTGAGCATGTGGTCGTAGAAAGGCACGGAGGTGTCGATGTCCGAGATGCCGGTTCCGTCAAGGTTGATCTCGACAAGCACGGACGACTCGCTGGTGGCACGCTCCATCCGCGCAGTCCGGGCCGCGGCCGTGTTCGATCCGTTGGAACTCATGGTCAGGTGTCCTTTGAGCGGGAAAAAGTATTTCGGGGCGCCCAGCGCCGGTACTTCAAGTCTAGGCGGGAAGGGCGGCCTGGTTTGCAAGGATGCTTTCCAGGGCGGTAAGGAACGCTGTGGTTTCGGTCTCAGTGCCGGCGGTAACACGCAGGTGGCCGGGGATGCCCACGTCGCGGATCAGAACCCCGGCATCCAGCAGTTCCTGCCACACCTGGTGCGGATTCTCCAGTCCCCCGAAAAAGACATAGTTGGAGTCGGAGGCAGCCGGTGCGAGTCCCATCCGGGTGAGCTCACTGACGATGTGGTCCCGCTGCTTCTTGATGTCCTCCACGTCAGCCATCAAAGCCTCACGGTGCTGCAGGGCGGCCAGGGCCGTGGCCTGCGTGATGGCGGACAGGTGGTAGGGCAGGCGCACCAGGCGCAGCGCATCCGCAACTTCCGGCGCGGCGGCCATATAGCCAAGGCGCGCCCCTGCCAGGGCGAAAGCCTTGCTCATGGTCCGGGAGACGATCAACCGTTCCCTGCCGGGGAGGAGGGTCAGGGCGCTGGGCGTCCCGTCGTGGGCGAACTCGTGGTAAGCCTCATCCACGATCACGATGGTCTGGCTCTCCGCACCGGCCTCGTAGACCGCTTCCACGACGTCCAGCCCCAGCCCGGTGCCGGTGGGGTTGTTCGGTGAACAGAGGAAAACGATGTTGGGCCGCAGTTCCTTCACCTGGCGCGCCGCGGACCCGGCGCTCAACTCGTAGCCTTCCGCCCGCTCCCCCTTGATGTATTCGGTGTCCGTGCCGCTGGCCAGCAGGGGATACATGGAATAGGTAGGGGGAAAGCCGAGTGCGGTGCGGCCGGGACCGCCAAATGCCTGCAGGATCTGCTGGAGCACTTCGTTGGAGCCGTTGGCCGCCCATACATTGGATTCGTCGAGCCCGTGGCCCAGGTACTCGGCCAGCGCCTTGCGCAACTCGGTAAATTCCCGGTCCGGGTAGCGGTTCAGTCCGGCCGCAGCTTCGGACACAGCTGCCGTGATGGCGGCGCGTACGTCCGCTGGAACGCCATGCGTATTTTCATTGACGTTGAGGAGGATGGGTACATCCAGCTGTGGGGCCCCATAGGGGGTCAGGCCGCGAAGGTTGCTGCGGAGGGGAAGCCGGTTCAGGCGCTCAAGCTGGTCATTCACCTGAACAGTTTAGTGGCCGCCCCGGGGAGCGGAAAATGTGACAGGGCAGTGTTCGCGCTGGGCGTGCGCCCTGCACTCAGCGGGTGGGAATGTAAAGTTGCTGGCCGGGCAGGACCGTGCCCTCGGACAGGTTATTGAGCTGGACGATCTCGGCGACCACATCCCGGGCGTCCCGTCCCGGGGCGACCGAGCCCGCAATTGCCCACAGGGACTCCCCCGGCTGGACGGTCACCGTGACGGTGGGCGTGACGGCCAGATCCTCCGGCGCATCCGAAGCCTTGGCCGGCGAGTTGAAGAACCCTGCCAGGGACAGCAACAGGGCTGCCAGCAACATCATCGGAATGCCGATCAGGACCACCTTGCCCCGCCGGGTAAGCCGCAGCGGAGGCAGGGGTGCAGGCCGCTGGTGCGCCTGCTGCCCGCGCTTGACCTGCTGCGCGGGTTTGGTCCGCTGCGCCGGGACGTGACGGCCGTTTACCTGTGAAGCGGATATAGCTGACATGACTTAGCCCTCCTGGACCGAACTGTGCTGCCTAACCAAGGTGCTGCCTAGCCAATGTGCTGACTGGCGAAGACGCCGCGTTGCCGGCCTTGCTGCTGGCGGTGTCCCAAGCCCAACTCGCACCTCCGACAATCCACCGGATGTTCGAACAACCCGACTCCTGCATCGAACACGTATTCGAATTGCGCCACTTAGTTTTTAGCACCTATCAACGAACAATGTCGAGACTCGCTAGAACAAATGTTTGAAAAAGCCAAGTGGCTGGCCTAGTTTTGAAACAAGGAACAACCACCCTTGAAGTTGATCAGCAGGGTCTGACAATGAGGGCTACCCACCCAGTCCGGCGTCTTGGAAAGCCCGGTGGCGACTGAAAGGCATTGCGAGTATGGCAGCAGCAGCCACCGGAGGCAGGGCAACCCCTCAGCCGAAGAGGACCACCAAGGGCCTGACGCCCCGGCAAAAGAAAATTCTCGAAACCATCCAGCGATCGGTCAACGAGAACGGCTATCCGCCGTCCATGCGGGAAATCGGCGATACCGTGGGCCTCGCAAGCCTTTCGAGCGTGACACACCAGCTGTCCCAGTTGGAGAAACTGGGCTACCTGCGCCGGGACCCGAAGCGGCCGCGCGCCATGGAGGTCCTCACACCCCTCACCCTCGACACCGGATTGCCGAAGCCGGCCGCTAAGTCGTCCGCAGTTATGGACGAGGCCGATGGTGGCACTGTTACGGAGCTGCCCACTGCCGTCGATACCGCCATGGTGCCCCTGGTGGGGCGGATTGCCGCCGGCGGCCCCATCCTCGCGGACCAGCTGGTGGAAGATGTCCTGCCGCTTCCCCGGCAGCTTGTGGGCCAGGGCGAACTGTTTATGCTGAAAGTCGCCGGCGACTCCATGGTGGACGCCGCGATCTGCGATGGCGACTGGGTGGTGGTCCGCCGGCAGGCGGACGCCGCCAACGGGGACATCGTGGCTGCCCTCCTGGATGACGAGGCCACCGTCAAGACCTTCCGCCAGCGGGACGGACACACGTGGCTGCTTCCGCAGAACACGCAGTACGAACCCATCCTTGGCGATCACGCCACCATCATGGGCAAGGTCGTTTCGGTCCTGCGTTCGCTATAACAAGTTCCCAGCCTCCGGGAAGCGCACCACTGCATTGACAGCCCTGCAGCCGCAGCGGCAACGCTCCCCTCAGTTCCGTTCCTTGGCAAGCCTTTCCAACGCGGCCACGGCAACCTTGCGGTCCGTGGTGGCCCAAAACGGGGGCAGCGCGCCCCGCAGGAATCCCGCGTAGCGTTCGGTCGCAAGCCGGGGATCCAGCACCGCCACCACACCCTTGTCCCCGGTGGACCGGATCAAGCGGCCCGCGCCCTGCGCCAGCCGGATCGCGGCATGCGTTGCAGAAACCGCCATGAAGCCGTTCCCTCCGGCCTGCGCCACCGCGCGCGACCGGGCCGTCATCAAAGGATCATCCGGACGCGGGAACGGAATCCTGTCGATGACCACCAGCCTGCAGGAACCGCCGGGAACGTCTACGCCCTGCCACAGGGACATGGTTCCGAAGAGGCACGTGTCCGGCTCATCCGCGAACTGCTTAACCAGGGCGGTCATTGTGGAATCTCCCTGGCAAAGCACCGTCACGCCCAGCTTCGGGCGCAACGCCTCGGCCGCTTCCTCGGCCGCCCGCCGGGAGGAAAACAGGCATAGCGCTCCCCCACCCGAGGCACGGATCAGGGACTCAAGCTCTGCCAGTGATTCCGGCGATGCTCCGCGCCCAGGCTTGGGCAGGTGGCCGGCCACGTACAGGATGCCCTGCCTGGGATAGTCGAAGGGCGATCCGACATCGACGCCGGTCCACGAGGGAGCGCCGTCACCCACCAGTCCAAGGCCGCCGGCGGCGGGCTCAAAAGCCGACCCGATGGCCAGCGTGGCGGACGTCAGCACCACGGTGTGGTCCGCGAACAGGCCTTCCCGCAGCCTTGCCGCCACGGACAGCGGTGCGATGTTAATCAGCGCCGGGGCGCCTTCGTCCGGCTGGGAGTAGCCCTGCGCCGTGTCGAAGGAACTGGCGCGTGAGAACCACACCACTTCACGGTTCTCCCGGGCTGCCAGGAGCCGTTCGCAAAGCTCCAGGATGACCATCAGGCGGGACCGCGCCAACTGCCTGCCGCCGTCGGCCGTTATGCTGCTGTCCCCCTTGGAATCGGACAGGGCAGCGCGGCAGGCTTCCCGCAACTGGTCGACGCAGTCGAGCTGCTCATCATTCAGGCCGTTCGGAAGCAGCCCTGCCGGCACGCCTGCCAGTGCAAGCTCAAGGTTGGCGGCGGCCGCGTTGAGCGCGTCCACGGTGATGGCCGTGTGTTTCCTGGCACTCGAGGCGGCGGCGTGGACCATTGCCACCGAAAGCTGGCCCGAGACGGCACCCGTGACCCGGTCCTGGAGTTCGTGGGCCTCGTCCACCACTACGACGTCGTACTCAGGAAGGACGGCAAGCCCTTCGAAAGCGCTGACCGCCAGCATGGCGTGGTTGGTGACTACAACGTCCGCCTCGGCCGCGTCCTGGCGGGCAAGCTCGCTGAAGCACTCCTCGGCAAGGGGGCACTTCTGCGCGCCCAGGCACTCCATGGATGTCACCGAGACCTGCCGCCACGCACGGTCCGTCACGCCGGGCAGGAGCTCGTCACGGTCGCCTGTGGCGGTCTTCTCCGCCCACTTCCTCAGCCGGACGACTTCCCGGCCGAGCTGGGACGCCGGGCCGCCCACGGCCGCGGCGACATGCGGGACGCTGGTGTCCTCGCCCAGGGAGAACAGCTGGCCCTCTGCAGGCTCTTCAGAAGGGAAACCGCCTTCGAGCTTGTGCCGGCACACGTAGTTGGACCGGCCCTTGACCAGCGCCACCTTCACGGGGCGGTCCAGGGCAGGCGTGATGGCTTTGAGGAGGCGGGGCAGGTCCCTGCCGACGATCTGGGTCTGGAGCGCCAGCGTCGCAGTGGAGACCAGGGCGGGCTTGTTGCTCTCCAGGGCATGCGCAATGAGCGGTATCAGGTATGCCAGCGACTTGCCGGTACCCGTCCCGGCCTGGACCAGCAGGTGGTTACCTGACTCGATCGCCCGGGCAACCTGCCGCGCCATGTCATGCTGGCCCGTCCGGCTCTGGCCACCCATGGCGGCAACGGCCCGGTCGAGCAGTTCGATGACGAACTGCTCGCCGGCCGTCTCCGTGGCTTCGCCCGCCACGGTGTCAGTCATTGCTGACGAATGATTCCAGTTCGGCCGCCAGGCCTTCCCGGACCATAACAACCGCCCGGGTGCCTGCCTCGACATGGTCCAGGCTGATGATCTCGGCATCGGAATCGTGCAGCTTGCTGATCAGGTCGCCGCGGTGGTACGGGATGAGCAACTCCAGCTTGACGCTGGGCCGCGGGATCGATTCGCTGATCGCCTGCAGCAGCTCCTGGATCCCCTCACCGGTGCGAGCGGACACCACGACGTGGCGGGGCTCGCGCTGCTTCAGCCGCTCCACCACAAAGGGATCAGCGGCGTCGGCCTTGTTCAACACGATGATCTCGGGCACCTTGCGGGCGTCCACTTCGCTGAAGACCTTGCGGACGGCAGCGATCTGGCCTTCGGGGTCCGGGTGCGAAACGTCCACCACGTGCAGGATCAGGTCGGCGTCCGCCACCTCTTCCAGGGTGGAGCGGAAGGCCTCCACCAGCTGAGTGGGCAGGGAGCGGACGAACCCGACGGTATCGGCCAGCGTGTACCCGAGGCCGTCCGCAGTTTCGGCTTTGCGGATGGTGGGGTCCAGCGTGGCGAACAGGGCGTTCTCCACCAGGACGCCCGCGTTGGTAAGCCGGTTGAGCAGCGAGGACTTGCCGGCGTTGGTGTACCCGGCGATGGCAACGGAAGGGACGGCATTACGACGCCGGTTGGCGCGTTTGGTCTCGCGTCCCGGCTTCATCCCGGCGATCTCGCGCCGCAGCTTGGCCATCCGCGTGCGGATCCGCCGGCGGTCCAGTTCGATCTTCGTTTCACCGGGACCACGGGAACCCATGCCGGCCGCGGCGCTGCCCACCTGGCCACCGGCCTGGCGGGACATCGACTCGCCCCAGCCGCGAAGGCGGGGAAGCAGGTATTCCAGCTGGGCCAGCTCAACCTGGGCCTTGCCTTCACGGCTCTTGGCATGCTGGGCGAAGATGTCCAGGATCAGCGCGGTGCGGTCGATGACCTTGACCTTGACAATGTCTTCAAGGCCGCGCCGCTGGGAAGGGGCCAGCTCGGCATCGACCACCACGGTGTCTGCGCCGGTGGACATCACGATGTCCTTGAGCTCAAGGGCTTTGCCGGAGCCCAGGAATGTTCCGGGATCCGGTCTTTCCCTGCGCTGGACGATGCCGTCGAGCACCTCGGAACCGGCGGTCTCGGCGAGGGCCGCCAGCTCGCGGAGCGAGTTTTCGGCATCCGCGAGGGTGCCCTCGGACCAGAGCCCGGCCAGGACCACGCGCTCCAGGCGGAGCTGGCGGTACTCGACCTCGGTGACGTCCTCGAGTTCGGTGGAAAAACCTGCCGTACGCCGCAGTGCCCGGCGTTCCTCGAGGTCCTGCTGGTCGCCGTCGTAACTGCCGTGCTCTTCGTCGAGGTTGGAGATCGCCTGGGCCTTGCCCAGCACTGCCGTGCCGTTTCCACGCTCTTCTCCGCGGGGCGTGCGATTCCTGGCCGGTACGTCCTTGGAGAGAATCCGGTCGATGACAGCCTGGATTTCCGCAGGGCTCATGTCCTGGGCGGCTGGCTCGGATCCGGTGTTGGGTTGGCTGGTCATGGTCTCCTTTGAAGATTGGGCATTTCCAGAATAGTGCCGATTGCTGGTCTGTAGGGAAGTATTCGCGTTGGGCTGACGGTCTGCGGTCATGCAGTTCTCCTGGTTCTCTGCACCGCCGCAACAGTGCGGGCGGCGGACGTGCCGCATCATGAACGGGCGGCGGTTCGATGAGATGCCGGAGCACGGCGGGAAGACCAGCAGAAATGCTGACTCTCGAGTATTGTCCGGCGGCCGGAGCAGGCCGATGCGCCTGGTCCGGTGCACAAGCGGAAGGCAGGAAATACCTGCGTCGCTGCGGGACGGGCTGTCGCGAGGACAGGCTGCGGGGACGGGCAGGGCCCGTGCCGGCTACTCGAAGATCAGGAACATGCCCACAAGGTTAGCAGAGCCCCCCAAGCCGAATTTTCACTTTAAGCTGCAGGGGGAACTACTCTGCCAGTTATGGAGTCCGCACATTATTTCAGCGCATCCCCCGCCGGCCCCTTCACACGAAAGCCCCTCACCGTTGAACTGGCCGGTGAAACGCGCAGGCTGCAGACTTCCACCGGCATCTTCAGCCCTGACGGAATCGACAAGGGTACGGCTGTCCTGCTCGCCGAAGTGCCTGCCCCCTCCCCTACCGGCAACCTGCTCGACATCGGGTGTGGCTGGGGCCCGATTGCGCTGACCATGGCCCTGCGCGCGCCGCATTCAACGGTCTATGCGGTGGATGTCAACGAGCGCTGCATCGCCCTGACCAATGAGAATGCCGCCGCGTTGGGGTTGACCAACGTTGTGGCCAGCACGCCGGAGGCCGTGGACCCGGAGCTGCGGTTCGACACGATCTGGTCGAATCCGCCCATCCGGATCGGCAAGGACGAACTGCACTCGCTCCTGAAATTGTGGCTGCCCCGGCTGGCCCCGGGCGGAGCGGCGTGGCTGGTGGTGCAGAAGAACCTCGGGTCGGATTCGCTGCAGCGCTGGCTGGCGGCGGAACTGGATGAGTCGTTCACCGTGACCCGCGAATCGACGTCCAAGTCCTTCCGGATCCTGAAGGTCAGGAAAGCGTTCCGCTAGCCACGATCACGGCCGGGCCGCTGAGCTCGACGTGCTCGTGCCCGCCGGGTCCGGAGAAGAACTTTACGCCCACCACTCCTCCGGGGACATGAACCCGCCAGCTGTCCGGAGCCCCGGCGCCTGCCCAGTGGCGGATGGCGACGGCGGCAGCGCACGCTCCGGTTCCGCAGGACTGGGTCTCGCCAACGCCCCGCTCGTGGACGCGCATGGTGATTGAACCTACGCCGTCGTGGACCAGCGGTTCAGCCGGTACAACGAACTCTACGTTGGTTCCGTTGGCGGGAACTGGTTCGACGGCGGGTGCCGTGAAGAGTTTGGTGCCCGCGAGTTCCGAGAGCTCGGCGAGGGCCACCACCGTGTGCGGGTTGCCCATGCTCACGGACAGGGCGGGCCGGGGAACCTCGAGGCCTTCCGCGGTGACCAGCGAATCCATGGCCTTGGCCGTGGCCTCACCCGGGAAGATGAATTCCCACGGGCCCATGTCCACGGCGTAGTCGTCCCCCGTGCGGACCACCGTCTTGACGCCTCCCCGGGTGCCGATGGTGAGGGCACCGCCGTCCGGCAGGTCCACCAGGCCCTCGGCGCGGAGGAAGTGGACAAAGACGCGGACACCGTTGCCGCACATCTCGGACAGCGAACCGTCGCCGTTGCGGTAGTCCATGAACCACTCCGCGTTCGGGGTGGCGGCCAGCAGCTCGCGCCCCTCGGGCAGGAGTCGCGAGGGGACGGCCCGGATCAGTCCGTCGCCGCCGATGCCGCGATGCCGGTCGCACAGCCCTGCCACCTGCTCGGGAGTTATGGTGTGGACGCCCTCGGGGTCGGCCACCAGGACAAAGTCGTTGCCCGTGCCGTGCCCCTTCGAGAAGCGGAGCCCGCCAAGCGTGCTTAAGGCGGGCGCGGCGGTCTCGGCGAGGGTTGCATCCATGCCTCCTAGGTTACCGGCCGGACGCGCACGGCCCGAATCCGGCAGGACGTACCTGGCCCGTCAGCGGCACAGTTCCACGGCGCGCGCCACCAGCTGCGGGTCCTGCCAGTCAAGCCAACTGATGCGGGGGTCGGCGCGGAACCAGGTGAGCTGGCGGCGGGCGAACTGGCGGGTGGCCACAATGGTGCTTTCTGCGGCCTCTGCGACAGTTGCTTCGCCGTCGATGACGGCCAGGAACTGGGAATAGCCAAGCGCGCGGGGGGCCGTCTTGCCACGGCGCAGCCCCTGGGCGTCCAAGCGGCGGACTTCGGCCAGCAGGCCCTTGTCCACCATGGCATGGACCCGCAGCGCGAGGCGTTCGTGCAGCACCGCCCGGTCCACACTGAGGCCCACCTGCACCGCCGGCTGATAGTACTCGCGCCTGGGCATGAACGAGCTGAAGGGCCGTCCCGTGAGCTGGTAAACCTCCAGGGCGCGGATGATCCGGCGGTCATCGGACAGCCTGCCGGCGGACTCCGGGTCCACCGTCCGGAGCCGGTCCAGCATCGCTGCGGTGCCGTGGGCGGCGAGGTCGGACTCCAGCTGGTGCCGCAGCTGGGGATCAGTGCCGGGGAATTCCAGGACGTCCAGCGCGGCCCGGACGTAGAGGCCGGAGCCGCCGGCCAGGATGGCCCGCTTGCCCCGGGCGTGGATCCCGGCAATGAGCTGGCGCGCCTGCTGCTGGAAGTCCGAGACACTGGCTTCCTGCGTCACGTCCAGGGTGTCCAGGAGATGGTGCGGGACTCCCCTGCGCTCGGGCACGGTGATTTTGGCAGTTCCGATGTCCATGCCGCGGTAAAACTGCATGGCGTCAGCGTTGATCACCTCGCCGTCCAGCTCCAGGGCCAGGCTGACGGCCAGGTCCGACTTTCCGGATCCTGTAGGGCCGACGACGGCGATGACCGGCGGGGTGCCCACCTGTCAGCGGGTACGCAGCGGCAGCGAGGGCATGCCCAGGGAGACGCCCTTCCGCCCGTTCCCGGCAGCGGGTGCCGGGGCACCGCACGAATCGGCCTGTGACCTGTCCCAGGCATCGCCTGCACGTGAGCGGCGCAGGCTGTAGTCCTCCAGGGTGGGGTCGGCGATAAGGTGGAAGGCGGCCGCTTCCGTGACAGTAACGGTGACGAGGTCGCCGGGCCGGGGTGCCGGCGCCCCCTTGGGAACGGAGAAGTGCACCAGGCGCTGGTCCTGCGAGCGGCCTGACAACCTGTGCGTCATGTCCGCCTTCCGTCCGGACTGGGCGGTGACCATCACTTCGACCCTGCGTCCGAGCTGCTTGCGGTTTTCCTCCGCGGCGATCCGGTCCTGCAGGGCGGTAAGGCGCTCGAAGCGTTCCTGCACCACGGCCTTGGGCAGCTGGTCCGGCAGGTCGGCGGCGGGGGTGCCGGGGCGCTTGGAGTACTGGAACGTGAAGGCCGTGGCGAAGCGCGACTTCTCCACCACGTCCAGGGTTGCCTGGAAGTCTTCTTCGGTCTCCCCGGGGAAGCCGACGATGATGTCCGTGGAGATCGCGGCGTGCGGAATCTTCTCGCGCACCTTGTCCAGGATGCCCAGGAACTTGGTGGACCGGTAGGAACGCTTCATGGCACGAAGGATGCTGTCCGAGCCGGACTGCAGCGGCATGTGGAGCTGCGGCATGACGTTGGGGGTCTCGGCCATGGCGTCGATGACGTCGTCCGTGAAGGCTGCGGGATGCGGGCTGGTGAAGCGCACCCGCTCCAGGCCCTCAATTTCACCGCAGGCGCGCAGGAGCTTGGAGAAGGCCTGGCGGTCT
Organism: Pseudarthrobacter sp. NamE2; assembly: GCF_005796205.1. Taxonomy (GTDB): domain Bacteria; phylum Actinomycetota; class Actinomycetes; order Actinomycetales; family Micrococcaceae; genus Arthrobacter. The sequence continues at coordinate 267,375 of NZ_VAHN01000003.1, read as the reverse complement.
CCGAATTCGACGCCGTAGGAGTTCACGTTCTGGCCGAGCAGGGTGACCTCGATGGCGCCGTCGTCCACGAGGGCCTGGATTTCGGCCAGGATCTCCCCGGGCCGGCGGTCCTTCTCCTTGCCGCGGAGGGCCGGGACGATGCAGAACGTGCAGGTGTTGTTGCACCCCACGGAAATGGACACCCAGCCCGAGTAGACGGAGTCGCGCTTGGTGGGAAGCGTGGACGGGAACACATCCAGGGATTCCAGGATTTCCAGCTGCGCCTCATTGTTGTGGCGGGCGCGGTCCAGCAGCGCGGGAAGTGCACCCACGTTGTGGGTGCCGAAGACGGCGTCCACCCAGGGGGCCTTTTTCAGGATTGTCTCCCTGTCCTTTTGGGCCAGGCATCCGCCGACGGCAATCTGCATGCCCGGGTTGGCGGCCTTGACCGGCGCCAGGATCCCGAGGTTGCCGTAGAGCTTGTTGTCGGCGTTTTCACGGACGGCGCAGGTATTGAAGACCACGACGTCGGCGTGCTCGCCCTCTGCCGGAACGTAGCCGGCGTTTTCCAGCAGGCCTGCCATCCGCTCGGAATCGTGCACGTTCATCTGGCAGCCGAAAGTCCGCACCTGGTAGGTGCGGGGAGCGGGGGTGCCGCCGGGCTGGGCAGCGGAGTCGGCCCCTGTGGAGGCCTCGGCACCGGGAAGGGGTGAAGGAATGGTCAAACTCACCCGTTAAGGGTACCGGCTGTTGCGGCTGGACCCGCAGTCGGGCCGGCGCCGGGACGTAGGCGGGCCGCGGCTGCAGTCAGTGGTCGAAGCTTGCGGCGGCCTGCTCGTCCAGTACCTCGGTGACGATCCGGAACGCCTGGGACGGCTGGTAGCCCTTGCGGGCGAGCATGGATGCCAGGCGCCGGGTGGCTTTGTCCCGTTCGCCGCGGTCCGACAGATCCGTGCCGGCGCGGATTTTCCGCTCCACCAGGGTCCGCGCGGCTGCCTCCTCGTCGGCGTCCGAGACCTGCTCCAGGGCTGCCAATGCGGTCTCGTGGTCAATGCCCTTGTCTGCGAGTTCGCGCTGGAGCGCACCCCTGGCAAGTTTCCGGGACTGGGCCCGGCTGCGGACCCACATCCCGGCGAACTCGGCGTCGTTGATCAGCCCGGCTTCCTGGAACTTGTCCAGTACCGCCTCCGCGACGGCCTCAGGGATATTCCGTTCGGAAAGCTTGCGCGCCAGCTGGTGCCGGCTCTTGGCGGAGGCAGTGAGATGGCGGTACACAATGGCCCGCGCAACAGAAGCGGGGTCGGGTTCGGCGTCACCGAAACCGGGTGCATCGGGGTCGCCAAAGTCATCTACGTCCCCGGCTTCCGAAACCGGGCGGGAATGCCGCGGGCGGCCCCCCTTGGTTTGGGGCCGCCCCGGTTGGTGTCCTGTCAACGGTTAGAACCCGTCGACTGCCTTCAGCTTCGGCGAGTCCTTGGCTTCGGCTTCGGCCGCCTTCACGCCGACCCCAAGCTTCTCCTTGATCAGACGCTCGAGTTCAGCTGCCAGTTCCGGGTTGTCCCGGAGGAAACGGCGGGAGTTTTCCATGCCCTGGCCGAGCTGGTCGCCGTCGTAGGTGAACCAGGAACCGGACTTCTTGATGATGCCGTGCTCCACGCCCATATCGATGATGCCGCCTTCACGGGAAATGCCCTGCCCGTAAATGATGTCGAACTCGGCGGTCTTGAACGGCGGGGCCATCTTGTTCTTGACGATCTTCGCCTTGGTCCGGTTGCCCACGGAGTCGGCGCCTTCCTTCAGCGTCTGGATCCGGCGGACGTCGATGCGGACGGAGGCGTAGAACTTCAGGGCCTTACCACCCGTGGTGGTTTCCGGAGAACCAAAGAAAACACCGATCTTTTCGCGAAGCTGGTTGATGAAGATGGCGGTGGTCTTGGTCTGGCTGAGCCGGCCGGTGATCTTACGCAGCGCCTGGCTCATCAGGCGGGCCTGGAGGCCGACGTGGCTGTCCCCCATGTCGCCTTCAATCTCCGCGCGCGGCACCAGGGCTGCCACGGAGTCGATGACGATGATGTCCAGCGAACCGGAGCCGACCAGCATGTCCATGATTTCCAGAGCCTGCTCACCGGTGTCCGGCTGCGAGACGAGGAGGGCGTCGGTGTCCACACCCAGCTTGGCGGCGTAATCCGGGTCCAGCGCGTGTTCGGCGTCGATGAAGGCGGCGATGCCGCCGGCCCGCTGGGCGTTGGCCACGGCGTGCAGGGCAACGGTGGTCTTACCGGAGGATTCAGGGCCGTAGATTTCGATGACCCGGCCGCGCGGCAAGCCGCCGATTCCCAAGGCAACGTCAAGGGCGATGGAACCAGTGGGGATGACTTCAATCGGGGCGCGGACTTCATCGCCCAGGCGCATGACCGAGCCCTTGCCGAACTGCTTGTCAATCTGGGCCAGCGCTGCTTCCAGCGCTTTTGCACGATCCGGGGCTGCCGCCATGGTTGACACCTCTAATGCTTTCTCGATGGTGGCCTTCGCGGCCGTTTATTGGTCATCTCTGACGCTAAGGGGACCCACTGACATTCCGGCCGGATGACTACGGCTATGTGGAAAAACCCGCTACGAAGAGCATAGCTTTATCCGAACAGGTATTCGAACAGCGGCACGGCGTGTCCGTGAAGTGGCGGCCCAAAAATCGACGGCAAAGGAGTCAGTTGCCGCGCGGCTTGATGTCGCGGCCCAAGCGCCGCTCGGCCGGAACGTCCTGCACGTCGCAGACAGCCAGCCATACCTTGCGCGGCTCCACGCCAGCCGCCAGCGCCTGGTCTGCGGTCCGGCCGCCAACGCCTGCGAGGACCAGGGTGCTGCTCAGCACGCGGGAGTAGCCCGACCCGAATTCATCGTCCATGAGCCGCCAGTAGTCACTGAGTCGCATCAAAAAATTCTCTCACGGCCCGGGACCCTAGAATTGTTGCCATGAGCAACTCCCCCGATCTGCCGCCCTCGGAACACCCCGCGGACGAATCGACCGTTGATGATGCACTGCAGAACGTGGAACATCAGCTGACCCTGTTCTGGCGGCGCGGGCGTGCCATCACCAACCAACTCTCCCGCCAGGTCCACCCGGACATGGAGCCCGCGGCGTACGGCCTCCTCACCGTGATCCGCCGGGAAGGCCCCATCCGGCTGACGGACCTGGCCATGAGCATCGGCGTGGGCAAGCCGTCCGTGAGCCGGCAGATTGCGTTCCTCGAAAGCATCGGCCTGGTGTCCAAGGAGGCTGATCCGCTTGACCGCCGCGCACAGGCGATCCGGCTGACTCCCAGGGGCGAGGAGAAGATGCACCAGGTCCAGGACGCGCGCCGCCAGGTTTTCCGGGAGCGCCTGGGCGAGTGGCCGGTGCAGGACCTCAAGGAACTGGCCCGCTACATGGCCAGGTTGAACTCCACCTATGAGCGGGACGGTATCCCTGGAGACGCGTCCGCCCCTGCCAGCGGTCAGGAGGACTGACAGCAGCAGCGGCTTAACAAGAACGAAGCCCCCGGCCTGCGCCGGGGGCTTCGTGCAAATCCAGGGCCCGCCTTCCGGGGGGCCGCCCTTAGCGGGCGCCGGAGAGAAGGCCGGTGGACAGTTCGCCGTCGAGGTCGGTATCGAGGTCGCGGCCGTAGCGCTGGGAAAATTCCTGGGGGACGGTGTCCGGAACAGCAACGCCTTCGGCCACTGCCACGCGATCGCTGACTTCGCGGAGCATGCTGGACAACGGAACATCCAGGGCCGAGCAGATTGACGACAGCAGCTCGGACGATGCTTCCTTCTGGCCGCGCTCCACCTCGCTGAGGTAGCCAAGGGAGACACGGGCGCTGTGCGAAACTTCACGGAGCGTACGGCCCTGACGCTGGCGGACATCGCGCAGGACATCACCAATTTCGTGACGAAGTACAACCATCTTGCGCTCCTTCTGTTCGCTCTTGATCTGGTCGGCGAGGCCCACATCCTTCCAGCGGACAACGCCGTTTACGGATACGGGCTGCTTTACCATCTGTATCGCCTTGCTCCCTCATCGTTCAGGTCCGCCGCGAAGCGAACCGTCATGGTCATCTTCATCCTAGGCGCCTCCGCTCTCCGGAAGCGACACAATGTAATAACTAATCGGTAGCGGCTTTTGTTCCCGCCAAGTTTACGTCCGGTAACTTCGCCCGGGCCGCAGCGTCCCGCAGTAGCCAAGCATCAGCAGGTGAAGGGTTCAGGAGGACAGCGCCTCCAGCAGCCTCTCGAGTGCCGCGCCGCAGGCCAGGCCCCGGATCTCCGCCCGGCTGCCGTCGAACGCGTACTCGAAGGAGAAGCTGCCTCCGGCCGTGGCCACCCCGACAAAGACGGTGCCCACGGGCTTGCCGTCATGGCCGTTGGGCCCTGCCACGCCTGTGGTGGAAATCCCGACGTCGGCCCGCAGGAGGGTGCGGACGCCTTCGGCCATCTCCCGGGCCACGTCACTGTCAACGGAACCAGCGCGCGAGAGCAGGTCGGAACCGACGTTCAGCACGGACTCCTTGACCGAGTTCTGGTAAGCCACCACGCCGCCCTGCAGCATCCCGGAAGCCCCGGGGGTGTCGGCGAGGACGGCGGACACCATCCCGGCCGTGAGCGATTCGGCCGTGGCCACGGTCCGCCGTACTTCGAGGGCCTGGCGCACGGCCCGGGCGGCGAGGTGGTGGAGGTTTGTCATGCCTGCTCCTGTCCGTGGTCCGGCCGTGCCTCGCGCTTGCCCCTTGCCCGCAGCCGCAGTGCTTCCATAACATACTCGACGCCGGTCCAGACGGTGATGATGACCGCTGCCAGCATTACGGCAAAGGCCACCCAGGACAGCCAGGGTGCGAAGGCCGCCAACGGCAGGAGGTAAAGGAAGATCGCGGCGGTCTGCACCACGGTTTTCAGCTTGCCGCCACGGGATGCGGGAATAACGCCATACCGGATGACGAAGAACCGCAGGCCGGTAATGCCCCATTCACGGATAAGGATGACCAGGGTCATCCACCAGGGCAGTTCACCCAGCAGGGACAGCATAACCAGTGCCGAACCGATGAGGAGCTTGTCGGCGATCGGATCGGCAATCTTGCCGAAGTCCGTGATGAGGTTGCGGCTCCTGGCGATGTCGCCGTCGAGCTTGTCCGTGTAGATGGCGACGGCGAATGCCAGCACCGCGGCCCAGCGCCACAGCCCGGACTCGCTGCGCAAGCCCGGGGCGTCGGCGATCAGGAACCAGACGAAGAACGGCACCAGCGCGATGCGGATCATGGTCAGGACATTGGGAAGGTTCCAGACCCCGGCCCGGCCGGGGCCGGCGGCTGCTGCATCGGTGCTTGTCACTTTTCTAGGCTACATTCTTCCGGCTAGCGCCCGGTGAGGGACCAGGCGTCCTCGGACCCGTCGTCGTCATCGCCGTAACCGCCGGGAGCGGTGTCCGAGCCGTCGTAGTATTCGACCTTCTGCTTCCGCTGTTCCAGGTCGGCTGCCACGAGGTCCTCGGCGTAACCGCCCTGCGCGATGTTGGCGTTGGCGTTGTCACTGAGGGCAGCTGTCTGGGCGTCCGCCGAGGCGGGAGCCTCCTGGCCCTTCATGGCGGCCAGCACGGCCGCGAGGTCGTCCGGCTTCACCAGGACGTCACGGGCCTTGGACCCCTCGGAGGGCCCCACCACTCCCCTGGACTCCAGCAGGTCCATAAGCCGGCCCGCCTTGGCAAAGCCGACGCGGAGCTTGCGCTGCAGCATGGAAGTCGAGCCGAACTGCGTGGTGACCACGAGTTCGGTGGCCTGCAACAAAACCTCGAGATCGTCCCCGATGTCGTCGTCGATCTGCTTCTTTTCCGCCTCGGGGGCAACGTCGTCACGGTACACGGCCTGCAGCTGTGTCTTGACGTGCTCGACGACCTTGTGGATCTCGGACTCCGAGACCCATGCGCCCTGGACACGCATGGCTTTGGAGGCACCCATGGGCAGGAACAGTGCGTCGCCCTGGCCGATCAGCTTTTCGGCGCCGGGCTGGTCCAGCACGACGCGGGAGTCCGTGACGGAGGAGGTGGCGAAGGCCATGCGGGAGGGCACGTTGGCCTTGATGAGGCCGGTCACCACATCCACGGACGGGCGCTGGGTGGCCAGGACCAGGTGGATGCCGGCGGCACGGGCCAGCTGGGTGATGCGGACGATCGAGTCTTCCACGTCCCGCGGCGCCACCATCATGAGGTCGGCAAGTTCGTCCACGATCACCAGCAGGTACGGGTAGGGGCGGATCACGCGCTTGGAGTCCGGCGGGGGCTGGACCTTGCCCGCCCGCACGGCCTTGTTGAAGTCGTCGATGTGCTTGAAGCCGTAGTTGGCAAGGTCGTCGTAGCGGGCGTCCATCTCGCGCACCACCCATTGAAGAGCTTCGGCGGCTTTCTTGGGGTTGGTGATGATGGGTGTGATGAGGTGCGGCACGCCTTCGTAGGCGGTCAGCTCCACGCGCTTAGGGTCCACCATCACCATGCGGACTTCGTCCGGGGTGGCGCGCATCAGGATGGAGGTGATCATCGAGTTGACGAAGGACGACTTACCGGCGCCGGTGGCGCCGGCCACCAGCAGGTGCGGCATCTTGGCCAGGTTGGCCACCACGTAGCCGCCTTCCACGTCCTTGCCGACGCCCATCACCATGGGGTGGTCGGTGCGGCGCGCGTTCTGGCTCCGCAGGACGTCACCCAGCGACACGGTTTCGCGGTCCGTGTTGGGGATCTCGATACCGATGGCTGACTTGCCCGGGATGGGGCTCAGGATGCGGACGTCGCTGGAGGCAACGGCGTAGGAAATGTTCTTGGACAGCGCGGTAACGCGTTCCACCTTGGTGCCCGGCGCGAGCTCGATTTCGTAGCGGGTGACAGTGGGGCCGCGGCTGAAGCCGGTGACGGTTGCATCCACGTTGAACTGCTGGAGGGTGTCGGTCAGGGCGGCGACGACGGCGTCATTGGCTTCGGTGCGCTCCTTCGGCACCGAGCCGGGCGTCAGGAAGTCCGACGCCGGCAGCGTGTACGTCACGTCGCCCGCCAGCGACAGTTGTTCGGTGCGCTGCGGGATGGGCGTGGGCGGCGGGGCGGGCGCAACGGGGGTGGAGGGCACGGTAGGTGCCGCGGCAGGCTTGCCCGGGGGTGGAGCCATCCCGGGTGTGACCATCGGGATGGCCTCTGTGGCGTTCTCCCCCGCGGAGGCGTTGGCGGCGCCCAGCCCCTGGGCCGCCTTGATCTTTTCGACGGCGATCTCGGCCTGGGTGGGCCGGCGGACCCCCGGTGCGGGGCGCGGCGGCTGGGCGTCGTCGTCGTCGATGACGGCATGCTCGAAGGCCTCGTCGCCCACATACCCTTCCAGGCCGGCGTCGGACTTGTCCTCGTCTTTGCCGAACAGCTTCCGCTTCTTCTTCTTGGGAGCGGCCTGAGGGGTGCGGTCGAGGTAGCTGCGGTCATGGACATCCTTGTCCTGTTCCTGCTCGATCAGGTCAACGCCCATAAGGTGCTCGTACGCCGCACGCAGGCGCCGCGGAATGGCGGTGAACGGGGTGGCGGTGATGATCAGCAGGGACACGAAGGCCAGGAGGCTGTAGAGGACGAGCGGCACTGCGGCGTGGATGGCTGCCAGCGGCGTGGCGGCGAGGAACCCCAGCATGCCGCCGGCCTGGCGCAGGCCGTCGAAGCCCTGGGCAACGGTGGGCTGGCCGCCCAGCATGTGGGCGAGGCCGCAGCCGGCGAACGTCATCACCAGGAAGCCGATGCCCACCCTGTTGTTTCCACGGCCGTCCGAGGGTTGGCGGAAAAGCCGGAAGGCGCACACGAACAGCATCAGCGGCAGGAGCAGCGAGATCCAGCCAAAGGTGCCGTTGACCACGGCGTACACTGCGTCCGGGAACCAGCCCGTCAGGCCCCACCAGGCGAAGGTGGCAATGAAGATGCCGAGGACAAGGTTGAACAGGGCTGCGCCGTCGCGCCGGTCCTCGGCGGGCAGGTCGCTGACGTCGTGGCCGATCCGGCGGACTCCCCCGCCCACCAGGTGGCCGACTCCCAGCCAGGCGCCGCCAACTACCTTCAGCAGCCACGGCTGGTGGTGCTCAACGGCGGGAAGCTGCCGGGTTCGGGCCGTGCTGGAGGAGCCTCCGCCCCGGCCGGACTTGGATGATGCCGAGCCGGAACCGCGGCCCGTGGAGCTGCCGGAGGTGCCCCTGCCGGTTCCTTTGGGCGCGGAGGTAGTACGTGTGGCCATAGTAGCCACGCTACCGGAGCCGAGCCGGAAACCCGGGGATTTCGGGGCCTCCGGGCTGGTCGGACGCGAAAGGTCCGGTTCCGTGGAACCGGACCTTTCGCGGGCCGAGGCGGACAGGGAGGGACAGCCGCCGTCAGGCTTCGAGGACCACCGGAATGATCATGGGACGCCGGCGCAGTTTGCGGTTGACCCAGGTGCCCACCACCCTGCGGACAACCTGCTGCAGCTGGTGCGTGGTGTGGTCCGCGTGGTTGAGGACGGCTTCCTCCAGGGCGCTGTTGATCTTGGGGATGATGTCGTCGAAGACGGAGTCGTCCTCAGCCACGCCCCGTGCATGGATTTCCGGTCCGGAGACCACCTTGCCGGTGGCACGGTGAATCACTGTGATGATGGAGATAAAGCCTTCATCACCGAGGATTCGCCGGTCCTTGAGGTCCGCGTCGGTGATCTCGCCAACGCTGGAGCCGTCCACGTAGACAAAGCCGACTTCGACCTGGCCCACCACGTCGGCCCGGTGGTCCTTGAGGTCCACCACGGTGCCGTTGTCGGCCAGGATGACGCTGGCCGCGGGAACGCCGGACTCTATGGCGATCTTGCCGTTGGCCATCAGGTGCCGGGTTTCCCCGTGCACGGGCATGGCGTTGAGGGGTTCCAGGATGTTGTAGCAGTAGAGCAGTTCACCCGCGGCGGCGTGTCCGGAGACGTGCACCTTGGCGTTGCCTTTGTGGATGACGTCGGCGCCGAGTTTCAGGAGGCCGTTGATGATCCGGAACACTGCGTTTTCATTGCCGGGGATCAGGCTGGAGGCCAGGATGACGGTGTCGCCGTCGCCCACCACCACACGGTGGTCGCCGTTGGCCATCCTGGACAGGGCGGCCATGGGTTCGCCCTGTGAACCGGTGGACATGAGCACCACCCGGTTGTCCGGCAGGTTGTCGATGTTCTTGATGTCGACGATCAGCCCGGGCGGTACATCCAGGTAGCCGAGTTTTTCCGCGATAGCCATGTTGCGGACCATCGACCGGCCCACGAACGCCACCTTGCGGTTGTGTTTTGCGGCCGCATCCAGCACCTGCTGGACCCGGTGGACGTGGGAGGAGAAGGACGCCACGATGATCCGCTTGGCAGCCTGGGCGAAAACGCGCTCCAGTGTGGGGCCGATTTCCTTTTCCGCGGTGGTGAAGCCGGGGATGTCCGCGTTGGTGGAGTCGGACATGAACAGGTCGACGCCTTCTTCGCCGAGCTTGGCGAAGTGGCGCAGGTCCGTGATGCGTCCGTCCAGCGGCAACTGGTCCATCTTGAAGTCGCCGGTGTGCAGGACCGTACCGCCGGCGGTGCGGATGAACACGGCGAGGGCGTCCGGGATCGAGTGGTTGACGGCAACGAACTCGCATTCGAACGGCCCGAACCTTTCGACCTGCCCTTCCTCCACTGACAAGGTGTAGGGACGGATACGGTGCTCCTGCAGCTTGGCCTCGATCAGCGCAAGGGTCAGCTGCGAGCCCACCAGCGGTATATCGTTGCGCAGCCGCAGCAGGTACGGGACAGCACCGATGTGGTCCTCGTGCCCGTGGGTGAGGACCACGGCAACAACATCGTCCAGCCGGTCCTCGATGTACGAAAAGTCCGGCAGGATCAGATCAACGCCGGGCTGGGTTTCCTCCGGGAAGAGGACGCCGCAGTCCACGACCAGCAGCTTGCCGTCGATTTCGAACACGGCCATGTTCCGGCCGATTTCCCCCAGGCCGCCGAGCGGAACGATCCGCAGCGTGCCGGCAGGCAGGCGGGGAGGGGTAACAAGGCCGGTAAGGGCGGTTTGGGTCATATTGCACTACTTTCCAGGCGGAAGGGTGCCGGTCGTCGTCCTCAGGAGTAGACCAGCCCCGCTTCCGCCAAATCCCCGCGGATGGTTTCGATCTCGGCTTCGTCCGGCTCCACGAGGGGCAAACGGACAATCGAGTTGGGCAGCACTCCCTGCCACTTAAGAATCTGCTTGGCCGCCACGGCGCCCTGGACCCGGCTCATGGTGGCGCGGACTACCGGCTGGAGTTCGAAGTTGATCTTCCGGGCGGTGCCGAGGTCGTTGGCGTTGACGGCGTCGATGAGTTCGCGGAAACGGCGGGTGGCAACGTGCGTTGTGACGCCCACCAGCCCGACGGCTCCCAGCGCCATCCAGGGCAGCGTCAGTCCGTCGTCGCCCGAGTAGAAGAGGAGGTCGGTTTCCGCCATGACGCGGGTGGCCGTGACGAGGTCCGCCTTGGCGTCCTTGACGGCCACGATGTTCGGGTGCTGTGCCAGGCGGATCATGGTGTCCGGCTCAATGGCAATGGAGGAGCGGCCCGGGATGTCGTACAGCATCACGGGGATGTCGACGGCGGAGGCGACGGTTTCGAAGTGCGCGCGCACGCCTGCCTGGCTTGGCTTGTTGTAGTACGGGGTGACCAGCAGGAGGCCGTCGACGCCGAGGGCCGCGGCCTGCCGCGAAAGGTGCAGGGAGTGCGCAGTGTCGTTGGTGCCGGTGCCGGCGATGATGGCCGCGCGGCCGCCAACGGCTTCCTTGACGGCGCGGAACATTCCAAGGTTCTCTTCGTCCGTCAGGGTGGAGGTTTCACCCGTGGTGCCGGTGACCACAAGGCCGTCACAGCCGTCGTCCACCAGCTTGCCGGCCAACGCCGCTGCCTGCTCGTAATCCACGGCGCCGTCCTTGGTGAACGGCGTGACCATGGCGGTCAGGAGGGTACCGAGGGCGGGGATGTGCGCGGAAGAGTCAGCCATGGCAAAAACGTTACCCTGTCCCCGGCAGGTTAGGACAATGCCCTCGGCGTGATGAAGGTCAAATTGCATGCCGGAACCTCGTTGACCGCTTGCGTCGCGAGCTGTCAACGAGGTTCCGGCACCTCCCGGTCCCCGCTGCGGCTCCCAGTCCCGCTGTACCCTCGCCGGAAGCACCTTACGCCGGGGGCGCTCCGCAGTACCTGGCAACGGCAGCCTGCCTGAGGCCCTCCGCCCAGTCGGCGAGCCGCTGGGCCGCCCTGACGTAATGGAACAGTTCCAGGGGCGTGAGGGCGTCAAGGTCTGTTTCCGCAAGACGCCTTGCAAGCTCGGCCCCTTCGGGCTGGCTGGCGAGGCTGATGCCTTCCTGCTCCCACTGGACGTCCTCGGCGGGCCGGCCTGCCACCAGCTGCCGGAAGAGGAAGTCCACGACGCCGGGACTCATGGCTTTGAGGAGGCCGGCGTTGCCCTGCTGGGGGCCGCCCCGCCCTTCTGCCGGGATATCGCGTGCTGGGGTTTGCATGCCCTCCATGCTATTCGAACACATATTCGAATACAAGCGCCTGCGCCCCCCGTCCGGCCAGGCACGTGAAGGGATTGTCCGGGCGCCGCATCCTTGGCAGCTGGTTCAAAGGCAGGTGTGAGACGATCTGGACATGACGTCCCGAACCCCCGCCAAAGCGTCCAGGAAAACCGGGGGCCCGGCTTCGGCGCGGCTCCACGGCATTGACGCTGCCCGCGGTGTTGCCCTCCTGGGCATGATGGCCACCCATCTGCTGCCGACCTTCGAATCGAATGCGGACCTGACGCCAACCTGGGTCGGACTGACGTTTTCAGGGCGGGCCGCAGCCCTGTTCGCAGTGCTGGCCGGTGTGGGACTGGCATTGTCCACCGGCAGGAACAAGCCGCTCTCCGGCAGTGACCTCAGTGCCGCCCGCCGGGGGGTCGCATTGCGCGCCCTGGTGATTGCCGCCGTCGGCCTGGCTTTGGGCGGACTGGAAGTGAGCCTGGCCATCATCCTGGTGCACTACGCGGTGCTGTTCCTGTGCGTCCTGCCGTTCCTGGGGGTGGGACTGAAGCAGCTCTGTGGTTGGGCCGCCGGCTGGATCCTGGCCTCGCCGGTGCTGGCCTACCTGCTGCGGCCCTGGCTGCTCGCCGCCGAGCCGCCGCTGAAGCTGGGCCACAATCCGAAGTGGGAAGACCTGGGGACGCCTGCGCGGCTGTTGTCAGACCTGTTCTTTACCGGCTACTACCCCGTGGTCCAGTGGATGTCATACCTGCTGGTGGGCCTTGTGATCGGCCGGCTGGTCCTCACCAGGGCCCTGGTGCCCGTTGTGCTGCTGGTGGCGGGAACGGTGGTGGCCGTGGCGGCAAAAACCCTCGGGGTAACGGCGATGGAAAGCTGGGGCGGCAGGGCAGCCCTGGAAGCGATCCTCGACTCCCCCGGCTACCCTTTGCACAGCGTCCTCCAGGTGAACCTGACGGGCATTCCGCAGGAAGGGTCATGGTGGTGGCTGGCATCCGCTGCGCCACACTCCGGAACATCCCTGGACCTCTTGCACACCTCGGGCGTGGCCGCCGCCGTGATCGGCGTCTGCCTGCTCCTGGGCAGGCTGGCAGAGTGGGTGGACCTGGACCTGCTGCTGCCGCTGCGCGGGGCGGGTGCCATGACGCTGTCGCTGTACACCGTGCACGTCTGGGTGGTCTCCGGCTTCTACCTGAAGCCGCTGCCCGCCGGCTGGACCGAGGACGGCATGTACTTTGCCCAGGCGGCCACCGCCATCATCGTCGGCATGGCCTTCGTGCTGCTGAAGTGGCGCGGCCCGCTGGAGTGGCTGGCGCATGCGGCAAGCCAGGCGGGTCGGGGCCAGGTCAAGGCGGTCCGTTAGGGGGCAAGCCTCCGGAACTACGCCGGAACCTTGCCCCGGAACAGCCGGACGGCATCCCGCATGGACGCCCGGGCACGCTTGCGGTCCCCCGCGGCGTCGTAGGCGCAGCTCAGGCGGAACCAGGAACGCCAGTCATCGGGAGCGGCCTCAGCCTCGGCACGGTACTTTTCGAATTCAGCGTCCGCGGCGGCCCGCACAATGCGGCCGCCGGGAGTGCGGGGCAGCTCATCCACGGGCAGTCCGCCCTCGGCTTCCAGGACCTTGGCCATCTGTTCCGTGCGCGCCCCGAACAGCAGCTCGCGGATCAGCGCCCAGGCACCGATGACGGGCAGCACCAGGTAGGCTGCGCCGATCGCCTGTGCAGCCAGGTTGCTGTCCGTCAGGAGCAGGAGCGACCGCTGGAAGGACACCACGAGGTAGAAAACAAGCAGAAGCGTCACCGCCCCCACCCAGATCTTGGTGCGGTTCTTTCGCAGGGCCGCCAGGAACCCGCCCATGGCCTAGAGTCCCAGGTCCAGGTAGCCGTCCAGGCCCACCGTCAGGCCGGGGCGGCTGGCGACGTTGCGCACGCCGAGAAGGACGCCAGGCATAAACGAGGCCCGGTCGTAGGAATCGTGCCGGAACGTCAGCTGTTCGCCGGGACCGCCGAGCAAAACCTCCTGGTGCGCCACCAGCCCGCGAAGCCGCACGCTGTGGACCCGGACGCCGTCGACGTCGCAGCCGCGGGCGCCGGCCATTTCACTGGTGGTGGCGTCCGGGCTGGGCGCAGCCCCGGCAGCGGCACGCTCGGCAGCGATGAGCTGCGCCGTGCGGACGGCTGTGCCGGAGGGCGCGTCCACCTTGTCCGGATGGTGCAGCTCGATGATTTCCACGGATTCGAAGTACTTGGAGGCCTTGGCGGCGAAGGCCGATGCCAGGACCGAGCCCACGGCAAAGTTGGGGGCGATCAGCACGCCGGTTTCCGGGTGTTCGGCCAGCAGCGCCTCGAGCGAGGACAGGCGGCCGGCGTCCCAGCCGGTGGTCCCCACGACGGCGTGGATTCCGTGTTCGACGGCGTACCGGACGTTAGCCTCCGTGCTTTCCGGAACCGTCAGGTCCACCACCACGTTGGCACCGGCAGCGGTAACCTGGTCCAGTGAGTCACCCCGTCCCAGGGCTGCGGCGAGCTTCATGTCGGGTGCGGCTTCAACGGCTTTCACGGCTTCGGCGCCCATGCGTCCGTTGGCGCCCAGCACGGCAACCAGGATGGGTTCGGAGTGTTGTTCGGTCATGGCTTAACCCTACCGGCGGGCCTGGCGCGGCAAGGAACCGGGCGGTGTGCGTTACCTCGCGGGCAGCGGGGCTCAGGCGCCGGCGCCCACCCATTCAACGGTTCCGTCCGAGAAGAACTGTTCCTTCCAGATGGGCACCTGTTCCTTGATGCGGTCCACCAGCTCGGAGCAGACAGCGAAGGCCTGGCCGCGGTGGGCCGCGGACACCGCGCACACCAGGGCGGGATCGCCGATTTCCAGCATGCCGGTCCGGTGGGCGGCCCAGATGCGGACTGGCTGGCTTCCCGTGTCCGCGGGCCCGGAGGCCTGCTGTTCGGCGACAAGGCGGGCGACGACGTCGGCCATCACCTGGTATGCCGTGGGGTGCGCGCTGTAGCTGAGGCGTTCAACCGGCTTGCCGCCGTCGTGGTTGCGGACCACGCCGCTGAAGCTGACCACGGCGCCGGCCGTATCGCTTTCCACGGCGGCGATTGCCTGGTCCACGGAAATGGGTTCCGCGCTCAGGACAGCCGTCACCACCTCGAATGCTGATTCAGTGCCCATGTCCGCCTTCCAGCTGGTCGCAAAGGTGCCCGATCACCGTGTCCAGGACGGTGAGCCCGTCCATGACTCCCTTGGGTGAACCGGGGAGATTAACAATGAAGGTGCTGCCGGCAGCACCCGCATACCCGCGGCTCAGGGCTGCCAGCGGTGTCTTGGCCGCACCGGCGCGACGTATGGCCTCCATGATGCCCGGAATCTCGCGGTCCAGCAAAGGCAGTGTGACGTCCGGTGTGCGGTCGTCCGGGCTCAGGCCGGTACCGCCGCTGGTGATCACGACGGCGGGCCGCTGGGTCAGGAGGGCACGGATCGCGGCGCCCACGGGCTCACCGTCCGGGACCACCATGGCCGGGTACACGTCAAAGCCGTGTTCGGTCAGCCAGTCGGTGATCACGGGGCCGGTCTCGTCGTCGTAAATCCCGGCGGCGGCCCTGGTGGAGGCGATGACCACCCCCGCCTTGCGCCCCTGCACTTCACCGTGCCTGTGCGGTTCCGGTGCGCTGTGGGTTGCTTGGGCGCTCACAGTGCCCAGTCCCCGCTCTTGCCGCCGCTCTTGGCCAGTACCTTGATGTCGGTGAGGACCGCGTGCTTGTCCACGGCCTTGATCATGTCGTAGACGCTCAGGGCGGCCACGGACGCTGCGGTGAGGGCTTCCATTTCCACGCCGGTAACACCACGGGTCTTGACGGTGGCCACGATAACGACGGCGGTGGCAACCAGGTCGAAGTCCACCGTCACCTTGGACAGCGGCAGCGGATGGCATAGCGGCACCAGTTCAGGGGTCTTCTTTGCCGCCATGATGCCGGCAACGCGGGCTACGGCGAGCGCATCGCCCTTGGGAAGCCCGCCGGTACCCAGGAGGCCCATGACCTCCGCGGTGGTGTTGACGGTTGCGGTGGCCGTGGCCTCGCGGGTGGTCTCGGCCTTGGTGGAGACGTCCACCATCTGGGCGCTGCCGTCCTGGCGCAGGTGCGTCAGCGCGGCAGGGGTTTGTTCTGCATTCACAGCATCCATACTTCCACTTCATCACCGGCCGCGAGCGCGGATACCCCCGCGGGAACGTGCACCAGCGCGTTCGAGGCGGCCAGGGCATGCATCAGGTGTGAGCTTTCGCCGCCCTCCAGCCGGACAGTGCCATCTGCGCAGAGGGTGCCGCGGCGCACCTGGTGCTTGTGCCCGGGCGACGTCAGCGGCTGGTGCAGGCGGGCGCGGAGGGGCACGCGCGGTGCCGGAGTTCCGAGCAGCGCCGAGAGAGCGGGCCGGAGGAACATTTCGAACGAGACCAGGCAGCTGACGGGATTTCCCGGAAACCCAAGGAAGGGGATCCCTTCGAACGTGCCTATTCCCTGGGGGCCGCCGGGCTGCATCTCGACGTGCATAAAGTCGACGGGCTGGTCAGTCATCGCCTGCCGTACTACTTCGTAGGCGCCCTTGCTGACTCCTCCGGTGGTGACGATCAGGTCCGTATTTGCACCCTGGTTCCGCAACAGTTTCCGCAGTTCGTCCGGGTTGTCAGTGATGATCCCGGCACGCCGGACCTGCAGCCCGGCCTGGGTCATGGCGGCTTCCAGGAGGGTTCCGTTGGAGTCGTAGATCTTGCCGGCCGGGAGCGCCCTTCCCGGCTCCACCACCTCGTCCCCCGTGGCCACCAGCAGCACCGTCACAGGGACGTAAACGGTGACCTTGGGGATGCCGAGGGCGGCGAGCAGCCCAAGCTGCGGGGGCCCGAGGAATGTGCCCGCGGCAAGGGCCCGTTCCCCTTCCGCGATGTCGCTTCCGGCTGCGCGGACAAAGGTGCCGGGCACCGTGGCGGGCAGTGTCACGGTTCCGCCCTCCCCTGCAGCGGGAAAGTGGTCCGGGATGGCGCGTTCAATGGGTACGACGGCGTCAGCACCGGCCGGCATCATCGCACCGGTCATGATGGGGGCAGCCATTGCCTCCCCCAGCGGGGGCGCACTGGCCCCCGCCGGGACGGGAGCCGCGATGCCCAGGGCCGCGCCGCCGTCGGGCACCTCGGAGCAGCGGATGGCGTAACCGTCCATTTGGGAATTGGCGAAGGGCGGCAGGCTGAGGGGTGCCATGACGTCATGCACCAGGCCGCGGCCGAGCGCCTTGGAGAGGGGCACGGTTTCCGTGCGGGCGAGGGCGGCGACCGGGCGGAGGAGTTCGGTGACGGCGGCGAGGTGGTGGGCAATGGAGCGTGCACGGCCGTCGTGGTGAGCGTGCGGGTGCGTGCTGGTCATGGCTGTGCCTTCGGTTGCGGCCGTCAGGATCTCACGTCCACTCTAACCGTGTGGAACCCGGTGGCCCCGTCGGGTGCCACCGGCCGTTGCTCTTCGTCTTGGGTCTTGCCGGCGAGGTCGGTGGCGCGGACCTGGACCTCATGCTGTCCCGGCCCCAGGTCCACCCCGAGCTTCCACTGGTACCAGGTGTCCACCGAAATGCCGGGCGAAAACTCCGTCTCCCGCCACGGGCCGCGGTTGACCCGCAGCTCCACCTTCGCAATTCCGGTGTGCTGGGCCCATGCGACGCCGCCGAACATCACGGTTCCGGCCGGCACCGGCCGTCCCTTCCGGGGCACGTCGATGCGGGACGACATCTTGATGGGCCCGCGTTCGGACCAGCCCCTGGGCGTCCAGTAGCCGGCGTCGTCGGCGAATGTGGTGACCTTGAGCTCCGTAACCCATTTTGTGGCCGAGACGTAGCCGTAGAGTCCCGGCACCACGAGCCGCACGGGGAAGCCGTGTTCAAGCGGGAGGGGTTCCCCGTTCATGCCCACGGCCAGGAGGGCGTCCCTGCTGTCCGTGAGGACGTCCAGCGGCGTTCCCGCGCTCCATCCATCGGCACTGCGGGAGAGCACCATGTCGGCGCCCGGGAGGGGCCCGGCCTGCGCGAGCAGTTCCCGGACCGGCCAGCCCAGCCAGCGGGCGTTGCCGATCAGGTCTCCGCCTACCGGGTTCGATACGCAGGCAATGGTGATGTGCCGTTCAGCCAGGGGCTTGGCCAGGAGCCCGGCGAGGTCCAGTTCCACCTCCCGCTGCACCATACCGGTAACTTTGAGGACCCACGTGTCCGGATCGGCCGCGGGCACGGACAGGGCGGTATCGATGCGGTAGAAGTCCGGGTTGGGCGTGATCAGGGGCTGCATGCCTTCGACGCCGGCTGCGGCGCCGGGGGGTATGGCCGGGGCCGGTGAGGCGGCCTGCGGCAGTGCGAGCCGGTCCCGCGCCTCGCTCACTCCGGCGGTGGCACCGCGCCAGGCTCCTGCGACGGCTCCGCCGATTGCCGTTAAGACTGCACCACCGGCCAGGTCCTGCAGGAAACGCCGGCGCGAACTGCCTTCCCCTGATCCTGCATGCGGCGTTGCTGCCCAGTTCTGGAGCTTGCCAATCAGGAACCGTAGCATCACTGCGGCCATTAACCCGGTCACCAGGGGCAGGGCCAAAGCCGCCGGCGTCGCTTGGGCGCGCGTCGCTATAGCGGCCACGCCAACCAGCCCGAACACGCCTACTACTGCCACACCCGTATGCCGGCGGCGGTCTTCCATGATTCCGGCCAGCGCGGCAATGACTGCGATGACCAGGCCCATCCCGGCCAGGAGGGCAGCTTTATCCGCCGTGCCAAACAGCGCAACGGCCCAGTCCTTGACCCCGGGTGGAACGGCGTCAATAACAGCGCCGCCGACGGCCGTCAGGGGCGACAGCGAAGGGCTCACCAGCCCGGCCAGGAGTTCTCCAGCCACCACTGCCGCGCCGGCGGCAACAACACCGGCGGCTGCCGCGAACCGGCGTCGCGGGCCGTCCCGTAACTGTCGCTGCACCCGGCTGTCGGCGTGTATCCTGACGCGCGTGCCGCCGTCGTGCGTGGTTTGCCCAGGCTGTGGATTGTCCACCCTTCAAGCATAGTTTCAGGTGTCCCCAGCGGAGGCGGTGCGCGTGGACGTCCGCCGGATGGTCACGAGTGTGATGTGCAGCGCATAGTGGCGTAGCCTGAATTCATGAGCGTCCAGCTAGGCATGCCGCAGCCACGGGAGGTTGCCGGCAGTAACGTACCCGCCGTCCGCCCTGCCACTGCGGGTGCCGGGCTTGTGGACCGGTACGGACGCCGTGCCACGGACATGCGGCTCTCCCTGACGGACAAGTGCAACCTCCGCTGCACGTACTGCATGCCGGCCGAGGGCCTGGAGTGGCTGTCGAAGCAGGCCGTGATGACGGCCGGGGAAATTGTCCGGATCGTACGGATCGGCGTGGAACGCCTTGGTGTCCGCGAACTGAGGCTGACCGGCGGCGAGCCGCTGGTCCGGCACGACCTCGTGGAGATCATTGCCGAACTGCGGCGCAACCACCCCGACCTGCCAATTTCCATGACCACCAACGCAGTCGGCCTGGCCAAGAAGGCTGCAGCGCTGAAGGCAGCCGGGCTGACGCGCATCAACGTTTCGCTGGACTCCCTGCACGAGGAAACCTTCACCCAACTGACCCGCCGGCCGTTCCTTAACCAGGTCCTGGCCGGCGTGGATGCGGCGTGGGCTGCCGGGCTGGGACCGGTCAAGCTCAACGCAGTGCTGATGCGCGGCATCAACGATGCCGAGGCGCCGTCGCTTCTCGCGTGGGCCCTGGGCCGGGGCTACGAACTGCGGTTCATCGAGCAGATGCCCCTTGACGCCGACCACGGCTGGACGCGGCGCGACATGATCACGGCCTCGGAGATCCGCGAACTCCTGTCCCGCGACTTTGTCCTCTCCCCGGATCCGCGCGCCCGAGACGGCGCACCGGCCGAGCGTTTTGAAGTACGACGGCGGGCGGCCGGGTCCGGCGCGGACGACGCTTCCGTGCACGGGCCGGTGCTGGGCACCGTGGGAATTATTGCCTCGGTGACCGAGCCCTTCTGCTCGGATTGCCGCCGCACCCGGATCACGGCTGAGGGCAAGATCATGAGCTGCCTGTTCTCGCACGAGGAATACGACCTCTTGGGACTCCTGCGCTCGGGCGCCTCTGACGAGGACCTCGCACGGCGCTGGCAGGATGCCATGTGGCTCAAGCCAAAGGCCCACGGCATGGACCACGTGGGACTTGACGCTCCGGACTTCGTCCAGCCGGACCGCAGTATGAGCGCCATCGGGGGCTGACACCAATGCATGTACGTTACTTTGCTGCCGCGCGCGCTGCTGCCGGGCTTGAGGAAGAAAAGTTTGACCTGCCGGAAGGCACCACCGTCGCCGGGCTCCTTGAGGCAGTGCTCGCCGTGGAGCGGCCGGAACCTCCTGCCGGGACTCCTGCGCTTCCCCGCGTCCTGTCGCGGAGCAGCTTCCTGCTGAACGAGGTGGCCGTCCGGGTCCATTCCACAGTGCTCAGCCCCGACGACGTTGTGGATGTGCTGCCGCCGTTTGCCGGCGGGTAAAGCTTCCTTCTCTTTGCTGGTTCCGGCTCTCGTTGCCGGCCGCGCCAAAAAATCAGTGCCTCCGCCGATGATGTTGGTATGGGAAACGGTGTCGGGGCGGCGGCAGCGATGGAGGACGTTCACGCCTCTTCTGACGCTCTCACCGCGCTCACCGCCAAGGACGCCGCCCTCGCTTCCGCCGGCGCTTCAGGTGCCGTCGGGGACGGAGTGGATGTTTTGGGGCGGGCCTACGAGATCCGGCTCGAACGGATGCACGTGACGAACGAACCACCCGGCTGGACCTCACCCACCGGCCGCCACTACCAAGCCGGACAACCCGACTGGCGGCCGCCACACTGGCCGAGGAGCCTGACGTGGAGCAACGCAATTCGGGAGCACAGCGTTCAGAGGTGTGTGGTTGGTCCATGCTGCCGGATGCAGCTTCCTCCGCATATCCTGCATGGCTCGATACGGCACCGCCGCACGTGGAACCCCCTGGTAACGAACCTTCAGGTGAAGAACCTTTGGCGAGAACCTCATGGACTCCGACGATTTCCCACCTGAAGACCCTGTATGGGACGCCTTTTACGCCAAGCCCTTTATCCTGCCGCCCGGTCCGCAGCCGGACTGGGAACTGATGCTGTCGTAGCCCGACTGAGGAAGTCGCCAGATCCTTCTGTCAGCTGCGCCGGAACGTGGAGGTCATGAAGGGGATGAACGCGGAGCCCGTGCCGTTGGCGCCTGCGCCGTGCACGTCGCCAACAACGCTTCCTTCGGTTGCCTGCTCCGGAACTCCGGGCTGGCCCTGCCTGCGCAGTTCGGTAACGTGCGTGAGGACTTCGCCGTCAACACGTACAGAATGCCGTGTCCAGCCTGCGCTCCCCCGGCGTTCCACACGAAGGATGCCGTCGCGCCACGTACAGCGCGCGGGCGCGTCCGGTGCAGGTCCTGAACTGTCCACGTAGTACCAGAGGACGTCTTTATGATCGGGGTCGATCGTGAAAACTCCGTGGCCTTCGAAGTGCGAGCCGTCAGGTTCGAGATGACGGTAGCTCTGCACCACGGCAAACCCACCGGCCGCGCGGCGGTAAGTCACCTCGGCCTCGACTGTCCGTTCAGGTCCCCACGGCCCTGATGCGAGCCGCGTACTCCCCAGCCAACGGCCGAGCAGGCCGGCCAAGGCAGGATGCTCGGCCCGGGCGCGGTCCCCAGAAGGATCACCGGCAGGAAAGGCACCCACGCCAATCACCCCTCACCGCTTCCTCCGAAGCCTTCCTCCCACGTCGGATGGCTACATCTTAGGCCGAAAGAATGCGTTGGACCGGGGTCAGAGTCCGAAGGTTTCCGTCTCTTCGAAGGGACCAACCACCGTAACCGTCCGGGGTGCGGCGGCCAGTTCAGCTGCCAAATCCTGGACCTGTTCGGCAGTAACGGCCTTGATGAGCCGAAGGGTCTCATCTATGTCCTGGTACTCGCCGGAAACGAGTTCGGCGCGGCCCAGGCGTGACATCCGCGAGCCAGTGTCTTCCAGGGCGAGAACAATCCCGCCGCAGAGCTGGCCCACCGCTTTGCGGAGCTCATCATCAGAGATCCCGTGCTCAGCCAGCTTGTCCAGCTCCACACCCAACAGGTCCAGCACCTGCCGGACCTTGGAGGGCGTGCATCCCGCGTACATGCCAAAGTAACCGGCGTCGGCATAGGAGGATGCGAACGAGTAGGTGGAATACACGAGGCCCCGCTTTTCGCGGATCTCCTGGAAAAGCCGCGACGACATGCCACCGCCCAGGACTGCGTTCAGGACGCTCATCACGTACCGGCGCTCGTCGGTGGCAACAATGGTGGGGCACCCCATGATGATGTTGGCCTGTTCCACCGCGCGCTTGACCACATGAAGGCCTGCAGTACCGGTGATCAGCGCACGTTCCGTGGAGCGGCGCTTGACCGGGGACGCGTCCGCTTCCAGGGACCAGCCGGCTGACTCGAGGGCATCGATGACGAGGTCGCAGACAACGTCGTGCTCCAGGCCGCCGGCGGCCGTGATCACGAGTTCATCCGGACGGTAGTAGCGGCGGTAGTGTTCCCAGACCGAGTCACGGGCCACAGCCTTGATCGCTGCCGGCGTGCCGCCAATAGGCCTGCCCAGGGGATGGCTGCCGAGGACAGCTGATACAAAATGCTCATGGGCGACGTCGGTGGGGTCATCGCTGTCCATGGCGATTTCCTCGAGGATGACGTCGCGCTCCTGCTCCATCTCAGCGGGATCAAGCACGGCGCCGGTGATCATATCGGCAATCACGTCGATGGCCATCGGCAGGTCCGAGTCCAAAACGCGGGCGAAGTAGCAGGTGCTTTCCTTCGCGGTGGCCGCGTTGGACTCGCCGCCCACCTCATCGAACGCCGACGCGATTTCCAGGGCGGTGCGGCGCTTGGTGCCCTTGAACAGCAGATGCTCAAGGAAGTGCGTGGAGCCGTGCTGGCCCGGGGCTTCGTCCCGGGACCCGACGCCAACCCAGAACCCGATGGTCGCAGACCGCTGCCCGGGCATCGCCTCCGTCAGCACCCGCACTCCCCCGGGCAGCACCGAACGCCGGACCTCGGAGCCGCCGTCGGATCCGTGGACCAGGGTGTCGCCGCGGTGGTTCTGCTCAAGCGGCAGGGGTACAACAGTCATTGAGGCCTTTCACAGGGGCAGCCGGATCTGGCTGCCATCGTAACAGCGGCGGGGCCGGTGGATCATCCACCGGCCCCGCCGATTAATGCTTGTGCCGGAGACCGGACGTGTTAGACGTCAGCGCCTTCAACAGGTTCCGTCGTGTGGGCACGCTCGGTCTCATCCTCGGCGCCCTCTTCCTCGGCTACCACCGGGGCCAGCGACAGCTTTCCGCGGTCGTCGATCTTGGTGATCTCCACCTGGACCTTCTGGCCCACGGACACGACGTCATCCACGTTGTCCACGCGCTTGCCGTTGGCCAGCTTACGCAGCTCGGAGATGTGCAGGAGACCGTCCTTGCCCGGGGTCAGCGACACGAAGGCACCGAAGGTGGTGGTCTTGACGACCGTGCCCAGGTAGCGTTCGCCGATTTCCGGAACCTGCGGGTTGGCAATGGCGTTGATGGCGGAGCGTGCTGCCTCGGCAGACGGTCCGTCGGTGGCGCCAATGTAGACGGTGCCGTCGTCCTCGATGGAGATGTCGGCGCCGGTGTCTTCCTGGATCTGGTTGATCATCTTGCCCTTGGGGCCGATGACCTCACCGATCTTGTCCACGGGGATCTTCACGGCGATGACGCGCGGTGCGAACTCGGAGAGCTCGTCCGGGGTGTCGATGGCCGAATCCATAACCTCGAGGATGTGCAGGCGGGCTTCCCGGGCCTGCTTCAGGGCTGCTGCCAGCACAGACGCGGGGATACCGTCGAGCTTGGTGTCCAGCTGGATGGCCGTGACGAACTCGGAGGTGCCGGCAACCTTGAAGTCCATGTCGCCGAAGGCATCTTCAGCGCCAAGGATGTCAGTCAGTGCCGCGTAGCGGGTCTGTCCGTCCACCTGGTCGGAAACCAGGCCCATGGCGATACCGGCGACGGCGGCCTTCAGGGGCACGCCGGCGTTCAGCATGGAGAGGGTGGAGGCGCAGACGGAACCCATCGACGTGGAACCGTTGGAACCGAGGGCCTCGGACACCTGGCGGATGGCGTACGGGAATTCCTCGCGGGACGGCAGCACCGGCACCAGGGCGCGCTCGGCCAGGGCACCGTGGCCGATTTCGCGGCGCTTGGGCGAGCCCACCCGACCGGTTTCACCCGTGGAGTACGGCGGGAAGTTGTAGTTGTGCATGTAGCGCTTGGTCTTCACCGGCGACAGCGAATCGATCTGCTGTTCCATCTTCAGCATGTTCAGCGTGGTGACGCCCATGATCTGGGTCTCGCCGCGCTCGAAGATTGCCGAACCGTGTACGCGCGGCAGGACCTCAACCTCGGCGGTGAGCTGGCGGATGTCCGTCAGGCCGCGGCCGTCAATGCGGATCTGGTCCTTGAGGATGCGCTGGCGTACAACGTGCTTGGTGAGCGAGCGGAAGGCTGCAGACA
The DNA here is from genome assembly GCF_005796205.1 of Pseudarthrobacter sp. NamE2. Taxonomy (GTDB): domain Bacteria; phylum Actinomycetota; class Actinomycetes; order Actinomycetales; family Micrococcaceae; genus Arthrobacter. The sequence continues at coordinate 243,199 of NZ_VAHN01000003.1, read as the reverse complement.
GTTCCTTCTCGCGGCCCTCGAACTGGCCGGCAAGGTCCGCGAGGACCTCGTCCTTCAGTGCGTCCGCAGCGTTCTCGCGCTCCTGCTTGTCAGCAATCTGGAAGACAGCGGTCAGCTTTTCGGTGGCAGCGGATTCGATGGCGGCGTAGGCGTCGTCCTCGTAGTCCAGGAAGACCGGGAATTCGACGGTGGGCTTGGCAGCGCGGGCAGCCAGGTCGGCCTGTGCTTCGCAGAGTGCCTTGATGAACGGCTTGGCAGCCTCGAGGCCCTCGGAAACAACCTCTTCCGTGGGGGCGGTGGCGCCCTGTTCCTTGATGAGGTTCCAGGAGTTGTCGGTAGCTTCGGCTTCCACCATCATGATGGCGACGTCGTCACCGGCAATGCGGCCGGCAACCACCATGTTGAAGACGGAGTTTTCCAGCTGGGAGTGCTTGGGGAAAGCAACCCACTGGGAGCCGTTTTCGTCGGCAACCAGGGCAACGCGGACGCCGCCGATGGGGCCGGAGAACGGCAGGCCGGACAGCTGCGTGGAGATGGAGGAGGCGTTGATGGCCACTACGTCGTACAGCTCGTCCGGGTTGATAGCCAGGACGGTGACGACGATCTGGACCTCGTTGCGCAGGCCCTTGATGAAGGCGGGGCGCAGCGGGCGGTCCATCAGGCGGCAGGCCAGGATCGCTTCGGTGGACGGGCGGCCTTCGCGGCGGAAGAACGAGCCCGGGATGCGGCCGGCAGCGTACATGCGCTCTTCGACGTCGACCGTCAGCGGGAAGAAGTCGAAGCCTTCGCGCGGGTGCTTACCGGCGGTGGTGGCGGACAGCAGCGCGGTGTCGTCGTCGATGTACACCATGGCTGCACCGGCTGCCTGCTTGGCGAGGCGGCCGGTTTCGAAGCGGATTACGCGCTTGCCGAAGCGGCCATTGTCAATGACTGCTTCCGAGAACTGGATTTCGGGACCCTCCAAGAGAGTCACCTCCGTTTCTGTTTCACGGAAGTCCAGCCGCATCAACCCAGTCCAGCATCTGTCTACTGGCCCTGCACCCGGTCATCGATCGAGACCCACGGGCCGAAGTTTCCTGAAGGAAGCCTTCCCGGGGATCACTACCGAGGACCGCGAATGCGTGATGCGGTTGATCCTCCTGTTTAGTTGTGTTGAAAGAAGGCGGCCCGTTCCGTACGGAAAGGGCCGCCCAAAGCCAGACTAGCGGCGCAGGCCGAGGCGCTCGATGAGCGAACGGTAGCGGGCGATGTCAGTCTTCTTGAGGTAGCTCAGCATGCGCTTGCGGCGACCCACCATGGCCAGCAGACCGCGCTGGGTGTGGAAGTCGTGCTTGTGCTCCTTCATGTGCTCAGTCAGATCCTTGATCCGCTGGGTCAGGACGGCAACCTGGACCTCGGGCGAACCGGTGTCGCCTTCCGAGGTTGCGTATTCCTTGATGATGGACTGCTTTACAGCGGCGTCAAGTGCCACAATAACTCCTTGGGAAAATGTGCCGTGAGGGCCCGGTCAGAAACTCACTGCCGGGTCTGCCGCCGCCACCGCATCCGGACAAAACCGGATAGAAGCCGCGTGCAACAGGAACCAGCCGCCACGGACTGCAGCCGGATCCATCGTCAAGTTTACCGGCACTCCCCTAACCTGTCGAAACAGGCGTACCCGCGTGGGAATCAGCCCTGCAGCCGGTCCCGGATCGCTGCCATGCCCTGGAGCACCTCGCCGAAGCTGGTACTCAGCGGCGACAGCCCCACCCGAATCCCGCGGGGCGACCGGAAGTCGGGGATCACGTCGCCGTCCCAGAGCGCCTCCACCATGGCCTTGGTGAAGTCCGGGTGGTCCACGGTGATGTGGCTGCCCCGCTCCCCCGGCTCCCGGGGCGACGCCAGTTCAGCCCCAAGCGGCGCCAGCCAGGCGTCGAAGATGTCGACGGCGAAGGCCGTCAGCTTTTCCGACTTTTTCCTGACGGCAACCATGGTGGCTTCCTCGATGACCTCGAGCATTCCCTGCATTGCCACCATCCCGAGGATGGCCGGCGTCCCGCTGAGGAACCCGCGGATGCCGGGAGCAGGTTCGTACCCATGCGCCATCTCGAAGGCATCTTTACGCCCCATCCACCCCCAAATCGGCTGGTTCAGCGCTGCCAGGTGCCGCTGGTTGACGTAGGCGAACGCCGGCGATCCCGGGCCGCCGTTGAGGTATTTGTAGGTGCACCCCGCGGCGAAGTCCACGCCGGCACCGTCAAGGTCGATCACCACCGACCCCGCGGAATGGCACAGGTCCCACACCACCAGCGCGCCGGCGTCGTGCACTGCCCTGGTGATGGCTGGCAGGTCCGCCAGGTGGCCTGAACGGTAGGCGATCTGGCTCAGGAGTACGACGGCGGTGCGCGGCCCGGTCACTGCACGCACCTGGTCAACCGTCACCCCGGCCGCGGGGTCGGTTTCGATCCAGCGCAGGGTAAGGCCCTCCTCAAGGGCAATGCCTTCCACGAGATACCGGTCCGTGGGAAAGTTCCCGGTGTCCAGCACCAGTTCGTTCCGGTCCGGGTCCGCCACCGCGGCCAGAGCGGCACGGGTCACCTTGTAGAGAACCACGGTGGTGGAGTCAGCGATAATCGTCTGCCCCGGCGCGGCGCCCAGGACTGCACGTCCCAGCTGGTCGCCGATGGCGTGCGGCAGGTTCAGCCACTGTTCGTCCCAGCCGCGGATCAGCCGCCCGCCCCACTCCTCCCGGACGAAGGCCGCTATGTCTTCGGCAGTCCGCTTCAACGGCCGGCCCAGCGAATTGCCGTCCAGGTAGGACAGCGGCATCTCCGTGCCGATGAAGTGGGCCCGGTAGTGTGCCAGCGGATCCTGGCGGTCAAGCTCTTCGGCCCGCCGCCGAAGTGCTTCATCCGTTGCTGCAGCGGACTGTGCCTGGTCGATGCTCATTGTCCGATTTCCGTCCTGACGGCGAATAGTTCGGGGAAGAAGGTCAGTTCGAGGGCCTTCTGCAGGAAGGCAGCACCGGTGGAGCCACCGGTTCCGGTCTTCATGCCGATGGTCCGCTGCACGGTCCGCAGGTGGCGGAAGCGCCAGAGCTGGAAGTTGTCCTCCAGGTCCACCAGTTCCTCGCAGGCCTCGTAGGCGCTCCAGTTGTCCTCCGCGTGCTCGTAGATGTGCTTGAAGAGCGGCACCAGTTCCGGAGTGAACTCGTGGGCCCGGGTGACATCCCGGCTGAGCACTGCGGCAGGCACGTCGAATCCGTGCCGTGAGAGGTACGCCAGGAACTCGTCGTAGATGCTGGGGGCTTCGAGCAGCTCACCCAGCATGGCAGACGCTTCCGGGTCCGATTCGAAGACCGGAAGCATCTTGCGGTTCTTGTTGCCCAGCACAAACTCGACGGCCCGGTACTGGGCCGACTGGAAACCGGAGGCGTTGCCGAGGAAGCCCCGGAACCGGGAGTACTCGGTGGGCGTCAGGGTGGTCAGGACAGACCACTGTTCCGTCAGGGTTTTTTGGATGTGCTTCACTCGCGCGATCCCCTTCAGGGCGGAGCCGAGGTCGTCAGCACGGAGCCAGGCGGCGGCGCTGCGGAGCTCATGGAGCACCAGCTTCAGCCAGAGTTCCGTGGTCTGGTGCTGGATGATGAACAGCAGCTCGTCATGGTGCTCCGGCTCGCTCACCGGTTGCTGGGCACTCAGGAGGGTGGGCAGCTGCAGGTAGGAGGCGTAGCTCATCCGGGAGCTGAAATCCCGGACAATGCCTTTGTCCAGCTTGCGGGTGTTCTTCTCGACCGACACGTACTGCCTTCCTTGCGGGACGCCCCGGCAGGCCCTGCCGCCGGAGGCTGGTGGGGACAGGAACGGCTGCTGCCCGGCGGTCAGCGCCTGGTCAGGAGGTCGTGTGCCTGGACGACGTCCAGTTTCATCTGGTCCACCAGCGCTTCAGGCCCACGATAAGCCACCATCCCCCGCAGGCGGGACACAAATTCTATGATGACTGTCTGGCCGTACAGATCGAAGTCCTCCACGGCTTCCTTAGGCCGGTCGATGACGTGGGCCTCGACCTGCCGGCTGACGCCGTCGAATGTGGGGTTGGAGCCTACCGAAATCGCGGCGGGCCAGCGTTTGCCGGCCTGGTCCACGAGCCAGCCCGCGTAGATCCCGTCGGCCGGGATCAGCCCGCTCGCATCGGAGGACAGGTTGGCGGTGGGAAAGCCCAGGGCACGCCCGCGGGCAGCGCCGTGGACCACTTCACCCCGCATCCGGTGCCACCGGCCCAGCACCGCGGCCGCGGTTGCGACGTCGCCTTCCTGCAGGGCTTCCCGCACCCAGGTGGACGAGCAGCGGCGGTCCTTGCCGCCGTCGTCATGCAGCGGATACCCCTCGGAACCGAACTCGCTGATGACCCGGACTTCAAACCCGAACTTCTCCCCCAGGGCCTGCATGGTGTCCAGGTCCCCCGAGTTGCCACGGCCGAAGCGGGCGTCGTGGCCGATGACCACGTGGCTGGCGTGCAGGCAGTCCACCAGGTATTGCTCCACGAATTCCTCGGCGGTGAGGCTGGCCAGGTCGAGGGAGTACTTGACCACCAGGATGGCGTCGAGGCCAAGTTCGCCGAGCGCCTCGAGCTTGTCGTCCAGGCCCATGATCATTTCCGGCGCGGACTCCGGACGGTGGATGAACGCCGGGTGCGGATCGAAGGTCACCGCCACTGCCTTTGACCGGGTAAGGCGGGCCGAACGGATCAGCTGGGACAGCACCTGCTGGTGCCCGCGGTGAACCCCGTCGAAGTTCCCGAAGGTGACAACAGAGGGTCCGAAGTCCGCCGGGACCTCGGACGGGTCGTGCCAGATGTAGACCATCACCCTCGCCTTAAAACGCCTGCAGCATCAACGCTCCGCAACCGGACCGGCCGCGGAACTCTTCAAGGTTACCCGTATTCACGGTGCCCCTTTTACGGTGCCGTTTCCCTGCCCGGGACGCCGCCGGTACAGCCATACCAGGCCGAGCACCGGCAGCAGCAGCGGGATGAATCCGTAGCCGCGGCCGAACAGGGACCAGACGGTTTCGTGCGGGAACGCCACGGGGTCGAACACGCTCAGTGCGCCCACCACCAGCACACCCACCAGTTCCACCAGCACAGCGGCAACCGACACCTTGAACCAGGTGCTGCCGGCCTTGGCCAGGGACACGGTGGCCACCACGTACACCAGCGCCGCGAAGGCGGACAGCAGGTAGGCCAGCGGGGCCTCGGAGAACTTGGTGAGGATCTGGTAGCCGGCGCGGGCCGAAGCGGAGATGGCGAAAACCGCATATACGGCGATGAGCAGGCGCCCGGGGCCGGTGTTGCGGGTGTCGCGCCGGCCGGCGGCGGCGCGGCTGCCGGCAGCGGAGGTTGATTGCTGGTCGTTCACTTTGCGTGCTTCTTCCACTTCAGTACCAGATCTGGTTCATGCGGGCGGCCATCACCAGGGCCGTAACCCCGACGGCGGCCAGGACGAAGTTGCTCCACCGGGTCCGTTCAAGGATGGACCAGTAGACGGCCGCCGGAGGCAGGAGCATCGCCGTGGCAAGGTAGCCCCAGAACTCCCAGGCCTCGCCCGCGATGGGTTCGCCGGCAATGACACGGACGATCGACCCCACCAGGTAGACCACCAGAGCCAGTTCCACCGCCGCGACCGACAGGATGGTGACGTCGTTGGGCGCCTTCTTGAGGATGCCGGCCACTACACAGGTCACCGTGGACAGCAGGCCGACCACCAGGATGATGTAAAAGTACGCGTCCACCCTTCAGGCCTTCCCGGCCGTGGCGCTGGCGGGAGCCCCGTTGCCGGGCTCGAAGACAAGGACGGGCTTGGCGTAGCTGCCGGAATCGGCGAGCAGCGCCACCAGGCTGCCGTCGGGGGCGAAGGCTGCGGCAGGATGCTCGGCGGTTGGTGCATCCGGACTTCCGGGAGCAGCACCGGCGGCAATGCGCCGTCCGAAGGAGATTTCGGTTGTTTCTTCCGCCGTCAGTTCCCGGTTGGGCATCAGGGCCCGCGCGGCCTGGGATATGTCCAGGATGTTCAGTTCCTCCGCAAGCTGTTCCAGGGTGCGGGCCTGCGCCAGCGAGTACGGGCCGACATGGGTCCGGCGCAGGGCGGTAAGGTGACCGCCGACGCCCAGTGCCTTGCCCAGGTCCCGGGCCAGCGCGCGGATATAGGTGCCGGAGGAGCACTCGACGGTGACATCCAGGTCCAGCAAGCCGGCTTCCCCGTCCCGCCGGATGGCATGGACCTCGAACCGGTGGATGGTGACCGGGCGGGCGGACAGCTTGACGTCCTCCCCGGAGCGGACCCGCGCGTAGGCGCGTTCGCCGTTGACCTTGATGGCGCTGACGCTGCTGGGCACCTGCTGGATGTCCCCCGTCAGTGCTGCGACGCCGTCGTGAATTGCCTGGTCACTGACGCCAGCGGTGCCGGCTGTCGCCGTGACCTCGCCCTCGGCGTCGTCAGTCACGGTCGACTGGCCCAGCCGGATGGTGGCGGTGTAGGTCTTGGAGGTGCCCACGATGTAGGTCAACAGGCGGGTGGCCTTGTTGACGCCGAGCACCAGGACGCCGGTGGCCATCGGATCAAGCGTCCCCGCATGCCCCACTTTCCGGGTACCTGCCAGGCGCCGCATCCGGCCAACCACGTCATGGCTGGTCCATCCCTGCGGCTTGTCCACTATCACCAGTCCAGAAAGCACGCCTTCCAGTATATGGGGGCTGTCCGGGGCGGAAGGCCCGACGGCGGGCGGCGGTGCCTGTGCGCACGGCAGGCCAGGTGCCGGCGGCGGAAGCAGCGGCCGCTAGGATGGCAGGCATGCCTGAGCTTGCCGCCCATGTCCGCGACGTGCCCGTCAACCAGATCCGCGAGATCACGGAAGCGGCATGGCGTATCCCCGGCGCCCTGGTCCTCAGCATCGGGGAGCCGGGCTTCCCGCTCCCCCGCCACGTCCTCGACGCCGGAATCGCATGCCTGGACCGCGACGAAACCAACTACACCCCCAACGCGGGAATTCCCGGGCTGCGCGAAGCCTTTGCCGCCCGCTTCCGGGAGCAGCAGGGCGTTGACGTGGGCGCCGACCGTATCTATGTGGTGGCCGGCGCGCAGCAGGGCCTGCACCTCGCCATGAGCCTGCTGCTCGCGCCTGGCGACGAGATCCTGATTCCCAACCCCGGCTATCCCACCTTCGCCATGACCGGCCGGCTCCTGGGGGCGCATCCTGTTGGCTACCCCCTGTACCCGGAGCACGGCTTCCAGCCGCGCACAGCGGACATCGAAGCCCTCATCACGGAGCGCACCCGGGTCCTGGTGCTCAATTCGCCGTCGAATCCCCTGGGTGCCGTGCTCGGTGAGGACCTGACGCGCGGGCTGATGGACCTGGCGCGGCGCCACGACCTCTGGGTCATCTCGGACGAGTGCTACGAGGCGTTTACCTACGATGTACCGCATGTCAGTCCCGCGAGGTTCGACGGCGGCACGCCGGGAGAAGCGCGCGTCTTTACCTCCCTGACGCTGTCCAAGACGTACGGGCTCACCGGGCTCCGGATCGGCGCGCTGGTTTGCCCGCCCGGGTTGAAGCAGCAGATGGACAACGTGATGGAGTCGATCGTCTCCTGCGTGGCTGCGCCCTCGCAGTATGCTGCGCTCGCCGCCCTCACCGGGCCCCAGGACTATGTCCGCGCGGCGCACGGGCACTACCGGGAGAACCGGGACGCTGCCTCCGCCGTCCTCGATGCCAAGGGGATTCCTTACCTTCAGGCCCAAGGGGCGTTCTACCTGTGGGCGGACGTATCACATGCCAGCGGCGGAGACGTGCGCAGCTGGGCGCGGCGCTTCCTTGCCGACTCCGGGGTTGCCCTCGCGCCGGGGACTGCCTTCGGCTCCATCGGTGAGGGCTGGGTGCGGATAGCGCTGTGCGGCCGGAAGCAGGATCTGTTGGAGGGGTTGTCCCGGCTGCCGGCGCAGTAAGCACCGCCCCCGGAACTCCTGCCGCCGGGGATCTCCTAACGCGCCGCTCCGGAAAGCGCCTGATCGAGCCATGAGCGCAGGACCCCGGCAGGCGCTGCCCCCGCCTGGCGGGCCGCCACCTTTCCGTCCACCAATACCATCAGGGTTGGAATTGCCTGGACGTCGAAACGGCGGGACAGGCCGGGCGACGAGTCCACGTCCACCTTAACCAGTTTGATCCGGCCCGGGCGTTCCCGGACGAGTTGATCCAGGACCGGGCTCACCATGCGGCACGGGCCGCACCACTCCGCCCACAAGTCCACCAGCACAGGCACCGGGGACCGCTCCGCCACTGCGGCGAAGTCCGCATCCCCGGCGCTGACAATCCACGGCAGCCCGGCCTTGCAGTTCCCGCAGCGCGGCTGCCCGGCGGCCTGGGCCGGAATCCGGTTCGTCCTGCCGCACGACGGGCAGGCGATCAGCGTGGGTTCCATTCCTAGTACTCCGTCCGGCGCTGGTGCGATCCCCACGCATGGAAGGGAGCGTCCGACGCCGGGATGTCGCCTCTCGTGACGGGCAGGAGCTCCGGGCGGGAACCGCTGAAATACTCGTAGAAAACCGCATCGTCGAAGCCGGCAGCAGCCGCACCATGGCGGTCGGCAGCGAAATAGACCCGGTCGATGCGTGCCCACAAGGCCGAGGCCAGGCAAAGCGGGCACGGCTCGCAGCTTGCATACAGGACGGAGCCCTGCAGGCTGAAGGTGCCCCGTGCTGCTGCAGCCGTCCTGATTGCCACTACTTCAGCGTGGGCAGTGGGATCGTTATCGCGGGTAACCCTGTTGACGCCCTCGTAGGTGCGTCCGTCCGGGGTGACCACCACTGCCCCGAAGGGGCCGCCGCCGTCCGCCACATTCCTCGTGGCCAGTTCTACGGCCTGCTTGAGATATTGCGCGGCATCGCCGTGGTTGTAGTCCACCTGAGTCATAGTCAGATCCTAACCAAGGCGCGGTTAGGGGGTGCAAATAGGGGGTGGAATTGGGGGAAAACGCCCGACGACACAGCGGCACCACAGGCATATCCTGTCGCCGGGGACCGCGCGCGATACTTCGCCTCGAAGAGGCTTCTTACCCGGCCCGGCATGGGCGCCAAAAACGGAGTACCCAAATGAAGAAACACCTTACGTTTATCGCCTGCATTGCTGTTACCTCAATGGTCCAGGCAGCACCGGCCATCGCCGCCACGGATGAGCCGGATTATGAGGTGATGGCGACAGGCCTGTTGTCACCTCTCCACCTCGCCGTGGACAAGGACGAGTCTGTCCTCGTCAGCCAGGCCTTCGCCGGGATCCTCACGCATGTCGAGGATGATGGCGACTTGGATGATGTCTACACCACCCCAAACGAGGGTTGGTCGGTAGCCGGGGTGGATATCCATGACTCCACCGCCTACTTCCTGGAGAGTTTTGGAGCCGGGCAGGGGCCTGACGGACTAAGGGGATACCTGAAAGCCCTTGATTCGGATGGCGAAGCCCGTACTATCGCAGACCTCGCTGACTACGAACGGAAGTTCAATCCGGATGCGGGCCAGCATTACGGCTTTGAGGCAGACACGGGCCAGCAGTGCCTTGCCGAAGCGGCATCCCGTCCGGATGCCCCGCCTGCGCAGTACACGGGCACGTTGGACTCCAACCCCTACGCTGTGGCGGTCCGTGAGGACACGGCCTACGTGGCCGATGCCGGCATGAATGCGGTCCTCAAGGTGGATCTGGAGTCCGGCAGCATTTCGACGGTGGCGGTTTTGCCACCCCGGCCGCTGACCATCACGCACAAGATTGCACAATCTTTGGGAGTACCAAGCTGCGCTGGCTTTACTTACGGCTTTGAACCGGTTCCCACTGACGTGGAAATTGGCCCCGACGGTTGGCTGTACGTGTCATCCCTTCCCGGCGGCCCGGAGGACCCGTCACTTGGTCCCCGTGGAGCAATCTTCAAGGTCAACCCCTGGACCGGCGCGACCGTGCTCTGGCAGAACGCGATAGTCAGCCCCACAGGCCTGGCAGTTTCGGACGAGGGCGATGTGTACGTAGCGTCGTTGTTCGGCGGGGAAATCCTGAAGTTCACGTACCAGGGCGAACGCTCGCACTTCCTGAAGGTGAACCTGCCGGCCGCCGTCGAGTTCAGGGACGGCGACGTTTTCGCCACGATTGACGCCCTTCCTCCGCAACCGGACCCGGCCACACCCGACGCTCCCATGCCCAAGCCCGAGGGTAAGCTCATCGAGGTCGACTTCGACTAGACGTAGCAGCCGTCGGCGGAGATTTTCGGGGAAGCAGAAGGCCCGGACCCCATGGTCCGGGCCTTCTGCTGTGCCGGTGCTACTTGTTGCCGTCCTCGTGTATCCCGTCGGGGTCGGTGAGGTCAAGGTCCTCTTCGTCGAAGTCGTCTTCGTCGAGGTCCACCTCGGCGGACGCGTCGCTCTTGTAGGGATCGGCGTCGCCGGCGTGCTTGGCATTGGCGGCCAGGGCGGCCACCTCGGCATCACGCTTCCGGGCTTCGCGGAGCAGTTCCTCCAGGTTAGAGGCGTTCACGGGAATCTGGTCAGCCACGAACTCGAGCGTGGGAGTCAGCCGGGCAGTGATGTTCCTGCCCACTTCCTGGCGCAAGACGCCCTTGGCCTTCTCCAGTCCCTTCGCGGCATCAGCCTGCAAAGTCTGGTCCCCAAAAACGGTGTAGTACACGGTGGCATGCTGCAGGTCATTAGTGACCCGGGCATCGGTGACCGTAATTCCCTCAAGCCGCGGATCCTTGACCCGCCGGCTCAAGGCCTCAGCAACAACAACCTTAATCCGCTGCGCCAACTTGGCAGCACGTGCCGGATCGGCCATGTTCAACTCCTAAGAAAATTTGGGACGTACGACGGCGCGTTGACGCAAACGTACCCACGTTCGATTGGTGCCACGCACCACAGCGAGCCAAAGACGGACCCACGGTGGGTTTTCCGGCGGCTCTTTGGAGCCGTAGAGGGGGCCCGGGAGTGGCATCGGGCCTGCCGGAGCTGGGTGGCCTGGGATCAAAGATTCCAAGCCGCCCAGCGTAGGGGCGGGGCCCCTCTGCGGCGGAAAAGGCGGGGCCACCGGAAAACCCAACGACCCCGCACCTCTCGCAGTACTACCGATTAGACGCGCGGCTTCTCGCGCATCTCGAAGGTCTCGATGATGTCACCTTCGATGATGTCGTTGTACGACCCAAGACCGATACCACATTCGAAGTCCGTGCGGACCTCGGTGGCGTCGTCCTTGAAGCGCTTGAGCGACTCGACGGTGAGGTTGTCACCGATGATCTTGCCGTCGCGGCTGACGCGTGCCTTGGCGTTGCGGCGGATGATGCCCGAGCGGACGATCGAGCCTGCGATGTTTCCGAACTTGGAGGAGCGGAAGACTTCGCGGACCTCGGCGGTGCCCAGCTGGACTTCTTCGTATTCCGGCTTGAGCATGCCCTTGAGCGCCATCTCAATGTCATCGATGGCTGCGTAGATGACCGAGTAGAAGCGCATGTCGACGCCTTCGCGGTCTGCCAGTTCGGCAACACGCTCGGCCGGCTTGACGTTGAAGCCAATGATGACGGCGGAGTCGACCGTTGCAAGGTTGACGTCGTTCTGCGTAATGGCACCCACACCGCGGTGGATGACGCGCAGCTGCACGCCTTCGCCGACGTCGATCTTGAGCAGGGCGTCTTCGAGGGCTTCCACGGCACCGGACACGTCACCCTTGAGGATGAGGTTGAGGGTGTCGATCTTGCCTTCGGCGACTGCCTGGTCGAAGTCTTCGAGGCTGATGCGCTTGCGGCGCTTGGCGAGCTGGGCGTTGCGCTCAGCGGCTTCACGCTTCTCGGCGATCTGGCGGGCGGTACGCTCGTCGGCGGTCACCAGGAAGGTGTCACCGGCGCGCGGCACGTTGGACAGGCCGAGGACCTGGACCGGGCGGGACGGCAGTGCGACGTCGAGGGCTTCGCCGTCTTCGTCGAACATGGCACGGACGCGGCCGTGCGCCGTGCCGGCCACGATCGTGTCGCCGACGGCCAGGGTGCCGGACTGCACCAGGACGGTGGCAACCGCACCGCGGCCCTTGTCCAGGTTCGCTTCGATGGCGATACCGCGGGCTGCCTTGTCCGGGTTGGCCCGGAGATCCAGGGCGGCGTCGGCGGTCAGCAGGACAGCGTCGATGAGCTCGTCGATGTTGAGGTTCTGGCGGGCCGAGACCTCAACGAACATGGTGTCGCCACCGTATTCTTCCGGAACCAGGCCGTACTCGGTCAGCTGGCCCTTGACCTTGTCAGGGTTGGCGCCTTCCTTGTCGATCTTGTTCACGGCCACGACGATCGGCACGTTGGCCGCCTGGGCGTGGTTGAGCGCTTCAACGGTCTGCGGCATGACACCGTCGTCCGCGGCCACCACCAGGATGGCGATGTCCGTGACCTTCGCACCACGGGCACGCATGGCGGTGAACGCCTCGTGGCCGGGGGTATCGATGAAGGTGATCTGGCGGTGGGTGCCTTCGTGCTCGTGCGTGATCTGGTAGGCACCGATGTGCTGAGTGATGCCACCGTGTTCGCCGGCCACGACATCCGAGTTGCGGATGGCGTCGAGGAGGCGGGTCTTACCGTGGTCCACGTGGCCCATGACGGTTACCACGGGAGCCCGGGGTTCGAGTTCCTCGTCGCCTTCGGCCTCAAGCTCGGCCTCTACGTCGATGTCGAAGGTGGACAGCAGCTCGCGCTCCTCGTCCTCCGGGGACACTACCTGGAGCTTGTAGCCCAGTTCCTCCCCCAGCAGTGCGAAGGTGTCTTCGTCCAGCGACTGGGTGGCAGTTGCCATTTCACCAAGGTGGAACAGTACGGTGACCAGCGCTGCGGGGTTCGCCTCGATCTTGTCGGCGAAGTCCGTGATGGACGAGCCACGGCGCAGCCGGATGACGGTGTTGCCGTCGCCGCGGGGTACGCTCACGCCACCCAGCGACGGTGCGCTCATCTGCTCAAGTTCCTGGCGCTTCGCGCGCTTCGACTTGCGCTGCTTGCCACGGCCTGCGCCGCCCTTGCCGAAGGCACCCTGGGTGCCGCCGCGGCCGCGGCCGCCCTTGCCAAAGCCACCGCCGGCGGGAGCACCGCCACCGGCGCCGGGACCTCCGGTGCCGGGGGCGCCACCCGGGCGTCCCGGACCGCGGCCGCCACCGGGACGCCCGGCACCTGCGGGTGCGGGACGCTCAGTACGGTTGGGCATCATGCCAGGCGTGGGACGGGGACCGCCGGGACGCGGGGCACCCGGACGGGGACCGCCGGCACCTGCTGCGGGGCGGGGGCCACCTGCACCCGGCGCAGGACGCGGACCACCGGGGCGGGGGCCACCGGCGCCGGCTGCGGGACGCGGACCACCGGGACGGTCGCCGTCGGTGCGGCCGCCACCCGGGCGGGGCATGCCCTGGGAGGTAGCGAACGGGTTGTTACCCGGACGCGGAGCGCGGTCGCCGTCGCCGCCACGGCCGCGGGGCATGCCCTGCGAGGTCGCGAACGGGTTGTTACCGGGGCGGGGACCGCCCGGACGGGGTGCGTTGGAACCCGGGGTGGCGCCACCCTGGCGGGGAGCCGGGGTATCGGCCTTGGGAGCCGGACGGGCACCGGGCTTGGCGCCCGTCGCGGGCGCTGAAGGTGCAGCCGGGGTGCTTGCGGCCGGTGCAGCCGGAGCGGCCGGGGCCTGTGCTGCGGGTGCGGCCGGAGCTGGTGCCTTGGGGGCCGGAGCCTTGGGTGCTGCCGGACCGGGTGCGGGGGCTGCGGGACGTGCTTCTGCAGCTGCCGGCGCAGGCGCCTTGGGTGCGGCTGCGGGCGCCGCGGTCTTGGCGGCAGCGTCGGGGAAGGCGTTACGCAGCTTGCGGACAACGGGGGCCTCAATGGTGGATGAGGCGGAGCGAACGAATTCGCCCAGTTCCTGCAGTTTTGTCACTGCATCTTTGGAAGTGATACCGAGCTCTTTCGCGAGCTCGTGTACGCGGACCTTGGCCACATTTCTCCTGTCTCGGTCCGCACCGAGCCAGGCACGAACCGTCTACTTCTTACTGCGGGCCCCGGCCGCGGATGCTGCGGAAGGGCCCATTGCAGAGCGCAACAAAGTTGTCATCGTTACGCACTCATCGCTGGGAACTCATCGGGTTTCCATCAGATTTCTGACCCGCTTTCAGGTTGGACGGTTGATGCCGCAGCCACCGGGGCGCCTGCGAGGTTCGGGCCGGACAGGATCCGGCGTTCCACGGCTGCGGTTTCGGTTGCTCCCCGAAGGGCGCGTCCGAACGCTCGCCGCTTGATCGCCAGTGCCAGGCACGATGCGCTGGGGTGCAGCCATGCACCCCGGCCAGCCATCCGGCGTCGTTCGTCCACAAGGACGGCGGGTGATCCGCTGCCTTCGGCGACGAGCCGGAGTAGTTCTGACCTTGGCCCCTTCTTCCGGCATCCGATGCAGGTGCGTTCGGGTTGATGTCCGCTGGTACGTACTTCTGCCACGGTCATCGTCCTACGTTCATATCTGCCGGCCGCGGAGCCCTCCCCTGTCCGGAGAGCGCACCCAGGGCGCACGATTGCCGGCCGTGAGGCGCGGTCCTGTCCATTCTATCCCCTTCCGGCCGTTCCGCCCGCATCGCCGGCGGGCTCCAGCGTGGCAGGGAAGGCCCGGAAGGAGGCTCAGCCTTCCTTGGCCGTGGCTGCGTCCGAGACGATATCGATGCGCCAGCCGGTCAGCTTCGCGGCGAGGCGGGCGTTCTGGCCCTCCTTGCCGATGGCGAGGGACAGTTGGTAGTCGGGAACCACAACGCGTGCCGACCGGGTGGCTTCATCCGTAATGGTGACGGAATTCACGCGTGACGGGGACAATGCGCTGGCGATGAACGTTGCCGGGTTCTCGCTGTAGTCGACGATGTCGATCTTTTCGTCGTTCAGTTCGTTCATGACGGCGCGGACCCGGGAACCCATTTCGCCGATGCAGGCACCCTTGGCGTTGATTCCCGGGGCGTTGGCCTTGACGGCGATCTTGGTCCGGTGGCCCGCTTCCCGCGCAAGGGCGACGATCTCCACCGAACGGTCGGCGATTTCCGGCACTTCAAGTTCGAAGAGCTTGCGCACCAGCCCCGGGTGGGACCGGGACAGCGTGACCGACGGACCCTTCGAGCCGCGGTGGACATCGATGACCAGGGCACGGAGGCGGTTGCCGTGGATGTACTTCTCCCCCGGCACCTGCTCGGGCGGCGGAAGCAAGGCCTCCACGGAACCGAGGTTGACCTGGATCATGTGCGGGTTATTGCCCTGCTGGATGGTGCCGGCCACCAGTTCGCCTTCGCGGCCCTTGAACTCGCCGAGCACGTTGTCGTCCTCGACGTCCCGCAGGCGCTGCAGGATGATCTGCCGGGCCGTGCTGGCGGCGATACGCCCGAAACCTTCCGGTGTGTGCTCGAACTCACCAATGGGGGCACCGTCGTCGTCCATCTCAACTGCCCAGATGGTGACGTGCCCGCTCTTGCGGTCCAGTTCTGCCCGGGCCTTTTCGAAGGCGCCGGGAGACTTGTGGTAGGCCACCAGGAGCGCCTGCTCGATGGTGGGGATCAGGAGGTCCAGCGGGATTTCACGCTCACGCTCCAGAAGTCTCAGTGCGCTCATGTCAATATCCATCAGGCCTCCTCGGAAGGTCCATTGTGTCCAGGTTCCAGCCCGTCCTCGTTGAGGTGGCTGAATTCGATCTCGACTTTTCCGCTGCGGATCCTGTCGAAAGGAAGTTTGATGGGGTCGCCCTGCCGGGGCTTCATGCCCTTCTTGACGGCGATTTCCGGAACGATGGTCACGCCGCCGCCGTCCACGGACTGGATGCGGCCCACGACGTTCTCGCCCTGAATGACGTTGACCCTTACCATCCGGCCCTTCGCCCGGTGCCAGTGCCGCGGCTCCGTGAGCGGACGGCCCACGCCGGGCGACGACACCTCGAGGTCGTACGGGCGGCTGTCCATCGAGGGGTCGCTGTCCAGGACAGCGGAGAGGACCTTGGAGATCTCCGCGATGACATCCAGGCTGACTCCGCCGGTTTCCTCCTGCGGCAGGTCCACCACAACGTGGACCACCCGATGCGAACCTGCGACGTTGATTTCCACATCCTCGAGGTACAGCCGGTTGGCCAGGACCGAGGGTTCAAGGAGGGCCCGAAGCCGGGCAGCTTCCGGATTGTGCGTTGCGGACCCAGTCCTGCCGGTTCCGGTGGGGTCTGGTGAAGCCGTGGCTTCTGCATTGCTCACGATGCCGGCCGCCTCCCTATAGATGATGTGGTGTGTACTAGCGTAGCTATTTTACCGGCTGAGTGGTGCACGGAGATTCCCTCAAGCGTGGCACGATGGTCTGTTGTGAATGACGACAGCCAGGTGAACCGTCCGCGGATCCGGTACTTCCGCTACGTTGTCCTGGCACTCGCGGCGCTGCTTGTTGTGAGCCTGGGATTCGCCTTTATCCGCGCGGAACCGCCTGCCCCGCCGCCGCCCCCCTTCTCCGAACAGGCGCGCGCCGCGGCCCTCGCGGACGCCCTGCAGCTCCGAGCCGCGGGGCTCCGGCTTGCCGGTGGAGCAGCCGACGGCGGTGCTGCCGCCGCCGTGGACAGGGCTGTGACCTTGCTGACCATCCAGGCCAGGGCGCTCTTGCTGCCGGGGGCTGCCGCTGCGGGGACGGGCGTCCCGACTGCTTCGGCCGACGCGGCGGCCCCCGCACCATCCGCCGCACCCGCCCTGCCCGCGCCCGAGCTCGCCGCTGCCCTGGCGGCCAGCGGCGCGCAGCGCCTCAAGGATGCGGAAACGGTTGACGGCGGGATGGCCCGCCTGCTGGCGGGTGCAGGCACCGCACAGGTGCTGGCTGCGCAGCAGCTTGCCGCCGCGACCGGTGAGCCTGAAGCCGTCTCCGGTCTTGGCCCGGCCGCGCAGCAAGGTCATGGAACAAACCCGGCCGCGGGTTCCGCGGCAGCCGAAACCACCACTGACGCCAACGAAACACCGTGCCCCTCGCCCTCGGGTCCGCCCGCGTCCACCGGCCCGGAACCCTCTGCAGCCGGCGCGGCGCCAGGCACTGCCTTGGTGGCCGCAGCTGCCGCGGAACTGGAGGCGGTCTACGGCTACCAGGCAGCCCTGACGCGGCTGCCCCCGGAAGCTGCCGGACCGGCGTCGGAATTCCTGGGACAGCACCAGGGCCTGGCCAGGGAAGCTGAGACGCGGAGCCGCTTCTGGTGCGGGACACCGCTGCCGCAGCAGCCGGGGTATGCCCTGGGGCAGGAGTTCCTTGCGGCGCCGTCGGACGGAATGGCGCGGCTGGAAGCCGCAACCCTTCCTGCCTATGGCGACGTGGTGGCAGTTACCGACGGCTCCACCCGCCTTTGGGCCATCGCAGCCCTGCGATCGGCAGTGATGCGGACTGCCCACTGGGGCGGTGACCCCGGTCCCCTTCCTGGGCTGCCCCTGAACGAGCAGCAACTGCCGCCGCTTCCTGCCTGAAGTCCACCGGATCTCGGGGGGGGAAGTCCGCAACGGGGAGCTGGCGCGGCCGGGAGCATAGGGTTGAGCTGATGAAAGCACCAGGAGAGATCTCCATTCCGCCCGGCCTCACCGCCCGTTACCGGCGAAGCGTCGAGGGGCGGGCGTGGCTTGCCGTGTTGCCGGACCTGGTGGCCGGGCGGCTCGGGCAGTGGAACCTGGAGCCTGATCTTCCTCCGGGCGCCCTGCCCTGGAACGGCCACGGCGGGATGGTCATTCCCGTCCTGCGTGCAGACGGAAGTCCTGCCGCACTGAAAATCGCCTTTCCGCACGATGAGGCAAAGCTGGAGCGGCATGCCCTGGCGCTATGGCAGGGTCAGGGCGCGGCAGCACTGCTGGAGCATGACGCGGGCAGCTGCGCGATGCTCCTCGAACGGCTGGATGCCGGGCGTTCGCTGGCCAGCCTGCCTGTGGATGACACGGTGGAAGTATGGGGCGCCCTGGTCCGGCAATTGGGCCTGGTTCCGGACGGGCGGCCCCAGTGGCAGGAGTTCGACCACATCGCGGCCCGTGCGGAGCAGTGGAGCGATGACTTTCCCGCCGACTGGGAACAGTTGGGCCGCCCGTTCCCCCGCTGGCTGCTGGAAGCCGCCCTGGAGGTCTGCCAGACGCGCGGTGCAGTAGGACGCCGGTCTTCCCGGGACGTCCTGGTCCACACCGACCTGCATTTCCTGAATGTCCTGGCCCGGCCATGCAGCACGGCAGCCAGGCCGACTGCGGCCGGATACGCGGCGATCGACCCGCAGCCGATGGTCGGGGAAGCGGAATTCGGGGTGGCGCCGCTGTTGTGGAACAGGATCAGCGACCTTCCGGCCGGTGCTCCAGGCACGGGGCTGCGACAGCGGTGCGCCGATTTCAGCACGGCCGCCGGCCTTGACGGGGATGTTGCCCGGCAGTGGGCCGTTGCCCGGGAGGTTGCCAACGCGCTGTGGTATGCAGGCGCACCCGGCCACCAAGGTGACCTGGCACGATCCCTGTGGGTCGCCAGCACGCTGGCAGGCCGGACGCTGGAGGGGCTCCCGGCACCCGGTGCCCTTCCCGAACCGGGCGTCGGCCTCGACTAGCAGCGGCTTCAGCTGCCCCGCACCGCCGCGAGAGCGGACTTGACGGCGGCTACCGCGGCATCCACCTCTTCGCCGCCCGTATGCCAATTGCTGACTGACACCCGCAGGACATCCCGGTTGTGCCAGCGGGACCCGGACATCCACACCGCGCCGTCCCCGATGACACGGGCCGTGACAGCACGCGTGGTGGCGTCGTCGCCGAATGCCACGCAGACCTGCGTGTAGTCAACGTCGTTGAGCACCTCAACGCCATCGAGCGCGGCCAGCCCTGCGGCAATGTCCGCAGCGGCCGCAGCCATACCGCTGACCTGCGCGGCCACGCCGTCACTGCCCAGGCTCTTCAACGCGGCCCAGACCGGGACACCGCGGGCCCGACGGGAAAGCTCCGGCACCTTCTCGAACGGATCACCCGGACCTTCGGCGTCGTGCATCAGGTAGCTCGTGTGCAGGCCCATGGCAGACCGCAGCGCCGAAGCATCCCGCACGATCGCAATGCCGCAGTCATAGGGAACGTTCAGCGTCTTGTGGGCATCGGTGCCCCAGGAGTCCGCGTCCCCGCAGCCGCTGGCAAGGTGCTTGAGCCCGGGTGCCGCTGCTGCCCACAATCCGAAGGCGCCGTCCACGTGCACCCAGGCGCCGTGCTCCTTGGCGATGGCAATGGCTTCGGGGAACGGATCGAACGCCCCCGAGTGCAGGTTTCCGGCCTGCAGGCACACCAGCGCCGGCCCTTCGCCTGCTGCCAACGCTGCGTCGAGTGCTGAGGGAAGGATGCGCCCCTGCACGTCAGCGTCCACAACCTGCGGCATCCCAAGTCCCAGATAACGCAGGCCCAGGTCTACTGTGTCGTGCCTTTCCCTGCCCACGAAGCAGCGGATCCGCGGGGCTCCGAACAGCCCGTCCCGGTCAAGGTCCCAGCCGGCGTTTGCCAGCAGCCGCCAGCGGGCTGCGGCCATGCCGGTAAAGTTCGCCATCGTGGCACCGGTGGCGAAGCCGACGTCGGCATCCGTTGGCAGCCCTAGCAGTTCCAGCAGCCACGAACCGGCACTCTCCTCAACCGCGGCCATGGCCGGAGTGGCATACCGCAGTCCGGAGTTTTGGTCCCACGCGCTGACAAGCCAGTCCGTGGCCAGGGCGGCGGGCAGTGTGCCGCCGATCACCCAGCCGAAGAAGCGGCCGGAAGGCATTGCCATCAGGCCGGGCTCGGCGGCACGCGCCAGGAATTCCACCACGTCTTCAGCCGGCATTCCCGTCCGCGGCAGGGGTCCGCCGAACACCCCGGTGAGGTCATGGGCAGCTGCCCTTGGCCCTACCGGGCGGCCGGGCAGGCTCTGCAGCCAGTCCGTCGAAAGCCGGTACGCGGCCGCCATGGCCCGGGCGAAGTCGTCGTCCCCGTGTGACATACCTGCATGCTACGCCTGGCCCGGCCTGCCAACGAGGGCACGAACTCCCCTGCAGGTAATTCCGGTCAGGCGGAATTTTCCTGCCAGATGTCGTGGCCGAGTTTGATGATGAGCGCTGCAACCACCACAAGGAAGACAATTCGGACAAACCGGCTTCCCTGCTTGACGGCCGTTCTGGCTCCGAGGTAACCGCCGGCCATGTTGGACGCCCCCAGCAACAGACCAAGTCCCCAAAGGATGGAGCCGTGCGGCATGAAGAACAGCAACGCACCGGCATTCGTGGCCATGTTCACGATCTTCGCCTTGGCGCTGGCTTCCAGGAAGGCATATCCCATGGCCGAGACGAGGGCGATAACCAGGAACGAACCGGTCCCGGGCCCGATCAGTCCGTCGTAGAAACCGATGACGGCACTGATCAGGCATGCCACCACGTAGTGCTTGTGGCCGTTGTGCCGCAGCGCCGTGATGTCCCCGACGTCGGGCTTGAGCGCCGTAAACAGCGCGACGGCGACCAGGGCAACGACGATGATGGGCTTGAAAACACTCGCAGGCAGGGTGGCCGCCAGGACGGCACCACCAAAGCTTCCCGCCAGGGCGATCACCGCCATGGGCAGGGCCGTCTTGAGGTCCGGCCCCACCCGCCGGTAGTACGTCGTTGCGCTGGTGGCAGTGCCAAAGATGGAACCAAGCTTGTTGGTGGCGAGTGCCTGCACCGGAGTGATGCCCGGGACCAGCAGCAGGGCGGGGAGCTGGATGAGCCCGCCGCCGCCCACCACGGCGTCAACCCAGCCCGCAGCAAAACCCGCCAGTACCAGCAGGAGCAGCGTTGTCAGCTGGAGGGATTCAAGTCCAAAAACCACCGCTGCGGATCAGCTGTTGCGGACGGTGTTGACCACATAGTCAACAGCCTTATCGACCGCAACGTTCTCCGCTTCGCCCGAGCGGCGGTCCTTGATTTCCACCACGCCGTCAACCAGGCCCCGGCCGACGGCAAGGATAGTGGGGACACCCACCAGTTCGGCATCCCCGAACTTCACGCCGGGCGACACCTTGGGCCGGTCGTCGTAAATGACGTCGAGGCCCGCCGCCTCGAGGTCCAGGGAAAGCTGCTCAGCAGTGGCGAAGATGTCCTCACCCTTGCCGACAGCCACCACATGAACGTCGGCCGGTGCGACGGCGCGGGGCCAGACCAGGCCCTTGGCGTCGTGGTTGGACTCGGCCAGGGCTGCAACGGCCCGCGTGACGCCCACGCCGTATGACCCCATGGTGACAGTCACCTGCTTGCCGTTCTGGTCCAGCACTTTCAGGTCCAGGGCTTCGGCGTACTTCCGGCCGAGCTGGAAGATGTGGCCCATCTCGATGCCGCGCGCCGTTTCCAGCGGGCCCGAACCGTCAGGAGCGGGGTCGCCGGCGCGGACTTCGGTGCACTCAATGACACCGTCCCACGTAAAGTCCCGGCCGGCCACGAGACCGTACACATGCTTTCCGGCCTCGTTGGCGCCCGTGATCCACGTGGTGCCGCTGACGACGCGGGGATCCACCAGGTACAGCAGTTTGGCATTGCCTTCAGAGCCCAGCAGGGCCTGGTCCAGGGACATGCCGGGGCCGAGGTAGCCCTTGACGATCAGCGGATGCTTCTTGAGGTCCTCTTCACCGGCGGCCTCCAGCCCGATTTCGCCGGCCACCGGGAGGAACGCGCCGATGTTGGCTTCAACGCGCTTCAGGTCCACGGCGCGGTCCCCGGGAACGCCGATGACAACGATCTGGCGCTCGCCCGTGGGCAGCGTAACGGCGAGGACCACGTTCTTGAGGGTGTCGGCGGCGGTCCAGGCTTCACCGTCCGGACGCGGGAAGATCTGGTTGGAAGCGGCCACCAGGGTTTCGATGGTGGGTGTGTCCGGAGTATCCAGGACCTGGGCAGCGGGAGCGCTGCTGTAGTCGACCTCCGCGGGCACCACGGTGGTGACGGCCTCCACGTTCGCGGCGTAGCCGGACGCCGAGCGGACGAAGGTGTCCTCGCCGATCTCCGTGGGGAACAGGAACTCCTCGCTTTTGGAACCGCCCATGGCGCCGGCCGTGGCGGCAACGGGGATTACCTCCAGGCCAAGCCTGGCGAAGATCTTCAGGTAGGCGGCGCGGTGGGCGGCGTAGCTCGCGTCCAGGCCGGCGTCGTCCACGTCGAAGGAGTAGGAATCCTTCATGATGAACTCGCGTCCGCGCAGCAGGCCCGCGCGGGGGCGCGCTTCATCGCGGTACTTGTTTTGGATCTGGTACAGGCTCAGCGGCAGGTCCTTGTACGAGGAGTACAGGTCCTTGACGAGCAGCGTGAACATCTCCTCGTGCGTGGGGGCGAGCAGGTAGTCCGCACCTTTGCGGTCCTGCAGCCGGAAGAGGCCTTCACCGTACTCGGTCCAACGGTTGGTGGCCTCGTAAGGCTCCCTGGGCAACAGTGCCGGGAAGTGGACTTCCTGCGCCCCGATGGCCGCCATCTCCTGGCGGATGATTTCCTCCACTTTGCGGAGCACGCTCAATCCCAGCGGCAGCCAGGTGTAGATACCGGGGGCCGCACGGCGAATGTATCCCGCGCGGACCAGGAGCTTGTGGCTGGCGACTTCGGCGTCGACGGGATCTTCACGCAGGGTGCGCAGGAAAAGCTGGGACAGTCTAAGGACCACGGGTGGTATCCGTTTCTGGGAAAGTGCTGGATCAGCAGGGCCGGGCAATTTCGTCTGGGTACTAATCTACCGGCAGAAGGGGCCCGGCCCGGACCCGCGGAGGACTCTCCAATGCACTGCGCCGGGAACAGTAGAGCCACGCCCGAAAATGCAAAGCCCCTGGCCCCCCAGTGAGGCTGGTCATCGCATCCGGGCGTGGCTCAACGCCGTTATCGCCTAAGTACTGGTGAGGACTGGTGAGACCGCCCACGCCACTCCAGCGCAGCTAGATCGAACCTATGTGATGGCAGGCACGTTGACAAGTGGCTTGCCTGCAAAACCGCTGGTCCTCACCCGAAGCGCGCCTGGTCAATGTTCATTAACGACTTATTTGATGAAGGCGGCCGCTGCATCGAGCAGCGCACCTGCACGTGTTGCAGCGTCGGTTTCGCTCTCCCCGCCAGTGGCAACGGCTGTGAGAACAACACCCTGCTGGATGGCCTGCGCTGTGATGGTGGACTGAACCTGGCCGTCCGGGAGCTGCGTCTCCGTTCGATAGGCAGTAGTTTCCGCCAACCCGCCCACGCTGTCCAGCATGGCGATGGTAACCGGGACGGCGATACCTGAGACTGTCACCGTCATGTCAGAACACTGCTGCAATTGGGCGGCGGGATCGGCGACGTTGGCCAGGGCTGCTTCGTCGAGTCCGGACAGCAGGGACAGTGCCGTGACGGCCCCGGTGCCCGAGTCAGTGCTGAGTCCCATGGCCATGGCTGCCCCGTCCAATGCCGGGACGGTGCTCGCCGTTGCGAACTCCTTGCACGCCGCGGGCGCCACCTCGATCGCAGCCACCATTTCCTTGGACTGCTCAATGGTCGCTGCCAGGTCGGTCTCGGGGAGGACTGTCAGCCGGCGGTCGGCCGAATCCCGCACTTGGCGCACGATGCCTGCAAGGTCGGCATTGGTATACGCCTTGGGAATGGGAGTGGGTGTGACTATGGGGGCGGCGGTGGCCGTCCCGCTTGCCGCTGGTGAAACGTCATTCACCGGGGTGGCGGCGGGACCTGCGCAGGCTGGGACGGTCAAGGCAAGCAAGGCGGCGACCGCCAGGGTTGCCAGCGCAGACGTCTTCAATTTTTCCCCCAATATTCAGATGCGGACTGGCAGTGGCCAGCTAAAACAGAACTGTAGCGAACGTGCCGACCTGCCGGAAACCAACACGCTCGTACATCGAGCGTGCCCGGAGGTTGAAGCCGTTCACGTAGAGGCTGGTAACGGGCGCCACTTTCTGTGCCTCCTTCACCACGGCGGCCATGTAGCCGGCGCTGAGCCCTTGCCCGCGGTACAGCGGATTCATCCATACACCCTGGACCTGGGTGACATCTTCAGTGACTGCGCCGAGTTCGGCTTTGAACACAACTTCGTGGGATTCGTTGAGGTGGACCAGGGAATGGCCCTGCCGGATGAGGCCCTCCACCCTGCGGCTGTAGAACTCCCTTCCGCCCAGGAACGGAGAGTACCCGACCTCCTCCTCGAACATGGCAGCACATGCGGGAAGGATGCGGTCAAAGTCGGACAGGCGGCCCAGTCCGAGTCGCGGGTCCGGCTCCACTCCGGGGGCACCGTCGATGACCATCAGGGGCTGGTCCTCCCGCACCTCGTGCGCGCGGTGCCCGAGGTCCATCAGCCCGGCGTAGAGGGCCAGCACGGCTTGTGCCGGGCCAAAGGCCGAGGCGTAGCGCCGCCCGGACCTGTTCGCCGCCGCGGCGACGGCTCCCGCCAGGGCGGGGTCCAGCTGGACCGGCACCAGGTTGGCACCGGCCCAGCAGGCACCCACCAGGATGCCGTCGTCGAAAACCCCGATAATCCCGGCACCGCCGCTGGTGGGGGCGGCCGTGCCGGCGGCACGCAGGTGGGCAAGGATGAACACATTGGCCACCCGGTCCTGCTGCGCAAGCAGCGTCAGGGCTTCCGTGTCCTGGCCGTCCAGCGTCCGGACCGAAAAGCCCGCCGGATCAGGTACGTCCCTACGAGACGCTAACCACGGGGCTACCCTTGACAGCATCTTCGCCATCGGCCTCCCCCATCTCTTCCGCGATACGCATGGCCTCTTCGATCAGTGTCTCAACAATTGCGCTCTCGGGGACAGTCTTGATGACCTCGCCCTTCACAAAAATCTGGCCCTTGCCGTTGCCGGAGGCGACGCCGAGGTCAGCTTCACGTGCTTCGCCCGGCCCGTTGACCACGCAGCCCATAACAGCCACACGCAGCGGGATCTCCATCCCCTCGAGCCCGGAGGTTACCTGCTCGGCGAGGGTGTACACGTCCACCTGGGCACGGCCGCAGGAGGGGCAGGAAACAATCTCGAGCTTGCGCGGGCGAAGGTTGAGGGACTGCAGGATCTGGTTGCCTACCTTAATCTCTTCCACCGGCGGGGCCGAGAGGGAGACGCGGATGGTGTCGCCGATGCCGCGGGACAGCAAAGCACCAAATGCGGTGGCCGACTTGATGGTGCCCTGGAAGGCCGGTCCAGCCTCTGTAACACCGAGGTGCAGCGGCCAGTCGCCCTTCTCCGCCAGCATCTCGTAGGCAGCCACCATCACCACCGGATCGTTGTGCTTGACCGAGATCTTGAAGTCATGGAACCCATGCTCCTCGAACAGGGAGGCTTCCCAGACCGCTGATTCAACCAGCGCCTCCGGCGTTGCCTTGCCGTACTTCTTGAGGATGCCGGGCTCCAGCGAACCAGCATTCACGCCAATGCGGATGGACGTGCCGTGGTCGCGGGCGGCGGCGGCAATCTCCTTGACCTGGTCGTCGAACTTGCGGATGTTTCCGGGGTTCACACGCACCGCCGCGCAGCCGGCCTCAATGGCGGCGAACACATATTTCGGCTGGAAGTGGATGTCCGCGATGACCGGGATCTGAGACTTCCGGGCGATGATGGGCAGCGCCTCGGCGTCGTCCGCCGAGGGGCAGGCAACACGGACGATGTCGCAGCCCGACGCCGTGAGTTCTGCAATCTGCTGCAGGGTGGCATTGATGTCGGTGGTGGGCGTGGTGGTCATCGACTGCACGCTGATGGGGTAGTCAGAGCCGACGCCGACCGATCCGACCTTGATCTGGCGGGTCTTGCGGCGCGGGGCAAGGACGGGTGGCGGGGCTGACGGCATTCCCAGGCTGACCGAGGTCACGTGGACTCCTAGAGGTGAAAGGGGGTACGGCTTAAGCGGTGAGCCCGGCGAGCATGCCGGTCACGGGAGACCATTCGGTGATGCGGGTTCCGGCGATAACTCCGGCGGCCGCGAACGGGTCCTGCCTGAGGATTGAGTGGAGGGCGGCTTCGTCCGTTGCCTTGAAGATCAGCAGCGCGCCCGCCCCGTCACCGTACGGACCGCTGGCCAGAATGGCGCCGTCCTGCGCCAGGGTTCCGGTCCATTCGCGGTGAGCGGGCCGGGCCTCGTTCCGGGCTTCTGTGGAATCGGCGGCGTAAACGTACTCAACGGCAAAAACTGTCATACCGCTACCCTATCGCCATGCCTGCCCCGGGCACCCATCCGGCCGGGGAACGGCCCCGCAGCAGAGCCGCATTGTCCTGGACCTAAGTCAGGAACAAGACCTTCACCGTCGCTGCGATGCCCGCTGCCCAGAGCATGGAAGCCAGCGTTCCGATGATGAACCGCTCGGCGGCCACCGGCGTCTCCTTCAGCTCCGCGAACCGGCCCAGGCCTTTGATGGCCACGATGTAGGCGATTGCAACCGGCTGCCCGGTGAGGATTGCCAGGCACACGCCCAGGCGTTCCAGGATTCCAATGATGGCCCCGCCGCGCAGGATACGCTGGGTGGGGGCAGCCGCACCGGCAGCTCCGCCCGACGACGGCCGGTCGGGTTCCGCGGTGAGCTCGCCGTCCACGTTCTGGCCGGCACCGTCCGGGGGCGCTGTTACGCGCGCGGGGTCAACGGTCACATCCGCTGCCGGGTCCTCGGCGGACCGGCGGGCCTGTTCTTCCGCCCTGGCCGCGTCGGCTTTGTCGTCGATGGTCCTGGCGAGCTTGAAGACGAGCGCCGTTACCGGCCACCCGCCAAAACCGGCCACCGCCAGCGCGGCAGCCACCCAGAGTGCGGTCACCGGCCTCCTTCGGTCTGGGATCCTATGATCCGGGCATGGGCATAGTCCAGCAGCATGGCGGCCGCCGGCCTGGCAGCCCATTCTTCCTGCCAGCCGGATCTCAGCAGGGTACGGCTCACCGATTGCTCGGAAATACCCAGTTCCCGGGCCACCTGTTTTTGGGCCCCGTGCCTGCCCGCGCCGCCCTGCAGGGAACGCAACCGGTCCACCACCCGCCACTGGGCATCGCTGCGTTGCTGCACCAGCCGGCCAACCAGCCGAAGTACAGCCTGGGCATGCGCGCTTGCCATTGCACCTTCTTCCCGGGCCGGAAGCGGACTGTTTCCACGCCCCATGGTGCCGGCCACCACTGACAGCGGAACCTGACCGGCTGCCGCTTTGGCCAGTTCCACCGCCTTGCGCGCCGCCACAAAGGCGTTTCCGGAACCTTCGCGCGGACTGCCTCCCGGTGCCAGCCGCACCGCCCCGATCCCGATCCCGACATACCAGTGCCCGCCGCGCAGGGCGTGCAAAGCCACATCCACCGCCTCGCCGGCGTCCTCCACAACCCCCTGGAGCTCGTCACCTACGGACCGCTCGAAGGTCGCCGGCGTGAGGGCCGCAAGGGAGGAGACCAAGTCGGGGACACGGTCTACGTCGGAGGAGCTGCCGCGCTGGTCTATCGTCAGTACGTACATGCGCCAACCATAACCAGCTAAGTTACGGATCTCAACCACATATAGATGATTATCGGATATAAGCCAAAAACGGCTGATACGACATAATCAGCCAAGGGAAAGCACCCCGTTACGCAAAACGGCAATGCCCTCCGGCTGGGGGCTCGCTCCAGTGTGGCCCAGGACTGTAACCAGTCACGCACCGGCGAGGGCCCAAAGATCTGCCGGCTTCTCCGGGGAGCAAGTCAGCCGAAGAGATTTATCGGCTTCACGATATCGGCGTAGATCAGCAGGGCGCTCATGCCCATCAGCAGCGCGGCAACCACGTAGGTGACCGGTAGCAGCTTGGCGATATCGAAGGCCCCCGGATCGGGCTTGCCGAACAGCCTGGCAACCTGCCGGCGGGTTCCCTCGTAGAGCGCGCCGGCCACGTGCCCGCCGTCGAGCGGCAGGAGCGGCACCAGGTTGAACACTGCAAGGGCGAAGTTGAGGCCGGCGAGGAGGCCGAACAGGGTAGCTACCCTCGATTGGACCGGGATCTCCTCCATGGCGGCGACTTCCCCGGCCACCCGCCCCACGCCCACCACGCTGATGGGGCCGTTGGGGTCACGCGGTTCCTCACCGAAGGCCGCTTTCGCGACCCCCACCACGCGGGCCGGCAGATTGAAGATGACGCCGGCCACCTGGCGGATGTTCTCCCCCGCCATGGGCAGGACGGACGACGCCGGCTGGGGCACCAGTTCGGTCTGCGCACCAATTCCCAGGAAGCCGACGTCCTGGTACAGGAGGGTGCCGGCGTCATCTGTTGCCTGCCGGCCATCGGCGCCGATGATGGGCCTGGCGGACAGGACCGGGGTGACAGTTGTATTCACGGGGGCGCCGTTGCGCTCCACGGTGATGGCCACTTCGCGTCCGGCGGACGCGCGGATCCACTCGGTGAGCTGGTCCCAGCTGGTCACCGGCTTGCCGTCGAAGGCCGTCACTGTGTCATTCGGCTGCAGGCCGGCGGCGGCAGCCGGCGTGAGCCGGCAGTCGGCCGAATCCGGGTCAACCGTCTCCCCCGCCGCCACCTGGCACTTGGAAACGTCGGAGATGGTGGTGGTGGCCGTGGCCATCCCGAAGCCCATCAGCAGGACGGCGGTGAGGATCAGGCCCAGTGCCATGTTCATGGCCGGGCCGCCCAGCATCACGATGATTTTCTTCCACACCGGAAGCTTGTAGAACACCCTGTTTTCGTCCCCCGGGCCTACTTCCTCGTGCGCCATGGAACGGGCCTCGGTCGCGAGCGTCTGGAACATCCCGGTGCTGGAGGGCCGGACGGACCCGTCGTCCTTGTTCGGCGGGTACATGCCGATCATGGACACGTAGCCTCCCAGCGGGATGGCTTTGATGCCGTACTCCGTTTCACCTTTCCGCCGCGACCACAGGGTAGGGCCAAAGCCGATCATGTATTTGGTGACCCGGACTTTGAACAGCTTGGCAGGCACCAGGTGGCCGACTTCGTGGAGCGCGATGGAGGCCGCGATGCCGATGGCCACAAAGACGACGCCGAGGACAAAGAGGAGAACGGGTGTCATGGGAGGTGTTTGCTGCTTCCTAGAGACTGCTGAGTGCTAAACGTTCGTTGGCGCGGGCACGTGCCCAGCCTTCAGCATCAAGCACGGATTCCACCGTAAGCCGGGAAGCACTTGAATGTTCGCTGAGGACGCTCTCCACGGTGTCCACGATGTCCGTGAAGCGGATGCGGCCAGCGTGGAACGCGGTTACTGCTTCCTCGTTCGCCGCGTTGAAGACCGCCGGAAAGGTATTCCCCTGCCTGGCGGCGTCCTTGGCGAGGCTGACGGCGGGGAAGGCAACGGAATCCAGCGGCTCGAAGGTCCAGGAGGCCGCCTGCGTCCAGTCGCAGGCAGTGGCAGCCTTGGGCACCCGGTCCGGCCAGCCCAGGCCCAGCGCGATGGGCAGGCGCATGTCCGGCGGGGAGGCCTGCGCGATGATGGATCCGTCCACGAACTGCACCATCGAATGCACCACGGACTGAGGATGGACCACAACGTCGATCCGGTCCAGGGGGACGTCGAACAGCAGATGCGCCTCGATGACCTCGAGGCCCTTGTTGACCAGGGTTGCCGAGTTGGTGGTGACCATGACCCCCATGTCCCAGGTGGGGTGGGCCAGGGCTTCCCGCGGGGTGACACCGTGGAGCTCTTCCCGGCTCCTGCCCCGGAAGGGGCCGCCGGACGCGGTGAGGATCAGCTTTTCCACTTCTGCTGCCGTTCCGGCGCGCAGGCATTGGGCGAGCGCAGAGTGCTCGGAATCCACCGGGACGATCTGGCCGTCCCGGGCAGCCGCCTTGACGAGCTCTCCCCCAACGATGAGGGATTCCTTGTTGGCCAGGGCCAGCGAGGCTCCGGATTTCAGTGCGGCAAGGGTGGGGGCGAGCCCGATGGAACCGGTAATGCCGTTGAGCACAACATCCGCCTGCACCTCGGCGATGCGGGTCGACGCGTCCGGACCGAAGAAGATTTGGGGACTGTAGCCGGGCTTTCCCGCTGCGGCCGCAGCCTCACGGATCAGGGCTTCCAGGCGGCCCGGATCGCCGCTGGCGATTCCCACTGCCGCAGCCCCAGTGTGGACGGCCTGCCGTGCCAGGAGTTCCTGGTTGCCGCCGCCCGCGCTGAGTGCCACAACCTCGAAGAGATGCGGGGCGCCGTCGACGACGTCAATCGCCTGGGTGCCGATGGAACCTGTGGACCCAAGGAGGACGATTCTGCGTGGCTGCATTGCTTAAGTATCCCGCACGCACCAGCGCCTCCGGCTCCTTGACCTCGGGGCGGCCCGGCGTAACGTGGTTCCCGTGGACTGGCTGACATGGTTCGATGCGCCGGAATACGAGTTCGCCCGGCAGGTGCTTCAGCGGGGCGTGGCTGCGCTCTTCTTCGTCGCGTTCCTGTCCTCATTGAACCAGTTTCCTGCGTTGCTGGGTGAGCGCGGCCTCCTTCCGGTACCCGAATACCTTGGAGCTTTCAACAGGCTGCGCCGGCCCACACTGTTCCGCTGGCGGTATTCGGACGGGTTGCTGCGGACTGTTTGTGCCGTGGGCCTCGTGATCTCTGCGCTGCTGGTTGCCGGCATTCCGCAGCTTGGACCTCCCTGGGTGCCGCTGATCGCCTTCCTGGCCCTGTGGCTGCTGTACATGTCCATCGTGAACGTGGGCCAGACTTTCTATGGCTTCGGCTGGGAGATGCTGCTGCTGGAGGCGGGGTTCACCGTGGCCTTCCTGGGCTCGGACCAGACAGACCCGCCCCGGACCATCCTGATCCTGGTTGCGTGGCTGGTGTTCCGGCTGGAATTCGGCGCGGGGATGATCAAGCTCCGCGGCGGCCGTGAGTGGCGGGACCTGACGGCGTTGTACTACCATCACGAAACGCAGCCAATGCCGGGCCCGCTGAGCCGGCAGGCGCACCTGCTTCCCAAGCCCCTGCACAAGATGGAGGTGCTGGGGAACCACTTTGCCCAACTGGTGGTTCCGTTCTTCCTGTTCGCGCCGCAGCCCGTGGCGAGCGTGGCTGCGGGGATCATCATCGTGACGCAGCTGTGGCTGGTGGCCAGCGGAAACTTCGCCTGGCTGAACTGGATCGCGATTGTGCTGGCATTCGCCGCCGTCAGCGATCCCGTGGCCCACGCCGTGATACCGGCCATCCCGCTGGACTGGCACAGCGGAACGCAGGAGACGCCGCTCTGGTGGCTGGCCATAACGCTGGCAGCCAGCCTTTTGCTGGTGGTGCTCAGCTACTGGCCGCTGCGCAACCTGTTCTCCAGCCGGCAGCTGATGAACGCCAGCTTCAACCGCTGGCAGCTGGTCAACACCTACGGCGCGTTCGGCTCGGTCACCAAGCAGCGCATCGAGATTGTGGTGGAGGGCACCCTGGCCGAGGACCCGGACGAGTCCGACTGGCGCGAGTACGGCTTCAAGGGCAAGCCCGGCGACCTGCGCCGGATACCGCGGCAGTGGGCACCCTACCACCTGAGGCTGGACTGGCTGATGTGGTTCCTGCCGCTGCGCACGGTGCACGAGGAGTGGTTCTACGCCTTCCTCACCAAACTGCTCGAAGCGGACCGCAAGACGTTGCGGCTCCTGCGCCACGATCCGTTCGACGGCGGGACGCCCCGCTGGGTGCGCGTCCGCAGCTACCGCTACCGCTTTGCCACCCGGCAGGAGTTCCGCGAAACGGGGAACCGCTGGGTGCGGACGCTGCTGTACGAGCCCATCCCGCCCTTGTCCCTGCGGCGCTCGCCCGGCCGTCGGCGGTAGCAGCGGCTCCTAGGCGTGCTCCCCGGCCCTGCGGATGACAGCCTCCGCGTGCTTGAGGATGGGCCCGTCAATCATCTTGCCGTTGTGCTGGAACACGCCCGAGCCCGCGGTCCGGGCGGCCTGCAGGATTTCAGAGGCTGCCGCCACATCGGCCTCGGAAGGTGCGTAGGCGCCCCGCACCACTGCCGCCTGGCTGGGATGGATGCAGGCTTTTGAACCGAAGCCCGAGGCCACCGCGTCCGCGGATTCCCGGGCCAGTCCGGCAAGGTCGGGGATATTGGTATAAACGGCGTCCACGGCTTCCTTGCCGTGCGCCCTGGCGGCCAGCAGCACCGACGAACGCGCGTGCAGCGCCACGGCCCGGTAGCCGCCGTCGTCCTTCCGGCTGGAGGTGCCGCCCAGTGTTGCCAGCAGGTCCTCCGCTCCCCACATCAGCGCCACCACGTTTTGTGCGGCCGCGATTGCCGGGGCATTCAGCACGCCCAAAGCGGTCTCGCACAGCGCAACCACCTGGTAGCCGTCGAGCGCCTCCAGCTGCTGTGCGCTTTCCGCCTTGGCCAGCATGACTGTCCGGTAGGGGGTGTGCGCCAGGCAGTGGAGGTCCCGTTCGAACTCCTCGGTCCCTGCGGGGTTCACCCGGATGATGGTCCTGCTGGGCTCCAGCTCCGGTTCGTCGCCGGTGGCCCCCACCTGGGCCAGGATGGCGCCGCGGGCGCGCTGTTTGTCCCCGGGTGCCACGGCATCCTCAAGGTCCAGGATGACGGCATCGGCGCGCGCGGCGGCCTTTTGGTAGCGTTCCGGCCGGTCAGCGGGGCAAAACAGCAGGGCAGGTCCCATCAGGAAGGTCATACCTGCATTGTCCCCTGTCTGCCCGGCGACGGCGCGCCTTGGCCGCGGTTCTGCTGCCGGGCATGCTCATCCCTGGTCCACATCAGGCAACTGCGCGTCGCCAGGGCTACCACGGTGCCATCCTGGTTGCGCCCGGTGTGCTGCATGGTGACCACCCCCTGGCCGGGCCGCGACGCCGACAGGCGCTTTGCGGCGATCACCGTCTCGGTGTACAGGGTGTCCCCGTGGTAGAGCGGATGCGGAAAGGACACGTCCGTAATGCCGAGCTGGGCGATGATGGTGCCCTGGGTCAGCTGGCCTACGGACTGGCCGACCATCGTGGCAAGGGTGAACATCGAGTTCACCAGCCGCTGGCCGAAGGGCTGACCGGCGCTCCAGGCCGCGTCCAGGTGCAGGGCCTGGGTGTTCATGGTGAGGGTGGTGAACAGCACGTTGTCCGCCTCCGTCACCGTCCGCCCGGGGCGGTGGGCGTAACGCACGCCCTCCTCGAGCTCGTCGAAGTAAAGCCCGCGCTGCTCGATGACCCGGTGCTCTCCCGTTTGCCCCGTGGTTGAACCTGTTTGTTCGATGGTTGAGCCTGTCGAAACCCCGTTTCCCTCACTCATACGGTGAGTTCCCGGTCTTCCTCGAACAGTTCGGCGCCGGTGGCGGCAGCAACATCCTCGACCGAAACATTGGGGGCCAGCTCCCGCAGGACCAGGCGGGGACCAGTCTCGTCCTGGACGACGTCGATGACGGCCAGGTCGGTGATGATGCGGTCCACGCAGCCCTTGCCGGTCAGCGGCAGCGAGCACTGCTGAACGATCTTGGGTTTACCGGCCCGGTCCACGTGTTCCATCATGACAATGACCTTCTTGGCCCCGAACACCAGGTCCATGGCTCCGCCCATGCCCTTGACCATCTTGCCGGGGATCATCCAGTTGGCGAGGTCGCCGTTAGCGGCTACTTCCATGGCCCCCAAAACGGCAACGTCCACGTGCCCGCCGCGGATCATCCCGAAGGAGGAGGCCGAATCGAAGAAGGCGGCTCCCTTGTTCACGGTGACCGTTTCCTTGCCGGCATTGATGAGGTCGGGGTCCACGGCGTCCTCGGCCGGGTAGGGCCCCACTCCCAGGATGCCGTTCTCGGAGTGGAGGACCACCTCCACTCCCTCCGGAATGTAGTTGGGGATAAGCGTGGGCATGCCGATGCCGAGGTTCACGTACTGGCCGTTGCTGAGTTCCCTGGCAACGCGCGCGGCGAGCTCATTCCGCGTCCAGCCCCTGGTTTCGGCCGGGGCGGTTGAGTCGCCGGCGGCTGCGTGCTGCTGGACTGCTGCCCGCCGGTACTCGGGCCGGACGGCTTCCGGCCGGGGGGCCAAGGGACTGTTCG
This sequence comes from Pseudarthrobacter sp. NamE2, assembly GCF_005796205.1. GTDB lineage: Bacteria > Actinomycetota > Actinomycetes > Actinomycetales > Micrococcaceae > Arthrobacter. Next base: position 209,215 of record NZ_VAHN01000003.1, on the reverse strand, counting down.
GATCCATGGCTACGCTCCTGCCTGCTGGTTACTGCCTGGTCCTGCTGCCGGCGCAGCAGCTGGTCCCCGGGCGGAGGAGGCCAGTGCCACGGTCCGTTTCTCAATCCGTTTTTCAGCCCCCGGAGCCACGACCACCCGCTGCACGAAGATCCCGGGAGTGTGGATGTGTTCCGGGTCCAGTTCCCCCGGCTCCACGAGTTCCTCCACCTCGGCGATGGTGATCCGGCCCGCCATGGCGCACAGCGGATTGAAGTTCATGGCGGTGGCGTGGAACACCAGGTTGCCGTGCCGGTCCCCTTTCCAGGCGTGGACCAGGCCGAAGTCGGGGGTCAGCGATTCCTCGAGCACGTAGTCAACGCCCGCAAAGGAGCGCACTTCCTTCGGCTCCGAGGCGATGGCGATGCCACCATTGGCGTCGTACTTCTGCGGCAGGCCGCCGTCGGAAACCTGCGTGCCGACGCCCGCCTTGGTGTAGAAGGCAGGGATCCCCGCGCCGCCCGCGCGCAGTTTCTCGGCGAGGGTGCCTTGCGGGGTGAGGACAACCTCCAGCTCGCCGGCCAGGTACTGGCGGGCGAATTCCTTGTTCTCGCCCACGTAGGAGCTGATGGTGCGCCGGATCCGCCCGTCACGGAGCAGGATTCCCAGGCCCCAGTCGTCCACCCCGCAGTTGTTGCTGACCGTTTCCAGGTCCGAGGTGCCTGCGCGGTGCAGCGCGTCAATAAGCGTGACCGGTATGCCGCACAGGCCGAACCCGCCCACGGCCAGGGACGCGCCGTCGGGAATGTCCGCCACTGCTTCGTCGGCGCTGGCAACAACCTTGTCAATCATCATCGATCCCTTCAGGCCGGCTACTTTCCATGCGACAAACGCCCGTTGCTACAGACCCAGTTCGCGGGCGATCAGCATCAGCTGGACCTCCGTGGTGCCCTCCCCCACTTCAAGGATCTTGGAGTCGCGGTAGTGGCGCGCCACAGTGAACTCGTTGATGAAGCCATAGCCGCCGAATACCTGGGTGGCATCCCGCGCGTTGTCCATGGCCGCCTCGCCTGCGACCATCTTAGCTATGGCCGCCTGCGTCTTGAACGGCTTGCCGGCCAGCATCCGGGCGGCGGCGTCGTAGTAGGCCAGGCGGGCCGTGTGGGCCCGGGCTTCCATGCGGGCGATCTTGAAGGAAACGGCCTGGTACTTGCCGATCTCGTGCCCGAACGCCCGGCGCTCCTTGGCGTACTTGACGGAGAGGTCGGCGCAGCCCTGCGCGGCGCCCGTGGCCAGCGCCGCAATGGCGATGCGTCCCTCGTCGAGGATGGACAGGAAGTTGGCGTAGCCCCGCCCTTCCATGCCCAGCAGGTTCGATTCGGGGACCCGGACGTCCTTGAGCGTGAGCGGATGGGTGTCCGAAGCGTTCCAGCCCACCTTGTTGTAGGGCTTTTCAGCTTTGAAGCCGGGCGTGTCAGTTGGCACCAAAATGGTGGAAATCTCCTTTTGCACGCTTCCGTCGGGGCGTTCCTTCCGGCCTGTCACCGCGGTAACCGTCACCAGGCGGGTGATGTTCGTGCCGGAGTTGGTGATGAATTCCTTGTTGCCGTTGACGACCCAGTCCCCGCCGTCCCGCCGCGCGGTGGTCTTGGTGCCGCCGGCGTCCGAGCCCGCCTCGGGCTCGGTCAGGCCAAAACCTGCGAGCGCCTGCCCGGAGGCCAGCATGGGCAGCCAGGCCTGTTTCTGTTCCTCCGTGCCGAAGCGGTAGACCGGCATGGCACCCAGCGAAACGCCGGCCTCCAGGGTGATGGCCACGGACTGGTCCACGCGGCCCAGCTGCTCCAGCGCGAGGGCGAGCGCGAAGTAGTCTCCGCCCATTCCGCCGTACTCCTCCGGGAACGGCAGCCCGAACAGGCCCATCTCGGCCATCTGCTTGACCACGTCGTACGGGAAGCTGTGCTCTTCGTCGTGCTTGGCTGAGACCGGTGCCACCACGTTGTCCGCGAAGTCACGAACCGTGTCGCTAAGGTCCTGGTACTCCTCGGTGAGTTCAAAACCGGGCATTTTAGGAGGCTCCTTTGCCTGCTGGGGGGTTTTCTTCTTGCTGTTCTGCGGATGGCTGCCGTTCCGGGGCCTCGTGCGGTTCCGGGGCTGCGGCGGGGTGGACGGTGGCCAGGACCTGGTCTGCCTTTACCAGGTCCCCGGCCCGGACGGTAAGGTGCACCGTTCCTGCCAGGGGGGCCAGCAACTGGTGCTCCATCTTCATGGCCTCCACCGACGCCAGCACCTGGCCTGCGTCCACGGTGTCTCCGTCATTGACCGGGACCGAGACCACGGTGCCGGGCATGGGCGACCGCACGGCGGGATCAGCAGTGCCTGCCTCCCGCTGCCTGGCAGCGAGGACGCGTTCCAGCCGCTCCTCGCGGCTAAGCACGTCCAGCCGGCAGGACCAGCCCTGGTGGCCGAGGAAGAGCTGGAGCGGAGCGTCCGACGGCGGAATCACGCCAGCCTGCCCTACTGGCACTTGGGGAGCGGGCACAGGATGCACGGGTGCCACCGCGTAGTCACGGACTTGGTCGTCAAGGGTCAGCTGCACGCGGCCCGGCCCCGGGAAGTGCAGCGAGGCTGTGCGGCCCGTGCCGCCGTCGACCGTCACGGACACCGGCCCGGACGTGACATTGCCGTTGACCGTCACGGTGGCCATCCCGCCGTCGGGAAGGCCCAAAGTGACCCGGCGCGGCGCCGGTGATCCGAGCCGCCAGCCGTTCCGCGCCTGCCAGGGGCTGCCGGCCGGAGGAACTGGTTCCCATGCCAGGGCCGACAACGCCGCTGCCACCAGTTCCTTCCCGCCAATCCGGCGGAACGCCAGCTCCGGCAGCTTGCGTTCGATCAGCCCGGTGTCCAGATGCCCGTTGCGGACATCGGGATCATTGACCAGGAGCCGCAGGTACTCGATGTTGGTCTCCAGGCCCAGGGCCGTGAAGCCGGCGAGCGCGGTGTCCAGGGCGTCCAGGGCCGCGGCGCGGTCCGTGTCCCAGGAGATGACCTTGGCCATCATGGGGTCATAGTTGGCGGACAGCTCCAGCCCTTCCACCAGGGACGAGTCCACGCGCACCCTGCCCGGTGTTCCGGCGGCAGGCTCCTCAAGGAGATGGACCCGCCCGGTGGAGGGCAGGAAGTTCTTTTCCGGCACCTCCGCATAGACGCGGGCCTCAACCGCGTGGCCGTTCAGTTCGACGTCGGCCTGCCGGATGCTGAGTTCCTCACCCGCGGCGATTCGCACCTGCCATTCCACCAGGTCGATCCCGGTGACCATCTCCGTGACCGGATGCTCCACCTGCAGCCGGGTATTCATTTCCATGAAGTAGAACTCGTCCGGGGCGTCATCGGAGACCAGGAATTCCACGGTCCCGGCGCCGGAGTAGTTGACGCTGCGCGCGGCGTTGCAGGCCGCTTCGCCGATGCGCGCCCGGACCGCCGCACCGTCCGGCAGGTTCTCCAGCAGCGGCGAGGGCGCCTCCTCAATCACTTTCTGGTGCCGCCGCTGCAGCGAACACTCGCGCTCCCCCAGGTGGATGACGTTGCCATGGTTGTCGGCCAGCACCTGCACCTCGATATGGCGCGGCGTAGTCACCAGCCGCTCGAGGAACAGCGTGTCGTCACCAAACGCGCCGGCCGCTACCCGGCGGGCGGTGGCCAGGACCGCCGGAAGGTCCGTTGCAGTGCGCACCGCATGCATGCCCTTGCCTCCGCCGCCCGCGGAGGGCTTGATCAGCAACGGGAACCCGACGCCGGCCGCGGCCTCAACCAGTTCTGCATCCGTCATTCCCGGGCGTGCCACGCCGGGGACCACCGGGACGCCGTACCCGGCCACGTGGTTCTTGGAGCGGATCTTGTCCCCCATGACGTTGAGGGCCTCCACGCCGGGACCAATGAACGTGATGCCGGCCTTCTCCAGGGCCCGTGCGAAGTCCGCGTTTTCGCTCAGGAAGCCGTAGCCCGGGTGCACCGCCTCCGCACCCGTCCGGCGGCACGCGTCAAGCACTGCGTCGATGTTCAGGTAGCTTTGCGCGGCAGGGGCGGGGCCGATCCGGACGGCGGTGTCAGCTTCGCGCACGTGGCGGGCGCCGGCGTCGGCATCGCTGTAAACGGCGACGGAACGGATGCCCAGGGCGCGGAGGGTGCGGATCACGCGGCATGCAATCTCGCCGCGGTTGGCCACCAGGACGGTGCCGAACAGGGGCTTGCTGGCAGCTGTGACGGTATGCGCGGCCTTTGTGGTTACGGGTGTGGTCATGGCTGGCTCACATCCTGAACAGGCCGAAGGAGGTGTCCGGCAGGGGGGTTCGGGAAACAACGTCCAGGGCCAGTCCCAGGACGGTGCGGGTCTCTCCGGGGTCGATGATGCCGTCATCCCAGAGGCGGGCCGTGGAGTAGTACGGGCTGCCCTGGTCCTCGTACTGCCTGCGGATGGGCGCCTTGAACTCTTCCTCGGCCTCCGCCGGCCATTCCTCGCCCGCCGCCTCGAGTTGTTCGCGCTTGACGGTGGCCAGCACGCTGGCGGCCTGGTTGCCGCCCATCACCGAGATACGGGCTGCCGGCCACATCCACAGGAACCGTGGCGAGTATGCGCGGCCGCACATGGAATAGTTGCCCGCCCCAAAGGACCCGCCGATCACCACTGTCAGCTTGGGCACCCGCGCCGTGGCCACGGCGGTGACCATCTTGGCGCCGTTCTTGGCGATGCCGCCCTGCTCGGCATCCCTGCCCACCATGAAACCGGAGATGTTCTGGAGGAACAGGAGGGGAATCCCGCGCTGGTCGCAGAGCTCGATGAAATGCGCCCCTTTGAGGGAGGATTCGCTGAAGAGCACGCCGTTGTTGGCCACAATTCCCACCGGGTGCCCGTGCAGCCGGGCGAACCCGGTGACCAGCGTGGTGCCGTAGTCCTTCTTGAATTCGTGGAAGCGGCTGCCGTCCACAAGGCGGGCGATGACTTCATGTACGTCGTAGGGCGCGTTGACGTCCGTGGGGACGGCCCCGTACAGCTCCCCGGCTTGGGCGGCGGGTTCGACGGCAGGTTCCACGTCCCAGGCGGGCGGTGCCGGCGGCGGCAGCGTTGCCACGATGTCCCGCACGATCTGCAGTGCGTGTTCATCGTTTTCCGCCAGGTGATCGGTGACGCCGGAGATCCTGGAGTGCACCTCTCCGCCGCCCAGCTCCTCTGCCGTGACCACCTCGCCGATAGCCGCTTTCACCAGCGGCGGTCCGCCCAGGAAGATGGTGCCCTGGTTTCGCACGATGACCGTTTCGTCGCTCATGGCCGGGACGTAGGCTCCGCCGGCAGTGCAGGAACCCATCACCGCCGCGATCTGCGGAATCTTTGCGGCCGACAGGCGCGCCTGGTTGTAGAAGATCCGGCCAAAGTGGTCCCGGTCCGGAAACACCTCGTCCTGTTTGGGCAGGAAAGCCCCGCCGGAGTCCACCAGGTAGATGCACGGCAGCCGGTTTTCCAAGGCCACCTCCTGCGCCCGGAGGTGTTTCTTGACAGTCATCGGATAGTAGGTGCCTCCTTTGACGGTGGCGTCGTTGGATATCACCAGTACCTGCCGGCCGTGCACCAGGCCGATGCCGGCGATGACGCCCGCGCCCGGAGCTTCGTCGTTGTACATCCCGTTGGCCGCCAGGGGTGCGATTTCCAGGAAGGGGCTGCCGTCGTCGAGCAACTGGTCGATGCGCTCCCGAGGCAGCAGCTTGCCCCTGGCAACATGCCGTTCACGGGACTTTTGGGGACCGCCCAATGCTGCATCAGCCAGGCGTTTCCGCAGGTCTTCCGCCAGCTCCCGCTGGGCCTGGCTGTTGGAACCAAACGCTTCGCTTGAGGGGTCGATCCTGCTGGCGAGGGTCTCCATCGACGGTCCGTTCCTGTGCGCACCGAGGTTCCGCATCCGGCAACTCGGTTAGTCAGCAATAACTGAAATTCAGGTTAGTCTCTATTAACTGTGATGTCCAACACATCACCTGCCTTGCTAGACTCTGCGGGTCCGAGGAGGAAAAGTGCCCAGCACCGATGCCACGCAGACCAGCGCCCCCACGCCCACCCGGCCCAGCAATTCAGCCGAGCGCAGCACTTCAACCCAGCGCAGCAAGGCGAAGGAAAACCGCCGGCAGGCGTTGCTGACGGCCGCCGCATCCCTGTTCGCAGTCAACGGCTTCAACCGGGTCTCGCTCGAGGACCTGGGCGCCGCAGCCGGAGTCAGCGGCCCTGCCGTCTATCGCCATTTCTCGGGAAAGCAGGCGGTGCTGGCGGACTTGCTGCTGACGGTCAGCCGGGAACTGCTGGACGGCGGCCGCCAAGTGGTTGAGACCAGTGGCGACCCGCTGGCAGCCCTGCGCCGGCTGGTGGAGTTCCAGGTGGACTTTGCGCTGGGCAAGCCTGACGTCATCCGGGTGCAGGACCGCGACCTGAGCAACCTTTCCGGGCAGGACCAGGCGGCGGTGCGCGCACTCCAACGCAGCTATGTTGAACTTTGGGTGGAAGTCCTTGCCCGCCTGCACCCCGGCACGGATATTTCGGAACTGCGCGTGCGGGCCCATGCCACCTTTGGCCTCATCAACTCCACGCCGCATTCGGTTCGGAGCCACGGCCGCAGGATGGCGGCCGCTGATGCCCGCCCGCTGCTGGAGGGCATGGCCTTGGCAGCCCTGACTGCGGACGCCCTTCCCGCCCGCTGACCCTGAAGCGCTCCATGGCCTGGGAGGGACGGCTACACCATCGTCAGGACCATCCCGGGTTCGGCCAGGATCGCCCCAACGTCCGCCAGGAACCGCGAGCCCTGTTCGCCGTCCACCAGCCTGTGGTCGAAGGACAGGCTGAGGGTCATGACCTGCCGCAGGGCAACCTCGCCCCGATACTCCCACGGCATGGTGCGCACTGCCCCCATGGCCAGGATGGCGGCTTCGCCGGGATTCAGGATGGGAGTTCCCGCGTCGATGCCGAAGACGCCGATGTTCGTGATCGAGATGGTGCCGCCGGAGAGGTCAGCAGGCGGGGTCTTTCCGGCCCGTGCAGTCTCGGTCAGCTCAGCGAGCGCTTCCGCCAGCTGGTGCAGGGACAGGGCATCTGCGTCCTTGATGTTGGGAACCGTGAGTCCGCGGGGCGTGGCCGCGGCGATGCCCAGGTTTACGTAGTTGAAGGTGACAATTTCCTGGTTCTCACCGTCCCAGCGTGAGTTCAGGGACGGGTTTCGCCGCAGTGCCACCAGCAGCGCCTTCGCCACCAGGGTCAGCGGGGTGACCCTGACGCCCGAGAATTCCCGGCTGCCCTTGATTTTTGCCAGCAACTCCATGGCCGGAGTGACGTCGACCGTCAGGAATTCGGTGGCATGCGGCGCGGTGAAGGCGCTGTGCACCATGGCCTCGGCAGTGAGTTTCCGGACGCCCTTGACCGGTGTCCGGGTTTCGCGCTCCCCCGGCCGGGTTTCCCGGGCGGGAGCACGTTCCGCCGCCGCTTCCTTGGGTCCGCCGGCAAGGAAGGCCTGCACGTCCTCGCGGGTGATCAGTCCGTGCGGGCCGGTGCCAGTGACCCGTTCCAGGTCTACGCCTGCGTCCTTGGCCAGCTTGCGCACCGGCGGTGTGGAGCGGGGGCGCTCGGCCGGGATGCCGGCAGGCTTGGTGTCGACAGGCCTGGTTTCGACAAGCTCAACCACCGGCGCTTCTCCAGCCGCATCCGCAGGGGCCGGAAAGTTCCGCGGACGCCGCGCCGGCCGCCCGGAGCTTTCGACGACGGCGCCGTACCCCACCAGGTTCGGTTGCCGTTTCGGCGCCTCCTCCCCCTCCTCCGCTGCCGCAGCGGGAGCCCCGACCGGCACCAAAGGTGCCGTCCCGGCGTCGTCCGTTACTTCAAAGGACACGATGGGCTTGCCCACCTCCACGATGGTGCCCGGCTGTTCGTGCAATTCCTTGATGACCCCGGCGAAGGGTGACGGGAGCTCCACCACGGCCTTGGCGGTTTCCACCTCGGCGATGACCTGGTTCAGGCTCACGGTATCGCCCACGCCAACCTTCCAGCTGAGGATTTCTGACTCGGTAAGTCCCTCCCCCAGGTCGGGGAGCCGGAATTCCTTGATCATGGCGCCGCTCATCCTTCCAGCCCGCTGAGGGAGTTGGGCCGGCCCAGTGCCCGGTCCACGCCGTCGAGGATGCGGTCCAGGCCGGGGAGGTGGTGCATTTCGAGCTTCGAATACGGGTACGGGATATCGAAGCCGGTGACCCGTACCGGCGCTGCCTCCAAATGATAAAAGCAGCGCTCCGTGATGCTGGCGGCAACTTCGGCGCCAAGGCCGCCGGACTGGCCGGCTTCGTGCGTGACCACCAGCCGGCCGGTGCGGCGGACGGAAGCTTCAACCGTGCCGTAGTCCACCGGTGCCAGCGAGCGCAGGTCGATGACCTGGATTGAGATGCCCTCATCGGCAGCGGCGGAAGCCGCATCCAGGGCCGTCTTCACCAGCGGCCCGTAGGCCACCAGCGTCACGTCGCTGCCCTCCGTGAGGATCCGGGCCTGGTCCATCGGTTCCGCCCGCCGGGGGTCTCCGGACTCATCCACGTCCGCTTTGTCGTGGTAGCGGCGCTTGGGTTCGAAGAAGACCACGGGGTCGTCGCACGCGATGGCCTGCTGGATGACGGTGTAGGCGTCCTGGGGGTTGGCGACCGTCACCACGCGCAGTCCTGCGGTGTGGGTGAAGTAGGCTTCAGGGGATTCTGAATGGTGCTCCGGGGAACCGATGCCGCCGCCGAACGGGATCCGGATGGTGATGGGCATCTTAACCGCTCCGCGCGTGCGGTAGTGCAGCTTGGCCACCTGGCTGACGATCTGGTCGAATGCGGGGTACACGAACCCGTCGAACTGGATTTCCACCACCGGGCGGTACCCGCGGTAGGCGAGGCCGACGGCGGTTCCCACGATCGCTGATTCGGCCAGCGGCGTGTCCACCACTCGGTGCTTTCCAAAGTCTTTCTGGAGCCCGTCCGTCACGCGGAACACCCCGCCGAGGGTACCGATGTCCTCACCGAGGAGGACCACCTTGGGATCGTTTTCGAGGGACTTCCGCAGGCCTGCATTGATGGCGCGGGCAAAGGTCATCTGGGTCATCAGCGTGCACCTTCTTCGAGGGTTGCTCCCGCGGGATCACCGAAGGAGGCAAGGTAACGGGCGTAGTGGTCCTGCTGCCGGTCCAGCCACGAGTTGGGTGTGCTGTAAACGTGTTTGAAAACGTCCAGCGGCTGCGGGTCCGGCATGCCCGTGCAGCCGTCGCGCATGTCGCGGGCGACGGCGTCGGACTTGTCCTTGACCTGTTGCTGCAGTTCCTCCGTGAGCAGCCCTTTACGGTCAAGGAGCGCCGCCACCCGGCTGATCGGGTCCCTGGCCGCCCAGTCCTCGAGTTCGTTGGGGTCGCGGTAGCGGGTGGGGTCGTCGGCTGTGGTGTGCGGCCCCATCCGGTAGCTGACGGCTTCGATGAAGGTGGGACCGCCGCCGCGCCGGGCCCGGTCCAGGGCAACGCGTGTCGCTGCCATGACGGCCAGGACGTCGTTGCCGTCCACCCGCAGGCTTGGGATGCCGAAGCCTGCAGCGCGGTCCGCCAGGTGGATGTGCGACTGCAGCTTGACCGGCTCTGAAATGGCCCAGTGGTTGTTGGTGCAGAAGAACACCACGGGTACCTGGTAGCTGGCGGCGAACACCATGGCCTCGTTGACGTCGCCCTCGCTGGTGGCGCCGTCGCCAAAATAGGTGACGGCCACCGAATCCGCGCCGTCGTTCTGGATGCCCATGGCGTAGCCGGTGGCGTGGAGGGTCTGGGCTCCAATGATGATCTGCGGCGTGGCCATGTTGATGGAGTACGGGTCCCAGCCCGAGGATGCGTTGCCGCGCCAGACCCTGACGATGTCCGTCAGGTCCACGCCCCGGCAGTAGGCCACGCCGTTCTCCCGGTAGCTGGAGAACACAAAATCGTCATCACGCAGGGACCGGCCTGAACCGATTTGCGCCGCCTCCTGGCCAAGCAGCGGGGGCCATAACGCCAGTTCGCCCTGCCGCTGCAGCGCGGTGGCCTCGAGGTCGATGCGGCGGATGACGCTCATGTCCTCGAACAGCGAGCAGAGCTGCTCGTCCGTGATGTCCCTGACCCAAAAGTCGAACTCGGGATCGCTGACCCGCTCCCCCGCGGGAGTGATCAGCTGGACCAGCCCGTTCACCGGTCCGGAGGTACGCTGGGCGCTGCTGGAGGCATGTTCGCCGCCCTGGCCCGTTCCGTCTGTAGACACGATAGCCGCAACCTTCTCACGTCGTTGACCTGCAGGTGCGGAACTTGTGGCCCCGGCCTGCACGCCTCCCGGGCGCCGTTGCCCCGGATAATTGTGACCCTACTCACAAAGCCCGGGGGGTACAACCGCCGCGCCGATTCCTGAGCAGAATGCCCTATCGGGGATGTCGGGACCGTGCTAGCTTTGCGCATTATGCAAGCTTTGGATGGCACTGACACCCGGCTGCTGTCCGCCCTGGCGGAAGACCCGAGGAAAACTGTGGTGGCACTCGCCCAGCAGCTCGGCCTTTCGCGCAATACCGTCCAGGCACGGATGGCGCAGCTGGAAAGGAAACATGTCTTCCTGTCCTTCGAACGGCGGATCAATCCGGCTGCCGTCGGATATCCCCTCATGGCCTTTATCTCCGTGCACGTCCAGCAGCAGAAGCTCACGCAGCTGGCAAAGGAGCTGTCCGGCATCCCCGAAATCCTGGAAGGCTACGGCCTTACCGGCTCCGCGGACCTGCTCCTGCGGGTGGTGGCCCTTGATGCCGAAGACCTTTTCCGCATCAACGGCAAGATCCTGGCCTGCGATGGCGTGGAGCGGGCCGATACTGCCCTGGCAATGGGTGAGCTCATCCCGTTCCGGGTGCAGCCCCTGCTGGAGCGCGGGCCAGTCCGCGGGTAGGAACGCAGCGGTTTACGACGGCGGTCGGTAACCCCCGGACTACGCCACCTGTGCGCTCGCTATAGGCTTGTCCCAGTCAACGTCGGGCCATGGACAGGACCCGGCAAGCAGGCAGTGCGACGCACCACTTTTGGAAAGGCTCCCCCTTGAGCAGTCCCCAGGAACCGTACCAGCCGGGTCACGCCGGCGCCGGGCAGCAGCAGCTCTCCGGACAACCCCACCAAGGGCAGCCAAGCGGCGGGCAGCAGCCGAACCAGTTCACCGGCTCCGGCCCGTTCGGCCTTCCCGGGGAAGAACCGCCGGCAAGAAGGCGGCCCAAGCTGTGGATCGTGCTCACGGCCATCGGGGGCGTCCTGCTCCTGGTGGTTCTCGGCGTCGTCATCCTGGTCAACGTGGCGGGCAGCGCCACCACCCAGGCCAAAGGGCTGGCCGACGGCTTTACCGAACTGGTGATCGCCGGCGACAGCTCCAAGGCCTACGACGACTACCTGGATCCGGCGCTCCAGGAGCAGCTGTCCAAGGAGACCTTCATCGCCGGCATCCAAAGCCTTGGGCTGGACGAGAGCTGCGAACCCGCCTACGACGATCTCCAGGTGGCCACCGAGAACGGCGTGAAGTCCGCGGACATCGCGGGGCTCATCACATGCGACGGCAAGAATGTCGACCTCGCCTACCGCTTCGAGGGCACGAACGAACTCAAGATGACCAACATCAAGCTGAGGCCCGCAGCGTAACCCGAACCCAGTGGGAAGTTCGCTGACCTTCTACCCATCCGCGCCCTGACCTGGCCCGAACTGCTTCCGAGGGTCCCCCGCCGGGGATCCACAGTCCGGCGGGAACCTGTCCCGCCCTTTCGGAAGGATTCGGGCCATGCACACTTCACCCAACCGCCTCGTCGCCACGGTTTTCGGAGCCGTCTACCTGCTGGTGGGCCTCCTTGGCTTTGCCGTTACCTCCGGTGTGGGCTTTGCCGCCACCGAGGGCGCAAACCTCATCATTTTTGAAGTCAACCCGCTGCACAACATCATCCACCTGGCCATCGGCGCCGCACTGCTGTCCGCCGGCCTGAAGAGCACTGCAGCCGCAAGGACGGTGAACGCCACTGTTGGCGGCGTGTACCTGCTGGTCGGCGTGCTGGGCCTGTTCCTGCTGAACTCCCCGCTGAACATCATTGCGCTGAACGGTGCCGACAACGTGCTGCACCTCGCCAGCGCCGTGCTCCTGCTGGGCGTCGGCCTGTCACTCGACAAGTCCCCGGCCGCAGCCCGGGCGTAACCGGTGGGGAATCCGGCAACGCTGGATCCGGCACCGCAGGCCGCCGCGCCGCAGTCCCCTGAACAGCCGGCGGCAGCGGCGGTCCGGCTCTTTGTGGGATTTGCGGCCTTCGGCGCAGGGGCGGTCAACCTTGCCATCTCCTCCAGTTTCCTCGCGGGGGCGGCGGGGGTCCCGGGTCCGGCGGAGTACATTGCCGGGGCGCTTGCCGGACTGTGGGGTGCAGGACTCACCACCGCTGCCGTACTGCACCTTGCCAAGGGAAACGTGCCCTTCAGCCGGCCGGTCCGGGCAGCGCTGATGGCTGCGGCGGTGGTCCACGTGGCGGCCGTCGTGTTCGCAACACCGGCCACCTCGGGGCTGAGCCTGAGCCACCTTGCCGCCTTGCTGCTGACGCTGATGATCACTGCCGCCGGGGCGTGGCTGTGCCGCAGCGGAAACCGGAAAGGCGACGGTGCAGCGCCCGCTCCGCAGCCCGGACGGCTCCTCCTGGCCGCCTTCGCCGGCGCGGTGCTGGTGGCAGGAATTACGACGCCGGGACTCGCCGCGTCATCCGCCGGAGAGTCGGCTGTACCGCACGGCGGGCACGGCATCTCCTCCCTGCCGGGTGGTCACCACCAGCGCTGACACAGAAGCCAAAGAGCCGCCGTTCCGGGCATTGCCCGGGACGGCGGCTCTTTTATAGCGTGAGCGCCGGAACGTCAGTGGTTGACTGCCTTTTCGGCGCCTACGCCGGTGAGGGACCGTACTTCCATCTCTGCCTGCTTGGTGCTGTCCTCGCGCTTCTTGTCCAGTACCGTGCCGAGCCAGCCAAGGAAGAAGGCCAGCGGAATGGAGACAATGCCGGGGTTGCTCAGCGGGAAGAGCGCAAAGTTCGCATCCTTGATCATGGACGTCGCGCCGCCTGATACCACCGGCGAGAAGATGATCAGGATGATCGCGGCGCCAAGACCGCCATACATGCTCCAGAGGGCACCCTGGGTGGTGAACCTCCGCCAGAAGAGCGAGTAGATGATGGTGGGAAGGTTTGCCGAAGCTGCGACCGCGAACGCCAGGGCCACCAGGAACGCCACGTTCTGGCCGTTGGCGAGGATGCCGCCAAGGATGGCCAGGACGCCGATGACCACCACGGTGCGCCGGGCCACCTTGACCTCGGTGTCGGCGTCGGCCTTGCCCTTGGAAATCACGCTGGCATAGATATCGTGGGCGAAGGATGCGGCGGCAGTGATCGTCAGGCCTGCCACCACCGCAAGGATGGTCGCAAACGCCACCGCCGAAATGAAGCCCAGCAGCAGCGGTCCGCCCAGGTAGAAGGCCAGCAGCGGTGCAGCAGCGTTCACCCCGCCGGGCGCCGTCCGGATGGTTTCCGGGCCCACCAGCGCCGCGGCTCCGTAGCCCAGGACCAGGGTGAACAGGTAGAAGAGGCCGATGAGCCAGATGGCCCACACCACGGACTTGCGGGCTTCCTTGGCGGTGGGAACCGTGTAGAAACGCATCAGGACGTGCGGCAGGGCGGCGGTTCCCAGGACCAGGGCAAGGCCCAGGGACATGAAATCCAGCTTGGATGTTTCAGTCTTGCCGTACTGCAGGCCGGGGTTGAGGACGGCCGGGTTGTTGGCCGTCTCCACTGCCGCACCCAGCAGGCCCGACAGGTTAAAGCCGTAGATGGCCAGGACCCACAGGGTCATCACGGCTGCGCCGGCGATGAGCAGGACAGCCTTGATGATTTGCACCCAGGTGGTGCCCTTCATGCCGCCGATCAGGACGTACATGATCATCAGGCCGCCGACGACGATGATCACCAGTGCCTGCCCGCCCCAGTCACTGATGCCCAGCAGCAGGGAGATGAGGCTGCCGGCGCCTGCCATCTGGGCGAGGAGGTAGAAGAAGCAGACGGCGAGCGTGGAGATCGCGGCGGCGATCCGGACGGGCCGCTGCTTGAGCCGGAAGGAGAGGACGTCCGCCATGGTGAACTTGCCGGTGTTGCGCAGCAGTTCTGCCACCAGGAGGAGGGCCACCAGCCAGGCGACGAGGAACCCGATGGAGTACATGAAGCCGTCGTAGCCGTTGATGGCGATGGCTCCGGTGATGCCCAGGAAGGATGCCGCGGAAAGGTAGTCGCCGGCGATGGCGGTGCCGTTCTGCGAGCCGGTGAAGGAGCGTCCGGCCGCGTAGTAGTCCGCTGCGGTTTTGTTGTTCCGGCTGGCGCGGAACACGATCACCATGGTCACGGCAACGAAGAGGGCGAAGACACCCATGTTGAGCAGCGTGGTGTCTTTGAGTGCGGCGACATCCACCGCTGTTGCAATGTTGATCACTTGTTTACTCCCCCCAGCCGGTTGCCCTGCTTGTCGAATTCGTGGCCCTCGATCTCGTCCCGGATTTCCGAGGCGATGGGGTCAAGCCGCTTGTTTGAGTAGTGGACGTACCAGCCGGTGATGGCGAACGTGGAGACAAACTGCAGCAGGCCCAGGATCAGGCCGATGTTGATATTGCCCCAGACCTTGGTGGACATGAATCCCACGGCATAGTCGGCGAGCAGGACGTAGGCGAAGTACCACAGCAGGAAGGCCACTGCCATGGGGAAAACAAAGCTGCGGTGACGCTTGCGCAGTTCCTGGAACTGCCCGGTCGACTGGACCTGTTCAAAGTCCACGGACGCCGCTGCGTCCGGAGCATGGGCATCATTACCCATCTTTCCTCCTCGTAGAGACTTGCCGGAACACATCCGGCGGCAGGCCCGGGACGGGGACAACACCGGTGTGGCTTCACTCACTGTGCTTTGTGCCGGTTGCCACATTCCAGATCCGGGCGTCCTGTGGTCGCTCAACGGTCGGGATGCTGCGATAAACGGCAACGGCTACGCTGGGCACCATGCCGGAATCCCCCCTCCTGACCGCCGCCGCAGTGGCCGTTATCGCCATGGCCATTGCCGTCGTCGTCGGCGTGGGACTCAAGGTGCTCCGCTCCTTCCGGGACCTCGGCACGGACGCCGAACGCGCCACCTACCACACCCTCCATGCCGCATCGCAGGCGGGCCAGCACCTCCGGCGGGGCCTGAACCCGAGCGGTGCGGCGAAAGCCAGCCGCCAGCTGCGCGGCCTGCTCTGCTGCGACGCCCTGGCCATTACCGACACCTCGGACGTGCTGGCCTGGGACGGAACGGGCGACGAGCTGAAGGCACGGCTGATGGACCTGGCGGCGGGCGTCCTGGCCGGCGGCCGCACCGCCGTGCTTCCGGCAGGTGCTGACGGCACCGGGGGCGCCCTCGCCGCAGTGATCGCCCCGGTGCGCGCGGACTCCCGGGTGGTGGGCGTAGTGGCCGCGTTCGCGCCGGACGCCGGGGCCGGGCTGGTGCGCGCCACCGGGGAGGTGGCGGACTGGGTTGCCGCGCAGGTGGAACTGGCAGAACTGGACGCGTCCAGGACCCTGCTGATGGAAGCCGAAGTGCGGGCGCTGCGGGCGCAGATCAGCCCGCACTTCATCTACAACTCCCTCAACGCAATCGCGTCCTTCATCAACACCGATCCGCAGCGGGCACGCGAACTCGTGGTTGAATTCGCCGATTTCACGCGATACTCCTTCCGGCGGCACGGGGACTTCACCACCCTGGCTGAGGAGCTGCGCTGCATTGACCGGTACCTGCTGCTGGAACGGGCCAGGTTCGGCGAGCGCGTGCAGGTCAGCCTGCGCGTTGCACCGGAGGTGCTGGGCACGGTGATTCCGTTCCTCAGCCTGCAGCCGCTGGTGGAGAACGCCGTCCGGCACGGGCTGGAGGCCAAGGAGGGGCCGGGCCACATCAGTATCACGGCGAACGACGCCGGGGCCTTCGCCGAAGTGACCATCGAGGACGACGGGGTGGGCATGGATCCCGGCCAGCTTCGGTCCATGCTCGCCGGGCACACCGACGGCCTCCATGTGGGGCTGCGGAACGTCGACGCCCGGCTGCGGCAGGTCTACGGCAAAGACCACGGCCTGGTTATCGAAACCGCCCCGGGCGAAGGGACGCTGATCACCATGCGGGTGCCCAAGTCCCAGCCCGGCCACAATGCCTGAGTCCGCGGCCCCTTGGCCGGTCCCGTGGCGCCGGAAAGCTACCCTAGGAGGATGATTAACGTCCTCGTCGTCGATGATGAGCTGCCCGCCGTGGAAGAACTCGCTTTCCTGCTGGGCCGGGACGGACGCATCGGCAAGGTCCTCCGGGCGACGTCCGGGTCGGAGGCCCTCCGCGCCCTCTCCACCGGGACCGTGGACGCGGTCTTCCTGGACATCCATATGCCGGCCGTGTCCGGGCTGGACATCGCCCGGGCCATTTCGGCCAGCAGCCACCCGCCGGCCGTGGTGTTCGTAACCGCTGATGAGGACCACGCGCTGGCCGCCTTCGAACTTGCGGCCGTGGACTACCTCCTCAAGCCGGTCCGGGCGGAGCGGTTGGCACGGTCGGTGGGCCGGATCAGTGAATTGCGTGACGGCGGCAGCGCGCCCGAGATGATCACGGTGGACCAGGGCGGGACCACCAGGATGATCCGGCGCGACGACGTCACGTACGTCCAGGCGCAGGGAGACTATGCGCGGCTGCACACAGCCGACGCCAGCTACCTGATCCGGGTGCCGCTGGCCGACCTGGAGCAGCAATGGGCGGAGGCGGGATTCCTCCGCACCCACCGGTCCTACCTCGTAGCCCTGAAGCACGTCACCTCCATGAAGCTTGCCGCGGACGGCCCGTGCGTGACCGTCGCCGGCGCCAGCCTCCCCATCAGCCGGCGGCACCTGCCCACCGTGCGGGAAAAGCTTGGCGCCACCCGGATCAGGCCGCAGACGTGACCAGGGTGCGGGTGACCGCTCCCGCCACCCCGGCGCGGGTTTCCCAGGAGACACGCGAAGCCGCGCAGGAATCGGACGTGGGGCAGGTTTTTGTCAGGTCCCTGATCCGGTCGCAGCTGCGGCTTGCCCTGGTGGTCGCCGGAGGATTCCTGGTGATCCTGGCAGCATTTCCGTTGCTGCTGGCCGTGGTTCCGGGCCTGGCCGAAACCCGCATTGCCGGCATCCCTTTCGGCTGGCTCCTGCTGGGCGCCGGCATCTATCCGGTGATCGGGCTGAGCGCCTGGCTGTACATCCGCACCGCCGCCCGGAACGAGGCCCGCTACCGGGACCTGGCCGGTGACCAGTGATGGCCCCGTGAACGCCGCCGTTGCCATTGCCGCGCTTGCCGTGGTGTCCGTGGCTACCGCGGTGATCGGCTTCTACGGCCTCCGGATTTCCCGCACCACCGGCGATTTCTACGTTGCGTCGCGGACCGTGCGCCCTTGGTGGAACGCCTCGGCCATCGGCGGCGAGTACCTGTCCGCCGCCAGCTTCCTGGGTGTGGCAGGGCTGATCCTGCTCTCCGGGACGGACGCGCTCTGGTTCCCCGTGGGCTACACGGCCGGGTACCTGATGCTGCTGCTGTTCGTCGCCGCACCGCTGCGCCGCTCCGGGGCCTACACCATCCCCGACTTTACCGAGGCGCGGCTGGACTCGCGGCCCGTACGGAAGGTCACCAGCCTGGTAGTGGTGCTGGTGGGCTGGCTCTACATTGTTCCCCAGCTCCACGGCGCCGCGCTGACCATCCGGATCACCACGGGGTTGCCGTCCTGGGTGGGATCGGTGGCGGTGGTGATCGTCGTCTGCCTGACCGTGGTCGCCGGCGGGATGCGCTCCATAACGTTCGTCCAGGCGTTCCAGTACTGGCTCAAGCTGACCGCCCTGGCCGTGCCAATCCTTTTCATCGTGTTTATGCTGGCCGGGGCCGATGCCCCGGAGCTGGCTCCGCCGGCCGTGAATCCGACCGGCGCACCCCCGGCCGGCCTCTACCAGAACATCTCCCTGCTGGTTGCCTTGCTGTTCGGCACCCTGGGGCTCCCGCACGTGCTGGTGCGCTTCTACACCAACCCTGACGGGCAGTCGGCGCGGAGGACCACCCTGATCGTCCTGGGGCTGCTCTCGGTCTTCTACCTGTTTCCCACCGCCTACGGCATGGTGGGGCGGATGTTCGCCCCGGACCTGGCCCGGTCCGGCCAGGCGGACGCCCTGGTGCTGCTGCTACCGGGTGAGCTTGTGGATGGAACGGCAGGCGATCTTCTCTCGGCCCTGGTGGTGGCCGGCGCGTTCGCCGCTTTCCTGTCCACAACGTCAGGGCTGGTTGTCTCTTTGGCCGGGGTCATCAGCCAGGACGTCCTGGGCGCCGGCGTCGGCGGGTTCCGCCTCGCTGCGGTGATGTCCGCCGTCGTGCCGCTGGCGTTCGCCTTCATGACGGACTCCTTCGCCCTCGCCGGCAGCGTGGGCCTGGTGTTCGCCTTCACCGCGTCCACGGTCTGCCCGGTCCTGCTGCTGGGCATCTGGTGGCGGGGACTGACCGACGCCGGTGCGATCGCCGGCATGGTGACCGGCGGCCTGCTCTGCGGCGGGGCAATGGTCATTGGTGCGGTGGCGGGCGCGGCGAGCATACCCGTCTGGCTCGCGCAGCCCGCGGCGTGGAGCGTTCCCGCGGCCTTCACGGTGATGGTCGTAGTCTCGCGCGCCACCGCCGGCAGGGTCCCGAGGACGATGGCGCGGGTCATGACCCGGCTGCACACCCCGGAACGGCCGCTGGCTACCGAACGCTGACAGGTGCACAATTGCGCCATGTCCACCGACGGCGGGAGTCCGCCAGGGCCGCAGGACCGGGTGCCGCCGTCCGTGCGGGCGCAGCTGCCCGCCACCGAGCACTGGGGCCCTGCTGGCCTCCCGCAGCACCACCCAGAGCGAGGCGCTGACCCGGATCAGCATGTTCCTTACGTTCACCTCGGCCAGCATCGTAAGCGCAGCACTGGTGGGCCAGGCCACCCGGTTCTCGGACGCGTTCGTGCTGCTTGCGGTGACCATCCTGTGCATTGACGTGGCCATGGGGCTGCTCACGCAGGTGCGCGTCCTGAACGTAGCGCAGGAGGACCTGATGTACGTGACCGCGATGAACCGGCTGCGGGCCGCCTATGTGGACCTGGACCCGGGCGTGGCGCCCTACCTCATGGCTGCTTACCACGACGACGAGGCCGGCTCCGGCCGGACATATTTCTTCTTCGGAACCCGCAGCAACCTCAGCCACCTTGCCGGGAGCAGCATGATCTTCATGACCGCCGCGAACGCTGCCCTGATTGCCATCCTGGCGGGGCTGGTCCTGACGCTTATCGGCGCCGGGACGGGAACCGCGGTGCTGGTCGGGGCGGTGTGCGGGCTAAGCTTCCTGGCCGTATCCGCCTACTACGGCTACCGCGCCTACCGGGGCATCTGGCAGCGGTTCGTGCCGCTGTCACCCACCCCGCCGGGCGGGGATTGAGCCGATGCCTGTCCACATGCAGGACCTAGTCGATGGCGGCCATCAACTCGACGACGCGGTCCAGGAAAGCATCAACCTGGGCTTCCTCGTAGCCGTCGCGGCCCACGGCTGGGCGGAAGACGGCGCGCCGGACGCTGTCCACGCTCAGCGGCTTGTCCTGCTCCAGGTAGGCAACGAGCTCACGGCACAGCCGGTCGACGTCGGCGGTGTTGTAGCTGCGTGCCTTCTTCTTTGTGGGCCTGCGGAAGCGTTCGCCGTCGGGACGGTGCAGCCGGCCGCGGAGGATGCCGGAGAGCTTGCCGATTTCCCGCAGCCAGGCGTCCTCGCCCCGGGCTGCGATCAGGTCGTCACGTTCCCTGCGGGCAAAGGCGTCCTCCAGCCTGTCGAGGGCTGCATCCACCACTGATGCCGAATAGCCGCCCTTGACGGGGTCGAAGGAAACGGCGCGGACGTCGGCGCTGTTGACGGGCTCGGCCGCGGCTTCGGGACTCTCCAGGGAAATGCGCGCCCGCTGCAGGAACTGATCCACCTGCCTGGCGTTGTAGCCGTACTCACTGCGCGCGACGCGCTCAAAGGACCCGGAGATCTGCCGATGAATGTCCAATGCCACTGTGCTTCCTTCGATGATGCTTCTGAGCCGTAGCGCTGCTGCACCAGTCTATGGTGCCGGCCCGGCAGGGTTTATTGGTCAGGCTCCGGCGACCAGACCGTAAAGGACAAAGACAACGGGGGAAGCGAACACGATGGAGTCGAGCCTGTCCATGACTCCGCCGTGCCCTGGCAGGATGCTGCTCATGTCCTTCACGCCCAGTTCACGCTTCACCATGGACTCAGCGAGGTCACCCGCTGTAGAGGCAGCCACCGTGCCAACGGCCAGCACAACCCCCACCCACCAGGGCTTGTCCAGGATAAAAAGGCAGGCCAGGACGCCGATGAGGATGGCGCCGGCAACAGAGCCGGCGAATCCTTCCCAGGATTTCTTGGGACTGATTTTGGGCGCCATCGGGTGCTTGCCGAGGGAAGCGCCCACCAGGTAGCCGAACGTATCGTTGGAGACCACCAGCAGCAGCATGACGGCAACCTGCCAGGCACCGTCGGGGATGGTGCCGCCGGGCCAGAGCCCAAGCGGGGACGGGCCGTCGGCGGCGTGCAGCGGAAGCG
This sequence comes from Pseudarthrobacter sp. NamE2, assembly GCF_005796205.1. Classification (GTDB taxonomy): domain Bacteria; phylum Actinomycetota; class Actinomycetes; order Actinomycetales; family Micrococcaceae; genus Arthrobacter. The sequence continues at coordinate 188,466 of NZ_VAHN01000003.1, read as the reverse complement.
CGGCGAAGCTGATGAAGAACGGCACCCAGCCAAGGGTGAAGACTCCTGCGAAAATGCTGTTGGCCGAGCCGGCGGCGCTTTCGATCGAGCGCCACAGGAGCACGGCCACGGAGCTGAGCAGCATGGCGAACAGCAGGCTTTCGATGCCGCCCAGGTAGGCCACGAACGGCATGGCCACCGTGCCGGTCATCACCGGCACGATGGGCATCCTTGTTCCGTTGGCTTCGAGGGCGCGGTAGATCTCCCAGACGCCGAACACGGCAAAGGCCGTGGTTACGGCCACGAAACCGAGCGGCAGGAAGAGCAGCCCGCCGAGCACCGCGAACAGCATGGCCAGGCCCACCACCACGGCGGCCGGCAGGTTGCGTCCTGCCTTCGGCGTCGGATTGCTCCTGGGCTGCTTCCCCCGTGTGCGCGCCCGTGCTGCCGGGGCCTGATCTGCCTGGCCCATCAGACTTCGAGCAGCTCAGCTTCCTTGCGCTTCAGGAGCTCATCGATGCCGTCCACGTGGGCCTTGGTGATGCCGTCCAGTTCCTTTTCTGCCCGGGTGCCCTCATCCTCGCCCGCTTCGCCGTCCTTGACCAGGCGGTCCAAGGTTTCCTTGGCCTTGCGGCGGATGTTGCGGATGGAAATCTTCGCGTCCTCGCCCTTGGTCTTGACGATTTTGACGTATTCCTTGCGGCGTTCCTTGGTCAGTTCCGGAATGGTGATCCGGATGACGTTGCCGTCATTGGAGGGGTTGGCGCCCACCTCGGAGTCACTCAGGGCGCGTTCGATATCGCGCAGGGCGGTCTTGTCGAACGGGGTGATGAGGATGGTCCGGGCGTCCGGGATCGCGAACGAGGCCAACTGCTGCAGCGGGGTGGGCGAGCCGTAGTAGTCCACCAGGACCTTGTTGTACAGGCCGGGGTTGGCCCTGCCGGTGCGGACGGAAGCGAAGTCTTCCTTGGCTACCTCTACGGCCTTGTCCATCTTTTCTTCGGCTTCGAGCAAGGTTTCTTCGATCACTGTCTCTCCTCAGGTTCTGGTGTGGTCCGGAACTACAGGTCCCGTCCGCGTCGTTGGCTGTTGCTGCTTCCGTCCCGGCCGCCACGGCAGGGACGGAACTTTCCCTGAAAACATCCTAGCCGCAGCTAGGCTGTGACCAGCGTGCCCAGCTTCTCGCCCAGGATGGCGCGGGTGACATTGCCCTCGCCCTCCATGCCAAAGACCACCATGGAGAGGTCATTGTCCTTGCACATGGTCATGGCCGTCTGGTCCATGACGCGGATGTCGCGGCGGAGCGCGTCGTCGTAGCTGAGCGTTTCAAGCCGTTCTGCTGAGGGGTCCTTCTTGGGGTCGGCGGTGTAGACCGCGTCCACGCCGCTCTTGGCCATCAGGACAACGTCGGCGTGGACCTCAAGCGCACGCTGGGCAGCCACGGTGTCCGTGGAGAAGTAGGGCAGGCCGGCACCGGCGCCGAAAATTACCACGCGGCCCTTTTCCATGTGCCGGATGGCACGCCGCGGGATGTAGGCTTCCGCCACCTGTCCCATGGTGATGGCGCTCTGGACACGGGTCTCGACGCCCGCCTGCTCCAGGAAGTCCTGCAGCGCCAGGCAGTTCATGACCGTTCCCAGCATGCCCATGTAGTCGGCCCGGGAGCGGTCCATGCCACTCTGCGAGAGCTCAGCGCCGCGAAAGAAGTTGCCGCCGCCGACGACGATGGCCACCTCGACCTGGGGCACGGCTGCCGCGATCTGCTTGGCGACGTCGCGGACGGTTTCGGGGTCGACACCCAGCTTGCCACCGCCGAAGACCTCACCCGAGAGCTTCAGGAGGACCCGCCGTTTGCTTTTCTCTGGATGGATTACAGTATTGACGGCTTCCATGATGCCTTCCCGTTGAGAACTCTGAAAAAAGGTTATCCTGCCGAACCGGTGGCCGGAACCGGCGGGCTTGGCGCGTACTGCGCGCATGCAAAAGGGGCGGCCACCGAAGTGGCCACCCCCTTGCAGTTTCGACTAGGAGCCGACGCGGAAACGCGTGAACGCGGTTCCCTTGACACCGGCCTCTTCGAGGACCTGAGCCACGGACTTCTTGGCGTCCTTTGCGAATGACTGGTCAACCAGCACCTCGCCCTTGTAGAAGCCCGTCACACGGCCTTCCACAATCTTGGTGAGGGCGGCTTCGGGCTTGCCTTCGGCCTTGGCGGTCTCTTCGGCGATGCGGCGCTCGGACTCAACCAGCTCGGACGGAACGTCTTCGCGGGTCAGGTAGTTCGGAGCCATTGCAGCGATGTGGACGGCGACGTCGTGGGCGGCGGTGGCAGCGGCTTCGCCTTCACCGTCGACCGCGAACAGAACGCCAACCTGGGCCGGGAGGTCCTTGGAGGTCTTGTGCAGGTAAGCGTCGACCGTGGCACCCTCAACGCGGGAGATGCGGCGGACAACAACCTTCTCGCCCAGGACGGCGCCCTCTTCGACGACGACCTCGGACAGCGGCTTGCCGTCAACCTCGGTGGCCAGCAGGGTCTCGAGGTCGGCAGCACCGGACTCGACGGCGACGGCCAGGACCTTGTCGGCAAGCTGGATGAACTTGTCGGCCTTGGCGACGAAGTCGGTCTCGCAGTTGACCTCGATCATGACACCCACGCCGTTGCTGACCTTGGCGGCCACGAGGCCTTCCGCAGTGGAGCGGCCTTCACGCTTGGTAGCGCCCTTGAGCCCCTTGATGCGGATGATTTCGATGGCCTTCTCGGCGTCACCGTTGGCTTCGTCAAGAGCCTTCTTGACGTCCATCATACCGGCGCCGGTGCGCTCGCGCAGGGCCTTGATGTCCGCGGCAGTGTAGTTCGCCATGTGAACCCCTCTGTCTAGAAATGTGATGTGGTTACGGACCGACAGGACGGCTGCCCGCGGCTGCGGGCGGCCATCCTGTCAGCAGCTCCGGCTGCGGACAGCGCGGAGAATCCGGATTTAGTTGTCTTACTTGGCGTCGTCGGAGGAAGCCTCGGCAGCCGGCGCTTCAGCCGGAGCAGCAGCTTCTTCAGCCTTGCTGCCCTCGAGGAGCTCGCGCTCCCACTCGGCCAGCGGCTCTTCGGGAGCTTCGGTTGCACCCGTGCCGCGGTTGTTGCGGGCGATCAGGCCCTCAGCGACGGCGTCGGCAACAACGCGGGTCAGGAGGTTCACGGAGCGGATGGCGTCGTCGTTGCCCGGGATCGGGAAGTCGACTTCGTCCGGATCGCAGTTGGTGTCCAGGATGGCCACAACCGGGATGTTCAGCTTCTTGGCCTCGTCAACGGCGAGGTGTTCCTTCTTGGTGTCCACGACCCAGAGCAGGGACGGAGCCTTGGTCAGGTTGCGGATACCGCCGAGGTTGGACTCCAGCTTGGTGAGTTCGCGCTTGAGGAGCAGCAGCTCCTTCTTGGTGTAAGCGGAACCGGCGACGTCGTCGAAGTCGATCTCTTCGAGTTCCTTCATGCGCTGGATGCGCTTGGCGACGGTCTGGAAGTTGGTCAGCATACCGCCGAGCCAGCGCTGGTTCACGTACGGCTGGCCGACGCGGGTTGCCTGCTCGGCGATGGCTTCCTGGGCCTGCTTCTTGGTGCCGACGAAGAGCACGGTGCCGCCGTGGGCGACGGTGGCCTTGACGAACTCGTAGGCGCGGTCGATGTAGGACAGCGACTGCTGCAGGTCAATGATGTAGATGCCGTTGCGCTCGGTGAAGATGAAGCGCTTCATCTTCGGGTTCCAACGGCGGGTCTGGTGTCCAAAGTGGACGCCGCTGTCAAGCAGCTGGCGCATGGTTACGACGGGCATGCCGACGCTCCTTCCGGCAGGTCATTCATGAGAGAGCCCCTGGGCTTCTTACCCTGCCAATAGTTGACGGTTGTTTAGCGTGGCCCGGGTTCGGGCCGTGCTCCTGGCACCCATCGCGGTCCCATCCGTGCCGGGTGGCACGGACCGCAGGAGACGCGATCCTCCCCGGCTTGGCGAAGCTTCACCGGTGGAGGGCTGGATACGCGTAGTCAGCCACCGCTCCCCCACACTCCTGAATGAGGCGTGCCGACGCAATCCGGACAGGCAGGAACACCGTTGGGATGAACCATTGGGACGGGAAACGTTGAGGGCGCAGCAAACTGCTCCACCCAGTGTACTACAGGACCCGCGTCCGCCGGACAGCCGGGGCCGCGCGCAGGACCTTATCCACATGACACGCCCCGGCCTTCCGGGTGCCGGGGCCACCGGGCAGCATGGGCGCATGAAACCCCCTGTCCTGCTGGCCGCCCTGCTCCTCCTGCCCGCGTCGGTGGCATCCACCGTGCAACCAATGCCCTACCATCCGGCTGCCCGCCCTGCTGCGGCGACGGCGGGCGGAGATCCGGCCGCACAGGCGGCTCCGCCTTCCTGGCGCTGGCCGCTGGCGCCCCGCCCGCCAGTGCTGCGGGCTTTCGATCCGCCGCCCAAGCCGTGGTTGAGCGGGCACAGGGGCGTGGACCTTGGGACAGTGTCCGACGGCGCCCCTGTCACCTCCCCCGCGGCGGGCACCGTCACCTTCGCGGGCGTGGTGGTGGACCGGCCGGTGATCACCATCGACCACGGCAACGGGTTGCGCAGCAGCTTCGAGCCCGTCGGGAGTACCCTGGCGGCCGGCAGCATGGTCACCGAAGGCCAAGTCATTGGCACCACCCTCGCCGGCCATTGCGGAACGCCGTCCTGCGTCCACTGGGGCGTGCGCCGCGGCGAGGATTACGTCAATCCCCTGCAGTTCGTGATGGACCTGCGGCCGTCCGTCCTGCTGCCGCTGGAGGGACCGCCCTGAGGAGGAGGGGATCAGATAATGGCCGAGATGCCGGTGATGGCGCGGCCGGCCACCAGGGTGTTTATTTCGGCGGTGCCCTCATAGGAGTAGATGGCTTCGGCGTCGGCAAAGATCTTCGCCATCTCGAAGTCAGTGACGATGCCGTTGCCGCCCAGGATGCTTCGGCCAAGGGCGACGCTGTCGCGCATCCGTGCAGTGGTAAAGGCTTTGGCCAGGGCGGACTGTTCATCCTTGGTTTGCCCTGCGTCCTCAAGCTGCGAGAGCCGCACCATCATTCCCATTGAACTGACGGCGTTGCCGAGGATCTTGACCAGCTGGTCCTGGACCAGCTGGAACGATGCCAGCGGGCGGCCGAACTGGTGGCGTTCCACTGCGTAGCGCCGGGCAACATCGAAGGCGGCAAGCTGCTGGCCGACGGCCTGCCAGGCGACGCCGAGGCGGGTGACTTTGAGGACTCTGTTGACGTCGCGGAAGCTGTTGGCGTGTTCCAGTTTGTAGAAGCCGGGAACCACCACGTTGTCGAGGGTTATGTCGGCGTTCTGGACGGTACGGAGGGAAATCTTGTTTTCAATCGCGGTGGCGCTGTATCCCGGCAGGCTGGTGTCCACCAGGAAGCCCTTGACCTGGTTGTCGGCCAGGTCGCGGGCGTAGATGACTACCCAGTCGGAGAAGGTGGCGTTGCCGATCCAGCGCTTGGCCCCGTTGAGGATCCAGGAGCCGCCGTCGCGCCGGGCGGTGGTCCGCGTCCCGCCTGCCACGTCGCTGCCGCCGAGCGGCTCGGTCAGGCCAAAGGCGCCGATCTTTTTCATGCCGTAGATGTCGGGAAGCCAGGCGTCCTTTTGCTCCTGTGAGGCCAGCACCTCAATGGAACCGGCGAAGAGTCCGTCGTGGACTCCCAGGAAGGTAGCGATGGAGGCGTCCGCCCGCGTCACCTCCGCGTGAATCAGCCCTGCGAGCAGGTTGGAATACCCCTGCCGCCGGACAGGGCTAACCAGGTCAATGTCGCCCAACTTGGGGATGAGGTCCATTGGAAACTCGCCGCGGTTCCAGTAGTCCACAGCGATGGGACGAACTTCCCGCGCCAGGAAGTCGCGTACCTCTGCCAGCCGGTCCTGCTCCTTGGCAGTCAGCAGCTGCTCAAACGCATAGAAGTCGCCGTCGGCATAGGGAAGGTCATCAGGGGCGCTGGAAGGTGTGGACATGGTTACCCTTCGGATAATAATTGCCCGGCAGTTCAGGACGGGGGCCGTTATGTTACTCGGCAGTAACTTACCGCAGATGCGCTGGTTAAAAAAGAAACCGCGGCCGACGGATATCGTCGGCCGCGGTTTCTGACGTAGGGCTACTCGGACTTGAACCGAGGACCTTAGGATTATGAGTCCCGCGCTCTAACCAGCTGAGCTATAGCCCCAGAGGCCCCGTACGCACGCAGGTGAACAATCTGCGAGCTTCAGGGCAAAAACACTCTAGCAAACCCCGGACAGCGCTCAGACCACCTTGTCCTCGTAGCCCGCGCCGCGGTAGAGGTCCTCGAAGGTTTGCAGGGTGCCCTGAATGCTGTGCGGCTCCACCATTGCCCTGCTCGCCTGCCCCATGGCGTCGCGCTGGTCCTTGGGCAGCTGGAGGATCTGCGTGATCTTCTTGGCCAGGTCATCGCTGTCGTTGGGGGTGAAGAGGTAGCCGTTTTCGCCGTCCCGCACCAGGTGCGGCAGCGCCATCGCGTCAGCCAGCACTACCGGAGTGGATGCGGACATCGCCTCGAGCGTGACCAGGGACTGCAGCTCAGCGGTGCCGGGCATGCAGAACACATCGGCCCGGATATAGGCCTTGCGGAGGTCCTCGTCGCTGGCCAAACCAAGGAACTTCACCCGGCTGCCCAGGCCAAGCCGCTCCACCAGCTGCTCGAGGGATGCACGGACTTCGCCGCCGCCCACGATTTCGAGGTGGACGTTCAGTTCCGGCGGGGTCTTCCGGATGGCCCTGATCAGGACATCCACGTGCTTCTCCTCCGCCAGCCGGCCCGCGAACATCACCGTGGGGTGCTGATGGGGCTCAATGTGCTCGCCCGGCTGCAGCTCGTAGGCAGCCGAGTCGATGCCGTTGGACAGGGGAAGGACCCTGCGCAGGAAGGCGTGCTCGTGCATGGCACGCGCCGCCAGCGGCGTCGGGGTGGTGACCACATCCGCCTGGCCCATCACCTTGCCCATGTCCTTCCAGGAGATGCGGCCGATGATGTTCTTGAACCACTGGGGGAATGGCAGGAACGGATTGAGGTTTTCGGGCATGAAGTGGTTGGTGGCCACGATCCGCACACCGCGCTTCACGGCCTCGTACAGGACGTGCTCGCCAATCATGTAGTGGCTCTGGATGTGCACAACGTCCGGCTGCACCCGGTCGAACAGCAGGCTGATTTCCTTCTTGATCTCCCAGGGGAAGCAGATGCGGAAATACTCGTGGGTGGGCACGCTGTGGGAGCGGAGCCGGTGCACCGTCGCTTCGTCGTGGAACTCGGTGAAGCTCTTGCCCTTGCCGGTGTTGCAGGCCAGCACATGCACGTTGTGTCCCCGCCCCGTCATCCCCTTGGCCAGGCGGTAGCCAAACTGGGCTGCGCCGTTGACGTGCGGAGGATAGGTGTCGGCGGCGATCAGGATGGTCAGCGGGCGCTGGTCGGCTGGCGTGGTCACGTGGAAAGCTCCTGATGGTCACGGTGCGGACAGCTTTGACTGACTGCACGGCTGGCCCGGCATGCGCGCCCGGCTTCGTGTAATTGCTGGATCTCTTGTAGGAACGGGCTAGTGGGTTGGCCTGCCCCCCGCCTTCCGGGCGTCCTTTTTGCGTTTGGTGACTTCGGGATGGTGGCGGGATAGGGCGATAACCCCAACGATAGCAAGGGAAGCGGCGGTTCCCATGGCAATCGCCATAACGGCGTGCACGTCGGGGCGAAGTTCACCGAGGATCACAATTCCGATGGCGATGCCCACTATGGGATCGATGACGGTGAGGCCCGCAATCACAAGATCCGGCGGTCCGGTGGAGTAGGCGCTTTGCACGAACCACGATCCCAGGCCGCCCGCGGCGATGATGGCCACCACGGAGTACCACTGCACGTTCAGCAGGAACAGCCCGTTGGGATCAAGCAGGTGCTTTCCGATGATACGCGTCAGCACGGCCACGAATCCGAACAGGACACCGGCCCCCAGGATGTAGACAAAGGCGTTCATCCGGTGCCGGAACATGACGGCCAGGGAACCGAACAGGCCGACGGCAAGTGCCAGCAGCAGCACAATGGTCAGCTCGTCCCCAAGGCTGACGTGGTGGTTCTCCTGGGTCACGGTGACGGCGAGCAGGACGAAGAGGGCGGAACCGGTCACGCAGGCAGCAATCGCTACCCACGTGGCGCGGTTGATGGTGAGGTCCTGGTCCCGGGCGTTGACGATGGTGGTGATCACCAGCGCGATGGCTCCGATGGGCTGGATCACGGTCAGCGGCGCAGACACCAGTGCCACGGCGTTCATGGCCATCCCGGCCGCGAGCAGCAGGAGGCCGAAGACCCAGCGCGGGTTCCGCAGCAGCCGGAGGAAGCCGTTCGAGCTCAGCGCCAGTCCCCCGGTGTCCGCCTTGACCGCACTGCCCTGCCGCTGGGCACCAAACGCAAGACAGAAGGCTCCGACGACCGCGAGGGCGACGGCCACCCACACCATCAGGAGGTCCCGCCGTCGTGGTCGCTGCGCATCCTGCCTTTTCGCAGAATCGCCCAGAAATAGTTGTAGGCGGCGATCCAGTGGCCCACCAGTCCAAGCCCCAGCACCACCCACGCGGCCACGAACAGCCCCTCGGAGAATCCGGTGTCCAAGCGGGAAAGAACCAGCATGGGTGTTCCCAGGAGCAGCAGCCCGGTGCGGATTTTGCCCACCACGCTGACGGGAAGATCCGGATGCCCCCGGAAGAGCGAGAGCGTCAGGGCGAGCAGCACCGCATCCGGCACCACCAGCGCGGCCAGGTACAGCCAGTGCACGACGCCGGCGATCACCAGGGTGACGGCGACGGCGATCAGGGCAAGCCGGTCGGCGATGGGGTCGAGGATCCGCCCGAGTTTCGATGCCTGGTCAAAGCGGCGGGCTATGTAGCCGTCAATCCAGTCCGTGCTGGCCATGACGGCGAGGACCACCACCCCGGCGCCGTACTCCTTCTGCGCCAGAACCAGCCAAATGAAGAGCGGAACCCCCATGAACCGCACCACGGTGAGCAGGTTGGGGATGGTGAACACGACGTCGTGGTCCACCTGGGGACGGCCGGGACGGGCGCCGGCACCAATAAACTTCACCCGTCCCCCTTTCTATGCTGCTGCCTTGTCGGCGCGGGTTGTGCAGTTGCTGGCGTGCCGCCCGTCGGCCCGCCAGCTCCCACCGTTCAGTACGTGCGGATCAGCTTCCGCAGCAGGACCACCAGAACGGTGCCGGCTGCGGCCAGGAACGCCAGCGGTTTCCACCGCTTCTGCAGGCCTTCACTGGCTCCGGAGAGCCCTGCGAGCCTGGCGCTAACCGCATCCTTGCCGTGCAAAGCGAGGGCCTGGCCCTCCCGGACCTTGCCCCGGGCAACGGACAGCAGGTACCGGGCCTGGGTTTTGACGTCCAGTTCCGTGCCTAGTTGGTCGCGTGCCTCGGTGAGGTGGTGGCGGCGCTGGTTGAGCCGGCGCACCAGCTCCGGCTCGGACGCGTGGGGGAATTCCCTTTCGTGCTCGGCATCCCTTGCGGCCTTTTCGGCTTTGGCCTTGGCGGCGGCCTCTTCCCTGGCGGCCTTGGCAGCCTTTGCTTCGGGGCTGTTCGGGTCCAGGACGGCAGAGTTGAAGGCCGACCCCTCCCTGGCGACTCCGACGTCGTGCTTGATGCCCCGGATGGTTTCTTGCGGAAGCAGGGGCATGGCCTTCTTGAACTTCCGCAGCCCGATCAGGGCCCCGATGAGCGCGATCAGCAGGAAGGCTGCCGACACCAGCAAGGCTGCCAGCCAGGCCGGCATGATGGTGGCCAGGCCCATAATGGCGGCGACGATGAGCCCGATGACCAGGAAGACCAGGAAAACCAGGGCAATGGCAAAAAAGGCAGCCGCCACTCCAACTTGGACGCCCTTGCGCTTGAGCTCGATCTTGGCGAAAGCGATCTCATCATTCAGCTGGCGCGGGGCCAGCCGGAAAAGGAGTTTGACCGTCCGGGGCAGCGCGGTGATGCGCAATCCCGGGCTGGTGCGCCCGCTGTGACGTCCGCTCATCGGTTCCGCCTTACTGGTTTTTGCTTGATCCGGCTTCCGTGGTGCGGGAAAGTGCATCGGCACAGTCCCCGGCACAAAACTACCATTCAGGTTCAGGACGAACTTCGGGGCTTGCCGGGGCGGCGCGGACTACAACGCTGCAAAATACGCCGGAACCGGGCCTAGGATTGACATCCGTGACCACTGCCTCCAATCCCGGCGACCTGCTCAGCCGCCGTCGGAAACTCCTGTACATACTCCTGCTCGGCGCCCTGACGGCCCTGGGTCCTTTCACCATCGACCTGTACCTGCCGGCGTTTCCGGCGCTGGAGGCAAGCCTTGGCGTGCCGGAGGCCCAGGTCCAGCTGACCCTCGCGGGAACGACCGTGGGCTTCGCCTTCGGGCAGCTGGTGGTTGGGCCGTTCAGTGACAAGTTCGGCCGCCGGTATCCCCTGATCCTCGCCACAGCTCTGCACATCGCGGCCTCGCTGGGGGCGGCGCTGTCCACGGACATCACCACCCTGGGTATTTTCCGGGTGCTGATGGGCGTTGGCGCGGCCGGCGGCGGCGTGGTGGCCATGGCCATGGTGCGGGACCTGTTCTCCGGATACGCGATGGTCAAGATGTTCTCCCGCATGTCGCTGGTTAACGGTCTGGCGCCCATCCTGGCACCGGTCATCGGTTCGCAACTGCTGCTGATAATGCCCTGGCCGGGGATCTTCGTGTTCCTGGCCAGCTACGGCACGCTGGTCATCATCGCCTCACTGTTCCTGGTCCGGGAGACCCTTCCGCCGGAAAAGAGGGCCCAGAGCGGCATGACAGCCCGCCAGCGCTACCGGATTCTCTTTAGCGACAGGATCTTCGTCGGCCTGCTGATGGTGGCGGGGCTTAACTTTGGCGGCTTGTTCACCTACCTGTCGGCCTCGCCCTTCCTTTTCCAGGACGTCTTCGGCTTCTCGCCGCAGGGATACGGGGTGCTTTTTGGCATCAATTCGCTCGGCATCGTTGCCGGTATCCAGACAAGCTCGCGCCTGATCCGCAGGGTCCCGCCGCAATGGATCCTTGCCGCCGCCACGGCCTGGATGTTCCTGATGGCCATGCTGATCGTGGTGTTCGACCAGCTGGGACTGGGCCTCTGGGGCGTACTGGTCCCGCTGTGGTTCTACATTATGGGCACGGGCTTCATGTTCCCCTGCGTGCAGGTACTCGCCCTGGCAGGCCACGCCGGGCAGGCGGGCACGGCGGCCTCGCTGCTGGGGTTCTCGACGTTCATGATGGCCGGCTTGATCTCGCCCGTGGTCGGCTGGCTGGGAATCACCAGCGCCACGCCCATGGGCGCGGTGCAGGCTGCTTGCATCCTGCTGGCCATCGCGGCACTTTGGCTTGTGGTCCGGCCGCGCACCGTCCCGTCGATCCACTGAACAGCGGCATGAAGTGAACGGAGCCATGGAATGAGCGCCGGCAAGCACAGGCCGAACCGCAACGGAAGGGGGCTCTTCCTCGGAGCGGTGCTGGGCGCCGTCATCGGCTATTTCGCGGGGAGGGCCCTCGGCAACCCCGCCATGGGCATCGCGCTGGGCCTCGTGGCCGGCGCCGCCCTGCTATACCGGGTCAATCCGGGGCCCTGGAAGCAGCGGGACAAACCCTAGGCTCCGCCCGCGCCAGGGGCCGCACCTGCCCTTGGGCGCTCCTGCCGGGATAAAATGTGACCGTGCCCAATTGGCAGGACCAGCCGCCGCTTCCGGCCACATGGCAACGGTGCGATGCCGCGATTCTGCCATTGTGGTGGGAGCGGCTGCGCGCCCAAACCGGCCAACAGTCTGCCACCCTCTACGCCGCCGGGCTCTTCACCGAGGACCGACGGCGGCCCATCGCCCAGTGGTACAACCCGGCGTTCAGCGCGGCCCTGCTGGTGGCTCCCGAGACCTCCCCGGAGTGGCCCGTGCAGCGGTTCGGCATCTTCTATGCGCCGCCGGAAACGGGATTCGTGCGGATCCACTCGGCCGCCCACGAGTGGAGCCCCAGGCAGCCGCGCAGGTCCCCCACCGAGAAAGAAGCCTTCGAAGCGGCCATCGCCGAGGCCGAACGTTTCCTGCAGGTGGAGATGGATTTCGTCTAGCGCCTTCCCACCCCGGCCCGGAAAATCAAAAATCCCCGTTCGTCCTTGCGACGAACGGGGATTTTCCGAAAGCTCCTCCTGCTGGACTTGAACCAGCAACCCTTCGATTAACAGTCGAATGCTCTGCCAATTGAGCTAAGGAGGAATGAAGCAGGTATGACATTAGCAAAGGATTCCGGCGAAAGTGAAATCGGCGGATTCGCGGGCCAAAAGGGTTGTTCGGCGGCGCGAAGCAGCCCGTGGCAACAACAAAAATCCCCGTTCCGGAGGCCGGAACGGGGATTGGAAGCTCCTCCTGCTGGACTTGAACCAGCAACCCTTCGATTAACAGTCGAATGCTCTGCCAATTGAGCTAAGGAGGAATGAAGCGGGTATTAGCCTAGCAAACACCTGCCCGGGAAACGAAATCGGGACTGCTGCGGCGCCTGCCCGCCCGGCTAGGCTTCGGCGCGCAGGGTCCGGCGCTCCATCTCCAGCATCATCAGTTCCCGGTTGAGCCGCTGGAACATCTCGGGATCCGCCGCCGGGTCCAGCCGCTGCAGCTGGCCCATCTTGTCCGCCTTGACGCGGGTGATCTGGAGCTCGAAGAGGCGCGAAAGGATATCGCGGCAGTACTTGAGCACCGCTTCTTCGGTACTCGCCGGCAGCGGCACCACCGCCAGTTCGGACACCAGCGGCCGCAGCGGCTCCGGGACCTCGTGCATGACGTGCTCCACCCACCGCACGGGATCCTCCGCCAGTTTGGGACCGGTGGCGCGCATCGCGTCGTGGACGGCCTGGAACGCAGGGGTGGCGAAGCGGGCTTCAGAAAAGCGGTCCCAGGCCGCACCGGCCAGCAGGGAGGGCGCCTGGAGCGCCACCTCCAGCGCCTGCCGCTCCATGGAGGCGACGGGGTCCCGCGGGTCTGGCCGGTGGAACGAGGGAACAGCTCCCGACGGCGGCCCTTCAGCCACACCGGGACCGCCGGCTAAGGAAGGAGCGGGGAAACCCGGCGCGCCATGGCCGAGCCCGCCGTGGGACCGGCTGCCGCCGTTGGTGTTGGCGCCCTGAACCTGGCTCCCACCGCCCGGTGGACGTCCCTGGTCCCCGCGTTTGGCGGCGTTCTTCACTTCGGCGTTGACCAGCCGCAGCACCTCGTTGGGGTCCGGCATGCCCAACCAGCCCGTGAGCGCCTGGCAGTAGCCCGTCCGGGTGGAGGCGTCCCTGATGGCAGCCACTACAGGGACGGAGGCCTTCAGTCCCTGCACGCGCCCTTCCACGGTGTCCAGGTTGAACTGCTCGAGGGTGGTCCGGATGGCGAATTCAAACAGCGGCCTGCGGGACTGCACCAGGGCGTGCACGGCTTCGTCTCCGCGGCTTTGGCGCAGGTCGCAGGGGTCCGCGCCGCTGGGCTCGACGGCCACGTACGTCTGCGCGGTGAAGCGCTGGTCCTCCTCGAAGGCGCGCAGCGCCGCCTTCTGGCCGGCGGCGTCGCCGTCGAAGGTGAACACCACCTCTCCTCCGGTACCGTCGTCGGACAGCAGCCGGCGGGCTATCTTGATGTGCTCGGTGCCGAATGCCGTGCCGCAGGTGGCCACCGCCGTCGTAATTCCCGCCAGGTGGCACGCCATCACGTCCGTGTAGCCTTCCACCACCACCAGCTGGCGGTCCTTGGCGATGCTGCGCTTGGCAAGGTCGATGCCGTACAGCACCTGGGACTTTTTGTAGAGCGTCGTTTCCGGGGTGTTGAGGTATTTGGGGCCCTGGTCGTCCTCGAAGAGCTTGCGCGCCCCGAAGCCGATAGTGTCCCCAGCGATGTCCTTGATGGGCCAGATCAGGCGGCCGCGGAAACGGTCGTAGAGGCCGCGGTTGCCTTCCGAAAACATGCCGGTGAGCTTGAGCTCCGCGTCCGTGAAGCCGCGGCCGCGCAGGTGCTTGAGGAGGGCGTCCCACCCCTGCGGGGCGTAGCCGCAGCCAAAGTGCTCCGCGGCGGACCGGTCGAAGCCGCGGCCGTGCAGGAAAATGCGCGCCTCCGCAGCCCCCGGCGTCAGGAGCTGGGCGCGGAAGAATTCGTCCGCGATCTTGTGGGCGTCCAGGAGCCGCTGCCGGCGTCCCACTTCCTCGCGGCTGGGGCCGGTGCCGCCGTCCTCGTAGCGCAGCTCATAGCCGATGCGCGCCGCCAGCTTCTCCACGGCCTCCTGGAAGGAGCTGTGGTCCTGTTTCTGGACGAAGGCGATGACGTCGCCGTCCTCGCCGCAGCCGAAGCAGTGGTAACGGCCCACCTGGGGGCGGACGGTGAATGACGGCGAACGCTCGTCGTGGAAGGGACACAGGCCTTTCCAGGTCCCCAGCCCGGCGCCCTTCAGGGTGACGTAGCCGTCAACCACTTCCTTGATGTCCGTGCGCTGGCGTACTTCGTCGATATCTTCACGTTTGATCAGCCCAGCCACAGAGCAATCCTAATGCGGGGGTACGACGGCGCCGGGCAGCATATGGCGTTCCTCACCACGGCGTTCCTCACCAAAGCGACGGCAGGCTTCCCACCAGGCGCTCGTACATGGCCAGGGCTGAGCCGTCGGTCAGGGAAGCCACCTGGTCGATCACCACCCGTAGCCGCGCGGCGTCGTCGGCCGCGTCCCGCCAGTCCGCGGCAAACATCGGTTCCAGGTGCCGGTCGCCCGTGGCGCTCAGGGTGGTGACGAGTGCGTGCAGGACCTCCCGCTGGCGCTCGTAGATGGGCTGCCGGTGCTCCGTAGTCATCACGAACGTGGTTGCCAGGCCTTTCATGACGGCGATTTCCATCACGGTCTCATCAGGGACCATGAGCTCGGCGTTGTAGCGGGTGAGCCGGCCGGGCCCGTAGACGGCCCGGGTGGTTTCCAGCGCGCTCTGGCAGAACCTGCCGATCAGCTGGCTGGTCATGTTCTTCAGGGCAGCCATGGACTTGCGGCTGCCGTCCGCCTCGCGGACCCAGACGTCGGTTGCCTCGAGGCGCGCCAGGGCGGCGTCGATGGCTGCGGGCTCGTTGTGCGGCAGGTACCACTGCTTGGCGTAGCCCACCACCCGGGCGCGGTGGTCCGGGTTGTCCATCCAGCGCAGCTGGAAGTGCCCGGCAACGATGGCGTCCTCCACGTCGTGCACGGAGTAGGAGATGTCATCAGCGAGGTCCATGACCTGGGCTTCCAGGCAGGTCCGGCGCTCAGGTGCGCCCTGCCGGATCCAGTTGAAAATCGGAAGATCATCCTGGTAGGCGCCGAACTTGCTGGTGCGCCGGCCATGGATCACCGGAGCTTCAAGCGCCGACCACGGGTATTTGGACGCCGCGTCCAGGCTGGCGCGGGTGAGGTTCAGGCCGGCCGGCTGGCCCTCCCCGGTGAGGACCTTGGGTTCGAGCCTGGTCAGGAGCCGGAGGGTCTGGGCGTTGCCCTCGAATCCGCCGATCGCGTGCGCCACCTCGTTCAGCGCGGATTCGCCGTTGTGGCCGAAAGGCGGATGACCCAGGTCGTGACTTAGGCAGGCGGTGTCCACCACGTCCGGGTCGCAGCCCAAGGCGCGCCCCAGTTCGCGGCCCACCTGAGCAACTTCCAGGCTGTGCGTCAGGCGGGTCCGGACAAAGTCGTCCGTGTCCGGCGCCACCACCTGGGTCTTGGCTCCAAGCCGGCGCAGGGCCGAGGAATGCAGCACGCGGGCCCGGTCACGCTCGAAGTCGGACCGGTAGATGCTTTTGGGCGGTTCCTCCACCCAGCGGGCCGAGTCATCGGCGTCGTAGCCGGAGCGGGCCAGGACGGCAGGACTGTCAACCAGGGGAATGTCAGCCACCGGAAACGTCCAGTTCCGCGGCGGCGATGTCCCGGGACTGCTCGTCGTTCAGGGATCGCGAGTCCAGCCAGTCCTTGGGCAGCGCCGGCTTCTTGGGCGTCCCGGCACGGCCGCGCGGGCCCTCCGAGTCAACGCCGGGGTACGGCACGTCCTGGTCCAGCTCATCCAGCAGGGTACGCAGCACCTCGAGGGTGGGCACCGTGGCCAGTTTGGCGCGCAGGTCCCCGCCCACCGGGTAGCCCTTGAAGTACCAGGCCATGTGCTTTCGGATCTCCCGGAGGGCTTTGTACTCGTCACCGCCGAACGTCTCGATCATGAGCTGGGCGTGGCGGTACACGCCGTCCGCCACCTGGCCCAGGTTGGGCGTGTGCCGGGTGTCGCTGCCTTCGAAGGCGGCCTGCAGGTCGCCGAAAAGCCAAGGCCGGCCCTGGCAGCCGCGGCCCACCACCACGCCGTCCACACCGGTCTCGCGGACCATCCGGACGGCGTCTTCAGCGGACCAGATGTCTCCGTTGCCCAGCACCGGAATGTCCGGCAGGGCTTCGCGGAGGCGGGCGATGGCTGACCAGTCTGCCTTGCCGGAGTAGAACTGGGCGGCCGTGCGGCCGTGCAGCGCGACGGCGGCAACACCGGAATCGCGCGCAATCCGGCCGGCATCAAGGTACGTGATGTGATCGTCGTCGATGCCCTTGCGCATCTTGATGGTCAGCGGAATGTTGCCCTTGGAGGCTTCCTTGACGGCCGTCTGCACGATGTTGGTGAACAGGTCGATCTTCCAGGGCAGTGCCGAACCGCCGCCGCGCCGGGTGACCTTGGGCACGGGGCAGCCGAAGTTCAGGTCGATGTGGTCCGCCCGGTCCTCCTCCACGAGCATCCGCACGGCGGCACCGACTGTACCCGGATCAACGCCATAGAGCTGGACGGAACGGACCTTCTCGTCGTCGTCGTGGGAAATGATGCGGAGGGATTCGGGGGTCCGTTCCACCAGCGCGCGGGAGGTGACCATCTCTGCCACGTACATGCCGCCGCCGTATTCACGGCAGAGCCTGCGGAAGGCGGAATTGGTGATGCCGGCCATGGGCGCCAGGATCACCGGCGTGTCCACGGTGATGGGACCCAGTTTCAGGGGCGGAAGTTCCAGCTTGGCTACTGGATGGGTTGCTGCAACAGTCACCATTCCATTGTTGCAAAGCCGGGCAAATCGGCCCGTCCGGGACTACGGGCGCTCGGGGCAGGCGGTCAGCCGCGGTCCGCCCGGCGGCCGCGGCGGGTCAGCGGGGCAGCGTCCGGAGCGTCAACGGCGCGGCGGCTGCTTCCTTCCTGCGTCCTCCGTTCATAGGCCGCCGCCGCGAGCGCGCCCGTGTCCTCGACGTCGTCCGCAGGGTTGCCGCCGCCGTCGTAACGGCCCCCGGTGATGTGGCCCGCGTTGGCGTCCCGCACAGCTTCCTTGCCCCGGGAAGCTCCCGTGTTCCTTGCAGAGCCTCCGACGGCGGGTGCCGCCTCCCTGATGCCGGTCGCCTTGACCACCAGCACGGCGATGAGGGTGGTGACCGGGATGGCAAGGACCAGCCCGACGGAGCCGACCAGGGTCCGGATGACCTCCTCGGAGAGTTCGGCGCTGGTGAGCGTCTCCCCCAGCGGCCGGTCGTACAGCATCACGATGATGAGGATGGGCAAAGCGGCGCCCGCGTACGCGAACGCGATGGTGTAGACGGTGGAGGCGATGTGGTCCCGGCCGATCCGCATGGCCGAGCTGAACAGTTTCCGGGCGCTGCTGGCCGGAGCCAGTTCGTAGAGTTCCCACACGGCCGATGACTGGGTGATGGTGACGTCGTTGAGCACGCCGAGCCCCGAGATGATGAGGCCGCACAGGATCACGCCGGAGATCGAGATGTTCGACGATGTGTTGACCAGCTGGGTGGCATCATGGTTGCCGACGCCGGCGAGGTTGGCAGCGTTAGTGGCCCACGCGGCAAGGAGTGCCGTGATGCCGAGCCCGAAGATGGTGCCCAGCAGGGCTGTTGATGTCCGGGCCGAGAACCCGTGGGCGAAGTACAGCACCCCGATCATGATCACGGTGGATCCCACCAGCGCCAGCAGCAGCGGCGGCTTCCCTTCCACCAGGCCGGGCAGCATAAAGGTGGCGAGCACGAAGTAGGCCCCCACCAGGCCGATCAGTGCCCGCAGGCCCCGCCACCGCGCGACGGCGATCACCACGGCTGCGTAGAGCAGGGCCAGCAGGACGATGGGCAGGGTTCGGACAAAGTCCACGAAGATGTAGGCGGGTGAGCCCTGCGAAGCGGACGCGCCCTGGGCGTTGGACAGGTTCAGGTAGCGGATCTGGTCCCCCGGCTTTACGCCGTGGGACTTTGCCACGTCAGGGTTGATGACGACCTTGACGGGACTTCCGCCCGCGTCCGGTTCCGTGAAGGCGAACGTGCAGTCCGATCCTTGCTGCGCCGGGGCGCCCTGTGTTTGACCCTGCTGGGTTTGCCCCTGCTGGTTCGGGTTGGACTGGGCTGCCCCCTGCATGCAGTTTTCCGTGACCACGCTCTGGATGGTTCCGGTGTCGAAGGTAACCCCCGGGGCCGCCGAGTACGGGTTGGCCAGCGAAATGCCTTCCTTGCTTCCGGACGGCCAAAGCATCGCCATGCCCGCCAGGACCAGCAAGGTGATGGGGATCAGCACCGCCGCCAGGATCCGGTTGGCCCTGCGCCGGGCGGCCATCGCCTGCGGCGTCGGCTCCGAATGGCCTGGAGAAGCGTGGAAGTGGCCGGCGCCCATCAGCAGTGAAACCTCATACCTTGAACTCTACGTCCGGCACCGTAGGGTTGATAAATGGATTATGGGGAGGTACCAGGCGTGGCCAACCGAAGCGCCGAGGGCAGCAGCAGCCTGCCGGCTGAGGGAATTTCCGAAGTGCCGGGCCACCGGGCCGTGCTGGGCGTCCTCAACGCATCATGCCACACCAGGGGCGTGGCGCTGGTCCTGCATGGCGGTAAGTCATACAGCCGTGAACCGGTGGAAGCCCGGCACCTCAGCCCGGCGCGGATGGTGCCTTTCGCCAGGCACCTGCACCGGGCGGGCCGCAAGCACGGACTGGCGGTGTGGTCCCTGCGGAACAGCGTCCGGGGATGGAACGGGCCGGACATGTCCCCACTGCAGGACGCACGCTGGGCCCTGGCGCAGATCGCCGAACAGCATCCGGATGTACCGGTCTTCCTGCTGGGGCACTCGATGGGCGGACTGACGGCAGTCTGCGCAGCGGACCATCCCCAGGTGAAGGCCGTGGTGGCGCTGGCACCGTGGCTCAGCCCTGAGACTCCTGTCGCCAATATGGCAGGAAAGAAAGTTTTGATCGTCCATGGCACCACAGACCGGTGGACCAGCCCCTCGCAGTCGCTGGCTTTCGCCCGCCGCGCCTCTGCGGTAGCTGAGGGCATGCAGTACGTGGCGCTCCGGGGTGCCGGGCACTTTATGCTGCGCAAGACCCGGCTCTGGCAGACGCTTGCCACCGGTTTCGTGCTCAAGTCCTTCGCCGGGAGCACCGGCGCGGACGTCCGGCTCTCCCGCGCCTTCGGCCAGCTCCTGCCGGAGTCAGCCATCCACGTCACCCTCTGACTGCTCCGGGACCCCAGCCCAACTGACTGGCACTCAACGTCGTGAAAACGGGTTTTGGGAACATTAAGTGCGAGTCAGTCTGGTGTCAGTCCGAGACGACGAGGGTTTCCGCGCCCGCGAGCCGGGCTTTGCCGCTCTCCAGGAGGGGTTCGACGGCGGCGCGCAGGGCTGCCATGGAGTCGTCCAGTTCCAGCATCACAGGGTGCTGGTACGCAATGAGCGCAAGGATGTCGCGGACTGCCTCGGCGGCGTCATCGGCGTCCAACGCAGGCTCATGGCCGATGAAGACCTCGGTGGGAGCTTCCGGGACGGTCTGCCCGGCTTGTGAGGAATCGGGAGTTGCGGGGGCCGCATAGCTGACGGCGAAGGCCCGGATGTGGCCCTTCTTGCCCGGTGCCACGCCCGCGCCGAACGCCGACTCCGGCCGGGCACGCAGCACAATGGCGCCGTGCGCTCCGGTGAGTTCATCGAGGAACAGCTTTTGCACCTGCCCCACGGACAGGACCCCGGGCGGGTCCCAGCTGTGGATCGAGGTGTAGTACCGGCCCACCACGTCCGTCAGTTCCACTGATCCGGTGGCGAGGTCCATGACCACGTCGGAACCGGCGTTCTCACCGCTGACGGGCCGCCCGCCGTAGTCCTTGTCCGGGAACACCGGAAGCTTCAGCGCCGCGGGTTCAACGACCACCAGGCGTGAACGCTGGATGGGCGACAGGCCCGCGGCCTCGGCGAAAGCGGCACCAGGGGTGCCCGGCTCCACCTTTGCGCGCAGCCTGGTTACGCCCGACGGCGCCTGGCCGGCTTCCCGGCGCAGCATGGCCAGGAGGCTGGCAGCGATGCCGGAGCGGCGGTGGTCCCGGGCCACCTCGATGTAGGTCCACAGCCGTTCGGGATGCAGCGACGCCTCGTACACGACGCCGGCCGCGACGGGAATCCCGACGCCGTCGATGACGTCCTCCGCCACGATGCAGCGGCGCCAGGGGCTGCCGCCGGTCCCGTTTGAGGACACCGCGAGCGCGCCGCGGAACTGGCGCGCCTGGGCAGTTTCCGGGTCGCCCCAGATTTCGAGGAGGGCGAGGTCGTCGCCCTCCTGCCATTCGCGGTATTCGATGGCCATGGTCAGGCGCCGATCAGGCGTGCGGCCAGGTAGCCCTCGACCTTGTCCAGGGAGACGCGTTCCTGGCTCATGGTGTCCCGCTCGCGGATGGTCACGGCCTGGTCCTCGAGGGTGTCGAAGTCCACGGTGATGCAGAACGGGGTACCGATCTCGTCCTGGCGGCGGTAGCGGCGGCCGATGGCGCCGGCGTCGTCGAAGTCGATGTTCCAGTTCTTGCGCAGCTGGGCGCCCAGGTCCCTGGCTTTCGGCGAAAGGTCCTCGTTGCGGCTCAGGGGCAGCACGGCCGCCTTGACCGGTGCAAGGCGGGGATCCAGCTTCAGGACGGTGCGGACGTCCACGCCGCCCTTCGCGTTCGGGGCCTCATCCTCGGTGTAGGCGTCAATCAGGAAGGCCATGAAGGAACGGGTGAGGCCGGCTGCGGGCTCGATGACGTACGGCGTGTAGCGCTCGTTGGTGGCCTGGTTGAAGTAGCTCAGGTCAGCGCCGGAGGCCTTGGCGTGGGTGGACAGGTCGAAGTCGGTGCGGTTGGCGATGCCTTCCAGCTCACCCCACTCGGAGCCCTGGAAGCCGAAGCGGTACTCGATGTCCGTGGTGCCCTTGGAGTAGTGGCTGAGCTTTTCCTGCGGGTGCTCGAAGAAGCGCAGGTTTTCCTCCCGGATGCCCAGGCCGGTGTACCACGCCATGCGCTCGTTCATCCAGTACTTGTGCCATTCCTCGTCCGTGCCGGGCTCGACGAAGAACTCCATCTCCATCTGCTCGAACTCGCGGGTGCGGAAGATGAAGTTGCCGGGGGTGATCTCGTTGCGGAAGGACTTGCCGATCTGGCCGATGCCGAACGGCGGCTTCTTGCGGGAGGTGGTGAGCACGTTGCTGAAGTTCACGAAGATGCCCTGCGCCGTCTCGGGACGAAGGTAGTGCAGGCCTTCATCGCTGGCCACCGGACCGAGGAAGGTCTTGAGCAGGCCTGAGAACTCCTGCGGTTCAGTCCATTCACCGCGGGTGCCGCAGTTCGCGCACGCGATGTCCTTCAGCCCGTTCTCGGCCGGGCGGCCCTTCTTCTCCTCGTACTCTTCTTCGAGGTGGTCGGCCCGGTAGCGCTTGTGGCAGGACAGGCACTCGACCAGCGGGTCGGAGAAGACCTCGACGTGGCCGGAGGCTTCCCAGACCTGGCGGGGCAGGATGACCGAGGAGTCCAGGCCCACCACGTCCTCGCGGCCGCGGACCATCGACTGCCACCACTGGCGCTTGATGTTTTCCTTCAGCTCGGCGCCAAGGGGCCCGTAGTCCCAGGCAGAACGCGAACCTCCGTAGATCTCACCGGCCTGGAACACGAAACCCCGCCGCTTGGAGAGGGAAATGACCTGGTCGAGAACGGATTTTGCTGCCATGGGGTAACTCCAATTTCTACAGGGCCGCTGGGTGCGGTCCGCGGTTTTCAGGCCCCGCGCAATACCGGAGGTAGGCACGTCCGGCAGCCGGGCGGGGCAGATGAAGGGGATGCGTAAAAGCTGCGTGTCCTAGACTACCGGCCGCGCCCCCGGAGCGCGCCCCGGGGCCAGGGCAGGGTGGCCAGGATGATCGAGGCGAGGGTCAGGATAGTGCCCAGGACCGTGGCAGGCGCCACGACGCTGCCCGGGGCCGGCAGCACCACGTCCAGCGCCAGCGAACCCAGCAGTTGCCCGGCGATCATTCCCAGGCCGGTCACCAGCACGCCCAGGCTCCGGACCAGCAGCGCACCCAGGCCAATGAACACGCAGCCCATGGGCCCGCCCAGGTAGTACCACCACTCTCCCGGCAACGGGTTGCCCGGGCCTGCCACCGCCACCTTGGCGCCGAGCACTGCCCAGAGGACCAGGCTGCCGGCCACGAAGTTGACCAGGGTGGCAGCAATGGGTGTTCCGTAGTGCACGGTTGCCGTGCCGTTCATGGCCTGCTGGAAACTCATCAGGAACCCTGCCGCCAGGGGCAGCAGGAGGGGAACCAGCAGCGCCGCGGGGCCGCCGTCGGACGCACTTCCGGACCCGGCGAAGCGGGGAAAAACTGCCCAGGCGACGGCGGCGATGGTCAGGATGCAGCCGATGATCCGGATGCCGGTCACCGGCTTTTTTCCTGCGGGGCCGAGGCCCAGCCGATCCACCAAAAGGCCGCTGACCGTCTGCCCGGTCACGGTGGCTACCGTGAACAGCGCCACCCCGAGGATGCCGACGGTGAAGGACTGGGCGAACACAAAGAGCGCGCCGATCCCGCCGGCCAGGACGTACACGGGCGGGAACGCCCGGGAACGGACCGCCGGAATGATCCGTGCCAGCCCGGCACGCCCCCGCGGCAGGAGCAGGGAGATGAGGATCATGACCAGCAGCCCTGTGCTGAAACTCACCACCGCTGCGGCGATGCCGTCGTCCAGCCGGACACCCAATGCGCCGTTAATCCGGCCCTGGACAGGGATGGCAAGGCCCGCGCCCACCGCCAGCGGCAGGCCTGCGAGGACGGGCAGGCGGGAGGTGGAGGTCATTGCACCCACCCTACGTCAGGCATCATTGCTCTATGAGCAACACTGTTGACGACGTCCCCATCCGCGACAGCATGATCCGCCTGGGCCAACTGCTGAAGCTTGCCAACCTGGTGGAGGACGGCGTGGAGGCCACCGAGCTGATCAAAAACGGGCTGGTCAAGGTCAACGGCGAGATCGACGACCGGCGGGGCCGGCAGCTGCGCAACGGCGACACGGTGACGGTCAACAACCAGACCGTCCGCGTGGTGGCGCCCACGGAAGACTGACGGGACGCCCGGCTGAAGCGGCCCTCCCAACGCAGGCGCCGGTGTCGTACTCCCTATTTCTTCAGGACCTCATGGGTGAGGAACTCGCCCACGTGCCCGATCTCCTGCTGGTTGATGCCGTGCCACATGCCGGTGTACAGCACCTTGGTCAGCTTCACGTGCTTGCGGACCCAGCCCATCGTGTACTCGATCTTGTCCTGGGTGATCACCGGATCCTGCTGGTCCCGGCCCCAGAACATGGGCACCGTGCCGTCCAGTTCGTCGTCCCTGAAGGAGGGGTCGTCGCCGGCGTCCACCACGAATCCGGACAGTCCGACGACGGCGGCAAAGTCCGTGGGCCGCTGCCGCAGGAGCGTGGTGGCCATGGCCATTCCCATGGAAAAGCCAAGGAGCGACACGGAGGGGTGGCCCGCCCTGATGGTGTCGATCCAGTCGAGCACGTACTCCGAAGCGCGCTTAACGCGCTCCAGTGAGTAGTCGATTGACGCGGTCAGCGGGAACCAGGTGAAGCCGGGACCCATGGTGATCGGCGCACGCACGGAAGCGACGGCGAAGTCCCCCGGCAGCAGGTCCGCCAGGCCCAGCAGGTCCTGTTCGTTGGCTCCGTAACCGTGCAGCATCACCAGCAGCGGCTTGCCGTCGCGCTGGTCTTCCGGATGGGACCACAGGACAACGGGGGAAGGAAATACTTCGGCTTCAGTCATGGTTTCCATTTTTATCAGTTACCCGGGGGTAACAACCTACGTTCGCGTAGCCAGCGAGCCGAAAGGCAGGATAGGAGCCGTGACTGACGCAAGTGCCATCCCAACCCCGCCCGCACACTCCGGAGCCCACCCCTGGACCCGGTATGTGGCGATGGGAGACTCCTTCACAGAGGGCATCGGCGATCCCGAACCCTCAAGCCCCGGCGGCTACCGCGGCTGGGCCGACCGGGTGGCTGAGGAGCTCAGCCGCAGCCAGCCGGACTTTGCCTACGCCAACCTCGCGGTCCGGGGCAGGCTGCTGCAGCAGATCGTGGACCAGCAGCTGGCGCCCTGCCTGGCACTGAAGCCGGACCTGGTCACGCTGTCCGCCGGCGGCAACGACCTTATCCGCCCCGGCGGCGATCCGGACGCGCTGGCCGAGAGACTCGATTCGGTAGTCCAGATCCTGGCGATGGGCGGCGCCACCGTTGTCCTCTTTAATGGCCCCGACACCGGGTCCTCCGTGCTCAGCAGGATCCGCAGCAAGGTTGCCATTTACAACGAGAACCTGCGTACCGTGGCTGCCCGGCACGATGCCATCATCGCCGACATGTGGTCCCTGCGGCAGCTGGGCGATCCGCAGATGTGGGACCAGGACAGGCTGCATTTCTCGCCGCTGGGCCACCACACCATCGCCGCCATGGTGCTCGACGCACTGAACGTGGAGCACACCCTGGAGCCGCTGCAGCCCAAGCCGCTTCCGCCCCGGACCTGGCGCCAGGCCCGGTCCGGTGACCTGGTGTGGGCGCGCGAGTACTTTGTGCCCTGGGTGCTGCGGCGGCTGCGGCACCAGTCCTCCGGCGACGGCATCAAAGCAAAACGCCCGACGCCGGGTCCAGTCTTCGGCCCGGGCGTTCCGCTGGGTTCGGGCGAGGGACCGCTGGGAAGCGCGGAGACGGCACGGCGCTAGCGGCGCCCGTCCTTCCTTGACGGGCCTCTGGCGACGCGGGGTGCTGCACCTGGCCTTGCCCATGCGGATGCGCTGGCGGAACTTGCCCGCCGCTGCTTCACGAGCCGCGGGCCTGCCACGGTGAAGGATTGCGCCGGCTGGTCGGGCCTGACCGCGGCGGACATCCGCAACGGCGTCCGGCAAACCATGGAGGCACATCCGGAGGCCCTAGCTGCAGAGGAAATTGACGGCGTCGTGCATTATTACGCGTCCGGCGCCGGCTCCCCGCCGGGCTTGAATGCGCGACTGCCGGGAGCGGGAACCGCGGGTCGACCTGATGCAGTGCTACGACGAGTACGTGGTGGGGGTACTCCGCCACCCGCCATTATTTTGGCGAAACGGCTCCCGCTTTTCCGGCCGCCGGGGAACCGATCCACGTGGTGCTGCTCGACGGGCGGATGGCCGGCTCCTGGCGGCACACCCTCCGGCCGGACAGGTGCGAACTGGACATCCGCTCCGCTGGTCCCGCCGGCAGCCGGCCGGGGACGCCGCTTTATCCCGCTGTCCAGGCGGCTGATGACCGGTACGCGGCTTTCCTGGGAATCACGGCGGTCCGCGTGCCGTCCGGCGTTAAGCTTTAACGAACCCCTACGAGAGGTGCAGCACCGTGCTCGACCTGTTTTTCTGGATCATCATCCTGTCACTCCTGATCCCGGTGGCCATGCGGATGTACCGGAAATCCGTGGACCGCAGGAACCAGCAGGGCTTCTCCGGCGGGTACCCGGGACAGTTCCCCGGACAGTTTCCCGGCTCCGCCGGACCGCAGAGCAAGCAGCCGCGGGACGGCTACACGCAGCAGGACTACTTTGCAGGCGGGTTCCGCCGGATCGAACGGCAGCAGCCCCTGCCACCCAATGAACCACTGCCCGGCCAGCCACTGCCCGGGCAGTACGGTCAGCCGCCCATGCCACCGGCAGGCAACGGCCCGTGGGGCCCGCAGGAACCGCCGTTCCAGCAGCCGGAAACCCGGCAGCCTGCTCCGGAACAGCCTTCTGCCCCTGCCACTCCCCCGCCGCCGTCGGCCCCCCAGGGGTACCGTGCCCGGAAGCTCGAGGAACTGGACCAGCAGTACAGCAACGGTGAATTGTCCGTCGAGGAGTACATGACCCGGCGCGGCGAAATCATGAACGGCTGAGCGGCTCAGACCAAAAATTTCGTGCGGAGCTGATCGCCCAGCTGCCCGATCTCAGTGAGGAAGCCGTCGTGCCCGATGGGCGCCTCAATGAGGTGCACGTCCACGCTTCCCGGCAGCGCCCGGGCCAGTTCGCGGGACTGCGACGGGAAGTACAGCCGGTCCGAATCCACGGCGGCCACGAAGAAACGGGCCTTGGACCGGGCCAGCGCCTCAGGCAGCGTGCCCCGGCCGCGGCAGACGTCGTGGCTCATGAGCGCTTCGGTGATGGCGATATAGCTGTTGGCGTCGAACCGCTGCACCAGCTTGTTGCCCTGGTGGTCCAGGTAGCTCTCCACCTGGTAGCGCCCGCGCTCCCCCAGGCATTCAGCGCGCAGGGGCGACTCGGGATCCTGCGGTGCCCGGCCGAACCTGCCCTCCAGCTCCGCCGCTGAACGGTAGGTGATATGGGCGATGCGCCGCGCCAGGGCCAGGCCCTCCTCGGGGCCGGGTCCGCCGTAGTAGTCGCCGCCGTTGAAGTTGGGGTCCTGGCGGATGGCGAGGGTCTGGGCCTGGGCGAAGGCAATCTGCTCCGCGGTGCTGGCAGCCCCCACCGCGATGACGGCGCAGCGCTGCACCCGTTCCGGATAGGTGACGGCCCATTCGAGCGCACGGGCGCCGCCCATGGAACCACCCAGCACCGCGTACCAGCTGCCAATACCCAACTGGTCGGCCAGCCTCGCCTCCGCCACGGTGCTGTCCCGCAGCGTCACCAGGGGAAAACGGGAACCCCAGGGGGTTCCGTCCGGGGCCGGCGACGACGGGCCCGTTGACCCGTAGCAGCCGCCTACGATGTTGATGGACACCACGAAGTACCTGTCCGTGTCCACCGGTGCCCCCGGCCCGGCGAGCTGTTCCCACCAGCCTTCCTCGTCGCTGTCCCCGCGGGTCACATGGGTGCTGCCGGTCAGGGCGTGCTCGATCAGGATGGCGTTGGTACCGTCCGCGTTGAGGGTGCCCCAGGTTTCGTAGGCGAGCGTGACATCCGGCAGGTAGCCGCCGGCCTCCAGTTCCAGTCCCCCAATGGAGGCGTAGCGGACAACTCCGTGTTCGGGAACGGTGGTACGGGTGACGGTAACCGTCATGGCAAGACCTCTTCTACGCGCTTGCCCGCCGGCGGAATGACCGGCAGGCCAGGTCTTCACCCGGGGCACCCCACCGCGGAAGGAGGGTTGCCGGCCAGCAAGCCGGGGCTGTCACTGGCACTCATGACCTGGTTCGAGTGTACGAAACAGCACCCGCTCCGGACCAAGAGTGTGACTGGTTGTGACTTCCCGGCTTGCTGCCCACCGGCGGCGGCTCCCGCCGTCGTGCATTGCTCCTGCTCAGGCACCCTTGGCCGCGCGGAAGCCGGCCTCAAGGTCGGCCAGGATGTCGTCGATGTGCTCAAGGCCCACCGAGAGCCGGACCAGTCCCGGAGCGACGCCGGCCGCCACCTGCTGCTCGGGCGAGAGCTGGCTGTGGGTGGTCGACGCCGGGTGGATCACCAGGGAGCGCACATCCCCGATGTTGGCAACATGCGAGTGCAGTTCCAGGGCGTCCACGAACCGCTGGCCCGCCTCGGCGCCGCCGGCCAGGTTGAAGGCAACGATCGCGCCGGTGCCCTTGGGGCCGTACTTGCGGCCGCGCTGGTACCAGGGGCTGGAGGGCAGGCCTGCATAGGCAACGGATTCGACGTCGTCCCTTCCTTCCAGCCAGCGGGCCACTTCGGTGGCGTTTGCCACATGCCGTTCCACCCGCAGGCTGAGCGTCTCAAGACCCTGGGAAATCAGGAAGGCGTTGAAGGGGGACACCGCGGAGCCAAGATCGCGCAGGAGTTGGACGCGGGCCTTGAGGATATAAGACAGATTGGCGCCCAGCGCGCCACCCTCACCGAGGTCGCGGCCGTACACCAGCCCGTTGTAGGTGGGGTCCGGGGTGTTGAAGCCGGGGAACCGCTCCGGGTCCTTGCTGAAGTCGAACTTCCCCGAGTCCACGATGACGCCGGCGATGGCGGCGCCGTGCCCGCCTAGGTACTTGGTGGCCGAGTGGACCACGATGTCCGCACCCCATTCCAGCGGCCGGATGAGGTACGGCGTGGAGAGGGTGTTGTCCACGATCAGCGGAACTCCGGCTTCATGGGCTACTTCGGAGATGCCCTCGATGTCCAGGACGTCCTGGCGGGGATTGGAGACCACTTCACCAAAGAACAGCTTGGTGTTGGGCTGGACTGCACTGCGCCACTGGTCCAGGTTGTCCGGGTCCGCGACAAACGTGACGGAGATGCCGAACTTCTTCAGTGTGTGGGCGAACAGATTGTACGTACCGCCGTAGAGGCTGGGGCTGGCGACGATGTGGTCCCCCGCCTCTGCGATGTTCAGGACCGCGAAGGTTTCCGCAGCCTGGCCTGAGCTGAGGAGCAGCGCCGCGAGGCCGCCTTCGAGGCTGGCGATCCGCTGCTCCACCGCCTCCTGGGTGGGGTTGCCGATGCGTGTGTAGATGGGGGCCAGTTCAGCCAGGGCGAAGCGGTTCGCAGCGCTCTCTGCACTCGGGAAAACAAATGACGTGGACTGGTAGATCGGCAGCGCCCGGGCACCTGTGGCGGCATCCGGCTCCTGGCCGACGTGGATCTGGCGGGTTTCGAAAGACCATCCGTTGGACATTCAAGGCTCCTTTGACATGGGCCCGGCATGCTGGGAGCACCACGGGCCGCGCTTGCTCTCCGGCCGTTGCCGGACAACCAGGTCCTCACCCGGGGCACCCCACCGCGGATGGAGGGTTGCCGGCCAGCGAGCCGGGGCTTGGCGCTGGCGCTCATGACCTGAGCCCAGTGTAGGAACAGGGAATTGCCTCCGGACAGCAATATGACGAACATGGTCCTGGGAGTTTCTGCTGCTCAACGGCCCTCTGATCCGGCTGTCATACCGGCAAGATCCAGTAAGGCTACCCTAAGCTGAGAGCCCGATCACAAAGTGCCAAGATGATG
The DNA here is from genome assembly GCF_005796205.1 of Pseudarthrobacter sp. NamE2. Taxonomy (GTDB): domain Bacteria; phylum Actinomycetota; class Actinomycetes; order Actinomycetales; family Micrococcaceae; genus Arthrobacter. The sequence continues at coordinate 159,158 of NZ_VAHN01000003.1, read as the reverse complement.
GCATGCGCATGGATCACGTCTCTTACGCCTGTGAACACGATGGCCTCGCGGCCACTACCGAACGTATTTCTTCCGCCCTCGGCGTTGAGGCAGTGAAGGGCGGGGTGCACCCCCGGTTCGGAACCCGGAATATGATCATCCCGCTGGCCGGCCATAAGTACCTCGAGGTTGTGGAGGTCCTGGACCACCCGGCTTCGGACAAGGCTCCGTTCGGGCAGGCTGTCCGGGCACGCTCCGCAGCCGGCGGCGGCTGGATGGGCTGGTGCGTCGAAGTGGACGACCTCGCCCCCTTTGAGGAGCGCCTTGGACGCTCAGCCGTCAACGGCAACCGCAAGTTCCCGGATGGCCGCGAATTGGTATGGAAGCAGATTGGGATCCTGGGCCTCATCGCCGATCCCCAGGTTCCCTACATGCTCAAGTGGGAGGGCGACCCGTCGCTTCACCCGTCCAACGCCTACGAAAGCAGCATCAAGATGAGCTGCCTCACTATCGCCGGCTCCGCTTCCCGGGTTACCGAGTGGCTGGGTGAACCGGTGGAGAAGCCGCTCGAGGATGTAGCTGTTGAGTGGGTCGCCCCGCACGGTACGCCTGGCATCCTGTCGGTCACATTCGAAACCGCCAACGGGGCCGTCACGATCTGACGTCCTCTTGCTTCCCCGATCCTTCTTGATTGGGACCGGGCACTGCCCGGCAAAATGCTTCGGCCGCTATCAGCGGGTGACAACGGCGTCACCTGCCGATAGCGGCCGAATGCATCTGTGGGGCGGCCCGGAAAATGTCAGTGCCTCCGCCGATGATGTTGGTATGGGAAACGGTGTTGGGGCGGCGGCAGCGATGGAGGACGTTCGCGCCTCTTTTGCTGCTCTCACCGCGCTTACCGCCAAGGACGCCGCCCTCGCTTCCGCCGGCGCTTCAGGTGCCGCCGGGGACGGAGTGGATGTTTTGCGGCGGGCCTACGAGATCCGGCTCGAACGGATGCACGTGACTAGGAAACTGCAAGCCCAGCTGTCCGCACTCCAGGCTAGGGACGCATCCGATGCCGTCGACCTGCAGCACGCCATGACCCCGCCCGACGCGCCTTTGCATGAGCGGACCTATACGGAGATCTCCACCGTCGAGGAGATCGCAGGGATTCTCACCATCAGTTCCGGCGCCGCAAGCGCGTTCGTGGCTCAGTCCCGGCTGGTCTGTGCCCTGCCGCCGGTCATGGACGCCCTGTCCGCGGGGAGCCTCACCTGGCAGCAGGCGAAGATCTTCGCAGACGAAACCGAGGCTCTGGAGCACACCGCTGCCGTCGCCGTCGTAGAGCACTTCCTCGACCCCGATGCCCCCAATCCGGCCCGTGGTTGCCCCGCCGCGGAGCTCGTCCCTGCCCGGCTCCGGGCCAAAGTGCGGGGCTGGCGGGAACGCCGCCACCCCGAATCCATCGAAAAACGCCACCGCAAAAGCGTCGCGGACCGGCGGGTCGAATACACCCCGGACCGCGACGGCATGGCCTGGATCTCCGCCTACCTCCCGGCCGACACCGCCCAGGCCATCTGGAACAGAACCACAGCCATCGCCCGCGGCCTGCAAGCACCAGGCGAGCATCGCACCCTTCCCCAGCGCAAAGCCGACGTCCTCGCCAACCAACTCCTCACCCACAGGACTCCTGCCCATCAGGAAGACACCGGGACTGGAATAGCCACCGCCACTGCTGCCGCCTTCACCACCGAACCCGGAAAGGTTCCGACGCCACGGACCGAAGTCCTCGTCACCGTTCCCGTGTTCGCACTCCTCGGGCTGACGGACGAACCCGCCGAACTCGACGGATACGGACCCATCCCCGCCTCGATGGCCCGCAAACTCCTTGCCAACGGCGCCGAGTCGTTCCGCAGGGTTCTGGTTGATCCCAGCGATGGGACACCATTGGAGATCGGACGCACCAGTTATCGGCTCACCAAAGCCATGAAAAAGGCGTTGCAGCTGCGGGACGGCAAATGCACCTTCCCCGGCTGCAACAACAACTCCCTCGACAACGAAACCGACCACCTCCAAGCCTGGCAGCACGGCGGAACCACCGGCATCAGCAACCTGGCACAGCTCTGCCCCAAACACCATCACCTGAAACACAACAGCCGCTGGACACCAACCCCGGCCACGAAGAACGAGCCACCCGGCTGGACCTCACCCACCGGCCGCCACTACCAAGCCGAACAAGCAGACAAAGAACCAACGTATTGGCCGCCGGGATGCCTTCCCTCAAACACCAGCCCATTCGAGGATGCGCTGCTTCAGGTCTTGTCGGGCTGACGAGCCAGGGCCGTAGCCGAGCGTGCCTCAGCCTCGCCGCTGCAAGGGGGGAACGTACACGGCGCCACCCCGCTTTCAGCCCAGCCCGACGGCCCTCCCGAAGATACTGAAACCAACGAAGGCAACGATGTCCAGCAGCGCGTGGGCTATCACAAGGGGCATGACCCGCTTGGTCCGGGTGTAGAGCCAGGCGAAGACGATGCCCATGACCACGTTGCCAATGAACGGACCGAACCCCTGGTACAGGTGGTAGGTGCCGCGGAGCAGAGAGCTGACAGCAATGGAGAGCGGCACACTCCAGCCGAACTTGCCGAAGCGGTTCATCAGGTAGCCCACCACAATGACCTCCTCCACCACCGCGTGCCGGAGTGCGGACAGGATCAGGACCGGAACCGTCCACCAGTAGGCGTCGAGCGCACTGGGGATGATCGCCGTCGTAATACCCAGGGCCCTGCCCGCCGCATAAAGCCCAAGGGAAGGTATGCCGATCAGTCCCGCCAGCCCCAGCCCCTGCAGGAGATCCCTGCCGGGCCGGGCGAAATCGAAGCCAAGCTTTTGGAAGGCCGACCCCGTGTTGCCGGGACCGCCGGACACCGATTGGCGGTGGTCTGTCAGGAAGTAGATCACCAGGAGCACCGGAACCAAGGCAAAGAGGATGTCCAGCAGCTGGTAGGTCAGGTCGAAGTACTCGCGCGTGCTCTGCGAGCGGTTCAGCGTGGAAGTGCCCTCAGCCAGCGGCGCACGGGTTATCTTGTCCAGGAGCTGCACCACGGAATACACGGCTGACTGGCCCAGGGACAGGCCCAGAACGATCCAAACTTCGAGCTTCAGGCGGCGACGGGAAGGAACCAGCATGTACCCATCTTGCCTGCACTTGCTGGAGCAGGCCTGACAGCAGCCACGTACAGTTGCAGGGCTTAGCCGCCGCCAGGAAGCCACTCCTGCTAGGCCGGCGCGACAATCACTTCCGTGCCGTGGGCTTCAAAGGCAGCCTTGTCCTGAGCGGAAATTCCGGAGTCGGTGATAAGCCGGGTGAAGTCGTAGCCGTCCATGGTGGCGAAGGCCCGGACACCCACCTTGGAGGAATCAGCGATGACGTAGGAAACCCGGGCCCGGCTTGCGAGGAGGGCGTTGACGGAGGCTTCCCCCTCGCCGGTATTGGTGGGACCCACTTCGGGATCGATGCCATTGACCCCAATGAAGGCGATGTCCAGCACCACCTTCTGCATAATGATGTCCGTATACGGCCCAACCAGCTCGTATGAGCGCGGATTGAGGATGCCGCCGGTCACCATCACCTTGATGTTGGGGCGGACAGCCAGTTGCCCGGCGATGTTAATGGCGTTGGTGACCACTGTGAGGGTGGGCTGGTTCGAGGGTGCGTTAAGGTCTTCGCGGGTGGCGAGGATCTGGGCGAGAGCAGTGCTGGTGGTCCCGCCGCACAAGCCGATGACGGCCCCGGGGGCAATCAGCGAAGACGCCGCCCGGGCGATCTGTTCCTTGGCTTCGGCGTGGTCGTCCCGGTTGTAGCGGCCCGGAAGGTCATAGGCCAGGGCCCCGGTGGTGGCTCCACCACGGGTACGGGTCAGGAGCCGACGCTTGGCAAGGCTGTCCAGGTCACGCCGTGCAGTGGCCGGTGATACACCGAGGGTGCTGACAATTTCGTCGACTTCCACCTGCCCGGTCCGGGCCAGCAGGTCGAGGATGGCGGTCAGTCGGTCGGTGCGGGTCATACAGGTGCCTCTCGCGTACTTCAGCCACCCATCGGATGACGCTTTCTGATTCTAACAGATGGGAAACAATCAGCTAACGTCAAATAAAGAGCGGCGGGCTACCTTTCCCGGACTCCCGCCCGCCACACAGCGTACGTTAACGGCATGCCCGGCCGGTAAGCCAGATGGGTAGCAGAGGGCGCGTTGAGCATATGGAGGTCCGCCCGGTGTCCGACGGCAATGCATCCCACGGCGCGTTCGCCCTCGGCGTCGCTGCCAGTGTCCCTGTGCAACGCAAGTGCACCGCCATAGGTGGCCGCCCGGACTGCCTCATGCACGCTGAGGCCCATCTGGAGCACTGCGGTGGCAACGCAGAAGGCCATGGAAGTGGTGTAGGACGTGCCGGGATTGCAGTTTGAGGCAATTGCCACCTGGACCCCGGCGTCTAGGAGCGCGCGGGCAGGAGCAAGCGGCTGGCGGGTGGAGAGGTCGCAGGCGGGCAGGCAGGTAGCCACGGTTCCCCGCTCCCCCGTGCCGCGCGCCGCGTCCCAGCGTGTCCAGGTACCGGCCAGGGCCTCGACATCCCGGGCTGACAGGAAATTCACATGGTCCACGCTGGCCGCTCCGAGTTCCACGGCCAGTTGCACCCCCGGGCCTTCGCCCAGCTGGTTGCCGTGCACCCGCAGCCCCAGGCCGGCGTCGCGGCAGGCCAGCAGGACGCGGCGCGACTGCTCTGCCGTGAAGGCGCCTTTCTCACAAAACACGTCGGCCCACTGCACGTAAGGCCGGACGGCTGCCAGCATGGGCCCGCACACCAGGTCCGTGTAAGCCTCCGGGTCCTGCCCGGCGGGCACCAGGTGCGCGCCGAGGTACGTCACCTGGTCCGCGGCCGTGGAGGCAATGCGGGCGCTGCGGGCCTCATGCTCAATATCCAGGCCGTAGCCGCTCTTCGTTTCCAGGTAGGTTGTTCCCTGCGACACCGCCTCCGCCACCCGGCCCAGCGCAAGGCGGGTCAGGTCGAAGTCAGACGTGCCGCGGGTGGCTTCCACGGTGACGGCGATGCCCCCGGCGGCGTACTGCTCACCCGCCATGCGCGCCTCGAACTCGGCAGTCCGGTCGCCGGCGAACAGCAGGTGGGTATGTGAATCCACCCAGCCCGGCAGGACGGCACGGCCGCCGGCATCGACGGCGTCATCCGCGGCCGGTGCACCGGATGCTGTCCCTATCCACGCGATCCGCTCCCCCTCGATCACCACCGCTGCATCCTTCAGGACCCGGTGTTCGAGGTCCTGCGTCATCAGTTCGGCGATATTGGTGATCAGCGTGCTCATGGGACCATTCTTCAGCGCCGGATGGACCATCGAGTGGCCGCCAGCGCCTGCGATGTCCGGGATTCCGGACTGGCCCCGGCCAGGCTTCCGCTGCCGGCGCCGGCCAGGATCTGCTCCGCCGCCAGCTCGGCCATGGCCGACGAGGTCTGGAAGCCGTACCCGCCCTGCCCTGCCAGCCAGTAGAAACCGGGAGCCTCGGCGTCGAATCCGGCCACCGGGACACCATCTGCAGCCTCGGTGCGGAGTCCGGTCCAGGCCCTGCGCACCGCGGTGATGCCGAAGGTCGTCACCTGGTTGAGCCGCTCAATCAGGCGCTCCACGTCCCCGGGACGGGGGCGGGCATCCTCCGGCCTGCTGGACACGTGCTCCGAGGGCGAGATGAGCACATCGCTGCCCTCCCGGCGGAAGTAGTACGTGTTGTCCGCTGCCGCCACCATGGGGCTTTGCTCAGGAAGGGAGCGTTCGACGGCGGCAATCGCCGCAGTGCGCCGGTACGGTTGCAGCCCCAGCTTTTCAACACCGCTGATGACGGCGAGTTCGTCAGCCCAGGCTCCGGCGGCGTTGACGAGCACGGTGGCCAGGAAAGCCTCGGTACCCGCGCCTACCTCCCAGCCGGAGCCCAACCGTTGCGCGGAGTGGACCCGGGCACCGGTGAAGATATCCAGCCCGGCCGCCACCGCGCGCTGCCGGTGGTCCGCCAGCAGGAGGAGGGCGTCGCAGCCGAAGGATCCGGTGTCCAGCCCGGCCGCGACGAACGCGTCCGGCACGAGCGCCGGGCACAGTTCCAGGGCCTCTGCATGCGTGATGGTCTGCATCGACCCACTGGCTTCCGCCGCTACGTCGGCCTCACTGCCGATCAGCATGAAACTCCGCGGCGTCAGGACCGGAGTGGGAAGCTCGGAATCGCGGGCCGCGATCAGTTCGAGGGTCCGGACCGTCAGCTCCTGCACCACCGGTGGACCGTAACTGGGGATGAGCTGGCGGGCCGAGCGGGAGGACGCGTGGTACGCCAACTCCTGCTCGGCCTCCACCAGCGCCACGGTGCACTTGCCGGCCAGCGCGGAGGCAAGGGACAGCCCGGCAATTCCGCCGCCAACAATCAGGACATCGTAGTGTTCGGCCATGCCTTCATCCTTGCAGAGTCATGCCATAACGGTCCCCGCTCAACCTGCCACCTCGGCGCGGCTGGCGACGAAGGCACTGACGCAGGCTTCGACGTCGTCTGCTGAATGCGCGGCGGACAGCTGCACCCGGATGCGCGCTGCACCCCGCGGAACCACGGGAAAGCTGAAGGCGGTGACAAAGACGCCGTGCTGCAGCATCCGGTCGGCCACCTTGGCGGCCAGGACGGCGTCGCCGAACATCACCGGAACAATCGCATGTTCGCCAGGCAGCAGCTCAAACCTTTCTTCCGTCATGCGGCGGCGGAACTGGGCGGCGTTGTCGAACAGCTGGCGGCGCAGCTCCGCCGAGTTCTGGACCAGGTCAAGGGCCTTGATGGTGGCAGCAACGATGGCCGGCGCGAGCGAGTTGGAGAACAGGTAGGGGCGGGCCTTCTGCCGCAGCATGGCCACCACCTCCCCGCGGCCGGAGACGTAGCCGCCGGAGGCCCCGCCCAGGGCCTTGCCGAACGTGCCGGTGTAGATGTCCACCCGGTGGGGAACGCCGGCATGTTCGGGGGTGCCCGCGCCGGTGGCGCCCATAAAGCCCACGGCATGGGAATCATCCACCATCACCAGGGCATCGTACTTTTCCGCCAGGTCGCAGATGGCTTCCAGCGGGGCAAGGTAGCCGTCCATTGAGAACACACCGTCGGTGACGATGATCTTCCGGCGGGCATCGCTGGCCTCCACCAGCTTGGCCTCGAGGTCCGCCATGTCCTGGTTCGCGTACCGGTAGCGCTGGGCCTTGCACAGGCGGATGCCGTCGATGATGGAGGCGTGGTTGAGGGCGTCGGAAATGACAGCGTCCTCCGGCCCGAAGATGGACTCGAATACGCCGCCGTTGGCGTCGAAGCAGCTGGAGAACAGGATGGTGTCCTCCGTGCCGAGGAAACGGGAAACCCGGGACTCCAGTTCCAGGTGCAGGTCCTGGGTGCCGCAAATGAACCGGACACTGGCCATGCCGAATCCCCGGTCGTCCATTGCGGCCTTGGCGGTGCTGATGATGTCCGGGTGGTCCGCAAGCCCCAGGTAGTTGTTGGCGCAGAAGTTCAGCACGCCGGAGCCTGGCGCGCCGATCTGCCCGGCAGTGATGTGGCTGGACTGCGGGGAGCTGATGCTCCGCTCATTCTTGTAGAGTCCGGCGCTGCGGATCTCTTCCAGCTCGCTGCGCAGCTGGTCCTTGATCGAGGTGTACATACCGTTCCTTAGAGTTGGGTCCAGTCGAGGACTACTTTGCCCCCGGTGCCGCTGCGTGCGATGTCAAAGCCCTTTTCCCAGTCCCCGGCGGGCAGCGTATCCGTGACGACGGCCGAGATTCCCGCGTGGAGCACCGGGTTGGAGGAGAGCATGGCGCTCATGGCGTACCAGGTCTCGTACAATTCGCGGCCGTAGATGCCCTTGAGCGTCAGCATGTGCGTGACCACCTTGCCCCAGTCAATGGTGATGTCCTGGCTGGGCAGGCCGAGCATCGCAATCCGCCCGCCGTGGTTCATGTTGTCAATCATCTCGGGAAGGGCGGCGGGATGGCCGGACATTTCCATGCCGACGTCGAACCCTTCGCGCATGCCCAGTTCCTGCTGCGCCTCCCGGACCCGGGTGGTGGAGACATCGATGGCAAGGTCCGCCCCCAGTTTCCGGGCCAGGTCCAGGCGGGGGCGGGAGATATCCGTGACGGCGATCTTGCGGGCGCCGGCATGACGGGCGACGGCGGTGGCCATCAACCCGATGGGCCCGGCACCCGTGATGAGCACGTCCTCACCGACGAGCGGGAAGCTCAGTGCGGTGTGTACCGCATTGCCGAAGGGGTCGAAGATGGCGCCGAGTTCCGGCGTAACGGACGGATCGTGGTGGACCCAGACGTTGGTTTCGGGGATGACAACGTACTCGGCAAATGCGCCGTCCCGCTGCACTCCGACGCTAACCGTATGGATGCACATCTGGCGGCGGCCCGCGCGGCAGTTCCGGCAGATGCCGCAGACCACATGCCCTTCGCCGGACACCCGGTCGCCCACCTTCACGTCGCGGACGTCCTTGCCGACCTCCACCACTTCGCCGTAGAACTCGTGGCCGGCGATCAGGGGCACCTCGATGATGCCCTGCGCCCACGAGTCCCAGGACTGAATGTGGAGGTCCGTGCCGCATATTCCGGTGGTCATCACCCGGATCTTGACGTCCGCGTGTCCGGCCACGGGTTCCGGCCGGTCCACCAGCTTGAAGCCGGCCTGCGGGCCTGCCTTGTACAAAGCCTTCATTGGCTTCCTCACTACTTGTCACGTCTGCGGCAGGGTGCTGCCCTCCTCATTACAGCCCTATGGAAGCATTAGCACAACCGGAATTTTCTCAATCGACGATGAAGCATAAGCTTACGCATAAGCTGTCCCCATGGAGATTCATCAGCTTGAAATCCTGCGCGAACTCGGGGCCCTCGGCAGCGTCAAGGCAGTCGCCGAAACGCTCATGGTCACGCCGTCCGCCGTCTCGCAGCAGCTTGCCCTGCTGCAGCGCACTGTTGACGTCCCGCTGACCCGGAAGGAAGGCCGGAACCTGGTGCTCACCGACGCAGGACAGGTGCTGGCGGACGCAGGTGCCGCCGTCGTCAGTGCCATGGCCGACGCCAGGAGCGCGATCGGCAGCTACCACGGCGCGGCAGGCGGAAGGGTGACGCTGTCCGGTTTCCACAGCGCGGGCCAGGCCGTGTTTGCCAAGCTGGCCCGGGTCCTCGACGGACCCGGGCAGCCGCGCGTCGAATTCACGGACGAGGACGTGGCGCAGCATGACTTTCCGGCGCTGACGGCGCGGTATGACCTGGTGCTTGCGCACCGGATGGACCACAGCCCGCGCTGGCCGGCCGAACGGGTCACCGTGATTCCGCTGCTCCACGAGCCCTTGGACGTCGCCCTGCCGGCCGGGCATCCGCTCGCCGCCCGGCCGGCGGTCACGGCGGACGACGTGGCCGGCGAAGCCTGGGTGACCAGCCACGCCGGGTACTCCCCCGCGGATGTGCTTTCCGCCGTCGCCGCCGTCTCCAGCCGGGAACTGAACATCGTCCACCGCATCAACGACTACTCCACGGTGGCTGCCCTCGTGGCAGCGGGTGGCGTGGCGGGTCTGCTCCCCCGGTACACGGCGGGCCCCGTCATGCACCCGGACATCGTGCTCCGGCCCCTGGAAGGCATCAGCACCCGCCGCCGAATCGACCTGCTGGCCCGGCCGGAAAACCTGAAGCGGCAGGCCGTGATAACGGTGTGCGAGGCGCTGCAGGACATCATGGCCGGGCTGGTGAAACAGGGCTGAAGCTACTTTTCGGGGCCCCTGCCCTGCCCGTGGGCCTTCCCGAGGCCGTGTCCGTTGCCCCGGCCCAGCCCCAGTCCGGGGACGTCGCCGGCGCCTTCGGCTATCTTCTCCGCTGCAACCTGGCCGTCCTTCTTCAGCCCGGAAATCCGCACCAGTTCACCTGTGGTGATGTCCGCGATGGTTCCGTCTTCGGGCCTAAGCCGCTTGCCGTCGCCGCCCGTTCCCGGCGCCTTGGTAATTGTTGTGTCGCCGTTGACGGCGTACGCCTGGCTGAAGCCGTCCTCGCTTATGACGGTGATGGAGGTGGCGCCCACGGCCTCCACCGTGCCGCGCTGCTCCACCACCGTCTGGAATGCCCCGTCGGCGTTCTTCACCACACTTTCACTGTGCTGCAGCTGGTGCCGCTGGGCCTTGGCAGACTTGTCCTGCTTCTGCGGTTTGTTCTCCTGCCCGGGCGCGGATTGCGGGCCGGGAGGCGACGGCGGATTGGCCGACCACGCGAACGCCGCCCCCGCGCAGCTCAGGGCCAGTGCGAGGGCACCGGCGAGGACGGCCTTTCGCATGGTTGGCTGGTTCTGCAGTGGCACCGCGGTCCCTTTCGCGTGGCTGGCCGGGGCCGGTTGCGCGAACCTGGCCCCGTGCGCTCAAGTGTAGGGCTGCGCTCCGACACTGAACATAAGTACTTTTGGGGCGGCACCTGAGTACTTAAAGCCCAACTGGGTCGCAGTTAACGTCCTGAAAACGCGGTTTCGCGACGTTAAGTGCGACCCAGTTGGGTGCGGAAGGCGGCTAGGCGGTGACCCCCAGCTTTTCCAGGATCAGTTCGCGGACCCGGCCGGCGTCGGCCTGGCCGCGGGTGGCCTTCATGACACCGCCCACAATGGCGCCGATGGCCTGCACCTTGCCGCCGCGGATCTTGTCCGCGACGTCGGGCTGCGCGGCGAGGGCGGCGTCGATGGCTTCCAGCAGGGGTCCGTCGTCGGACACGACGGCGAGGCCGCGCTTTTCGACGATCTCGGCCGGGGTGCCTTCGCCGGCGAGCACGCCGTCGAGGACCTGGGACGCCATCTTGTTGTTGATCTTGCCGTCCTCCACCATTGTGGCGAGCTCCACGATGGTGGCCGGCTGGACGCCCAACTGGCCGGGGTCAACATCCGCGGCCTTTGCACGGCCCACGATTTCGCCCATCCACCATTTGCGGGCAACGGAGGCGCTGGCGCCGGCGGCGATGGTTTCCTCGATCTCGTCCAGGACGCCGGCGTTCACCACGTCGCGGAATTCGAGGTCGGAGTAGCCCCAGTCGGCCTTGAGGCGCTTGCGGCGCTCGGCCGGGGGCTCGGGCAGGGAGGCACGCAGTTCCTCCACCCATTCCCGGGATGGAACCACGGGAACCAGGTCCGGTTCGGGGAAGTATCGGTAGTCGTCGGCGTCGGACTTGGCACGGCCGGAGGTGGTGGTGCGGGTGTCCTCGTGCCAGTGGCGGGTCTCCTGGATGACCGGTTCGCCGGCTTCCAGGACGGCGGCGTGGCGCTGGATCTCGTAGCGGACGGCATGTTCGACGGCGCGCAGCGAGTTCACGTTCTTGGTTTCGGAGCGGATGCCGAACCGTTCACGGCCGTGCGGCCGCAGGGAAACGTTGGCGTCGCAGCGCACGTTGCCGCGTTCCATCCGGGCATCGGAAACGCCAAGGTTCTTGACGATCTCGCGGACTGCCGCCACGTAGGCCTTGGCAAGCTCGGGTGCGCGGGAACCGGCGCCCTGGATGGGCTTGGTGACGATTTCCACCAGCGGCACGCCGGCGCGGTTGTAGTCCACCAGGGAGAAATCGGCGCCGTGGATGCGGCCGGTGGCCCCACCCATGTGGGTCAGTTTGCCGGCGTCCTCTTCCATGTGCGCGCGCTCGATCTCCACGCGGAACACGGTGCCGTCCTCGAGCTCAACATCCAGGTAGCCGTCGTACGCGATGGGCTCGTCGTACTGGGAGGTCTGGAAGTTCTTGGGAGTGTCCGGGTAGAAGTAATTCTTCCGGGCGAAGCGGCAGGACTCGGCGATCTTGCAGTTGAGCGCAAGGCCGATTTTGATGGAGGACTCGACGGCGGTCCTGTTCACCACCGGCAGGACGCCCGGCATGCCGAGGTCAACCTCGTTGACGTTGGTGTTGGGCTCGTCGCCAAAGACGTTGGGGGCGGAGGAGAACATCTTGGTCCTGGTGTTGAGTTCCACGTGGACCTCGAACCCCAGCACAGGGTCGTACTTCTCCATCGCCTCTTCGAAACTGAGGATGGTGTCGGTGCTCATTATTTTGCCTCCTGGGTTTCGAGGGCCGGCGCAGCGGCGGTTTCGACAAGCTCAACCAGCGAGGGAGCCTGGGCAAGCAGCGGGCCGCCCCACTTGGCCTCCAGCAGCGCTTCCAGCACGGCACCGACGCGGTAAAGCCGCGCGTCCTCCCGGGCGGGGGCCAGCAGCTGGATGCCCACGGGGAGCCCGTCCTCGTCAGCCAGGCCGCCGGGCAGCGACAGGCCGGGCACGCCGGCGAGGTTGGCCGGAATGGTGGCGACGTCGTTCAGGTACATGGCCAGCGGGTCGTCCAGCTTCTCGCCGAGGCGGAACGCCGTGGTGGGCGCCGTGGGGGAAATCAGGACGTCGGCCACCGTGAAGGCGGCGTCGAAGTCGCGCTGCACCAGCGTGCGGACCTTCTGGGCGGAGCCGTAGTAGGCGTCGTAGTAACCGGCGGACAGGGCGTAGGTGCCGAGGATGATGCGGCGCTTGACTTCGTCGCCGAAGCCCGCGGCACGGGTGGCACCCATGACGCGTTCGATCGTCATGGGGCCCTCTTCGGGGAGGACGCGCAGGCCATACCGGACGCCGTCGAACTTGGCGAGGTTGGAGGATGCCTCCGAGGGCATGATCAGGTAGTAGGCGCCCAGGGCGTACTGGAAGTTGGGGCAGGACACCTCAACGATGTGGGCGCCGGCTTCCCGCAGCAGGTCCAGGGACTCGTTGAACCGGTTTTCGACCCCGGCCTGGTAGCCCTCGCCGTGCAGTTCCTTGATGATGCCGATCCGCAGGCCCTCGATGTTGCCGGTCTTCGCGGCTGCCACGAGGTCTTCGAGCGGGTCAGGCAGCGAGGTGGAGTCGCGGTCATCATGCCCGCCGATGACCTGGTGCAGGAGCGCGGAGTCCAGGACGGTCCGGGACACCGGGCCGATCTGGTCCAGGGAGGAGGCCATGGCGATGGCTCCGTAGCGGGACACGCTGCCGTAGGTGGGCTTCACTCCCACCGTGCCGGTGACCGCGCCGGGCTGGCGGATGGATCCGCCGGTGTCCGTGCCGAGGGCCAGGGGTGCCTCGAAGGCGGCGACGGCGGCAGCGGACCCGCCGCCGGAACCGCCGGGGATGCGGTTCAGGTCCCAGGGGTTGCGGGTGGGGCCGTAGGCCGAGTGCTCGGTGGAGGAGCCCATGGCGAACTCGTCCAGGTTGGTCTTGCCGAGGATGGGCATTTTGGCGGCACGGAGGCGCTCCACCACGGTGGCGTCGTAGGGGCTGTGCCAGCCTTCGAGGATCTTCGAACCTGCGGTGGTGGGCTGGCCGATGGTGACGATGAGGTCCTTGACGGCGACGGGCACTCCGGCCAGGTAATGCAAAGCGTCGGCTTCAGGACCGCCGGCGGCGCGGATGGCGTCGACCTCGGCCGCGACGGCGAGCGCCTCCCCGGCGTTGACGTGCAGGAACGCGTTGACGCCGCGTTCGCCGCCGTCCACTTCGGCGATGCGGTCCAGGTGCGCCCGGGTGACTTCGACGGCGGTGACTTCGCGGGCGCGAAGCTTCTCGGCGAGCTGCGCTGCGGACAGGCGGATCAGGCTCTCGGCGGCGGTGTTTTGTTCAGTCATGTTCTAGTCCTCATCCAGGATTGCCGGGACCTTGAAGCGGTTGTCGTCGGAGTCGGGTGCACCGGAAAGCGCCTGCTCGGCCGTGAAGGTGTGGCCCACAACGTCCTCTCGGAATACGTTGCTGAGCGGGATGGGGTGGGACGTTGCCGGGACGTCATCGCCGGCTGCCTGACTGACGGATTTGACCGCATCAACGATGACGGCGAGTTCCCCTGCCATCCTGTCCAGCTCTTGGTCACTCATCTCAATGTGAGCGAGCCGCGCGAGGTGCGCGACGTCGTCACGGTTGATCGCAGCCATGGATCTCCCCTGCAAAGTTCGGATTGGTTTCCGGTCCATTCTAGTGGGGAACAAAGATGCCCGTCTGACGGCCCCCAGCGGGCGTCAGACGGGCACCTTCCTGCCGGGGTCCCGGCCGGAGCAGGGACCGCAGGCAGCTACAGACTAGCCGATACCGATGGCTCCAGTCAGCATGCCGACTCCCAGCATGACCAGGGACACCACGGCGCTGCGCCACAGCACCTTCTTGTGGTGGTCGCCCAGGTCCACCTTGGCGAGGGACACCAGGAGCAGGATGGCCGGAACCAGCGGGCTCTGCATGTGGAAGGGCTGGCCGGTGATGGAAGCGCGGGCCATTTCGGCTGCACTGATGCCGTAGTGGGCGGCGGTCTCGCTCAGGACGGGGAGCACGCCGAAGTAGAAGGCGTCGTTGCTCATGAAGAACGTCATGGGGATGCTGAGGACGCCCGTGATGACGGCCAGGAACGGACCCATGGACGAGGGGATAATCTGCACCAGCCACGCCGACATTGCTTCCACCATGCCGGTGCCGGTCAGGACGCCGGTCAGTACTGCAGCAGCCATGACCATGCTGACCACTGCCACGATCGACGGCGCATGGGCCACGAGCTGCGTGCCCTGGTCCTTGACGTTGGGGAAGTTCACCAGCAGTGCGATGGCAGAGCCCACCATGAAGACGTACGGCAGGGGCACGAGGTCAGCGATGAGCATGCCCATGACCGCCACCGTGAGGGCCAGGTTGAACCAGAACAGCCTGGGACGCAGGGTGCTGCGGTTGGGGTCCAGGGCGGTGTCCGCCATGGCAGTGTCGCTGTCGTCCACGAGGGTCTCGGGTCGTTCAAGGAGAGCTACGCCGGTGGGGGTTGAACCGCCGACGGCGGGGGCCGCTCCGCCGGGGTTGCTCCCCTTGCGTCCACGGCCGTTGCCGGAGCCGCCGGCTGAGCCGGCGGAAGCGCCGCCGTCGAACCCTTCGGCGGTGTCCGGGACGCCCCAGATCTCAGGGGCGGTGGCGCGGAGGCGGTTGCGCTCCTGCAGGCCGAGGAGCCAGGCGAAGGCCAGGACGACGGTGATGCCGGCGATCAGCGACGGAAGCATGGGGACGAACACGTCGTTGACGTCGATGCCCAGGGCGGTGGCGGCACGGGCTGTGGGGCCGCCCCAGGGGACGATGTTCATGGTGCCGTTGGCAAGGCCGGCCACGCAGGTGAGAACAACCGGGCTCATCTTCAGCCGGAGGTAGATCGGCAGCATGGCGGCAGTGGTGAGGATGAACGTGGTGGAGCCGTCACCGTCCAGGGACACGGCGGCGGCCAGCAGGGCCGTGCCGAGGACCACCTTGGCGGGGTCGTTGCCCAGCTTGCGGAGGATGAACTTCACCAGCGGGTCGAACAATCCGACGTCGATCATCAGCCCGAAGTAGATGATGGCGAACATCAGCAGGGCTGCGGTGGAGGTCATGGACTTCATCGAGTCCAGGACCATGTCGCCGATACCCAGGCCGGCACCGGCGAACAGTCCGAAAACGGTGGGGACGATGATCAGCGCCAGCACTGGCGTCAACTTTTTCGTCATGATCAGCACCATGAACACCGCGATCATGGCGAATCCAAGTATTACCAGCACGGCCGGCTCCTTCTTGTGAACGGCACCACAGCGTTGTGATGCGTGCTACAGACTGTAGGGTGGCGGCGGTCACGGCAGTGCCTTTGGCTCAATTGATTGGCATACTGCTTATTGGGAGCATTTTGCTCATTCTGCTCACTGACCCATTGGCCCCCGTCGCGTGGTCCCCTGCGACCGTAAGGGCAGCACATCAAGGAGGATCATGCCGGGTTCCGCGCCCCGCCCGCCGCTGCGGTTCTCCACCCAGACACTCCTCCTCCAGCTGGCCGTGGTGCTGCTGGTGGTGCTGCTCAGCGCCGCCGTCCACGCCTGGCTGACCTACGACCGGGTGGGCAGTGAAGCCGAAAACCGCGCACTCACCCTCGCCCGCACCGTGGCCTCGGACCCTTCCGTGCGGGCTGATGTGCTTGCCATCAGCCGGCAGGAGGGTACTCCCCCGCCTTCTGTACTGGCAGCCGGTCCGCTGATGCAGGAAGCCGAGGCTGCACGGACCCGCACCGGGGCACTGTTCGTGGTGATCACGGATGAGGCGGGCCTTCGCCTGGCGCATCCGGACCCGGAGCGGCTCGGTGAAAAGGTCAGCACCGACCCGACCGAGGCGCTGGCCGGGCGGGAGGTCACCACCCGGAACACCGGAACGCTGGGCCCTTCCGCGGGAGCAAAAGTGCCGGTGTACGCGCCGGACAGCAACACAGTGGTGGGCGAGGTCAGCGTGGGCTACTCCATGGAAACCGTGGGCCAGAGCGTTGCCCGGGACGTCGGTCCCGTGGCCCTGACGGCTGCCGGCGCACTCCTCGCCGGCGTGCTGGGCTCCTTCCTGCTGCGCCGCCGCCTGCAGCGGCTGACCTTGGGGCTGGAACCTGAGGAGATCAGCACGCTGGTCCACGACCAGGTGGCGGTGCTGCAGGGCGTGGATGACGGCGTCATCGGCGTGAGTGCCGACGGCCGGATCAGCGTGTTCAACGCGGCCGCGCAGCGCCTGCTGGGCCTTCCGGACCTCGCTGGCACGGCATGGGAGGACGCGCCGGTGCCCGACCAGCTCAAGTCCCTCACCCGGCCCGGCATCTCCCACGGCGATGTCCTTGAGTTTGTGGCCGGGGGCCGGGTGCTGGTGGCCAATGCCCGCAAGGCGCTGCACCGGCGGGAAGACCTGGGCTGGGTGGTCATGCTGCGCGACCGCACCGAGCTCCAGGAGTTGACCCGCCAGCTGGACGCGGTGGGAACCATGTCCACGGCTTTGCGTGCCCAGCGGCACGAGTTTGCCAACCAGCTGCACACGCTGGCAGGGTTCATGAGCATCGGGCAGCACCGGCAGGCACAGGAGTACCTGGCGCAGCTGGCGGCCACCGGGCCCCTGAAGTTCCCCGTGGAGCAGGCCGAGCTGCTGCAGGACCCGTACCTGCAGGCCTTCGTGGGCGCAAAAGGCGTCGAAGCAGACGAACGCGGTGTCGCCCTCCGGATCGGGCCCGAGACTATGGTCCGCGGCCAGGTTACCGAGGCCCAGGACGTCACGACGGTGCTGGGCAACCTGATCGACAACGCCGTGAACGCCGCCGTGGCCGGGTCTTCCGAAGACCGCTGGGTTGAGCTGGAGGTGCTGGACGAGCCGGGCGGCGACGGCGGCACATTGCACGTGGTGGTCGCCGACTCGGGGGACGGGCTGGCTGAGGGGACGGACGCGGAGCAGGTCTTCGCAGAAGGCTTCACCACCGCCACCGGCTCCGTACGGGCGGGCGGCGGGCAGGGCTTCGGGCTGGCCCTGGCACGCCAGCTGGCACGGCGCCGCGGCGGGGACGTGAAAGTGCTGGACCGCGGCAGCCCGGGCGGGCCGGGGGCGGTCTTCATGGCAACTTTGCCGCACACCACGGGTGGCAACTCATTTATGAAGGGAGACCGCAACGATGGCTGAGGATTTTCGGGTCCTGATCGTGGATGACGACTTCCATGTGGCCAAGCTCCACGCCGCATACGTGGATTCGGTGGCGGGTTTCCTGGCGCTGGCCCCAGTGGGTACGGCCTCTTTGGCACTGCAGGCCATCCACAGCCTGCGGCCGGACCTGGTGCTGCTGGACGTCTACCTGCCGGATGCCTCGGGCCTGGACCTGCTCCAGCAGCTGGACGTCGATACGGTCATCCTGAGCGCGGCTTCCGATGCCGCGTCGGTCCGCACCGCCTTCCGCCGCGGAGCCCTGGGCTACCTGCTGAAGCCGTTCACGTCGGACGCGCTGTCCCAGCAGCTGAGGTCCTACGCGAGGTTCCGGCGGGTGCTGGCCCAGCCCGGCGCGCTGGACCAGGACGCCGTGGAGCGGGCTAAACGGTCGCTGATCCCGGGTGACGTAACACCGTCGGCCAAGCCGCGCTCAGCCACCGAGGCGGCCGTGCTGGAAGCGCTGGTGCCCGGCGAACAGTATTCCGCGGCCGAGGTGGCCGCCCGGGTGGGAGTGTCCCGGGCGACGGCGCAACGCTACCTGTCCTCCCTGGCGGATGACGGCGCCGTCGACATCCAGCTGCGGTACGGGACCACGGGCAGGCCGGAACACAGGTACGGCCTGCCCGTGGTCCCGGGCTGAAACCGGTTCCTAGCTTCCGCTCTTCCGGGCCACGAGCTCGATTTCGACAAGCATCCTGGGATCCAGGAACGGCAGCACGTGCACCAGGGACAGGGTGGGGCGGATGTCGCCGAAGACTTCTCCGTGGGCCCGGCCTGCTTCTTCCCACTTGCTGATGTCCGTCAGGTACAGCTTGGACTGGACAACGTCCTCGAAGCTGAAGCCCGCGTCGGCAAGGACTTTGCCAAGCTTCTGCAGGATGTACTGGGTCTGGGTGTAGAAGTCCTCGCCCACGATGCCTTCTTCACCGCTGGCAGCGGTGGCGGAGATGTAGAGCGTGTTGTCCACCTGGACGGCACGGGAGTAACCGAGGGTCTGTTCCCAAACGGAGCCGGTACCGAAGGTCTTGCGCATGGTGGGGCCTTTCAAAGCTGGAAGAGGGTCGCCCCCACTGTAGGACTGCTACAGGTCCAGCCGGTAAACCAGCAGTTTTGTGTCGGTTCCGGGCACGAACCAGTCCCGTTCCGGGACACGCCGGAAGCCGTTTTTGCGGTACAGGCCATGCGCGCTTTCCCAGCTGGCGCCGGTGGTGAGGGCAATTCCACCAATGCTGGGCAGGGACCGGGCATGGCTTACGATGGCCTGCACCATCGCCTGCCCGGCTCCACTGCGCTGCACCGCGGGGTCAACAACGAGCATGCGGAATTCCAGCTCGTCGTGCAGGGCGATGTCCGCGTACGGCTCACCTGCCAGGGCCAGGGTCACCGAACCGACCACCGCGCCGTCCCGTTCCGCTATCCAGATGGTGGCCTGGCCGGCCCGCAGCGCAACGTCCTGGATCTTGCGCATGTACGGGTGCGCGGCGTCGTCGAAGTAGCCCGCAGCGAGGTAGGAATCGCGTGTGATGCGGGCAACGGCGTCGTAGTCTGCCTCGACGGCGGGACGGATGGTGATCTGCGGCTGCACCCGACAATGGTAGTGGTACCGGCCGGTAGCACCCGGCAGAACCCGGTTTTCCGTGATCGAACTATCACTCCCGGCGGCTCCGCTACAGCGGGAACTTGCCCGAAAGCTCCAGGCTGGCCGCGCACGTCCAGGCGTCCAGCCGCTGCTGGTCGCTGGGTCCGCCCTGCAGCGGGCTGGCCAGCCGGGGCCGGCGCACCCAGCATCCGGCTTCTTCGGCGACGAGGGCCCCGGCAGAGAAGTCGTGCTCGTTGAGG
Source organism: Pseudarthrobacter sp. NamE2 (assembly GCF_005796205.1). Lineage (GTDB taxonomy): Bacteria > Actinomycetota > Actinomycetes > Actinomycetales > Micrococcaceae > Arthrobacter. Next base: position 139,784 of record NZ_VAHN01000003.1, on the reverse strand, counting down.
CCGCGCTCGCCGAAGGCGTCGTGGGTTCCATCCGCAACGAGGCACAGGTCCAGGGCTGCCGAGCCGAGGCGCCGGACGTCGGCGAAACCTTGCATCAGGTCCACGAACTGCGCAGCCTGCTCCGCGCGGACACCGGCGTCGTAGTTGAAACCTGTAGCCAGGATCTGGCCCGGCCGTCCGGGCACTGGACCCTCCAGCCGCGTCACCCTGCCGCCTTCCTCCAGCCACGCTCCGCCGCCGCGGGAGGCGTAGTAGACGCGGCCCAGTGCAGGGGCGTTAACCACGCCGGCAAGCCACACGCCGTCGGCATCCGCCACCGCGACCGATGTGGCGTAGTACACGATGTTGCGGATGAAGTTGGTGGTGCCGTCCAGCGGATCAATGGACCAGCGGTACCCCGTGGGCTCATCCGGCCGGGTGGTGCCGTGTTCCTCACCGGTGATGCTGTCCCGCGGGCGTGCGGCGGAAATCACGTCCCGCACCGCATGCTCGGCAGCGACGTCGAAGGCGGTGACCCAGTCGCCCGCTGCCCCCTTGTTGCTTGCCTGCAGGGCGTCGCCGTTCCTGGTGGCGAGCACCCGGGCGCCTGCCGCCGCTGCGTCCTTGGCAACGGCGAGGAGTTCGGCGGGCGTGGTCATACGGTTCCCTCCGAGGGCACTGTTGCTTCTTCAGCAGCATCCGCGCCGGCGGCGTCTTCTTCCGCCGCGTCCCCGAAGGCCGCCGGTCCGCCGTCGAGCAGCTTGCGGAAGCCGTCCTCGTCGAGCACGGGGATGCCGAGCTGTTCCGCCTTGTCCAGCTTGCTGCCGGCGGCTTCGCCGGCCACCAGGTAGCTGGTGTTCCTGGAGACAGATCCCGCCGCCTTGCCGCCGCGGACCAGGATGGCTTCCTTGGCCTCGTCGCGGCTGAAGTTGGGCAGCGAACCGGTGACCACCACGGTGAGCCCCTCGAGGGTGCGCGGGGTGGACTCGTCGCGTGCGTCCTCCATCCTGACGCCGGCCGCCGCCCAGCGGTCCACGATCTCCCGGTGCCAGTCCTCGGCAAACCATTCCTTCAGGGCAGCGGCGATGGTGGGGCCTACGCCGTCCACATGGGCGAGGTCCTCTTCCGAGGCTGCCCGGATGGCGTCCATGCTGCCGAATGCCTGCGCCAGTGCCCGCGATGCCCGCGGTCCGACGTGCCGGATGGACAGCGCCACCAGGACGCGCCACAGCGGCTGGTCCTTGGCCTTTTCCAGTTCCTTGAACAGTTTCTCCGTGGTGGCCGTCGGTTTCGACGGGGACTTGGCGGTGCCCTTGCTGAAGAAGTAGGGCACCAGCTCGTATTCGCCGGTTCCCACACCTTTGGACCGCTTTTCCCGGCGGATCCGGACTACGGCCAGGTCCTCGGGGGTCAGGTCGAACAGGCCTGCCTCCGAGGTAAGCGGGGGCACTTCGGGTTCCGCCGGCTGGGTCAGCGCGATGGCGGCCTCCCAGCCGAGGGCCTCGATGTCGAAGGCGCCGCGGCCGGCGAGGTGGAAGACACGTTCCCGCAGCTGGGACGGGCAGGACTTCGCGTTGGGGCAGCGGATATCCACGTCGCCCTCCTTGGCCGGCGCCAGCGGGGTGCCGCAGGAGGGACATTCGGCTGGCATCACAAAGTCGCGCACCGGCGGGTCCTGTTGGTCGCGCAATGCCAGGACCGGGCCCACGATTTCCGGAATGACGTCCCCGGCCTTGCGCAGGATGACGATATCGCCAATTTTGACGCCCTTGGCTTTGACCACTTCCTGGTTGTGCAGGGTGGCCATCTCCACGGTGGAGCCGGCCACTTTGACCGGCTCCATCATGCCGAAGGGCGTGACCCGGCCGGTCCGTCCGACGTTGACCTGGATGTCCAGCAGCTTGGTGTGCACTTCCTCCGGCGGGTACTTGTAGGCAACGGCCCAGCGCGGAACCCGGGTGGTGTAGCCGAGGGCACGCTGGGTGGCGAAGTTGTCCACTTTGATGACGATGCCGTCAATCTCGTGGAGCAGCTTGTGGCGCTGGTCGCCGTATTTGCTGATGAACCCCAGGACGTCCTCCCGGCGTTCCAGGACCTCGAAGTAGGGACTCACCGGCAGGCCCCACTCTTTGAGCAGTGCATAGGTTTCGGACTGGCTGCGGGCTTCCAGCCCCTCGCGGGCGCCGATGCCGTGGACGAACATGCTCAGCGGCCGCTTGGCGGTTTCCGCGGGGTCCTTTTGCCGCAGCGAGCCGGCGGCGGCATTCCGGGGGTTGGCCAGCGGCGCCTTCCCCGCCTCGATCAGTGCTTCGTTGAATTCGGCGAATTCCTTGGACGGGATGAACACCTCGCCGCGAATTTCCATCTCGGCCGGGAACCCTTCGCCGCTGAGCTGCTGCGGGATTTCCTTAATGGTGAGGACGTTGTGGGTGATGTCTTCACCCGTGGTGCCGTCGCCGCGAGTGGCCGCGCGGACGAGTTTCCCGTCCCGGTACAGCAGGTTCACGGCGAGGCCGTCGATCTTGAGTTCCGTGAGCCAGGAGGCCTTGGCGGCGCCGTTACCGAGCTTTTCGATGCCGGCCTCCGCCCGGTTCAGCCAGGCTTCGAGTTCATCAATGGAAAAGACGTCCTCGAGGCTGTACATGCGCTGCAGGTGTTCCACGGCCGCAAAGGCTGCCGACACTTCCCCGCCCACTTCCTGCGTGGGCGAATCGTTGGATACCAGTTCGGGGTGGAGGGCCTCGATCTCTTCGAGGCGGCGGAAGAGGGCGTCGAATTCGGCGTCCGGGACCAGGGGCGCGTCTTCCTGGTAGTAGGCGAACCGGTACTTCCTGACGAGGTCCACCAGGTTTTCGTACTCCTCGCGGACCGGCCCGGAAGGAATGGCGTCCTGGCCATCGGGGGCGGTGGTCCGGGCGGCGGTCTTTTCTGCGGGTCCTGGTCCTGTGCTCACAGACCTATCTTGCCCTACGGGTGCGACAGCCCGGCTCAGTGCGTGCGGAGGCGGTTCCGTCCCCACCAGAAGAAGGCTCCCCCGGCGGCGGCCACGAGCAAGGTGCCGGCTGCAACAGGAAGGAGTTCCGGCGCCCCGGAACCGGGATCAGCAGGTGCGCTGAAGGCGGCCACCTGCGTTGCCCTGGCGGACCTGGAGACAGGCGTGTTCCAGTTGGACGTATCGGTGGGGCTGCCCGACGGCGCGGCGCTTGCCGCCGCTGCGGAGGTTTCACTGGCTGGCCCGTCCGGGATAGCGCCGGTGTCCGGGATCCCGCCGGTGCCCGGGATCGCGGCAGGGTCGTTGGCAGGTGCAGTGGCGGCCGGAGTTACCGCCGGTTGTTGGGCCTGGACGGGTGCCTCCGGGGCCGGGGCCGCCGGCTGCACGGCCGGCTCCTCCGGTTCCTTCTCTTTCCGTGGCCGCCCGGCCTCCGTGGGCTCGGTCCCGCCGCCCAGGACCGGCAGGCACAGGAGTCCGCAGTCTCCAGCCGGTGATTCCGCTCCCGGGGTGCCGGCGGGCGATGGTTCGCTGGAATCCGCGGCCGCCGGCCCGGCGGGAAAGAGGCCCAGGGCGATGGCCAGGGCCGTTGCCGGCGCGATGGCCGAGACAACGCGGAGGACCGGGGAGGTCGGAGTCATTGCTACCTTTCTACGCACGCAGTCCCCCCGCCGCGGCTTTTCTGGTGTCCCGGGCAGTCTTCTACAACGTAGGGCGGGGCCGCAAATCCCAGGGGTCCGCGGCCCCGCCCCCGCCCGTGCCTTAGTCCCGGTTTTCCGGCGGCAGCGCCACCTGGATCCTGCGTGCCTTGGCGCGTCCCACCACGTAGCCCCTGCCGGGGATGAATTCCGGGGAAACCCGCCCCAGCGAGGTGTTCAGCAGGCTGTCGCCTTCGATGTCGCCTGGGTTGAGCAGCAGGCCGCGCCGGCCCGATTTGAAGGGCTGGGCGAGCTGCCAGGCGGAGGACCAGGTGGAGGTTTCGGACTCCCCGACGACCCACTGGTCCGCCTTGATGGACGCTGTGACCAGCTGCGCCAGGCCGGACTCTGCGATGGTGTCCGTGAACTCGGTCAGGCCCTCGATGAAGATGGCCAGCCGGCCCGGGTTCCCCGAGGAGTGTTCGGCCAGGTCCTCCACCACCTCGGCGAGGTCGTCCGGCCCCACGACGGACCGGTTCCAGATCGGCAGGGAGGCGACGGCCGAGCGCCGGGATCCCAGGTAGACCAGTTCGGTGTCCGGATTGGACCGGCGCAGGGCGTAGGCGAGGGTGACCAGGGCAACGGTTCGGCCTGCTCCTGGCGGCCCTGCCAGCAGGAGCGGTCCGCGGGCCATGACTTCGGCGGGCTGCAGGGTTTCATCGTCGACGCCGATGACCGGCAGGTCGGGGCTGCCGGCCGGGAGGACGTCCAGGTCCACCTGCTCGGGGAGCCGCTCGATGCCGGGCGCGGTATCCAGGCCCTGGCGCAGCATGGCCTCGCTGAGCTTGTGCACCTCGCGCGCCTGCAGCGCCAGGTTGGAGTTTCCGCCAAGCACGGCCAGCTGGACCTCAAGCCCGTCCAGCAGGCCCCGCCCGGGCGGTGACGCGGCGCTGAGGACATCGCGCGGGACGTCCATCGAGATGTAGTCGTCTTCGGAGGACAGCCGAAGCACCAGGCGGCGCTGGATTGAGGCGAGGAGCGACGCCGGAACGGCGTTGGGCCGGTCGCCGGTCACCACGAGGTGGATGCCCAGGGGACGGCCGTCGGTGGCCAGCTGGAGGAAAATGTCCCACAGCCCGGACAGGCGGCTGTGCTCGTACGCTTCGCGGAACGCGGACATACCGTCCACCAGGACGAAGATGCGTTTTTCGTCCGGCCGGTTGGCCAGCCTGCGGTACTCCACGATGGTAGAGGCACGGACGTCGGCGAAGCGGACCGAACGCTCCTCGGCGATGTCGCGCAGGAGGCGCAGCAGGCGCCCAACCCGCTCCACGTCGTCGCCGTTAATGACTTCACCCACATGCGGAAGCTCCTCCAGCATCCGCAGCCCGGAGGAGCCGCAGTCGATGCCGTAGACGTGGACGGGCCCGCCCCGCGGGGTGACCGCCGCGGCGATGGCGATCCCCCGGAGGGCGGCGGACTTCCCGGATCCGCCGGTCCCGTAGATGGCCATGTTGCCGTCTTTGTCCGGCTCGTAGAAGACCGTTGGCTGGGCCTGCCGGGCGGGGTCGTCGGCAACGCCGAGCAGCAGCTGCTCGTCCGTCCGGGGGTTCGGCAGCTTGGAGAAGTCGTAGGTCTTGGCCAGTTCGTCCAGCCAGGGCTTGCGGGGCGGGCTGATGGCCAGGGCGTCGGCGGCCCGGACGATGTTGGCGGTCATCCTGCCGATGTCATTGGGGCCGGCGGACTCGGGCGCCGCGGGTTTTTCCGGTGCCGGCGCTTCCCAGCTGGGCCCGGACCCGAACGCCATTTCCACGATGTCGATCTGGGGACGCTGCGGCTTGTCCGTGGTCCAGCCGCCGGCGTAGCCGGTCTGGAAGCCCTGGATCCGGCCCGGCCCGGTCTTTGCCGCCCCACGGCCGGGAATGCCGGGGTCGAAGTAGGCGGCGTCCGGGACGCCCAAAATGTCCGTCGCGTCGTCCTCGTCTGCCATGCGCAGGGCAACCCGGAGGTTGGTGTTGGCCCGCAGGCTGTCCTTGATCACACCCGCCGGACGTTGCGTGGCCAGGATGAGGTGCAGGCCCAGGGAGCGCCCGCGCGCTGCCACGTCAACCACGCCGTCCACGAATTCGGGAACGTCGTTGGCCAGGGCCGCGAACTCGTCAACGACGATGATGAGGTAGGGCGGGGCGTCGGGGTCGGCCTCGCGCTGCAAGGCCAGCAGGTCCTTGGCCTTTTTCCGGTTGAGCAGCTGTTCGCGGTAGTGGAGCTCGGCGCGCAGCGACGTCAGGGCGCGGCGAACCAGGTGCGGCGACAGGTCCGTAACAAGGCCCACGGTGTGCGGCAGGTTGATGCAGTCGGCGAAGGCGGCGCCGCCCTTGTAGTCAACAAACAGGAAGCTGACGCGGTCCGGGCTGTAGGCGGCGGCCATGCCCATCACCCAGGACTGCAGGAACTCCGATTTGCCGGCGCCGGTGGTGCCGCCCACCAGGGCGTGCGGGCCCTCGTTCTTCAGGTCCAGGTACAGCGGCTCGATGCCCTTGGAGCCCACCAGGGCACGGAGCGTGCCCTTGTCCTTGCGGTTGGCAACGGCGGTGGCGTGCACGGAGTTGTTTTCCGTCCAGCGCTCCGCCACGGCCTGCGGGTTGTCCAGGAAGTCCTTGCCGATCAGCGTGGCGTAGGAAACGGACCGCGGCAGGTCGGAATCGTCGTTGACGGGCTTGCCGACGTCCACCACGGGGGCGAGCATGCGGGCCAGCTGCCCGGCAAGTTCAGCATCCACGCTTTCGCAGCTGACGGGATAGGTGTGCCAGCCCAGGCGCACCTGGCCGGTGGTGGTGCCGTGCTCGCCGTCCACCACCATGAAATCGCGGCAGGCGGCAGGAAGGGCCTGCACGTCCGTGGCCACCCACAGGACGTGCACCCCGCAGTCCGGCCCGCGCTCGGCGAGCCGGGTGAGGCGTCCGCGGTCCACAGGGGCGTCATCCTCGACGATCACCAGGACGGAAGGCAGCACGGGCGCGTCCGGCTCGTGCTTAACCGGATCCACTGCAGTCCTCAGGTCCGGGCCCGAACGCCTGGCCGCGGTTTCCCGTGCCTCCACCAGTTCCTCGAGCCGGGCCAGCAGCGACGACCCGCCGGCCGAACCGGCGGCCAGGTGGTCGCCGGAGAGGGGGCTGTGGCCCGAACCCACGTGGGGCAGCCACTGCAGCCAGTCCCAGCGTTCCCGGGACTGGGCGGACGTAACCGCTGTAAGGACCACCTCGGCCGGCGAGTGCAGCCCCACCAGCTGCAGCACCAGGCCGCGGGCCACGTCATCCACCAGGCCCCGCGCGCCGGCCACGCCCAGCGACCCGGACGTGCGGAACTGCGACACCACGGGGACGCCCTCGATGTCCCGGAACTGCTTCAGGCAGTCCTGGATCTCGCGGGTGTAATGCACCTCGGTCTCGTTGCTGGCCGGTTCTTCGAGGCGCACGCGCGAGGGCACCGTTCCCAGTCCGAACCTTAAACCCAGGAACGAGGTGTGCTCGGGCCGGTGCGTCCAGAGCAGCGGTCCCAGCTTGTAGATGGCATCCACGGTGTCGCTGACGGACGGTGCCTCCTGCAGGCGGACGGCACGCTCCACCTGCTGCAGTTCGGTAAGGTCCTGGCGGAACGCCGCCATGGACGCGCGGAACTGCTTGAGCGCTTCCTTCTGCTGGCCTCGGGTGCGCATCTTCTGGTCCACGTAGTGGCCAATAATGAACAGCGGCATCATCATCATGAACACCATGGACAGTGCGTTGCGGGTGATCGCGAAAATCACCGCGCCCATCATCAGCGGCGCGATCAGCATGATGTACGGGAACGGGTGGTCCTCGGGACGTTTGGGCCCGGCCGGGACTATCCGCTTGGGTTCCTCGAACCGCGGCACCACGCGCGGGGACCGGTTGAAGTTCACCAGGGGCGACGACGGCGCTGCCGCCTGGTTGTGGCCCAACGGAACCACCGTCACGGTGGTGTCGCCCAGGGTGACCGTGTCCGAGGAGTTCAGTGTTGCACGCGTGACCGGCAGCCCGTCCATCAGCAGTCCGTTGGCGGAGTTCGTGTCCACGATCTCCACGGTGTCGGCCACGGTGATGCGGGCGTGCCGCTTGGACGTCAGGGGATCGGTAAGCCGCACGTCCGCGTCCCGGCCCCGGCCGATGTAGCTGGTGCCGGAAGGCAGCGAAAATTCGCGGCCGACGTCGGGCCCTGACAGCACGCGAAGGGTGGCGGCCGCGGGGCCGCCGCGGCCGGTCCCCGGCTGGTGGAACTGTTCGCTCACCTGTGCCAGCGAGACCACTGAGCCCGGGCGCAGGCCCGATTCGAGCAGGTTGTCCGTGCGGTCCAGGATATTGCCGCTGATACCCGCGCCCACAAAGGCCTCGTCAATGCGCAGCGAAAGGTTGTCCGGGACCGGGGTTCCCTTGCGGGCCGGGTCGGCGGCCCAGAGAACGGCGGCGATGTCCGCAACCGTGGCCAGTCCGTCGACGGTCACGGCCAGGTCCTTGGCCACGGCGGGCTCCCGGCGGAGGGTCAGGCGGATCCTCATCCTTCGTCCACGCCTCGCATCTTCTCCAGGAGGTAGAGGTCGTCGGGGGTCACCAGGTGCGAGGTGACGGCGTGTTCCACGAGCCTTGCCCGCCGGTTGGTGGCGAGTTTGCCGCCGCCGCCGCGCAGCCCCACCACGCCCACGCGGTCCAGCTTGTCGCACACGTTGTCGAGCTTCCGGTTGAAGCGGGTCAGTGCCCAGCCCAGGGTCTTGGCCGCCGCGGCGGAGGACGGGATGGCACTGAAGCCGGTTCCTTCGCGGCGGAGCATCGGCTCGGCGAGCGCCACGATGAGGGCCTTTTGGGAGTCGGTGAACACCACGGGACCAATGGTGGTGTCACCGCTGCTGCCGGCCTCGGAAACCTGGTGGCGGAAGGAAGGCGTCTTCAGGTGGACGGCGAATTCGTAGGTGGTGGGCCCGGCCGTGAAAATGATGTTGGTGTGGCTGAAGACCAGCGGAATCCGTGCACCGGGCGCGAGCCAGGCCTGCATGCCGCCGGAGGCGTCCGCCACGGTGGCGGACAGCATGCTGCCCACGTTGCTGAGCCACCAGATGCCGTCATAGCGGGCCACCTGCAGGAACTGCCGGTGCAGGTAGGGGTTATCGTCCACCTCCAAATCGCCTTCGCGGCCGATGTTGAACACGTCCTCGTCCAACGGTTCGTACCACTCACCACAGAAATCTATTGCTAGATCCCCCATGCTCTGTGCCTCCTACCGGGCAGTGCCCGGACGTTTCCGTTCTTCAGTCTGCTGCGCCGTGTCATCTGTTGACGCAGGCGATCGAGTCGTTTTCCATCGGGGAGAAGGCGCCGTCGCTGCGGACGATCATCACCTGGATGCAGGTGGGCACCGACGGGTTCAGGGCCACCTGGACGCTCGTCTCCGTGGTGGCCTGGTACTCGCTGCTCTCCCCCACGGCGTACACCCGCCATTTATAGGTGTCGCCGTCCTTGGGCTGCGGGTTCTCCCAGGTGAACGTTGCCTTCCCCTCCGCACCGACGGCCCCGGCAAGGGCGGCGACGTCGGGCACGGTTCCGTTGTCCAAGGCATCCGCGGGCGGCCTGCCGACCTGCTGCGTCTCCACTGCCTTGGGCGTGTCAGGTGCGGCGATTGCCACCACCAGGCCCACGACGGCGGCAAGGGCCAGCAGGGTGCCTCCGGAAATCGCCAGCCAGAGGTTGCGCCTGCCGTGGTCGGCGCCCGGGGCTGCCTCCGGTTCGTTCGGAGCGGGCGGCGGCGCGGCGGCACGCTGGATGGTGGCGTCGGCGGCACCGGTGTACCCGGTCTCCGTGAAGCCGGCATCGGCCGGGTGCGGGGGCTGGCCGGCGTTGACGGCGCTGCTCCCGGCGCTGCCGCGCAGGACGGTCGCCTGCCCCCAGTCCTGCGGGCCGCCGTCGGGCCCTGCTTGTTGGGGAGCCGCCGGCCGGGTGCGCGACGGAAAAGTGGGTGCGCTGCCGGTCCGCTCCGGATCGATGGCGGCGATGCTCCGGACGCGGGTTTCCTCCACGCCCTCGTCCGGATGGCTGTCCTCGTGGCGGGGTTCCTCCAGCACTTCGAACGGCGTCACGGACAGGTTGAGCTCGGCCTGGATGCGCTGCAGGGCCAGGGCAAAGGCGTGCGCGGACGAGTACCGGGACTGCGGGGATTTCGCCATCGCCGTGGACAGCGCCAGTTCCAGCGACTCTGGAACGTCCGCACGGCCAAGCCTCGGCAGCGGCATGTTGCTGATGCGGTTGATGAGTTCCCGCTGCGAGTTGTCCGCTCCGGGCATCACGAACGGCGAGTGCCCGGCCAGGAGGGTGTAGAGGGTGGCGCCGAGGGCCCAGACGTCCACCAGGACGCCGTCCACGGGGCCGTCCCGGAACTGTTCCGGCGGCGACCACGGGATGGACATGCCCGAGTCGTCATCGGAGTCGCCGGTCAGGGTGCCGGAGATGCCAAAGTCCGTGAGCGCGGGCCGGTTATAGTCCGTCACCAGGATGTTGGCGGGTTTGATGTCGCGGTGGGCGATCCCGGCGCGGTGCGCGGTTTCGACGGCGGAAGCCACCTGGATGCCGACGGCAAGGACCTCGTCCACGCTGAACCGCTGCCGCCGGTACCGGACATCGAGGCTGGGCCTGGAGCAGTATTCCATGGCCAGGTAGGAGTGCCCGTCGTCCGTCACCTCCGCTTCGAAGATGGTGACGATGTAGGGGTGCGAGGACAGCTGCGCCATCAGGTTGGCTTCGGACTCAAAGCGTCGGCGGGCGCCCTCGGTCTTCAGGTCCGAGACCAGGACCTTGACGGCGACCTTCCGCCGGGGCCGGTCCTGTTCGTACAGGTAAACATCAGAGAAGCCGCCGGATCCGAGCAGGCTGATGTACGTGAACCCCGGAATGCGCGGCGGCGGCGCTACCGGCCGTTTGGAACTCAAGGAAGCTCCTCAAAGCGCAGCGAGATGTCGTCGCCAAGCTCGGCCATGTCGCCATCGAGCAGGATGGCCATCTCGTTCTGCGCAAGGCGGCGCGGAGGCTGGCCTTCCCGAACCAGGACGGTGCCGTTGGTGGCCTTCAGGTCGCAAAGCATCACGTGCCAGCCTTCCAGCCGGACCTCCACATGCGACCGCGAGATGTCGCCGCCCGGGCTGGCCACCTGGACCAGGCGGGGCATGACGCCGCCCTGGACCCGGGACACGGAAGGCTGCCGCCCGATCACCAGGGTCTGGTCCAGGTCCAGCAGCTCGCCGGTGGACAGGCGCATCCGTCCCAGCCGCGGCCGCGCCACCTGCACAGCGTCCGGCAGGAGGGCGCCTCCGCAGCTGGCGCACCGGGCCCGGGTGGGCGGGTTCGGGTGTCCCTGTCCGCAGACCCGGGCCAGCACCTGGGGTCCCCCGGAACCGGCTGAGGGGGCCGGTGGGCGGGAGGCCGTTCCGGCGATGCTGCTCTTCATGACGGTCTGGCCGTCATGGTCCCCGTCGAACCGGGCGGCCTGGGTCTCCTGGCGCGCCCCGGCAATGGAAGATGGGCCAGGTGCAAGGTTAGCGGGCGGAGGATTCAGCGGAAGCGGGTTCGGCGGTACTGGGGCCGTCGGCTGCCCGCTCGTCCCGCTCGTCCGCCACGGTACGGAATCGATGAGGACTCCTGCCGGGGCCGGGCGTACCGGCGGAACAGGAGTATCGGCTTGGTTGGCGTTTTCCCGGCTACTGTCCGCGCTGGAGCCGTCAGTTGCAGGCTGAGCTCCCGCCGGGTCCGCCAGGGCGGGGCGCTCAACCACCGGTTCCAGGGCCGGTGCTCTCACTGGTGCGGATGCGGCGTGCCCATCCTCGGGTTCCTCCCTCACGGCGGCGTCCTCAATGTTGCGCATAACGGTGCGCTCCCAGAGGTGGTCGTAAGAGCTGGTGAGGTCGCCGGCAGGAGCGGCAGGGTCGACGAACCCGGCCTCGTCGTCGGGCACCCCGTAGACCGTCTCTGCTGACACCTCATGCTCGGGAGCTATGGTCAACTCCGGAACCTGGGTCTGCCCGTCAGGCCCGGGCAACAGCAGGGCGGCCGGTTCAGCGGGGACCGGCGGCGCTGCCGGCGCTTCCCGTTCCGGCGCTGCCGGCGCTTCCCGTTCCGCCGCCGCCGGCGCTTCCCGTTCCGCCGCTGCCGCCTGTACCGGGACTGCCTGCTGCACATTTGCGTTGCCCTCGGCATCCACCACCACCGCGGCAGCGGCGGGTTCCGCGGCGGTAACCGCCAGCTGGCCTGCAGCCGGCCGGAGCGTAAGGGCCCGCAGCAGGACGACCCCCTCCGCAAGTGGCAGCTCCGGCAGTACCGCCGCACCCGCGCCCGGGATACTCAACGTGCACTCGTCAGGCAGGGCGAAGGCGCGTTCGTTCCAGGTGGTGACGTCACGGCCGTTGAGCTCCACCGGCCCGTCGGAAAGCCCGACGGTGAGCTCCAGGTCTCCGCGCAGGAAAACCCGCAACGACCCGTTGACGTCGAGAATGCCGAAGGAAGGGATGTCCGCCAGGGAACCGCCCGAGCTGCTGGTGACCGCGTGCAGCACTTCATGGACCTGCGGCTGCCCGGCCAGCAGGTCCCAGAGGGCAGGGACCAGGGCCGGGGGTGTGTCGGGGCCGAGGACAACCGCGGTCCCGGAGCGGACAATGCCCAGCCAGGAACCGGGAGTGTAACTAGTGCCGGCCACCCTCTACCCCGCTTCCGTTGCCGTCCTGCCCGCCGCCCTGGACGGCCTGGACTGCCTGGCCCCGGGGCAGCGTCACTTCGTCCTCCGCGGAATCGTGCCTGGGCGCCGTGGTGGCCGTGCCGGCGTCGTTCAAAACGTTGCGTGCGTCCACCACAATTACCGTGACGTTGTCCCGTCCCCCGTTGCGGAGCGCGGCCTGGATGAGCGCGTCCACCGCGTCCTGGGGCTGGCCCACGGTGCTGAGGATGCGGAAGATGTGTTCATCGCCCAGTTCGGAGGTGAGACCGTCGGAGCACACCATGACGCGGTCGCCTTCCTCGACCGGCAGCAGCCAGTAATCGGCCTCGGTCTCATCCCCGGTGCCGAGGGCGCGGGTGACTACGTGGCGGCGCGGGTGGACGGTTGCCTGCTGCGGAGTGATCTCCCCCGCGTCAACCAGTTCCTGGACCTCAGAGTGGTCGACGCTGATCTGCTCGAAGCGGCCCTGGCTGAGCCGGTAGGTCCGGGAGTCGCCGATGTTCATGACCAGCCAGTAGGGCATGCCCATCTGCTCGACCACGACGGCGCCGCTCAGGGTGGTGCCGGCGCGGGCGCCGGTTGCTTCGCGGATGGAGTTGTCCGCCTGGACCAGGTAATGCTGCAGGACCGCGGCGGTGGCCGTCCGCTCCCCGGTGGTGAGCTGGGGCATGGCGGCGAGGGCGCGGACGCACATCCCGCTGGCGATCTCGCCGGCTTCGTGGCCGCCCATTCCGTCCGCCACCGCGAACACCGGATCCGAGGCGATATATGAATCCTCGTTCAGCTCCCGGCGGAGCCCACGGTCCGTTCCGTAACCGTATGCCAAGGTAAGGCCGTGCCCCGGCTGGGTGGAGGCAACGCTGGCGGGCTGTTGGTTCATGCCTGTCCTAGGTAAAAGGTGCGGTCTCCGAAGTGCACGCTGGAGCCCGGGCTGACAAAGGTGGGGACGCCCGGCACCAGTGCGGTGCGGTGGCCGTCCGGTGTGGTCACGGCACTGCCGTTCGTCGAGTTCCGGTCCGTCACCCAGATTCCCGCTCCGTCGGTGAGCAGGTGCAGGTGGGTTTTGGAAATGGAACGGCCGGGATCGTCGACGGCGAGCAGCTGGGCGTGCTGTTCGCCCGCCTGCCCCACGGGGTTGCGGCCCACCAGGACGCAGCGGTCCAGCTGGAAGTCGCGGCCGTCGTCGAGCCGGATGCGCAGCACGGCCATTGGGGCGGGGCCGCCGGTTTCGGGCCGCACCTGGGTGCGTTCGACGTCGTCGTCCGCGTGGGAACCCTGGTACCGGGCGGGTGCGGGCGGCTCGAAGGAGGCCGGCGAAGTGTAGGGCATCGTCCGGGACGGCATGGTGCCGGCGGAGGTGCCCGGCGGTGCGGCAGGGACCACCGGGACAGGGAGCACCGGCCCGGCGGACGGCGCAGGCGCCTGGGCGTTGACTACCTGTGGTGCTGCGGCGCCCGGCACCGGGGACAGCACCTGCTGCACCGGCGGCAGGTCGAGCGGCGCAAAGCTGTAGGGTCCCTGGATGCCGCCGGTGGTAATGGGGTTGCGGCCTGCCTTCACGTCGAAGGCCAGTGTCTTGGCGGCGGTATCGTGCCAGCCCCGCAGCCTGCCGTTTTTGTCCCACGAGTTCGAGACCACCACCAGCACGGCCCAGGCTGTCCCGGCCAGCAGCAGCGGTCCGAGGATAAAGAAGGCAACCCCGAACCATTGGAAAACCGCCACCAGGACGGCAGCAACCACTGCGAGGAGGATGCCGGCTCCCGTCACCAGGCCGCGCAGGAAAACCGGTCCGGCACCTGGTGCGTAGCCGTCATTGTCGGCGCTGCGGATACCCATCAGCAGGTTCCCCGGTGTCTTGCCGGTCCGCGCTTCCAGTCCCATCACCACACAGAGGTAAACAAGCGTGAAACCCAGCCCGATGCTGCCGAAGAGCACCAGCGACGCGGTGTCATAGGTGATGAACCCGCCACTGCGGGTGCGGGTGATCCCGGCGAAACCGATGGCGAACGTCACCACCAGGACCGCGAAGGGCGGCAGCCAGTCAATGACCGCGGCACCCAGCCGCTTGCCCGCCGTCGCCGGGACAAGCTGAAGGTTCGTTGCCATTCCCGTTCCTCCCCCTGGAGCGGCAGCCACCTGGGCGGTGGAACCGCCGGCGCTCCCCAGCCCGGTGCCCGCGTTCGTGATTCCTCCGGCGCGCGGCGCCGGCGGCATTTGTACTACCGGGATAGTACCGGGAATCGCAGGGGCATGTTGGCTGCGGGCGGCGCGGTTGGGCAGGGGCGCACCGCAGGCGGTGCAGAAGGCCGCGCCCGTACGGATGGGTTGCTGGCAGCGCGGGCAGCGCCCGGCGTCGGAGGTCACTGCGCTACGGGCCCTTGCGTCGGAGGTGTGTCTGGCCGGTCTGCTCCCTGTCCCGGCTGGGTACGCCGGCTGCCGGGCAGCTTAAGGGACGGCAGGGCCAGCCGCCCGCCGCGCAGGTTAAGGACCTGGCGGGCGTCGGCCAGGAGCGAGCGCGGCGAGAACCGTGCCTGCTGCCTGCGCCAGAAGCCCACGGTCGCCGTCATCTCCTTCAGCGACCCGTCCACGATGCTCCAGTACTCCCGTACCTCTTCCTCCGTGGGCTGGCTGGCGCCGAAGATGGATGCGTCCGCGCGGCGGGCGAGCATGGTGGTGGTCGCCTTGCTCGCAGGGAAGGCCTCGGCCAGGACGGCGGCGCTTTCCCGCCGGGTTGCACGGGTGTCGACGGCGGCTCCCATGTCGGTCGCGAGGCTTACCACCTCGCTCCATCCCCCGCCGACCCGCTGGGCGGGGTGCCCGTCGCGGAAACGCGCCTTCCGCCGTCGTGATTTCAGCAGGGCAATCAGCAGCAGCGGCAGCGCAAGGATGGACAGCGGGATCAGGGCGACGCCCAGCGCGCCCAGCAGGGCGCCCCAGAACAGCCACGGGTTGTTCTTCTCGTCCGCGTCCAGCGCGTCGGGGGAAGAATCCGGCGGCAGGTCCGCCGGCTCCTGCGGCGGAGGCGGGGGCTGCAGGACCTGCGGCTTGGGCTTGGACTTGTTCTCCGGGTCCGGCGGGATGGGAACGTTGTCCTTGGGCGGGGTGGGATCGAAGCTGACCCAGCCGACGCGTTCAAACGCCACTTCCACCCAGGCGTGGACGTTCTTGCCGGTGATCTTGACCTCGCCGGCGCCGTTCTCGGGGCTGGTGGGATCCGGGTAGAAGCCCATCACCACGCGGGACGGGATTCCCAGGTGCCGGAGCATCAGGGACATGGCGACGGCGTACTGCTCGTCGTCGCCCAGCATCTGCTTGGCGGTGAGCAGGTTCCGGATCCGGGCCGAGCCGTGGCCGGAAACGCTGGGCAGCTGGCCTTCGCTGACCAGGCCGTTGCTGAACGCGCCGGTCTTCTGGAAATGGGCCTCGATCTGGCGGACCCGGTCGATCGCGGTGGGCGCATCGGCGGACAGGTCGTTAGCCTGCGAACCCACCACGGGCGGCACTTCCAGGGCCTCCGGCATGGTGAATTTCGCAAAGTCGTACTGCGTGAGCTGCCCGTGTTCCAGCTTCACGGGGTCGGACACCTGCACGCTGTACGAATCGCCGCGGGACAGGCCGCTGGTGGTGACGGCGGTATCCGTGCCGGAGTTGAAGTACAGCCCGGACGCAGCCGCGGAGGCGCTGTCGTCGAAGCTCAGGCCCGTGGTCTTGCGTCCGCCGGGAACGAAGAAGCCCTGGTAGTCCTCGATGGTGATATCGATCGAGTAATCGTTGGTGGGAACAGTGCCGGACGTGTCCGCCAAAGTATTGATGGATTCGGTGTCACCCACCTTGCTGAAACTGCCCGAGCCGTTGGGGTCCATGGTGTAGTTGGTGCCGTTGAAGGCGTCCAGGGCACCCAGCCGGACCCGTGCGTCGCGCGGCAGGCCCTTGACCACGAACAGGGTGTCATCCTTCTTGTCCTTGACGAACGTCCGGAAACTGGCCAGCGGCGTGATGTAGTCCTTGGGATCGAACGGCGGCACCACCACGTTGCGCAGGACTTTCCGCTCGCTGCCGGCCGTGACAAGCGGCGCGGACAACGCCGTGACTGCAACGCTGACGGCGATGACGCCCGCGGCCATGCCCAGCCGCCGGATCCTGGCGCGCCGGGCGGTGGCGGTATCGGCCTGCGGGTTGTTGACGGCCACCCTCCGTGTGCTGCTGCGCCGCAGGGCGTCCCGGCGGAAGGTTGCCCAGGCGATGCCCAGGACCGTGAGCCCGATGCCCCGTTCGAGGGTGAGGAAAGCCGCATTGGTGCTGAACGCGATGCCGGTGACGAACAGGACCAGGACGGGCAGGAGCGGGAAATACGGGCTCCGTACCCGCCAGGTCAGGACAGCTGCCGCCAGGGCCGTGATCATTGAGCTGAGGAAAGGCACAATCAGCACGCCGCCGGCCGTCCCCACCGGCACGCCCACCGTAAGCATGTCCTTCCAGGCGAAGACGATCCCCAGCAGCAGGATCCGCAGCGAATCCAGGGTGGGCACGAACCCGGCAACCGCCGAGTCCGGAACGGCCAGCAGGGTGCCAAACACCAGGTACGCGCCCAGGGCAAGGGCGGTGGTGATCAGCAGTCCCAGCCGCAGGTGTGCGTTGACGACGCCGATGCCCAGTCCCAGCACGATCCCGCCGAAGCCGGACAACAGGTAGTAGGGGTCGCCGCCGAAGCTCAGTCCGAAGCCCAGCAGGCCCAGTCCCAGCAGGACGGTCAGTGCCCCGGCGTCGAGTACGAAGTGCCAGCGCGGCTGCCCGTCGGCAAACGCGGAGTCCGCCTGGTTTGCCCGCGCGGCGCGCCGGTCCTCCTTGGCGGCCCGGCGGAATTCCGGAAGCGGCCCCTGGCCCGATACGGCAGTCATGCTGCGGCCTTCCTCAGCACGATGGCGAGGTCGGCGAGGTCGCCGAGCGTCAGGACCGTCAGGTCCGCGATGTTTGCTCGCGCGGGTGCCGCTCCGGCTTCCACCCGGACCGCAAGGCTGCGGACGCCCGGGGGCACGGAAACGGCGGCCGAGCGGAGCTGCGTGGCAGTCACGTTGCTGCCCACCACAAAGAAGCTGACGGATGCGTTGGGGACGGTGTCCGCCAGGGTCCTGGCGAGGTCGACGGCGGTGCGGCGCATGGGAGCGCCGACAATCCGGGTCATGTCGTCGAGCATGTTGCGGCCGGTTTCGCAGCGCAGCGGTCCGTGCTGGGTGATGATGTCCAGTTCGCGCTGTTCCCGGATGGCCTGGCGGCCAATGGAAGCTGCGGCGGAGACGGCCATTTCGAACTCGGTTTCGGACGCGTATTCGTCTGTATTGATGGACAAGGCGATGGCCAGGTGGGCACGGCGGGTTTCCTCGAACTGGCGCACCATGAGCTTGCTGGTCCGCGCGGTGGTCTTCCAGTGGATGTGCCGCCGGTCATCGCCCGGCACGTAGTCGCGCAGCGCGTGGAAGGACACATCGGCGCTGGACAGGTCTGTGGTGGGCATGCCTTCCAAATCCCGGATGAACCCGGCTGCGGACCCGGCGAGGGCCACGGTCCGGGGGTGGACGAAGAGGTCCTCGGGCTCCGTCCACAGCACCTGCCGGCGGAGCAGGTGCAGGGGGTCGGCCCGCACGGACCGCACGGGGCCTACGACGATCACGGCGCGGCGGGCGGTGGGGATGGTGAACAGGTCCTCGTGGACCTGGCCGGGCTTCATGCGCGGCAGGTGGAAAACGGCGGTGGCCTTGCCCACGGGCAGCTCAAGGGCCGCGGGCAACAGGGGGCGGGCGGAGGTGTTGGACACCGCAATGCTGCCCACCGCGCTGTCACCGACGGCCACCCGGGTACGGGCGAGGTCCAGCACCACGCCGTAGGCTGAGCGGCCCAGGATGAAGCCGACTGCAACCAGGAAAATCACGAAGGCGGCTATGGCCGCAGCCTTGGCTTCCTGCCAGCCGAATGCCTGCCCCGTTGCCCAGAGCAGGATGGCGGCGGCCAGCACGGACCAGCCGAGGATACTCACCACCGAGAGAACCGGCCAAGCGTGTTTCAGCCAGGCGCCGCGGACTGCCCGCCAGGCGGGAGCCAGGACCATGGCAGCGGTGCTGCTGGCCTCGGTCCAGACCGCTGACGGGTGCAGCCGGCCGGGGCCGCCGTTCCGGGCAAAGGGTTGCTTCAGGCGTTCCGCGAGCCGGATCAACGGGGTGCCGCTGGACATGTGTGTGCCTTTGTTGTGTTGCGGTTCATGGCGGGGACGCGGGAAGTGCCGGGCGTCAGGCGGTGGTGCGCTGCTGCGGGGCAGCGACGTCCGCCAGGATCCGGGTCAGTACGGCCTCGGCCGTGGCGCCGGAGAATTCGGCTTCCGGGTCCATGACAAAGCGGTGCGTCCACACCACGCCGGCGAGTTCCTTGATGTCGTCCGGAAGCACAAAGTTCCTGCCCTGGGATGCTGCCCACACCTTGGCGGCGCGGACCATCGCAAGCGCGCCGCGGACCGAGACGCCCAGCCGGGTTTCGGGCGCGTTGCGGGTCTCCTCGCAAAGCCGGGAGATGTATTCCAGCACCACGGTGTCCACGTGGACGGTGGCGGCAAGGTCGGCCATGTCTGCCACGGCCTGGGTGGTGATAACCGCGGACAGTTCCCTGGAGCGGTCCTTGAGGTTCGTGCCGCCCAGCAGTCTGACCGTGGAGGCGTGGTCCGGGTAGCCGATGGAGGTCTTGATCAGGAACCGGTCCAGCTGCGCTTCCGGCAGGCGGTAAGTACCGGCCTGTTCGATCGGGTTCTGCGTGGCCAGGACCATGAAGGGCCGGCCCGCGGAGTAGGTGACGCCGTCCACGGTGACCCGGGACTCTTCCATGACCTCCAGCAGCGCGGACTGGGTCTTCGGCGAGGCGCGGTTGATCTCGTCCGCGAGGACGATGTTGTTGAAGATCGGGCCCTTGTGGAACTCGAACTTCTGCGTCTTCTGGTCGTAGATGGTCACGCCGGTGACGTCAGAGGGCAGCAGGTCTGGAGTGAACTGGATGCGGTTGTTCGAACCCTGGACGGTGGCCGCCAGGGCCCGGGCCAGGGACGTCTTGCCGGTGCCGGGGGCGTCCTCGAACAGGACATGGCCCTCGGCGAGCATCGCGGTGAAGGTCAGCCGGATGACGTGTTCCTTGCCGAGCACCGCCTGTCCAACGTTGGCAACGAGCTTCTCGAACGTGTCGGCAAACCAGGCGGCCTGCTCCGGGGTCATGGTCATGGTCAGATCCTCTACAGTGTGATGCGAAAAGCGTGGGTGTTTGGTTACCGCTGGGGCATGCCTGCCGGCGGGCCCTGGCCGTCCCGGTTGGTGGTGTCATGCCGTACGTAGTTGCCGGCGGCGGGACCGCTGGTGAGGTGGTACCAGATGCCGGAGGGGTTCTCCGCCGTCTTGTACCAGACCACGTAAAAATCCGATTGCGAAGGAGTGTTCTCCGGCAGCCACTTGCCGCCGCCAACGCAGGACGAAGGGTTGCCTGCACGGAAGCTGTCGGTACCGTAGCCGGGCTCCGTACAGCTGCGCACCGGGGTCGCGGTGATGGTCCAAGACGTCGGCTGCGGGGGCGGCGGGGCTGCACCGCTTCGTGACGTGTCACTGCCGATCCGTCCGGGCTGTCCGCCACTGATGGCACGGACCCGAAGCGTATGGGTCTCGCCGTAACCGCCCGTACCCGTGGAAAAGGACCGGGAATCAGTGCTGGTCCAGGCACCATTGTCGAGGCTGTACTGGTAGCCGGTCACCGGGCGTCCGTTGCCGTTGGGCTGGGTCCAGGTCCAGGAGACGGATTTTTCACCCTGCGGTTTGTTCGCGCCCGTGACTACCGGCGCATCAGCCCATCCGTACGGGTTGACGGAGTTGGACGGGGCGCTGGCGTCGCCTGCCGAAGTGCTCCGGGAGGAGACCGCCCACACCACTACCGCGGTGTTGGTGCCGTTGGGCGCGGAAACCACGCCACCGCCTGCAGGGATGCTGCCGGACCCGTCTCCGGACGTGAGCTTATACCGGTAGGAAATTTCACTCGGAGCGGAGCCGTTCCGCTGGGCTTCAGTCAGGACCCCGAAGCGGACGTCGATCTTGCCGCCGTTGCCGTCGGTCTCCACCGCAGACGCTGTGGGCGCAGCCACGGTTCCCGGCTTGCCCACGGCCCGGACCGCCGCGGACTGGGCGCTGGTGGCGCTGGTCCCGGCTTTGTTGGTGGCGGACACCGTAAAGGTGTAGTTCGTTTCCGAGTTGTCCACCGTTACGTTCTGCGTGGTGCCGGACACCTGTTGGGTGGCCACCACGGCTCCGCCGCGGAGGGTGGTCAGGGTGTAGGCCGAGATGGCATCGCCGTTGTTGTTGGGCGCAGTCCAGGAAACCTTCATCTGGCTTTGGCTTCCCACTGAGTCCGCCTGGACCGCCGTGGGCGCTGCCGGGGTTGCCGGGACGCCTGCAGGAACCTCCGCCGCGGAATAGGGGCTCCACTCGGACGGTTCCTTGGCGTCATTGCGGGCCAGGACCCGGACCTTGTAGGAGACGCCGTTCTGCAGTCCCTTCCAGACGTAGCTGACAGCGGTCAGGTTCTGGATCTGCGCGTTCTGTCCGGCCGGCGGCGGCGAGATTTCCAGGTCGTAGGACTTCACCGGGGAGCCTTTGCTGGCAGGCGCGGTCCAGCTGATGGACAGCTCCTTGTCACCGAATTTCAGCTGCGGCGCCAGCGGGGTGTCCGGCTTTACGTCCGGCCGGACCTCGGCGGAGGCCGGAGACCGGTCGGATTCGCCGAACTCGTTCGTGGCCGTGACCTGGAAGTGGTAGGCGGTGTTGTTGACCAGGTCGTTCAGGGTGCAGGTGTTGGCCGGGCAGTCCTGCTGGAATCCGCCCTCGCCGTACACCGTGTACTTGGTGATGGGCGAGCCGCGGTCCGCGGGGGCGGTCCAGGTCAGCAGTGCCGTACGGTCGCCCACGCTTTGCGCCTGCGGCGTGGCGGGAGCCTGCGGCTTGTCCTTGACGGTCAGCCGGATCCGGGCGGTTGCCTCCCGGGAGGGGTCGCCGGTCTTGTCGGCCACGGTGTAGGAAACCACCATGGTTCCCGTGAAGCCGGGGGCGGGGGTCACCACAACGGACTCGCCGTTGACGTCCACATTGCCGCTGCCGGTTTCCGTCCCGGCCGCGATGATCTTCAGCGGCGTCTCCGGGAACGGGTTGGCGTCATTGGCCAGGACATCGACGGTGACCGGCTTGCCGGCGGCAGCGCTGGGTTCCAGGTCGTCGTTTGCCACCGGCTTGGGCCGGTTCGATGCCGTGACCGCCAGCTGGTAGGTAGCGGTGGCTTCGAGCCCGCGGGAGTCACGGGCCTTGACCTGCAGGGCCCCGGTGGTGCCGCTGCTGCTGGAATCGGCCGCGGAAACCTTCAACGTCCTGCCGTCGAGGCTGGCGTTGAAGCCTGCGGGTGATCCGCCCACCAGCTCATACTTCATCTTTTCGACGTCGTCACGGTCGGGGTCGGAGGTCAGCTTTCCGAGGTCGGTGCTTGCGGTGTCCCCCTTGGGCACGTCCACGGTGGCGCCAAGGAGTTCCGGCGGGTTGTTCCGGTTCGGATCGGGCAGGACCTTGGTGCGGATGCTCAAGGTCGACTTCAGGCCGGCGGGATCGTCCGGCCCGGTCCCGTCGGTCACCTCGAAGGTCAGCGAGCCCGGTCCCACGTAGTCGGTGCCGGCCGTGTACCTCAGGGCCGTACCGTCACCCGTGACCGGATCGCTGCCGTCGGAGCCGATCAGCTTGATCCGGTCAGTCTGCGTCAGCCGGGGCGAGCGGCCCTCGCGGACCTTCACCCATTCATCGAGGTCCACAGTGACGGACTGTCCGGCGGTGACCTCAATGACGTCGTCCTTGGCCAGCGTGGGAACCTGCTGCCCCAGCCCGGGAACCCAGATGACCGCCGTCGACTGCTGGCCGTCCACGTCCTCAACGGTGTACGGGACCAGCTGCGGCTGCTCGGTGAGGTCCACGATCATGGTGCCGTCGGCGCCCGGCCGCGCCGTGGCGGCCTCGGTGCTGATCTTCAAGTTCTCCCCCACGCCGTCGGGGTCCTCGTCGTTCTTCAGGACCGGGACGTCGACGGCGGTTTTCCCCAGCGTCTGCGCAGACGTCACCCGGTCATCCCGGGCGACGGGAGCCTTGAGCGGCACCTCGTTGTCCGCCACCACACGGATGGTGGCCTGCGCCGAGGCGTCGCGGTCGTCGGCAATGGTGTAGCGGACGTTGACTGTTCCGGCTTCGTCCGGGGCGAGCAGGATGATGCGGCCGCTGGTCTTGCTGACAGTGGCCTGCAGGGCCGGGTCGGCTTCGATCCCCTCGGTGAGGATGCGGATCAGGTCACCGTCGGGATCGGTGTCGTTTTTGGTGGCGTCAACAGCAATCTGGCGGCCCGGGCGGACCCGGACCTCATCGTCCACGGGGGTCGGCTTCTGGTTGACCTCCCCGCGGGGCGCGATGCCCACCGTGACGGTTCCGGTGTTGACCGCTCCCTGCCGGTCCACCACCTTGTACCGGAATGTGTCCGTTCCGGCGCCGTCCCCGGCTGCGGTGAAGTCGATGAAGTTGCTGCCCACGTTCGCAGTACCCATGGACGGGGTGCTGTCGATGCCGGTGAGCTGGACGGAGTCGCCGTCGGGATCAATGCCGTCCAGGGGAACGGGGATCCGGACGATGCCGCCGGCCACCACGCGGGCCGTGAGGTTGCGCGGCTGGGGGCGCGAGTTTTCTGCGCCCTCGAGCGGCAGGATGTGGATGGTCACCGCGGCGGCGCTCTTCTGGCCCTGCTGGTCCACGGCGTTGTAGATGGCGCGGACCGTCTTGGGCTGGCTGCCGGCGATGAAACGGACCGTGTTTTCGGAGACGAAGCTCTTTCCATCCGCCGGGTCCACGCCCTGCGGCAGGACGGGGTCCACCGAAAGTTCCTGGCCCTGGGGGTGGGTATCGTTCTCCAGCACGGGAATGGTGACCACGTCGTTGACGCGGACGTTCACCTCATCCGGTTTCGGCTGCGGCGCCTCCACCACGGCGGGGGCCGGGACCGGCACCACCGAAACGCTGCCCGTGGCCGGTTTCCGGCCGTTGGACATGGTGTATTCGAACAGGATGGGATCCTTGGTCCCGCGGATATCCGTAATCCGCAGCACGCTGTGGTTGATCACGCTGACAGATGCGGTGGAGTTGTCCGGAAGCTTCACGGACTGCAGCACCAGGACGCCGCCGGAGGGGTCGGAGTCGTTGGCGAGCGGGTCCAGGAGCGCACTGCCGCCGGTGGGCATCAGCGCCACGTCGTGGACTGCCACCGGGTTGCCGGCCTCGTCACCGGACTCCACGTCGACGCGGATAAGCCCCTGGCTGCTTTGCGGGCCGTTGCTGGCAATGTAGGTCAGGTACACCGGCCCGGGGGTGTTGCTGCGGAAGGTGAAGGTCCCGCCGTCGGTGACCGGACCCAGCTCAGCCGGTCCATTGGCCTCCACCTGGGCGAGCCGGAGGGCGCCGCCGTTCGGATCGACGTCGTTCTTCAGCGGGGCGACCACCAGGTCCTGGCCCACCACGGCGGTGACGTGGTCGGCGTTGACCACCGGCGCCAGGGCACCTGGCGGCTGGACGTTGACCACCACTTTCCCGGTGACGGTGGCGCGGCCGTCCCAGATGGTGACCTCGACGGTCTTCTTGCCGGCGGTGGCGCCGGAGTCCTGGAAGGTGAGCAGGCCGTCGCGGCGGACCTTCACCTGGTCCTGGGGATTGTCCGCGCGGGCATCGAGGAGGACCAGGTCGTCGCCGTCGGGGTCGATCCAGTCGGTGAGGATGTTCTGGCTGACCGTTTTGCCCTGTTCCACCAGCATGGTGGTGTCATCGCCGCGCTTGAACTGCGGCGGTTTGTTCTCGTCCGGGCCCACCACGCTGAGGGTGACCTGGCCGCTGGCGGACAGGCCGCGCCCGTCGGAGGCGTTGTAGGTGAACGTCTCCGTGCCGGGGCTGGCGCCTGCCGGCACCGAAATCTGGTAGGCCGTGCCGCCGTAAATGTTTTCCAGGGTGCCGGCCTGCGGCCCCGAGCCGCCCAGCGCTGCGGTGAGCACATCGCCGTCGGGGTCGGAATCGTTGTCGAGGACGCTGAGGATGGTGGTGCGGCCAGGGCGCACGCCGACTGCGTCGGGCTTGGTTTCCGGCGGACGGTTGGGTTTGGTGCGGTCCGGCAGGACATTGATGGTGTTGTTGTCAGCGGATTCCTGGTCCTGCTCGTCGGATTCGTTCTTGGGCGGAACGACGTCGTCCCAGTTGTTGACCAGCTGCATGTTCTGGTTGACCAGCCACACGTTGCCGGAGTTCACATCATTCAGGACCACCAGGTCCCGGTTCACCCGGAAAACGTACGACGGCGACGCACTCGCCTTGGGCACGTCCACGTTCTTGTCGTCCGCGTCGTTGGTGCAGTCGCGCACGTACTTGTTCGCCCCGGACCAGGCAGCATGGACACACCCGCCCAACTGCACGGGGGCAGCCGGGATCCCCTCGCCGTCGAACGCCACGGTTTTCGCCGTTCCGCCGTCCAAAGGCTGCTTCAGCAGGGCTTTCTGCGTCGCAATGGCAACAAAATCACTGGTTGGGCCGGCCTGCTGCAGCTTCGCATCCCGCGCGTTGTCCAACTGCAGCCGCTTCCCGCCGGGCAGCAGCAGCTTGCCCGCCGCCGCGTCCAGGACCACCGGCTGGTCCCCCACCACCGTAATCTGCAGGTCCCCGGCGCCCTTCAGCTCGCCCCAGGTGCCGGATTCCGACGACGTGACCGCACCGTTCGCATCAACGCCGGTGACCGTGACCATGGCGGACTCCGGGTCCGCGGAGTATATCCGGTCATCGTCGCCCACCGCAGAGACAGTGCCTTCCGAGCCCACCAGGACCGGTTCGGATGCCTCCTCATCGAAACCGTTCACCGTCGATGGCGACACTGCCCACACCTTGCCCGACGCTGCATCCGTCACGGCAATGACTTCCGAACCGAAACTTACGTCCGCCGCGGCCGGCAACTGCTTGTCCCCGCCCAGCCGCATGTTCGCCGGGGATACCTGGTTGATGGTCGAACCCGACTCGTCATCAACAAACACATCCCCGGCATCCTGCAGGATGTCGAACGTCGTCGAGGCCGGCGTCACCGCACCGTCCAACACGCGGGAGGGATAGTTGAGCCGGCCCACCGCGTTCTTGGACTTCGACACCACCCACACACCGCCGTCGTTCAACTCCACCTCGGTGGTCTTAAACCCCGGATAGAGGATGGCCCCGGTCACCACGACGGCCACGGCGGCACTGAATGCCGTGCCCGTGGCGATTTTCTTGTGGCGCCGTTTCAGCCCAAGTTTCCCCAGCAGACTTGTCACAGCGTGTTTCCCCTGATTCAGTGCTGCCCATGGCAGCTGCCGGTCCGGGCGCAAACCCCGGGCCGGTGTATAGTACCGCCCCGGTCGAAGCGGTTGAGACCTGGAATGCGCCCTGCGGGCGCAGAGGGCCGGCAGGCGGTTCCCCGCGGCCCAGCTTACCTACTGTCCTTCTCACGATGCGATGGGGAGCCCTCCCCACCGCCGCCGCCAACGGCGGCGGCGGCCGCTACGACTATACCGCGATAGCCAAACAACTGGATAAACCTTTTCAGGTACCGCAAGACCGCCCCGGACTAATCCAGGACCAGCCCCTTGCCAAGGCCGCGGGTGAGCCGGACAGGCCGGATCTCGCCGAAGCCGCGGACGTTTTCCGGCGGCTGGGGCACCATTACAAAGCGTTCGTCCCGTTCCAGGGCGGAGGCGGTCATGGAGTCCACCAGCACGGTCCCGGGATCGGCGAGGCTGGTGAGCCGGGCAGCCAGGTTCACGGTAGGACCGTAGATGTCTCCCAGCCGGGACAGGATCCTGCCCCACACCATGGCCACGCGGGCTTCCGGCAGGATCTCGTCCTCCGTGAACGCCTGGGCGAGGGCCAGGGAGATTTCGGCGCCCGCTGCGGGGGTTTCGGCGATGTACAGGACTTCGTCCCCGACGGTCTTGACCAGCCGGCCGCCGCCGACGGAGATGATTTCCGCGCACTTGTTTTCGAACCGCTGGACCAGCCGGGCGAGCGTTTTCTCGTTCATGCGGCGGGAGAGGCTGGTGTAAGACACCAGGTCGGCGAATCCCACAGCCCGCGCGAGCGGCAGCGGAGCGTCATCCTCGTCACCTTCCCGCCCTTCTTCGCTGGCCTGCAGGCCGGCTTCGGCGCGGACGGCGAGCCGCTGGACGCCGGCGTTGAGCTGGCGCCGCCAGGAGTACACCAGTACTTCCTCAAGCGAGTCCACCAGGGCGGGCAGCTCATTGACCAGGCGCTTGCGGGCCACGGCGTCCGTAACGCCCTGTTCGTGGACCAGGTCCTCCACCAGCGCCTCGATCTGCCAGACCACCATGCGGTCCGTCATCTGGCCGATGGCGCGCGTGACCGAGATGGCCGCCTCCTCGGTCAGCTTGCCGGAACGGACCAGGTCCACCACGGTGGAGAGGGCCGCCTGGTCGCGTTCGGTGAAGGCCACGTCGTCGTCGCCGAAATTGGGAAAGCCCAGGGCGCGCCAGAGTTTCCGGGCGGACAGCAGTGAGAGTCCGGCGCCGGCCGCGACTTCGCGACGGCGGAGCTTGCGTTCGCCGCCCAGGAGCCGCGACTCCAGCGCTTTCATGGCAAGCCGTTCGGCGGACATCGCGCCGGTGGCGGGATTGGGGTCCGCGGCGGGCGAGGGCGCAACGGGGTCGACGCGTTCCTGCTGGTCCTCATCGGTCATCCCGTCCACCTTCTCTCATTTCCCACGGCAAAGCCTCGGCGGGATAGTGCGTTGTGCCGTCCGGCTGGACATCACGGTCGTCCGGCAGTTCCCCGATGGCATCAAGGATGAATTCCCGGAACCGGGCAACCTCCGGCACGTCCTGTAAAGTCACCACGCCCTGCTGCCCGGTTTCCAAGGATATATTCCCCGAGCGCAGGAGGCGTTGCAGCAGCGATTCGTGGACAGTGACGTTGCGGATCCAGGCGAGGGGAACCTGCTGGTCCCGCCGCTTCAGCCGCCCGTACCTGGCCACTATCCTTCGGCTGGTCAGGGTGTAGCGCGTGGCATGCCAGCGCAGCAGCCGGGGCAGGCAATAGCCCAGCCACACCCAGGCCGCCCCGCCGATACAGGCCGCGACCAGCCAGGGGTTCCACTGCGCGGCAAGGAAGGGAACATGCCGGCGGACCTCTCCCCGGATGATCCAGGCCGAAGCGAAGGCCGCGAGCGCCGGCGAGACGATGAAGGCGAGAGCGGCTCCTGCCAGCTTCCTCGGCTGCGGGCGGGTGGTGACAATTACCTGCTCGCCCGGTACGAGGTCTTTACGCATACCCGCCTTCGCCCGCATCGCCGGGGGAAGTCCACCGGCGCAGGTGGACCACGTCGCCGGCGGTCACCACATGCTCCCTCGACTCCCGGTCCACCACCAGCAGGGATCCGTACTCGTCCAAACGGGAAGCGTGTCCGATGATTTCGTGGTCGCCCGGAAGCTGCGCCCGGACCTGTTTGCCCAGGGTGGCCATGACCGCTTCCACCCGCTTATGGAGCGACGGCCCGCCGGCCATTCCCGCTGCCGGGTCGCCGTCGGCGTTGCAGAAGCTCCGGTAGAGCACCGAGAAATGTGACAGGTAGCTTTTCAGCAGCAGGGTCCGGTCCGTGGTGCGGGCGCCCTCCAACGCAACGGAGGTGGCGGTGGGCACCGGCAGTTCGCCCTCGCGCAGCGTGACATTGAGGCCTGTTCCCAGGATGACGGGCGGGACGTTTCCGTCCGCCATGGGACCGAGCTGCGCCAGGATGCCGGCGATCTTGCGGCCGCGTACCAGGACATCGTTGGGCCACTTCAGCTCAGCGGGAAGGCCGGCGGTTTCCAGGAGCGTTTCGCGCAGCGCCAGGGCAGCGATCAGGGAAAGCCATGAGTAGCTGTGCGTGGGCAGCGGCCTCCCGTCGGCGT
Source organism: Pseudarthrobacter sp. NamE2 (assembly GCF_005796205.1). Lineage (GTDB taxonomy): Bacteria > Actinomycetota > Actinomycetes > Actinomycetales > Micrococcaceae > Arthrobacter. The sequence continues at coordinate 111,364 of NZ_VAHN01000003.1, read as the reverse complement.
TCACGGGCCGCAGGACCACGGAGACGGAGATCGAGCTCAGCGGCGGGGCTTCCCAGTGCCTGTCCAGGCGCCCCCTGGCTGCCGTCTGGTACTCGGCTGTCAGCACCGACATGTCCGGCCATGCCTTGGGCTCCACGGTTACCGCGCGGAGGAGGTCGGCGTTGGTGGATCCCGTGGAGTCCACCACCTCCATGCGGGGTATACCGGCCGCGGACAGGAAACGCTGGTCATCCAGGTCCCATCGGTTCAGCGGAGTGCCCGGGTCGTGTGCGTCTTCCATGCCTAAATCCTAGCGAGCCAATCAGTTCCCGGAGGAGCCGGGCCTTTGGCACCGGGAAGGCGCACCGGGCGACGGGCTAGAGGAAGATATCCGGAACCAGCTGGTCCTCCGGCGCTCCCAGGCTGTACGGGCGGAAATCCTGCACCCCCGCCGCCGCCAGGACCTGTTCGTCCGTATAAAAGTTGCCGCTCGGCGCGGCGCCCGCAGCCAGGTTGCCTCCCGTCAGGATGGCGTGGGCGGCGTCCGCCATGATCTGCGGGCCGCGCGCCGCCCTGGCCATCACAGCGCCGTGCGGCATGTTGCGAATGGCCGCGGTATCGATGAGGGTGCAGGGCCACAGCGAGTTGACGCGGATACCGTCGGCCTTCAGTTCCTCGGCCAGTCCGAGGGTGGTCAGGCTCATCCCGTACTTTGCCATGGTGTATGCCAGGTGTTTCCCGGCCCAGGCGGGGTCGAGGTTCAGGGGCGGCGAGAGAGTGAGGATATGGCCCTGGCCTGATGCGCGGAGTGCGGGCAGCGCCAGCTTGGACAGCAGGAAGGTGCCGCGGACGTTGATGTCCTGCATGAGGTCGTACTTTTTCATGTCCACGTCGGCGGTCCGGGAGAGGTCGATGGCGGACGCGTTGTTGATCACGACGTCGATGCCGCCAAAGCGCTTTACTGCGGCTTCCACTGCGCGGGCAACGTCCTCGTCCCTGCGCACGTCGCCCACCAGGGGCAGCGCCTGCCCGCCGGCCCCGACGACTTCCCGTGCCGCGGTATGGACCGTTCCGGCGAGCTTGGGGTGCGGCTCCCCCGTCTTGGCCATCAGGACGATATTGGCGCCGTCCCTGGCGGCGCGGACGGCGATGGCCAGGCCAATGCCGCGGCTTCCGCCGGAGATGAGGACTGTTTTCCCGTTGAGTGTTCCGGAGGCCCGGTACGGGGTGGCAGCGGCATGCACGGCGTCGTTGCTCGAAGTCATGCGATTACTGTAACCCAGTGAAGTTACCCGCGAGTAACATTCGGGTGCGGGTGGAGGCACGGCAGAAAATTGTAGGTTCCCTACAGCGGCGGGCGCTGAAACCGTCACTAGACTTGCCAGCAGGGTTCGTCTTTTGTGCGGAAGCTACTTAAAGCCCGCCTGCGACTCAAACCCGCCAGCAACCAGAGCGCCAGAGAACACATCTGCAACAGAGCCGGAGATACCTGATGAGCCACGATCTGACCACAACAGCGGGAAAGATTGCCGATTTCCGCGAGCGGCAGGCCCGTGCCGAACAGCCCTCCGGCCCCGAAGCGATTGAAAAACAGCATGCGCGCGGCAAGAACACCGCCCGCGAACGGATTGAACTGCTGCTGGACGAGGACTCGTTCGTGGAGTTCGACGCCCTTGCAGTACACCGCTCCACCGCCTTTGGCATGGAAAGGAAAAGACCCCTTGGCGACGGGCTGGTCTCCGGCTACGGCACCGTGGACGGCCGCCTCGTGGCCGTCTACAGCCAGGATTTCTCTGTCTACGGCGGTTCCCTGAGCCAGGTCAACGGCGAGAAGATCGTCAAGGTCCAGGAATTCGCCCTGCGCAACGGCTGCCCTGTGGTCGGCATCCTCGATGGCGGCGGTGCGCGCATCCAGGAAGGCGTAGCCTCGCTGGCCATGTTCGCGGACATCTTCCGCAACAACGTCCACGCTTCCGGCGTTGTCCCGCAGATCTCCATGATCATGGGCCCCTCCGCTGGCGGCGCGGCCTACTCCCCCGCCCTCACCGACTACGTGGTGATGGTGGACAAGACCTCGCACATGTTCATCACCGGCCCGGACGTCATCAAGACCGTCACGGGCGAGGACGTGGACATGGAGACGCTCGGCGGCGCCCGCCAGCACAACGCCACCACCGGCACCTCCACCTACCTCGCGTCAGACGAAAGCGACGCCATCGAATTCGTGCGCGAACTGCTGGACTTCCTGCCTTCGAACAACCTGTCCGAGGCCCCCGTCATGGAACACAGCCAGGAGCTGGAGCTTGACGATGACGACCTCTCCCTCGACACCCTGATCCCTGATTCCGCCAACCAGCCCTACGACATGCGCGGGGTCATCGAGCAGATTGTCGACGACGGGCACTTCCTGGAAATGCAGGCCCTCTACGCCCCCAACGTGATGATCGGTTACGGCCGGGTGGAAGGCCACACCGTGGGCATCGTGGCCAACCAGCCGCTGCAGTTCGCCGGCACGCTGGATATCGCCGCGTCCGAGAAGGCGGCCCGCTTCGTCCGCCACTGCGACGCCTTCAACATCCCCATCATCACGCTCGTGGACGTGCCCGGCTTCCTGCCCGGCAAGGACCAGGAGTTCCAGGGCATCATCCGCCGCGGCGCGAAGCTGCTCTACGCCTACGCCGAGGCCACAGTGCCAAAGCTCACGGTCATCACCCGCAAGGCCTACGGCGGAGCCTACATCGTGATGGGCTCCAAGAAGCTCGGCGCCGACCTCAACCTGGCCTGGCCCACGGCGCAGATTGGCGTGATGGGCGCACAGGGCGCCGTCAACATCCTCTACCGCCGCGACCTCGCAGCAGTAGCGGAAGCCGGCGGCGACGTCGAGGCCCGCCGCGCAGAAGTCATCCGGCAGTACGAGGAAGAACTCCTCAACCCATACCAGGCGGCAGAACTCGGCTACGTCGACGCTGTCATCGCCCCGTCGGATACAAGGATCCAGATCATCAAGGGCCTTCGCGCCCTGCGCGACAAGCGCGCCAGCCTGCCCGCCAAGAAGCACGGAAACATCCCGCTGTAAGGATGGAAACGCTGATGGTAGAACCTGCAAACCCGGTTGTTGAACCCGCCGAAACCCCCTCGGCAGCCGCGCCTGCCGTAACTCCCCTCTTCTCTGTCGTGAAGGGACAGCCGAGCCCTGAGGAGCTCGCCGCGCTGACCGCCGTCGTACTTTCCCTGGGCGCATCCGCACCCGCCCGGGAAACCCGGCCAAGTGTCCGCCACTGGGTACGCCGGCAGCAGCTGAGGCTTGCCCCGACACCAGGACCCGGCGCCTGGAAGCGCAGCCGCGGCTGACACGGCGGGCAGGCGGGATGCTTTCCTAACCATCCTGCCCCCGTTAGTCTCGGGAGGTGACTACCGAGACTGCTCCTGCCACCCGCCCGCGCACCCGGATCGACGCCGTCGCGGATGCCTATACGGACACGCTCATCCGGCTGAACCCTTCGTTCGCCACCACCCTGGGCGTGCCCGGGCATGAAACGGAATACCAGGACTTCTCCCCGGCCGGAATCGCAGAGTTCGCCGAGGCGGCCCGCAAGGCGCTGCTGGACCTGGAAGGACTCGAGCCCGAGGACGACGTGGACGCCGTCACCCTGGACGCGATGCAGGAGCGCCTGGGGCTGCAGCTGCTGATCCATGCCTCGGGCTGGGAATACGCGGACCTGAACAACATCGCCTCCCCCGCCCAGGACATCCGCGCCATTTTCGACCTGATGCCCACCGCAACCGAACAGGACTGGGCCAACATCGCCGGGCGGGCCCACAATGTCCCGGGCGCCATCGCGGGCTACATCGAGTCGCTCCGCGAAGCCCGCGACGCCGGCCGCGTGGCAGCGGCACGGCAGGTGAAAATTGTCATCGAACAGGCCGGCAAGTACGCCGCGGAGGACGGCTTCTTCGCGAAGCTGGCCGCGAACGCCGCCACCCCGGCAGGTCCGCTGGGCACCCACGTGCAGCAAAAGCTCGACGGCGGTGCCGTCGCCGCCCGCCGCGCCTACACCTCCCTTGCGGAGTTCCTCCGCACGGAGATGCTCCCCGCAGCGCCCGAAAAGGACGCCGTGGGCCGCTCGCGTTACGCGCTGGCTTCACGGTCCTTCCTGGGCGCCACGGTTGATCTTGAGGAAACCTACGCCTGGGGCGTGGAGGAACTCGACCGCCTGATCGCGGAGCAGGAGCAGGTTGCCGCCACCATCCAGGCGGGCGCCAGCATCGCGGAGGCCAAGGACATCCTCAACAACGATCCTGCCCGGCAGCTGAAGGGCACAGCCGCGCTCCGGGAGTGGATGCAGGACCTCTCAGATAACGCCGTCGCCGCTCTCGCCGGCGTACACTTCGACATCCCGGATGTCATGAAAAAGCTGGAGTGCCTGATCGCGCCCACGGACGAGGGCGGCATCTACTACACCGGCCCGTCGGACGACTTCAGCCGGCCCGGCCGCATGTGGTGGTCCGTCCCGGCCGGCGAGGACACCTTCACCACGTGGGCCGAGACCACCACCGTCTACCACGAAGGCGTCCCCGGGCATCACCTCCAGGTAGCCACCGCCACCTACCGGCGCGACCTGCTCAACAAGTGGCGGCGCAACGTCTGCTGGACCTCCGGCCACGGGGAAGGCTGGGCCCTGTACGCCGAGAAACTGATGCAGGAACTGGGCTACCTCAACGACCCCGGCGACCACATGGGCATGCTGGACATGCAGCGGATGCGCGCGGCGCGGGTGGTGTTCGATATCGGTGTCCACCTGGAACTCGACGTTCCCGCGCGCTGGGGATCCGGCACCTGGACCCCGGACAAGGGGTACGACTTCCTGAAGCAGAACCTGCCCATCAGCGAAGGCCAGCTCAACTTCGAGTTCGCCCGGTACCTTGGTTGGCCCGGGCAGGCCCCCTCCTACAAGGTGGGACAGCGCCTGTGGGAACAAATCCGCGCCGAACTCGAAGCCCGGCCCGGGTTCAACCTCAAGGATTTCCATACCAAGGCCTTGAATATCGGCTCTGTTGGACTCGATACCCTGCGGCGCGCGCTGCTGAAGTAAGCCGCCCGGGGACCGGGTGCCCCGGGCGGCTAGCCCGCCTTTGGCGAGACATTAAGCACACCCTCGGCGGGAATAAGTAACAATAGAGCCTGAAACCCTTGAGTTGTCGCGCTTTTCCACCGCTAACCCGATTTTCCTGCGCGTAATATTTCTCAATGTTGGTTCGCCGTGGTATGAGGCCGCCCCCTACCGTATTCGGGTGAGCACTCAGACAAGCACCCCCGCACCCGCAGGGAAGACCGGGATCCAATTGCCCAAGTGGGCTGGATCCTTCGGCTTCCAGATCATCGCCGCCCTCATCGTGGGCCTCGGACTCGGCCTGCTGGCCAAGTACACCGGCAGCACCAAAGCCAGCCCCAACGGACTCGGCGCCACCCTGCAGACCATCGGTTCCAGCTACGTCTCGCTGCTGCAGACCGCCGTCGTCCCCCTCATCTTCACCGCTGTTGTCAGCTCCATCTCCAACCTCCGCCAGGTCTCCAACGCCGCGAAGCTGGCCTGGAACACCCTGCTCTGGTTTGCCATCACCTCCCTGATCGCCGTACTGATCGGCATCGGCCTGGGCGTGTTCCTGCAGCCGGGCGCCAACACCGGCATCACCGAGGAGGCAAAGTACTCGGGCAAGTCCGGCGACTGGTGGTCCTTCCTTGTCGGCCTGTTCCCCAAGAACTTCCTCGGCCTCGGTGCCACCTCCACCGTTGCTGAAGCCGGCGCCGTCACCACCTCGGTCAGCTTCAACGTTCTCCAGATCCTGGTGATCGCCATCGCCGTCGGCGTCGCCGCACTCAAGGTGGGCCAGGCAGCAGAGCCCTTCCTGAAGCTGAACGCTTCCGCCCTGGCCGTCATCCAGAAGGTGCTGTGGTGGATTATCCGCATCGCCCCCATCGGCACGGTGGGCCTCATCGGCAATGCCGTAGCCGTCTACGGCTGGGACACCATCGGCTCGCTGGGCAAGTTCACCTTCGCGATCTACGTTGGCCTTGCCCTGGTGATCTTCGCCGTGTACCCGGTCCTGGTCCGCACCCACGGCCTTTCCGTCAGGCAGTACTTCTCCGGCGTGTGGCCCGCCGTCCAGCTGGCCTTCGTATCCCGCTCGTCGGTGGGCACCCTCCCGCTGACCCAGCGAGTGACCGAGCGCAGCCTGGGCGTTCCCCGCGGCTACGCCTCCTTCGCTGTACCGCTGGGCGCCACCACCAAGATGGACGGGTGCGCCGCCATCTACCCGGCTGTCGCAGCCATCTTCGTTGCCCAGTTCTTCGGCATCCAGCTGGACTTCACCCAGTACCTGCTGATCGCCCTCGTCTCCGTCCTGGGCTCCGCGGCAACCGCCGGAACCACCGGCGCCGTCGTGATGCTCACGCTGACCCTTTCCACGCTGGGACTGCCGCTGGCCGGCGTCGGCCTCCTGCTGGCCGTCGATCCCATCCTGGACATGGGCCGCACCGCGGTGAATGTGGCAGGCCAGGCGCTGGTGCCCACCATCGTGGCCAAGCGCCAGGGCATCCTGGACGAGTCGCTGTACAACGCCCCGCGCAACGGCACCCCGTTCGTGGATGACAGCGACGTGCCTGCAGCCTCCGACGGAATCAGCACGGACACCGCATCCCGTGAACTGCAGGACGCCAAGGCGTAACTCCACGGTGTGATCGGCAGAGTGTGACCAGAGGAAGTCCCCGGGAATCCATCCCGGGGACTTCCTTGTGTTATGGGTCCTTCGAGGCCAGGCCAGCGGCCGACGATAACGCCGTTCTCCACCGGCTTCGTAGAGCCTTTCGGGAACCTTCATTCGGCTGTGGGATGAAACTTGCGCAGAGTGCAAAGTTGCACTTAATGTAAGCGCGTGACAACCCCACCTCCGGCGGCAGCAGAACCTGCCGCTGCCCCCTCCCGGCGCGAGCTCAACAAAGCCGCCACGCGCCTCGCCATCACCGAAGCTGCCCTGGGTCTGCTGCGCTCCAAGGGGCCGGGCAACTTCACCGCCGAGGACATCGCCGAGGCTGCCGGAATCTCCCGCCGCACATTCTTCAACTACTTCAGCAGCACCGATGCGGCCCTGGCCTCCATCACGCACGCCTTCCTCGACAAGGCCATCCAGCAGTTGCGGCTCCGCCCGGCCGACGAGCCGGTCCTGGAATCTGCCCAGGCTGCCCTGATGGCCCTGGCGGATCCCAAGGCCATTGCCCCGCTGGCGGAACTGTTCACGCTGACGCAGCAGAGCCCCCTCATGTCGCATACCGAACTTGAAGCGTGGGACCACTGCAGGGCACAGGTTTTCGACATCGCCCGTGAGCGCGTCGCCGGCATGCCCGGCGAGCAGGACGACCTTTATATCCGCGCCCTGGCGGGCTCCGTTATCTCCTGCGGAAAGGCCGCCCTGGAGGTCTGGTTCAGCCGCCGCGGTCCCGACCTCTCCCCCGCTTCCCTTGCGGACCTGCGGCAGCTGCTCATCGACGCGATGGCGCTGCTCGGAGCCGGCTTCAACGCCGTCCCGGCCCCGCCCGGCACCCGGCAACCGAAGGCCGCGAAAGCTGCTGCCCCCTCCCCGTCAGACTCCCGTTCCTCCTGATCAGATCGGTTCCCCTCATGGCACTGTTCCTATACCGCCTTGGCAAGTTCTCCTACCGCCGGCGCCGGCTGGTCATCTCGCTGTGGCTCGCTGCCCTGGTGGCCGTCGCCGGTTCCGCTGCCGCGTTCCACGGAACCCTGTCCAACAACTTCCAGATCCCCGGTACCGAGACCCAGCGGATTGCGGACAAGCTGAAGGAGGAGCTGCCGTCTGCGTCCGGGGGCACCGCCACCATTGTCTTCCAGGCTCCCGACGGCGGTTTCACGGACGAAAGCCGCACCGCTGTCACCGACGCCCTGAAGAAGTTGGAGACCCTGCCGGACGTCCGCGGCACCGTGGACCCGTTTGCCACCCAGGCCCAGGTGGACCAGGCCGGCCAGGCCATTACCGACGGCGAGCAGCAGCTGGCCGCCGGGCAGGCGCAGCTGGATGCCTCCAGGACCGAAATCGAGTCCGGGAAAGCCCGGCTCGCCGCAGCCGGGCAGCAGCTGGCCGCCGCAGGAGCCCCCGCCGCACTCATTGAAGCGCAACTGGGCCAGCAAAAGGCGTCGCTGGCCGAAGGAGAGGCCCGCCTCCAGGCAGGGGAACAAGAACTGGAAGCCAGCAAGGCCAAGCTGGAACTGGGCAAGCGCCAGGCCGAAGCCTCCTCAGCCATCCGCTTCGTGTCCGAGGACGGCCAGGCCGCCGTCGCGCAGGTGCAGTTCGACAGCTCCATCAACGGGCTGAGCCCGGAAGTCCGCCACGAGGTGCAGGCCATCGCCCATGAGACTTCCGCAGCCGGTGTCACCGCACTGGCCAGCAAGGAAATCACGGAGGACATCACAGAACTCTTCGGCGCTGCCGAAATCATCGGCATCGCCGTGGCGGCCCTGGTCCTGATCATCATGCTGGGCACCCTGGTTGCCGCCGGGCTGCCGCTGCTCATGGCAGTGGCAGGCGTGGGGGCCGGTGTGGGGATCACCTTCGCGCTCTCCGGGATCTTCGACATGAGCTCCATCTCCCCCATGCTCGCGCTGATGCTGGGCCTGGCCGTGGGCATCGACTACTCCCTATTCATCGTCAACCGGCACCGGACCCAGCTGCTGGCCGGCATGGACCCGGAGGAGTCGGTGGCGCGTGCCACCGGCACGTCCGGCAACGCCGTGGTGTTCGCCGGCCTCACCGTCATCATCGCCCTGGCCGCCCTGGTGGTGCCCGGCCTGCCGTTCCTTGCGGTCATGGGCCTGGCCGCCGCGGGAACCGTCGCGGTGGCAGTGCTGGTGGCCATCACCCTGACCCCGGCCATGCTGTCCCTGATCGGCCGCCGGATCGTCTCCCGCCGGGCCTGGGCGAAAGCGGAGGCCCACAACGCTGAGCCCGGCCACGAGGCCGCCGATGAGGCCAAGGACCGGGAGCGCAGCACCCACGGCTGGGGCGGCCTGGTCACCCGGCACCCGGTCCTGGCCCTGCTCGCCGGCGCCCTCCTGCTGGGCACGCTGGCCCTCCCGGCCACCCGACTCCAGCTCGCCCTGCCCGACGGCGGTTCCGAGCCCGTGGATTCCGAGGCCTACCAGGCATACGATCTGACCGCGCGGAGCTTCGGCGAAGGCGTCACCGGCCCCATCGTTGCCGTGGGCGAATTCCCGGCCAACCTGGACGAGCAGCAGGCGCAAACCCTGCAGTACGACGTCGCCGACAAGCTGCGCAGCGTGGACAACGTCGTGGCGGCCGTGCCCGTCGCGCTTAGTGACGACCGCCAAACCGCCGTCTTCCAGGTCATCCCCAGAGAAGGCCCGGCCAGCGCCAGCACGGTGCAGGTGGTATCCGAACTGCGCGGGCTGAACAACGGGATCCAGTCGGAATACGGTGTCACCATGGGCCTGACCGGCCAGACCGCAGGCAACATCGACGTCTCCACCAAGCTCGGTGGCGCCCTGCCGCCCTACCTGGCGATCGTCGTCGGCCTTTCCCTGATCCTGCTGCTCCTCGTGTTCCGCTCCGTCGTGGTGCCGCTGCTCGCCACGGGCGGGTTCCTGCTCTCCCTCGCCGCGGCCTTCGGCGCCGTGGTGGCCGTCTACCAGTGGGGCTGGCTGGGAAACGTGTTTGACGTCGCCAACCCCGGCGCCGTGCTGAGCTTCCTGCCCATCATCCTGATCGGCGTCCTGTTCGGCCTGGCAATGGACTACCAGGTGTTCATCGCCTCCGGCATGCGCGAGGCCTACATGCACGGATCCACGGCCAGGGAAGCGGTCCGGGTGGGCTTCAGCCACGCGGCCGCGGTGGTCACCGCCGCCGCAATCATCATGGTGAGCGTGTTCGCCGGCTTCATCTTCAGCCACCTCACCATGGTCCGGCCGCTCGGCTTTGCCATGGCGTTCGGTGTCCTGCTCGACGCCTTCGTGGTCCGGATGACCATCGTTCCGGCCGTGATGTACCTGCTCGGCGAAAAGTCCTGGTGGCTGCCCCGCTGGCTGGACCGGATCCTGCCCGACGTGGACGTGGAAGGCGCCAAGCTCAACCGCGCCGGGGCCGCTCCCCGGGCCGGGGAACTGGTCCACTGAGGCCGGCTTCCGTCCACTAGGCTTGGAGGCGTGCTCCGCCTGATACTCGCGTCCCAGTCCCCTGCCCGCACCAAGCTCCTCGCCGAGGCCGGCATCAGGCATTCGGTCCTCGTCTCCGACGTGGACGAGGACGCCGTGCAGGCCCGGTACGGCGTCACGGATCCGCATGACACTGCGCTGCTCCTGGCCCGGGCCAAGGCTGAGGCCGTTGCGGCGCTCCCGGAGGCGGAGGGTGCGCTGGTGCTTGGCTGCGACTCGGTCTTCGAATTCGACGGCGAGGCGCACGGCAAGCCGTACACGGCGGACGTCGCGCGTGAGCGCATGCTGCGGATGAGCGGAAATTCCGGGGTGCTGCACACGGGACACTGGCTGGTGGACTGCCGGGGCACGGATCCGGACGACGACGGCGGGGATCCCGGCTCGGGTGCCACGGTGGGGGCCGTCTCCTCCGCCGAGGTGTCCTTCCTTGAGATGGAGCCCGCGGAAATCGACGCGTACATCGCCACGGGCGAGCCGCTGCACTGCGCCGGATCATTCACCATAGACGGCCTGGGCGGCGCCTTCATCCGCAAGGTGGACGGGGACCCGCACGCCGTCGTCGGACTTTCCGTGTCGACGCTGCGCGGGCTCCTCGCCTCCGCCAACGTGCGGATCACCGATCTGTGGCCCTCGCCGTGAACATCCCCTTTTTCGGCCCGCCTTGTAGCTTCCCTACAAAGCCTTGCCGGTTTACGCGCGGGTTCCGCAAGTAATATCGGCGGAACCTCCAAAAGCGCGCTAGGCTCCCTGAAGGAAAGAAGGAGACGCCTTGTCAGCAAATTTGGAGCAGTCCGCCCGTCCCACCCAGCCGAGCCTCACAAAGGTGCTGATCGCCAACCGCGGTGAAATCGCGGTCCGCATCATCCGCGCCGCCCGCGATGAGGGCATCGCCTCGGTGGCGGTCTACGCCGACCCGGACCGCGACGCACTCCATGTCCGACTCGCTGACGAAGCCTACGCGCTGGGCGGCAACACCGCTGCCGAGTCCTACCTGATGATGGACAAGATCATTGACGCGGCCCGTGAGTCCGGCGCGGACGCCATCCACCCCGGCTACGGCTTCCTGGCCGAGAACGCCCAGTTCGCCGCCCGCGTCATCGAGGCGGGCATCACCTGGATCGGCCCGTCGCCGGAGGCCATCTCCGCCTTGGGCGACAAGGTCAAGGCCCGGCACATCGCGGAGAAGGTGGGCGCTCCCCTGGTTCCCGGCACGGCCGACCCCGTAGCCTCTGCGCAGGAGGTCCTGGACTTCGTGGACCAGCACGGGCTGCCCGTCGCCATCAAGGCAGCCTTCGGCGGCGGCGGCCGCGGCATCAAGGTTGCCCGCACCCGCGAGGAGATCCCCGAACTGTACGAGTCCGCCGTCCGCGAAGCCACCGCAGCGTTCGGCCGCGGCGAATGCTTCATCGAGCGGTTCCTCGATTCCCCCCGCCACGTGGAAACGCAGTGCCTGGCCGATGCCTACGGCAACGTTGTGGTGGTCTCCACCCGCGACTGCTCGCTGCAGCGCCGCAACCAGAAGCTGGTGGAGGAAGCACCCGCCCCGTTCCTGACCGGGGAGCAGAACCGGCGGCTCTACGAATCCTCCAAAGCCATCCTCAAGGAGGCAGGCTACCTGGGCGCCGGCACCTGCGAATTCCTCGTGGGGCAGGACGGCACCATTTCCTTCCTCGAAGTGAACACCCGGCTCCAGGTGGAGCACTGCGTTTCCGAGGAAGTGACCGGCATCGACCTGGTCCGTGAGCAGTTCCGCCTGGCCCGCGGCGAGGAGCTCGGCTACGGCGATCCGGAGGTCCGCGGCCACTCCATCGAGTTCCGCATCACCGGCGAGGACCCGGGCCGGAACTTCATGCCTGCCCCGGGCACCATCCGCGTGCTGAAGAACCCCACCGGCCCCGGCGTCCGGATCGATTCCGGCATTGAACAGGGCGACGTGATCAGCGGCAACTTCGATTCCATGCTGTCCAAGCTCATCGTTACCGGGGCCAGCCGGCCTCAGGCGCTGCAGCGTGCCCGCCGCGCCCTGGAGGAGATGGTGGTCGAGGGCATCCCGACGGTCATTCCCTTCGACCTGGCTGTCGTCTCCGACCCGGCCTTCGCGCCGGCAGAGGGACCGTTCAAGGTTCACACCCGCTGGATCGAAACCGAGTTCACGAACAACCTGCCGGCCTGGACACCGGAAGGCGCTGCGGAAGCGGGAACCGCCGAGGACCGCCAGCGCGTGGTGGTCGAGGTGGGCGGCAAGCGGCTGGAAGTCGTGCTGCCCGCATCCCTGGGTACCCCCGGCACCGGTTCACCCGCAGCCGCCAAGTCGGCCAAATCCAGGAAGCGTTCCCGCTCGGGCGGGCCCGCGGCCGCCACCGGCAACGCCCTCGCCTCGCCGATGCAGGGCACCATCGTCAAGGTTGCAGTGGCGGACGGCGACGTCGTGGCAGAGGGCGACCTGGTTGTGGTCCTTGAGGCAATGAAAATGGAACAGCCGCTGACTGCGCACCGTTCCGGCACCATCACCGGCCTGAACGCCGCAGCCGGCGAAACAGTGACCGCAGGTGCCGTCATCGCCACCATCGAAGACTAGCCGACGGAGGCACGCATGCTCGCACCCAGCTTTCAGGAAGAGGTGGACCGCTACCACGCGGCGGTTCCTGAGATCACCCAGGGCAACCCGGGGCCGGTCAAGGAGCTGTACTCACGGCTCGACGACGTCACCCTGGCCAATCCGTTTGGCGGCATCGCGCGCGGCTGGGCACAGGTGGAGGCGCGCCTGGACCAGGCCGCACGCCAGTTCCAGGACGGCCAGATGCTGGGCTTCGACACCGTCACCTCCTACACCGCACGTGACACTGCCTACCTGGTGGAGACCGAGCACTTCCGTGCCCGGCTGGACGGCGGGGCCATCGAGGAATTCGCGCTCCGGGTGACGAGTGTCTTCCGCCGCGAGGAAGGGTACTGGAAGCTGGTGCACCGGCACGCCGATCCGGCCGCCCGGCCCCAGTCGCGGCGGTCCCTGAGCCAGCCGACCGGCAGCTGACGGGCGCCGGCCTACTGACAGGCCGCACCGGGAACGGGCACACTTAGCAGATGTTGCCTTTCCTGCTGCTGGCCTCCCGGGCCGAGGATGCCGCCGCCGAGGACGAGTATGCCGCCTACCTGCGCTACGGCGGGCTGGAGCCGCAGGAACTGCACCGCATCCGCCTGGAGGCAACACCGCTGCCGGACCTGGACCTGTCCTCCTACTCCGGGGTGATCGTGGGCGGCAGCCCGTTCACGTCCAGCGACCCGCCGGAGGAAAAAAGCGCGGTGCAGCACCGGGTGGAGCGGGAACTGTCCGGCCTCCTGGACCAGCTGGTGGCCATGGACTTTCCCTTCCTGGGCGCCTGCTACGGCGTGGGAACCCTCGGCACGCACCAGGGCGCCGTCATAGACCGCACCTATGGCGAACCGCTGGGCGGGGCCGAGATAGAACTGACCGATGCAGGCCTGGCGGACCCGCTCCTGAAAGGGATGCCCCGCACCTTCACCGCCTTCACCGGACACAAGGAAGCCTGCACGGTCCTGCCGCCGCACGCAGTGCTGCTGGCCCGCTCATCCGCATGCCCGGTCCAGATGTTCCGCATCCGCACCAACCTGTATGCCACCCAGTTCCATCCTGAGCTGGACGTCAATGGCCTCATCACCCGGATCGACATCTACCGCCACGCCGGCTACTTCCCGCCGGAGTCCGCGGAGGACCTGATGGACAACGCGCGGCAGTTCACTGTGACTGAGCCGATGAACATCCTGCGGAACTTCGTAACCCGGTACGCCGCGTGAGCCGCCCCTCCAAAAAGTCGGCCCCGCCGTCGTGCCTTCCTTCCCGGTGCACTTCACCCGGGAAAGCAGAATGCTAACCCGGAAAAGCAGAATGCCCGGCACGATCCCCGTTTTCACGGGGGCCATGCCGGGCACCCTACCCGCTAACCGGGCTGGAACGCGCGGGTAAGAGTGTCAGGCCACGTTGTTCTCGTAGTCCAGGTCGCGGGTTTCCTTGCTCACGAACAGCGCGATGAGGGTCAGCACGGCCATGGAGGTCAGGTAGATACCCACCAGCACGGGGCTGCCGTCTGCGGCTTCCCACAGGGCCACGGCGATGAACGGAGCCACCGCAGCGCCGAGGATGCTGGAGAAGTTGTAGCTGACGGCGGAACCGGTGTACCGGACGTTTGTCGGGAAGAGCTCCGGCAGCAGCGCGCCCATGGGACCGAAGGTGAGGCCCATCAGGGAGAAGCCGATGACCAGCAGCGCCATGGTGCCGATGAATCCGCCGCTGAACAGCGGAACGAACAGCAGGCCGAAGACGAAAATCCCTGCGGTGACTGCGATCAGCATCTTGCGGCGGCCGTACTTCTCGGCCAGCGGGCCGGAAACCAGCGTGAAGATACCGAAGAACACGACGCCGGCAATCAGCATCCAGAGGAAATCGTTGCGGGTGTAGCCCAGGCCGGGAACAAACGCGGCTGCGGCGGCTTCGGTCATGGGCTTGCCGGCCTTCTCGGCAGCGGCGCGGGCAGCTTCGAGGCTGGCGGGGCGGGTGCCGTAGGTCAGCGTGAACGTGGTCATCAGGTAGAAGAGCACATAGGTGGCGAGCATGATGAACGTGCCCAGGATCAGCTGGCGCCAGCTGGTCTTGAAAACGCGGCCCAGGGGCAGCTTGGCCACCTCGTTGGACTCGATCACCTTGGTGAACGCAGGGGTCTCGATCAGCTTGAGGCGCACGTAGAGGCCGATGATGACCATGACGGCCGAGAGCAGGAACGGCACCCGCCAGCCCCAGGCCATGAAGTCGGTTGGGGACAGTGCGTAGCTGAACACCAGGAAGATGACGTTGGCAATGATGAAGCCGATCGGGGCGCCAAGCTGGGGGAAGGTGCCATAGATGGCGCGCTTGTTGGCGGGCGCGTTTTCAGTGGCCAAAAGGGCAGCACCGCTCCACTCGCCGCCCAGGGCCAGGCCCTGCGCGAACCGCATGACCACCAGCAGGGCCGGAGCCCAGAATTCCCAGCCGGGAACGAGCGCCGTGGGCAGGCAGCCGATCAGGAAGGTGGCGATACCCATCGTGAGCAGCGAGGCTACCAGGGTGCCCTTGCGGCCGAACTTGTCGCCGAAGTGCCCGAAGACGATCGAGCCCAGCGGCCGGGCGATGAAGGCTACGCCGAACACCGCAAAGGAGCTCAGCAGCTGTGTTGTTTCATTGGCGCTGGGGAAGAACAGCTGCGGGAATACGAGCACCGCTGCCGTGGCATAGACGTAGAAGTCGTAGAACTCGACCGTGGTGCCGATGAGGCTGGCCACGATCACACGGCCGCGCGAGTTAACCGGCTGCGGCGGGCCAGGCACCGTGGAGGTATCGGTGGAAGACATAGGGTAAACGCTTTCGTAAGAACCGGCCGGATGCCGGGGTGGCCTCCGGGTCGAAATAGTTAGAGTTCAATATTAGTTCCCGTGGTCCAGTCAATGGACGAAAGGTCCAGCATACGGACATGTGCTGTCTGTCTCATTTTGCAGCTGCTACCGGCGCCTAACCACGGCCGGAAGGCGCCGATAGGCAAATGTCACAGCGCGTTAACACTCAGCGTCGGTCTGTGAAACGCACCGTCCCTACCTTGGAGGAACAACATCCCCCAAAGGAGGTAACCCGTGACTGTCGACCGCACCGCTGATGCCGGCACCGGCAATTCCCTGGACCTTGACGACGCCAAAGACCCAGCAGCCCTTGCCGCATCCGCCAGCGCACAGCCCGGCTCTACCCGCACCACAGACGCCCCCGCCCTTGAATTCCGCCCCGGACGCTGGATTGCCAACTGGGACGCCGAGAACAAGGAGCAGTGGGACTCCGCCGGCCGCTCCATCGCCCGCCGCAACCTCAACTGGTCCATCTTCGCCGAATTCCTCGGCTTCGTGGTCTGGCAGCTGTGGTCCATCGTGGTGGTCCAGCTCCCCGCAGCCGGATTCACGTTCTCCACGTCGGAAATCTTCTGGCTCATCTCAATGCCAAGCCTCGTGGGCGCCACGCTCCGCATCCCCTACACGTTCATGGTTCCCCGCTTCGGCGGACGCAACTGGACCATCGTCTCCGCGCTCCTCCTCCTGATCCCGTCCATCGGCCTGGCACTGTGCGTCTCCAACCCGGAAACACCGTTCGCCGTCATGCTCCTCGTCGCTGCCCTGGCCGGCTTCGGCGGCGGCAACTTCGCCAGCTCCATGGCCAACATCACCTTCTTCTACCCTGCCCGTGAAAAAGGCTGGGCGCTGGGCCTGAACGCCGCCGGCGGGAACCTGGGTGCCGCCGTCGCGCAGCTCGCCGTGCCGATCGCCATCACCCTGCTTGCCGCCGGAACGGTGAACCTGCCGATGGCCGGCTGGATGTGGGTGCCGTTCATCCTCCTGGCCGCCTTCGGTGCCTGGAAGTACATGAACAACCTCACCAGCGCCAAGGGCGACGTCGCCGGTTCCGTCGCGGCCCTCAAGGAACCGCACCTGTGGATCATGGCGCTGCTCTACATCGGCACCTTCGGTTCGTTCATCGGATTCGCGGGTGTGTTCCCTAAACTCATCAAGGACTACTTCCCCGAGTTCTCCTCCATCGCAGTCGGAACCGTGGCACTGTCCCTCGCATTCCTCGGCCCGCTGGTCGGCTCGCTGGCCCGCCCCTACGGCGGACGCATGGCGGACCGGATGGGCGGCGCCCGGATGACGGTTGCAGCCTTCGCCATCATGGCGGCGATCACCCTGACCATGATCTGGACGCTGCCGCTGAAGAACTTCTGGCTCTTCCTGGTCCTGTTCCTGATGCTCTTCACCGCCAGCGGCTTCGGCAACGGCGCAACCTACCGCATGATCCCCGTCATCTTCGCCACCTCCAGCAGGGCCGCAAAGAACGGTGCCAGCTCCGTGGCAACCCAGCGGCTGGCGTCCTCAGCCCTGGGCCTGATCTCCGCCATCGGCGCCTACGGCGGGTTTGTCATCCCGCAGGTGCTCAATGCCTCCAACACCGCCAGCGGTTCCTACACCCCCGCGTTCTACGGCTTCGTGGCCGCCTACGGCCTGATGCTGGCAGTGTGCTGGTTCTGCTACATCCGCAACGCCAACCGAAATGCGATGGGACACGTCTAACATGACCAACGGCGCCGACACGCACTGCCCTTACTGCGCCCTGCAGTGCGCCATGACGCTCACGTCACCAGCGGAACTGGCCCCGGCATCCCCGCCGGGGCCAGTCCCCGTGGCTCTTTCCGCAGCCCCGGCCTCCCCCGCCGCCGGAAGCGCCCCCCTCGACGTCCAGGGACGCGATTTCCCCACCAACCGCGGCGGCCTGTGCCGCAAAGGCTGGACCTCGCCCACGCTTCTGAACCACGCCGGCCGGATTACCGAACCCCTGCTCAGGGACGCGGACGGCGTGCACCGCCCCATCAGCTGGGACCGGGCCCTCGACCTTGCCGTATCCGCCGTGAAGGACGCCCAGGCACGCCACGGTGCTGACGCCGTCGGCGTTTTTGGCGGCGGCGGCCTCACCAACGAAAAGGCCTACATGCTGGGAAAGTTTGCCCGGCTCGCCCTGGGAACCTCCCGCATCGACTACAACGGCCGGTTCTGTATGTCCTCCGCGGCGGCCGCCGGGATGCGCGCCTTCGGTGTTGACCGCGGACTGCCCTTTCCGCTGGAAGCCCTGGACACCGCCAGCACCATCCTGATGCTCGGCTCCAACGTGGCCGAGACCATGCCGCCCTTCGTCCAGCACCTCAAGGGAGCACGCGACGCCGGCGGGCTGATCGTGGTGGATCCGCGCCGCTCGGCCACGGCGGCGTTCACGGCCGACGGCGGCGGCATGCACCTTCAGCCCCTGCCGGGCACCGACCTGGCCCTGCTGCTGGGCATTTCCCACGTGGTCATCCACGAAAACCTGGTGGACACCGCCTACGTCGAAGAGCGCACCACGGGCTACAGCGCCGTAGCCCGCAGCGTCAACGCCTTCTGGCCCGAACGGGTCCAGTCCCTGACAGGAGTCCCGGCCGACCTCATCCGGGAAACGGCGCGCAGGCTCGCCGCCGGGTCCCGCCGGGGCGGCAGCTACATCCTCACCGGCCGCGGCGTGGAACAGCACGTGGACGGCACGGACACCGCCACCGCCGCCATCAACCTCAGCCTCCTGCTGGGCCTGCCCGGATCCGCCCGCAGCGGCTACGGCACGCTCACCGGACAGGGCAACGGCCAGGGCGGCCGCGAGCACGGACAAAAAGCTGACCAGCTGCCCGGCTACCGGAAAATTACCGATCCCGCCGCCCGCGCCCATGTGGCCGGCGTCTGGGGTGTTCCCGAGGACCTGATCCCAGGACCCGGGCTCCCCGCGGTGCAGCTGCTGAAGTCGCTGGGACAGCCCGACGGCGTGCGGTGCCTTTTCGTCCATGCCTCCAACATCGCCGTGGCCTCCCCCGACGCCAATGCGGTGATCGCGGGCATGCGCAGTTTGGACTTCCTGGTTGTGTGCGACTTCTTTATGTCCGAGACCGCCGCCGAAGCGGACCTCATCCTGCCGGTCCTGCAGTGGGCCGAGGAGGAAGGCACGCTCACCAACCTGGAAGGCCGGGTCCTCCGCCGCCGCCGGGCACTGCAGCCTCCGGCGGGAGCCCGCAGCGAGTTGTGGATCATGGCGCGCCTGGCCGAACGGCTCGGTGCCCCGTCCACCTACAGCGAGGACCCGGAAACCGTGTTCGAGGAACTCCGCCGGGCCTCTGCCGGCGGACTCGCGGACTACTCCGGTATCGACTACGCGATGCTGGACCGCGGCGAGGCCGCCTACTGGCCGTATCCGGCAGGCGGCACAGGAACGCCCCGGCTGTTCCGGGAGCGCTTTGCCCACCCCGACGGCAAGGCCGTGATGGTTCCGGTGGCCCCGCGCCGCCGTCGTACGCCTGCTGCCAGCCCCGATGCCGCGGCGAAGGAAATGATCCTGATCACCGGCAGGCTCCTGGAGCACTACCAGTCCGGCTCGCAGACCCGGCGGGTGCCCGAGCTGCTGGCTGCCCGGCCGGAAGCCACTGTGCAGATCCACCCTGCGCCGGCCGCCGCACTGGGCATCGCGGAGGGAGCCCTGGTCTCGGTGTCCAACGAGCTCGGCGAGGTGGTGTGCCGGGCCGGGCTCAGCACGTCCATCCGCCCCGAGACGGTGTTCCTGCCGTTCCACTTTCCCGAACTCGGAAGCGCCAACCGCCTCACCGAAGCGGCCACCGACCCGACTTCCGGGATGCCCGAATTCAAGTTCAACAATGTGTGGGTCCGGCCCGTGGCCGCCGTCCCAACCGGCAAAGTGCTGCAAACGATGGAGGCCTCATGAGCGAGCAAGTAGTCATTGTGGGATTCGGTCCGGTGGCGTCCCGGCTGGTGGACGAACTGCTGCCGGCCGTGCGCGCAGGGCACGTGGCCCTGACCGTCGTGGGCGAGGAAGCCGAGGCCGCCTACAACCGCGTCCTGGTGGCCGACCTCGGCGTTGGGCGCACCACCGCAGACGCCCTGGCCCTGTCCGACGCTGCCGCCCTGGTTGCCGAGGGGGTGGACGTCCGCCTCGGCACCCGGGTGCGCCGCGTGGACCGCGCCCGGCAGCAGGTGCTCCTGTCCGGCGGCCCGGCCGTCCACTACGACCGGCTGGTCTTTGCCACCGGCTCCCGTCCGGTCATCCCCAACCTGACCGGCATCAACCCGGATCCCGCGTCACCCGTCCTGCCCGCCGGCGTCACGGCGCTGCGTGACCTCCGGGATGCGGCTGTGCTG
Organism: Pseudarthrobacter sp. NamE2; assembly: GCF_005796205.1. Classification (GTDB taxonomy): domain Bacteria; phylum Actinomycetota; class Actinomycetes; order Actinomycetales; family Micrococcaceae; genus Arthrobacter. Next base: position 91,343 of record NZ_VAHN01000003.1, on the reverse strand, counting down.
CGGCAGGCGGTGGCCGGCGGCAAGCGGGTGGTGGTCCTGGGCGGCGGCGTGCTGGGCCTGGAAACGGCGCTGGCAGCCGCTGAGGAAGGCGCCACCGTCACCGTTGTCCATAACGGCCCGCACCCCCTGGGGCGCACCATCGACCGCGGCGGCGGGGCCGTGCTGGCGGCCGGACTGCGGCGCTGCGGAGTGAGGATGGCCGGCAATGCCCGCTCCACCGCAGTGGAGCACAACGCCCCCGACGGCGGTTTCTCGGCGCTGCTGCTCGAGGACGGCTCGGCGATCGACGGGGACCTCCTGGTCATCTCATGCGGCGTGCGTCCCCGTACGGAACTGGCGGAGGGCTGCGGGCTTTCCACGTCAACCGGGATTTTGGTGGACCACAAGCTGCGGGCGCACCATGAGCCGCACATCTTCGCCATCGGTGACTGTGCCGAGGTGCGTTGCCCGGACCCGGACTGCGCCGCGTGCCGGAACGCCAAGGGCCCGTCCGGCCTGGTGGGTCCCGGCTGGAGGCAGGCGGAATGGCTGGCTGAATACCTCACCCTCCTTGCTGCCGGCATCGAAAGCGACGCCGGCCTGCTGCCTGAACTGCCGGCCGAGCAGCCCGCCGTTATCGTCCTCAAGGCACGCGGGCTGAACATGGCGCTGGCGGGCGACAACCAGGCCGACCCCTGGGACGAGGAGGTTCTCAGCGCCGGTGCAGTGAACGGCCGCGCGCGGTTGCAGATTGCCCAGTGGGCAGATCCCGAGCATGGACGCTACGTCAAGATGACCACCCGTGGCGGCGTCCTCGAAGGTCTGGTCGCCGTCGGCATGCCGCGCACGGCCGCCGAGCTTGTGGGGCTCTACGAGCGCTCCGCCGAGCTGCCGGCTGACCGCTCGCTTCTGCTGCGGCTGGACGGGCCGGACCAGCTGCCGGGAACGGCAGCATCCGATCCCGCCGGAACGGTGTGCCGGTGCGCAGGCGTCAGCGCGGCAACCATCCAGGGCGCCGTTGAGGAAGGCTGCTCCGCCGTGGCCGACGTGTCCAAGGCCACCAGGGCCGGAACCGGCTGCGGCGGCTGCCACGAGGACATCAGGGCCCTGATCGAAAAACACTTCCAGGCGGTCTCCGCCGCGTGACCCCTGGAAACGCTAAGCCGGTGCCTTGGGGATGATGATCCACAGCGCGATGTAGACCAGCTCCCCGATGCCCACCAGGCCAAAGATCACGAACGCCAGCCGCACCAGGAACTTGGGCAGCCCGAACCGGGCTGCGAGCGCCGCGCAGACGCCCCCGATCATCTTGCCCCGGCGCGGACGTACGAGTGCCATGGACATGATCCGCTAGCCTTCCGCCCCTGGGTCGCCTGCCGCGGTGAACTTCCCGCCGGCAACTGCCTCCGCGTACTGGGTAAGGTCGGGCCCCGGCTGGAAGTCGACGAACTGCGGCTTCAGCTTCTCGAACAGGAACTTGTAGACCTCGTCCTTGTCAGCACCGGACAGGGACGACGCCGCTTCCCGGACTGCCTCCTGCAGCGCCCGGTCGGCGTCCACCAGGATCTTCTCCCGCGCCTGCTCGTTCCACTTGACGTCCTGCAGTTCCATGGGGTTCTCCTTGCGTCGACGGCTTGAAGCAGGGACGGCCGGAAATTCGTAGATGGAATCTCCGGCCGGTCCTTGAAGGAGTCTATGCAGGAGGCAGCGGCGGGGTCCAGACTTTCCGGCCCGCGCCGCTCCCGCAGCAGCTACAGGTGCACGTGCAGGCGGCGGGCTGCCTCGGAAATGGACCCTGTCAGCGACGGATAGACGGTGAAGGTGCTGGCGACGTCGTCCACATGCAGCTTCTGCTTCACCGCGATGGAGATGGGAAAGATCAGTTCCGAGGCGTTGGGGCCCACCACAACGCCGCCGATCACGGTTCCGGAGCCCTTGCGGGCAAAGATCTTCACAAACCCGTCCCGGGCGTTGCGCATCTTGGCCCGCGCGTTGCTGCGCAGGGACAATTTGACCACGTCGCCCTGGTACTTGCCGGAATCGATGTCCGCCTCGGAGACGCCCACGTTTGCGATCTCCGGGGACGTGAAGATGTTGGATGCCACCTGGTGCAGCTTGAGCGGGGTGACCACATCCCCCATGAAATGGGCTACGGCGATGCGCCCCTGCATAGCTGCGACGGACGCCAACGGCAGCACGCCGGTGCAGTCACCGGCGGCGTAGATGTTGGGCGCACTGGTGCGGGAGACGCCGTCGACCTTCACATGGCCGCTGTCGCCGAGGGCGACGCCCGCTTCCTCAAGTCCAATGCCCGCGGTGTTGGGGATGGAGCCGAGGCAGAGCAGGCAGTGGCTGCCCGTGACCTTGGTGCCGTCGCTGAGGGTAACCACCACGCCGTCCTCCGTGCGGTCCACGGACTCCGCCCGCGAGCGGGACAGGACGCGGACGCCGCGGCGTTCGAACACTTCCTCCAGCACCACGGCGGCATCGACGTCGGAGCCGGGCAGCACGCGGTCGCGGCTGGACACCAGCGTGACCTTGGAGCCGAGGCCGTTGTAGGCGGAAGCGAACTCGGCACCGGTGACACCCGAGCCCACCACGATCAGGTCCTCGGGCAGCTCGTCCAGGTTGTAGATCTGCGTCCAGTTGAGGATGCGCTCACCGTCCGGCCGGGCCGTGGGGAGCTCCCGCGGATGGGCGCCGACGGCGAGCAGGATGGTGTCCGCCTCCACGATCTCGGTGCCGTCCAGGGTGAGGACTTCGATGGTGTGGTTGTCGAGCAGGCGGCCCGAACCCGTCAGGATCCGCACGCCCTGCGCGGCCAGGCCGTCGTGGATGTCCCTCGACTGGCTGCGCGCCAGGTTCAGCAGGCGGTCGTTGATGTGCTTGAGGTCCGCGCGCATCACCGGCACGAAGTCGCCGCCGTCGACGTCGAACTTCACTCCCAGCTCGCCTGCCTCGGCAACCCGGGTCATCAGGTCGGCCGTGGCGATGAGCGTCTTGGAGGGCACCACATCGGTGAGTACGGCGGATCCGCCCAGGCCGGCCCGTTCAACGATGGTGACCTGCGCCCCCAGTGAGGCGGCCACCATGGCGGCTTCGTACCCGCCCGGGCCGCCGCCAAGGATTGCGATCCGGGGTGCGCTGAAATCTGGATGCGTAGTCACAATTCATCATTCTCGCCCATCCCCCGCCGCAGCACCAAGAATCCATGCACCCTGCGAGGCAGGCTGTGGTGGGCGCAACAGGAGCGGCAGGATAACTTGTACTCGTGAGTACAACAGACTTCCTGAACACGGATCCCTTCGCCGCAGCCCGCGCGGCGGCTGACTACATCGCCGAGGAAACAGCAGTGGACAGCCACGACGTTGCCCTGGTGCTCGGCTCCGGCTGGGGTGCTGCGGCAGACCTCATCGGCGAAACCACCGCGACCCTTTCCGCCGAGGAGGTTCCCGGTTTCCACGCCCCGGCCGTGGAGGGGCACGTGGGGACCATCCGTTCGGTCCTCACCGCCGACGGCAAGCGCGCCCTGGTCCTGGGTGCCCGGACGCACTACTACGAAGGCAAGGGCGTCCGCGCTGTGGTGCACGGCATCCGCGCCGCGGCCGCCGCCGGCTGCACCACGCTGGTCCTCACCAACGGCTGCGGCGGACTCAACGACAACTGGGCTCCGGGCACCCCGGTCCTCATCAAAGATCACATCAACCTCACCGCGGCCTCACCCCTTGAGGGCGCAACGTTCGTTGACCTGACGGATCTGTACTCGTCCCGCATCCGCGGCCTGGCCCGGGAAGTGGACCCGACCCTCGGCGAGGGCGTCTACGCACAGTTCACCGGGCCGCACTACGAGACCCCGGCCGAGGTGCAGTATGCCAAGCGGATCGGGGCGGACCTGGTGGGCATGTCGACGGCGCTGGAGGCCATTGCAGGGCGGCACGCCGGCATGGAGGTGTTCGGCATCTCCCTGGTCACCAACCTCGCCGCGGGCATCAGTCCGGTTCCGCTCAGCCACCAGGAAGTCATCGAGGCGGGGCAGGCAGCGGGCCCGCGGATTTCCCGGCTCCTGGCCGACATCATCGCCAAACTGTAGGCACTGCTTCGGCGCGGATGGGGAGGAACTGAAGGGACAATGACGATAGCGTGGTGCCCATGACGTCCGCCGATGCCGATTTCCGCCTGCTCGACGAAGCCCGCGCCTGGGCCTCCCACGATCCGGATCCCGCAACGGCGGCATCCCTCCTCGAGCTCATCAGGCTGGTAGAGGACGGTGACCCGGCAGCCCGGCAGGAACTTGTTGACAGCTTCCGCGGCGCCCTGCAGTTCGGCACCGCCGGGCTGCGGGCGGCGCTGGGCCCCGGCCCGAACCGGATGAACCGGGCGGTGGTACGGCGTGCCGCCGCCGGGCTGGCCGCTTTCCTGCTGGACACGGTTGGCACGGTATCCCCCGGAACCCGGCCGCGCGCCGTCGTCGGTTATGACGCCCGTTACAACTCTGACGTGTTCGCGGCCGAGACCGCGGCCATCTTCACTGCCGCGGGCATCGAAACGTTCCTGATGCCGGCAGCCCTGCCCACACCCCTGCTGGCGTACGCTGTCCGGGCGTTGGAGTGCGACGGCGGCGTGATGGTCACTGCCAGCCACAACCCTCGGCAGGACAACGGCTACAAGGTGTACCTGGGCCGGCACGCCGTCCCGGAGAGCGGCAACGGCGCCCAGATCGTCACCCCGTACGACGCCGAAATCGCGGCCCGGATCAACGCCGTGGGTTCCCTGGAATCCATCGCGCTCGCCCAGGAGGGCTGGACGGTCCTTGAGGACTCCATCGTCGGGGAGTACCAGCGTGCCGTGGCGGGGCTTGTCCACAGCGATTATTTCCCGGCACGCGACCTGCGCATCGTCCTTACCCCCATGCACGGGGTGGGTGGTGAAACGGCGCTGGCCGTGCTCAGGGCTGCCGGCTTCGTGGACGTCACCCTGGTGGCCGAACAGGCGAAGCCGGACCCGGATTTCCCCACTGTGAGCTTCCCCAATCCGGAGGAGCCGGGCGCCCTGGACCTCGCCCTGGAAACCGCCTCCCGGCTTGACGCCGACATCGTGATCGCCAACGACCCCGACGCCGACCGTGCAGCGGTTGCCGCAAAGGATCCGGATTCCGGCGCCTGGCGGATGCTGCGGGGCGACGAGGTGGGCGCGCTGCTGGGTGCGCATATTGCTGCCCGCCTGGCGGCTGCCGCCGGCGGCGGTGCTGACGGCGCCCACGGGGTGTTCGCCAACTCCATTGTGTCGTCGCGGTTGCTGGCCCGGATCGCCGCGGAGGCCGGCTATGAGCATGAGGAGACCCTCACCGGGTTCAAGTGGATTTCGCGGGTGCCCGGGCTGCTGTACGGATACGAGGAGGCGCTGGGCTACTGCGTTGCGCCGGACCTGGTGAAGGACAAGGACGGCATTTCTGCTGCCGTCCTCATTGCTGAGCTGGCGGCAGCAGCCAAGGCCGACGGCAAAACCATTTTCGACACTTTGGACGAGCTCTACCTGAAGCACGGCCTGCACGCCAGCGACCAGCTGAGCATCAGGGTGGCGGACCTGGGACTGCTGGACGCCATGATGAACCGGCTGCGGGTTTCGCCGCCGGAATCCTTCGGGTCCTCCGCCGTCGAAGTTTTCACGGACCTGGCCGAAGGCACCGACCAGCTGCCGCCCACCGACGGACTCCTGTACGTGACCCGGGACCTCACGCGGGTAATCATCCGGCCAAGCGGCACCGAGCCGAAGCTCAAGTGCTACCTCGAAGTCATCCACCACGCCGCCTCCGCAGCGGAACTGCCTGCTGCACGGCTGGCGGCGCGGGCTTCACTGGACGAGGTGCTCAAGGATGTCAGCGAGGCGCTGGGACTTTAACAGCGAAGAAGGGGCGCCTGCCGGCGCCCCTGCTTCCTGCTTTGCATGGTTGTTGCCGCTACAGCTCAACCTCGACATAACCGTCCACAACCCGGGTACCGAAAGCCTGGATTTCGAGGCCCGGAGTGCTGAAGCACTCCCCTGTCTCCAGGTCGTAGACCTCTTTGTGCAGCGGCGAAGCAATCGTGGGGCGGGATCCCTTCGAACCCAGGATGCCGCGGGCCATGACGTGGGCGCCGGTGGCCGGGTCCTCGTGGGCCACGGCGAACACCTCGCTGGGACCGGTGCGGAAAAGCGCGATCTGGCGGCCGGCCACAAGGGCAGCCTCGCCCCAGGAAAGTTCCAGGTCGTCCACCGGGCAGACGCGGTGCCATCCGGTGGTGGCGGTGTCGAGTGCCCCAAGTTCCAGTGTTGCCGTCATGTCCGGCTCCTTTCCCTGTGTTTGTTGTCCTGTGCTTGTCATCCGGACTGCTGGCGATGCGGCCGTGTTCCACGCTAGGACCGGGGTGTTTCGGGAGGATGCAGCGCATGTGTCCGGCGCGTAAAAGAGACCTAACGCGGCTGGAAATGCGTTCGTGATGCAGAAGTTAAGTCGGCGAAACAATCGGGAAACTGAAGCGAAACTGCCTCTCCCTAGTCTGGTTGGACACTCGTCAGTGAAGGCCGCGCATTACTGCCTGCGGCCCATGCGAAAGGCCCATCGTGACCGAACAGACTTCAAACACCGGGACTCCGCGCCGCATCGTCGTCGCCGGCGGCGGCCCCGCGGCCCACCGTTTTGCGGACGCCATGCATGCCCGCGGCCTCGATGGCTGGCATGTCACGGTCCTCACCGAGGAAGTGCATTTCCCCTACGACCGCGTTGCCCTCTCCAAGGCCCTCACCGACACCGGCGTTGACCTGACCCTCGGGTCCGCCTCCATGTGGGACCACGAAGCGCTGACCCTGAAGACCGGCGAGCGCGTGGTCAGGATCAACGCCGAAGCGAAGACGGTGGAAACCGCCGCCGGCAACAGCTACCCCTACGACGAACTGGTGGTGGCCACCGGCTCCGATGCCATGCGCCTGCCGCTCCCCGGTGCTGAGCATGCCCACGTCTACCGGACCCTTGAGGACGTCTGGGCCATCAACAAGGCCATTGCCGACCTCACCGGAAAGCTTGGCCGCAAAATCAATGCCGTCACCATCGGCGGCGGCCTTCTGGGCCTCGAATCGGCGGCCGGCACCGAGCAGCTGGGCGCCACCCCCATCGTTATCAACGGGGCCCCCTGGCTGATGAACACGCAACTTGACGAGGGTGCAGGCCAGGCCCTGGGCCGCCTGATCGAGGCGAAAGGCTTCGAGGTGCACGGCGGCGTCTTCCCGTCCGAGATTTTGACGGACGACGACGGCCAGGTCACCGGTGTGCTGATGGCCGATGAGCGCATCATTCCGGCGGACATCGTGATCGTGGCCATCGGCGTGCGGCCCCGTGATGAACTCTTCCGCGCCGCCGAGGGGGAGGAACAGGTGTTCAGCCTGGGCCCCCGCGGCGGCGTGGTCATCAACGACTACTGCGCCACAGAGGTCCCGGGGATCTGGGCCATCGGCGAAGTAGCCAACTTCGGCGGCATGTGCCTTGGCCTGGTGGCTCCTGCCAACACCATGGCCGAGATTGTGGCCGACCGGCTGCACGGTGGAGACGCCACGTTCCCCGGCTTTGACACCGCCACCAAGCTGAAGCTTTCCGGCGTGGACGTGGCCAGCTTCGGTGACGCCTTCGCCAAGACCGAGCACGCCCTCGAAATCGTCTACGCCGACCCCGCCCGCGGCGTCTACCAGAAAATCGTCACCACCGACGACGCCAAGACCCTGCTCGGCGGCATTTTCGTGGGCGACGCCTCACCGTACATGAGCCTGCGCCCGCTCCTTGGCCGCGAACTGCCCGCCGAACCCGGCGCGTTTCTCAGCGCCGCGGGCGGCGGGGACGCACCCGAAACCGAACTTCCCGACGACGCCACCCTGTGCTCCTGCAACAACGTCACCGCCGGAAGCATCCGCGACGCCATCAACGGCTGCGGTGCCTGCGAGGGCAACGCCCCGGTCCAGGAGCTCGGCGAACTGAAGGGCTGCACCCGTGCCGGCACGCAGTGCGGTTCCTGCGTGCCCATGCTCAAGAAATTGCTGGAAACCGAACTCACCAAGTCCGGCGTCGAGGTTTCCAGGGCCCTGTGCGAGCACTTCGAACTGTCCCGCCAGGAACTGTTCGACGCCATCCGCGTCCTGGAACTCACCTCGTTCGAAGAGATCCTGGCGAAGTACGGCACCGGCGCGGGCTGCGACATCTGCAAGCCCACGATTGCCAACATCCTGGCCAGCCAGAACAGCGCCTACGTGCTGGATGCCGGCCGCGGCACGCTGCAGGACACCAATGACCGTGCGCTGGCGAACATGCAGAAGGACGGCACGTACTCGGTGGTGCCGCGCATCGCCGGCGGCGAGATCACGCCCAGGAAGCTCGGCGTCATCGCCGCCGTGGCGGAGAAGTACAACCTGTACACCAAGATCACCGGCGGCCAGCGGATCGACATGTTCGGTGCCCGGCTGGAGCAGCTTCCCGAAATCTGGAAGGAACTCGTTGACGCCGGCTTCGAGTCCGGGCAGGCCTACGGCAAGAGCCTGCGCACCGTAAAGTCCTGCGTCGGATCAACCTGGTGCCGGTTCGGCGTCCAGGACTCCGTGGCCATGGCCATCAAGCTGGAACTGCGCTACCGCGGCCTCCGCAGCCCGCACAAGCTGAAGATGGGCGTTTCCGGCTGCGCCCGGGAATGTGCCGAGGCGCGGGGCAAGGACGTGGGCGTCATCGCCACCGCGGACGGCTGGAACCTGTACGTCGGCGGGAACGGCGGCGCCACCCCGGCGCACGCCCAACTGCTCGCGAAGGACCTTGATGACGAGACGCTGGTCAAATACATCGACCGCTACTTCATGTACTACATCCGCACTGCCGACCGCCTGCAGCGCACGGCCCGGTGGCAGGAAGAGCTTGACGGCGGCATCAAGCACGTCGAGGATGTGGTGGTCAAGGACACCCTGGGCATCGCCGCGGACCTCGAGGCCGCCATGGCCAAGCACGTGGACACGTACATCGACGAGTGGGCGGACACCCTCAAGGACCCGGAGCGCCTCCGCCGCTTCCGTTCCTTCGTCAACGCCCCGGACCAGAAGGACGACTCCATCACCTTCGTCCCGGACGAGCGCGGCCAAATGCGGCCGGCCACCCCGGAGGAAAAGGGCAAGGTCCTCCTCGGCACGTCCATCTCAGTCCGGTCCGGCAACGAAAACGAGGTGTAGGCATGCAGCTCAGCATTGATCTCACTGGCCGCGAGGTCCTGGTCACCGGCTCGGACACCGCAGCACGGCAGGCAGTGCGCCGCTACGAAGCCGCGGGCGCCGTCGTCCACCGCCTCAGCACCCCGCAGGGTGCCGCGCATGACGGACCGCTGCCCGAACGGCCGTTCCTCGTGGCCGCGGTCGACGACGGCCAGCCCGGCTGGGACGCCCTCCTTGGCCGCTGCCGGGAGTCCGGGATTCCGGTGGCCGCCGAACCCGCCGCCGGCCCCGCCGGGCATGTCACCCTGGTGGGCGGCGGCCCCGGCACCACGGAACTCCTCACCGTCGCCGCCGTGAAGGCCCTGCGGGATGCCGACGTGGTGTTCTACGACCGGCTCGCTCCGTACCAGGAACTGCCGTCCCTCACCTCCGCCGAGTTGGTGGACGTGGGCAAGAAGCCCGGCCACCACAAGGTGAGCCAGGCGGACATCGAAAAGCTCATGGTGGAAAGCGCGCTGGCCGGCAACAACGTGGTGCGCCTCAAGGGCGGCGACCCCTACGTTTTCGGCCGTGGCGGCGAAGAAGTGGCGGCCTGCGTGGCCGCCGGCGTCAAGGTCCACGTAGTTTCCGGCGTCACCAGCGCCATCTCCGTCCCGGCGGCGGCAGGGATCCCTGTCACGCACCGCGAAGTGAGCCACATGTTCACCGTAGTTTCCGGGCATGCGCCGCTCACGGAAAAGGAGCACCGGCACCTCGCCGGGCTGGGCGGAACCATCGTGGTGCTGATGGGCATCGGAACCCTGCACCAGCTGGCGGCAGGACTGCGCCGGGCCGGGATGCACCCGGACATGCCCATGGCCGTGGTGGAGCGCGGCTACCGCCCCGGGCAGCGCACCACCATCGCAAGCCTGGGCACCATCGCCGCCGCCGCCGCCGGCTGCAGCAACCCGGCCGTGCTGGTCATAGGCGAGGTGGTCCGGGTGGCCGAAGCCAACCGCGGCCATGCTGAGGCCGCCGCCGACTTGGACAGGCTGGCGGCCTCGCTGCTCGGTTCGTGAAAGGATTAACCCCCATGACTGCACTTGCACCGGCCGAAGCCGCCCAGGCGGAGGAAGCAACCGACGCCGCGGAGGCCCCGCTTGAGGGCTTCCGCATCGGCGTCACGTCCCACCGGCGCTCGCGGGACCTGATCGAGGCCCTGGAGCGCCGCGGCGCCGAGGTGCTGCACGCCCCGGCGCTGAAGATCGCGCCCGTGCAGGAGGACGTGCACCTCATCGAGGACACCCGGGCCATTATCGCCGCCAAGCCGGACCTCTGCATCGCCACCACGGCATACGGGATGCGGCGCTGGTGCGAGGCCGCCGACTCCTTCGGCATCGGCGACGAACTGCTGGACACGCTGGGCTCGTGCCGGATGTTCGTCCGCGGGCCCAAAGCCCGCGGCGCCGTGCGCGCGGCCGGCCTTGCCGACGTCGGAATCAGCAGTGACGAAACCACTGCAACACTGGTGGACATGATCCTGGCCGAGGGCGTCCGCGGCAAGACGGTCGCCGTGCAGCTGCACGGCTACACCGATGTCCGGCAGCTGGAGCGCCTGCGGATGTCCGGCGCCACAGTCCTGACCGTCACGCCCTACCGCTGGGTAAAGCCCGACGGCGAGGACAAGCTTCCGCGGCTCATCGACGCCGCCTGCAGCGGAAACCTGGACGTCCTTACCTTCACCAGCGCGCCCGCCGTCGACGCCATGTGGAGCACCGCGCACGAGATGGGCGTCTACAAGCAGCTCATTGAAAGCCTCAAGACGAACGTCACTACCGCCGTGGTGGGCCCGGTGACCGCGCAGCCGCTGCTGGACGCCGGGGTGACGCCGCTGATCCCGGAACGCTTCCGCATGGGCGCGCTCATCCGGCTGGTGTGCGAGCACCTGGCACTGAACCACGTCCGGCGGCTGGATACCCGGTCCGGGAACATCGAGCTCCGGGGGCGCAGCCTGCGCATCGACGGCCAGCCCGTTGAACTCGCACCGGCACCGCTGCTGCTCCTGCGGGCGCTGCTTGGCGCCGGCGGCGCGGTCCTGTCCCGGGAATCGCTCTCGGACCTGCTCGAACTGCGCGGCTCGGTCCATGCATTGGACATGACAGTCAGCCGGCTGCGGTCATCGCTGCCGGACGGACGCCTGGTGGAAACCGTGGTCAAACGGGGCTACCGCATCCGCGTCTAGCGCCGTTCCGCATCCCGGTCCGGAAGGGACGTGTGTCTGCTGCCTGCCGGATGAGAGCCGCGTCACGGGTTCTGTTACCGGCCGGTAAAAACTGGCGAACGCACCCCTCCCGGACCGGCAACGGAGGGGAAACACAACGGTAAAAGCGCCTCCCTACGCTGGGTTCATCACGAAGTTCCGGCCGTTCCGCGGCCGCCAGCGAAAGGGCCAGCACATGTCCGCTCCGGCACCCTCCACGTCCACCTCCTCCACCCGCATCGTCATCGCCGGCGCCGGCCCGGCCGCCCAGGCCCTGGTCACGCAACTGGACCGCGCCCGGTTCGCCGGCAGCATCACGATGCTCAGCAACCGCGATGACACGCCCGAAGAACTGCTGGAACTGGCGCTGCTCCCCCAGGTTTCGGTTCGGTTCGGCCAGCCGGCCAGCCACATCGACGCCGTCAACCGCACCGTCGCCACGGCCGACGGCATGGAGTTCGCATACGACCAGCTGGTGATCGCCACCGGATCCGCGCCGGTTGCCAGTCCGGTGGAGGGGGCATCCCAGTGCCTGAGCTACTCCACCATCGATGACGCCGCACGCATCGCCGAGGCCGTGGGGGAAGTGACGCGGGAGCTGGGCCGGCGCCCGCTGGGGATCCTCGTGGGCAACGGCGCGGCAGCGGGCCAGGCCGAAGCGGTCCTCCGCGCCCGGGGTGTCCGGCCCGTCCGCACCACCGCCCGCCCGGCCGCCGTCGTTCCCGGCCAGTCCGTCTCCGGGCTCGCCGCCTCCGCCGTGATTTTCGAGGACGGCAGCAGCATGAGCGGCGACTTGGTGGTCCTGGCCGAGGAGCGGGTGGCCCGCGACGGCCTCGCCTCCAGCGCAGGACTGCGGACAGCGGCCAACGGCGGAATCGTGATCAGCCAGGACTTCCGGACGTCCGTCCCCGGCATCTGGGCTATCGGTGACGCAGCGGCGTTCGACGGCGTCCGGCTGGGCCTGCTGGTGGCGGCGGCATCCGCTGCCGGAGCATGCGCAACTCAGCTGCTGGCCGCGGCCTCCGCCGGACCGGCCCTGCAGGCGGCCGCCTAGTCCTGGCCCGGAGGCGGCCGGCTGCTGTGACAAGATGGTTCCCGAACCGAGTCAAGGACATACCGGGCCCCACAGGGCCCCGGAGAGGACCATCATGAGCAACGAAGCCACGCCTTCTGTTCAACCGGCCGCCGCTGTTGCCGGGGGCATCGCCTCCTACATCGACCACACCCTGCTCAAGCCCGAGGCGTCCGAAGCCGACGTCCTGAAAGTCTGCTCGGAAGCTGCGGAGTACGGCTTCAAGTCGGTGTGCGTCAACCCTGTCTGGGTCAAGACCGTCAAGAAGGTGCTGAAGGGCTCCGGGGTCCTCACCTGCTCGGTGGTGGGTTTTCCCCTTGGTGCAACGCCGACCGACGTCAAGGCCTTCGAAGCGCGCGGTGCCGTGCTTGACGGCGCGGACGAGGTGGACATGGTCATCAACATCGCCGCGGCCCGGGCCGAAGACAAGGGCGCGCTGGTCGAGGACATCACGGCGGTGGCCGAGTCCGTCCATTCCAGCGGCGCCATCCTGAAGGTGATCATCGAGACCGCTTTGCTCACGGACAGCCAGAAGGTCCTCGCCTGCCAAGCGGCAGTGGAAGCGGGCGCCGACTTCGTCAAGACCTCGACCGGCTTCAACGGCGGTGGCGCCACGGTTGAAGATATCGCCCTGATGCGCAAAACCGTAGGGCCGGACCTGGGCGTCAAGGCATCCGGCGGAGTGCGGTCGCTTGCTGACGCGCAGGCTATGATTGCTGCAGGTGCAACACGTATTGGTGCCAGCTCCGGCATTGCCATCGTCAAGGGTGAACAGGGTTCATCGACCTACTGACGGCAGGCCGGACGCCGCCGCAGATTGAGCCCCGCGGGGCTGAGGAGGAACTTCATGTCCAGCAACATCAACGCGTCCCGCCAGGACATTCCGAACGAGGGCCCTGTCCAGACGCCCCAGAACGAGAACAAGCTGGGGGCCAGCATCCTCGCCTTCGTGGTCTGCATCGCCCTGTTCTTCGGTGCCGTTTACTCCCTGTCCTTCCTCACCCTGGACAACATCTGGCCCATGGCCGTCTGCATTGTGCTGTTCGCGCTGGCCTTCTGGATTCCCCAGGCCATTCTTGGCCGCTCGGACTCCGCGGGCGAGCACTAACCCCAACTGGCTAAGGAGCACCAGCTGCCGTCTTGGCGGCCCAAAACGGCAGCTGCTGCTACCCAGTTGGGACCGCCGACGTAAAGAAGTAAGGAAGGCCCCCGGGGCGCTGTGATGTGATCACCGCCCCGGAGGCCTTGTGCATTTTCCTAGAACCAGAGCCTGGTCCAGGCGACAGCCGCGTCCGCCACGCGCGTCCACTGGCCCTGGGCGATGGACCAGCCGGCCATGGCCAGGCCCACCATCGCGTAGGCACTCACGGGAATCAGCACCAGCCATTCACGCTTGGAGCCGGCCCGGCCGAGGAGCGGCAGGGACAGCGCCCCGTTGGGCCGCCAGACGTTGCGCAGCAGGGGAACCTTCCGCAGCAGCCTGGGCGGCCGGACCACCAGGGGCCACAGCAGCGGCACTCCCCCGGTGGTGATGAGGTCGCCGACGATGTGCACCACAACACCGATGAGCATGGACATGGGCAGCCACGTCCACTGTTCGGGTGCGTACACGGTGACCAGTCCTGCCATGACCAGCGCGAAGATCCAGTTGCTCAGGAACCCGGCCTTGGGAAAGAGCTTAAGGGCCTTGGCCGCGATGTTGATCAGGAACATGCACAGCAGCCCGGCGCCGACGGACAGCAGCCCCCAGGGTGTCTCCAGCTGGAACCGGGACGCCAACACGGCAAGGAACACAAAAACAGCGCCACCCAGGATGGAGTGCGTGCCCTGGCGGTGTCCTCCGCTGGCGTTTTCGATGCCCCGCGCAATCGCGTTGGAAAGCGGCGGCAGGGAGTGCGCCACCGTGCTGGACCGGTGGTCCCAGTCGCAGACCAGGGCAGTGCCGGCCGTGGCCATTCCGCCGATGAGGATCCCCGTGGGATCCAGCGGGTACCAGCCCAGGGTGTAGGGCCCCGTGGACGCAACAGCCACCCACGCCGCGGCTCCCGACGCGGCGTGGTGTCCCCCCATCACCGGTCAGGCCCCGGCTGATGAAACAGAAAGCGGCTGGTCCGAGAAAATGTTCCGGATGACGCCGTCGGCCCACTCCAGGATCTCCGCGTCCTGCAGGTCCCGGCCGCCGATCCTGGCTGTCTTGGGCTTGGGGATCAGTACCGCGTCGAGGGCAGGCTTGGGCTGGGACCCCGGATACATCCGGTTCAGCCTCATCACCTTGGACTCGGGCAGCTGCGCCGGGGAGAAACGGATGAAGTTGCCCTGGAGCGCGACGTCGGACAGGCCCGCCTCCCGGGCCGCCACCCGGAAGCGCGCCACCGCCACCAGGTTCTGTGCGGGCAGCGGCGGTTCGCCGTAGCGGTCCACCAGTTCCGCCAGGACCTCGTCGATGGCCTCGTTGGTGAGGGCCGCCGCCAGTTTGCGGTAGGCCTCCAGTCGCAGCCGTTCGCCGGGCACGTAGTCATGCGGCAGGTGCGCGTTCACCGGCAGCTCGATCTTCATCTCCGCTGCCTTCTCCTCGGCCTCGCCGCGGAAGTCCGCCACGGCCTCGCCCACCAGCCGGATGTACAGGTCGAAGCCCACGCCCTGGATGTGGCCGGACTGTTCGCCGCCCAGCAGGTTGCCGGCACCGCGGATCTCGAGGTCCTTCATGGCCAGCTGCATGCCGGCGCCCAGTTCGTTGTGGCTGGCTACGGCCTTGAGCCGTTCCAGTGCCACCTCGTTCAGCGGTTTCTCCGAGGGGTAGAGGAAGTAGGCGTAGGCCCGCTCGCGGCCGCGGCCCACGCGCCCGCGGAGCTGATGGAGCTGGGACAGTCCGTACTTGTCCGCGCCGTCCACGATCAAGGTGTTCGCGTTGGAAATGTCCAGGCCGGTTTCAATGATGGTGGTGCACACCAGCACGTCGAAGCGCCGCTCCCAGAAGTCCACGATGATCTGCTCCAGGCGGCTCTCGGACATTTTGCCGTGGGCCACCTCCACCCGGGCTTCCGGCACAAGCTCGCGGATCTTCGCGGCGGTGCGTTCGATGGTGGACACCCTGTTATGGACCAGGAACACCTGGCCCTCGCGCATCAGTTCACGGCGGATTGCCGCGGTGGTCTGCTTGTCCGTGTAGGGTCCCACGTAGGTCAGGACCGGGTGGCGTTCCTCCGGAGGGGTGGCCAGGGTGGAGGTTTCCCGGATGCCCGTCAGCGACATCTCCAGCGTGCGGGGAATCGGGGTGGCGCTCATTGCCAGCACATCCACGTTGGTGCGCATTTTCTTCAGCGCTTCCTTGTGTTCCACGCCAAAGCGCTGTTCCTCGTCCACGATCACCAGGCCCAGGTCCTTGAACTCGAAGTCCTTGGACAGCAGCCGGTGCGTGCCGATCACCACGTCCACGCTGCCGTTCTTGACGCCTTCCGCCGTCTCCTTGGCTTCCTTGGCCGCCTGGAAGCGGGACAGCGGCTTGACCCGCAGCGGGAAGCCGGAGAACCGCTCGGTGAAGGTTTCGTAGTGCTGCTGGGCCAGGAGGGTAGTGGGCACCAGCACGGCCACCTGCTTGCCGTCCTGCACCGCCTTGAACGCCGCGCGCACGGCAATCTCGGTCTTGCCGTAGCCGACGTCGCCGGAGACCAGCCGGTCCATGGGGATCTCCCGCTCCATGTCCGCCTTGACCTCATTGATGGTGGTCAGCTGGTCCGGCGTCTCCACGTACGGAAACGCCTCCTCAAGTTCCCGCTGCCAGGGCGTGTCCGGGCCGAAGGCATGGCCACGGGAGGCCATCCGTGCCGAGTACAGCCGGATCAGCTCGCCGGCGATCTCCTTGACGGCTTTCCGTGCCTTGGACTTGGTGCTGGCCCAGTCGGCGCCGCCCATCTTGCTCAGGACGGGAGTGTCGCCGCCCACGTAGCGCGTGACCTGGTCCAGCTGGTCCGTGGGGACGAACAACCGGTCCCCCGGTGCGCCGCGCTTGGACGGCGCGTATTCCAGGACCAGGTACTCCCGCACGCCGTCGCCGCCGCCGGACACCTTGCGCTGGATGAGTTCCACGAACCGGCCGATGCCGTGCTGCTCGTGGACCACGTGGTCCCCCGCCACCAGCTGCAGCGGGTCCACGGCGTTGCGCCGCTTGGACGGCATCCTCCGCATGTCCTTGGTGGACGCCGCGGAAGTGCGGCCCAGCAGGTCGGCTTCCGTGAGCAGGCCCAGCTTCAGGCCGTCCAGGACAAAACCGCGTCCGACGGCGGCAGTGGTCACCTCGATGATGCCCGGCTGGGGTTCGTGGTCCAGGCTGTCGACGCGCGCACAGGGGATGTCGGCGTCGTGGAAGAGCTCGGCCAGGCGCTGCGCAGGGCCGGGACCCTCAGTGGCCACCACTACCCGCCACTGGTCGCGCACGTGGGAGCCGATGAAATCCATCATTTCCGCCACGTCGCCCTGGTAGCCCCGGGGCTCGCGGGCGTGCAGGTTGAGGACGTCGACCTCCGGGAGCAGTTCCTCATCCTGGGCGAGCGAGGTGATGGACCACCAGGAGACACCGTGCTCCAGGGAGGTGGCGCGGGTCTCCGCAAGGGAGCGGAAGCTGGCGGAGTGAAGCGCCGCCGTGGCCTGGGAGCTCAGGTCCAGGGGCGCAGCCCCGCCGTCGGACGCCGTGGACCAGGCCGCCTCGAGGAACTCCTCGTTGGTGGCGGCAAGGTCATGGGCACGGGTCCGGACCTTCTCCGGCTCGATGACAACGGCAATGGAGTCGCCGGGCAGCTGGTCCACGAACGGGACCATGGCGTCCACCAGCACCGGCGCCAGGGATTCCATGCCTTCCACGGCGATGCCGCCGGCGATCTTTTCCAGCATGTCGGCCGCGGCCGGCAGCTGCGCCTTGAGGGTGGCGGCCCGGGACATCACGGACGGGGTGATGAGGATTTCGCGGCACGGCGGCGCGTGCAGCCCGGTCGGATGGTGGATGCCGGGTGCGGAGAGCGAGCGCTGGTCGGCCACGGCAAACCAGCGCATCTGGTCCACCTCGTCGCCGAAGAACTCCACGCGGATGGGATGGTCCTCGGTGGGCGGGAAAACGTCGATGATGCCGCCGCGCACGGCAAACTCGCCGCGGTGCGTCACCATGTCCACCCGGGCATAGGCGGCGTCGGCGAGGCTTTTCACAACGTTCGTGAACGGGATGTCCTGACCCACCTTCAGCGTGACCGGCACAAGGTCTCCCAGGCCGGCCACAACGGGCTGGACCACGGCGCGGACGGGAGCCACCACCACGCGGAGGCGTCCCGCCGTCGAACTTTCCGGATGCGCCAACCGGCGGAGGACCGACAACCGCCGCCCAACCGTGTCCGAGCGCGGCGAAAGGCGTTCGTGCGGCAGCGTCTCCCAGCTCGGAAATTCCGCCACCGCGTCAGCGGGCAGGTAGGCGCGCAACGCCGCCGCCAGGTCCTCAGCCTCGCGGCCCGTGGCGGTGACGGCCAGCACCACGCCCGGCTCACCGCCATCGGACGCGGCCTGCAGACCGTCAGCCATTTCCGCAAGCAGCACGGGACGAAGCCCCGCCGGGGCGCTGATCTGGTAGTCCTGCCCACGCACGGCGAAACCCCTGGCAGCCTCCGCCCTGACCCGGGCGAAAGTCTGGTCCGAGGCAAGGACGCGGCGCAGTCCGTCCAGCGACGGGCCGTGTGAGGAGGGGCCGGATTGGCTCATGGCAGAAGCTCCTGGGGTGTTCTTTGGTATCGCAGGCAACGCGAAAACCCGAAATTCGCTGTGAATCCCGGGTAACCTCCAGCCTACCCCGCACCGCTGACATCCCGGGCAGGCGCCTAAGCTGGCAGGGCAACGCCATGTCAGCCGAGGGCCGTCCACCCGGGCGTCCGCTCCGAACCGCTCAGGACGAACAGGAGCCAGCATGAACGGAATCAATACCGAATGCTTCCCGAAAACAGTCCTGGTGACCGGCGCAACCGGTTACATCGGCGGCCGGCTGGTGCCCAGGCTCCTTGAGGCAGGCCACACCGTGAAAGTGCTGGTGCGCTCGCCGGACAAGATCGCAGGGGTGCCGTGGCGGGACAGTGTGGAGGTGGTGGTAAGCAGCCTCGACGACGGCAACACGCTGCGGAAGTCGCTGGCCGGCGTCGACGTCTTTTACTATCTGGTCCACTCCATGGCCGCCGGGGCCGGCTTCGAAGCCAAGGAAAAAAGGATGGCCGCGATAGCCGCCCAGGCCGCGGCCGACGCCGGGGTACACAGGATCGTCTACCTGGGCGGCCTGCACCCCAAGGACGTGGAACTGTCCACCCACATGCGGTCCCGGGAAGCCGTGGGCCAGCTGTTCCTGGACAGCCCGCTGGATGCCATCGTGTTCCAGGCAGGGGTGGTGATCGGCTCCGGCTCGGCGTCCTTTGAGATGATCCGGCACCTGGCCGAGACGCTGCCGCTGATGCCGGCGCCCAGCTGGGTGCGGAACAGGATCGAAGCGATAGCGGTCCGGGACGTCCTGTACTACCTGGTGGCTGCGGCCTCCCTGGACGGGCCCGTCAACCGGACCTTCGACATCGGTTGCCGCCAGGTGCTGACGTACGCCGGGATGATGCAGGAATATGCGGCCGAGGCCGGCCTCCCCTACCGCGTGGTGCTCGCCCTGCCCGTCCCCGCCCCCAAGCTCGCCGGCATGTGGGTGGCCCTGACCACGCCCATTCCGTTGGCCATGGCGTTCCCCCTGGTCCAGTCCCTGCAGCATGACGCCGTATCCGGCGAGCATGACATTGACCAATACATTCCAGAGCCCGACGGCGGGTTGACGCCTTACCGGACAGCCGTCGCCCTGGCGCTGGGCAAGGAACGGGACGGCCAGGTGGAGACTACCTGGGCCAACGCCGGGGTGGCATCCGATCCGCTGCCGAGCGACCCGGAGTGGGCGGGCCACAAGGTGTACATCGACGAACGGACGTTCCACGGGGACGTGGATCCGGACCACGTGTGGACGGTCATCGAGGGCATCGGCGGCCGGAACGGCTGGTACTCGCTGCCCCTTGCCTGGCAGGTCCGCGGCTGGCTGGACAAGCTGACCGGCGGCGCCGGGCTGCTGCGCGGACGCCGGCACCCCCATACTTTGGCCGCCGGCGAAGTGGTGGACTGGTGGCGGGTGGAGCGCATAGACCGGGGAAGGCTTCTGCGGCTCCGGGCGGAGATGCAGGCGCCCGGGCGGGCGTGGCTGGAACTGTCGGTGGATCCGGACGGAAACGGCAGCAGGTACCGGCAACGGGCCATCTTTTTCCCCAAAGGGCTCAGCGGGCGCCTGTACTGGCTGGCGGTCCTGCCGTTCCACAGCCTGATCTTCCCGGCAATGGCCCGGAACATCACCGGGGCGGCGCAAAAGCTCGTCGATGCAGAGCGTCAGGCCGCGACCCCGTAGGATGTCTTGAGTTAAATCCGTTCCCCGATCTCCCAGGAGGATCCATGGCCCTGAGCGCAACCACTTCCCTTCCGCACTCCGTAGACAGCGTTGCAGCTGTCCTGGTGAACGAGGACTTCCAGCGCCACGTCAGCCAGCTGGTGGGCGGAAACCTGGAATCCTTCACCGTTGACGGCGACGTCGCCGGCGGCTTCAGCGCCACCTCGGTGCGCACCCTGCCCACCACCCGTCTCCCCGAGATTGCCCGCAAGTTCGTCGGCGAGCACCTGAAGGTGACGCAGGTGGAAAACTGGAGCGCCCCCGCCGCCGACGG
The DNA here is from genome assembly GCF_005796205.1 of Pseudarthrobacter sp. NamE2. Lineage (GTDB taxonomy): Bacteria > Actinomycetota > Actinomycetes > Actinomycetales > Micrococcaceae > Arthrobacter. Next base: position 71,083 of record NZ_VAHN01000003.1, on the reverse strand, counting down.
GTCCCGCCAGAGCAATATCTCCCTCAAGATCGCCGGTGCGCCCGTGGACGTCACCGCCGTCCAGCGCCTGGTGGCCGAGGCCAGCGGAACGCGCGTTGAGCTTGAAGGCGAGGTCAAGTCCTCCGTACCGTTCCTGGGCGGCAAGATCGCCGATGCTGCCGAGCCGATGGTTGCCAAGGCCCTCAACCTGCAGGCCAAGCAGGCGCAGGCCTGGCTGGAAAGCCACTGATACCGTGGAGCTGCCCGTTTTCGCTGCGCTCGTCCTGATCGTGGCAGGCGTCTGGTCCCTGGTGGTCTGGCCGCAGTTCCTGCGCCGGGTCATGAAGGATCCCCGCGCCCGTGACTCCTCCGGCAAGGCGACCAAGTTCCTTACCGTGCACGTGGTGCTCGTAAGCATCTCCATGGTGCTGGGGGCAGCCACGGCCCTCATCGGCATCATGGGACTGTTCGGCTAGTCCCCCTGCAGAAAAGGCTCTCCTCCCGCCGGGAAGAGAGCCTTTTTGTATGCCGGCTTCCTGCCTACGGCCGGCAGGCCGTCAGGCGGCCTGGTTCAGGGCGTCTTCCGCCGCCACCCAGGAGATCATGGCGCATTTGACCCGGGCCGCGTAGCGCGCCACACCTTCGAACGCGGCAGCGTCCCCCAGCAGCTCCGGATCGGCATGCACCTTGCCGCGGGACCGGAGGACTTCCCGGAAACTGTCAATGACTTCGTGGAGTTCGGCAACGGTCATCCCCTCGGCGAGGTCGGTGAGCACCGAGGCCGAGGCCATGGAGATGGAGCAGCCCTGGCCGTCCCAGGAAACCTGCGCCACCTTGCCGTCCTCCACTGCGAGGCGCAGGGTGACCTCGTCGCCGCAGACGGGGTTGAGCTGGTGCGACTGCCCGGTGGACGAACCTGCCGGCGCCTCGGTGTCCGCCAGGCCGCTTCCGTGCCGGGCCTTGGAGTGGTCCAGGATGATCTGCTGGTACAGCTGGTCAAGGCTCATCGGTTACCCTCGATCCTTCAGGCGCCGAAGTAGGCCCGCACACCGGATACGGCGTCCAGGAACCGGTCGACGTCGTCGGTGGTGTTGTACAGGTAGGCACTCGCGCGGGTGGTGGCGGTCAGCCCAAGGCGCCGGTGGAGCGGCTGCGCGCAGTGGTGGCCCACACGTACTGCGATCCCGCGCGAGTCCAGGAACTGTCCCACGTCATGGGCGTGGACGCCTTCGACGTCGAATGCGGCCAGTCCGATCCGCTCCTTGCCTGCCGCCGGCCCCAGGACGCGGATGCCGGGAAGTGATTCGAGCCCGGACACCATGCGTTCGCCGAGTTCGGCCTCCCAGCGGTGAATCCGGTCCAGCCCGGTCTCCGTCAGGTAGTTCACGGCCGCGGCGAGGGCCACGGCCTGGGAGATACGTTGGGTTCCGGCTTCGAAGCGCTGCGGCGCCGGCAGATATTCCGCGCGTTCCATGGTCACGGTGGTAATCATGGAGCCGCCCGTCAGGAACGGCGGCAGGACGTCCAGCAGTTCCTGCTTGCCATACAGGACGCCGATGCCGGTGGGTGCGAGCATTTTGTGCCCGGAGAAGACGGCGAAGTCCACGTCCAGGTCCTTCACGTCCAAGGGCATATGCGGTGCCGACTGGCATGCGTCCAGCACCACCAGGGCCCCTGCAGCACGGGCCAACGCCACCAGTTCGCGGACCGGATTAATGGTGCCGAGGACGTTGGACGCGTGGGTGAATGCCAGGACCTTGGTCCGGGGGCCGATGATTGCGGCGGCCTCGTCCATCCGCAGGCTGCCGGCGTCGTCAATGGGGATGTACCGGAGGGTGGCCCCGGTGCGGAACGCCAGCTCCTGCCAGGGGATGAGGTTTGCGTGGTGCTCCATCTCGGTCACCACGATCTCGTCGCCGGGGTGCAGCGCCAGTTCCTTGAGGGCCGCATCGCCGCGGCCCTGCGCCGACCAGAGAGCAGCGGTGGACAACGTGTAGGAAATCAGGTTGAGGCCCTCGGTGGCGTTCGATGTCCAGATGGTCTCCGCGTAGTCCACACCGATAAAGTCCGCAACCGTCTGCCGGGCGTCCTCGAACGCCTCCGTTGCCTCGACGGCAAGGTGGTGGGCACCCCGGTGCACTGCCGCGTTCCGCTGCTCGTAGAATTCCTGCTCAGCCTCGATGACGCTCAGGGGATTCTGGGAGGTGGCACCGGAGTCCAGGTACACCAGTGGCCGCCCGTTGACGAGCTGGTCCAGGACGGGAAAATCATTGCGGATCCGCAAAACCTCGGCATTGTCCAGGACCGGGGGCGCCTGCTCCAGGGTGGCTGGCGTTGATACTACGGCCAAAACGATCTCCTTGAGATGCCAACGGGTGACACTCAATTGTCCCACAGCACGGCTGTGGCGGCCGCCCTGGAGGGGCAGCCGCCACAGCCGCTCCGGGCTTCAGCCCGCGGAGCGGAGGGCCGGCGACGGCTGGGGGGAGAGTCTCGGTCTCAGAAGACTCTAACGCCGCCGGCCCCGTCTCGCCCGGTCCCTGTCGGAACCGGAAGTCAAAAAGGCCCTTATGTCCTGCCGGCAACCGTTCCGGCGTTCATCCTGCCGTACCGCCTTGCCTCCTTAAGTAAATCCCGCCGCAACCTCCTGTACACGAGTACGGTGTACTCGATTTCGGCACCGTGGCACTACCTAGGCCGGGCGCAGCCGAGATGGGCGGAACCTGCCTTGGGCAGGACAAAGCCCGGCAGCGGGTTACAGCTGCCTGCGGCGGTCTTGCATTGCTGCTGGCTACTTGGGCAGCGCGGACTCCAGTTCGTCCCTGCTGCGGACGCCGAGTTTGACGTAAGTCCGGTACAGGTGACCCTCGACGGTACGGACGGACACCATGAGGCGTTGCGCTATTTCACGGTCAGTGAGCCCCTGCACGGCAAGCTCCACGATGTCCTGCTCCCGCCGAGTGAGATGCACGGCCGGGGCTGCGGCGATGAAGCGGCCTTCCCGGAACCGTTCGCCCAGCTCGTGGTCGCACTTTTCCCGCTGGGCCACGGCCTGCCGGGACCTGCGCTTTTCCCCTGCCTGGTCCAGCACGGAGCTGGCCCGCGCGTAGGCTTCGCGGGCGAGGTTCACGAAACCGGATTGTTCCAGGGATGCGGCCGTCTGCATGAGCGCTTCACCGTCAGCCGCTTCCCATGCCGTGGAAAGCTCAAGCATGGCCTCAGCCCAGCGGCCCTGCACGTTCCTGGCAATGTCCTGCACCATGGGGATCACCGAGGGGTCCCCAAGATCCCAGCAGACGGCCAGGAGTTCGAGCAGCTGCCCGGCCCTGCCGGACGCTTCTGCAGCAGTCATCATCGTATGCAGGGAGGCGAGGCCCTTACCGTCGCGGGACAAGTATTCCGCGGCCGCTGCGGCATAGGCGCCGGCAAGGAGGTCGTGGGCAGGTCCGCCGGTGACGGCGTCCTTGTAGTCCTGCTCCAGCCGCTTCGCCTGTGCCGCATCGCCCAGCCGTGCCGCGGCGTAAAAGCCGAGGGACGAGCCAAAACGGAACAGCTGGAGGGGATCGTTGAGCCGGAGTGCTTCCACGGCGGGCAGCAGCAGCTGGTATGCACGCTCCATCCGGCCCTGCCGCAGCATTGAGTAACCGCGGAGCAGCTGCAGGCTGCCGTCGAATGTTGCGGCTCCGACCGCGTGGCCTGCGGCGTAGCTGTTCAGCTCGCGCTCCGCCGACTCCCACTCCCCCATGGCCAGGTAGCTTATGACAAGGCGCCCCAGTGCGAACTCAGGGAAGAAAAACAGGCTGCCCTCCAGCGGCGCCAGTTCCGAGGCTGCCAGGAGTGCGGCGTCCAGACCGTCAGCCGGGCGTCCGACGGCTGTCAGGGCATGAGCCAGCAACGCCTCACCCACAGCTGTTGCGGGCTGGCCGGCAGCTCCCTCCGGGGCGGGGTGGTTCCTGATTCCTTCGACGACGGCGGCCACCGTCCGGTGATCCACCCCGGCGCCCGCCTTCAGCAAGCGGAGGATTTCCTCCTGCCACAGCAGGCCGCCGTCAGCCGGCCTCCCCGCCTGTTCCAGCACGTCCTCGGCCACCGCGGCCAGCTGGTGTCCGGCGGCCTGGTGGGCGGACACCAGCAGCAGCAGGACGGCAGGACCCTCACCGTGGCCGGCAAGCTCAAGCCAGCAGCCATCAAGCAGGGCGGCAGCATCGGCGTACGCTCCCTCGTTGTACAGCGCCCGGGCCTGGACAGCGCGCGCCAGCGGTGCCAGGTCCGGATCCTGCACCCTGGCGGCAATGGAACGGGCGCTGTCGTTGCGGAACCTGACCAGCGCTTCCCGGGCGGCCTCCAGCAAGTCGGCGTCGGCTACGCGCAGGCCGCACTCCAGGGCCCACTCCACGGAACGGAGTTTGCCTTCCCCGCGCAGCACGGTGCCGTTCTGGTGGGCGCGGATCTTTTCCTGCAGCTGAAGGCTCCGCGATACGGAAATGGTGTTCCTGATGGCGTGGGCGAAAAGCCTGTTCCACAGGGATAGTTCGGCCGGGACACCTGATGTTTCCACAATCATTTGCTGGTCCAGGAGCGAGCGGACCACCGGAGCGCCACAGATGTCCTCGATGACCTTCCTGCCCACGGGACCGGACAGCGCGACGAGCTTCAGTGCTTCCTGTTCTTCGGGCCGCCGCCTGATGTGGTCCTTCGACACCACTGCCGTCAGCCGGGCCCCGTCCGCCGGCAGGGAGCCCAGCAGCATCCAGATTCCGTTGCGCTTTGACAGGATGCCTGCCTCGGCGGCGTCATGGAGCAGCGCGTCAAGCAGCCGCGGGTTGCCGCCCGAGGCCGTCCATGCTGCATCGATGGTGGCACCGGGGACGGTCCCATCCAACAGATGCTCCAGGACTTCTTCGATCTGTTCCCGGGTGAGCGGGCGCAGGTCGATCCGCTCGGCCAGGCCGTCGTACCACAGCTGGTCCAGGGGCTGCGGCAGTCCGGGCCGCTGCCGTGCGGCAGCCACCACACTGGCCCAGCCGGCCGAAATCAGGTCCGCGAGCACGCCCGCCGAGGCTTCGTCCAGGTAGTGGGCGTCATCCACCACCAGGAGGACGGAGTTGCCGTTGCCGGCTTTGAGTTTCTCGAAGTAGGTCCACATGGACCGCAGGACCGCCACGGGCGAGACCGACTCCTCGGCCGTCAGGTCCGCGGTGTAGGGGGTCAGGACCCCGAACGGTACCGCGGCAAGGGCCGAGCTGCCATGGATCTGCAGGATGTTCAGTTCGCCGGCGAGGCGTTCGCTGATGGCCTCGGTAAGGGACGACTTCCCGATACCGGGGCCGGCCATGACGAAAACAGCCTGGCTGGTGCGGTTCCGGACGAGGTTGCAGATCCGTTCCAGCGGCTCCCGGCGTCCGGTGAGGAGCCGGTGTGCTGTTGCAGGTTTGTGTCCGTTAGACGAGTCCAGTCAGATCACCCCTGGAGGTTACGCCGAGCTTGGTGAACACCTGGTAAAGGTGCCCTTCCACAGTCCGGACTGACACGCCCATTTCCAGGGCTATGTCACGGTTCGATGCACCCCGGCCGGCAAGCCGGGCGATCTGACGCTCCCTGCTGGTGAGCAGGGGGCTGCCGGAGCTGGGCACGATGGGCAGGTTGGTGACTGTTGCGGCCAGGATATCGAGCCGGGCCTGGGCCGTCCGGGCCGAGATGGAATCCCCGTCCTGGCGCGCAAAATCCACGGCCAATGCCATGCACCGGGCCTCGACGGCGTCCAGTTCCAGAGTGGCGGCGAGCTCCCCGCCGGCCAGGAGGGCCTTGGCGTCCTTGGTGCGGGTACCCAGTGCGATGAGCCGGGAGACCTCTGCGAGGGGGCCTTGGCGATGGGCTGCGATCTCCTCCAGAAGCTTAAAATCGGCGTCGCTTCCATTCACGGTGGCAGCAAGGAGTTCGATGCCGGCCATGGTGTACAGCCCGGCCTCCATGTTCCGTCGCGCGGATTGTTTGAGGCCGGCGGCGGCATCGGGGTCGTTGAGCCACCGTCCGGCCACCAAGGCACAAAAACTGATCAGGCTCTCCGTGACGAAGCCGGTTGTGCCGGGGGTCCGTTGCAGCTTTGCGAGGAACTTGCGGGCCTGGACGGCATTGCCGGTTTGCGCATGGGCCAGCGCCGTTGCGGAGTAAGCGAACCGGAGTGCGGTCTGGACGGGCTGCAACTCCAGCTGGGCGGTGGCTGACATCAAGGGTTCCAGTGCGGCAGCACCACGGCCGGAGTAGACGTATGCAATTCCTGTGGCCAGTTCGGCAGCGGCGCTGCCGTAGGGAAGGCGGTATGGTTCCTCCACGCTCTGCGTACCCAGGACGTCGATGCACCGCCGCCACTGACCGGCCATCAGCAGCACCAGGTATGCCTCCCGGCTGTACCGCTCGCGCAGCCCCACCACGTGGGAGGCGTCGCTGATTTGGCCGCCGAGCTGGCGCATCAGGCCCAGCGCGTCCATCTCCCTGCCTGTCAGGGCCAGTGCAGTCATCAGGATGATGGCCGAGTGCATACGGTATCCGGCGTCAGGGTTCGACGCCGGATCAGCCGCCGCCTCAAGGGCAGGAATCAGGCCGGCGTAATCACCAACGAAGGCCCGGTATTCGAACTCGCTCAGCGTGACCTGGTTCAACGCTGCCGCTGACGGCTCGGGCCACGCGGCTTCTTCTCCGGCCGGCGCAAGCCGCTTGCGGGCTTCATAGAAGAGGCCGGGGACCTTGCCAGCCTGTTCAGGAAGCCTCACCATCACCCGCGCCTTGGCGGCCACAACGCGGGCGTACTCCTCAACGTCGTCGAGGGCGTCGAGCTCGGGGCGCGAAATATCGTCCAGGGCAGCCAGTGCCTGGACCGGCAGGTCCAACTGAAGGTAGGCGGCGGCCTTCTGGCGCTGGGCGGGAACCCACTGCCGGTCCGTCCGCTTCAGCATGTCCGCGTACGTCAGGGCGAACTTGGGGTCGAATAACTGGACGGCAGCTTCCGCGGCTGCAAGGGCCAGTGCAGGGCTGAGCTCGGCCTCGCATTCGTTGGTCCAGGCGGCGAAGGCCATCAGCTCTTCAACCGTCATGGCGGCCGGGTCCGGTTCCTCGCCGCCAAGCAGCACCGCGCGAAGTTCCCGCCGCCTGGCAATGGACAGCCAGGTCCGCACGACGTCGCCGATGTACTTTTCCCGCAGCGACACCCACCGGTGATCGGAGTCGTCGATCTCCAGCAGGCCGCCATCCTCCATGTCAGCCACCACAACGGCACTGTAGATTGCCGTCAGCCGGGACAGCTCCACCCGCCGGGCACAAGACAGCATCTCAATGACTTCCCGGGTTTCGGGAGTTTCCCTGGACCAGCGGGACCGGACGATGTCATCGAGGCTGGCAGCGCCGTCGAGCACCACCTTGTCGCGCAGGGTCCAGACGGAGTCGGACAGCACCAGGTTGCCGGACAGCTGCTGTTCGGTGACGAGGGCCTTGAGCAGGAGCGGGTTGCCACCCACCATGCGGTGGTAGGTGTTGACCAGGGCGGCGGAAACCCGGTGGCCGAGCAGGGAGAGAAGGACCTGGCGGGTCTGCAACTCGTTGAGGTTGCTGAGACGGACCTCGGTCAGCCGCCGGTCCGTCAAAAGCCAGTGGAAGTCAGCCGGCAGGTCACTGATGCCCGGTGCCACGGCAATGATCTTGGCCGTGCCGGTCAGCAGGACGTTCAGCAGAACGCCCGCGCTCATGTCGTCGATGCTGCTGGAGGTGTCCAGGGTGATGACGCAGGGACGGCCGGCGGCGTCGCTGCGGATCAGCGACGTGATTCCGCGGAGGATGGCTGTGGGCGAACCCATGTAGGCCTGCGGCAGCCGGGCCAGCAGGAAGGAAAGGCAGCCGTAGGGTGTGTTGGCCCCGGCGGGCCCGGTGCGGAGCTGCAGCGACCAGACGTCCGGTCCGAGGTCCGCCACGGCTGCACGGGCGAGGGACGACTTACCCACGCCCCGGCCGCCGGTGATGACGGCCCCCAGGGAGTTTTCGCTGGTCAGAGCGGTACGGACAGTTTCAAGATGCGCGCTGCGGGCGGGCGCGGACCAGTGCTGCCCCCGTGTAGCGGAGCTTTGCGGTCGCAGCCCGTCGTCGTGAGGTGTTGACCCACGTCCCCAGCTAAGTGGCTCGATTGACATGAACTTTTCCCCTACATCCCCGATAGCGGGATGTAGCCCCATTGCTCCCCCGCATAGCTAGAAGACTACCTCGTGGTACCGACAGGGAAACAGGTTGAAACGGGTTTAAGTTTCTATGTTGCTATTGCCCGGCCTTCGCGGGGTGGTATTTCTGCTGCGCCGCCGTGAGCCCGTCGCGCAGCAGCGCCTCGACGGCATCTGCCGCATCGTCCAGCAGAAAAGGCAGTTCCTTGAGTTCGGCAGTACCGAAATCCCGCAGGACATAATCTGCTGTGTCCATCCTGCCGGGTGGACGCCCCACGCCGACGCGGACCCGAAGGTAGTCCTTGGTGGCCAATGCTTTGGAGATGTCGCGCAGGCCGTTGTGGCCGCCTTCGCCGCCACCGATTTTGAGCTTGATGGTATTGAAGGGGATATCAATCTCGTCGTGTACCGCCACCACATGGTCAGCGGCGACGCCGTAAAAGTTGGCCAGCGCCGAGACAGGCCCGCCGGAGACGTTCATATAGGTCATGGGTTTTGCCAGGACCACGCGCGGGCCGCCGATTCCCAGCCGGCCTTCCACCACCTGCGCCCGCGCTTTGTGTGTCTTAAAGCCGGAGCCCATCCGGCCGGCGAGTTCATCAAGCACCATCTGGCCGACGTTGTGCCTGTTGCCTTGGTACTGGGGTCCGGGGTTACCGAGGCCGACGATCAGCCAGGTGTCAGTCATGGGATTAATCCTAGGGTGGGCTGGTGGGAGCAAGGCCTACGGCGGCGGACATGGCAGTGGCCGGATCCCAGCGGGATCCGGCCACAAACAAGCAAACAACCGGGTGGTTACTCGGCTGCTGCTTTCTCTGCAGCTTCAGAAGCTTCGCCGGAAACAGCCTCGCCGCCTTCGGTGGCGCCCTCTTCCTCGGTGGCCACGGCCTCGGAGATGTTCACCACGAGGGCTTCGGCGTCGGTCAGCAGGACGGTGCCCTTGGGCAGGGCAAGATCGGAAGCGTGGATGTGCTCACCGGCAGCGCGGCCTTCAATGCTGACCACGACGGCCTCGGGAAGGTGGGTTGCCTCGGCCTCGAGGGACACAACGGTCAGTTCCAGGTTGTGCACGGTGCCGGCAGCGGACTCGCCTTCAACGTGGACGGGAACGTCAACCGTGACCTTCTCGCCCTGGCGGACGGTCAGGAGGTCGATGTGCTCGATGATCTGCTTGATCGGGTCGCGCTGGATGTCCTTGACCAGGGCAAGGTGGCCTTCGCCGTTGATGTCCAGGGACAGCAGGGCGTTCGCGGTGCGTACGGCAAGGGTGGTGGCCTTGGCCGGCAGGGTGACGTGGATGGGCTCTGCGCCGTGGCCGTAGATGACGGCGGGGATCAGGTTGGCCATCCGGGCGCGGCGGGCGTAGCCCTTGCCGAATTCGGTGCGCAGTTCTGCTGCGAGCTTCTGCTCAGACATGGAAATCTCCTTGAAGATTAAGGGGTGTTCAGCAAGGGCGGAGGTCTGGTATGACCTTCAACGCCGGGCCGCCCGCTGGCAGCTCTTCAAGAAGGCGCCCCCGGAAGGGCAAATCAGACCCAGTCGATAACGGAGACCTGCAACCGGCATGCCAATTGCTCTCCCTCGCCAAGGTATCGGGGAACAGTCTACCAGCGCCGGACCGGTTTCCTGAAAACGATGCCCCTCCCGGTGGTTGAGCCTGTCGAAACCAGGTTCCCACAGGCTCAACAACGGGAGGGCTACGCCTTGCCGTCGAACAGGCTGGTGACGGAACCGTCGTCGAACACCTCGCGGATGGCGCGCGCGATCAGCGGCGCGATGGACAGCACGGTCAGCTGCGGGAACCGCTGCGAAGAGCTGAGCGGAAGCGTGTTGGTGACCACCACTTCGCGGGCACCGGACTCGGCGAGCCGCTCAGCCGCAGGCTCCGAGAACACGGCATGCGTGGCGGCAATGATGACGTCCTTGGCGCCGGCGTTCTTCAGCACCTTCACGGCCCCGGAAATGGTTCCGCCGGTGTCGATCATGTCGTCGATCAGCACGCAGGTGCGGCCCTCGATCTGCCCCACCACGGTCTTGGACACGGCCTGGTTGGGGACAGTGAGGTCGCGGCTCTTGTGCACGAATGCCAGCGGAGCGCCGCCCAGCCGCTCGGCCCACTGTTCGGCCACCCGGACGCGGCCGGTGTCAGGTGAGACCACGGTGATGTTGTTGGCGTCCACCCGGGTGCGCAGGTAGTCGGCGAGCAGCGGAATTGCCATCAGGTGGTCGACCGGACCGTCGAAGAAGCCCTGGATCTGAGCGGTGTGCAGGTCCACGCTCATGATGCGGTCGGCACCGGCGGTCTTGTACATGTCCGCCACGAGCCGGGCGGAGATCGGCTCGCGGCCGCGGCCCTTCTTGTCCTGGCGCGAGTAGGGGTAGAACGGCGACACGACAGTGATCCGCTTGGCAGAGGCCCGCTTCAGCGAATCGATCATGATCAGCTGTTCCATGAGGTGGTTGTTCAGCGGGGCCGGGTGCGCCTGGATGACGAAGGCGTCAGTGCCGCGCACGCTCTCGCCGGCACGCACGTAGATTTCACCGTTGGCGAAGTCATAGGCGTCCACCGGAAGGAGGTCCGTGCCGAGTTCCTTTGCGATTTCCCGGGCCAGCTCCGGGTGGGCCCGCCCGGTGGCAAGCACCAGCCTCTTCTCGCCGCGCGCCGTAATTTCGCTCATTATTGCTTGCCCTCTTCTGTAGATGCCGGGGTACTTGAGGAGTCCTGGGCGGCCGCCTGGGCCAGTTCCGCGGAGCGGGTTCCCGGCCTGTTGGCGGGCACCCAGCCTTCGGTGTTGCGCTGCGCCGCTACGGTGAGCGCCAGCGCGCCGGCGGGCACGTCCTTGCGGATCACCGCTCCGGCGCCGCTGTAGGCGCCGTCCCCCACGGTGACCGGGGCAACAAATACCGTGTTGGAACCTGTGCGGACGCCTGAGCCGATGACCGTGCGGTGCTTCTTCTCGCCGTCGTAATTGGCTGTGATGTTTCCGCAGCCGATGTTCGTGTCCTCGCCGATTTCCGCGTCCCCGGCGTAGCCGAGGTGGGACAGCTTGGAGCCGCGGCCGATGGTCACGTTCTTGGTTTCATAGAAGGCGCCGATCTTGCCCTTCTCGCCCAGCACCGTACCGGGGCGCAGGTAGGTGAAAGGTCCGACGGCGGCGCGCGCCCCGATCACGGAGCCGGAGCCATGGGTGCGGACCACCTTGGCGCCCTCCCCCACGGTGACGTCGGTCAGCGTGGTGTCGGGGCCGACGACGGCGTCCCTCGCCACGGTGGTGGCGCCGTGCAGCTGCGTGTTGGGCAGGAGCCGGACGTCCTCGTCGAGAGTGACGGAGGAATCGATCCAGGTGGTGGAGGGATCCACCACGGTAACGCCGGCACGCATCCACGCCTCTACAATGCGGCGGTTGAGCTCTGCGCCGAGCGCGGCCAGCTGGACGCGGTCATTGGCGCCTTCCACCTGCCAGCGGTCGGCGGTGACGACGGCGGCCACCCGGCCGCCTGCCTCCCTTGCCAGGGCGAGCACGTCCGTAAGGTACTTCTCCCCCTGTGCGTTGTCCGTGGTGACCTTGGCCAGGGCATCACGCAGCACACCGGCGTCGAAGGCGTAGATGCCGGAATTGACCTCGCCGATGAGCCGTTCGGCGTCGGTTGCGTCCTTGTGTTCCCGGATCCCGGTGACCGTGCCGTCCCCGCCCCGCAGGATGCGGCCGTAGCCGGTGGCGTCGTCCAGGACAGCGGTCAGGACGGTGACAGCATTCGCTTCCTTCTCATGCGTGGCGACGAGTTCCGCCAGAAGCTCTGCGGACAGGAGCGGCACGTCACCGTAGGTCACCACCACGGTGCCGGTCAGCGGCTGGTCCGCGTCCAGGGCCTGCAGCGCCACTTCCACGGCGCGGCCGGTGCCGGGAACCTCATCCTGGTCCACGATCAGTGCAGACGGGTCGAGCTCAGCCACGTGGCCTGCCACCAGGTCCCGCTCATGGCGGACCACAATGGCGAGCTGCCGGGGGTTGATGCTGCGGGCCGCCAGGAGTGCGTGCCCCACCATGGACCGGCCACCGATTTCGTGGAGGATCTTGGGGGTACGTGACTTCATCCGCGTACCGGCTCCTGCTGCCAGAACGATTACGGCGGCCGGGCCGGCCTTCTCGGGGATCACGTACTGGCTCTCCTTGCCTGGGTTACGCTGGCGTTTGCGGTGTCCGGGCCGGCCTGCGGGCCCGGTACCGGGTGTCATCCTACTGAACATGTCGCACAGCAGTTCCGCCCATAGGATTCGAACCTATACTCCACGGCTCCAAAGGCCGGGGTGCTGCCGTTACACCAGAGCGGACCATGCCCGAGGCGCAAGGCCCGGGCACAAGTCCCTATTTTGCCACGGCTTCGGGGCGCCGCGCGACACGGGCGCCCGGCGCCCCAAAGCAGCCGCCCGGAATGCCGCCGCCCTGTAGGGCATGATGGGAATGTGAGCAACAACCCGCCGCGGACGCGGATGACCGGACGCCAGCGCCGGAGCCAGCTGGTCGACGTCGGGCGCGGCCTCTTTGCCGTCCGCGGGCTCGACGGCACAACCATCGAGGAAATCGCCGCCTGCGCGGGCGTGTCCAAACCCGTTATCTACGAGCACTTCGGCTCCAAGGAAGGGCTGTACACCGAGGTGGTGGACTACGAGTTCCACATCCTGCTCGACTCCATCACCGCGGCACTCGCCGAGGAGGCCAAACCCCGCGTCCTGGTGGAACGCGCCGCCCTGGCCCTTCTGACCTATATCGAGGACCGCACCGAAGGCTTCCGGATCCTGATGCGCGACGCACCGCCCTCCCAGCCCGAAGGTGCCTTCTCCACCCTGCTCTCCCACGTCACCGCCCGCGTGGAGCACATCCTCTCCGACGAGTTCTCCCGCCGCGGCTTCAGCGGCGAGGACGGCGCCATGTACGCGCAGATGCTCGTGGGCATGGTGGCCATGACCGGCCAATGGTGGCAGGACAGCCGCCAGCCCGACAAGCACACCGTAGCCGCGCACCTGGTCAACCTCGCCTGGAACGGCCTCACCGGCCTGCAGAAGGACCCGGAGCTCAAGTCCGAGGTGTAAGTGGTCACGTTCGTGAGTGGGGCACCTGTCCTCTGCGTGCTGCTCCTTCGTCGCTTTGACGCACGCTGCCGGACGGCCGCCCCGCTCACGCGTGCGCACGTCGCCGTTGTCAGTCGCCCAGGAGTTCCGAGGACTCCAGCCACTCCAGTTCGAGGGCTTCCTTTTCGTCCGCGAGTTCCTTGAGCTGCTTGTTCTGTTCAGCGAGGGTGTCGTAATCCGCGGCCTCGGTGCTTTTGAGCATCTGGTCGTGGATCTTCTTCTCCTGCTGCTCGAGCTTGCTGAGCTGGCGCTCGATCCTGTTGAGGGCCTTGCGGGCTTCGCGCTTTTCCGCCTCCGAAGGGCCGTCCGGCGCCGCAGCAACGGCGGGGCTGGCGGCGGCGGGGTTGCCGCCGCCGGCTACGGTGGAGCCGGCCAGGGCTGCTTCGCGGAGTTCGAGGTACTGGTCCACGCCACCGGGCAGGCCGCGGAGCTTGCCGTCGCCAAGCAGGGCCATCTGGTGGTCCGTGACGCGTTCCAGGAGGTAGCGGTCGTGGCTGACCACCACAAGGGTGCCCGGCCAGCCGTCCAGCACGTCCTCCACGGCGGCGAGGGTGTCGGTGTCGAGGTCGTTGGTGGGTTCGTCGAGCATCAGCACGTTCGGTTCGCCCACCAGCAGCCGGAGGAGCTGCAGCCGTCGGCGCTCACCGCCGGAGAGGTCCTTAACGGGTGTCCACTGCTTCTGGTTGGTGAACCCCAGCTGCTCCACCAGCTGGCCGGCGGTGAACTCCCTGCCGCCCACGTTGAAGGAACGCTTTTCCCGCTCGATAACCTCGATCACCCGCAGGTCCGCGACGTCGTCGAGTTCCTTGACTTCCTGTGTGAGCACCGCAGTGACCACCGTCTTGCCGCGCTTCAGCCTGCCGGCGTCGGGGGTGATCTCGCCGTTCAGCAGCTTGAGGAGTGTCGTCTTGCCGGCGCCGTTGACGCCCACGATGCCCAGGCGCTCCCCCGGGGCGAGGCGTAGGGTGATGTTGTCGAAAAGCCTTCGGCCGTCGTCGCCCTCGAAGTTCAGTGAGACGTGCTCAAGGTCAAGCACGTCCTTGCCCAGGCGGGCCGTGGCCATTTTGCTCAGTGCCATGGAGTCCCGTGGTGCCGGCACGTCGGTGATGAGGGCGTTGGCTGCCTCGATGCGGAACTTCGGCTTGGACGTCCGCGCCGGCGCGCCGCGGCGCAGCCAGGCGAGCTCCTTCTTGACCAGTTGCTGCCGCTTTCCCTCGACGACGGCGGCCATCCGGTCCCGCTCGGCGCGGGCCAGGACGTACGCGGCGTACCCGCCCTCGAACGGGTCGATGATCCCGTCGTGCACTTCCCAGGTCTTGGTGCAGACTTCATCGAGGAACCAGCGGTCGTGGGTTACCACCAGGAATGCGCCCTGGTTGGCCCGCCAGCGGGTTTTCAGGTGCCGCGCCAGCCAGGCGACGCCCTCGACGTCAAGATGGTTGGTGGGCTCGTCCAGCATGATGACGTCGTGGTCCTCGATCAGCAGCTTGGCGAGGGCAACCCGCCGCTTTTGCCCGCCCGAGAGGGAGTGGACGTTGGCGTGCCAGTCGACGTCGGACACCAGGCCGCCCATGATCTCGCGGATGCGCGGGTTGCGTGCCCACTCGTAATCCGCCCGGTCACCCACGATCGCGGCACCCACGGTCAGGTCGCCGTCGAGCACGTCGCTCTGGTCCAGGTAGCCGATGTTGACGTCACCGCGCTTGGTGACCCGGCCCGCATCCGGCGTCAACCGCAAAGCCAGCAACCTCATCAGGGTGGACTTGCCGTCGCCGTTGCGGCCTACCATGCCAATCCGGTCCCCCTCCTCAAGACCCAGGGTGACGCCGTCCAGGACGGTGCGGGTTGCGTAGGAAACCGTGAGGTTCTCGCCGCCAAGAAGGTGTGCCAAAGGGAACTGCTTTCTGCTGTTCGGGTGGAAAAGGTGCTAGATCAGGGTGTCGGACATGATGCGGGCGCCGGGAACGGGACCGTGGACGGCGAGCGCGGACAGCCCGCGGCGCCTCAGCTCCTCCGCCAGGCCTTCCGCCGCCACGGAGTCATCAGCAAGCAGGGCAACCGTGGGGCCGGATCCGGACACGATGCCGGCTATGGCGCCGTGCGCCTCACCGATGCCCAGCGTATCCCTGAGTGACGGTGACAGTTTGATGGCTGCGCGCTGCAGGTCGTTGACCAGGACGCGGCTTAGCGCTTCGGCATCCCCGCTGCGGAGCGCCGTCAGAATTTCCGGATCGACGCCGGTCGGCTCATCGGCTTCGACTCCCTCGGCTTCCCTCAACCGGTCCAGCGTCCGGTACACCTCCGGGGTGGAGAGCCCATAGTCGGCCGTGACCAGCACCCAGTGCGTCTGCGCCTTCACCAGCGCCGGGGACAGCTTGTCGCCAAGGCCCAGGCCCACGGCGGTGCCGCCCAGCAGCGAGAAGGGGACGTCGGCGCCCAGTTCAGCGGCGAGGTGGGCCAGCTCTTCGCGGGAAAGGCCGCTGTTCCACAGTGCGTCGCAGGCAAGGAGAGTGGCCGCCGCGTCGGCCGATCCGCCGCCCATTCCGCCGGCCACGGGGACCCGCTTGGTGATTTCCAGGTGCACCCCCGTTGAGTGCTCCGAAACGTCCGCCATGATGGCCGCAGCCTTGTGGGCCAGGTTGTTGCCGTCGAGCGGGATGTCCACCGAGTCCAGGTCCACCGTGCTGTCCGGGCTGAGGCTGATGGTGATACCGGGTGTTTCGGTGCTGGTTGCCGCCACCTCCTCATAGAGGGAGACCGCGAGGTAGACACTGGCCACGGAGTGGTAGCCGTCGGGACGCAGCGGCCCGACGTCGAGCGACACGTTGACCTTGCCCGGAGCCTTGACCCGGACGGTCCGGGCGGTGAAGCGGCCCGGCCGCGCCGTCACGCCCCGGTCTCCCTGGCTTCGGCAATCCTCGCGAACGCGGCGATGTCGATGACCTCGCCGCGGGCAGCGGGGTCGACGCCGGCCGCCACCAGGCAGCGTTCGGCCTCCTGCGCTCCCCCGGCCCAGCCGGCCAGGGCAGCGCGCAGGGTCTTGCGCCGCTGCGCGAAAGCTGCATCGACAACGGCGAAAACCTGTTTCCTCGTTGCCGCAGTGGCCGGCGGTTCGCGGCGGGTGAAGGCCACCAGCCCGGAGTGGATTTTGGGTGCGGGCCAAAAAACGTTCATGCCGATCACACCGGCCTTGCGCATGTGGCTGTACCAGGCCGCCTTGACGGACGGGACACCATACGTCTTGGAACCGGGGCCGGCGGCAAGGCGGTCCGCCACCTCATCCTGGACCATCACGAGCCCGTGCTGCAGGCCCGGAAAATGCTCCAGCAGGTGCAGCACCACGGGGACCGCCACGTTGTAGGGCAGGTTGGCCACGAGTGCGGTGGGCTGGACCGGAAGTTCCGTGACCTTCATGGCGTCGGCGTGGACCAGGTGGAAATTGCCCACGGCTGCGGGCCGCCACTCCTGCACTGTGTGCGGAAGTTTCGCGGCGAGCACCGGATCGATTTCGACGGCGACCACAGAGGCAGCAGCGTCCAGCAGCCCCAGCGTCAGGGAGCCGAGCCCGGGACCGACCTCCAGCACCGTCTCCTCCGGCCCCACGCTAGCAGCAGCCACGATCCTGCGGATGGTGTTGCCGTCGATGACGAAGTTCTGGCCCAGCGTTTTAGTGGGCCTGACACCGATCTCCTCTGCCAGCCGGCGGATGTCGGAGGCACCAAGTAGCGGTGCGGGCACGGCGGGGATGGGTTCAGTCACCTAGGTATCCTATACAGCCGCGGCCGGGCCCGGATGATCCGGGCCCGGCCGCTTGCACGAGTGCGGGCTGGTCACCTGCTGGCTGCCCAGCCGCAGCCCCAGGGCTGCAGGCCGCGCTGCGCGTAGACCCTGTTGGCGATGTCGATCTGCTGGGCTTTGGTGGCAAGGCTGGCGTTCGGGGCATAGGCTCCGCCGCCGGCACCGATCCACGTCCGGATGTCGAACTGAAGTCCGCCGTAGTATCCGTTACCCGTGTTGATGCTCCAGTTTCCGCCGGACTCGCACTGGGCGATCTTGTCCCACATGGCTTCGTTCATCATGGCAGGGGCAGCAGCACCGGTGTTGTTGCCGGCTGGGGCAGCGGCCTGGGCCACAGGCTTCGGTTTGGTGCCCACAGTCACCTTTTTCGCGACCGGCTGCACGGCGACGGTCTCGGAGACGAGGGTGCGGGACGCTTCGCGGCCGTCCACCAGGACGAGCTTGAACGTCTTTTCCAGCTTGCCGGCGGAACCCTCCTGGGTAACTTCCCGTTCGCCCTTCAACAGCTCGGCGCTTTCGGTGGTCACGGTTTCGAAGGGGACAACCTCTGTGGTCACCGCGGTCTGGGCGTTGTCAACGCGCGAAACCTTGATCACCATGTTGTTCACCACGTGGGCGTTGGCTGGCTGGGAGGTGCGGTCATTGGCCCCCAGGGTCAACCCGGCATCCTCAAGGACCTTGCCTACGGTGGCTGCAGTGGTGGTGGCGGTGTTCACCTTGCCGTCGGCCACAATGCTGACGGTTTTGGGGGTGGAGATGGACACAAACGAGCCTGTGACGGCGAGCTGGGCGTCGCGGGGCACGGACAACGAGGAAGCGCTGGCAACCCCAAGCTCGGTCACCAGGCCGGCAACGTCCCGGGCGGTGGTGTTGACTGTCTTCTCGGCCCCGTCCAGGCTGACCTGGACCTCTTTGGCCTGGTTGACGTTGATGACGGTGCCGTTCCGGACAGAAGCGTCCAAAGCGGGTGATACTTTGTCCGAAGGCTTGAGCTCCAGGTTGGCGCTCTTGACCACCTGGCCGACAGTTCCGCCGAACGTCTGCACGGACGTTACCTTCCCGTCAACGTTGAGCGTGACAGTTTTGTTATTGCCGACGAAGGCAACCAGCCCCACTACCAGCGCGCACAGCACCAGCAGCTGGGCGCCAACCTTGATGAAGCTGAACTTGCCGTCCGTTGTGAAGAACTTGACCACGATTGCCCGTAACTGTCGGTCCATCCGGGCACGGGGATTGCGCACTTGAATATCCGGCACGGCCTTGATCCAGGCAGTCCGGGCACCGTTGCGCCGCCACACTCCGCGCAACGGTCAGGCCGGGATAAAGAACCGGCGCGTCGTGCTGCTTATGGAAGTGAATTACCCGATGGCCTTCCCCGACCCCGGCTAACAGTTGACCACTGTAACCGTAGCGTTATAAAGCGACCAAGAATTTTGCATACCAGGTATCCCTCGATGGTCACCATATGGATACGTCAGGCGGCCCAGGATCCGTACGCGCGCACCGTATTTTCGCTGATTCCGGCACACAGCCGGCCGAGGTCCGTGCTTGTCAATTCGGCCATCGCCCGCACCGTGTAGGGCACCATGTAGCTTGCATTCGGGCGGCCCCGGTAAGGGTGCGGGGTCAGGAACGGGGCGTCGGTTTCCACCAGGACCAGGCCGGGGTCGGCAACAGCCAGCGCTGCCCGCAGGTTCGAGGCGTTCTTAAAAGTGAGTGTTCCGGCGAAGGACATCCACCAGCCCTCGCGGTTGCAGATCTTCGCGAGCTCTTCGTCACCGGAAAAGCAGTGAAAAACAACACGTTCGGGAGCACCCTCCTCCCGGAGGACCTGCACGACCTCGCTGTGCGCGTCCCGGTCGTGGATCTGCAGGGTCAGATCCAAACGCTTGGCGATATCGATGTGGCGCCGGAAGGAGTATTTTTGGTGGGCCAGGCCTTCGCCCTTTGTGCGGAAAAAGTCCAGCCCGGTTTCACCGATGGCCCGGATCCTCGGATGCCCGGCCAGCCGCTCAATCTCGCCGAGGGCATCCTCCAGTTCGCCCCTGGCCGCATAACGCGGGGCATCGTTGGGGTGCAAGGCAACAGCTCCGAGCAGCCGTTCGTCCTGCTCCACCGCCTGGACGGTGAACCGTGAGGACGCGAGGTCGCAGCCCACCTGTACCGCGCCCTGGACGCCGACGGCGGCTGCAGCATCAAGCGCCGCCTTAAGCCCTACAGGCGCCTTTCCATCCGGGTAATCGAGGTGGGTGTGGTTGTCCACCACGGGCACCGGGAGGGGTTCCGGGGCGGGAGGAAACTCCTGCCTCCTGCCGCTTGCGCCCGAAACGTCACTGCCGGCGTGGATGGTGCGGTAGGCGTCGGGGGTCAGCGGATTGCACATCCATCCAGCCTAACGGGGTTGGGGGTCCCCATTTTTGCCGGAACTCTCTGTCTGCCGCGCCAGTTGTGTTAGTAGTCTGGTACGGACAGATGCGAACGCCCACCGAGGGGCGATGGCAGGCTTGCTGTCCCGTCCAGGTGAAACCCGGGCTGAAAGGTTGCCGATGGAATCCCACCGACGAATTGCCAACGATGGAAGCGCTGCCACCGCCAATATCGCGGGTGTCGCCGAGCCTGTGAGCCACTTGAACGGCCACCGCCAGGCGGCGCCGATGGACCCGGGCCCGTTCTACGAGGCAAGCCAGCGGATCCTGACAACCATCAATACGGTTATCGATGGCAAATCGGACGCCGCCAAGCTGGCCCTGACAGTGCTGCTGGCACAAGGCCACCTGCTGCTGGAGGACGTTCCGGGCGTGGGCAAGACACTCCTGGCCAAGACGCTGGCCCGCACCATCGACTGTTCGGTCAACCGCATCCAGTTCACCCCCGACCTCCTGCCCTCCGATGTGACCGGTGTGTCCATCTTCAACCAGTCCTCCCGGCTGTTTGAATTCCGACCCGGCGCGGTCTTTGCGAACATCGTCATCGGCGACGAAATCAACCGCGCCTCCGCCAAGACCCAATCCGCGCTCCTTGAGTGCATGGAGGAACACCAGGTCACCGTGGACGGCAACTCCTACCAGCTGGACGAACCGTTTATGGTTGTCGCCACGCAGAACCCGATTGAGATGGAGGGAACCTACCCGCTGCCCGAGGCGCAGCGGGACCGCTTCATGGCGCGGATCTCCATGGGTTATCCGGACAAGGACGCAGAAATCGAGATGCTCGAAACCCACCAGGCCGCGTCGCCGCTGGCCAGGGTGAAAGCGGTGGTCACCACTGCTGAAGTGGCGGCCATGATTGCCACCGTCCAACGGGTTTACGTCTCGCAGGCCGTCAAGGAATATACCGTGTCAGTAGGCCGGGCAACCCGGGAAAGCACGCTGCTTCGGCTGGGCGCCAGCCCCCGTTCCATGCTCCAGCTGCTCCGTGCCGCCAAGGCAACTGCCGCCCTCGACGGCCGCGATTTCGTCCTGCCGGACGACGTCATGCAGGTGGCCGAGGCCGTCCTGGCGCACCGGATCATTTTGGACCGGAAAGCTGCCGGTGCGGGTGAGACGCCACACAGCGTGCTCAGGGGCATCCTGTCAAGGCTTCCCGTTCCGCAGGAGCCTGCCGGTTCCAACCCTGTGTCCGCCGTTGCCGGCCTGGGCAGGAACCGCTAGGCGAAGCCATGGCACTGTTGAACAGGCTGCCGCGGCATATTTTCACGCAGCGCGGATGGGGAATGCTCGGCGCTGGTGCCGCCGCCCTGGCCGCCGCCCACATCATGGGGCGGCGGGACCTCCTGACGCTCAGTGTCCTCCTGCTGGTGCTCCCACTGGTATCGCTGGCCGGCATCCGCCTGGTCAAGCCGAGGTTCCGGGTCTACCGGGAGTTCAACCCGTCCCCCGTCGAAACCTCCTCCCCCACCACTGTCCGGCTTGCCGTGGCGCGGACGGGAACCGCGGGCGGCCGGGCAACCATGGAAGAACGCCTGCCATCACGTTTTGGTGAATCCCCGGTTTTCCGGTTCCCCTCCCGCTCGGCAACCGGCGGAACCAGCCGCTACGAATACCACCTGCGGTCGGACCAGCGCGGACAGTACCGGATCGGCCCGGTGACGGCCGAATTCACGGATCCGTTCGGGCTGTCGCTGCACCGCCAGGCGATCGATGACGGGGACGTCCTCACTGTGACGCCGGCCGCCGTCGTCCTTCCCCTGACGGGCCTCGCCGGAGCCCGGGGCAACGACGGCGTAACCGCCACCCGCATCCGGGCCAACCCGAGCGATGACGATGTCATGACCAGGGAGTACCGCCACGGTGATCCCATGCGCCGGGTCCACTGGGCAGCCACCGCGCGGCATGGCGCCCTCATGGTCCGGCAGGAGGAATCCGTCACTACCCCGCAAGCGACCATCATCCTGGACCACCGCGCCCATGCCTTTTCCGGCGGACCGGCAGCAGCAGCCGGCCTGGCCGGGCACGACGGTCACGCCATGGCCACCAGCGCAACTTTTGAATGGGCGGTGGTGGCAGCCGTGTCCATCAGCGCCCATCTGGCCGAGCGCAACTACGGCCTGCGGCTGCTGGATCCGCGCGGGGAACCGGCCTTCCTCCACTCGCCCTCGGCGCCGGAGCCTGAGTCGGAGGAGTTCAGCGGTGCCGCCGGCCTCCAGTCGATCGCCGAAAGCCTCGCCGCCATCCAGCTCACCGGGCACCACCAGCGGCGGGACGGCCGGCCGCTGGACGGGCCCGGGAGGGACCTCTCGATGCCGGAACTGTTCGGACCGCGGAAACTGGCCGGGCAGGACCCGGGCCTGCCGGCCTTCGACGACCAATTGATGGACAAGCTGTCCGCGCACCGCATGCGCGGTCCCCTCATCGCCGTGCTCGGCAAAATCTCTCCGGAGGAGGCCGTGTCCATGGCGCCCGCCGCCGGCTACGGCACGAATGCCTTCGCGATCCTCGTGACCGACAAACCGGCAGAGGCCGACGCTGTCCTCGAGGCACTGCGCCAAGGCGGCTGGCGTGCAGTTGCCGTGCCGCCATCGGTAGCGCTGACCGCTGCCTGGGGGCAGTTCGACCAGGATGTAGAGTTGCCGCCCCCTGCGGCAGAGGTACGGCGCGGAGCGGGGGTGGCCCAGTGACTATGGCACCGGCCCGGCCGTCCACAACCGGGCAACAGTCACCCCCGGGCGGGAACGCGTCCGCGGCCAGGTCACGCGTTGGCGCGTTTCCCTGGGCGATGGCTGCTGCAATCGCGGCCGGCGTCTGCGGAGCCGCCCTCTCCCTGAACGGCGTGCTGCGGGGCTGGGGCTGGTACTGGCCGGCGCTCACCACCGTGCTGGTGGTCAGTTTCACCCTGGCTGCGCTGCGGGCACTGCGCGCCCAGCCCCTGCTGGTGACGGCCGGCGGCTTCCTGTCCCTTGGCGCCATCCTGACGCTCACGTTTTTCCGCGGCTCCAGCTTCCTCGGGTTTATCCCGAGCGGCGCCACCCTCACCGAACTGAACCGGCTGATTCGGCGGGCCAGTGAAACCGTCCTCGCGGAAACAGCGCCCGTGGCACCCAACGTGGGAATCGTCATGGTGATCTGCGCCGCCCTGGGCCTTGCAGTCATCCTGGTGGACGCACTCGCCGTACCCCTTGGGATGCCGGCCGCCACCGGCGTGGGGCTGCTGGCCATCCTGGTTGTGCCGGCCATGATCAAACCGCAAAGCGCAGGCTTTTGGGGCTTCGCCACTGCTGTCGCCGGATACCTGATGATTCTCGCCGTCAGCCAATGGTTCACCCCGGACGCGCGGACCCAGGCCGATTCGGCGCGCAGTCCCGGGCAGTTGCGGCGGGCCGTGCTTACGGGAGCCGCCGCCCTGGTGGCGACCCTGCTGGTGCCACTTGCCGTCCCCGGGTTCAACCAGGGCACCTTCCCGCAGGGCTCCCGGCTTAACCCGTGGGGCACGTCCAATGGACTCAACCCAATGATCACCCTCGGGAACAGCCTGCGGACACCGGACGGAAGCGGACGGATCACCTACGCCACAAATGCGGCTACGCCGCTGTACCTGAGGTCCGTCACGGTGGACAACTTCGACGGTGAATCCTGGGGCCCGGATGACCGCAACGCCTCGCGGCTGCCGCTCGTGGGGCAGATCGACCCGGGCTATGCGGTACCAGAGAGCGACCAGGTGCAGCAGATCACCGCGATCGATACCGGCACCTTCAACAGCCCGTACCTGCCGGCCCCCTACGCCCCCGAATCCGTCCGCGGTCTGGAGGGACGCTGGACGTGGGATCCGGCCACGTTGAGTATCAAGGGAACCGAGACCACATCCCGGCGGCAGGAGTATGTGGTGACGTCTTCGGTGCCCACCCTGTCAGCCGACGTGCTGGCTCAGTCCCCGGCGGCAGTAAGGGACATCCCGGATGACTTCACCAGGATCCCGGGCAACGTCCCCGAAATTGTCAGGACCACGGCCGGCACAGTGGCCGGTGCCGCGGCTACGCCCTATGACAAGGCAATTGCCATCCAGCGGTACCTCCGCTCGGCGCAGTTCACCTATTCCTTGCAGTCACCGGTCCAGGGCGGCTACGACGGCAACGGGCTCTCGGTCCTGGCCGACTTCCTGGAGCAGAAGAGCGGCTACTGCATCCACTACGCATCAGCCATGGCTGTTATGGCGAGGCTCGAAGGCATTCCCAGCCGGATCGCCGTGGGATACGCTCCCGGGAGGCTGACGGGGGCCACGGTGACAATGGCCGGGCAAGGCGCACTGCCCGAGTACGAGGTTGACGCCCGCGACGCCCACGCCTGGCCTGAGCTGTATTTCCAGGGCTTGGGCTGGGTGCCCTTCGAACCGACACCCTCCCGGGGCGTGGTTCCCGACTACGCGGCCGAGTCCTTTGCACCGGCCGCCCCGGGCGCGGTGGAAAACAACGACGACCTCATCCCCGAGTCCACTCCCGCGCCGGCACCTGCGCCCAGCGCCGCACCGCTTCCGGGCCCGGGCACCGCAGGCAGCACCAAGGAAGGCGTCCAACTCCTGCCGGTTCTGATCACCGTCGGCGGGGTCCTGGGCGCGGCCCTCCTGGCCGCTTCACCGCACCTCGTCCGCACCGGCCTTCGCGCCCGCAGGCTGCGGCCCCGGGATTCCGGCGAGGCCGTTCCCCTGGCCTGGAGCGAGTTGCTGGACCTGGGCAGGGACTACGGCGTGGCCCCTGCCCCCAGCGAGACACCCCGGGCGTACTCGAGCCGGCTTCGCAGACACTTGGGAGACCCCGGTGGAACGGATGCGGCCGCGGACCAGGCCGTGGGAGTGCTGACCACCGCCTTTGAACGGCACCGGTACGGCCGGCCGTCCCTGCCGGCCGCGGGCCAGGAGGCGTACGACGCCGGGCGGCCGGGGGCGGATCCGACGTACGCGGGCGCTGCCGGCCGCCTCGCCGCCCTTGAGCTCGCACTGCGGGGACATGCCACGTTCCTGCAGCGGCTCCGCGCCGCATGGCTTCCGCCGTCAGTTATGGGCCGGCTCGGGCGGTTCGGTGCAGCGCCGGCCAGGGCCGGAGCACACGTCCTGGCTGCGACGGCGAAGGCCGCCACCCACTCCTTCCGCGTGCGTTCGCGGTAGGGAGCGAATGGCGGCCGTCAGCAGCCGGGTGCTGGACCTTGCCTGTTACTGTCCCGCGTAGGGGTCGGCGATGCCGATGTACTGGGTGTAGAGGTATTCCTCGATGCCTTCGAGGCCGCCTTCACGGCCGAGGCCTGACTGCTTGACGCCGCCGAACGGTGCGGCGGCGTTGGAGATGACGCCGGCGTTCAGGCCGAGCATGCCGGTCTCGAGCCGCTCACCCATCCGGATGCCGCGGTTGAGGTCCTTCGTGAAGACGTAGGCCACCAGCCCGTATTCCGTGTTGTTGGCCAGGCGCACTGCGTCATCCTCGCTGGAGAACGTGACGATCGGAGCGACGGGGCCAAAGATTTCCTCGGACAGGATCCGGGTGCCTTCGGTGACACCGGAGAGGATGGTGGGCTGGTAGAAGTAGCCCGGACCCTCCACGGGTCCGCCGCCCAGGACTGCCTTCGCACCGGAGGCCACGGCGTCGGAGACCAGTTCGTGGACCTTGTCCCGGCTCTTGGCATCGATCAGCGGGCCCACCTTGGACTCGGGCTCGGTACCCCGGGCGGTGGTCATCTCCTTCATCTTCGCGGCGAACTTCTCCGCGAACTCGCCGGCGACGGACTCGTGCACGATGAACCGGTTGGCCGCGGTGCAGGCCTCGCCCATGTTCCGCAGCTTCGCCAGCATGGCTCCGGCAACGGCGGCGTCCAGGTCGGCGTCCTCGAACACAACGAACGGGGCGTTGCCGCCGAGCTCCATCGAGGTCCGCAGCACGGTGTTGGAGGCGTCAGCCAGCAGCCGGCGGCCCACCTCCGTGGAGCCGGTGAAGGAGAGCTTCCGCAACCGGGAGTCCTTGATCAGCGGTCCCGTGGTGGCACCGGCGGTGGAGGTCGGGATGAGGTTCAGGACACCGGCAGGCAGCCCGGCTTCCTGCATGACGGCGGCGAACAGCTGGGAGGTCAGCGGTGTCAGGTTCGCGGACTTCAGCACCATGGTGCAGCCGGCAGCGACGGCGGGGGCGATCTTCCGGGTGGCCATCGCCAGCGGGAAGTTCCAGGGAGTGATCAGCAGGCACGGGCCCACGGGCTTTTTGGTCACCAGCAGCCGGGACTTGCCGTCGGGGGAGACGGAGTAGCGGCCGAACGCACGGACCGCTTCCTCGGAGAACCAGCGCAGGAATTCCGCGCCGTAAGTGACCTCGCCGCGCGCTTCGGCGAGCGGCTTGCCCATTTCCATGGTCATCAGGAGTGCGAAGTCCTCGGCGCGCTCAGTCACAAGCTCGAACGCGCGGCGCAGGATCTCGCCGCGATCGCGCGGCGGAACCTTCGCCCAGGACTCCTGCGCGGCCGCTGCAGCGTCCAGCGCCGCGGCACCGTCCTCGGCACCGGCGTCGGCGATGCTCAGCAGCACCTTCCCGGTTGCCGGGTCCTCGACGTTGAAGGTCTTGCCCGAAGCGGCGTCCCGCCACTCGCCGTTGATCAGCAGTCCGGTGGGGACGGAGGCCAGAAGCTGGCTTTCGCGGTCGGCGCTTACCGCCGGCTGTGCAGTGACAGTCACGATGACTCCCTCGTCAGTAGGGTTGGTGGCAGCCCTTGCGGCGGCCGGAGTGACCAGGCTCATCAGGGGCTGATTTAGTGCCACACTACTGCCGCCGTCACCCGGGGTCTACGCCCCTGCGCACTGCCTGAAGTGCGCTTTGCTGTGCAGCTGCACAGCAGAACGGGGAAAGTCCGCGGACGTTCAGCGGGCTGCCAGGACAGCGGAATAAAGCTCCCTTTTGCTCACCCGCACGTCATCCGCCACCGCGGCCACGGCTTCCTTGAGCCGGACACCCTGCGAGACGAGTTCATTCACAGCCGCCACGTGGTCTTCGGGGCTGCCGGCCGCCTGCTCCGGAGCGCCTCCCACCACAACGACGATTTCCCCGCGGACTTCCGAGCTTTCCGCCCACTGCAGCAGCTCACCGAGGGAACCGCGGAGGACTTCTTCGTATGTCTTGGTCAATTCCCGGCAGACGGCAACGGGACGGCCGGGACCGAAACGTTCCTTCAGCGCGCGCAGCATGGGCTCAAGGCGGTGCGGCGCCTCAAAAAACACCATGGTCCGGCGTTCACCGGCAAGGTCCGCCAACCGTGATGCCCGTTCGCCCGCCTTCCGGGGAAGGAACCCCTCGAAGCAGAAACGGTCGGTGGGCAATCCGGACAGCGCCAGGGCCGTGAGCACCGCGGACGGTCCCGGCACCGCCGTCACCGTGAGGCCGGCCGCAACGGCCCCCTCCACGAGCCGGAAGCCAGGGTCGGAGACAGAGGGCATGCCGGCGTCGGTAACCATGACCAGGGTGCTGCCCGCTCGGACCTGCTCCAGCAGTTCCGCAGTCTTGGCCGCCTCATTGTGCTCGTGGTAACTGATCACCCGGCCGGCCACCGTCACACCCAGGCTCTGCACCAGCCGGTGCAGGCGGCGGGTGTCCTCCGCAGCCACGATGTCCGCAGTACCCAGCAGTTCCACGAGCCTGGCCGAAGCGTCACCCGTGTTTCCAATTGGGGTGGCGGCCAAGACTATGCGTCCCGCTGCTGCGGGGCCGGTGTCAGGGAGGGTGCTGGGGTGAGGGTCCACGCAACCAGCCTACTGCTGCGGGGACTGCCAGCCGCAAAAGGTAGCATGGGGCTCGTGACGCAGACCTCCACGCGGCCGCCCGGAGCCGGACAACCCGCTCCCGCCACAACCGGCAAAACCGCGGAGGCCGCGGACAGCAGCGGGGACGGGATGCAACGGTCCAGTCCCCCGGCGCGGCCCTGGATCAGCCGCCCGGCGGAAGCGTTCACCGTTGAAGCATTGCAGGCCCGGCTCCTGGGCACGGTCCAGTCCTGGCGCGAGTACCCGCCGTCGCTGCGGCTCTGGCTGCTGCTGGTCCCGGTCCTGGCGGCAGTGGCCGGCGGAATCCTCAGGTTCGTCCGGCTGGACTACCCCCACAAACTCGTCTTTGACGAGACGTACTACGTCAAGGATGCATACTCATACCTGATCAGCGGCTACGAACGCAACTGGCCGGACAAGGCGAACGATTCCTTCAACGCCGGCAACCCGGAGATCCTGCTCACCTCGCCCGAATACGTGGTCCACCCACCGGTGGGCAAATGGATGATTGCCGCCGGCATGGGGATATTCGGGGCTGACAACTCCTTTGGCTGGCGGTTCTCCGCGGCCCTGACCGGAACGCTCTCCATCCTGCTCCTGTCCCTGATAGCACTGAAACTGTTCCGGTCCCTGCCGTTGGCCGGGGCCGCAGGTTTGCTCCTGGCGGTGGACGGGCACCATCTGGTGATGTCCCGGACCTCCCTGCTGGACATCTTCCTGATGTTCTGGATCCTGGCCGCCTTCGGCGCCCTGCTCCTGGACCGCGACGACGGCCGGCGCCGGCTTTCCGCCCGTCTGGCCCGCGCCGCCGCCGGGAACGGCGGGCGCATCCCCGCCACCACCCTGCTGACCGGACCGTGGCTGGGCATCCGCTGGTGGCGGGTGGTTGCGGGTGTTTGTTTGGGGCTCGCCGTCGGAACCAAATGGTCCGGACTGTTTTTCCTTGCCGCGTTCGGCCTCCTCACCGTCTTCTGGGACCTCAGCGCCAGGCGGGTGGCGGGAGTCCGCGGCTGGATCAGCGGCGGCGTCGTCAAGGACGGAATCCCGGCGTTCCTGAGCATCGTCCCGGTGGCAGCGGCCGCCTATGCGGCAAGCTGGACCGGCTGGTTCCGCTCGGATGACGCCTACTTCCGGCGCTGGGCGGAAAGCAACCCGTCCGCGGAATGGGGATGGCTGCCGGACTCCGTCAGGTCGCTCGCACACTACCACCGGGAGGCCTATACGTTCCACCAGGGCCTGGGCTCCGAACACCCCTACGAGGCAAGCGCCTGGAGCTGGCTGGTACTCGGCAGGCCGACGTCGTTCTTCTACGAATCCCCGGAGCAGGGCACCTCCGGCTGTGATGTGGCCAAGTGCACGTCCGCCGTCTTGTCCGTCGGAAACCCCATGATCTGGTGGGGGGCAGCCGTATCCCTGGTCATCCTGCTGTTCTGGTGGGCGGGCCGGCGTGACTGGAGGGCCGGAGCCATACTCGCCGGCGTGGGCGCAGGCTACCTGCCGTGGTTCCTCTATCCGGAACGGACCATGTTCTACTTCTACGCAGTGTCCTTCGAGCCATTCCTTGTCCTGGCGCTGGTGTACTGCCTGGGGCTGGTCCTTGGCCGCGCCGCCGACCCGCCCTGGCGCCGGCGCTCCGGCCTGTACCTGGTGGTCCTGTTTGTAGCGGCAGCGGTGGTGTTGTCCTCCTTCTTCTACCCCATATGGGCTGCGGAGATTATTCCCTACGACGCCTGGCGGATACGTATGTGGATGCCGTCCTGGATCTAGGGCAGGATTGCATGAGACCCCCGATGGACGCCGCCGCCGCGGCCCGGCAGCGGAACGGAGACCTTCTGTGAGAGAAGCAAGCACGGAACTGCTGGTGGAGCTGGACGCAGGCTGCAACGTCACCGATCTCCTGCTGGAGCAACACGGCGCCAACCCGGCGCATGCCCTCTACCGGCGCAAGGGGCCCAACGGCTGGGTGGATGTTCCGGCGGCGAAGTTCCTGCAGGATGTGAGCGCCCTGGCCAAGGGACTGATCGCCGGCGGGCTGGAACCGGCTGATACCGTGGCCGTTATGTCCGCCACCTCCTACGAATGGACCCTGGTGGACTTCGCCATCTGGTTCGCCGGCGGTGTCACCGTCCCCATTTACGAGACGTCCTCCGCACGGCAGGTGGAGTGGATCCTCAGGGACTCCGCCGCCCGGCGCGTCTTTGTCCAGGACCGCCCCACGGCGGAGCTGGTGGCGGGGGTGGTTGCCGGCTCGCCGCCGCTTCGCGACCGCCTGGTGAACGTGGTAAGGATGGAGCACGACGGCGACGCCCCCAACCTCGCCAGCCTCGCCGCCGCCGGGGCAGGGGTCAGCGACGCAGAGCTGGAACGGCACCGCAGCAGGGCCGGGCTCGATGACGTGGCATCGCTGGTGTACACCTCGGGTACCACGGGAAACCCCAAGGGCTGCGAAATCACCCACGGCAACTTCGCCCTCGTGGCCAAGAACATCGTGGTGTTCCTCCCGGAGCTCCTGCTCCGGGACCAGGCGCGCACACTGATGTTCCTGCCGCTGGCGCACGTCCTGGCCCGGGCCGTGCAGGTGGTGTGCCTGGCCGCCGGAGCCACCTTGGGCCATACCCCCGGCGCCGCCCAGCTCCTGGAGGACCTGGGCACGTTCAAGCCCACCTTCCTGCTGGTGGTCCCCCCGATTTTCGAGAAAGTCCGCGCAACCGCGGCCCACAAGGCGGCCCTGGCGGGCAAGTCCCGGCTGTTCAAGGCAGCCTCGGCAGCCGCAGCCGCCTTCTCCCGGGAACAGGACAGGGAAAGCCGCGGCCAAGGTACCGGTCCCGGGTTGCTGTTGCGGATCCGGCATGGATTCTTCGACAAGCTGCTCTATCCGCGGCTCCGCCAGGCACTGGGAGGGCAGGTGGGATATACGGTGTCCGGTGCCAGCCCGCTGTCGCGTGAGGACGCGCATTTCTTCCGCGGCGCAGGGATCCCGGTCCTGGAAGGTTACGGCCTGACCGAAACCACGGCGCACTGCACCGTCAACACGCCCTCGCATACGCGCGTTGGGTCCGTAGGCATTCCCATCCCCGGCACCACCATCCGGGTGGCCGGGGACGGGGAAATCCTGGTCAAGGGCATCGGTGTGTTCAAGGGCTACCACGGCAACGCCGCGGCCAACGCCGAAGCGTTTGTGGACGGCTTCTTCCGGACCGGGGACTACGGCACGCTGGACGCGGACGGCTTCCTCACGGTCACCGGGCGGAAGAAGGACCTGCTGGTCACCGCCGGCGGAAAGAACGTGGCCCCCGGCCCCTTGGAGGACATCATCAGGTCCCATCAGCTGGTAGGGCATGCCGTAGTGGTCGGCGACGGCAAACCGTTTGTCTCGGCGCTGGTGACGCTTGACCCCGAGGGGCTCGGCAACTGGCGCTCCGAACGGGGGCTGCCCCCGCTCCCCCTTCGCGAGGCCACGTCCGAGCCCTCGGTAGTCAAGGCAGTACAGGACGCGGTGGACCAGGCCAACCAGCTGGTGTCCAGGGCCGAGTCCATCCGGTCCTTCGCCATACTGGACACGGAATTTACGGTTGAGTCAGGCCACCTGACGCCCTCGCTCAAACTGAAGCGGGCCGCCGTCGTGCAGGACTTCCAGGCCGAAATCGCCCGGCTTTACGCCTGATCCGCCGCGGCCTCCCTGCGCGGCAGGCCGCGCCGGCGGCGCGTGGGCCAGGTGAGGACCAGTGTCACCAGTGCCGTCAGCAGGACCAGGCCTGCGATGGCGATGCCGGCATCGATCCAGAACTGGCCCGGGAACAGCCGGATCAGTGTGTCGTCCAGGCTGAATGTCCAGGACCCGTCTGCAAAGAAGATGCGGTGGAACTCGGTGAAGAACTGCTGCCAGCCCAGGAACGCGAGGGTGCCGAGTCCGAGGATGATGACCAGGGTGATGATGGACCCGGCGAACAGTCCGCGCCGGACGCCGCCCGTGCTGCGCTTGCGCAGGTAGAGGACCGCGATGAGGCACAGGAGCAGGAGCAGCGCGCCGGCGCCGAAGGTGGACAGTATCACCAGTTTGACGTCCGCCATGTGGCTGACCTCGCCGTCCTTGAACAGCTTGTCACCGCCGCGGTGCACCAGGTCGCCGAGGTAGCGCGGCCCTGCCCAGTTGCTGAGGTAGTCCACGGCGTAGGAGCCGTACGTCATGCGGTCATCCGTGCTGAAGCCGTACCCGTCGCCCGGGAAGCCGGGGCGGTTGTACTCCACCCAGAGGAACAGCGGGCTGGTGACCACACGCACGGCCAAAACCAGGAGGACTACCGGAAAGCACACGGCCAGCAGGACCTGCATGACCCGGGGAGCTACAGGCTTGGCGTTGGCGGCGTTCTCACGCTCGGCGTTGCGTCGCTCCACCTCTTCCTCCGGCGGGCGTACATGCAGCGCCGACGTGTGGAGCGGCTCGTTGAAGACGGATGAACTGCCGTTGCCCGGCCTGTCATCAGCGTCCGACGGCGGCGCGGCAGCGGCTTCGGCTGCCTTCCGGTCCGCGCGGGTTTCAGCCTGCGTGCTTCCGGGCGCAATGCCGGCGTCACCGCTGCCGTCGATGGAGGACGACCCGGACGGCCTGGCGGCTCCGGGAGTATCTCCGGCCCTAGAGCCGGCGGTGTCCCTGCCGGCAGGAGCCATCCAGGAAAAGGCGGGTTCGTCGGAGTCGCCGGAGGTATCGAGGAAAGGCTCCGGCTGCGGCTCCGCGCTCTTGGCACGGGCCGGTGTTTCGTCTTTCACAGCAGCGTCACTTCCGTCGGGTTTGCACGCCGCACCGGCCTGGGCCGGCACGCTTTATCTGTTGTCGAGCCTACCGTCCGGGGCCTGGGCGGAGCGAGGAACCACCCCGGCGCGATTACAACGATTCAGGCAGCGATTTCCGTGTAGCCCGCGTCCTCACGGCGCAGGTCACCGCGTTCCCCAGCCTGGTACGCCCGCCTCCCCCAAACGAGCACGTACGCCCAATACAAGGCAAGCACGGCCGCGCCGATGGTGATCTTGGCCCATACCGGCAGCGGGCTGGGCGTGACGAATCCCTCAACCAGTCCGGAGGCAAACAGCACCAGGACCAGACCGAGCGCCACGGTGATGAGTGACCTTCCTTCCTCGGCAACCGCGCGGCCCCTTGTGCGCGGCCCCGGCGATACCATGGCCCAGAAGATGCGAAGGCCGGCAGCGCAGGCAACGAAAACCGCCGTCAGTTCCATCAGGCCGTGCGGCAGGATGTAGCTGAAGAAGACGTCCTGCTTGCCGGCGGCGGCGAAGACCCCGGCAGCTACTCCCACG
The DNA here is from genome assembly GCF_005796205.1 of Pseudarthrobacter sp. NamE2. Classification (GTDB taxonomy): domain Bacteria; phylum Actinomycetota; class Actinomycetes; order Actinomycetales; family Micrococcaceae; genus Arthrobacter. Next base: position 38,440 of record NZ_VAHN01000003.1, on the reverse strand, counting down.
CCCTGCGCGTTGCTGAACAGGATCATCGGCACCCATATCCCGGTGATGCCGAGCGCCACGGCCTGCGCGCTGATCCAGGCGTTGTTGGTCCACACCGCACCGGCGAAAGATGCGGCGGGGTTTTCCGAGTAGTAATCGATGAAATCCTCCTCGACATACTGCCGAAGTGCAGCCTCGGAACCCACTGCCCGAAGCGCTTCGGGCGACGTGCCAATCCAGAGGGCATAAGCGGATCCCACCACAATGAAGGCAGCTCCGCAGGCGAGCGTGAGCCAGGTGAGCCGGTAGAAGGCCGCCGGAAGCGCCGCCACAAAGAACCTGGCGAGGTCAGCCATCGGGTTGGTGCGTGCGCCGGTAAACCTCGTCCGTGCCTGTGCCAGTGTTGCCGAGAGCGACGCCGAGAGCCCGCTTTCCGGGGCAATGGACCGGATGAGGGACAGGTGCGAGGAGGTGGACTGGTACAGGGCCAGCAGCTCGTCCGCTTCGGCTCCGGTGAGCCTGCCCTTGCCGGACAGCTCGTGCAATCTCGACCACTTGTCCGCGTTCACCGCGGCGAAGGCGTCCATGTCCACGGGACCAGCCTAATGCCACGGCACTAGACTTTGACCGTCCCATCGAACGCGAGGAACGGGTACATGCTGTGAGTTCGATCGTTACCGGCGAGGCTGTGGTCCTGGAGCTGCGTCCTGCATCATTCGCCGCCCGCGCGCTCGGCCTGATCCTTGACGTCCTCTTCCACATGGTGCTGCTGGTGGCGGTCCTGGTCGGCCTGTCCGCGGCCGGGGAAGACGTTGATGAGGCGGCCATGCGCGCGCTGGTCCTGTCCAGTGTGGTTTTCTGCCTGGTGATCCTCCCGGTCGCGGTGGAAACCCTGAGCCGCGGCCTGTCCCTCGGCAAACTTGCCACCGGCCTGCGGGTTGTCCGGGACGACGGCGGCGCCATCCGCTTCCGGCACGCGTTGATCCGCGGCCTCACCGGTTTCCTCGAGATCTACCTGACTCTCGGGGGGCTGGCCCTGGCCGTAGCCCTCTTCAATTCCAAGTCCCGCCGCCTTGGCGACCTGTTGGCCGGAACCTACGCCATCCGCAGCCGGGTACCCGTGGAACCGGCCGTTCCGGTTTTCGTTCCGCCCCGGCTGCAGGCCTGGGCGGCGGCGGCGGATATCGGACGGATCCCGGATGCCACAGCGCGGCGGGCCTCCCAGTTCCTTCGCCAGGCGGGCAGGATGGCGCCGCAGTCACGGGCAGGGATGGCAGTCTCCATCGCCACGGAGCTTTCCGCCCACGTGGCCCCTCCCCCGCCCCCGGGGACAAGCCCCGATGACTTTCTTGCCGCCGTCGTTGCCGAACGCCGGAACCGCGAGCTTTCCCGGTTGTCGCAGCAGCGCCGGCGCAACACCGCCGTGGGGGAACGGCTGCAGCGCCTGCCTTTCACCGGCTGACGTCAGTTGTCGTACTCGCTCCAGGGGATGTTCCAGTCCCCGAAACCGTCGTCATGCGCGGCGTAGTCCCCCTCGGTATTGATGATTTGAACCACGTCGCCGGTGCCCATGTTGTCGAAGACCCAGGCAGCGCCGTCGGGAGCGAAGCCGATGCAGCCGTGTGAAACGTTCGTGTTTCCGATGAAGGGGTAGGCGGACTCCAGGGCCTGGTGGATGTAGGCGCCGCTGAGGGTGAGCCTTATGGTGTATTCCACGTCCACGTCGCCGTAGTAGGCGGGGTCGTCCGGCTTCAGGCCGATGCTTGAGGCCCGGAAGTGGTCGTAGCGCTTCTTTTCCATCAGGACCCCGTAGCCACGGGCAGACGGGAAGCGCTTGTCCCCCATGCTGACCGGAAGTGTCTTGACCGGCTGGTCGTTGATGCTCAGCGTGAAGGTGTGCGCTGCGGCGTCCGCGACGGCCACTTTTTTGTCACCGATGGACACGCTCATTTTCTTGTTGAAGTTCGCGATCTGTCCGTTGCCCAGGTCCACACCGAAGAGCTGCATATCCATGGAGATGGTTGAGTTTGCGGCCCAGAAGTTCTCCGCACGGTACCGGACCATGCGGTCGCTGTGCCAGTGGAAGGCGCCCACTTGGCCGGCGCTGCTGGTGATCCTGATGGCCTTCTCCACGGCATCGCGGTTGAGCACCGGTTCGCTGAAGATGATCTGGAGCGGCTGCCCGACGCCCACCTTCATGCCGTCCAGCGGGTAGATGGCAGCATCGGCTTCATGGGAGCTGGACACGGTGCTGAAGGATGACGTTGTGCTGGATTCCCTGCCGGCACCGTCCTTCACCACGTAGGTGTAGCTGTAATCTGTGTTGAATTTCAGCGGTGCGGAGGCCGTCCAGCCGGTGCCCGCAGCGTCGATGCTTCCTTCGACCGTTTCGCCGGCGGTACTGGTGAGCGTGACGCGTTCGATGGTCCCGTTGCTCACCCTAAGGGAGACAGGGGCTGCGGGGTTGACCTGCTTGGCGCCGTCCGCCGGCTGTGCGTCCGACTTTACGGGAGCAATGACGGGCGCGGCGAGGCCCGGAGAGGTCCGGACCGCTGAGCCCGCTTCGGATTCCAGCGCACTGCCGGCGAGTCCGGGCGCGACGGCGGCGAACATGCCCCCGGCTGCTGCCAGGACGCACACCACGGCAACGATCACAATCTTTTTGAGGCTCCGCGTGCGGCGGGTCTGGACTTCGGGCTCCATATTCCGATCCTAGGGGCAGGAAGTAACAACCCGGGTGCGCCCGCACCCGGGTACTTTACTTCTTAGTAACGATAGTGCTCGGGCTTGTAGGGGCCGGCAACATCAATGTCCAGGTACTCCGCCTGGTCCTTGGTCAGCTCCGTCAGCTCCACGCCCAGCGCGTCGAGGTGCAGGCGGGCAACCTTCTCGTCCAGGACCTTGGGCAGCACGTACACCTGGTTCTCGTAATCGCGCTGTCCTTCGGGCTGGTTCTGCTTGGTCCACAGCTCGATCTGCGCGATGGTCTGGTTGGCGAAGGAGTTGCTCATCACGAAGGAGGGGTGGCCGGTGGCGTTGCCCAGGTTCAGCAGGCGCCCCTCAGACAGGACGATGATGGAGCGCTCGGTGCCGGTACCGGCGTCAAACACCCACTCGTGGACCTGCGGCTTGATCTCGACCTTCCGGATGCCGGGAACCTTGGCCAGGCCTGCCATGTCGATCTCGTTGTCGAAATGCCCGATGTTGCCGACGATGGCCTTGTTCTTCATGCCCGCCATGTGCTCGGCCATGATGACGTCCTTGTTGCCCGTGGTGGTGATGAAGATGTCGCCCTGGGCGAGGACGGATTCGAGCCGGGCCACCTGGTAGCCGTCCATGGCGGCCTGCAGGGCACAAATCGGATCGATCTCGGTGACGATCACCCGCGAGCCCTGGCCGCGCAGCGCCTCCGCGGCGCCCTTGCCGACGTCGCCGTAGCCGCAGACGACGGCGACCTTGCCGCCCATGAGCACATCCGTTGCACGGTTGATCCCGTCCGGCAGGGAGTGCCGGATGCCGTACTTGTTGTCGAATTTGCTCTTGGTGACGGAGTCGTTGACGTTGATGGCCGGGAACAGCAGATTGCCCTGTTCGGCCAGCTGGTAGAGGCGGTGCACACCGGTGGTGGTTTCCTCGGTAACACCCTTGATGGCGGACGCGGTCCGGGTCCACTTCTGCGGGTCGGCAGCGAGGGAGCGGCGGATGACCTCAAGGAAGATCCCGTATTCCTCGGAGTCCGTGGGGCCGGCGGAGGGCACGTTGCCGATTGCCTCGAATTCGACGCCCTTGTGCACCAGCATGGTGGCGTCCCCGCCGTCGTCCAGGATCATGTTGGGGCCCAGCTCAGGGTTGGTGTCCGCCCCTGGCCACGTCAGGATCTGCTCGGCGGTCCACCAGTATTCTTCGAGGCTTTCGCCCTTCCAGGCGAAGACCGGGACGCCCTGCGGATCTTCCGGCGTGCCGTTGCCCACCACGACGGCGGCCGCGGCCTCGTCCTGCGTGGAGAAGATATTGCAGGAGGCCCACCGCACTTCAGCGCCGAGAGCGGTCAGTGTTTCGATCAGGACAGCTGTCTGCACCGTCATGTGCAGCGACCCGGCGATCCGCGCGCCTTTCAGCGGCTGGCTGGGGCCGAATTCCTCGCGCAACGACATCAGGCCGGGCATTTCATGCTCGGCAAGGCGGATCTGGTGGCGCCCTGCTTCCGCCAGGGAGATGTCGGCAACCTTGTAATCAAACGTCATGGGTGGTCCTTTGTTGTGTCCGGTCCTGCTGGGGGCCGCGGTGGGCGGAGTTGCTGTGGATGCGCGTCAGACAGCCGGGCCGGCGTCCGCGGCTGAATCGTGCTGGCCGGAGCCGGCCGAAGTAGCTGCCGCCAGCAGTTCCGGAGGCAGGAGAAGGGGAATGCCGTCCTCGATTGCGTAGCGCGGCCTGCTGCCTGAAGCCCCGGGGGCCGTTGCCACGAGCTCCTCGCCGTCCTGCACCAGGGGTGAAGCCGTCACGGGGCAGCGCAGGACGGACAGCAGTTCAGGACTGATCTTTCGCATGTGGTTTTGCTCCCTGGCGGGCGCGCTCGCGCCGGTAGCGGACTGATGTGCAGCTACCAGCCTACCGCCACACAGGCCTAGGACGGCTCCCGAAGGACGCGCAGGTGCCCCCGCCGGACACCCTCCGTGCCGGCCGGGGCTTCAAGCGCGGAATGCGGACCCCGCTGGGCAGCGGGCTGTTGTGCCTCCGCGGGGAGAGCCGCCGCGTCCCGAACCGCATTTGCGAGGGCCAGCAGGTCATCCGGGCCAGGCTGCTGTGGCGTGGACGGCATGGCCAGCCGCAGGACTTCCCAACCGCGGGGAACGGTGAGGGAACCGGCGTGCTGCTCGCAGAGATCGTAGCAATGGGGCTCGGCGTAGGTGGCCAGCGGACCCAGGACCGCCGTGGAGTCCGCGTAGACGTACGTCAGGGTGGCCACCGCCGACTGGCGGCAGGCAGATCTTGAACACTGACGGATAGCTCCCACGACATCACAGACTACCCCGGCAGGCAGCCGTATCCGCGCATTGGCGTCCCGGACAGGACGCGTCTTCGCTGCAGGACGAATCTATCGCGTAAATCAGGTCCCGGGTCTACAGTCGATGTATGCAGTCATCGAACCAGAAATCAGGTTTTACGGTCCGGTTGGCTGACCCGGACGCCCGCATGGAACCGCACGGGGAGTCCGGCGGCAGGAGCTTTATGCAGCGCCGCCGGAACCGCCACGGCCGGGGGCTTCGGGGTGAGGTAATGCTGCCCACGCATCCCGGATACCGGACGCGCGCGGACCGCTTCGATGACATGGTCCTGGATTCCGCCCAGCGCCTGCACGATATTTGGGGCAAAACCCTCGACGGCGTCAGGTTCGGCGTCGACGAAATCCCCCCGGACCTGGAACAGCTGGCGGCCACGTCTGCTCCGGCGCCCCTGGGTGCCTATATCCCGGCCACGGATGCGGAGGGGCCGATGATCACGGTGTACCGGCGCGTGGTGGAGCAGGCATGCCCTGGGATTGAGGAACTGCAGGATTTGGTGCACGACGTCGTGGTGGAGCACACCGCCGAGATGCTGGGCGTCGCCCCGGAGACACTCGATCCCGTGTACCGGCGCCGCTACTAGTAGTTGATGGACACCGGGACGGTCTCCTGGCCGGCCGCAGCAGGCTGGAACGCCAGGGCTGACACGTCGTTCCGCCCGTCCTGCTGCACCAGCACGGCCCCGTAGGCCGCGTCACCCGCCGCCGACACAACGTAGCCCACCACATCAGCATCGTCCGCCTTGTCCGGCACGGCGATGGAGGCTGTCGTGCCGCCGGCGATGTCCGCCGTCGATGGCGCCCGCACCTTGCCGTCCGCGGTGATGGCCGAATAGGTGATGGTGGCGCGGGTGTCCAGGGCGCCCAAGACCAGCTGGCGCAGGCCGCCCTGCGGCACAGGCACGACATGCTGGCTGCCGAGGCGGAACCCGGACGCAGCCCATGCGACGTCGGATGGCCGGCCTTCCTCAAGTCCGCGGGTGACGCGGGTGGACGCAACGAATGAGACGTCTGACGCCGCGGAAACGGTGTAATGCCCGGCAGGGACCCCGGCAAGGGAAACTTCAGTGACGGAACCGGCCTTGGCGGTCACCACACCGCCTGAGGGCAGGGTCTTTTCGCCGTCGCGTCCGTACAGCTTCACTTCAACGACGGCGTCCGAGGGACCCGGGACGGTGATCTGCAATGCAGGGCCGGCGTCCTGGTAGCCATTCCTGCCCGTGAGGGCCGAGACGCCCGCAGGATCCTGGATGTCCACTCCGGTCATGACCTGGCGCACCGCGGGCGCTGCCCCGGCGGCGATGAAGTCGACGCCGCCTGGCGTGAGTCCGCGCAGGACGCTTTGCTGGATGGTGGCCGCCACGGGGCCGCCGGCGCTTCGAACGTGGACACTCAGCCGGGCCTCACCCGGAGCCAGGCCGCCGAGTACCACCGAGCGCGTGGTCCCCGGGGCCACCAGCAGGCCCCGGCTGCCGGGCGCCTGGATCTGGCCTCCGATGCCGAACAGCTCAAGGCTGACTGTGGCCGGAGTAGTGGAAGCGTTGGTGAGGACCAGCACAGAGGTCCGGCCGACCGTGGTACTTGCCCCTGTCAGCCACTGGTCATTGGAAGGCTGCAGGCAGTTTGCGGCAGCAGTCCCCTGGAGGTCGCCATCGGTGGCCGTGTACTTCATTGCGCCGCCGGCGGTGGCTTGCTGGTTTGCCACAGCATCGGCGCTGAGAACGGTGGCCTGGTCCACGGGGCGGTTGGCCACGACTCCTGCCAGCAGCTCCTGCCGGGCTCCCTCCGCAGGAGGCTGGCCGGGGTCCTTCGCTATCTCAACCGCGGTGGTCCCGTCCAGCTGCGACAGCCGGCTCGCAGGCAATATCCCTGAGGCGCCGAGGACGGCAGCCGTCACTGAACTGGCTGCCGTGTCCGATTCCGGGCTGAACTGGGGGTCTGTCCCGGCTTCGGTGCCCTCCAGCAGCCGGGCGGGCCCGGGGCATACTCCGAGGCTTTCGCCTGCGGGCACGGCTACTGCGGCTGCCGGCAGCGTCCGGCTTGACTCCGGCGCAGGAAGCAGGGCACCCGCCGCCACAACCGCTCCCGCTCCTGCCAGCAGTACCGCGGCACCGGCCAGTCCGGCCAGCGTTCCGGCGCGGCGCTTGCCGGCGGGCAGTGCACTGCTCCCTCGCGTGGTTGTGCCGGCCGGGCTGCCGGTGCCGTCTGGCGATTGGGTGGGCAGGGTGCGCTCATGCATTCTGTTGTTCCTTACGAAGGGAGCCCTCGTCGCGCGAAAGTCCGGTCCGCGGCCGGCTTGCGGGCATTGGAATGGCCAGCATGACCGTCAGCCCGAAGATTGTGGCCTGGCCGATGCCGGCCCAGACGGCCCAAGGGTTGTCGTAGCGCACCGTCAGCTGGCCTCCCGCGGCCGGCAGTGTGAACGCCTGGGCCCAGCCGGAGGTTGTGGAAGTCAGCTTCCGGCCGTCCAGCCAGGCAGACCAGCCGGCATCGGCCCGTTCGGCGAGAACCACCAGGCGGCCCTCCTGTCCTGCTGGAACAGCGGCGTCAACGTCGGTGTAGCCGGACGGCAGGAGCGAAAGCGTGGCGCCTTCCGGGTCGATGATGCGTACCCGGTGGGCTACATCGGCGGCCTGCAGCACCGGCTGGTTCAAGGGCGTGATCCGCCAGAGCCAGCCGACATCGGTCTGCCCCACCGCAACCAGGCCGGGCACCGCATCCATCCTGTTGGCGGTGAGCTGCGCTGCTGTATCGGCCGAGCGAAGAACCACGAATCCGACGCCCAACTGTTCGAGGTCGCTGCGCGGATCCACTCCCTGCCCCGCCACCAACGTAGCCACCACCCGGCGGATGGAGGCGGTCACGTCGTCGTCTTCCCGAACAGACTCTGCGCCGGGGCCGCCCAGGATATTCCTGGCAGCCGCCACTGCGGAGAGACTGTCCAGGGTGGTGCCTGCCCCCCGTACCAGTGAGGCGTCGTACGTCCCGTCCTCCTGCGTGCTGATCAGGAGCGTGCGCGTTTGCTCCGGCCCGGTTCCCCGGTCGATGGCTGTTGCCGGAAGGATACGGGGGCCGGCGGCCTCCACCAGCCGCGGGGTACCCAGCCCCGGATCCCCGGACGTCGATGCCTCGGGAGCCGCCGGGGCGGAAGCAGGGCTGGCGGTGGAAGCAGTTTCCGGACGCAGTACATTCCGCGCGGACCAGGCAGCCATGGCAGCCACCGGGCCGATAAGCAGGAGCACCATCCCGATCGCCGCGGCGGACCGTGCAGCGGTGCGCTCTTTAGCGGTGCCGGACACGGCCCTGTCCGCCATGCTGAGGAGTTGCTCTGCACCGAGGAGTCCGGCCCCGAGGATGGCGAAGGCGGTGGCGGAAACGGCAGGTCCGGTGAAGGGGGTGACCAGGGTGTCACCGTTCATTCCCACCGCTATATGGGACGCGAGCCAGCCGGCTGCAAAGGCGATGAAGCCACCCGCCCACAGGAACCTGGCCACATGGGCGCGGTGTCCCTGGCTGAAGAGTCCCGCCACGGCAAGGACGAGGATGGGCAGGCCAACAAGGAGTGCCAGGAGGAGGGCCCAGGGGAAATGTGCGTCCTGGAAGTACGGGATCCCGTCCAGGCCCTTGTCCGGACCGAAGGCCAGGGGCTGGCCCAGGACTTGCTGCCACAGCGGCGCAGCTTCAAAGCCCAGCGGAAGGCCCGGGTCCGCGAGCAGGGCCCTCGGCTTGTCCAGCACCGAGAGTCCGAACGGTATGAAAAGGGCAGCAGGGGGCAGAAGGGCCCACCATACGGTACGGCCGCGGCGGCCCAGGAGGACTCCGCACAGCACGATTACTGCGGTGCCAGGAAGAAGGAGCGACGGCGCCGACGCGGCAACGGCGGCCAGTGCCAGGCCCGCTGCAGCGGCTGCCGTCCAGGACGGGGTGCCGTTGATGCCCGGCCTGACAGGGGGGCGTTCAGCGCGGCGGTCGCCAGGGGCCGGAAGGGTGAAGCGGCCATGGCCAACGGCCGAACCGGTGGCACGCAGCAGCGCCAGGACGAGCAGCGGGATCATGACGTGCGCAATCAGGGCCCCGGCGCGGCCCTGGTTCAGGGCCACCTGCAGGGTCGGGGCGGCGGCCCAGATGAATGCCGCCGCAAGCCGCAGCCTGCGGCGCACCGTGACCCCTCCCGCGGCGAACCACGCGGTGAGTGCCGATAAGGGGGTGCTCAGGAGGAACAGCCAGGCCATCGCCGGGTTGGCGTCGCCGCCGCCGAGGACGCCGAGGAGCCAGAGGATGTAGTCGAAGGGGTCGCCCGCTCCCGGAAGTCCGGCACCAAGGTTGATCCACCAGCTGGATGCATGGTGCCAAATCTCTCCGGGACTGGAGGAAACCGGCAACAGTGCCCCGCCGGCCACCGCATCCGCGCGGAAAAGTCCTGCCAGCCCCAGGAGGGAGGCAATGGAAGCGATGATGACCGCGGCCAGGGCGCCGTTGCCTACCCAGCCGCGCCGGGTGGTAGCCAGGGCAGCGAAGTCGTCCGGGGCGTCACCGCTCGGCTGATGCGCCAGCGGGTCCTGCTCAAGGTCATCGGCGGGGTTTGTGTCCGAACCGATGGCTTCCATCAGTGAACGCCGGTGGCTCCAGACCTCCCTCCGGGGCGTCTGAAGCTTCCGGATCACGGACCGCCTGATGCGCCGGGTCTTTCGTGCGGCGCGGCGGGCTCGCAGGACTGCTCCCGGCCTGCCGAGGGCCGCCAGGGTGGCCAGGAACTGGGAGATGCCGTGGCCCGGATCCTTGAGCGCGATGCTGAGGACCAGCCTGAAGAGACTGCCCAGCAGGGCGCCGAATGCGTGCACGGGCACCATCCACAACGGTGCATGCTTCAGCCGGAGATGGACCTGCGCTTTCCGGGCTGCCGCGGGGTTGCCCAAGGCATGGGGCCGGTGCGCGACGTGGAACATCCGGGCGGCCGGGACCACCACCACCCGGTGGCCGGCAAGGCGGTTGCGCCAGCAGAAGTCGACGTCGTCGCCACTGCCGGGGAGGGCCGGGTCAAATCCGCCCAGCTGCTCCCACACGTCACGGCGGACCAGCATGCCTGCCGAATTAACAGCGAACGTGTCGCTGCGGCCGTCGTACTGCCCTTGGTCGAGTTCGTCGGCGTCGATGAGGGTGAGCCGTTCCGCCCACCGGCTGGTGGAAAGACCGACGTCAATCAGGTTGCGCCCGGCATGCCAGTCCAGTTGCTTGCAGCCGGCGACAGTCACCGAGGGCGCACGCTCCACGGCACCGAGCAGTTCGGCGAGTGCTTCAGGAGCCGGGGCGGCGTCGTCGTGAAGCAGCCAGATCCACTCCTGCTTGCCTCCAGCTGCAGGACCACGCCACGGGGCCAAGGCGGCAAGTCCTGTGGACACCGCGGCCCCCATACCGCCTTTGCCCCGGTCATGGCGGACGACGTTGGCAGCTCCGAGGGCATCCTCAAGGCAGGCGCGGGAACCATCACGGGACCCTGTGTCAACACCAATGGCACGGTCCACGGACCGGGTCTGGTCCGCCAAAGCAGACAACGTCCTGGGGAGATACGCACTGCCGTTGTGGGCAACCACAACAGCAGTGACGTGCACATCCTGGTGAATTAGATTGCTCGCTTCCTCAACCGCCGGCGCTCACGCTCAGACAGGCCGCCCCAGATGCCGAACCGTTCGTCATTGGCGAGGGCGTATTCCAGACACTGCGACCGCACATTGCAGGCACCGCAAACCTTCTTGGCATCCCGGGTGGAGCCACCTTTTTCCGGAAAGAACGCCTCGGGATCGGTCTGGGCGCACAGGGCGTCAGTCTGCCACCCGAGCTCGCCCTCGTCGTCGAAGTCCTGCTGCAACGGCAGGCCGATCCACACCGGCTGGACGGACCCTGGAGCCGGCAGCTCCATGGGAGGGTCCAGCTCGTCGTCAGGATCCCCGCCATCCAGGAGGGCCTCATGGGCGGCAAGGAACGCAGTTGCCTGGTCCTCGAGGAAGCCGCCGGCATCCCGCTTGTACCGTTCCGCAGCATCAGGGTCGGCGGGATCTACGAACCAATCACCCGGTACCCCCCGCGCACGGTACTTTTCCGTCGCCTGACCGGCTACGACGTCATCTTCCTGGATACGCTCTGCATGCCCCACGGCGACCCTCCTGATGTTGCAGCCCCTGCCCGGATATGCGGCACTCGGTTGTGTGCCGGTATTTACGCAGTCGCTTTAGATACCTAATTACACGTGTGTAACTAGGGGCGAGTCAAGCCGCTGCCGGAATAATAATCAGTGCCCCCGCCAACTTCCGGCACGCCACGCCCGGAATTTTCCCAACGTTAAGCGGGCCACTGCCCACCGTGGCAGGCGCAGGCGGGAAACGACCGAAAAAATGGCGTCTTTTCGCGAAAATACCGCGAATCTGCGTCAATAGCAAGCAGGCTTACCTTCGCGAGTGATAAAGATCACTCACCATAAGCGCCGAGAAAAATCCGCCGGCGTCCTCCCGCGGCGGCAGTGGCAGGATGGTGCCATGACAACTCCGGTACTTGACCTCATGGCTTCCCTCCGCTCAGGGAACTCCACCGCTCCACGGCTGACCTGGTACGGACCTGAGGCAGAGCGCGTGGAACTCTCGGGACGCGTCCTGGACAACTGGGTAGCCAAGACCAGCAACCTGCTCCAGGACGAACTGGACGCGGTTCCCGGAATGCGCCTGCGGCTGGACCTGCCGACCCATTGGAAAGCCGTGGTGTGGGCCCTTTCCGCCTGGCAGCTCGGCCTGGAGACGATTCTCGACGGCGGCAGTGCGGACTTCCTTGTCACCGCGGACCCTGCGTCAGCCGGCGAACAGAACGATGCCGTCATCGCCGTTGCGCTCCCGGCGCTGGCCATGCGCTGGCCCGGCGACCTTCCGGCCGGCTGCCTCGACTATGCGGCGGAGGTGCGCCTGCACGGGGACGTCTTTATGCCGCACGCTGAGCCCGCCCCCTCTGCACGCGCCTTTTCCGGCGCGGACGGGAAGGAGTACCTGCAGAAGGACCTCCTGAGCACATTCGCCATCAGGCATGAGGAAGGCGTGCGGCTGCACATCCCGGCCGCGGACGGGCTGGAATCCGCCTTGGCAAACGCACTGGGAGCATGGCACCAGGGCGGATCAGTGGTTCTCACCCACGCCGACGTGGAACTGACCGACAAGCTGCTGGCCGCGGAACGCATCCACGGCAACTAGCATCCGCTAGGACTGGACGGGACCGTCCGGCGAGGGCTCGCGCTCGAGTCTGGAGACCGGTTCCTTCTGGTGGTGATGGATTTCGATGAGCTCGTGGTCATGCGAGAACTCCGGTTCCTGGTCCAGCTCCTTGTTGAACACCAGGAACCGGTAGGCAAAGAAGCGGACCACCGTGGCCACCAGGATGCCGAACACGCCGGCGAAGAACAGCATGTTCTTGTCCGTAATACCCAGCCCGTACTTGGCAATTGCGGTGAATCCGGTAGAGATCCCGATTCCGATGCCGTTGATGAGGATGAACATCAGGAACTCCCGCAGGACGTTGTCCTGGCGGCGGTGCCGGAAGGTCCAGAGCCGGTTGGCGATCCAGGAAAAGATGGTAGCCACCGACGCGCCGACGAAGCGGGCCTTGGCCTCGCTGTCCGACATGGGGCCGTGCATCAGGTAGTACGTCATGCCGTTGTCGATGACGAACGCCACACCGCCGACAGCTCCGAATTTGGCCACTTCCCGCCAGAACAGCGACGCCAGTCCCCGGATACGATCTGCAAGTGCGCTCAACATGACCCTCCATGGCCGTCTCTACTAAGGGCCCACGTGGCCAAAGGCTTATTTTAGCCTCCAAACCTCCAGGGCAGCCTCCCTAATCCCGTCCCCGGCCTCCGCGTAACCTCGAAATCGGGACTCTCATGCGGTGGAAGCCGGGATAGCCGGTGGTCTTGGGTAGGCTGGCTGATGTGACTTTTCCAGTAATAGGTGTGGTTGGCGGCGGCCAGCTTGCGCGAATGATGGCCCCGGCAGCAACTGCACTTGGCTTTGAACTACGTGTCCTGGCTGAGAGCGGCGATGTCTCCGCGGTTTCTGCAGTCTCTTCCTCGCCCGTGGGCGACTACAAGGACCTCGAAACCCTGCTTGAGTTCTCCGAGGGCCTGGACGTTATGACGTTCGACCACGAACATGTGCCCACGGACCACCTCCGTGCCCTTCAGCAGGCGGGCGTCAATGTCCAGCCCGGGCCCGAGGCCCTGGTACACGCCCAGGACAAGCTGGTGATGCGGGCCGCAATCGACCGGCTCGAGCTTCCCAACCCGGCCTGGGCTTCTGTGGACGGGGTGGCGGACCTGGTGCGTTTCGGCGACGAAACCGGGTGGCCGGTTGTCCTGAAGACGCCGCGTGGCGGGTATGACGGCAAGGGCGTCCGGATCGTCAACTCAGCCGAGGAAGCGGCTGGAACTGGAGACTGGTTTGCCGCCATGAGCCCCCTCCTGGCGGAAGCAAAGGTCAATTTCAGCCGCGAACTGTCGGCGCTCGTGGCCAGGACCCCGGATGGCGAAGCCCGGGCCTGGCCGGTGGTCCACACCATCCAGGTGGACGGCGTGTGCGATGAAGTGATCGCTCCGGCGCAGGACATCCCCGTGGAGGTTGCCGCCGCTGCCGAGGATGCCGCACTCCGGATAGCCGCCGAACTCGGCGTGACCGGTGTCCTTGCCGTTGAGCTCTTCGAAACCCCGGGAGTCGGGGCCGGCTTCCTGGTCAATGAACTGGCAATGCGCCCCCACAACACAGGCCACTGGACGCAGGACGGCGCAGTGACCAGCCAGTTTGAGCAGCACCTGCGCGCAGTCCTGAACCTGCCGCTCGGCGCAACCGACGCCCTGGCCCCGGTGACGGTCATGAAGAATTTCCTGGGCGGAGACAACCAGGACCTGTATTCGGCCTTCCCGCTGGCGCTCGCCAGCGAACCCGCGGCCAAGGTGCACTGCTACGGCAAGTCCGTGCGGCCCGGCCGAAAAATCGGCCACGTAAACCTGGTGGGCACGTCCACCGCTGACGTGGAGTCGGTCCGCCGCCGCGCCACCATGGTTGCGGGCATCATCCGCGATGGGCGGCCGCCGGCGGAGGATGTGCCGCAGACCTTTGAGGAGAACGCATGAGCGCCCCAGCAACCCCTGCCGCCGGCTCCACCTCGGGTCCCCTGGTGGGGCTCGTCATGGGCTCTGATTCCGACTGGCCGGTCATGGAGGCTGCCGCCGACGCACTGGCGGAATTCGGGATCCCGTTCGAAGCTGACGTGGTGTCCGCGCACCGCATGCCCACCGAGATGATCAAGTACGGGCAGACCGCCCACGAGCGCGGACTGCGGGTGATCATCGCCGGCGCCGGAGGTGCCGCGCACCTGCCTGGCATGCTTGCCAGCGTCACCCCCCTGCCGGTGATCGGCGTACCGGTCCCGCTCAAGACCCTGGACGGCATGGACTCCCTGCTGTCGATCGTCCAAATGCCTGCCGGTGTCCCCGTAGCCACCGTGTCCATCGCAGGTGCCCGCAATGCAGGGCTGCTCGCCGTCCGCATGCTCGCAGCCGGAACCGATGAATTCGCCGCTTCCCTGCGCACCGATCTTTTGGATTTCGCCGCCGACCTCAACGCGGTGGCGAGCCGCAAGGGGGAAAGCCTCCGGCAAAAGGTCAGCGAAGTCTTCGCGGAAGGCAACAGCTCCCTGCGGGGCAGCCGTTAGGACCGCGGGCATGTCCAGCAGCAAAGTTCCGCAATCCTCCTCCGACACAGTGCTGACGGACCCGGTCAGGTACCCGGTCAGCGCCTCACACCCCGTGAGGAAAAAGCGGGCCTTCCTCCTCATCCTGCTGACCTTGCTGGTGCCGGGAAGCGCACAGCTGGTGGCGGGAAACCGCAGGCTCGGCCGGGCAGCATTGCGGGTCACGCTGTCTGCCTGGACTGTCCTGCTGGTGGCCATCCTTCTGCTGGTCATCAACCGGACGCTGCTTTTGGGCATCGTCACTAACCCTTTCGCGTCCCTGGCGATAGTGGTCGTTCTGGTGGCCCTGGCCGCAGGCTGGGCGATCCTCTTCATCAACACCCTCCGCCTCATCCGCCCGGTGCTGCTGACGCCGCCAACGCGTCCCGCCGTCGTGGTCACCCTGGTGCTGGCACTGGTGCTGGGCAGCGGCTCGCTCGGCTATGCCGCCTACCTGCTCAACGTCAGCCGCAATGCCATCGGCAGCATCTTCTCGTCGGGGCCCGCCATCGATCCTGTGGACGGGCGCTACAACTTCCTGATGATGGGCGGCGACGCCGGTGAAGACCGCACCGGACGCCGGCCGGACAGCCTGTCCGTGCTGAGCGTGGACGCCGAAACCGGGCAGACCGCGATCATCTCCGTCCCCCGCAACCTGCAGAACGCTCAGTTCAGCGAGGACTCCCCCATGCGGTCCATCTACCCGGACGGCTACAACTGCGGCGACGAATGCCTGATCAACGCGATCAATACGGAAGTCACCAATGAGTACGCGGACCTCTACCCCGGAGTTGCCGATCCGGGCGCGCAGGCAACAATGGAGGCGGTCTCCGGAACGCTCGGCCTGGACATCCAGGCCTATGTCCTCGTGGACATGCAGGGTTTCGCTTCGCTCATCGACGCCATGGGCGGGATCAGGATCAAGGCCGGCGGCTGGGTACCCATGAGCGGCTATTTTGACGACTTCAGCCAGACCCACGGCATGCCCCTCGGCTGGATCCCGGCGGGC
Source organism: Pseudarthrobacter sp. NamE2 (assembly GCF_005796205.1). GTDB lineage: Bacteria > Actinomycetota > Actinomycetes > Actinomycetales > Micrococcaceae > Arthrobacter. The sequence goes on along the minus strand of NZ_VAHN01000003.1, from coordinate 22,628 downwards.
GAGCAGACACTCGACGGCAACCAGGCGCTGTGGTACGGCCGGTCCCGCGAGTACGTGGACGACTACTCCAGGATCCAGCGCCAGCAGTGCGTACAGCAGGCCATGTTGAAGCAGCTGGATCCTGCCACCTTGCTGGCCAGGTTCGAGGACATCGCCAACGCGGGAACCAAGGTGGTGGAATCCAACATTTCCTCCACCCAGCTGGGCAGCTTTGTTGACCTTGCCATCAAGGCAAAAGGCACGGAAGCCAAGCGGCTCACCATCGGGCCGCCGGACTTCGACGCGGCGTTCTCCACAACCCCGGACTTCGACCAGATCCACGAGCGCGTGGATGAGTTGATTGCTTCCGCCTCCGGGGGCGGCGAGTCAGCAGGATTTCCCGACGACGTCCTGGCCGCCCCGGATGCCGGCACCGGGCATCTCCGGGCCGCAGCGGTGTCCCCGGCCGTTTTGCCCGCGGGCGGCAGCACAATCCGGCAGACCACGCCGCCGGATTTCACACCCGTGACCACCACGCCCGACGGCGAGCCGATCACGGCAGAACTGCTGACCCAGCTGAAGCTCGAAGGAAACGAAGAGGCGATCCGCCAGCTCGTTGCCACCAACGGCCAGTGCGCAGCGCTGTAACCCCGCAATTAGACGAAAGAAACGGAACCGGCTTTGTACGAGATTGAGAACGTCCTTCGGGACTATGCCTGGGGTTCGACGACGGCCATCGCGACCCTGCTCGGAAGGCCTGAATCCGGTGGTCCGGAAGCGGAGTTGTGGATTGGAGCGCACCCCGATTCACCGTCCGTGGCCCGTGTGCCCGAAGACGGCAGTGAGACGTCGCTGGACGACCTCATTGCCCGGGATCCGGAGCATTTCCTGGGTGCGGAGTCGGTGGCCCGGTTTGGCCCTCGGCTGCCCTTCCTGGCGAAGATCCTGGCAGCCGCCCAGCCGCTGTCCCTTCAGGTCCATCCCAGCCTGGAGCAAGCCAGGGCCGGCTTCGCCCGCGAGAACGCACAAGGCGTGGCCCCGGACGCGCCCCACCGCACCTACCGGGATGACAACCACAAGCCGGAAATGATTTTCGCGCTGACGCCCTTCGAGGCTTTGTGCGGTTTCCGGCCGGCCGCGGACACCCGGAACATCCTGCTGCAGGTCGCCGCGGCCTTCGACGCAGTGGAAGGGCCTGTCCCCGCCATCCTTCCGGCGCTTCTGGAGGACCTGGCCGACAACGATGAGGGCGCCGGACTGCGGAAGGCCTTCGAACGCCTGATCACGGGCGGCCAGGACATCGCCGATGCCACTGCCCAGGTGGTGGCGGCGCTTCTTGCCGGCGGGCCGGTAGCACCGTATGAGGCAGAGCTGCGGACCGTTGTCAGCCTGAACGAAAAATACCCGGGCGATCCCGGCGTGCTGATTTCCCTGCTGCTTAACCGGATTTCGCTGCAGCCGGGCGAAGCCGTCTACCTGCCTGCGGGGAACGTACACGCCTACCTTCACGGGCTGGGCGTCGAGGTGATGGCCTCCTCGGACAACGTCCTGCGCGGCGGCCTGACACCCAAATTCGTCGATGTTCCGGAGCTCTTGCGCACTATCGACTTTCGGCCCGTAGCCGTCCCCATGCTTCCTGCCGAGCCCACCGTCATGGACCAGGAGCTGTACCGCCCGCCGTTCGAGGAGTTCCAGCTCCAGCGCATTGAACTCGGTCCGGGGGACGGACCGGTCCCGCTGGCACAGTCCGGCGCTGCCGTGGTGATTGTGGTAGCCGGCGAGGTGTACCTCGACTCGCCCAAAGGCGACCTGCAGCTTGCCCGCGGCGGCAGCGCATTCCTCGCTGCCGCCGAAGCGCCCGTGAACGTCCACCCGGTGGCGGGCCGCACGGAGCGCGCGCTGGCGTTCGCGGTGACTACCGGCCTCTAGCTGCGCGGAGCAGGGTGCGGGCGCGGCCGGCCAGCGCCTTGGCCGTCCGCCGCGCAGCCTGCAGTCCTTTCCGCGCCAGCGGCATGGCCTGTGAGTATGCCGGGTAGAAGGGTGACAGCGGCTTCTCCCAGGTACCCAGGAGCATGTCCTCGTGCTTGGCGAACTGCTTCTTAAAATCCGAGATGCCGTCATTAAGCAGCCCGTTGAAGTCGTACCGGACGCAACCGTCCTCGCGCATCGCCTGCAGGGCCGCCCACTTGACGCCGTAGTTCACCCGCCGCTTATTGCCCTCCGCGGAGACGCCGCCGTAGAGCTCAAACGCCGTTGAGCCGCTGCGGGCAAGCCAGGTAAACGCAAGCAGCTGCTCGCCGTCGAAGGCTCCGATAATGGGTGAACTGTCCCCCAGGTTCCGGAAGATGTCCCGGTAGTACTGGTCCTCGTGGATGCCGAACCCGGCCCGTTCCGCGGTCTCATGGTAGATGCCGAGCACCTGGTCAAGCTCGGATTCGTTCTTGATTTTGCGGAACTCGATTTCGCTTCGTATCGCCTTGCGGATATTGGCGCGCGTCGACTTGGACATCTCAGCCATCAGCTCGTCATCAGTCCTGGTGAGGTCCAGGATCAGGGTCCGCGGGATGAGAACGGTGTTGCTGGTTTCGCGGAAGCCGGCTTCGGCCACAGCACCGGCGTAGGCGGAGTCCCGGTCCCAGTCGGGTTCGATGCTGAGGGCAACGCCGCGGTGGCGGGACACTGCGTAATCGGCGAGGCTGTTCAGGACAGCCCCGGTGTGCTCGATAGAGCACACCGGTCCCCTCGGAATGTAAACCAGTGCTCGGAACGGGAACGGCAGGCGCCGGATCAGCAACTGTGCGCACCCGATGGTGGTGCCGCCGTCGTCCAGCAACACCCGGTCCACTGACCACCCGTGCTGCGCCTTGGTCTCGCCCCAGCCCCAGAGCTGTTGTGGATGTCCCTGGAACCGGTCGACTTGTTCATCCCACAGGGCACGGTCAGTACAGGGCACAACAGCTGGAATCATGAATTAAACCCTATACCAAGGCCTTAACGCCGAAAGTCCCGGAGCGCGGCGCTCCGGGACTTTCCTGGCTCTGGCCGCCGGTCAGCTCTTGCGGGCGTAGCCTTCCCACTTGCTGGCCTGGTGTTCGCCGTCCACGAAACGGATGGTGCCGGACTTGGAGCGCATCACGATGGACTGGGTGAGGACCTTGTCCTTGGAGTAGCGGACGCCCTTCAGCAGGTCGCCGTCGGTGATGCCGGTGGCAGCGAAGTAGCAGTTGTCGCTGGAGACGAGGTCGTTGGTGGACAGGACGCGCTCGAGGTCGTGGCCGGCGTCGAGGGCCTTCTGCTTCTCTTCGTCGCTGGTGGGCCAGAGGCGGCCCTGGATTACGCCGCCCAGGGATTTGATGGCGCAGGCGGCAACGATGCCTTCAGGCGTGCCACCGATGCCCATCAGCGCATCCACGCCGGTACCGGAACGTGCGGCGGCGATGGCACCGGCAACGTCACCGTCCATGATGAATTTGGTACGGGCGCCGGCCTCGCGGATTTCCTCCACCAGCGGGCGGTGGCGGTCGCGGTCCAGGATCATGACGTTGAGCTGGTTGACCTTGACGCCCTTGGCCTTGGCGATGAGGTGCAGGTTTTGCTTCACCGGCAGGCGCAGGTCAACCATGTCCGCGGCTTCCGGGCCGGTGACGAGTTTCTCCATGTAGAAGACGGCGGAGGGGTCGAACATCGAGCCGCGTTCGGCCACGGCCAGCACAGCCAGGGCGTTGTTGATGCCGAGGGCGGTCAGCCGGGTGCCGTCGATGGGGTCTACCGCGACGTCGACCTCGGGGCCGGTGCCGTCTCCGACGCGTTCGCCGTTGAACAGCATCGGCGCTTCGTCCTTTTCGCCTTCACCGATGACCACGACGCCATTGAAGTGGACGGTCTGCAGGAACGAGCGCATGGCATCCACGGCTGCACCGTCGGCCGTGTTCTTGTCGCCGAAGCCCACCCAGTGGCCGCCGGCAATTGCCGCCGCCTCGGTGACGCGGACAAGTTCGAGGGCAAGGTTGCGGTCCGGTTCGTCGTTGCCCACCGCCAGGGACGGTGAGATGGTGGAGTACTTCTGGGTCATGGACGCTGGTGACACGTGAACCTCTTCTTCGAGTGGCGATCATTGAATCCGCCTGCCGGAACGGCCCGACGGTGATTCCTCTGCTTCCGATCATAGTCGCGGCACCGTCCGCGGGACCGCGCATGACGCCAGGCCGCAATATGGACAAGGACGCGGGCCACCTCCATGGCCCAAGCGGCGGAAGCGGCCGAATGGAAGTTGCCCGCCGGCATGGGCGACTATAGAGGGGTGAATGACATGCAGGAAAAAACGTCCCCCAGCTCCGAACCCGCCGGATCCGGCGGTACGCAGGCCACGGGCGGGCAAGGTGGCGCAACGCCCGTAAAGCCTGTCATTCCGGCCGCTGCGGCCAAGCGCGCCAACGCCTCGGTGATCGGCATGATCATCGCGCTGGTGCTCAGCATCGCTGCCTTCCTGCCCATTGTCCTGATGAACCCGCTTCCCAAGAGCGACGGGTACCGTCCGGACATCGATGTGGCAGGCACGGCGCGCAACGCAGCCGGCGTCGCGGGATTCACACCTGCCGCCCCGGACACCGGCGGCGCCTTCCGTCCCAACTACGCGCGATGGGAAGCAGGAACCGCCAGCGGCGTGCCCACATGGGAGGTGGGCTTCCTCACGCCCAAGAACTCGTTCATCGCCCTGGTGCAAACCGATAAGGCCAATCCGACGTGGCTGCTGCAGCAGACAGACAACGCGCCAATCACCGGTTCACGGAACGCCGGGGGCCAGGAGTGGGAAATCCGGGACACCGGTAAAGGCGAAAAGTCGCTGGTTCTCGACTATCGGGAAACCACCGTCATCCTGTCCGGCGCCGCCCAGCTGGACGAATTCGCCACACTGGCTGCAGCCGTCGTTACCTTTATGGAAAGCAACCCCGCCGTCACAGTTTCCCCATCTGCCACGGCGGCACCGTAACGTAGTCGCGTGGCTACTTACCTGACTCCTGCACTTGCCTGGCGCCGGCTGCGCGAAGGAAACGAACGCTTCGTCAGCGGCGAAACGTCGCATCCCAACCAGGACGCGTCGCGCCGTTCCTCGCTGGTGGAAAACCAGCATCCCTTCGCCGTGATCTTCGGCTGTTCCGACTCCCGCCTTGCGGCCGAAATCATCTTCGACGTCGGGCTAGGCGACGTCTTTGTGGTGCGTACCGCCGGCCAGGTCATCGATGATGCCGTCCTGGGTTCCCTGGAGTACAGCGTCGGCGTTCTGGGCGTACCCCTCATCGTGATCCTCGGGCACGACAGCTGCGGGGCCGTGGCCGCCACCAAGGCCGCCGTCGAGACGGGGCAGATGCCGGCAGGCTTCATCCGGGACCTCGTTGAGCGCATCACGCCGTCCGTCCTCACGTCCCTGCGGAACGACGAGACCGAGGTCAACGACATGGTGGTGGAGCACGTCAAGCAGACCTCGCAGCGGCTCGTCGACAGCTCGCGTGTGATTTCGGACGCAATCGAGGGCGGCCGCACCGCCGTCATCGGCCTGTCCTACAGCCTCGCCGAAGGCCGCGCCAACCTTGTTTCGGGAATCGGCGAGCTCTAGCACCCATGCCTGCGGGGCCCGCCAAGGGCCCCGCAACGCCCTCTTCACGGTTTTCGATGGGACGCCCGGGCGCCCTAAGCTAGCCCCATGACTTCCACTGAAGAGTTCCGCATTGAACATGACACGATGGGCGAAGTCCGCGTCCCCGTGAACGCACTGTACCGCGCACAGACGCAGCGGGCAGTGGAGAACTTCCCCATCTCCGGCAAGACCCTGGAACGCACCCACATCGAGGCACTCGCCCGGGTCAAGAAGGCCGCAGCCCAGGCCAACGCTGAACTGGGCGTGCTCGACGGCGAGCTGGCCAAGGCGATTGCAGACGCAGCCGACGAGGTGGCCTCCGGCAAGTACGACGGCGACTTCCCCATCGACGTTTTCCAGACCGGCTCCGGCACCTCCTCGAACATGAACACCAACGAGGTCCTCGCCGAACTGGCAACCCGCGCCCTGAAGGCCGCCGGCAGCGACAAGGTGGTCCACCCCAACGACCACGTCAACGCCTCGCAGTCCTCAAACGACGTCTTCCCCACGTCCGTGCACGTCGCCGCCACCTCCGCGCTGATCAACGACCTCATCCCGGCCCTCGGTTACCTGGCCGAGTCACTGGAGCGCAAGGCCGGTGAGTTCAAGGACGTCGTCAAGTCCGGCCGCACCCACCTCATGGACGCCACCCCGGTGACCCTGGGCCAGGAGTTCGGCGGCTACGCGGCACAGGTGCGCTACGGCATCGAGCGCATCAACGCCGCACTCCCCCGCGTCGCCGAAGTGCCGCTGGGCGGCACCGCCGTGGGCACCGGCATCAACACCCCCGCCGGCTTCCCCGAGCGCGTCATCGAACTGCTGGCCACCGACACCGGACTGCCCCTCACCGAGGCCCGCGACCACTTCGAGGCCCAGGCCAACCGCGACGGCCTGATCGAGGCCTCCAGCCAGCTGCGCAACATCGCCATCTCCTTCATGAAGATCAACAACGATCTGCGCTGGATGGGTTCGGGCCCCAACACCGGCCTGGGCGAAATCGCCATCCCGGATTTGCAGCCCGGCTCCTCGATCATGCCCGGCAAGGTCAACCCGGTCATCTGCGAAGCCTCCATCATGGTGGCCGCGCAGGTCATCGGCAATGACACCGCCATCGCGTGGTCCGGCACCAACGGGGCCTTCGAGCTCAACGTCGGAATCCCGGTCATGGCCGCCAACCTGCTTGAGTCCATCCGCCTGCTGGCCAACACCAGCCGCGTCATGGCGGACAAGATGATCGACGGCATCACCGCCAACGTGGAGCGCGCCCGTTTCCTGGCCGAGGCCTCGCCGTCCATCGTCACACCGCTTAACAAGTACATCGGCTACGAGAACGCAGCCAAGATCGCCAAGACGGCCGTGCAGGAGGGCCTGACCATCCGCCAGGCAACCGAGAAGCTCGGCTTCGTCGGCGACGGCGAAGGCAAGGTCTCCGAGGCAGACCTGGACAAGGCCCTGGACGTCACCACCATGACGTCGCCCGCCCACAAGGCGTAGCAGCCCTTCCACAAAGTACGACGACGGCCGGTACCCTTTCGCACGAAAGGTACCGGCCGTCGTCGTACTTTCAGCCCAAGAGGCCCGCGGACTATTTGCACGCCATCATCGGGCACGCGGACGACGACGTTCCCGCGGACGTGATAGATGAATTGGCTGCCGGCGGAGCGGACTCCCCCGCCGGTGACATCTCCCCCGCCCTGTTCCGGGATCTGGTCAGGCTCTTCCTGCGCCTCGCCGAAGGCATGACCGCCTCGGAAGAGGAAACCCGCCAGCTGATCGCCGTTGTCAAAAAGGAACCCCAGCTCATCCTCCGGATCATCGGGGTCACGGAGCAGCGGAAAGCCCAGTTCACCCGTGACGTTGCGCGCCGCGAAGGCGTGGAACCTGACCATCCCGTTGTGCAGATGGCCGTGGTGCTGCTCAGCACCATCGCCCGCAAAAGCAGCATTGCCTACTTTTCCGACAGCAACACACGCAGCTACCGGGACCTGCTGATGCAGAACATTTCCGCCGCCAGCAGAGCTGCTCGCGGCCGCGCAGGCCCGTCCTTAGGCGCAGGGACGCCGCAGTCTTGGGGGTTGCGGCGTCCTTGCTTTATCCCGTCATTAAGGGCTCGGTGTGTGCCGCTCCGGCCGCAGCGTCAGGCCGGCAGCAGCATGGCGGCGGCAGTTCCCGCGAGCATGAACGGGCCGAAGGGAATCGACGACTTCAGCGTCCCCCTGCGGGCTGCCAGGAGGGCGATAGACCATAGGCCGCCCAGCAGGAACGCCAGGAACGTTCCGGCGAAGAGGTGGCTCCAGCCAAGATACCCGAGGTACATGCCAAGCACCCCCGCCAGCTTTACGTCGCCAAACCCCATTCCCGGCGGGTAGGCAAAGCGGAGCACGAAGTAGAAAAGCCACAGGACGACGGCGCCGGCCACCACCCGCAGGGCGGGAACCCCCAGCAGCCCCGCCCTCAAAGCTTCCTCATCAGGCGCGGCTGAACCGGCGAGCGCCGCAGCCAGCAGCAGCACCCCGGCCACGGCATAGGACGGGAAAACGATCCGGTTGGGCAGCAAATGGTGCCGGACATCAATGACCGTCAGCCGAACCGCCATCACCGCGAAGTACAGGCACGCTGCGAGCACCAGCCAGAAGGCCACGGGGATGTGCTGCCACAGGTCGCCGAGTCGTCCGATCACTCTCGGATGCTACTTGAATTACCCGGTCCGCCCTATCCTGCCCGCGTAAACTGTGGATATGGCGACATGGGATTCCCGGCACCGTCCGGATCCGAACAGCGGTCCGCCCGCGGATCCTGTGGCCACGTTCCGCAACCTGTGCCGCTCTTCGCCCTGGAAGTGGCAGTCGCTGCGCTTCGAATACTGGGATGAGCCTTTCGTTGACGCTCCTTCGCCGGCTGCTTCCATGGTCCGTGCCTGGCTGCGCCGCCCGGGTGCGCTCCGGCTGGAGAGCCGGGACGGACTCGTCCTGCACAGCACCACGGGGATTAACGACTCACGGGACGGCCTCTACGTCAGTTCCACCCGCAAATCCTGGCTGCTGCCGCCACAACTCGTTACTCCCGTTTACGACGAATCGGGCTACGTGAAACGCCGGCCCGAAGCAGCCTACGGTGAGCCGGGGTTCGGCAACGGCCGCTTTTCTGCGGCACTGGACCCCGTCGAACTGGCCGGCAACTCGCCGGTTCCCCTTGAGTTCCCGGGCAGCAACGCAGTCCTCGTAGAGGCCGTCCGGGCGGTGACCCACGAGGCCAGGCCTGCAGTCGAGGCAGTGGTGACACCCACAGCCGCCTACCATCCAGCTGATCCCGCGGCGCCGATATGCCTGGCCGGCCGTAGCCTTGTCCGCCTGGACCTGGGAACGGGCGTATGCGTCGCAAGCCAGTCCCTGGAACCGGGCACGGACCACTATGGCCACTGGCTCCGGATCCTCGGCGTGGATGAGTACATGCTTGATGACCTGTTCCTGGCCGAGTCCATGAACCTGACGGACGTGCGCAGGCACATCAGCTGGGACATCCCGGCCTGATGTGACAGCGCCTTGCCGGTTTCATCGGCTACGCTTCGCTGATGACGACCCTAAGTGACGTTTGGCCGATCTTCGGCCTGACCCTGAGAACTCCGCGATTGGAGCTCCGCCCTGTCCTTGACCAGGACATCCCGGCAGCAGTGGCAGCCGCCCGCAGCGGCATCCACGAGCCTGGCAGGAATCCGTTCAGCACCGCCTGGGCGGAATCTCCCGAAAATGATCTCGGCCGTAGGATGGCGCAGTGGCACTGGCGCTGCCGGGCCGAATGCACACCAGAGTCGTGGACCCTTTTGCTGGGCATCTGGCACGAGGACGAATTCATCGGCTGCCAGGACCTGGGAGCAAAGGACTTCAGCACGTTGCGGATGGTCAGCACCGGTTCCTGGCTCAAGCAGTCCGCGCAAGGCCAGGGGCTCGGCAAGGAGATGCGGGCCGCCGTCGCGCTTTACGCCTTCGACTGGCTCAGCGCAGAGATTGCCACCTCGGAAGCGGCCATCTGGAACACCGCCTCCCTGGGCGTCTCACGCTCCCTGGGGTACGAGCTCAACGGAATCACCCGCCAGGCCTGGGGCGGCAAAGCCGAAACGGTCCAGCACGTCCGCCTCACCCAGGACACCTTCAAACGCCCCGACTGGGAACTGAAAGTCGAAGGCCACGAGCCTGTAGCAAGGTTCCTGAAGGTGACCTGACCACAAGCCGGGCGGCGGTCCTTCTCGTAGGAGCGCATCGCCGACCAAAGCGCCGTGCAGGTCGCCCAGCGACCGGAGCGGTGCGGCGGGAGGTGTCTAAGCGACGGAGAAGGGCCGTGGCCCGGCGAACCGGACCACGGCCCCTCCCACAGGTGACCTAGCCTTCGAGGAGCTCCGTCACCAGTGCCGCGATCGGGGACCTTTCCGAGCGGGTCAGGGTGACGTGGCCGAAGAGCGGGTGACCTTTCAGGGTTTCGACGACGGCGGCGATCCCGTCGTGGCGTCCGACGCGGAGGTTGTCGCGCTGGGCGACGTCATGGGTCAGGACGATCTTGGAGTTCTGGCCTATGCGGCTCATGACGGTGAGCAATACGTTCTTTTCGAGGGACTGGGCTTCATCGACAATTACGAAGGCGTCGTGCAGGGAGCGTCCGCGGATGTGGGTGAGGGGCATGACCTCGAGCATGCCGCGGTCCATGACTTCCTCCACCACCTCCTGGCTGACCAGGGCGCCGAGGGTGTCGAACACCGCCTGCGCCCAGGGGTTCATCTTCTCGGACTCCGAACCCGGCAGGTAGCCGAGTTCCTGGCCGCCCACGGCGTAGAGCGGACGGAAGACGATCACCTTGCGGTGCTCGCGGCGCTCCAAGACCGCTTCCAGGCCCGCGCAGAGGGCGAGCGCGGACTTTCCGGTGCCGGCCCGGCCGCCAATCGACACGATGCCGACGGCGGGATCCATCAGCATGTCGATGGCCAGGCGCTGCTCTGCGGAACGCCCGTGCAGGCCGAAGACGTCCCGGTCGCCCTTCACCAGGCGGACCTGCTTGTCCGGGCCCACCCGGCCCAGTGCGGATCCGCGGGTGGAGAGCAGGACGAGTCCGGTGTTCACCGGCATCTCCGCGGCGGCAGGGATGAAGACCGGCTCGTGGCCGTACAGGGTCGAGATTTCCTGTTCGTTGGCTTCAACCTCGGCAACGCCCGTCCAGCCGGAATCCTTGACCAGCTCGTTGCGGTACTCATCCGCGTTGAGCCCCATTGCGGACGCCTTGACGCGCATGGGCAGGTCCTTCGACACCACGGTGACGTCCCGGCCTTCGTTGGTTAGGTTCATTGCCACGGCCAGGATACGGCTGTCGTTGTCGCCGCTGCGGAATCCCAGCGGCAGCACCTCTGCGGAGATGTGGTTCAGCTCTACCATGAGCGTGCCGCCGTCGTCTCCGATGGGAATCGGCTGGTTGAGCCCGCCGTGCTTGACCCGGAGGTCGTCAAGCAGCCGGAGCGCCTTGCGGGCGAAATAGCCGAGTTCAGGATCGTGGCGCTTCTTCTCCAGTTCGGTAATGACCACCACCGGGACGATGACCTCGTGCTCGGCGAAGCGGAGCAGCGCGCGTGGATCGGACAACAGGACGGACGTGTCGATCACGAACGTATGGATGAGCGATTCCCTTGCGGAGACGGCAAAACCGGCCGCAGCATCCGTTGCTGCGCCGGTTTTCATGGTGGCTCGCGTGGCGCGAGAGGTAGCTTTCCCTCCCTGGTCGGAAAGGACCTCGGGCAGTTGTTCAGAAGTAGCCACATCGACTCCAGCCCCGGGCAAGCCCGGAATTGTTATTGGTGAGGCGGCTCGGCCACGAGGCCGGGTCCGGCCTCCCATACAACCGGTGCGATGTATCGCTCCATGTACTGGCCTCCCCGATCAGCCGGCGGTTTGCCTGCTGATGGTTATAACGTAAATCCACCCCCGGCCATTTCCGCAACCATTACGCGGCGATTCCTGTTGCGCGGGCGTGAACTCGTGATGAACCGGGGATATCAGGCGCCGAAGCGCCGCTGCCTGCCGGCGTAGTCGCGGAGGGCGCGCAGGAAGTCGACCTTGCGGAAGGCGGGCCAGAGGGCTTCACAAAAGTAGAACTCGCTGTAGGCGCTTTGCCACATGAGGAAGCCGGACAGCCTCTGTTCGCCGGAGGTCCGGATGACAAGGTCGGGGTCGGGCTGGCCGCGGGTGTAGAGAAAGCGCGAGATGTCATCCACGCAGAGCTCGTCCGCGAGCTGCGAGATGTCGGCGCCTTTGGCGACGGCGTCGTGGAGCAGTTCGCGGACGGCGTCCACGATCTCGCGCCGTCCGCCGTAGCCCACCGCGACGTTCACGTGGATCTTCTCCCGGACCGGCGTCCTTGCCGTGAGCTTGTTGAGCCGTTCGGCCAGGTAGTCGGGCAGCAGTTCGGGTGCGCCCATGGCATGGACGGAGATGTTGGCGTCCTCGTCCAGCCGGTCCATCGTGTTGGCGATGATGCCCATCAAGAGATCCAGTTCCTCGCTGGACCGGTTCATGTTGTCCGTGGACAGCATGTAGAGGGTGACTACCTTGACGCCGAGCTCCTGGCACCAGCCGAGGAACTCGTGGATCTTGTCTGCGCCTGCCTGGTGGCCCTGGCTGGTGGGGGCGTTGAACTGTTTGGCCCAGCGCCGGTTGCCGTCCACCATGACTCCGATGTGGCGGGGAATCCGGTCACGGGGCAGGTCTTTCAGGAGCCGGCGCTCGTAGAAGCCGTAAAGGAACCCGGGCAACTCCACGCGTCCACTCCCCTGACTTCCTCGCTGTACGTACTTGCACATCCTAGGCTACCGCCCGCGGCGGTACGGGCAGGACGGGAGGGTCCGCGGGCACCTGGCCAGCCGCCGCCGTCGTACTACTCACCAGTAACTTACCGGACAGTAAGTTATTCTTGGAGGATGAACAGCGACTCCTCCGAGGCCCGGCGCGCCCCGCAGCCGAGGGACGTAAACCTGCCGGAAGATAGCCCGGCCAGCCCCGTGGACGAAGCCGCCGTCCGCCTGGCAGAGCTCCTGATGATCAAGCCGAAGTGGCGGGGATGGATCCACGCCGTCACGGCGCCCCTTGCCCTGGCTGCGGGAATCGTGCTGGTGGTAATCGCCCCCACCGCGGACCGGAAGATCACCTCTGCCGTGTATGCGGCCACCGGCGTGCTGCTGTTCGGCATCAGCGCCGTCTACCACCGCGGCAACTGGTCCCCCGGCGTGAAACTGGTCCTGAAGCGGCTGGACCACACCAACATCATGCTGGTCATAGCGGGCACCTACATCCCGCTGGCCTGGACCCTCCTGGCCCGGCCGCAGGCGGTCCTGCTGCTGTGGGTCATCTGGTCCTGCGCCATCCTGGGCGTCCTGTTCCGGCTGCTGTGGACGGACGCGCCGCGCTGGCTGTACGTTCCCCTCTATATCGCGCTGGGATGCGGCTCGGTGTTTTACCTCCCGCAGTTCTTCCAGGCCAGTGTCCCGGCGGCGCTGCTGATCTGCGCGGGCGGCGTCCTCTACATCACGGGAGCAGTGTTCTACGCGCTGAAGAAACCGAACTTCAGCTACCACCACTTTGGCTTCCACGAACTGTTCCACGCCTTGACCGTTTTTGCCTTCGCAGCGCACTTCGCAGCCATCGCCATAGCGGTGCTGAGCTAAGACGCCCCGCTAAGAGATCCTGGAGAATCAGTCCCGGGGCCGGGACGGGCCGGGGGCGATCCCGTTGCCGTCGCCGTCGGCCCCGCCAGCCCCCGGAGCGCTGAGGCCGTCCTGGACGTCCGCCGCCTCCACGTCCGCTGCGGCAGCGGCAGCCAGCCGCTCTTCCTCCACCTGCGCCCGGTAGCGGACCCGCCGGATGCGCCGCACCATGTCCACAATGAGGAGCGCGGTTGCCACCACAAAGAAGGCGGTCATGATGAAGCCCAGGAGGCCCGGCGTCACCTGGTCCTCGGAGATGCCCTCCCGGAGGGTGGGAGTAGGCAGCGGCGTAGGGGTGGTTGCCAGGCTGAGGAGCAGATGATGCACGGTTATACCTTCTGTGGAACGGGTGGCGGCAGGCGGCGCGGCTACAGTGGCCGGGGCTAACTTCTACGCGGCATAGAAATTGCCCGCCCGACTATCTTAGCCCTGCGAACAGGTCCTTCTCCGGAAGCTCCGAGGGAACCCGGGACCGGATGAGGGAGTAGTCCTCCCACGGCCAGGCACGCCGCTGCATCTCCGCCGAGACCGCAAAGAAGAAGCCCAGCGGATCCACCTGCGTCCGGTGCGCACGGAGGGCGTCGTCGCGCACCTCGAAGAAGTCACCGCAGTCCACTTGGGTAGTGGTGGGATGGCGAGCCGGCGGTGGGGTGTGGCCCTCAGCGTCGGACTCCAGCCAGGCGGCGAGCCGCTCGGCGTACGGGGACTGCAGGCCCGCTTCCTCGAGCGCGAAATGCAGCGCCCGGAAACGTTCGGGGCTGAAGGCGCGGTCGTAGTACAGCTTGCTCGGCTCCCAGGGCTCCCCCGTCCCGGGGTACCGCTCCGGATCCCCGGCGGCATCAAAGGCTTCCACCGCCACCCGGTGCGCCATGATGTGGTCCGGATGGGGGTACCCGCCGTTCTCGTCATAGCTGAGGATTACGTGCGGTTTGAAACGGCGCACCAGCCTCACCAGGGGCGCGGCGGCACGGTGCAGGGGCAGCGTGGCGAAGGCGCCGGCAGGCAGCGGCGGCAGCGGGTCCCCTTCCGGAAGGCCGGAGTCAACAAAGCCGAGCCAGCGCTGCCTGATGCCCAGGATCTTGGCGGCGCGTTCCATTTCGAGGCGCCGCGCCCCTGCCATATCCCGCTTGGGATGCGGTTCGCCTTCCACCGCGGGGTTCTGGATGTCACCGCGGGAACCATCCGTGCACGTGGCCACGAGGACATCCACCCCTGCGGCAGCGTACTTGGCCATGGTTGCAGCGCCCTTGCTCGATTCATCGTCCGGGTGTGCGTGGACTGCGAGCAGCCGCAGCGGTTCCGGGGAGTTGCTGGACGCTGTCATGAAGGGACGGCTCCTCATTCATCTGGGTGTGGCGGTTGTGTGGACGGGCGCAGCGGGGCGCCTGCACGGCAGGACCGGCACCGGCGGAAAGGGCACTAAACTGGTCTGGTGACTTCCCCGGACCAGCCGGCCCGATCCGCGCCCGCAGACACTAGCCTAGCCAATCGTTATGGTGCTAAAAAGCGCGTGCTGCCGCCCCGGACCAAGCGCATCATCGCAGGGGCAGCACTGGCCGGCGGGATCGGTTTCCTGGCCTGGGTTTCCACGTCCAACTCCCTTTCGGATATTTCGTTTAAGGACGTGGGATACAGCACCCCGGACGCCACACTGGCGGAGGTGGACTTCCAGGTGACCCGCGAGCCGGGCACCGCAGTCAAGTGCGCCGTGAAGGCGCTCGACTCCAAGTACGCGGTGGTGGGCTGGAAGGTGGTGGACATTCCGCCGGAGGCGTCGGAAGGAACGGCCGACGGCGGCAGGACGGTTTCGCAGCGCGTGGCCCTTCGGACCGAGTCACTGTCAGTGTCCGGCGTGGTGGATAACTGCTGGAAGGCCGACGAAGCCGGGCAGTAAGTGTGACGCGCGCCGCTTCCATGTTGGGTTAAGTCCACAGGATTGACTACAATGAACCAATACCTTCACCCCGCTGAGCTGGTTGCTGTTCCACAAGTGGCCACTGTGGCGGGGTCTTTTGCATGTAGGACCATTAGAGGAGAAGTCCGTGTCTACCACCAACAGCGCAGCTGCAGCCTGGCTTACCCGGGAAGCTTTTGACCGCCTGAAGGCAGAGCTGGACCACCTTTCCGGCCCCGGCCGGGCGGAGATTGTCCAGAAGATTGATGCAGCCCGGCAGGAGGGTGACCTCAAGGAGAACGGCGGCTACCACGCCGCCAAGGAGGAGCAGGGCAAGATTGAGGCCCGCATCCGCCAGCTGACGGTCCTGCTCCGCGACGCCCACGTGGGCGAGGCCCCGGCAGACGACGGCATCGTCGAGCCCGGCATGATTGTTGTGGCCCGGATCGCCGGCGACGAGGAGACGTTCCTGCTCGGCTCGCGCGAGATCGCCGGCGATTCCGATCTTGACGTCTTCAGCGAAAAGTCCCCGCTTGGCGCCGCCATCCTTGGCCACAAGGAAGGCGAGACCCTGAGCTACGTGGCGCCGAACGGCAAGGACATCAAGGTGGAAATCCTCTCCGCCAAGCCTTACACCGGATAGCCTCCACCAACGCAAGGAGCGCCGGCCGTCCCAGTTGGGATGGCCGGCGCTCCTTTTTGCCTTTCCAGCTCTACGAAACCCGCCTTGGCTGCCCTTCCCGGGGCCGCAGCAGCAGCGCCGCCAGCACTCCCCCCGCAGCCCCGCCCAGATGGGCCTGCCACGAGACGTAGCCTGCAACGATGGGCAGGATTCCCAGCAGGATGCTGCCGTAACCCATGAACAGGACCACCGCCAGGAGGATCTGGCGCCAGCTGCGGTTGATGAACCCGCGCACCAGGAGGAACGAGAACAGCCCGAACACCAGGCCGGAGGACCCTACGGTGATGCCCCCGTCGCCGATCAGCCATACCACGAGCCCGGAACCCAGCCAACTGAACGCCAGGGCGGTCAGGAAGACGCGGAGGCCTGACAGGAACACCAGGAAGCCGAAGATGATGAGTGGCAGGCTGTTGGACAGGAGATGGTTCAGGTTCGCGTGCAGGAGGGGAAAGGTAAAGATGTCCAGCAGCCCGTCGGCGCTCCGCGGCCGGAGCCCGAACGTCCTGTTGAGCGAGCGGAGCATCCCCATGTTGACCAGCTCGATGATGAACAGCAGGACCACGAACAGGCCAAGGACCAGCAGTCCTCCTTTGGCCCTCGCGGCGGTGGTCTGGCGCTGCCTGATGCCGCCGTCTCCCGTCATCCGGTCCATGGCGGTCCTAGTGCACCACGATCGGCTGGAAGCCTTCGGCGCGGAGTGCGCTGAGCACCTGTTCACCGTGCTGGTGGCCCTTGGTTTCCAGGTTCACGGTGATGGAGACGTCCCCCATGCTGATGGAGCCGCCCACGCGTGTGTGGTCAAGGCCGGTGACGTTGGCGTCGTTTTCCGCGATAATCCTGGCGATGGTGGCCAGCGAACCCGGCCGGTCGTCGAGCATCATCCGGACCGTCATGTAGCGTCCCGCCGCCGAGAGCCCGCGCTGGATGACCTTGAGCATCAGCATGGGGTCGATGTTTCCGCCGGAGAGTACAACAGCTGTGGTTCCCGGGTTCTCGATCTTGCCGTCCATCAGTGCAGCCACGCCCACGGCACCGGCTGGTTCCACCACCATCTTGGCCCGTTCCAGCAGGAAGATCAGTGCACGGGCCAGTGAATCCTCGCTGACGGTGACCACGTCATCCACGAGTTCGCGGATGATGCTGAAAGGCAGTTGCCCGGGCCGTCCGACGGCAATGCCGTCTGCCATGGTGGACACCTTTTTCAATGGCACCAGGGCGTCTGCCGCGAGGGACGGCGGGTAGGCGGCGGCGTTCTCCGCCTGGACACCGATAATCCGGATGTCCCGCCCCAGCTCCCTTGCGCGGGCCTTGATGGCGACGGCGACGCCCGCCAGGAGCCCTCCCCCGCCGACGCCCATCAAAATCGTGTCCACGTTGGGGACCTGTTCCAGGATCTCCAGGCCCAGGGTGCCCTGGCCGGCAACGACGTCAACGTTGTCGAACGGGTGGACGAAAACGGTGCCCGTTTCGTTGCTGTACCGCTGGGCTTCGGCGAGCGCTTCGTCCACGTTGTGGCCGTGCAGGATAACTTCGGCGCCATGGCTGCGGGTGGCTGCCAGCTTGGGCAGCGCCACGCCCAGCGGCATGTAGATGCGGGCCTTGATGCCCAGGCTCTTCGCGGCCACGGCGACGCCCTGCGCATGGTTGCCGGCCGACGCCGCCACGACGCCGCGCTTTTTCTCCTCCGGGGACAGCCGGGCCATCCGGACGTAGGCACCGCGGACCTTGAATGACCCTGCCCGCTGAAGGTTCTCGCACTTGAAGTAGACGTCCCCGCCCACCATGGCCCCCAGTGCCCGGGACGATTCAACAGGAGTGCGCGCAATAATCCCGTCCAGCAGCTTCTGCGCCTCCAGGACATCGTCCAGTGTGACGGGAAGGGTTTCAAGGATGTTCACGGACTATTCTCCTCTTGGTTCGTCCCCGCTGCCTGTCTCCCGGGAGTTGGGGGCATCGGGATGTTCTGCTGTGGTGCCGGGTGCGGCGTCCCTGCCGCGGCGCAGCGCCAAAGGGCCAACGTCCTTGATGGTGTTGTCCGCAGGAACACCGGCCGCCAAAGGCGTTTCCGGCACTTGTTCATGTTCCCACGTTCTGGCCGCGATGTAGCGAACGGAGGAGTTTACGACGGCGAGGATGGGTACCGAGAACAGTGCACCGGGGATGCCGGCGAGGTAGGAACCGGCGGCGACGGAGAGAATGACAGCCACCGGGTGCAGCGCCACGGCCTTGCCCATGACGAGCGGCTGCAGGATATGGCTTTCCAGCTGCTGGACCAGCAGGACGATGCCCAGCATGATCAGGGCGTTGACCGGGCCGTTGGCCACGAGCGCCAGCAGCACGGCGATGGCGCCGGTCACCAGGGCGCCCACGATCGGAATGAAGGAGCCAATAAAAACCAGCACGGCCAGGGGAAGGGCAAGAGGAACACCGATGATTGCTGCACCGGCTCCGATGCCCACCGCGTCCACGAACGCCACGAACATCTGGACGCGTGCGTAGTTGACCATGGAGGCCCAGCCCTTGCGCCCGGCGCCAAAGGTGGCGGCGCGCGCTTTCCTGGGGAGCAGCCGCACCAGGAACGCCCAGATCCGGTCTCCTTCGAGCAGGAAAAAGATCAAGATGAACAGCGCCAGGATCAGGCCGGCAGCAAAATGGCCGGCGGTGCTGCCGAAGGACAGTGCGCCGCTGACGATGCTGCTGGTGTTGTCCTGCAGGGCCGCCGTGACATCCTGCAGGTATTGGTCCATCTGGTCCGCCGTCAGGTGGAGCGGGCCCTCGGCGAGCCAGTCCTGGATCTGCTTAACCCCGGTTAGGGCCTCCGACCAGAGTTCACTGAATCCGGTGAACAGCTGCCGGCCCACCAGTGCCAGGGCGCCGGCGATGAGCCCGATGAAGCCCAGGACCGTGACTGCCACCGCAAGTCCGGCCGGCACCCGGTATCGCTGGAGCCAGCCGACCACGGGACTGAGGAGGCCGGCAAGGAGTGCTGCCACCATGACGGGGATGATCAGGAAGCTGATGCGGCTGAGCAGCCACACCAGCGCTCCAGCCACCAGGAGGATGAGCCCCAGGCGCCAGGCCCAGGAGGCCGCGATGCGGATGCCGTAGGGAATATCCCTGTCCAGTTCGCGGTCTGCAAGCACCCGCAGGGTGGGTCCTGGAGGAGGCTGCTGCTGCAGGCGGGCAGGGCTGTTGGGCGGGACGGCATCCCCGGTTGGCTTCATAGCCTAATACTTCCGCAGCCCTGCGCTAATGGGAAACCGCTAGCCCTCCGCTCCGGCGCTGTAGTCGATGCCCCACTCGATGGTGAAGGTTTCGCCGGGCGCCAGCCAGCGGAGGCCGTCACCGGAATTGAAGGCGTTCGCGGGGCCGGTCATGGGTTCCAGCGCCACCGCCCTGGTGCGGCCGGGGTAGATCGTGCTGACGTAGACGTGCACGTACTGGCAGGATTGGTCCTGCCACAGGGTTACCTTCCTGCCGTCGGACGCCGCCAGGACATGCCGCGCCATTCCTTCCTCGAAGGCCAGGCCAGTTAGGGCCACATCAACGCTGAGCGAGGCGAAGGATGCGCCGGCCCGGAAATCTGTGGGCCCCTCCACAGGCGTGGAGCTTCGAGGGATCTGGCGCTCGTCGGCTACCAGCTGGGTGTCAGCCTTGACCGTGAGCACGAGGTCCTCAACCGGGGTGTCGCCAAGCCGCAGGTACGGGTGGGCGCCCAACACGAAGGGCGCAGGCGACTTTGCATCACTGGCCAGCGTTTGCCGGACCACCAGCCCGAGCTCTTCGGTCAGGAGGTACTGGACCCGGTGGCGCAGCAGGAAGGGGTAGCCGTGCTGCGGGAAGATCGTTGCCTCCAGGGTCACCGAATACTCCGACTCGTCCACCAGCGAATAAGAGGAGTTGCGAAGCAGGCCATGGCTGGCGTTGTTCCGGGAGACCTCCGTGATGTCCAGCTGCTGTTTCTTCCCGTCAAGGAACCAGACGCCGTCCTCAATCCTGTTTGCCCACGGCGCCAGGGTAATGCCTGCTCCCCCGGGCGGAATCTGGTCGTCGCCGTACGTCTCCGTGAGGAGCACCCCTCCCCTGCTGAAGGAGCGCAGGCCCGCGGCCAGCTCGGTAACCACCGCAAGCGCATCGCCGCGCCGCAGTTCGTACTGCCGGCCGGTGGCATAGGCGCGGGTACCGGAAGGGGCGGGGGTGTCGTGGCGGGAAGGCAAAGTCATGCGCTTACGGTACCCCGGCGGAGGACGCCGTTCCAGCACCACTTGTTATGTTTTGTTGTTAACTATTCTTTTTTGAGCGGTCATGAGATCCTCTTAACCATGACAGGGATCACCAGCACCAGACTCTCCGACGGCCGGGAGCTGATCTACTTCGACGACGCCGGCACTACAGTTTCCCGGGAAGCGCACCTGACCGCGGACCAGCGTGGCCTGCCGCCGAGGGGTGAGCCGGGAGAACTGCGTTTCGATGCTTTGACGGACGAGTGGGTGGCCGTGGCTGCACACCGCCAGACGCGCACCCACCTGCCGCCGGCGGACCAGTGCCCCATATGCCCCACCACAGCCGGCAATCCCTCAGAGATTCCGGCTGCCGACTATGACGTGGTGGTGTTCGAGAACCGCTTCCCGTCCCTGGGCCCGGCCCTCGGGCCCGTACCGGAGAATCCTGCATGGGGCACCAAGGGCCCGGCTTACGGCCGCTGCGAGGTGGTGTCCTTCACCCCCGAACACACGGGATCCTTCAGCGGGCTGAGCACCACGCGGGCCCGCACCGTGATCGAAGCGTGGGCCCAGCGGACTGCCGCCCTGGGCGCGCTGCCCGGGATCAAGCAGGTGTTTCCGTTCGAAAACCGCGGGGCCGATATCGGCGTCACCCTGCACCACCCCCATGGGCAGATTTACGCCTACCCCTATGTCACCCCGCGGGCTGCGGTCCTGGGCGCGGCGGCGCGGAAGTTCTACGATGCGAACGCTGGCAGGGAAACCTTGACCGGTTCGCTGCTTCGGAAGGAGCGGGAGGACGGCAACCGGATGGTCCTCGAAGGGGAGAACTTCAGCGCCTATGTTCCCTTCGCCGCCCGGTGGCCGTTGGAAATCCACCTGGTCCCGCACCGCCACGTCCCGGACCTGGCCGCGCTGAGCGGCGAGGAAAAGGACGAACTGGCACATGTCTACCTTGACCTGCTCAAGCGGGTGGATGCGCTCTACCCCACCCCCACGCCGTACATCTCCTCCTGGCACCAGGCTCCGCTGGAGCCCGCCCAGCGGTCCGCCGGCTACCTCCACCTGCAGCTGACCTCCCCCCGGCGCGCGGCCGATAAGCTGAAATACCTTGCCGGATCGGAGGCAGCCATGGGGGCCTTCATCAATGACACCACCCCGGAAAGTGTTGCTGAGCGCCTGCGGGCCGTGTCCGTGCCGGCATCGGCCACGTCCCAGGCCGTCCTGGCCGCCGCACCTGAAGGAGTGTCACCATGAGCCACACGCCCAAGCCCCTGGCCACGCCTGTACAGGCCGGGACCAGCGACCTTGCCGCCCGCTTCACCCGCGAGTACGGGGGCAGGCCTGACGGCATCTGGCAGGCACCCGGCCGGGTGAACCTCATCGGTGAGCATACGGACTACAACGAGGGTTTTGTCCTGCCGTTTGCCATCGACAGGACAGCGCGGGTGGCAGTGGCAGTCCGCCCCGATGACACGGTCCGGCTGCTGTCCACCTACGGCGACCCAGGCATTGTCAGCGCCAGCCTGGATGACCTGCAACCGGGCTCCGCCAAGGGCTGGACCAAATACCCGCTAGGCGTGATGTGGGCACTGCGCGAGCGCGGCATCGACGTTCCCGGCATCGACCTGCTGCTCGATTCGAGCGTTCCGCTGGGAGCCGGCCTGTCGTCGTCGCATGCCATCGAGTGCGCCGTCATCACCGCACTGAACGAACTGACCGGGGCGGGGCTCCAGGCACAGGAAATGGTCCTGGCAACCCAAGAGGCGGAGAACGACTTTGTGGGAGCGCCCACCGGCATCATGGACCAGTCTGCGTCCTTGAGGGGCGCCCACGGGCACGCGGTCTTCCTGGACTGCCGCGACCAGAACGCCCGCCTTGTCCCCTTCGAGACAGAACCGGCAGGTTTGGTCCTGCTGGTGATCGACACCAAGGTCTCGCACTCACATGCAGACGGTGGCTACGCCTCCCGGCGCGCGTCCTGTGAGTTGGGGGCAGAGGTGCTGGGCGTGAAGGCCCTGCGCGACGTTCAGGTGGGCGACCTGGAGGAGGCCAGTGGACTTCTGGACAGTGTGACATTCCGGCGGGTGCGCCACGTGGTTACCGAGAATGACCGGGTGCTGCAGACCGTCGAACTCCTTGCGGACAGGGGCCCGTCCGCCATCGGGCATCTGCTGGACGCCAGCCATGCGTCCATGCGCGACGATTTCGAAATTTCCTGCCCGGAGCTGGACGTCGCGGTGGACACGTCCCGGGCTGCCGGCGCCATCGGGGCACGGATGACCGGTGGCGGGTTCGGCGGCGCAGCCATTGCACTGACGCCCGCCGGCGAGGAGCAAAAGGTGCGGAACGCCGTCGTGCAGGCCTTTGCCGGAGCCGGCTTTGCAGCCCCGGACATCTTCACGGTGTCCCCTGCCGCCGGAGCCATGCGGATCGCCTGAGCCCCGGAGCACCGCAAGCAAACAAGAAGGGCCCCACCT
>NZ_VAHN01000029.1 GCF_005796205.1 Pseudarthrobacter sp. NamE2 | reverse complement strand
CATCTGGCGAAGCGGTCTGAGCGCGGTGGATGGCGCATCGGGATCGGTCCAGAGGTAATCGCCGGTGAGATTGATATGCTGCCAACCGAGCGGTGATAGGTGTTGCAGCAGGTCCGGCGGGACCGGCCGGCCGAGGTTGGCGAGATGCATCCGGGCGGCTTGCAGGTAGGTCGTGTTCCACAGGACGATGGCACCGGCGACGAGGTTCAGCGCGCTCGCCCGATGGCTTTGGGCTTGCAGCGCATGATCGCGGATACGGCCGATGCGATGGAAGAAGATGGCGCGTTTCAGGGCATTTTCCGCTTCTCCCTTGTTGAGTTCGCGGGTGGCGCGGCGACGCTGTTCGGGCTGCTCGATCCAGTCGAGCGTGAACAGGGTACGCTCGACGCGACCGATCTCGCGCAACGCCAGTGCCAGGCCGTTGGCGCGTGGATAGGAGCCGAGCCGTTCCAGCATGATCGAGGCGCTGACGACGCCTGTGCGGATCGAGGTTCCCAGTCGCAGCACGTCGTCCCAGTGTGCCTCGATCAGACCTTCGTCGATGCGGCCCGCGACCAGCGGCGCAATATCGGGGCCGGGTTCGATGCCGTTAAACAGGTGCAAACGGCGTGCGGCGATATTCGGGATACGCGGCGCGAACCGGAACCCAAGCAGATGACATAGCGCGAACACATGGTCGGAGACGCCCCCGCCATCGACGTGATGCTCTTCGATGTGCAGATCGGCGCCGTGGTGGAGCAGCCCGTCGAGCACCTGTGCCGCCTCGCTCGCCGAAGCGGAGATAACTGTGGAATGGAACGGCGCGTAGCGATCCGAGACGTGGCTGTAAAAGGAGACAGCCGGCTCTGTCCCCTTGTGCGGATTGACTGCGCCGGTTGCCTGGGCGCGGCGGTCGAGCGGAAAGTTCTGACCGTCTGAGCTGGACGAGGTGCCGGACCCGAACAGCGCGGCCAGCGGCGCGGTGTGTTGGGCGTCGACAAGCCGGGCGAGCGCGCGACCGTAGGTTTCCTCGCGCAGATGCCATGAGGCGAGCCAACCGAGTTGGCGCTGGGTCACGAGATTGCAGGCTTCCGCCATGCGCGTATGGCCCAGATTGGTGGCATCGGCGAGCACCGCCGTGAGGATCGCACGTGGTTCATCCGCGGCACGGCCACTTTGCAGATGCGTGAAGCACTGGCTGAACCCGGTCCATCGATCGACTTCGGCAAGAAGGTCGGTGATGCGGATCGCGGGCAGATGCGCATAGAGCGGCGCAAGGGCGGTATCGGATTCCTCGGGAGTAATCGCCTTCAAGGGCGAAATCCGCAGCCTGCCCAAGCTGAGCTGCACGTCTTCCAGCGCGTCCGTCTCCGCCTTTCGCTCGACCTCGGCCAATCGACGGGCGAGGCGGGCGCGTCGTTCGGCCAGCCAGATATCGGCCGTATCCGGTGCCGGTATCGGCAAGGGGCCGGCCGCGCGCATGTTGGCGAATACGGGGGCAGGAATGAGTTGCTGCTCGACAGCACGATAGCGTCGGCTTCCCTCGACCCACATGTCGCCGGCGCGAAGCCGGTCGCGAAGCTCGACCAGCACGCACAATTCATAGATCCTGCGATCGGGAATGCCGGTGCCGATCGCCCGACGCCAAGCTTGCCGGATGAAGCCGACTGGCGTGCCTGCAGGCAATTTGCGCAGATGACCAAAATGAAGGTCGCGCATGATCGCGACCGCTCGCGCGAGCGCATGGCAGGCTGGCACCGCCCCGAATGTGAACGAGGCGATGAACGAGGGACCGACCTGTCGGAGGACGGGGTAATTGGTCGCGGCGACCGCGACGGGATCGACCGAATCGGGGCGGATCAGCTTGCGGGCTTCATCGACCTCGCGGCCGAGATCATTCCATCCGATCGCTGCCTCGACCGCAGCGCCGATATCGCCACCTGATATCTTGGCGGCGAGCAAGGCAGCGCCGAGTTGGGCAAGCAGCCGGATTTTGCCGTTGATGGTGCGCCGGTTGCGCTTGAGTGTCGTGTCCGCGCTGTTCTGTTCGCGCCGGAACATCTGCCCAAGCAGGCGATCGAACATCAGCACCGCATCGTCGGTGAGGGTAACGATGGTTTCGAGGATGGTCGCCACCAATGTGGCGCGACGCCGCGTCGCTTGCAGCGTCCGAACATGTTGCGCGGTCAGCCGCACGCCTTCCTGGCACAGGCGTCGGAGGCGCTCGGGATGGACGCCTACGGCGATATCCGGATCGATCCCGATGGCCCGAAGCAGTGTCAGTCGCTCGATGATGGCGGCGAATGTCTTTCGGCCGGGCTTGCCGGGTGACTGCCGCACCCAGGCCAGATCGCTCAAGTTCGTGCCTGTGTGGGGCAGGAGAAGCGCATCGAGCAGCCGGCGCTGTCGAGCATCGAGTCCTCGGGTCAGATGCTCGGCGACATGGCGTTCGGCATCGAGCAACGCCTGTGCGACCATCCGCTCGACCGAACTGATGCCCGGCACAATGATGCGCCGTCGCCGGCACTCATCCAGCATCACGCGCGCCAGCCTAGCCCCGCTGGTCGTCGTCAGCGCGATCGGCAGGAGCCATTCCTGCAACGTCGTTCGCAGCGGCCGACTGAGCGGCATGAAGCCGAATGCATCGCGCAGTGCATCGAGCTGTTCGTACCGGGTCGGGCCGCGCGTCGCGTAGTCGGCCAGCACCTCGGGTCCGACCTGCAATTGCTCTGCGACGAACGCGAGCGGCGTATCAGGGATCAGTTCACCGGGTCGCAGGAAACGGCCAGGATAGCGCAGCGCGCAAAGCTGGATCGCGAAACCCAGCCGGTTATGCGGTCGCCTCCGGCGGACGATGATGGCCAAGTCGTCCCGGCTCAATGTCCAGTGCTGGACGAGCAGGGTTTCGTCGTCGGGAAGCGCGAGCAACGCCGCGCGTTGCTCGTCCGACAGGACGGCGCGACGCGGCATCGGCTTAGACCTTGGCCGGTGCGGTCCAGCCGATCCGGGCAAGCGTGCCGAGAAGGGTCGAACGCGGCACCTTGAAGGTCCGGCAGACGGACGCCTTGCTGGCCCCGCCATCCAGCGCGGCGGTGATCCGCTCGAGCGTTTCGGCGTCGATCATCGGCGGGCGGCCACCTTGGCGTCCCCGGCGTTTGGCAGCAGCCAGTCCCGCCATCACCCGTTCGCGCGTGAGCGCACGCTCATATTGTGCCAATGCACCGAACAGCGAGAACAGCAATTCGCCGTGCGGCGTGGTCGTATCCATCTGCTCGGTCAGCGACCGGAACGCGATGCCGCGCGCCTTCAGATCGGTGACGATCGTCAGCAGGTGCGGCAGCGAGCGTCCGAGCCGGTCGAGCTTCCACACGATCAGTGTGTCGCCCGCGTTCAGATAGTCGAGGCAGGCTTTCAGGCCTGGTCGGTCGTCGCGCGCGCCGGATGCCTTGTCGGTATGGAGATGCCGATGATCGACCCCGGTTGCGACGAGCGCGTCCCGCTGGAGATCGACCGTTTGGCGGTCATCGGTCGTTGACACCCGCATATATCCGACCAGCATGTACGACAAACCCTCGAAAGCATGTTTTCGAACACCCTATCAAAGCGACAGGGTTTGTCGATCGTTATGGGCTGAGGCGGGTATGGTTCGGCAAAAGCGCAGGTCCGGAGCGTCGCCTATCACCTGTTTGCCGTCACGCGTCTGCTGTCCGTATGGACGCAAGTAGAAGGCACGCTGATGCCGCAAGAAGCACCAGGTCCTTCAACAGGAACTGTCCGGTTCCGGCCGAAATCGCCGGGAACCCGCCAGCGGTCGGCTCGGCGACGCCAGGCGTGCTCAGGAAAAACGTCAGTGTCACGGCATAAGTCAGGCATGACATCGCCGCGCCGAGAGCGGAGGCCGTCTTGTTGAAAGCACCGATAATCAGCGCAGCGGCCGTCGCGAGCTCGACGGTGCCTATAAAATAGCTTCCACCCTGCACCCCAAAAACGGCCGGAATCCAGCTCATGATCGGACTGTTCTTCATCAATGGCGCGATGCCCATCGCTTCATAGCTCGTGAATTTCATGCAACCGAACCAGAGAAAGATGACCACCAGCGCCCAGCGCAGCAACGCGAGAGACCCGCGAGAGCCGGTCGTCTTTTCAGCTATGTGTAATGTCGAAAACATGGTGCCTCGCTTTCATCATGGCGCATGACCTGCCTTCATGCTTAGACAGGCGTGATATATGCGCTGCGCATACACTATGCGCCGGCAATGAATGAGGCAACCCTTTGAACGTACTCTCGGACCGGCTCGTCAATCTGTTCGGCGCCCTCGCAGTGGGCATCACCGATCGAATTAAGAAGGCGGCATTCGACCCGACGATACCCGGCGGTGGCGAAACCACCGCGGCGATCGTCGTCATCGGTCACGCGACCGGTCTTTCGATCGACGAATTAGGACGGGTGCTAGGCTTGTCCCACGCGGGGACGGTGCGGCTTGTCGATCGATTGGTTGCAGCCGGGTTCGCCGTTCGATCCAAAGCGCTACGGGACCGTCGTGCAGTAGCGCTGATGCTCACTGAGGCAGGCGAGACTCGCCTATCTGCGATCCTGCAACGAAGAAACGAGACTTTATCCGAAATCCTTAGCCATGTCTCGAATGCTGACCGCCTCGTGCTGGAACGTATTGCCGAGACAATACTTGCGCAGATGTCTGACGACGCTGTCTCGGCGCTGACGATATGCCGGCTCTGCGACGAGAGGCGATGCTACAACTGTCCGATGGATGCCTTTGGAATGCTGGAGTCGTCGACGCATAGAGTC
>NZ_VAHN01000028.1 GCF_005796205.1 Pseudarthrobacter sp. NamE2 | reverse complement strand
TGGTTTTTACAGCTGGTTTCAAATTTTTTTGCAGTGTGGTGGCCGCGTTTTTCCCGTGGTGCCATGTTGTGTTTCGTTTTCAACGGAGAGTTTGATCCTGGCTCAGGATGAACGCTGGCGGCGTGCTTAACACATGCAAGTCGAACGATGATCTCCAGCTTGCTGGGGTGATTAGTGGCGAACGGGTGAGTAACACGTGAGTAACCTGCCCTTGACTCTGGGATAAGCCTGGGAAACTGGGTCTAATACCGGATATGACCTTCCATCGCATGGTGGTTGGTGGAAAGCTTTTGTGGTTTTGGATGGACTCGCGGCCTATCAGCTTGTTGGTGGGGTAATGGCCTACCAAGGCGACGACGGGTAGCCGGCCTGAGAGGGTGACCGGCCACACTGGGACTGAGACACGGCCCAGACTCCTACGGGAGGCAGCAGTGGGGAATATTGCACAATGGGCGCAAGCCTGATGCAGCGACGCCGCGTGAGGGATGACGGCCTTCGGGTTGTAAACCTCTTTCAGTAGGGAAGAAGCCGTAAGGTGACGGTACCTGCAGAAGAAGCGCCGGCTAACTACGTGCCAGCAGCCGCGGTAATACGTAGGGCGCAAGCGTTATCCGGAATTATTGGGCGTAAAGAGCTCGTAGGCGGTTTGTCGCGTCTGCCGTGAAAGTCCGGGGCTCAACTCCGGATCTGCGGTGGGTACGGGCAGACTAGAGTGATGTAGGGGAGACTGGAATTCCTGGTGTAGCGGTGAAATGCGCAGATATCAGGAGGAACACCGATGGCGAAGGCAGGTCTCTGGGCATTAACTGACGCTGAGGAGCGAAAGCATGGGGAGCGAACAGGATTAGATACCCTGGTAGTCCATGCCGTAAACGTTGGGCACTAGGTGTGGGGGACATTCCACGTTTTCCGCGCCGTAGCTAACGCATTAAGTGCCCCGCCTGGGGAGTACGGCCGCAAGGCTAAAACTCAAAGGAATTGACGGGGGCCCGCACAAGCGGCGGAGCATGCGGATTAATTCGATGCAACGCGAAGAACCTTACCAAGGCTTGACATGGACCGGACCGCCGCAGAAATGTGGTTTCCCCTTTTGGGGCTGGTTTACAGGTGGTGCATGGTTGTCGTCAGCTCGTGTCGTGAGATGTTGGGTTAAGTCCCGCAACGAGCGCAACCCTCGTTCTATGTTGCCAGCACGTGATGGTGGGGACTCATAGGAGACTGCCGGGGTCAACTCGGAGGAAGGTGGGGACGACGTCAAATCATCATGCCCCTTATGTCTTGGGCTTCACGCATGCTACAATGGCCGGTACAAAGGGTTGCGATACTGTGAGGTGGAGCTAATCCCAAAAAGCCGGTCTCAGTTCGGATTGGGGTCTGCAACTCGACCCCATGAAGTCGGAGTCGCTAGTAATCGCAGATCAGCAACGCTGCGGTGAATACGTTCCCGGGCCTTGTACACACCGCCCGTCAAGTCACGAAAGTTGGTAACACCCGAAGCCGGTGGCCTAACCCTTTTGGGAGGGAGCCGTCGAAGGTGGGACTGGCGATTGGGACTAAGTCGTAACAAGGTAGCCGTACCGGAAGGTGCGGCTGGATCACCTCCTTTCTAAGGAGCACCTACAGCAGTTCATCTATCAGCGTGTGTTGGTGGTGGGTGTTGTCAGGAGTAAAGGCCCGCAGCACAGACGAGTGTTTTGTGGCGGGTGCTCATGGGTGGAATATCAGCAAACAGGTGCCTGGTGGCACGGGCCGGCTTGTCAGTACGAACCTTCTTCCCTTTTGTGGGGGTGGTGGTTGTGGAACGCGGCCGGGTTGTGGTGGCGGGTGTCGTTTGGCGCACTGTTGGGTCCTGAGGCAACAGGACTGCTGGTGGCTCCCTTTTTGTGGGGGGTTGGTGGCGGGACTTTGTTTCTGGTTTCCCTGCTGCACGGGTCATGCACGTTGGTGTGTGGGGTGTGTGGTGTGGGGTTGTTGTTTGAGAACTGCATAGTGGACGCGAGCATCTTTTATAGAAGCAATTTCCAATGACATGAACCTGGATCTGGCCGCATCGTTGAATGGTGTGGTTGGTTTTGTGGTTCTCTCGAGTGTTTTTGTTCTTGATTTTTGTGGTCAAGTTTTTAAGGGCACACGGTGGATGCCTTGGCATTAGGAGCCGAAGAAGGACGTAGGAATCTGCGATAAGCCTGGGGGAGTCGATAACCGGACTGTGATCCCAGGGTGTCCGAATGGGGAAACCCCGCCAGGGGCGCGAGTTGCCTGGTGACCCGTACCTGAACTCATAGGGTGCGTGGGGGGAACGCGGGGAAGTGAAACATCTCAGTACCCGCAGGAAGAGAAAACAATAGTGATTCCGTTAGTAGTGGCGAGCGAACGCGGATCAGGCTAAACCGTTCCATGTGTGATAGCCGGCGGGCGTTGCATGGTCGGGGTTGTGGGACTTCCCGTACTGTCTCTGCCGGGGCAGTGGGGTGATGTGTGCGTATAGGTGAACGGTTTTGAAAGGCCGGCCAGAGAGGGTGTTAGCCCCGTAACCGTAATGCGTGATGCAGCCTGTGGAGGTTATCCCAAGTAGTACGGGGCCCGAGAAATCCCGTGCGAATCTGTCAGGACCACCTGATAAG
Organism: Pseudarthrobacter sp. NamE2; assembly: GCF_005796205.1. Lineage (GTDB taxonomy): Bacteria > Actinomycetota > Actinomycetes > Actinomycetales > Micrococcaceae > Arthrobacter. Next base: position 2,750 of record NZ_VAHN01000028.1, on the reverse strand, counting down.
CCTAAATACTTCCTAATGACCGATAGCGGACCAGTACCGTGAGGGAAAGGTGAAAAGTACCCCGGGAGGGGAGTGAAATAGTACCTGAAACCGTGTGCTTACAATCCGTCGGAGCAGCCTTGTAGTTGTGACGGCGTGCCTTTTGAAGAATGAGCCTGCGAGTTAGTGTTACGTCGCGAGGTTAACCCGTGTGGGGCAGCCGTAGCGAAAGCGAGTCTGAATAGGGCGTGTGAGTGGCGTGATCTAGACCCGAAGCGAAGTGATCTACCCATGGCCAGGTTGAAGCGACGGTAAGACGTCGTGGAGGACCGAACCCACTTCAGTTGAAAATGGAGGGGATGAGCTGTGGGTAGGGGTGAAAGGCCAATCAAACTTCGTGATAGCTGGTTCTCCCCGAAATGCATTTAGGTGCAGCGTTGCGTGTTTCTTGCCGGAGGTAGAGCTACTGGATGGCCGATGGGCCCTACAAGGTTACTGACGTCAGCCAAACTCCGAATGCCGGTAAGTGAGAGCGCAGCAGTGAGACTGTGGGGGATAAGCTTCATAGTCGAGAGGGAAACAGCCCAGACCACCAACTAAGGCCCCTAAGCGTGTGCTAAGTGGGAAAGGATGTGGAGTTGCCCAGACAACCAGGAGGTTGGCTTAGAAGCAGCCATCCTTAAAAGAGTGCGTAATAGCTCACTGGTCAAGTGATTCCGCGCCGACAATGTAGCGGGGCTCAAGTACACCGCCGAAGTTGTGGCATTCACACATGTTCTTAGCCTTTGTGGTTCAGGAGTGTGGATGGGTAGGGGAGCGTCGTGTGGGCGGTGAAGCTGCGGGGTAACCCAGTGGTGGAGCCTACACGAGTGAGAATGCAGGCATGAGTAGCGAAAGACGGGTGAGAAACCCGTCCGCCGGATGATCAAGGGTTCCAGGGTCAAGCTAATCTGCCCTGGGTAAGTCGGGACCTAAGGCGAGGCCGACAGGCGTAGTCGATGGACAACGGGTTGATATTCCCGTACCGGCGAAAAACCGCCCATGTTGAACAGGGGATACTAACTGCCCGAGACCTGCCCGACACCCCTTGTGGGTGAAGGGTTTTGGTGGAGCGCAGGGCCTGATCCTGGGAGGCAAGCGTATTAACAGGTGTGACGCAGGAAGGTAGCCGAGCCGGGCGATGGTTGTCCCGGTCTAAGGATGTAGGGCGAACGGTTGGCAAATCCGCTGTTCATGTGCCTGAGATCTGATGGGACCCCCGTATGGGGGGATTCGGTGATCCTATGCTGCCGAGAAAAGCATCGGCGCGAGGTTTTAGCCGCCCGTACCCCAAACCGACACAGGTGATCAGGTAGAGAATACTAAGGCGATCGAGAGAATTATGGTTAAGGAACTCGGCAAAATGCCCCCGTAACTTCGGGAGAAGGGGGGCCTGCCCCGTGATGGAGACTTGCTCTCCGTGAGCGGGTGTGGGCCGCAGAGACCAGGGGGAAGCGACTGTTTACTAAAAACACAGGTCCGTGCGAAGTCGCAAGACGATGTATACGGACTGACTCCTGCCCGGTGCTGGAAGGTTAAGAGGACCGGTTAGCCTCACGGCGAAGCTGAGAATTTAAGCCCCAGTAAACGGCGGTGGTAACTATAACCATCCTAAGGTAGCGAAATTCCTTGTCGGGTAAGTTCCGACCTGCACGAATGGAGTAACGACTTCCCCGCTGTCTCAACCATAAACTCGGCGAAATTGCAGTACGAGTAAAGATGCTCGTTACGCGCAGCAGGACGGAAAGACCCCGAGACCTTTACTATAGTTTGGTATTGGTGTTCGGAGTGGCTTGTGTAGGATAGGTGGGAGACGTTGAAGCCCGGACGCCAGTTCGGGTGGAGTCATCGTTGAAATACCACTCTGGTCACTTTGGACATCTAACTTCGGCCCGTGATCCGGGTCAGGGACAGTGCCTGATGGGTAGTTTAACTGGGGCGGTTGCCTCCTAAAAAGTAACGGAGGCGCCCAAAGGTTCCCTCAGCCTGGTTGGCAATCAGGTGTCGAGTGTAAGTGCACAAGGGAGCTTGACTGTGAGAGAGACATCTCGAGCAGGGACGAAAGTCGGGACTAGTGATCCGGCGGTACATTGTGGAATGGCCGTCGCTCAACGGATAAAAGGTACCTCGGGGATAACAGGCTGATCTTGCCCAAGAGTCCATATCGACGGCATGGTTTGGCACCTCGATGTCGGCTCGTCGCATCCTGGGGCTGGAGTAGGTCCCAAGGGTTGGGCTGTTCGCCCATTAAAGCGGTACGCGAGCTGGGTTTAGAACGTCGTGAGACAGTTCGGTCCCTATCCGCTGCGCGCGCAGGAAATTTGAGAAGGGCTGTCCTTAGTACGAGAGGACCGGGACGGACGAACCTCTGGTGTGTCAGTTGTACTGCCAAGTGCACCGCTGATTAGCTACGTTCGGATGGGATAACCGCTGAAAGCATCTAAGCGGGAAGCTCGCTTCAAGATGAGATTTCCACACACCATCAGGTGTGAGAGGCCCCCAGCCAGACCACTGGGTTGATAGGCCGGATGTGGAAGCGAGGACTAACGACTCGTGAAGCTGACCGGTACTAATAGGCCAACAACTTACACCACAACACCATATCGAGTGCTAGCGTCCACTATGCGGTTCCCAACCAACAACCCAAACGGTTGACCACGGGAACCAACCACAACAAAACCGAATAACACCACCTTGTTGTAACCACAAAAAGTTTTCCCCACCCCCCAAAA
>NZ_VAHN01000027.1 GCF_005796205.1 Pseudarthrobacter sp. NamE2 | reverse complement strand
ACGACTGCGTCCACGAGGGCGCCTGTTCCGCCGGTGGTGCCGTCGGTGCCGTTGCCGCCCAGGTCCACGTCAACAACTGCGTTGACGACGCTGCCAACACTGCTCGTGGTTCCTTCGCCAATTCCCAGGATGTTGCCGAGACCCAGTGTGGCGTCAGCGGCAACGGTCGCATCGGCGATGCCTCCGTCGGTCAGGCCAATATTTCCAAGGCCGAGGCCGAGGTCGACTACGGCGGCGGCTGCGAGGTCGGTGGTGTTGCCCTGGCCGGTCGTGGTCAGGGTTCCGGTGCCAAGTGCGACGTCCACTGCGGCGGTGAGGGCGGTTGAATCGGTGGTGCCAGCGCCGGTGTTGTTGAGCAGGGCTGAGTCAGTTGACGCGGCGATCAGGGCGGATGCTGAAAGGTCGGGTCCGGTGGTGGTTTCCGAGGCGTTTGCCGCGGTGCAGCCGAAGGCCAGCAGGCCGCCGGCGAAGAGGGTACCAAGCAGCCCTCTGCGAAGGGTGGAATCCATGGTGATGTCTCCTGAAAAATAGTTGAGGTGCGGGCGCTGGTCAGCTGCCCGTAAGGCCCGTATGCCGCCGACAAAGGGCAGCAGGGGACTCAACTAGTCAGGAGAAGAACCGGGGTCATATGACACCGGCGCAGGAGCGTGCTCTGGGAATTCACCGGCTCGGGAGGAACCGGCCAAGGGGAAGTGAAAGTCAAAGGGGTTCAGCCAGGCTGCTGAACCGGAACCACCAGCAGAGGACGCGCCACTGCCCGTACCGGAAATCCCGGGAGCTGCCGGGACCGGCCCAGGAGACGGTGCAGGATCAACCGCGCCCGGTGATCCACCCGTCACGGAAAGTGCCACGCTCACTGACCACGGGAACGTGGGACCGGCCGCAGGGGCGCTTGCGCCCGTACGTGGGGCAAGGGCTTCAGCCGCTGACGCTTCCAGGGATGATGCTTCTGCGATAGCTACAGGCGCGCTTCCCTGCACCGCGTCCCCGGTGTCTGCCGTTGATCCTGCGCCCGGCTTCGTGCTCTCTGCAGGAACGGAGCCGGGGCCGGCAGGAAGTCCGCCCTCATCGCCGGCCTGGCCGGGAAGGGCAGGCACCGGCAGGGGAGCCTTCCCTGTCACCAAGTCGGTGATTGGGTCCAGAACAGGTTCCAGGACCGGGACCGTTTCGGTTACCGGTGGCACAACCGTGTCGACAACCGCAGAGGTCGCCCCATCGGCCAGCTGCGCGATAGGCGCCGTGACCGTGGAGACGGTGCCTGCCGGCACCACCCGGCTGATGACGGGTACGGATGCGGCGATGTCATCTGCCAGGTCGGCGACGGAACCAACAACCGGCTGCAGCAAACCCGAGGTTTGCGCAGGGGCAGGAACCACAGGGGCAGCGCTCAGCACTTTGTCCGATAGCGAGGAGACGGAACTGGTAACGCCGCCCAGCAGGGACGAGGTGTCCGAAAGAGTGTCGGCCGACGCAGCCGTGGAAGAAAAGGTCAGCCACGTAAGAGTGGCAGCACCTGCCAACAGAACTGGACGCAGGGTACGCCATGGCGAACGAGACCTAGCCACGCGCATCACCCCCCGGTGCAGTTCTGAGACGCTCGAAGAATAACCCAACACCTTGGATAAAGTCCAGAGCGCAACTACCGTGAATCGGCGTGACCCCAAGCGGGAACCCTCGGGAAGGTGCGTTTGTTGTTCAATGCACGGCACTTCTAAGCACGGTCCGCCGGGGAGAGGCGCCCGTCTTAGCTTTGGGGCCGTGAGGCCGGTGAAAATGGGTGTCATGGACGACATTGAACCGTTGCCGGGGTTGTTGGAGAGGACTCGACTTTTGTGGTCCGCGTGAAGCTGGTCGACAGCGAGCCCGAGAATTGGCGTCTGCTCGAGCTTTGAGGCTCCTTAGCCTTGAATCAGGTGCACCAGGTCCTGCAGGCAGCCTTTGACTGGGAGGATGCTCACCTGCACAGGTTCACGGCAGATGATCCGTTCGCGCCACTACCGCCGGCCTACGGCGTTCGACGCGGCCCGCTGGAAGGCTCCGGCGGTTTGCCCGGCTACGGGGAGGTCCTCGACGCGCTGGCCGATCCGTCGCATCATGACCACAGCGAGCGATCAGCCTGGGAAGCCGATGTAACGGGCTCCCATGCGCCTTTCGACCCTGCCTTACTGGCCCTCCCCGCCGTAAACCGGGCTCTGGATAAGATGGTGCTGCAGATGGCCAGGTCCGAGGCCTGTGCCGTCGTTAGTGGTGCGCATTAGAACGGTTCCATAATTTCGCCCTGTCTCTGGGTGCGATGCTCTTGCCATTGTCCGCGACAAAATTAGTGGCTCCGTGATAGTTGGAAACTCCAAAAGGTCCTGCACTTCCACCATGTGTTGCTGCTGCCGCCGTCAGCAGGCCGGCCTACCCACTTTCTGCGGTAGGCGCTTTCGGCCGCAACGCGGAAATGCAGAGTCAGGCGGGGTGTCGGTAACCCGCACACCTCCAGCGGCAGTGATCTACAGCCACTTGCGCCATTTGAAGGTCAGGTAGAGGACGATGCCCATCGCGAGCATAAGAGCCAGTGCGAAGGGGTAGCCGAAGACCCAGTCCAGTTCGGGCATGTAGTTGAAGTTCATCCCGTAGACCGTGCCGACGAGGGTGGGGGCGAACAGGATGGCCGCCCAGGACGAGATCTTTTTCACTTCCTCGTTTTGGGCGAGGCTGGACTCGGACAGGTGGCGCATCTCCTCGTTTTGCTGCTGCCCGACCAGCGCGGCATTCACCATCAAAGCGTTCTGCAGCAGGGCGCGGAACCCGTCCACGCGTTCGACAATGCGCAGGACGTGGTCATGGACGTCCCGGAGTCGGCGCTGCAGTTCCAGGTCCAGCGCGTATTTCTCTGACCCGCGCAGGAGGGATTCGAGCATCCCACGCAACGGATGGGTGGCGCGCTGAAATTCGATGACTTCCCGGGATAGTTCGTAGATTCTGCGCGTGACATCCGGGCTGGAACCGAACAGATCGTCCTCGATTTCGTCAACATCATTCTCCAAGCCAGCGACCACCGGTTGGTACTGGTCCACGACTTCATCGAGGATGGCATAGAGGACGGCCTGCGGTCCCAAAGTCAGCAGCTCGGGAGCCGTTTCCAGGCGTTGCCGAACCCGGGCCAGGTTTGGAGATTCTGCATGGCGGATGGTCACGGCGAAAGCTGGGCCGACGAACACATGCAGTTCGCCGAACTCGACTTTCTCAGCATCATCGAGGTACCGGGCAGGCCGCAGGACAGTGAAAAGGGTATCGCCGTAGCGTTCCAGTTTGGCCCGCTGGTGCCCGTGCAGGGCGTCTTCGACGGCGAGTTCATGAAGGCCGAACTCCGCGGCCACGGACTGGATCTCGGCCGGTTCCGGCCGGTACAGCCCAATCCAGGCCATCCCACCGCGCTCGCGCATCACCTCAAACGTCTCGTCCAGGTTCCTTGGATTGTCCGTCCGGCGCCCGTCAACGTACACGGCGTTATCAACCATCGTCATGGCGTCGACCCCTTCCCGCCGGTCGCCGACCAGCTGCTTTTCAGAACAAGCTACCGCCAGAGGCCCTGACGCAAGGAAGCCCGCCGATTGGGGGGGAACCGGCGGACTTCCCATAACCTTACTCGCAGGTTGTTTCGTCCTGTCATCCGACGTGGATGCTGGGGCGTTTTCCCGGGCTCGATTCATTCTCGCGGATAATTTCGCGGACGACGGGAGCGGTGTCCCCGCGCCCGAGGAGCAGGTAGCGCATTAGGTGTGCGATGGGGTTACCTTCTGACCATTCAAAGTAGGCATGCGGGCGGACGCCGGTGCAGTCGCGCAAGGCCAGCAGGATCGCGGCGATGGCGTTGGGAGCCGCGGGGCTTTGTGCCCGCAGGACCCGGTGCCCGTCCACGTCCACGCCGCGAACTTGGAGGATTTCGCTGAATTCAGACGGGTCGGTGATGTCGATTTCGAGGAAGATCACGTCGGCGGTGCCGGGGACCGGGTTGTTTTGCCGCTGGGCTGCTTCCTTGGCCGCGTACTCGGCTGCGTCGCGGACCTGGGGCCGGTTGGCGATCAGATTGATCCGGCCGTCGAAGGCGAGGGTGTCGGTGATGAATTGCCTGGCAGTGCCGTCGAATTCGATACGCTCCACGCGCAGTTCAGTAGTGCGGCTGACACGGGAGACAAGCGAGATGACCACGATGCCGAGGATGAAGAACGCGGAGATGGTGATGCCGTCAGGTTTCTCGATGACATTGGCAGCCAGGGCGTAGAGCATCACCACGGTGAGGACTGTGAATCCGGCGGATGCCGCCCGTTGTCTTTTGCGGATGGCCGAGATGGTGACAGCGACGGCGCCGGAGACCATCATCGCCAGGATGCCCGTGGCGTAGGCCCCTGCCTGGGCGTTGACGTCGGCGTTGAAGCCGATGGTGATGGCGATGCTGATGGCTGTGTAGACGAGGACGACGGGGCGGACGGCGCGGGACCAGTCAGGTGCCATGCCGTAGGAGGGCAGGTAGCGGGGGACGATGTTGACCAGGCCGGCCATCGCTGATGCCCCCGCGAACCAGAGGATCAGGATGCTGCTGATGTCGTAGACGGAGCCGAATCCGTTGCCGAGGTGTTCGTGTGCCAGGTAGGCCAGGGCTCGTCCGTTGGCTTCGCCGCCGGCCTGAAACTCCTCGGTGGGGATCAGGATGGTAGTAACGAAGCTGCTGCCGAGCAGGTAGACGCTCATGATCACTGCGGCGGCGGTCAGGAGTTTGCGGGTGTTCCGGACACGGTCCGCGAGCCTTTCTTCTGGGCTGGCGCCTTTCGCGGCGACCAGGGGCATCATGCTGACCCCGGTTTCGAAGCCGGACAGCCCCAGGACCAGCAGGGGGAAGGCCAGCAGTGCCGGTCCGATGACGCCGGTGAAGCCTCCGCCGAAGGAGGTCAGCGTGCCGGTCCAGGTGCTGAGTGCGCCGGGGGTTGTGAAAACTTCGGTGAGTCCTGCGCCAATGATGATGGCGTTCATGCCGAGGAAGACGGCAACGAGCGGGATGGCGACGGCGACGGCTTCGGAAAAGCCCAGCAGGAACACGCCGCCAAGGATCAGGAGCAGTACCACGGTGATTGCCACGGCCTGGCCTTGCAGGGCCGGGGGCAGGTAGGGGTTTTCGAGCAGGTGCACGGTCGCGTCGGCCGCTGAGAGTGTGATGGTGATGATCCATGAGGTGGCGACGAAGCCCAAGAGGACCAGGACGAAGACCTTGCCGCGCCAGAACGGCAGCAGCCGTTCTAGCATTGCCACTGACCCCTGTCCGTGAGGGCTTTCCTTCGCCACCCGCCGGTACATCGGCAGCATGCCCAGCAGGGTCAGGGCGACGATCAGCAGCGTGGCCAGGGGAGAGAGTGCCCCGGCGGCGAGAGCGGCGATGCCGGGCAGGTAGGACAGCGTGGAAAAGTAGTCCACACCGGTCAGGCAAACCACCTTCCACCAGCTTTGCTGTGTGGCATGGGTGTCAGCCGTTTCCGGGCCGACCGGCTGGTGTACCCGGTGCTCAAGGAGCCACCGGACCGCAGCGTTGCCCGGAACGCTGCGCCGCTCCGGATTGGGAACCGTTGCAGGGAGTGAATGATGGGCGGGAGCCGTCAAGGGGATGTCTTTCTGTACTGCCGAACGGTCACAACAGGCCCCGTTCCAGGCGCGCCATTGTGCTGATAACCACCGGAGCGTAACAGCGGAAAAACCAGCCCCGACCGATGCTTCCGCGGATTTTAATGCTTTCTTAACGCCCGGCCCTTACTCCCTTGCCTCAGCTGCTGAGGTTCCTGCTGCTGCACCAGATTGCCGGTGGTCAGTCCTTGAGGCGGTACCCGAGCCCGGTTTCGGTGAGCAGGTGCCGTGGCTTGGCCGGGTCGGTTTCGAGTTTCCGGCGCAGTTGGGCCAGGTATACCCGCAGGTAGGAGGTCTCCCCGACGTAGGCCGGACCCCACACCGAAGAGAGCAGTTCGTCGTGGGTGACCAGCGCCCCCCTGTTCCGTGCCAGCAGCTCCAGGATGCTCCATTCAGTGGGTGTGAGGCTCACCGTCCTGCCACCGCGGGAGACCTGTTTGGTGGCGAGGTTGATCTCGAAGTCGGCCGTGGCCACCACGGGAAGCTCCGGGGCAGTGCCGCGGCGGAGCGCTGCGCGTAGCCTGGCGAGGAGTTCTTCCATGCCGAAGGGCTTGGTCACGTAGTCATCCGCACCGGCGTCCAGGGCCCGGATCTTGTCGTCTGAGCCGTGCCGCGCCGACAGGACCACAATAGGGACTTGGCTCCAGCGGCGGATCCTGCCGATCACATCCACACCGTCCACGTCAGGCAGTCCGAGGTCGAGGATGATGGCGTCCACCGGGCGTTCGGCAGCCTGGTCAATGGCACCCTGCCCGGTGAACGCCGTTACGGTGGCGTAGCCTCTGGCGTTGAGGTTGATCTGCAAGGCCCGCAGGATCGGGACCTCGTCATCAACTATCAGTACTGCCGCCATCGCGTCCTCTCATCCCTGGGCTCGGGCGCTACTCCTGTGGACAGCGGCAGCCTGACGACCATAGTCAGGCCCCCACCAGCTGTAGGTTCGGCGAGCAGTACACCGCCCATCGCTTCAGTGAAGCCTTTCGCCACGGCCAGGCCCAAGCCGACGCCGGTCCCGGGTGTAGTGTCGTCGGCCCGCTGGAACGGCCGGAACATCGCCATGACCTTGCCGGCGGGGATTCCTGAGCCGTGGTCGATCACCATCAGTTCACTGGCGGGTATGTCTCCGATCGTGGCAGTGCCCGCCCCGCCTACCGTGCCGGATATTACGACATCCGATTCGGGGGCGTACTTCAGCGCGTTCTCGACGAGGTTTGCAATCACCCGCTCCAGCATGCCCGCATCAGCGTCTACCGGCGGCATGTTGTCCGGAAGCAGCACACGGAGCCGCTCCGGGGTTGTTCCGCGTATCGCTTCGCCGACAACGTCTGCCCAATAAACGGGGCCGATCAGGGGAGAAATGGAGTCGGCGGTGATACGCGACATGTCCAGAAGGTTGCTGACCAGCCGGTCCAAGCGGTCGGCCCCTGACTCAATCGTCGCCAGTAATTCTTCCTGCTCGTCCGGCGTTAGGCTGATGTTTTTGTCACGGAGGCTGCTGGAGGCAAGTTTGATGCCGGCCAGGGGAGTGCGCAGATCATGTGAGACGGCCCGCAGGATCGATGTGCGCATGATGTTCCCCTCGGCCAGGCGGAGGTTGTCGCGCTGGCTGGCGACCAGTTGTTCACGCTGGATCATTGCCAGCAGATGCGCGCCGAACGCGGAAAGCAGTCGGCGTTGATTCGCGGACAAGTCTCTGCCCATTAGCGCCAGCAACCGTTCCCCGTCCAGCTGCAGCTTAGTGCCGGCGTCTGACACGTCGGTCTGCCGGGGACCGTCGGACAGTTCCTGAAGCGTCCATTGAGTTGCAGTGCCTGGTGAAACCTCCTCCCGGACCCACAGTCCGGCGCTGTCCACACCGAAGTACTCCCGCACCTGGTCCAGGAATGCGGGGATGGTGTTTCCTTCCGCGACGGCCCTGCGGCTCAACTCGACCAGGACGGAGGCTTCAGCTCCTGCAATGCGTGCTTCCTTGCGCAGCCTGGCTGCCCGATCCACTACCAGCGAAACAGCTACCGCCACGACAACAAAGACCAACAGCGCCAGAAGATTCTCGGGATCGATGACCGACAACGACCCCACCGGATGGACGCTGAAGTAGTTCACAACAAGTCCGGCCAGGACGGCGGCAGCCACCGCGGGCCAGAGCCCGCCGACCAGCGCCACACTCACGATGCCGGTCAGATGGACGAGCATGTCCGTCGACAACTGATCATGTGGCAGAAGCTCCAGCACGAACTGCAGGGCCGGAGGCAACCCCATCGCGAGCACAAACGCCGCTATTTGCCGCCGGCGCCCCAAAACCGCAGCAACTTCGTCAATCCTGTCCGCAGACATGGTGGATGCAGGTTTCACGGGGGACACGCTATGCCTGATCTCGAAACCCATCCTCTTCTTCCACGGCACAGTCCTTTCTGTGCCGTCATTCCGAAGTCACTGCAGGCAGGTAAACATGTAGAAGGCGTGGCGTGCAACGGAGCCGACGCTTCGCTTCGCCGGCACTACTACTCGCCGGTGGCGCTGTGCAGAATGGCCCGTGCTATCTCATGCAATGGTGTGCTTTCCCCGCGGGAGGCGGTCAGCATGACGTGCAGGGCTTCTTGGGAACTCAGATTCATCCGTTCGATCAGGATTCCCTGGGCTTGAGAGATCATGTCTCTGTTGGCCAGGGCGTCCGCCAGGTCTTCGCTCAATTGCTGAGCGGCTTCACGGTCCCGGACGTTGCCGAGCAAGACGGCGGCCGGGGTGGCGAGCCGCTCGATCAAAAACACCGAGTAGTCATCAAACGCCAAGGGAACGGGGGAGTAGACCTTCAGGGCGCCGATGGGTTTTCCCCGGGTAGTCAGCGGAGCACTGAGAACGGAGCGCAGGGGAAGGCCCTTGATTGCCGCCGTCCATGCGGGCCATCGGGTCTCTTCAGTGGTGTCCTGAATAATGATGGAACGCTGTTCGGCCCACGCGCTGAGGCATGGCCCCTGACCGAGTTCGTACTGCAGCTCGTCCGCCCGAAGCACCACCATGTCGGTGGCACCGGCGCTTTCACTGCGCCCACGTGAGTTGATGATAGAAGCCCCGGCCCCTGCCGACTCCGGAATCGAATCCCTCAGAACATATGCCAGGGACTGCACCGCTTCGGATGCATCTTTCGCAGTCAGGAGGCCGCCAGTCAGCCGCGAAGTCAGCGCGGCCAACTCATACGCCTGCGGAAGGGAGTTACTCATCGCCCATCACCTCGTTGTTCACCTGACCAGGAACTACTAAAAACATTAGTCTTCCCGGGCCGCGGCGGCACGCTGATCTTCAGTGCAAATTTGCGCCTGGAGGAGATCCCATGTGACCAGTTCTAGCGGGGAATACGCCGTCCCCGGAACCTGTCCATAAGCAGCAGGACAACCGCAACAAGAAACAGGACCGGGGCCGCACCCAGAAGGAAGCCCAGTGCCTGCACCACCAGACCCACTACAAGAAACACCGCCGCGATGACAATAATGACGACGCCCAATGTCTTCATTAGCTACAACCCCTAACACTGTCCAGACGCAGCGGCCGGCCGCACTGAGCCTGGCAGCCCGGCGCAACGCGCAGGCAGTCCGCCTCTTCAGGGTACGGCGCAAACACCACACGTGCTACCGCCCTTATTGGTGAACATGCAGCAACGGTTTAGGAAGGGTGCTTACTATCTGATGGTAAACCTGCTTACTATTGCGTCGAAAGAGGAGACACCTATCAGCAGCATGTGTATGGGAAGGGGAGTACTGATGACGGAAAATCAGTGGACCAACGATTCCATGTCCGCACCACGGGATCCGGGCATCGACACGATTGAAACAGCGCCCGCTGCGTCCGCTTCCGGATCCAAGAAGGAGGCGGCCAAGGAGGAAGCGTCGAACGTTGCCGGTGAGGCAGCGTCGGCAGCGCAGGGTGTGGCCCGGACGGCCAAGAGCGAGGCGGCCAATGTGGCGGCGGAGGCGAAGAACAGCGCCCAGGACCTGTTGCACCAGGCCAAGCAGGGCCTGAA
>NZ_VAHN01000026.1 GCF_005796205.1 Pseudarthrobacter sp. NamE2 | reverse complement strand
AATCCCGATCAGACAGGCGACGGATGTACCGCAGCAGCTGCGTCTCGGACCGGTACGTGTTGAACACCGGATGCTCCAGATAGCCGGACGTGCGCAGCACGGATTCGGGCAGTTCGAACCCCTCCGCGTCCCTTACGGGGCCGGCGCCGAAGGCGACGGCCACGGCGGAAAGTGTTGCCGCCGTCGTCGTTTCATCGATGGAAACCCCCACCGTGTCCGCGTCGATGAACCGCAGGTTGATGCCGCGCGCTTCGGCGGCGGTAATTACCTTGCCGGCCTTGCCCGGGACACGCACCGTGAGGGTGTCGAAGAAGGAACCAGTCACCAGCTCGCGGCCGACGGCCGTGAGCGCGGTGGCCAGGACCCGGGCCCTGTGGTGGACGCCCTCGGCGATTGCCTTCAGCCCGTCCGGGCCGTGGTAGACCGCGTAGAAGGAGGACACGATGGCCAGCAGGGCCTGCGCGGTGCAAATGTTGGACGTGGCCTTCTCGCGGCGGATGTGCTGCTCACGCGTCTGCAGCGCCAGGCGGTAGGCGGGGGCGCCCGTGTTGTCCTTGGAGACGCCCACGATCCGGCCTGGCAGGGTGCGTTCCATGCCCTTTTGGACCGCCATGTAGGCGGCGTGCGGTCCGCCGAAGAACAGCGGGACGCCGAAGCGCTGGGTGGAGCCGACGGCGATGTCCGCACCCTGCTCGCCCGGCGGGGTGACCAGGGTGAGGGCCAGGAGGTCGGCCGCAACGGTGACCAGGGCGCCGTGTTCCTTGGCTTCCCTGATCACGGCGGACTGGTCCCACACATGCCCGGAAACGCCGGGCTGCTGGAGCACGATTCCGTTAATGGCGCCGTCAGGCAGGCCCCTGGAGAGATCGGCGACCTCCACCTCGAAGCCGAGTGCCTCGGCGCGGCCCTTCACGATGGCAATGGTCTGGGGGAGGCAGTCGGCGTCAAGGACGGTCTTGCCATCCTTGGTGGCTGCGTCCTTGTTGGCGCGGCGCATGAGCAGGACTGCCTCGGCCACGGCGGTGGCCTCGTCCAGCAGCGATGCGTTGGCGACGGGGAGGGCGGTGAGGTCCTGCACCATGGTCTGGAAGTTCAACAGCGCCTCCAGCCGGCCCTGGGAGATCTCCGGCTGGTAGGGCGTGTAGGCGGTATACCAGGCCGGGGACTCAAGGATGTTGCGGCGGATCACCGGCGGGGTCACAGTGTCGTAGTAGCCTTGGCCGATCATCTGGACGGCGGTCTTATTCTTGCCGGCGATGCGGCGCAGCTCTGCCAGGACCTCAACCTCGCTGAGGGCGTCCGGGAGCTTAAGCGCGGTTTCCTGGCGGATGGAGGCGGGCACGGCCATGTCAACGAGGCTGTCCACGCTGTCGTAACCGACGGCCTTGAGCATGGTGTCGACGTCGGCCTGCCGCCTTGCGCCGATATGGCGGTCAGCAAAGGCTGAGGGGTGGGATTGAATCGTCATGAGGAACTCCGGGTCTTGGCCGGCCGGAGGTGGCCGGTGTGGGATGGGTTCCTCCCCGCTCTGTATTGGACCTGAGAGATTCCGCGTAGCTGCTCATGGCAGGGGCCGCTTGCACCGTCGGTGAACCAGGCGCCGGCCCGGCTGCTTTCCAGAGTTGCCTCGCCGTGACGGTACATGGGCCTGAGAGATTCCTGGGGAGGATTTGCTCCTACGGCGCCTGCCCGGTGGTAATCCGGGAGGACTCTCCCGTCACAGCTCGAAAGGCTTATTCAGATATGGGTGATTCGGCTCACAAGCTACAGCATGGTGGATCCGGATGGCAAATCCGCGCTTCACCGAACCCGGGATTGTCCTTCCTGATGTGAGGGCCTGGTCCATTCGAAAGTTTGACACAGGACCGTGACGGGCACCACACTGATCCGGGGACCGGCGCCGGGCCGGGCTGGCTCCACCTAATTGGAGCAGCCCCTGCCGGCAGCGCGCCCCGAGAGGGCCGGAAATGCCCATCCCTTATAACCGAATACGCCTTTGACCTGCGGCGGGAGAGCCCTGCCCGGTACATTCGGCAGGCGCCGTAGGAGCAAACCCTCCCCAGGAAACTCTCAGGCACCTGTACCGCCGCAGAAAGGCAACTCTGGAAAGCAGCCAGGCGCGCCCTGGCTCACCGACGGTGCAAGCATGCCCTGGCCACTGGGCTGCGGAAACTCTCAGGTCCTGTACAGAGCGGGGAGGAACCGAATCCATGCGGCATCACCGGTGCTGCTTGAACAATGGAGTTCCTCATGACGATTAATCCCCAGGCGTCCCCCAACGGCCAACCTCCCGGCGGTACAACCCCGGGCAAAACCGCGCACAGCGAACCACCCCACCTTGAGCGCCAGCTCAGCAACCGGCACATCCAGCTCATCGCCATCGGCGGCGCTATCGGCACCGGCCTGTTCATGGGCTCCGGCAAGACCATCTCCGCCGCCGGCCCATCAGTGATCTTCGTGTACATGATCATCGGCTTCATGCTGTTCTTCGTCATGCGGGCCATGGGCGAACTGCTCCTGAGCAACCTGAACTACAAATCCTTCAGCGACTTCGCGGCCGATCTGCTAGGCCCGTGGGCAGGGTTCTTCACCGGGTGGACCTACTGGTTCTGCTGGGTCATCACCGGCATCGCGGACGTCATCGCCATCGCCGGCTACTCCAGCGAACTCTGGCCCGGCCTGCCGCTGTGGATCCCCGGCCTGGCCACCGTTGCCATCCTCCTCCTGCTGAACCTCGCCACCGTGAAGGCATTCGGCGAAACCGAGTTCTGGTTTGCCCTGATCAAGATCATCGCCATCGCGGCGCTGATTATCGTGGGCCTCTTCATGATCTTCACCGGGTTCCAAAGCGACGCCGGTGCGGCCAGCTTCACGAACCTGTACAGCCATGGCGGCTGGTTCCCCAACGAGTTCATGGGCTTCGTGGCCGGCTTCCAAATCGCGGTGTTCGCCTTTGTGGGAATCGAACTCGTGGGCACGACGGCAGCCGAGGCCAAGAACCCGGAGCGGAACCTGCCCAAGGCCATCAACGCCATCCCCGTGCGCGTGCTGCTGTTCTACGTCGGGGCCCTTGTCATCCTGATGTCCGTCACCCCCTGGACCCGGTTCGCCGCCGGCCACAGCCCGTTTATCGGCATGTTCTCCCTGGCCGGGCTGGGTGCCGCCGCCACCGTAGTCAACCTGGTGGTCCTCACCTCTGCCATGTCCTCTGCCAACTCGGGTATCTACTCCACGTCCCGGATGGTTTTCGGCCTGGCCCAGGAAGGCGACGCCCCCGGCGTATTCAGCCGACTGTCTTCGAGGAAGGTGCCCCGCAACGCCCTGTTCCTGTCCTGTGTGCTGCTGCTCTCCGGCGTCGTGCTGATGTACGCCGGCCAGGACGTCGGCAAGGCCTTCGAAATGGTCACCACCGTCTCCGCCGTCTGCTTCATCTTCGTCTGGTCCATCATCCTGGCCAGCTACATCTCCTTCCGGCGGCGCCGTCCGCAGCTGCACGCCGCCTCGAAGTTCAAGATGCCCGGCGGTATTCCCGCCGTGTGGGCCGTGTTCGGGTTCTTCGGCTTCGTCCTGTGGGCGCTGACCACCCAGCCAGACACGCTTGCCGCACTGCTGGTCACCCCTGCCTGGTTCCTCCTCCTGGGCGTGGCCTGGGCTGTCCTGCGCCGACGCCCCGCACACCTTGCCCGCTTCGAGGTCTTCCGGGCAGAGCTTCGTGCGGATGCCGCCGCAGCCGGCGGCAATAACGGCGCGCAAGACTCCGAAACCGCGGCACAGAAGGTCACTCCGGGCGCCCATTCCTAGGCCTGTCCGCGAACCAGTGCCGCGCAGGTGCTGGTTCGCGGACAGCGGTCCCCATCACTCCGCTGCGGCAGCGCCAGGTTCAAAAGTTAAGCCTGCTTAGTGTTGATCCACTTAGGATGGGAAAAGCACGGCAGCCAACCCGCTGCAGGTCGATTTGAATGAAGGTGACCATGGCCAAGCGCAGCAATCCCGCAGTACGAATCGCACAGGAAACCGCGCACAACGCGGTGTTCGACGCCGACGGCAAGCCCAAGCCCGGCGTGCATAACGCACTCCTGAAAGCGGTGGAGATCCAGCGCCCGCTGGTGCTTGCCTACATCCGCCGGCTGCAGAAAAAGAATCCCCGCGCCACCGCAGCGCAGCTGGCTGACATGCTGGAACGCGACTACCTGCGCGCCGTCACTGGCGGTGGGGCAGCGGTGGGGGCCACCGCCGTCGTACCCGGCGTGGGAACTGTGGCTTCGCTGGGACTCTCCGCGGCCGCCACTGTTGGTTTCCTGGAAGCCACAGCCCTTTACGCCAGTGCCATGGCTGAGCTCCACGGCATCCGCCTGACCAACCCGGAGAAGGCCAGCACCATGGTGATGGCCCTGATGCTCGGCGAGGAAGGCACCACCCTCCTGGGCACGCTGAGCGGCCAGGCGGCCGGCAACGGCGCCAGCCCCACCAAGGCCTGGGGCAGCATGCTGTCCAAGTCCCTGCCGATGCCGGGCTTCAGCTCAATCCGGAGCAGGATCCAGAAGGCATTCCTGAAGAATTTGCTCAAGCGCCAGGGCACCGCACTGTTCGGCCGGGCCCTGCCGTTCGGCATCGGTGCTGTGGTGGGCGGCGCCGGCAACCTCATGATGGGCCGGGCCGTGGTGGCCAACGCCAAGGAAGCCTTCGGTCCCATGCCGGAGACCATCCCGGGCGAGCTTACGGCTGCGGCCGGGGGCGACCGGCAGACGCTCGAGGGGAACGGGTCCGCGCCCCAGCGTTGACGGCGGCGCTCAGCCGAAGATCAGGTGGGCCACCGTAAAGATCGCCAGCCCCGCCAGTGATCCCACCACGGTGCCGTTGATCCGGATGAACTGCAGGTCCTTGCCCACCTGGAGCTCGATCTTCTGCGAGGTTTCCTCCGCGTCCCACAGGGCAACGGTATCCGTGATGACACCGGCAATGTCCGAGCGGTACGTGCGCACCAGGTAGCCGGCAGCGTCACCGATCCACGCATTCACCTTGCCCGCCAGCTCGGGATCGTTGACGAGCCGCGAGCCGAAGTCCCGGACGGCAGCCTTGAACTTGATGGTGAGTTCGCTGTCCGGATCGTCCACGGCGCCCAGCAGCGCGTTCTTCACCGTGCCCCAGGTGCGCGAGGCCAGTTCCCGGACCTCGGGGTCGCCCAGGACCTGGGCCTTGATGTCCTCGGCGCGGGCAATCATCGCGGGGTCGTGCTGCAGGTCCTGCGCAAGGTCGTTCAGGTACTTGTCGATCGACTGGCGCACCTGGTGGTTGGGGTCGGCCTGCACGGCGCGGACGAACTTCAGCATCTCCACGTACACCTTGTCGCCCACCAGCCCGTCCAAAAACTGCGGAACCCAGGTGGGGGAGCGGTCCGAGACCAGCCGGGAGACCGTCTCGTGGTTGTCATCCACCCAGTCGGCGGCCCGGTCCACCAGCAGGTCCACCAGCTTGTGGTGGTGCCCGTCGTGGAAGATCCGCTCCGCCATCCTGCCCACGGGAGGTCCCCACGGCGGAGTGAGGAGGTGCTTCCGCACCATGCCCTCGATCACTGCCTGGACGTCGTCGTCGTTCAGGACCTTGAACGTGCCGCGGATGAGTGCCGCGCCCTCCTTCGCCACCCGGTCGGCACCATGGGGAGTGGCCAACCACTGGCCCGCCCGGCGCGCGATGTTCACGCTCGCCAGCTTGTCCTGCACCACCTGCTCCGACAGGAAGTTGGTTTCCACGAACTCGCCCAGCGAGGCGCCAATCTGGTCCTTCCGGCGCGGAATGATCGCGGTGTGCGGAATCTTGATCCCCATGGGGTACTTGAACAGGGCGGTCACCGCAAACCAGTCGGCCAGCGCGCCCACCATGCCGCCCTCCGCCGCGGCCCGCACATACTGCAGCCACGGGTATTCCTCCTGCAGCGCAAAGGCGATGACAAAAATCACCGCCATGGCAACCAGCAGTGCCAGCGCCACAATCTTCATCCTCCGCAGCGCTGCCGCCTTTTCGGCGTCACCGGCACCGAACCGGCGGCCGACGACGGCGGCGGCACCTGCCTGTGCGTCCTTCGGCGCCGGACGTGCGGGCTGGGCCGGGGCTTCCCGGGTAGTTGGCTCAGAGTTCACCTGCATGTGCCAAGCCTAGCCCCGCAGCGGGGGCCGGGTCGGCTACCGTGTCTGCATGACAACTGAGGAGCCAATGCCGCAGCGGCCGTTGGTCTTTGCCCACCGGGGTGCCAGCGCCGCGTTCGCCGAACACACCCGGGCCGCCTACCTCCAGGCGCTCGCGGACGGTGCCGACGGCGTTGAATGCGACGTCCACCTCACCCGCGACCAGCACGTGGTCCTCCTGCACGACGCCAACCTGGACCGCACCTCGGACGGGACCGGGCCGGTGGCGGAACGGACCCTGCGCGAACTGAGGCACCTGGACTTCTCGTCCTGGAAGGGCGTGCGCATCCCGGAAATCTACGGTGCCCGCTCCGAACAGTTCCTGACCCTGCCCGAGCTCCTGGACATCCTCCGCGGCGCAGGGCGGCCGGTGAAGCTGGCCATCGAACTCAAGCACCCCAGCCCCTACCAGCTCAAACTGGAGGACAGGGTGCTCGACCTGCTGCGCCGGGAGGGGTGGGACCCGGCCGCTTCCACCGTGGACAATGTGGCAATCACGTTTATGAGCTTCAGCCCCGATTCTCTGCGCCACCTGCTGCAGTCCGTACCTGCCCGGTACATCTGCCAGCTGGTGGATGACATCAACGTCCACGAGATCCGGGGCGGCCTTGGCCTGGGACTGATTACCGGCGGCGCCATCGCCAACCTGATGAAGGCCACCCAGCTGGAGGCCGAGCGGATCCTGGACGCGCGCCTGGTATCCCTTGCAGGTCCCGGCATCGACTACGTCCGCGAGCATCCGGCTAGGGTGCAGCGCTGGCTCTATTCCGGGCGGCGCTTCCGGGTGTGGACGGTGGATTCCGCCGAGGATGTGACGCTCTGCCAGGAACTCGGCATCCACGAAATCACCACCAACGTGCCGGCCCGGGTCCTTGCCCAGCTCCAGCTGGCCTCGCCCCAGGGCCGCTAGCCGGGGAGCAGCCGCAAAATGGGCAGCCGGTCCGACGACGACGGTCCCCGCCGCTGGTGGGCCGGCCCCCTGGATGTGGAAGGGCTGGCGCTTGGCTCCGTCCGCACAGCGGCTGCGGCCCTGGAGCTGTACACCGGACTGCCCGGGAGCTTCACCACCAGTTCCGCCATGACGGCCGCAGCCTTCGACTCCTCCGGGCAGCTACGGATTGCCGGCCGGAAGCTGCAGGGATTCGCCCCGCTGTCCGGGTTCCGGCCGACGCGGGACGGCTGGATCCGGCTCCACGCCAACTACCCGCACCACGAGCGGCGCCTCCTGCAGGCGCTCAATGCCCGTTCACCCGACCAGGTGGAGCCGGCCCTCCGCACCATGACATCCCTGGAAGGCGAGGCTGCCATCCAGGCCCGGGGCGGAATAGCCGCAGCCGTTCGGACACGAGACCAATGGCTGGCCTCGGACATGGGGGCGGCTGCCCGTGAGGGACCGTGGATTGCGCTCACTCCTGCCGGCGGGAAGGAAATGGGGATCGGACTGGACGGGCAGGGCATCCCTGACCCGGAGGCACCGCTTCCTGGTGCCGCGGAAAACATCCGCCGACCGCTCGCCGGCGTGCGGGTCCTGGACCTGACAAGGGTCATCGCCGGTCCGGTCGCCACCAGGCTGCTCGCGGCACTCGGCGCCGACGTGCTGCGCATCGACCCGCCACAACTGCCCGAGCTGCCCGACCAGTTCGTTGACACCTGCTTTGGCAAGCGCAGTGCGGAGGCGGACCTGGGTATGCCGGACAACCAGCGCAGGCTGCAGGAACTCCTCAAAACCGCCGACGTGGTGGTAATTGGCTACCGGCACGGCTCCCTGGACCGGTTCGCGCTGGGTGCCGACGCCCTGCAGGCTTTCCGGCCCGGGCTGGCGGTGGTCACGCTGAACAGTTGGGGCGCCGCCGGGCCCTGGCGCGGCCTGCGCGGCTTCGACAGCATCGTGCAGGCTGCCGCGGGAATAGCGCATGCGTACGGCCGGGAAAGGGACGACGGCGGCTGGCAGCCAGGTGCCCTGCCCGTCCAGGCGCTGGACCACGCCACCGGGTACGGAGCCGCGGCCGCGGCCATCACCCTGCTGGCCGCCCGGCGTCGTACCGGCCGCGCCGGGGCAGGCCGGCTGTCCCTGGCAAGGACCGCAGAGGAGCTCTGCGCCCTGCCGGCGGTGCGGACGGAACCGCGGACGCTCCCTGCGCCCGCCTACCGGAGCATGCCCAGCACGTTTGGCGGGTTGCGCTACGTCCCGCCGCCCCTCGCCGCCGCGGGACAGCCGCTGGACTACAGCGGCCCGCCTCCGCCCTACGGCAGCTCCGGCCTGGCCTGGAGCTGACCTGCGGAGGGACAACCCAAGCGGTTTCAAACCCCGGCCGTCCCTGTGATTGAGTGGAGCCATGCTCTCTCCCAGGTCCGGCGGGCGTGCCCGGACTCCCTTCGCCGCAGCGCTGAATGCACCGCCGCCCGGGCCGGCCCCGGAGCGGCGGACGTGAAAGAGCTCCTCGCGTCACCGGCGGTGCGGGTGGGCCTTTCCATCAGCATCGCTACCGGCCTCTACGGCATATCCTTCGGGGCACTGTCGGTCACATCCGGGCTCGACTTCTGGCAGACCATGGCCCTCAGCCTGCTGCTGTTCAGCGGTGGTTCGCAGTTCGCGTTCATCGGAGTGGTGGGCGGCGGCGGGTCCGGCATTGCGGCCATGAGCGCCGCTACGCTGCTGGGCATGCGCAACGGCATCTACGGGATGCAGCTCAACGCGCTCCTGCGGCCCGAAGGCTGGCGCAAATACGTTGGGGCGCAGGTCACCATCGACGAATCCACGGCCACGAGCACCGGCCAAGCCGATCCCGACGAGCAGCGCCGTGGCTTCTGGGCCGCAGGCATCGGCATCTATGTGCTGTGGAACCTGTTCACCGCGGTTGGCGCGCTGGCCGGCAGCGGGCTGGGCGACCCGAAACAGTGGGGCTTGGACGGCGCGGCCGTGGCGGCGTTCCTCGCATTGCTCTGGCCGCGGCTCAAGGGCCGCGAACCCATCGCCATTGCCGTGGTATGCGCTGTAGCCACGGTGCTGGCCGTGCCGTTCGTACCTGCCGGCGTGCCCATCCTGGTGGCCGCAGTGGTGGCCGCACTGATTGGCTGGTTCAGCCACGGCCGCAGCGACGAAGGGCTCGAACCCGATGTGGAGCCGTACCGGGAGCATCATGGCCACCGGCGCCACGACAGCCCTGTATCAGGAGTGGACACGTGAGCCTTTGGTTCTGGCTGCTGCTCGCGTGCGTGCTGGCATATGCCTGGAAACTGGTGGGCTACCTTGTGCCGGCCCGGCTCCTGGAGGACCCGCGGATATCCCGCATCGCCGGCACCATGACCATCGGACTGCTCGCGTCCCTGACCGTGGTCAACGCCGCCGCGTCCGGCCAGGCGCTCGCCGCCGATGCCCGCCTTGGCGCCCTGGCGGCTGCCGCCGTCGCACTGGTTCTCCGGGCCCCGTTCCTGGTGGTGGTGCTTGCCGGCGCCGGCACTGCCGCTCTGCTTCGCGTCATGGGCTGGAACTGACAGCAGGCGTGAGGCCGGTCACGCAGGATCTGCATAGCCGGCGGTACTATGGGAGCGGCTATGCAGTTGGCCGTGGAATCTGCTGTGAACGGCGACCATGGATCATCAGCTGCATGCTGCGGGAGAAAGAGCCGGCCGGCCCCGAAAGGACGTCCGACGGCCGGCAGGGCTTCCCGCAAAACGTTTCTACACCCGCTACCCAAGCCTGTCCGACGTCCCGCCTGAGGACCTGGAGTCGCTGTCCCGCAGCCTGCGGCAAGGGCTTGAGGTGGATCCGTTATCGCCCGTTCCGGCCCTTCAAGCCCTGGTCATGCTGGAGATTCGGAGGAGGCGGGACGCGGCCAACTGAGCCGCAAAATGGGTGCAGCGTCCAGCCCCTGCCGGCTGGAAGGCCGCGCCGCGGGTACGGCCTCAGGAGGGTTGGGCCTGTTTCAGGCCACTCCATGGGCGGCGCCATCCGGCGATACGGCCCTGCGGCAGCTCTCTTCAACAGCGAGTTCGTACCAGGCCTGTGCACCGAATTCAGGCTCGGGCGTGTCAAGGTTCTGGTACAGGGCGTCCAGCAGGTCTGCCAGCGCGCCGGCGGTCAACGTGGGGAGGATTTCTTCCGGATCACGTGGATCTCTGAGGAAGTGCAAGAGCTTTGAACTGTTCATCGCGCTGCCGCCGTTGCGTGCCGAAACTGCAGGAACTGCGTCATGGGGGCGCTCCATATCCACTGTACAGAGGCTGGCTGCGTAACCCTCTTGAAGTGTATTGCACCAGGCTCGGCGCCCACAATGGTCCCATCCGGGTGCGGGCCCGGGCAGGGGCGGTCCGGGAACCGCGGAAAACTACCCCGGTTGGGGTTCCGCCCCGGCCTGGGCCAGGGGCTGGGCGCCCATACCCGATGCCGAAGGCACCGGCACATGGGCGGGCAGGGGCCGCTCGGGCCGCTTGCTGCGGATTGCGTCTTCAACCAGGGCCAGCGGCCGCCGCCAGGCATCAGAACCCGGCTCCATGGTGTCCACCACGCTGATGAGCATGGCGAGCAGGCGGAACATGTCCGTCATCGAAATGTCGGCGCGCAGGCTTCCCTGTCCCTGGCCGCGCACCAGGAGCACGCTGATGGACTCCATCAGGGAACCCGTAATGCCGGTCAGCAGCTCGCGCCGTCCGGCCACGGCGCCCAGCAGGTTGGCGTCCGCGCTCGAAGCGGCCATAAGGGACTCCAGGACGCGGAACAACCCCTCGGCGGCGTCCATGCCGGCCAGTGCGTCGTCAACCACCGGGTCAACGGTGAGCCGGAGCTGGCGGTTCAGCGCGGCGAGAACCAGTTCCTCCTTGTCAGCAAAGTTCCGGAAGAGGGTGGCAGGGCCAACCCCTGCCGTGGCCGCGATGGTCTGCAGGGGCACATCCGGCCCGAACTCGCGGAAGCACTGGCGCGCCGCCGTGATGATCTTGTCCACATTCCTCGCGGCATCGGCGCGGAGGGGTTTGCGGGCGACTGCGAGGCTCATGCCAAATAGGCTAGCAACGCTGCTGCGGGCGATCACCGTTACTGAAGGGTAGGCGCTTATATGACAGCCAAGCCCTCCCGCCGGCGCCGTGCCGGCAGCGCGGCGTGGCAGACTGGCTGCATGCTCCTTGCTTTTTCTGTCTCTCCATCAGGTACGCCAGCCGAAGGCTCCCGGCCCGGCGACGCTTCCGTGCATGACGCCGTTGCCGCCGCCGTCAAGATCGTCCGCGAGTCCGGCCTCCCCAACCAGACCGACTCGATGTTCACCACCATCGAAGGCGAATGGGACGAGGTGTTCGACGTCGTCAAACGCGCCACCGAGGCGGTGGGGCGCTACGGCAGCCGGGTCTCGCTGGTGATCAAGGCCGATATCAGGCCCGGCTACAGCGGCGAGCTCACCGCCAAGGTTGAACGCCTTGAGGAAGCACTCGCGGACGGATCCGAGTAGCTCTCCCGGAACCCCGCGGTCCTGCAAAAGTCTCTGGACCCACACCCCGGCCCGTGCCAGACTGTGGCAATGTTGGAGCACAAACCCCGGCCGGAATGGACCGCCACCGAAGAGTTCCTCTCGCGCGTGGTTGTGCATCCGGATCCTGCGATGGAGCAGGCGATCCGATCCGCTGCGGAGGCGGGAATGCCTGCCATCGAAGTGGCACCTAATGCAGGAAAGCTCCTGAAGCTCCTGGTCCAGTTGTCCGGTGCCCGCCGAGTCCTGGAAATCGGCACGCTCGCCGGCTTTAGCACCATCTGGATCGGGCGCGGCCTTCCCGACGACGGCACGGTGGTTACGTGCGAATACCTCCCCAAGCACGCGGAGGTCGCATGGGCGAACATCGACTTCGCGGGCCTGGGCGAAAAGGTGGAGATCCGGCTCGGTCCCGCCCTCGACACGCTGGCTGCGCTGGAGGAGGAGGGCAGGGAGCCCTTCGACTTCATCTTCATCGACGCAGACAAAGAGAACAACAGCCGCTACCTGGACTGGGCCGTAAGGCTCGGCAGGCCAGGCGCTACAGTGGTGCTGGACAACACCGTCTGGGAAGGCGCTGTCCTGAACCCGGACCTGGACCCCGTCAATGCCCGCGGTATCGTGGACGCCCTGAAAATGCTGGGGGAGCACCCGCGGCTGGACGCCACCGTCATACAGACCGTGGGCTCCAAGGGCTGGGACGGGTTTGCCCTGGCCAGGATCACCTAAAGGGCAGGCGCGGCGGCAGCATCACCTCCAACTTGGTTGCAGCCCGATAGTAAGTATGCTTAGAAATAAGTGGCCGCGATGGCAGCCGGCCGGGCCGCAAAGGAGGAACATGATGAAAGCGTCACCCACCCTTGCCAGCAACTTGCAGATGGTGCTCACCGATCTTATCGAGCTGCACCTGCAAGGAAAGCAGGCGCACTGGAACCTTGTCGGCACGAACTTCCGCGACCTGCACCTGCAACTCGACGAGATCATTGCGGCGGCGAGGCTCTTCGCGGACCAGGCCGCCGAACGGATGCGTGCCCTGCACGCACTGCCCGACGGGCGCAGCAGCACTGTCTCGAGCGGCAACCGGCTCGACGAATTCCCTGAGGGCCTGACGTCCACCGAGGACACGGTCAAGCTGATCACCGCGCGGCTGGAGCGCACGGTGCAGACGATGCGGGACGTCCATGACGAGGTTGACGAGGAAGACCCCACCAGCGCCGACCTGCTGCACGCCGCCATCGAGCGCCTCGAGCAGCTTGCATGGATGGTGAATGCGGAAACCATGTCTCCCACCGTCGCGGTGACTGAACCGTCGTCGTGACCGTTTCTGCCGCAACCTGCCGGCACGCAAAAGGGCTGCTGCGGTAA
>NZ_VAHN01000025.1 GCF_005796205.1 Pseudarthrobacter sp. NamE2 | reverse complement strand
GATCCCGATCAGACAGGCGACGGATGTACCGCAGCAGCTGCGTCTCGGACCGGTACGTGTTGAACACCGGATGCTCCAGATAGGAGGAGGTGCGTTCAACGGCGCTGTCCAGCGCATACCCGCCGGTGGTGCCCACCGCCTCGCCGCCAAAGACGGACGCGACTCCGGCGACGGTCGCCGGCGTCGTGGTCTCGTCCACGGACATGCCCACGGTATCGGCATCGATGAAGCGCAGGTTGATCCCCTTTGCCTCTGCCGCGGCCACAATGTCGGTACCCCTGCCGGGGACTCGGACGGTGACGGTATCGAAGAAGGAGTCGTGCAGGACCTCCGCGCCGGCAGCCTTCAGTGAGGCCGCGAGCGTGCGGGCGTGCCGGTGCGCCGTCTCCGCGATCGCCTTCAGCCCGTCCGGGCCGTGGTAGACGGCATACATGGAGGCAACGATGGCCAGCAGGGCCTGTGCGGTGCAGATATTGGACGTGGCCTTCTCACGGCGGATGTGCTGCTCGCGGGTCTGCAGCGCCAGCCGGTAGGCGGGAACGCCGGCGTCGTCCTTGGAGACACCCACCAGCCGGCCGGGCATGGAGCGCTCAAGTCCTTTTTGGACCGCCATGTAGGCAGCGTGCGGGCCCCCGTAGAACAGCGGCACACCGAACCGTTGGGCCGAACCGACGGCGATATCGGCGCCCTGCTCCCCCGGCGGGGTGATCAGCGTCAGCGCCAGCAGGTCCGCGGCCACGGTCACCAGGGCACCGCGTTCCTTGGCTTCCGCAATCACCGCGGAGTGGTCCCACACATGCCCGGAAACGCCGGGCTGCTGCAGCACCACACCGTTGATGGCGCCGTCGGGCAGCCCGGCGGAAAGGTCGGCGACCTTGACGTCGAAGCCGAGTGCTTCGGCACGACCCTTGACGATGGCAATGGTCTGCGGGAGGCAGTCGGCGTCCAGGACCGTCATGCCGTCCCGGGCATCCTTGTTCTTGTTGGCCCGGCGCATCATCAGGACCGCTTCGGCCACGGCGGTGGCTTCGTCGAGCAGGGACGCGTTGGCAATGGGAAGGCCGACGAGGTCCTGGACCATGGTCTGGAAGTTCAGCAGGGCCTCCAGCCGGCCCTGGGAAATTTCCGGCTGGTACGGGGTATAGGCGGTGTACCAGGCCGGGGACTCAAGGATGTTCCGGCGGATCACCGGCGGCGTCACAGTGTCGTAGTAGCCCTGCCCGATCATCTGGACCGCGGTCTTGTTCCTGGCCGCCAGCTTGCGCAGCTCGGCGAGCACCTCCACCTCACTGAGGGCGGGTGAGAGCTTCAGCGGATTGTCCTGCCGGATGTCCTTGGGCACCGCGCGGTCCACCAGGGCGTCTACAGTGTCGTACCCGACGGCTTTGAGCATGGTGCTGACATCAGCGTTCCGGCGTGCACCGATGTGCCGGTCAACGAAGGTGGTGGCGGGGGCTGGAGAAGCGGTCACAGGGGAACTCCATCATTCAGGCGGCGCAGGGTACGCCACAGCGATTCGGTTCCTCCCCGCTCTGTATTGGACCTGAGAGTTTCCGCGTTGCCGGCTTGCGGCCCCGCTTGCACCGTCGGTGAGCACAACAGCTCCGGACATCCCGGTACTGCCTGCTGCTTTCCAGAGGTGCCTCGCCGCGGCGGTACATGGGCCTGTGAGATTCCTGGGGAGGGTTTGCTCCTACGGCGCCTGCTGGATGTACCGGGCAGGACTCTCCCGCCGCAGATCAAAGGCTATTCATTTGGATTCTGCGGGCGCCGGTAACGGCTCCCACGGCGTTTAATTGTCCTACGCCGCAGCGGCTGGAGCAAATGGCCCTGCTAGCGCCGCAGCCGCTCCAGGGCGGCCAGCAGATCGTCCACATCTGCCGCCGCGCCCCCTTCCGGTACCGGCCCCACGGACAGCATGGCATTGAAGTACAGCCCGTCCCCCATGTACAGCACGGCTTTGGCCAGGGCAGGCCCCACATCAGCGGCGATTTCATCAAGCCACCGCTGCTGGATTGCGGCGAAACGGCGGCGGGTCTCCTCGTGCGCCACCTCCGCCAGCCTTGTTGCCGCGACGACGGCACGGTCAAGCGGGGTATCGGCCCAGACGGAAGTCCTGATGAAGTAGGCCGCGGCACCTTCCCCGGCGCGGGCCATGGCCTCGGCATCGGCAGCGGCCAACTCATCGAGGCGGTCCAGCAGCACCTGGATCAGGGCTTCCTTGTTGGGGAAGTGGTACAGGAGCCCGCCCTTGGACACGCCCGCCCGCGCTGCGACGGCATCAAGCGTGGCCGCCCGCTCCCCCACTTCAATGAGGAGGGTCTCAAAGGCATCGAGGACGGCGTCGCGCGCTACAGGCTTCCGGGGCATGCGCTTAATCATGCCTCTCGGGCCGCGTGTTTCCTCAACTCCCGCCGATTCGTAACTATACCGTCCGGACGGTATAGTTATCTCATGATCTCATCAGCCGCTTCCACCCGGACTTCATCGGTTATCTCCGCCGGCCCGGCCGCACGGGCACCCTGGCGCGACTGGCTGGCGCTGGGCCTGCTGATGTTCCCGGTCCTGCTGGTTGCGGTGGACAACACAGCGCTGACGTTCGCCCTGCCCGAGATCGCGCGTTCACTCGAGCCCACCGGCGTCCAGCTTCTGTGGATCGTTGACGCCTACCCGCTGGTGCTCGCCGGACTGCTGGTGTCCATGGGCAGCCTCGGCGACCGGATCGGCCGCCGGAGGCTGCTGCTGACCGGCAGCGTGGGGTTTGCCGCGCTGTCCGCTGCCACAGCCTTTGCCCCCAGCGCAGAATGGCTGATTGCAGGGCGGGCGTCACTGGGGTTCTTCGGCGCGATGCTCATGCCGTCCACGCTGTCACTAATCCGGAACATCTTTCCGCAACCGAACCGGCGCCGGTTGGCCGTTGCCATCTGGGCGGCCGGCTTCTCCGGCGGCGCGGCACTGGGTCCGATCTTTGGCGGCTGGCTGGTGGAGCAGTTCTGGTGGGGTGCGGTCTTCCTGGTCGCCGTTCCACTGATGCTCCCCTTGCTGGTTTTCGCACCGGCGTTTATTCCGGAGTCCCGGGACCCGGCGCCCGGCCGGGTGGACCTTCCCAGCATCCTGCTCTCGCTGCTGGTGATGGTTCCGGTGGTCTACGGCATCAAGGAGACGGCCACCGAGGGTCCGGGCCCCACCGCCCTGGCGGCGATCGGCTTCGGTTTGGCCATGGGCGTCGTTTTCGTGCGCCGGCAGCTGGCCCTGGCAACTCCGCTGCTGGACATGTCGCTGTTCCGGAACCGGGTATTCAGCATGGCGATCGGCGCCAACATCCTGGCTCTATTCTCCTTCAACGGCTTTATCCTCTTCCTGGCCCAGCACCTGCAGCTCCTCGAGGGCATGTCTCCTTCCGCCGCCGGAATCGCAATGATTCCGGCGCTGGTGGCCACAGTGGCTGCGGGGCTCGTGGTGGTTCCGCTGGTCCGCCGGGTCAGGCCGGGATTTGTTGTGGCCGCAGGGCTGGCCTTCAGCGCCGCCGGCTACAGCCTGGTCACCTTTGGCAACCACGACGGCGGCCCTTCGCTCCTGCTCGCCGCCCTCCTGGTCCTGGCCCTGGGCGTTGGCACCGCGGAAACCATTTCCAATGACCTCATCCTGGGCGCCGCGCCGCCGGAGAAGTCCGGCGCGGCGGCCGCCATTTCCGAGACAGGCTACGAAGTGGGCGCCCTCCTGGGCACCGCGGTGCTGGGTTCCATCCTGACTGCTTCCTACCAGCGCAACCTCCAGCTGCCGGCCGGACTGGCGGACTCCGCTCCGTCCGCCGCCGTGCACAACGCGGGTGAAACGCTGGCAGGCGCCATGGAGGCGGCCGCGGCCCTGCCCGCTCCAGTGGCCGACGCAGTCCGGACCGCCGCAGCCTCGGCCTTCGACTCCGGCGTCCATGTGACTGCCGCAATAGGGCTGGTACTGATGGCGACCGCGGCAGTCCTCGCCGCCGTCGTACTCCGGAAAGTGCCAAAGGCTGCCTAGCGGCAGGCAGTACGGACAGCAAAGGCGCCCGGCACCGGAGTAAACCTCCGGCGCCGGGCGCCTGCCGTGCAGCGGATGCGGTGCCGCCGGGCTACTTCGCGTCCGGGGCCGTCACGCTTGCGGTGGGCTTCATGGTTTCGGCGTTCACCATCCAGGCGAACTGCTCCAGCTTGAGGATGAACTCGTGCAGCAGGTCGGCCGACGTGGGATCCTCCTCATCCACCTCGTCGTGGACCTTGCGCATGGTGCCCACAGCAGCCTCAAGGGCAGCAACAATGCGCTCAATGGCATCCCTGGTGTCGATCAGCCCGTCCGGGAAAGGTGCCAGGTGGGTGGATTCGGCAACCGTGGAACTGCGGCCGTCCGGAAGTGCATGCAGGGCGCGCATGCGCTCCGCAGTATCGTCGGCGAACTGGCGGGCGGCATCAACAATCTCGTCCAGCTGCAGGTGGAGGTCCCGGAAGTTGGTGCCCACAATGTTCCAGTGCGCCTGCTTGCCCTGGATGTGCAGCTCAATCAAATCGGTGAGCACGGCCTGCAGGTTGTTGGTCAGTGTCGGTGAAGCTTTCATCAGTCCTCCTCGATCGGTCCGGTGTTTGTGACGCTACCAGTCCTGTTCCGGGGTGAACCGGCAGGACTGCGAGATTTCTCAGTAAGCTTACTGACCACCCTGGCGGTCATAAACGAACGTGATTCATATCTCCTCTTGCGCTTGCATCGCGGCACCCTCATACTAAATGAACGCCATTCATATAGTGACCATGGTCATAGAGTCTTCCAGAAAGTGGTGCCATGACAGAGACACTCCGCACCAGTACGTCCTCCGCCGGCTCCGGCAAGCAACCGCCCGGCAGCGGCGGAATCACCCCCAAGGGACTGAAGGGCGGGCAGCTGGGCCTGCTCGCCGTCGTCGTCCTTGGCATTTCCACCATCGCCCCCGCCTACACCCTCACCAGCGCCCTGGGCCCCACCGTCAATGAAGTCGGACTCCAGCTGCCTGTCATCTTCCTGATCGGGTTCATCCCCATGATCCTGGTCTCGCTCGCGTACCGGGAACTCAACGCAGACTCCCCGGACAGCGGCACCACCTTCACCTGGGTTACCAAGGCTTTCGGCCCCTGGGTGGGCTGGATGGGCGGCTGGGGCCTGCTGGCCGCCAACATCATCGTATTGTCAAACCTTGCCGGCGTAGCCGTGGACTTCTTTTACCTTTTCCTGTCCCAGCTCACCGGTAACGAAGGCCTTGCGGAGCTCGCGGACAACAAAGCCCTGAACGTGCTGACCTGCTTCGTATTTGTCGCCCTGGCCGTGTGGGTCAGCTACCGCGGGTTGCACGCCACCAAGGTGGTCCAGTACGGCCTGGTGGGGTTCCAGCTGCTGGTCCTTGGCCTGTTCGTCGCCATGGCTTTCGCCAACTGGTCCGCGTCCGGGACGGCCATCCCGTTCAGCTGGGCATGGTTCGACGTCACCAAGGTCGAAACCTTCAGCCAGGTAGCCGCCGGAATCTCGCTGTCCATTTTTGTGTACTGGGGCTGGGACGTCTGCCTGACCCTCAATGAGGAAACCGCCAACGGCAGGAAGACGGCAGGCGTGGCCGGCACCCTGACAGCGGTGATCGTGCTCGGCATCTATCTCCTGGTCAGCATCGCCACCATGATGTTCGCCGGCCTGGGTGACACCGGCAACGGCCTGAACAATACGGAAATTCACGAGAACATCTTCACAGCGCTCGCCTCGCCCATCATGGGTCCGTTCGCCATCCTGATGTCCCTCGCCGTGCTGTCGAGCTCCGCGGCGTCCCTGCAGTCGACCTTCATGTCGCCGGCCCGCGGACTGCTGGCCATGGGGCACTACGGCGCCCTGCCGCAGCGCTTCGGAAAAGTCAGCAGGAAGTTCGCGACGCCGGGCTTCGCCACAATTGTTGCCGGCGTCGTTTCCGCCGGGTTCTACGCCGTGATGCACGTGGTCAGCGAAAACGTCCTGAACGACACCATCGTTTCGCTTGGTTTGATGATCTGCTTCTACTACGGCCTGACCGCCCTGGCCTGTGCCTGGTACTTCCGGCACAGCGTCTTCAGCAGCGCCCGCAACTTCATCCTGCGGCTGCTGTGCCCGGTGCTCGGCGGGGTGGGTTTGTTTGTGGTGTTCTTCCAGACCGCCGTGGACAGCATGGCCCCGGAGTTCGGCAGCGGGTCCGAGGTCTTCGGCGTGGGGCTGGTCTTCATCCTGGGCGTCGGGATCCTTGTCCTCGGTGCGGTGTTCATGCTGGTGATGTCCCGGGTCCGGCCCGCCTTCTTCCGCAGCGAAACCCTGAGGAAGGACACCCCTGCCCTGGTGGTTCCGGAGTAGAACCGGAGCGCCAACCGCATAACGAAAGTGCCGTACCCCCGGGTTCCAGGGGTACGGCACTTTTATGCAATTTTCTGACCGGGGCCCGTTGTCACAGGCCACGCATCACCAGAAGTGCGCCACGTCAAGGACCAGCCTCGACCCGGAGCCGGGACCGTCCAGGGTGAACACCCGGAACGGAAGGCGGGCACGGACGCCCACGCCAATGTTGGTGTAACCCTCGAAGCTTCCGGCCCAGGCCACCTGGCGGAAGGTCTGGTAATTGGAAACGTTGGAGAGTTCCGCCTGGTTGGCAGGGTTGTACGTGGGCTGGCCGGTGTCAGGGTTGTAGGCCGGCGCGTTCACCGTAACCTGCAGCCTGGCGCCGCCGCGGACCGGCACGGTGAACCCGGAACCGTCCTGGACCACCTGGGGCACGTACCTTACCGTGTAGCCGGAAGCGGGGCCGTTGAGGTCCACCACCATCCGGTCGAAGCAGTAGTGCTGCCCGGTGCGGACGTTGGTGACGGATGCTTTGCTGAACGTGTTGTCAGCTTTGGACATGGACCCCCAGACCAGTCCGCAATACGAGGTGGTTGCCGAGGCGGGCCCCGGAACCAGGATTCCCAGCCCGACGGCCATAAGGATAGCCGTGAGCAAGATGGAGAGTTTTTTCATTGTGGAGCCACCCAAGGAAGGAGCGATTGGATAGCTCAAGATTAGGAGTGTGGCAGCCGCGAAACGAGGGTTGTAGCCGCTTCGGCATGCAACCGTTAGGCTGCCCCTTGCAGCATTAACGGGCCATAAAACAAGGGCTTTTCCAGCCCTTTTCTTGACCTTTTTGGTGCCTTTTCTGCACCCGCCCGTTACCCCTCATAACGACGGCGTCGGGAGACGGAAAACGCCGGCCGCCCCGTGGGCGGCCGGCGTTCCTGACTGCTGGCTGGGGCGTCAGCCTTCACACTCGATGCAGTACTTCATGCCGTTCTTCTCAAGGGCAACCTGGGACCGGTGGCGGACCAGGAAGCACGAGGAGCAGGTGAATTCATCCTGCTGTTCGGGAACCACAATGACCGTCAGCTCTTCGTTGGAAAGGTCGGCTCCGGGCAGGTCGATGCCCTCGGCGGTATCATTCTCATCGACGTCAATGACCGCAGTCTGGGCGTTGCCGCCGCGGGACGCCTGGAGGGCCTCGAGTGAGTCAGCAGGAGAGTCTTCTTCCTGCTTGCGTGGAGCATCGTAATCGGTAGCCATAGCCTGTTCACTTTCGTTGCTGCGCAGCGCCATTTCCGGCACCTCAGTGATGCAGTTTAGGGCATGATCCCGCTACCGGCGCAATAGGGGGTTCAAGCGTGTATCCGGGTGCCCCTGTGCCGGGTTTCGGCGTGCACCGCCCTGGCCTGTTCCGCGCCCATTGCCACCCCGCTCAGCGCCGGGAGCCAGCCCCACCGGGTGGCGTCAGCCATAGCGTCCGCGGCCTCCCCCTGCGAGTCGTAGGTGAACGTATCAGTAAGCCAGGCGCGGACCCGGCGCAGGGCATCAGCTGTCATTCCTGAAACGTATGCCGGGATTGTTGTGGGAAGGTTTCCCCGGGGTCTCG
Organism: Pseudarthrobacter sp. NamE2; assembly: GCF_005796205.1. Classification (GTDB taxonomy): domain Bacteria; phylum Actinomycetota; class Actinomycetes; order Actinomycetales; family Micrococcaceae; genus Arthrobacter. Next base: position 12,832 of record NZ_VAHN01000025.1, on the reverse strand, counting down.
CCGGCGTTAATCCGGCGCACGCCAGCCCCTGGTCATGGAAGCCAACACTGCAGGAAAGCTTCTAAGGCGCTGCCGCCAGGTCCGACGCCGCGTCCGCCTGCGAGCGCTGGCGGCGGCTGAGGAGGATGAACGGCGCGGCCAGCAACTGCACGGCTCCGCTAACGGCCAGGGACGCCGGGTAGCCGTAGAGGTCAGCGCTACGGCCCAGCACCGGTTGGATGACCACGCCGCCGCTTGATCCCATCAGGGAATCGAAGCTGAGGACGGTTGCGCGCTGCTTGGAGGCGATCATGTCGTTCAGGTAGGCCTGGCGCACCGGCGTTCCGGCCGCTCCCACCACGGCCCACAGGGCAAGGAGCACCAGAGCCAGCCAGAATGAGTTGGTGAACAGCAGCACCACCAGGATGACTGCACTCACCAGGTTGCTGACGATCAGCACGGTGGTGCGCCTCCGGACCAGCTTCCGGACCCGCGGCGCCATCCATCCGCCCACAATGTCTGCACCGGCCACGATGGCTGCCGCCAGGCCGGCGACGGCGTAGGCGCGGGGATCTCCAAAGAGCTGCAGCAGGTAGGGCTGGAGGGCGTAGAAGACATAGAAGCCCACGCCTTCCGTGAACGGTGCAGCGAGCATGATGTACCGGACCGGCGGATGCTTGAAGCCGCCGTCGATCGAGGCCTTCAGGACCGTGCGGGTTGCCCGCAAGGGGTGGGGCGACCGTTCCGGAGTGAAGCCGACGTCGCGCATGAGCAGGAAAGCCACCGCGAACATCGCCACCAGCACACCCACGCGGAGCAGGAAGGGCACCCCCAGGTCGGTAGCCTGGGCGATCACGCCGCCGGCGACGGAACCTGCCAGCATCGCTACGCCGGAGACCATCTGTCCGCGCCCCAGCACCGCCTCCAGGCCGCCGTCGTAGCCGGAAAATTGCAGCGCGTCCACCAGCCAGGCCTCTACCGCCCCGGAGAAGAAGGTGAATCCCAGGCCCAGCAGCACTGACACCGCAGCCCACCACCAGAACGGGGCGGACCACTGCCAGAGCAGGTAGTAGAGGAAGGTTGAGGAGGCCAGGGTGATGGTGCCGAGCAGGAACGACACGCGCCGTCCCCAGCCGTCCGCCACCACCCCGGTGGGCACTTCAAAGAGCACCATGCCGGCAGTGAAGAAGGCGTTGGCGGCGAAGGCTTCCAGGTTGCTCAGCCCGGCGTCGAGCAGGAAGAGGGTATTGATTCCCCAGATAAACGAGGTCGCAAGGGTGTTGCCCAGCGTCAGCGTCAGGTAGATGCGCTGGATTTTCCGGGCGGCCGGGTTCATCGGGGGACGGGGGTCAGGACGGGCTGAAGCTGGCCGGCACGGGATCGTGGCGCAGGTAGCGGCGGGTGAACCGACCGGTACCGGCGGTCAGTGCACGGAGTTCGACGGCGTACCGCAGCAATTCCTGGTCCGGCACCTCTGCGCTGATTTCCGTCAGCCCGTCCCCGGTGGAGGTGGTTCCGGTGAGCCTGCCGCGCCGGCCCGAGAGGTCGCTCATGACGGAGCCGACGTGTTCGTCCGAAACAGTGATGCCCACGGCGGACACCGGTTCCAGGAGTTGGATTTTCCCGGCTGCGGCCGCCTCCCGCAAGGCCAGTGCGCCGGCGGCCTGGAACGCGGCGTCCGAGGAGTCCACGCTGTGGGCTTTGCCTCCCACGAGCGTCACGCGCACGTCAACCACCGGGAACCCGGCCGAAACACCCTTTTCCATCTGCGCCCGGACTCCCTTCTCCACGGACGGGATGAAGGTCCCGGGAATCACGCCGCCTACGGTTTTGTCCAGGAACTCGAACCCGGCACCGCGTTCCAGGGGTTCCACTTCGATGTCGCAGACGGCGTACTGGCCGTGGCCGCCGGACTGCTTCACATGGCGGCCGTGCCCCGCCGATGGCGCCGCGAACGTCTCCCGGAGCGGCGTCACCACATTCACGGTGTGGAGCTTCACGCCCTGCTCGCGGAGGCGGTCCAGCACCACCTCGGCGTGTGCCTCGCCCATGCACCAGAGGACAAGCTGGTGTGTCTCGGCGTTCCGTTCCACCCGCAGCGTGGGATCACCCGCAGCGATCTTGCCCAGGCTCCGGGCAAGGGCGTCCTCGTCGCTGCGTGAGTCAGGTTCCACTGCCACCGGAAGCAGGGGTTCGGGCATGTCCCAGGTGGCCAGCAGAAGGGGGTTGTCCCGGGAAGAGATGGTGTCCCCCGTTTCGGCGCTTCCCAGTTTGGCCAGAGCGCATATGTCACCCGCCACGCTGTACGGCACGGGCCGCAGGGCGGAACCGAGGGGCGAGTAGATATGGGTGACCCGCTCGTCGGTGTCGTGGTCCTGGTGGCCGCGGTCCGCCAAACCGTGTCCGCTCACGTGCACGGGTGAATCCTCGCGCAGTGTTCCGGAAAACACCCGGACCAGGCAGATCCGGCCCAGGAAGGGATCGTTGGAGGTGCGCACCACCTCCGCCGCCAGAGGGCCTGCCGGGTCGCAGGCCAGCCGCCCCGCGGGCTGGCCGGAAAGGTCCGTCGCCTCGGGCAGCCCCCGCTCCGTTGGAGGGGGAAACGCGCGGACCAGCACCTCGAGGAGTTCGGCGCTGCCCAGTCCGGTGATCGCCGAGGTGGGAAGGACCGGGAAGAAGGAACCGCGCGCCACGGCAGTTTCAAGGTCCTCGATGAGGACCCCCGTATCGATGTCCTCTCCCCCCAGGTAGCGGTCCATCAGGGTTTCGTCCTCGCTTTCGGCGATGATTCCCTCGATGAGTTCACCCCGGGCCGCCTCGGTACCGGCGAGTTCCCCGGCGTCGGCTTCCCTTGCCGAGGGAGACTCCCCCGACGAATAGTCGGTCACCGTCCCGGACAGCAGTCCAAGGAGGCCGGTGACGTCCCCGCCCGTCCGGACCGGGACGTAGAGCGGAAGGACGCCTTCGCCGAACGCCTTCCGGCACTCGGCGAGGGCGGCGTCGTAATCCGCCCGCGGGTGGTCCGTCCGGGTGATCACGACGGCGCGCGGCAGCCTTTCGTGCTCACACTCACCCCACAGCGCGGTGGTGGTGGCATCGATGCCGTCCACGGCGGAGACAACAAAAAGGGCGGCATCCGCTGCCCGCAGCCCCGCCCGCATTTCCCCAATGAAGTCCGGATAGCCCGGGGTGTCCAGCAGGTTGACCTTGATGTCGTCAACGGACAGCGGCACCAGCGACAGCGTGACCGAACGCTGCTGGTGGACTGCGGCAGGATCGGAATCGCTGACTGTGGTCCCGTCGGCAATAGATCCCTTGCGCGTGATCATGCCGTTGGCAGCCAGCAGGGCCTCGATGAGCATGGTCTTGCCCGCCCCTGAGTGTCCTACCAGGGCTATGTTGCGGATCCTGGCAGGCTCCTCGGCAGCGATTCCTGCAGAAGAGTCCCCGCGGCGCTGTTCAGGCCCGGTGCGGCCGCCGGATGTCCTCGCTGAGTCCTTGGTGCCTTTCACTGACATGGGAACCTCCTGGCGTCATTGCCGTTCAACCCGTCCTAACGTGTCCTCTGATTCGACACCCTGGATTGCGTTACGGCAAGAGCGCAGGCAGACCTGCGGGGAGGCTTACTCCCTTGCCTTGCGGGTGGCGGCGTCGTTGGCCTTCTGCAGCGCCTTGACCAACTCGTCCTTGTCCATCCTGGAGCGGCCCTTGACGTCCATCTTTTTGGCAAGGTTGTACAAGTGCTCCTTGGAGGCATTTGCGTTCACGCCCCCGGCGGTGGGTTCTGAGGACTTGATGCCTTCCTCGGCACGCTTGTCCGACGGGCCCTTCTTGTCCTTGGGTTCCCAGTGGTCGCCCACCTTCTCGTAACTGTGCTTCAGCGAGGCGTAGGCAGCCCGGGCGGCACGGCCCTCGTCATTGTCATAGGACTCGAGGGCGGAGTCGTAGGTTTTGGCGAAGGTGTCCTGGGCTTTCTGGTCCGAGCGCTGCAGCGTGGACGGCAGTTCGTCCTTGCGGGCATGGTCGTTCTTGCCGGTCTTGGGCATGGCACCCATCCTCCTTTGATCAGCAGGCTGATTTTTCGGATGGCATTAGCTTAGTCCCGGCAGGGCTGCCGTGGCTGGCGAAAAGGAGGAGGTAACCGGCTGCGGCCGGCGTGGAGCCCCCTGTCGGATTCGAACCGACGACCCCCGCTTTACAAGAGCGGTGCTCTGGCCAACTGAGCTAAGGAGGCATGCCCTGGCGGGCGGCGCCTGCAAGGCGCCAGATAAGCGTAGCCCAAACTCCCGCCGGTGGTAAAAACGCCTTTGACAAGGGAACTGCCCCGGCGGTACTGCCCAAACGAAAGGGCCCGCCCCGGACTGGTTCCGGAGGCGGGCCCTTGGCGGAGATCCTGCCGGCCTTAGGCCTTGGCGTCGATCGCAGCCTGGATTTCGGCGTTCAGGTCGGTGCCGCCGTCCCACTGCTTGCCGTCGATGAAGACGGTGGGCGTTCCGGTGACGCCGATGTTGGACGCAAGCTGGGTGGAGTACTTCACGTACGGGCGGAAGGTCTTGTCGTCAACGCAGCTGTTGATGTCCGCGCCAATCTCGCTGGCCAGGGATTTGAGCCTGTCATCGGAGAGGCCGGCACCACCCTCGGCGGGCTGGTTGGTGAACAGGAGGTCGATGTACGCGGCGTACTTGTCCGGCGCCTGGTCCGCAACGCAGGCGGCCGCGTTCGCAGCACGGGAGGAGTAGTTGGTGCTGGACATCCGGTCCAGGAAACCAAGCGGACGGTATTCGAGCGAGATCTTGCCCTCGTTGCGGAGTCCCGTCAGGGCATCGTTATAGGTGTCCTCGAAGCGTTTGCACACAGGGCAGATGAAGTCGATGTAGGCGACAACCTTGACCGGCTGCCCTTCTTCGGCCTCGGCGCCGGGCGCCACTACGGGATTGGGCAGGGTGTCCGGCTTGGCGGGGACGTTGGCGATGTCCACCGAGGCCGGCTCCGTAGCCTTGACTTCGGTGTTGGCCAGGAGGGTTACGCCGCCATTGACGTTGCCGTTTGCCGGCACTGGACCCTGGTCCGCAACAGGGGTGTTTTGCCGGATGCTGGTGGTAACCACCAGGGCCACGACCGCAAGGATGGCCACTACGGCCGCCACGATGCCCCAGCCGATCAGCAGCTTGTTGCGCTTGTCCTTCTTGAGCTGCGCTTCCCGGATCAGGCGGGCCTTTTCGCGCGCCTCCGCGGTTCGCTCAGCCTTGGACTTGCGTACTTCGTTTGCAGGGCTCATGTGTTCCTTGGGTCGATCGACGTGGGGGGACCACTTCGTGGCACTCCCAATATTTTAGGGGAGAAACCTGAGAGCTTGCCTCTTCAAGTATTACCCCCTCTTGACCAACGGACGAATAGCACCGATGATTCCGTCCCGTTAGGGTGGGCTAAGAGGCACAAGCAACCCCAGGGGGCCGCAATGCAAACACCCGTCCAGGAAGTAACCGCTGATACGGACACGGCAGTCGCCGCCGGCAGCAGCCAGGCAGGCGAGACAAAGTACGACTTCATGGTGGTGTCCAACCGCCTGCCGGTAGACCGCTGCGCGCCGGGCGAGGACGGAGACGACGGCTCCGGCTGGCGCCGCTCCCCCGGCGGGCTGGTCACGGCACTGGCGCCCATGATGGCCCGCACGGACGGCGCGTGGGTGGGCTGGCACGGCGCCCCGGACGAGACGGTGGAACCTTTCAGCCACGGCGGGATGGACCTGGTGCCCGTACAGCTCAGCACTGACGACGTCGAACTGTATTACGAAGGTTTTTCCAACGCCACGCTCTGGCCGCTGTACCACGACGTCATCGCCCCGCCGGAATTCCACCGGACCTGGTGGGAGACGTACCGCAAGGTCAACCAGCGGTTCGCCGACGCCGTCGCGCGCCACGCGGACCGGAACGCCACCGTCTGGGTCCAGGACTACCAGCTGCAGCTGGTGCCGCGGATGCTGCGTGAAGCCCGGCCGGACCTGCGCATCGGGTTCTTTAACCACATTCCGTTCCCCCCGCCGGAAATTTTCGCCCAGCTGCCGTGGCGCCGCGCCATCATCGACGGCCTGCTGGGCGCGGACCTGGTGGGATTCCAGCGGCCCAGCGACGCAGGCAACTTCATGCGCTCCGCACGCCGCTTCCTGGGCGCCAGCGTCAAACAGCAGCAGGTCCACGTCAAGGACCACAACGGCGACCTCACCCATATCGCCCGCGCCCAGGCGTTCCCTATCTCCATCGACGTCCAGCAGATCACCGAGCTGGCGGGCAATCCGGAGATCATCGAACGTGCGCGGCAGATCCGCCACGACCTGGGCAACCCCAAAACCATCCTGCTGGGAGTGGACCGGCTGGACTACACCAAGGGCATCCGGCACCGGCTCAAGGCATTCGAGGAACTCCTGGCGGACGGCAAGCTGTCGGTGGGCGAGGCCACGCTGATCCAGGTCGCCTCCCCCAGCCGCGAGCGCGTGGAGCAGTACCGCCTGCTGCGTGAGGAGGTGGAAGGCACAGTGGGCCATATCAATGGCACCTACGACACCATCGAAAACACGGCCGTCCGCTACCTGCACCACAGCTACCCTGTGGAGGAGATGGTGGCGCTGTATCTCGCGGCGGACGTCATGCTGGTCACCGCACTGCGGGACGGCATGAACCTGGTGGCCAAGGAGTACGTCACGGCCAGGACCAATAACGACGGCGCCCTGGTCCTGAGCGAGTTCGCCGGCGCTGCAGACCAGCTCAAGCAGGCCCTGCTGGTCAACCCGCACGACATCGCCGGCCTCAAGAACACCATAATGAACGCCGTGGAAATGCCCCCGCGCGAAGCCTCACGCCGAATGCGCGCCATGCGGAAGCAGATCCTCGAGCACGACGTCGACCACTGGTCTGCCGACTTCCTGCGTGCACTGAAGGAGAAGGCGGTGCGCGATGACAGCTGACCGCCGCGCTGCAGGTCCCCTGGCGTTGTCTCCGGAACTGCGGGAGGCCATCCGGAACATCGCCCGCACCGACCACCTGCTGGTGGCCATGGACTTTGACGGCACCATGGCGCCCATCGTGGCGCACGCCGACGACGCCCGTCCCCTCCCGCGCGCAGCGGCGGCTTTCGCGGGGCTCGCCGTGCTGCCGCGCACGACGACGGCCCTCATCTCGGGCCGCGCCCTCGCCAGCCTTCGAGCCGTCGCATCGCCGCCGGTGGACTCGCTGCTCATCGGCAGCCACGGCGCGGAAGCGTGGCTGGGACCGGGATCCGCCGGCCTGACGCTCGATGAGGACCAGGAGGCCCTGCTGGCCGAGGTCCGCGCCATCCTCGCGGAGATCGTGGCGGAAGCCCCCGGCACCATGCTGGAGGACAAGCCTGCAGGTGTCGTGCTGCATACGCGCCAGGCGGCAGACGACGTCGCCGAGGACGCCGTGGCTGCTGCCCGCTCGCTGCTGCAGGACCGCAAGGGTGTCTTCCTGAAAAACGGCAAGCGGGTCCTTGAAACGTCGGTGGTGAACGCTTCCAAGGGCGAGGGGGTCACGTTCCTGCGGCAGGTCACCGGAGCCACGGCCGTCCTGTTCGCCGGTGATGACACCACGGACGAAGACGCTTTGGCCCGCCTCGAGCCGGGCGATGTGGGCGTGAAGGTGGGCATGGACTTTACCCAGGCCCAATACCGCGTGGAAGCGCCCGTCCACGTGGCGGAGCTGCTGGAAACGCTCCTTCAGGAGCGGAGTGTGGCAGTGGCGGAGGAAGACCCGGCAGCAGCCTCGGGTTAGCGGCAGCACCTGCCGGCGTGTGACCTTCGTAACATTTACGCCAATAAGCGAAGCGTCTGACATACTCTTTCTTGTGATGTGGCGCACAGGCAACGTGCGGCGTCACTCGGTGCATTCCGTCCCAGGCGTGATGCATCAAAACTGAACAAACATGAACCATTCACAACGGATCGTCCGGCACGTACCTGCCGGTGAAGGGATTGATAACTGTGGCTACAGTTACTTTTGACAACGCTACGCGTCTGTACCCGGGCACTGACAAGCCCGCCGTCGATAAGCTCAACATCGACATCGCCGATGGCGAATTCCTGGTCCTGGTCGGACCCTCCGGTTGCGGTAAGTCCACCTCGCTGCGCATGCTCGCCGGCCTTGAGGACGTCAACGCAGGCCGCATCCTGATCGGCGACCGCGACGTCACCGATGTTCCCCCGAAGGACCGCGACATCGCGATGGTTTTCCAGAACTACGCGCTGTACCCGCACATGACTGTGGCCGACAACATGGGCTTCGCCCTGAAGATCGCAGGCGTTTCCAAGGAAGAACGCGCCGAGCGTGTCCGCGAAGCCGCCAAGCTCCTGGACCTCGAGCAGTACCTGGACCGTAAGCCGAAGGCACTCTCCGGCGGCCAGCGCCAGCGTGTCGCAATGGGCCGCGCCATCGTCCGTAACCCGCAGGTCTTCCTCATGGACGAGCCGCTGTCCAACCTGGACGCCAAGCTCCGGGTCCAGACCCGCACCCAAATCGCGTCCCTGACCCGCCGCCTGGGCGTCACCACTGTCTATGTGACCCACGACCAGGTCGAGGCCATGACCATGGGTGACCGCGTTGCCGTACTGAAGGACGGCCTGCTGCAGCAGGTTGACACTCCGCGCAACCTTTACGACCGTCCCAAGAATGTCTTCGTTGCCGGCTTCATCGGCTCGCCCGCCATGAACCTGCTCGAACTTCCCGTCGTCGACGGCGGCGTGCAGTTCGGCGGCACCGTTTACCCCGTGCCGCGGGACGTCCTCGAAGAGGCACACGGCTCCACGGTTACCCTGGGCAGCCGTCCCGAGGACCTCGAAACCGCTCCGCACGGCGAAGGCCTGAAGGTGGAAGTTGACGTTGTTGAGGAGCTGGGCGCCGACGCCTACGTCTACGGCCACACCACGCTCGACGGCAAGGACCACGACATCGTGGCACGCGTCGACGGCCGCCGTCCTCCGATGAAGGGCGAGGCCATCTACGTCCGTCCGCAGTCGGGCCACGTGCACCTGTTCGACACCAAGACCGGCCTGCGCCTGGGCGACTGATCCCCACCGGCACCCTAGCCTCGCTTCGCTTCGGCCAGGGAACCCTGCCGGCGTGGGCCCAACCGGCAAGCCACGGCGGCCCGCACCTTTTCGCAAGGGTGCGGGCCGCCGTCGGCATTTAACCTGCCCGCCGGCAATTTAGCCGCCTACGTCCGAGTACGGAAGAATTGAGCCATGACAGAGGAACACAGCGCCCAGTGGCACGACGAACCCACCGACTACGCGCAGATCGGAAAACTGCCGCGTTTCGTGGCCGCCAGCGCCGATGACGGCAAGGCTGCCCCGGTGGTGAGTTCCCTGAACATCACGGCCGCCGCCGCTGACCCGGAACTGCTGGACCTGCCGTGGCACATCGCTCTGGAGGATTGGCCGGCAGAATACCTTGCGGCGCTCCCCCGCGGTATCTCGCGACACATCGTCCGGTTCGCCCACCTGGGCGGATCAGTGATCGCCATCAAGGAGACGTCCGAGCACGTTGCCCGGCACGAGTACCACATGCTCCGCAAGCTGGCCCGGCTGGACGTGCCCTGCGTGGAACCGGTGGCGGTCATCACCGGCCGTACGACGCCGGACGGGCGGCCGCTCAATCCGGTGCTCGTGACCCGGCACCTCAAGTTCTCCATGCCGTACCGGGCACTGTTCTCGCAGATGCTCCGCAAGGACACCCTGACCCGCCTGATCGATGCCCAGGCGCTGCTCCTGGTGCGGCTGCACCTGATCGGCTTCTACTGGGGCGACGTCTCCCTTTCCAATACCCTGTTCCGCCGCGACGCTGGTGCCTTCGCCGCTTACCTCGTGGATGCCGAAACCGGTGAGCTGTATCCGGACCTGTCCACGGGCCAGCGGGAATACGACCTCGAAATTGCCCGGGTCAACATCGCAGGTGAACTGATGGACCTGCTGGACGGCGGGCTGATCGAGGAGAAGGTGGACCCGGTGGCCACCAGCGAACTCATCATGGACAGCTACCGCCGGCTGTGGGCGGAACTGACGGAGAAGGAGTCCTTCGAGCTCGGCGAACGCTGGCGTGTGGGTGCCCGTATCCGGCGACTCAATGAACTCGGCTTCGACGTCGAGGAATATGCCATCAAAACCACGCAGAACGGTTCCACCATCCAGCTTCAGCCCAAGGTGGTGGATGCGGGCCACCACCAGCGGCGGCTGCTCCGCCTCACCGGCCTGGACGCGCAGGAGAACCAGGCGCGCCGGCTCCTCAACGACATGGACTCGTTCCGTGCGGACAACAACCCGGACATGGACGAGGAATACAGCGCCCACCTCTGGGTGAGCCAGGTGTTCGAGCCGATTGTGCGGTCCATTCCGCGGAACCTGTCCGGAAAGCTGGAGCAGGCAGAGGTGGTCCACGAGGTCCTGGAGCACCGCTGGTACATGTCGGAGAAGCAGGAACGCAACATCCCGCTGGCCGAGGCAGTGCAGTCCTACATCGACTCCATCCTGCGGCACCGGCGTGACGAGGCCGCCATCATGCTGAACCCGGACACCGGGATGCTCAAGATCCTGGAAGCGGAGACCGAGGAGTCGCGGTACGGGGCCGAAGAGTCCATCGATGAGTACCCGGACGCCGACGACTAGCTAAATCGCCTTACCCGGGTTCAGGATGCCTGCAGGATCGAAGAGGTCCTTAATGCGGCGCTGAAGCTCGCGAAGGGGCTCGGGCTGCTCCTGGCCCAGCCACCGCAGCTTGTACTGGCCCACGCCGTGTTCTCCCGTGATGGTGCCGCCCATCTCAAGGGCCGCCTTGATGGATTCATCCAGGGCACGCTGGAGCCAGCCCATTGCGGCCGGGTCTACGGCGTTGCCGCGCCGCTCAATCCAGAAGGTGGGATGCAGGTTGCCGTCCCCGGCGTGCGCCACCACCTTGAGGTTCACGTTGTGACTGACGGCCATGTTCTCGAGGGCAGCGACGTAGTCCACAAGTCGTGAGCGCGGCACAGCCACGTCCTCGCCCACCCGGTACTCGTCATCCACCTCGGTTCCCCTGCTGTGCCGCCGGAGTTCCACCAGTCGTTCCGCCTCGGCGCTGGCTTCCGTGGTGACTGCTGCGCCGCCGGCACGGAGGACTTTCCGCACCACATCGGCTTCCGCCGCTGCGCCAAACCCGTCCGTCTGGACGAGCAGCAGCGAGCCGCCGCGCGAGGTGAGGTCCGACCCATGGATCCCGTCAAGCTGTGCCAGCGTACCGCCGTCGAGCAGTTCCATGATGGCAGGTTGGACACGCGCCCTGCCCACGGCCAGGACCCCTGCAGCGGCCATTCGGAAGTCCTGGTAGAAGGCCGCTACGGTGTGCACCTCCCTCGGAAGGTACTTCAGGCGCACAGTGACGCCAACAACGACGCCCAGGGTCCCCTCCGAGCCAACAAACAGTCCGGTGAGGTCATAGCCGGCCACACCCTTGAAGGTCTGGTGTCCGGTATGGAGGAGGGACCCGTCCGCGAGCACCACGTCCAGGGCAAGGACGGAGTCCCGGGTCACCCCGTACTTTGCGCAGCGCAGCCCGCCGGCGTTGGTGGCCACGTTGCCGCCGATGGTCGAGGAACGGAAGCTGGCCGGATCCGGGGCGTACATGAGTCCATGGCCGGCTGCGGCCTCGTTGAGTACGGCGTTGACCACGCCGGGCTCCACAACTGCTGTCTCGTCATCAGGGCTCAGGGCGAGGATACGGTCCATCCGCTCAAGGGACAGGATGATGCAGTTGCTGGTGGCATGGGCACCGCCGGACACTCCGGTGCCTGCGCCCCGCGGCACCACCGCCACTCCACTGTCGGCGCAGGCGCGCACCACAGCCTGGACGTCGGCCACCGATTGCGGGAAAACCACGGCCAGCGGCAGCTGGAAGTCGATGATCGGAGCCTGGTCCACGGCGTACCGTCGGAGTGCCGCCTCGCTGACCTCAACCTGCCCGGAGGCGAGGAGGCCCTCAAGCTCATCAACAATGCTTCCCACCAAGGCCTCCACCCGCCGTCGGACATCTCCACCCAGTCTAGGGCCAGGGGCTGCTTGTCCTTCTGTTGCCTACATTAAGACGGCTAGCCGGCTTCTTCTACCGGGTCCCCTGGTGCTCCCATGAACCGGGCATATTTGGCCAGGATCATGGGCCAGGCTTCCACATATTCGGCACGCGCTGCTTCCGGGTCTTCGGCACCCTCCCAGCCTTCGTGGAACACCCGGACCTCGGTCCCCTCCGCCACCGCCTTGAAGACCACCAGGAGTTCCGTGGACCACAGTGCAGTGGAGCCGGGATGCCAGGTGGCGTGGAAGGAAAACGGGGGCTGCCAGTCATCCAGCGTGCCCCAGATGCTTGTGCGCCCGTCATCGGCTGATTCAAGGATCAGGTTCTCCTCGAACTCCACATAGGAGTCAGCACCGTAGACGCCATGGGACTCAAGAGGCCACCACAGATGGGTATGGTCCGTGAAGCCGGCGAAGGCGTGGGCCACATTTCCGGGAACCACCACCGCGCTCACGACGGGTTCCAGCAGGTCTTGGCTATCGCTGTCGTCGCTTCCGAAGGGATCCTGGGCGTGGCTGAAGAGGCTGTTCATGACCATCAACTCTACCGGGGTAGTTAAAACCGTAGGGCCCTGACATGCACTGTCAGGGCCCTACCTAATTTATGTCCGGCGGTGTCCTACTCTCCCACACCCTCCCGGGTGCAGTACCATCGGCGCTGTGGGTCTTAGCTTCCGGGTTCGGAATGGGACCGGGCGTTTCCCCCACGCTATGACCGCCGTAACCCTTTACCCCGCACCGGCCCTT
>NZ_VAHN01000024.1 GCF_005796205.1 Pseudarthrobacter sp. NamE2 | reverse complement strand
ACTCGGCGAACCCACCCTCGCCACCGGCGAAACCACCACCGACCTCCTCAACGACCCCGCAGCCTTCGAGGACTTCAACGCCGACAAAGCCGCCGAACGCTCCTTCGCATTCATCCGCCTCAACCAACTCGCCATCGAACACCTCCTCGGCGCCCGCTGACCATGGCACTGGTAGCAGGCATCGACAGCTCCACCCAGTCCTGCAAGGTGGTGGTCCGCGACGCGGATACCGGGCAGCTGGTCCGCCAGGGACGTGCCTCGCATCCGGACGGGACGGAAATCCATCCGGACCGCTGGTGGGAAGCGCTGCAGGAAGCCATCGCACAGGCAGGCGGCCTGGATGATGTGGCAGCCGTATCCGTGGCAGGACAGCAGCATGGGATGGTCTGCCTGGACAGTGATGGACAGGTTGTCCGCCCCGCCCTGCTCTGGAACGACACCCGGAGCGCAGGCGCCGCAGAGGAACTGGTCAAGACCGCGGGTGATGGAGATGCCGTGGCCGGTGCCCGGTACTGGGCTGAGGCTACCGGCACCGTCCCCGTGGCATCGCTGACGCTGACCAAGCTGCAGTGGCTGGCGGACAACGAACCCGAAAACGCCGCCCGGGTCGCCGCGGTGTGCCTCCCCCACGACTGGCTGACGTGGCGGCTGCAGGGGTACGGTCCGGGCAGCGGGGAGGCGGGGCTGAAGGCCCTGGCCACTGACCGCTCGGACGCCTCAGGCACGGGGTACTTCTCGACGGCGGAGGGCAAGTACCTGCCGGAGGTCCTTTCCGGGTCCCTTGGCCATGTTCCTGTGCTTCCGAGGGTCCTCGGCCCCTTGGAGGCAGCGGGGACGTCACCGGCCGGCAGCCTCCTGGCTGCCGGCGCCGGGGACAACGCCGCAGCCGCCCTGGGCGCAGGAGCGCAATTGGGCGACGTTGTGATGTCCCTGGGCACGTCCGGTACGGTCTTCGCCGTCTCCGAAAAGCCGGCTGCCGACGCTTCAGGGCTCGTTGCCGGCTTCGCGGACGCTGCCGGCCACTACCTTCCGCTGGTGTGCACGTTGAACGCCACCCGTATCTTCGACGCCACGGCGGCGCTGCTCGACGTGGACCTGGCAGGGTTCAACGAACTCGCATTGTCGGCGGAGCCGGGGGCGGGCGGGCTCACGCTCGTGCCCTACTTCGACGGCGAGCGCACGCCCAACCTGCCCGACGCCACCGGGTCCCTGCACGGCATCACCCGGGCAAACTACTCGCCTGCGAACCTGGCGCGCGCCGCCGTCGAAGGCGTGGTCTGTTCGCTGGCCGACGGCCTGGCCGCCCTGCAGGAGCAAGGGGTCGTCGCCCGGCGCGTCCTCCTGGTGGGCGGCGGCGCCCAGTCGCCGGCAGTCCAGGAGGCGGCCGCGCAGCTGCTGGGGCTTCCCGTCTCCGTCCCCCGTCCCGGGGAGTACGTGGCCGACGGCGCCGCCCGCCAGGCCGCCGCGGCGCTCACCGGACAATTTCCGGCGTGGGTGCCGGACGCCGTCGACCATCCCTTGCAAAAGGACGACGGCGGCGTGCTGGCGAGGTACCGCCGCTTCGCCGCCCTGCACGCGTAGGAAGGCAAAAAGGACCCGGACCGCGCACTGCGCGGTCCGGGTCCTTTTTCTGTGGGGCGCGGGCTCCTGCCGTGACGTAGCAGGAGCCCGCGGTCTGTAAAGGCATCCGGACGGTGTCAGGCGTACGGGAGGACAAGCTCCGCGTAGCGTTTCTTCACCGTTGACAGGACGGTGTTGCCGTCGGTGTCCCAGATGTCCTGGTTGAAGATTTCCACCTCGATGTCGCCGGTGTAGCCGGCGTCGCGCACCCAGGTACCGATCGTGGCGAAGTCCACCACGCCGTCGCCCATGTATCCACGGGACAGCAGCGGATCGGCGGCGATGGGCATGTTGAAGTCACACACCTGGTAGGAGGCGATCCGGTTTTCCCGCCCCGCCCGCTCGATCTGCGCCTTCAGTTCCGGGTCCCACCACACATGGAACGTGTCGACGGCGACGCCTACCGTTGACGCCTCGAACGGCTCGGCCAGGTCAAGGGCCTGGCCGAGGGTGGAGATAAGGGCACGGTCTGCCGCGTACATCGGGTGCAGCGGCTCGAGCACCAGCCTGACGCCGTTTTCCCCAGCGAACGGAACGAGGTCCGCCAGCCGGTCAGCCACGCGCTGCCGTGCTGCCACCACGTCCTTCTCGCCCGGCGCAAGCCCGCCCACCACGAGGAAGAGTTCCCGGGTATCCAGTGCCGCAGCTTCCAGGATGGCTGCGCGGTTGTCTGCCAGCGCGGCGGCCTGCCCTTCAGCGTCAGCGGCGGTCAGGAAACCGCCTCGGCACAGCGACGAGACGCGGAGCCCGGCGTCCCTGATCAGGCGGGCTGCCTTGTCCAGCCCGGCTTCCTCCACCCGGTCACGCCAGGGGCCAATGGCCGGGATGCCGGCGTTGACGCAACCCTCAACAACCTGCGCCAGCGTCCACTTCTTGGTGGTGGCGCTGTTGATGGACAGGCGGGAGAAGTCGCTCATACCCCCACCCCGTTGATGCGCAGGAAATCGGACATCCGGAAGGCGGCCAGTGCCGGGTCCTTCAGCAGTCCGGCCTTGTCCGCCAGTTCGAACGTCCTGGCCAGGTGGCAGACAGAGCGGCCGGAGTGCAGCCCGCCGACCATCTGGAAACCGGGCTGCTTGCCGTTGAGCCAGGACATAAACGCGATGCCGGTCTTGTAGTAGAACGTGGGGGCGCTGAAGATGTGCTTGCCCAGTTCACGCGTGGAGTCCAGGATTTCGCGTGCCTTGGCGGTGTTGCCGGCGTCGTAGTTCTGCAGGGCAACCGAGGCGGCCGGGTAGATCGCAGCGAAAATGCCAAGCAGGGCGTCCGAGTGATGCGTGCCGTCACCGTCGATCAGCTCCGGGTAGTTGAAGTCGTCGCCGGTGTAGAGGCGGACGCCTTCGGGCAGGGCGGCACGGAGGGCAACCTCGTGGCTTGCGTCGAGCAGCGACACCTTGACCCCGTCAACCTTGTCCGCGTTCTCCTTGATGAGGTCCAGGAACGTTTCGGTGGCGGCGGCCACGTCGTCCGAACCCCAGTAGCCCGCGAGTGCGGGATCGAACATCGTGCCGAGCCAATGCAGGATGACGGGCTGGTCCACTTCCTGCAGCAGGGCGGAGTAGACCTTCAGGTAGTCCTCGGGGCCGCTGGCCACCCTGGCCAGTGCACGGGACGCCATGAGGATGACCTTGGGCCCGGCCTCGGTGATGACGGCGATCTGCTCGCGGTATGCCTCCAGGACGGCCTTGATGCCCGCTTCCCCTGCGGGCAGTGCGTCGATGTCCAGCTGGTCGGTGCCGGCGCCGCAGGAGACCAGGTCCCGGACGGTCTTTCCGGCGGTTGCGGGGTTGCCGGCGGACACCACGGAGGCGGCTTCCACACCGGTCCTCTTGATGAGCTGCTGGGTGGCTGCCCAGTCAAGGCCCATGCCACGCTGGGCGGTATCCATGGCGTCGGCGACGCCGAGGCCGTAGGACCACAGTTCATGGCGGTAGGCCATGGTGGTGTCCCAGTCGAGCCGGGCCGGGGTGCCGGGGGTGTTGTCCGCTAGGACTTCAGGGATGACGTGCGCGGCGGCGTAGGCCCGACGGGCCGTCAGCGGCGCGGCGGGGCGGGCCCAGGCGGTGCCGCCCTGCAGGCGGTATTCCCGGGTGCCGCCGTCGGCGGAAGGAAGGATGAGCGAGGTCATTAGAGGGTGATCTCCGGGATGTCGATGGTACGGCGCTCGTCGTTGGACTGCAGGCCGAGTTCTGCCAGCTGGACGCCGCGGGCTGCGGACAGGAGGCCGAAGCGGTGTTCACGGCCGGCGACGACGTCGCGAAGGAATTCTTCCCACTGCAGCTTGAAGCCGTTGTCCAGTTCGGCGTTGGCGGGCACTTCCTGCCACTGGTCGCGGAAGGATTCGGTGACGGGCAGGTCCGGGTTCCACACGGGCTTGGGTGTGTGGGCGCGCTGCTGGGCGACGCACTTGTTCAGGCCGGCAACGGCGGAGCCGTGGGTACCGTCAACCTGGAACTCGACGAGCTCGTCGCGGTAGACGCGCACTGCCCAGGAGGAGTTGATCTGGCCGATGACCTGGTCGCCGCCGGGGGTTTCGAGTTCGAAGATGCCGTAGGAGGCGTCGTCCGCGGTGGCCTTGTATTCCTTGCCGGCCTCGTCCCAGCGGGTGGGGATGTGGGTGGCGGTCTTGGCGTTGACGCTCTTGACCTTGCCGATGATGCCTTCCAGGACGTAGTTCCAGTGGCAGAACATGTCCGTGGTCATTCCGCCGCCGTCTTCCTTGCGGTAGTTCCAGGACGGACGCTGTGCAGCCTGGACCTCGCCTTCGAAGACCCAGTAGCCGAACTCGCCGCGGATGGAGAGGATGCGGCCAAAGAAGCCTTCGTCCACCAGGCGGCGCAGCTTGACCAGGCCCGGGAGGTAGAGCTTGTCGTGCACGACGCCTGCCGTGACGCCGGCTTCCTTGCCGATCCGGGCCAGTTCAATGGCCTCCTCCAAAGTTTCGGCCGTGGGCTTCTCGGTGAAGATGTGCTTGCCCGCCAGCATGGCCTTCTTGAGGGTGGCGGCACGGAGGCTGGTCATGGAGGCGTCGAAGACGATGTCCACGGTGGGATCGTTGATGACCGCGTCCAGGTCCGTGCTCCATTCGGCAACCTTGTGCTTCTCGGCAAGTTCGCGGATCTTGGCTTCATTGCGGCCCACCAGGATGGGCTCGACCTGGATGCGGGTGCCGTCTTCGAGGATGAAGCCGCCCGCGTCGCGGATGGGCAGGATGGAGCGCAGCAGGTGCTGGCGGTAGCCCATCCGGCCGGTGATGCCGTTCATGGCGATACGGATTGTTTTTGTTTCGAAGCCCATGTGTCCTCCACGGTGAGTGAGCAGTTTACTCAAGCCTGTCTGGGAAAGCGCATTCCCGCTTTCTCAATGATGCACCTCACAGCGCTTCTTGGCAAGCGCTTTCCGAAAGCAGGTCCAAACTGCCATAATGTGGTAACCGTTTTATTGCCCCATCGACGCCCAGGAGACGCTGTGGCTGCAAGCACCCTCACGGAGGTGGCCCGGCTGGCCGGGGTGTCCCCCGCCACCGCCTCCCGCGTTCTGAACGGCTCCGCCCGCAAACCCGGCCAGGACATCGCCGAGCGGGTTCGGCAGGCAGCCGATTCATTGGGCTACATCCCCAACGCCCAGGCCCAGGGGCTGGCCAAATCCAGTTCCGGCCTTATCGGCCTGATCGTCCACGACATCGCGGACCCCTACTTCGCTGCCATTGCCCGCGGGGTCCAGGAGGCAGCCCGCGAGCAGCGGAAGATGGTGCTGCTCGCGACCACGGGGGGAGCACCTGCAGAAGAGAAGGAAGCCGTGGCGGCGTTCGCCGCCCGGCGCGCCGATTCGATCGTGATAGCAGGATCGCGTTCATCGCGGGAAGAGGACCAGGAAGACAACGCCGAACTCGCCGCCGAGCTCGACAGGTACTGCCGCAACGGCGGCCGCGTGGCCGTCGTCGGGCACCCCGTCGTGGGCGCCACGGCGCCCGAGGGGTATCACGTGCTGGCCGTGCCCAACCAGGAACTCGCCGGCGCGCTGGCCAGCGAGCTGGCCGCTGGATGGGACGGCGACTTCGTGATCATCGCCGGCCCGGAAGGACTGCTGACTTCCGATGACCGGGTCCAAGGGTTCCAGGACGGACTCGCCGGCGCCGGACGGGCGCCCGCCGGGATCCTGCGCACCCAGTTCAACCGTGCCGGCGGCTACGAGGCCGGGCTCAAGCTGGCGGCACACATCAAGGGCGAAGGAGACGGAACAAGAGAAACCGGCCGGAAGCTGTGCATCTTCGCGGTGAACGACGTGATGGCCATCGGCGCGGCAGCCGCGCTGCGTGCGGAAGGGCTGCGGATACCCCGGGACGCGACCATCGCCGGTTTTGACGATATCGAAACGCTGCGGGATTTCCGCCCCGCACTCTCCACCGTGCGCCTGCCCCTCGAGGAGATCGGCCGGCTCGCCACCCGGGCAACGGCACCGGCAGCAGAGGGGCACGATTCCGACGGCGGCCTTCCGCAGCCGATCACGGGCGAGGTCACCCTGCGGCGCAGCACCGAGGCGGCGTGAGCATGGCAATCAACCTGACAACGGTTCCAGCCAATGGAAAAGCCGGGGACGGCGCCCGGCCCGCAATCCTGGTCCTTCCCGGCGGTGGCTACGCCCGGCAGGCCGACCATGAGGCCGAGCCGGTTGCCGGGTGGCTGGCCGGGCTGGGCATCCATGCCTTCGTACTGCGCTACCGCGTGGCACCGCACCAGCACCCGGCGCCGCTGGAGGATGCCAAGGAAGCGATGCTGTACATCCGCACCGGTGCACACGGCCTGCAGGTGGACCCGGAACGCGTGGGTGTCCTGGGATTCTCCGCCGGCGGCCACCTCGCCGCCACGCTGTCCACGGCTGCCGCCACCGGCCTCCCCCACCTGGATAACCCCGGCACAGTTCCGGACCTCAGCGTCCTCTGCTACCCCGTGGTGTCCCTGACCGAAGAAGTCCATCAGGGGTCCGTGGACAACCTCCTGGGAGTGTCGCCGTCGTCGGATCTGCTGGCGTCGCTCTCACCGGACCTCCAGGTGGGCCCAGACACGCCGCCGGCCTTCCTGTGGCACACCGCCGACGACGAAGCCGTCCCGGTCAGCCACAGCCTCCGTTACGCGGGGGCCCTGATGGCGGCAGGGGTGCCGGCCGAACTGCACGTCTTCCCGAATGGCCGGCATGGCCTGGGCATGGCGGACGGGGAGCCGGGGCCGGCGCAATGGACCGCCCTGTGCGCAGGCTGGCTGCAGCGTGCCGGCTGGACATCGGACACAAGCCTGGCGCAGGCGGCATCCGCCAGCGTGGGGTAGCAAGCTGCTGGCGACAGTGGCTGGATGGGCATACCGGCCGCTGCCAACAGTGAGGTCATCAGCATCATCCGCGACGCGCTGCGCGAACGGGCCGACCCTGTCCGCACAGCCGGAAGGAACGCCACGCAGCCATCGACCTGACCGGCGACCGGCTGGTGGCGCGGATCCCGCTACGCTGCCGGCCTACGAGGAGATCATCAGCACAGGGGCCTGGGGGGACCTGGCCGACGGGGTCGCCGGCCGTGTCTGCGGCCTGCTGCAGGCCCACCGCCCGGACATGACAGGGTGGGTGGTGGGCTTCGTCGCAGAGCATGCCGCGGCGATGAGCCCGCTCTCGCACCGGGAGGCGCTGCGGCGGCTTGCCGCGGCAGGGCGCGACTAAATGACGGGACGCTCGACGACGGCCCCGCCGGCCTTGCGGAACAGGTACTTGGTCCGTGGATCCCAGAAAACCAGGTAGAGGCCGAACAGCAGCCCCGTGACCGCAGCCGCCACCCTGGCCAGGGCCAGGGCGAAGCCGAGGTCCTCAGTCTGGAGGTAGGGGAAAACTTCCAGCTGGTCCGAAATGGCGTAAATCATGAAGAAGGACACCACAAAGTAGAGCGCCTTCACCTGCCAGTCGTTCCGGATGCCCGTGACGGCAAACAGCGGGATCAGCCACACCATGTACCAGGACTGGATGATCGGGGCCAGCAGGACCACTGCGGCAAAGGCCAGGGTCAGGCGCCGCATGAGCCGGTCGTAGTCGCCGCGGAAGATCTGCCACCCCACAATGGCCACCGCAAGCAGCTTGCCGGCGCCGAAGACCCAGCCTTCGGGGACGGTTCCGTCCAGGCCGAACGAGTTGGCCAGGGATTCAACCACCATGCCGATCAGTCCGACGGGCGCGTACCAGATGGAGATACTTCCCGGGGCGGAAAGTCCGTTGATCCAGCCGAACCCGAAGCCGTTGACGAGCGCCATCAGGGTGAGCAGGCCGAGGCTCAAGATTGCGGTCAGCGCCCAGAACGTGAATTTCCGTAACCAGCCTGCCCGGCGGCCTGCCCAGAGCAGCCCGATGAACGGCAGGAAGACGATGGTGATGGGCTTCACCGCTATGGACAGCGTTACCAGGACTACGCCCCGGACCACCCGCCGGGTGGCTGAGTAGTACAGGCCGGCCAAGGCCAAACCGATCATCAGCGCATCATTATGGGCGCTGGCGATGAAGTTCGTCAGGAACAGGGGGTTGGCTGCAGTAAGCCAGAGCGCGCGGTGGGGGTTTATTCCGTGCAGTTCGGCGAGCTTGGGCACATAGATGACACAGAGGACAACACCAGCCAGGGCCACCAGCCGGAACAGCATGACGCTGGCTTCCGGATGGACATTGGTGGACCACACCACGAGCTGCTCAATCCACAGGAAGAGCTGGCCGTAGGGAACCGGTGCTTCCGTCCACATCTTGTCCGCGCCCAGCTGGAAGTAGTTGGATAATGCGGAGATGCCGTTTTCGTAAGGGTTGAAGCCCTCCACCATCAGCCGGCCCTGGCCGATGTATGCGTAGACGTCCCGGCTGAACAACGGCACGCAGAACATCATGGGCAGGCCCCAGGCCACCACCGCTTTGAGCGTTGCCCTGCGTGCCTGGCTGCCCCAAACGTGGACGATCTGACCCAGCCGCAGCCACGCCCGCACCAGCAGCATCGCGCCCACTGCCAGCAGCACAATGGACAGCGCGACACCCGAAGCTTCAGCCCGCATCCAGATGAACAGGGGCATCCGGCGCAGCTCCGAGACCGGAGCGAGCCAGCCCACTCCAAGCGATCCAATGAGGAGGAACATGGAGCCCGCAAAACCGGCCAGCAGCGGTGAGCGGGGGTTGTCCATTTCGGCGCCGCCTGCTGTTCCGGCAGGGGCGGCCATTGCCAGCTCCTCCGCGGCAGGCATGGGCGCCGTCATCTCAGGATTGTCCAATCTACTTTCCGTTGCGCGGGCTTGTGCCGGCGGGCCGCAGAGACCGGCCGGGCGCGTTTCCTTGACAGCAGGGCGACCCGCCACGTACCCGAAATCCTAGCACCGGCCGGATGCCCGGAGGTGTAACGGTAGTCTGGTCCGGTGCCTATAACTAACGAAAGAATCGTCTGGATTGACTGCGAAATGACCGGTCTGGACATCAAGAACGACGCTTTGATCGAAGTGGCGGCTTTGGTGACCGATTCCGAGCTGAACATCCTCGGGGATGGCGTGGACGTGGTCATCAAGCCGGATGATGCAGCGGTGGCCCAGATGAACGATTTTGTCCGGGACATGCACACAAAGTCCGGCCTGTTGAAGGAACTTCCCGCCGGCAAAACCATGGCAGAAGCGGAGGCTGCAGTGATGGAGTACATCGCTGAATGGTGCCCGGAACCGCGAAAGGCACCGCTGGGCGGCAACTCAGTCGGCACGGACCGGGTATTCCTGTCCCGTGACATGCCGAGCGTGGTGGAGCACCTGCACTACCGCGTCATCGATGTCAGCACCATCAAGGAGTTGTCCCGCCGCTGGTACGCCCGGGCGTACTTCCAGTCCCCCGCCAAGAAGGGTGGCCACCGCGCCCTCGGGGACATCAAGGACTCGATCGACGAGCTCCGCTACTACCGCGAGGCTGTTTTTGTTCCGCCCCCCGGACCTGACAGCGCCACCGCCCAGCAAATTGCCCGCCGCATCACTTCCGGACAGGCCGTACCGCTGCCTGAACTGTAATCTGCGCCACGTTTGCGGGAATTTTTCCTGAAATGACCCAAAGTGGACAAAGCACCCGCAAACAGCAGGTAGGATATTTGAGTTGCCTTCCCAGGGAGCCGGTCAGCCGGCCAAGGTAGTCAAACATGGTGGGCGTAGCTCAGTTGGCAGAGCGCCTGGTTGTGGTCCAGGAGGTCGCGGGTTCAACCCCCGTCGCTCACCCTCACCGGGACGGTTCAGACCGTCCGCAAAGGAGGCCGTACCGGATATCCGGTACGGCCTCCTTGCTTTTGCAGCACTGCCCTGGCCATCGTGTCCGGGCCGGAAGCCGAAGGACCGCTGACATGACCGTTCTGCCGATCACCATTTGGGGTGAGCCCGTACTGCACCGCCGCGCTTCCGAAGTGGAAGTGTTCGACGATGACCTGCGCACCCTGATTGCCGACATGTTTGAAACCAACGACGCCGCCAACGGCGTTGGCCTCGCGGCTCCCCAGATCGGCGTCGGCAAGAGGATTTTTGTCTACAAGTACGCAAATGACGATGGTGCTCCCCCTTCCGGGGTTGTGGTCAACCCGGTCCTGACGCTGTCCAAGATCTCCGGCGCCGCTCCGGACCCTGATGAAGAAGAGGAAGGGTGCCTGTCCTTCCCGGGGGAACAGTACCCGCTCAAGCGGGCTGAGTGGGCCCGGGTGGAGGGCTTCGACGGATTCGGGCAGCCCGTCAGGTTCGAGGCCACAGGCTGGTTCGCCAGGGTCGTCCAGCACGAGTACGACCATCTGGACGGCAAGCTTTACGTCAACCGGCTGGTCGACCGCTATTCCCGCAAGGCGATAAAGCAGGCCAAGAAGAACGGCTGGGGGGTTCCGGGGCTGACCTGGATGCCCGGCGTCGATCCGGACCCGTTCGGTCACTAGCCCTCCGGCGGCGCGTCAGCCGGACTGGATGGTCTGCTGGTCCGGGCAGGCGGCGAGGACGCGCTTCATTGCATCCTTCTCGGCTTCTGTCACCCACAGGCTGTAGGCGGCTTTGACGGTGATTTGCCGCGCCACGTAATGGCACCTGATGGCTTTGTTTTTGGGCAGCCAGGTGGCCGCGTCCCCGGCGCTTTTCTGCTGGTTCGAAGGACCGTCTGCCGCGATGAGGTTTAACGGATCATTTGCGAAGCGTTGGCGCTGGACGGAAGTCAGTCGCTGGGCGCCCTTTTGCCACGCATCTGCCAGCGGCACCACATGGTCGATTTGCACTGCGCGGCTGCTCTCCGCACCGCGGCGGAATTCGACGATCTGCGACGTGTACGGCTCGTGGAAACGGCCGGCGGCCACCCTGCATGCTGATCCCTCGCTGAACACGACATCTGCCATGTCGCGGCGCAGGATATCGTTGCGTGTGTCGCAGCCGTTGCGGTCCACATCGAGTCAGGCCTGGCCAAAGTCCTCCCGGGTGTAGTCAGCCTGGGCGGCCCGGCCTTTCACCGGAAGTTTTTCCAGCGCGTCGAGGGCACGCGCACCGGGCACCCGGTTGACGGGGATCACGGGCTTCATCCACCGGGGGTCGACGACGGGTACCTCGGTGGGTCCTGCCGGCGCCGGTTCGGCCAGCGCAAACTGGCCTGCAGTGAAGAACCAGCCCAGCGCGGCCAGGGCGGCGGCCGCGGCAAGGGCAAGTACTGCCCAGGCCTGCCTGGAGCGGCGCCTGGCCCGCCGGTAGGCGGACCAGCTCACGGTCATGGGGTTCCCGCCTTGCGGCCGATGTCCTGCACCAGGCGAGCCTAAGACACCGGTTTGTTCCCTGCCCTGATTTCCACAGTGTTGAGGGAAAGTGACGGGCCACCCCGGGCGGTTACTGTTCCCGCATTACCCGGCGAAGGTCTTCCTCCGCGATGGCCAGGAGCCCCTCAAGCTGGCGTACGCGCTCTTCGGTGACATCTCCGGTCTGCTGGCCCGCCCGTGCGCGCTCCACCAGGCGCAGCGCCTCTTTGTGGTTGGCTTTGGCGACGTCGAGGGCGTGTTCCAGAGTGGTGTCGTGCTGGAGCGTCGAATCTTTTTCCATGCCATTAGTGTGGTCCCGATTCCCGGCTGATTCCAGAGAACCAGCCGGGAATTCCTGGGCCCGGCCGGAGGGGTTCTAGACAGCGATGGCTGCCAGTGCCTTGGCGCTTTCCTTGGCAGGGTAGGCCGGCGGGTTCACGCCTGCCATCTCTTCCATGACGCGGATGACCTGGCAGCTGTAGCCGAATTCGTTGTCGTACCAGACGTAGACCACGAGGTTCTTGCCGGTGGAAACCGTGGCGAGTCCGTCCACGATGCCGGCGCGGCGGGACCCGACGAAGTCGGTGGAAACAACTTCGGGGGAATCGATGTAGTCAATCTGCTTGCGCAGGTCCGAGTGCAGGGACATGCCTCGCAGGTAGTTGTTGACCTCGTCCTTGGTGGTTCCGTTTTCCAGGCTCAGGTTCAGGATGGCCAGGGAAACGTCCGGGGTGGGGACCCGGATGGAGCTGCCGGTGAGCTTGCCCAGCAGTTCCGGCAGGGCCTTTGCCACGGCCTTCGCCGCGCCGGTCTCGGTGATCACCATGTTCAGCGCAGCCGAACGGCCGCGGCGGTCGCCCTTGTGGAAGTTGTCGATCAGGTTCTGGTCATTGGTGAAGGAGTGGACGGTCTCCACGTGGCCGTGGACCACACCGAACTTGTCATTCAGGGCCTTCAGGACCGGGGTGATGGCGTTCGTGGTGCAGGACGCTGCGGAGACGATCTTGTCCGTGTCCTCGATAGTGCCGTGGTTGATGCCGTGCACGATGTTCTTCAGCTCACCCTTGCCCGGAGCCGTCAGCAGCACCCGGGCAACACCCTTGCTCTGCAGGTGCTGGGACAGTCCCTCGGCGTCGCGCCAGCGGCCGGTGTTGTCCACCACCAGGGCGTCCTTGATCCCGTAGGCGGTGTAGTCGATGCTGGCGGGGTCGTTTGAATAGATGACCTGGATCCGGACGCCGTTGGCCGTGATGGTGTTGGCTTCCTCATCCACCCGGATGGTGCCTTCGAAGGACCCGTGCACCGAGTCGCGGCGCAGCAGGCTGGCCCGCTTGAGCAGGTCGTTGTCCGATCCGCGCCGGACCACGATGGCGCGCAGGCGCAGACCGTGGCCGCCGCCGGCCTTTTCAATCAGGAGGCGGGCCAGGAGCCGGCCAATCCGGCCGAAGCCGTAGAGCACCACGTCGGTGCTTGTGCGGTCGTCAGCACCGCGCTTGCCCACAATGTCGGCGAGCTCGGAACGCAGGAACTCCTCAAGGGTGGCGCCGTTGCCCTCCTCCTTGAACTTCTGGTTCAGCCGGGCGATGTCAATCGCGGCCGCACCCAGCTCCAGCTCCGCCAGGGTGTTCAGCAGTGGCGCGGTTTCCTCCAGCAGCAGCTCGTCCTTGCTCATCCGGCGCGCGAAGCGGTGCGCCTTGAGGATGTTCATGGTGGACTTATTGATCAGGCTCCGGCCATGGATGCTGGTCACCACGTTGTTTTCGCGGTACAGCCGGCCGATCACCGGAATCATGGCCTCGGCGAGGGCCTCCCGGCCCATCCACGTATCAAGACAAGAATCTGACGTCTGGCTCACAGAAATACCTTCCTCGGTTCAGCCGCATACGTCCTCGTACGCGGATGTCGGCCACCGGATGATGTCCAGGGGCGCCCACGCCTGCAGGGTTCGGCCCCCAGGCGCTTTGGATCGTTCGCAAAGAAAAACCGCCGGCTGCGAACGCAGATTTCCGGCGGAAGAACCCCTACGTCCGGTATCCATTCTAAGTTGGCAGGCCCGCCGGAAAAGGCTTGTGTCGCGTGAAGTCACTCACACGTGCTGCTAGTTGTGCAGGGCAGAGTAAAGGTTAAGGCTGGCGGAGAACACCACCCAGGAAAAGTACGGCAACAGGAGCAGTCCGGCCCCCGCGCTGACCTGACCGAACCGCAGGATCAGGAATACCAGCGAAAACGCCAGCCCGCTGATGACAATGAAGGCCGCCCAGAGCGCGGCGGTTCCCAGCAACGGATACAGACCGAAGAACGTCACGGGCCAGCCCGCGTTCAGCACCAGCTGGACAACGTAGGCAGCCAGGGCCGTGCCGGTCAGCGCGTTCTTCCGCCACACCAGCCAGGCTGCGACGGCGATGCCGACATAGAGCATCAACCATATGGACCGGAACATCCATGCCGGCGGCATCCAGGGCGCCTTCACGGAATCGGCGAACCAGCCGGTGGAGTGCAGGATGATCGGGATGGAAGCCATGGCCCAGGCGGCAAACGAGAGGGCGAGGAACCCCAGAAGGTCAAGCGCCTGCCGGGCGCGGCCGGCTGCACGCAGCCGGGCCGTTCCATCGGCCGGTTCCGGCTCAGTATTTGCGGGCACGGTTCAGGATCCCCATCAGAGCTTTCCAGGTCAATTCGAAGAGTGGACGGGACAGCCGATACGCCGGGTTCTGTGCCTCCCGTTCCGTTGCCGGAACAGGAGCGGCGGCCATCCATCTACGAGTACCGTTGCCGGCACCCTCCAGCGGCCTACCCGGACACTCGGGCGGGCAGCCCTCGGACGTGTCCTGTCTGGCCTTGCTCCGGGTGGGGTTTACCTAGCCTCCCCGGTCACCCGGGAAGCTGGTGGTCTCTTACACCACCGTTTCACCCTTACCCGCATGCCTTTGCCGGAGGCAAAGGCATGCGGGCGGTCTGTTCTCTGTGGCACTTGCCTGCGGGTTACCCCGAGTGGGCGTTACCCACCACCCTGCCCTGTGGAGCCCGGACGTTCCTCGAGCCACTTGCGTGACGCGCGGCCGCCTGGCTGTCCCATCCACACTCCAGTCTACCGGCGCGGAGCACGGCTCCGGCCGCCGGTAGTATCGGACGGTGCTGATTCTGCTTCCCCCTTCCGAAGGCAAGACTCCCGCGGTCCGGGGTTCCGCCGTCGACTGGTCTTCTTTGGCGTTCCCGGAACTCAACCCCTACCGGGCGAAGGTGCTGGAAGCGCTGGGAACCGTGAGCGCCCATCAGGACGCCCTCGCGTTGCTGGGAGTGGGCGCGTCACTGCGGGACGACGTCGAACGCAATACCCGGCTTCACGCGGAGCCGGCAGCGCCCGCGCACAGGATCTACTCGGGCGTCCTCTACGACGCCCTCGGTTATCGAAGCCTGACCCCCGGCCAGCGACGCAAGGCGGACGAGGCAGTGCTGGTTGTTTCGGCGCTGTGGGGCGCCATCAGGTTTGGCGACAGCGTGCCCGCCTACCGGCTGTCCATGGGAACCGCACTGCCCGACGTCGGACGCCTGGCCCCGTTCTGGAAGCCGGTCCTGGCTGATGCGCTGCAAGCCGCAACCCGCGGGCACCTGCTGGTGGACTGCCGGTCCAGCACTTACGCAGCCGCGTGGGCGCCGCCGCCGGAACAGACTGTGGCGGTCAACGTGTTCACAGAGGCCGGCGGAACGCGGAAAGTGGTGAGCCACTTCGCCAAGCACACCCGGGGTGAACTCGCCCGGCACCTGCTGGTGCGCCGCGGAAAGGCTCCGGAGACCCCGGAACAGCTCGTCAGGGCGGCCGGGGAAAAGTGGGACGCCGAACTCGTTCCGGCATCGGGGCGGAAACCGCACGCCTTGAACATCATCCTGCCGGGCTGACTTTCCCGCCCCTCCCTTCAGGACCACTCGTCCGAGCGGACCAGGATCGCCCCGGAGTCCGGGCAGAAAACCACGTCGTCTGCGGACGCCGCCTTGATCTCCGCGAGGTCACCGGGACTCAGCTTCATCCCCGAAGCCTCGGATGTGCCGTGGAAAAGCCGGGCGGCGCCGACTCCACGCTTGGCAAGGGTCTTTTCGTAGACCACCAGCAACCCGGAATCGAGCCCCTGCGCAAAGGCGTCCCGCCGGGCAGCCACTTCCGCAGCTTCCGCATCAACGGCGGCCAGGGCTTTATCAATTTCGGCCCGGATGGTGCCGAACGATCCCTGGATGTCGTCCACGATCGCCTGCTGGGTGGCCTGGCGTTCCCGAAGGGTGTCGAGCCGCTCGAGGACCTCCAGTTCCACGTCCTCCAGGTCGGAGCGGCGCTTGTTGAGCGAAGCGATGTCCTTCTGCAAGGCGACGAGGTCCTTTGACAGTCCGGTGCCGCTGTTCAACCGCGCTTCATCCCGCTCAATCCGTCCCGCAACCTGTTCCACGTCAGCTTCGGCGCGCTTCAGTTCAGCCTCGGCGTCGTGGACTGCCATCTTCGCAGCCCCCAGTTCGCCGGTGGCCACGGAAAGCGCGGCTTCCAGGTCCTTGATCCGCGGATCCCCTTCAAGCGAGCGGCGCCGGCTGGCGAGGGACTTCAGCTTGGCGTCCAGCCCCTGCAGATCGAGCAACTTCAACTGTTCTGCCGGTGCTGCCTTCGCCACTGTTACCTCCGCTTGATTCCCTACCGGCCTCAGCCGGGCACCGCACCGGCGCTGCCTCGACTCTAGCGCCTGGCCTTCTCCCCCGCCTCACTTGTCCCGCGCGCCCGGCTCAGCCCGGAGTCAGGATGAAGTCCCAGGGATCGCTGTTGGTGGCACTGACCTGGATTTCGACGTCGTGTCCCTGGTCTGCCAGGACGTTGCCCAACGCCGCTGCGGCAGCAGGCAGCCAGAGCCACTCGCTGGCGAAGTGCGAAACGTCCACCAGATACGGACGCCCGTTCAACGCGGACTCCCGGGCTTCTGACGCCGGGTGGTGGCGCAGGTCTGCCGTCACGAACACGTCCGCGTTGCTGGCCCGGACTTCGTTGAACAGCGAATCCCCGGCGCCGCCGCAGACCGCGATGCGCCGCACCAGGCCGTCCTTGTCCCCGGACACGCGCACTCCCCCGGCCACGGACGGCAGGATCGCAAAGACTTTTGCAGCGAAGTCACCAAGGCTCATGGCGTCGGCAAGGTCGCCGACGCGTCCGATGCCTTCCTCGGGCAGGCCGTTCGCGGCAACGCTCAGCGGCACAACGTCCTGGAGCCCCAGCGCGTCAGCCAGGACGTCGGAGACACCCCCGACGGCGGAGTCGCCGTTGGTGTGTACGGTCAGGAGTGCCGTTCCCGACTCGATGAGCCGGTGGACGGCGCGGCCCTTGGCGGTTGTGGCGGCGACGGACGTAACCCCGCGCAGCAGCAGAGGATGGTGCGTGATCAGCAGTTCGGCGCCCCACTCCACTGCCTCGTTGATGACCTCCAGGGTGGGGTCGACGGCGAACATCACCTTCCGCACGGGAGCGGACGGGTGCCCTGCCACCAGGCCCACCTCGTCCCAGTTCTCGGCCAACGACTCGGGCCATAGTTCCTCCACGGCCAGGAGCAGGTCTCCCAGGGTGGGCGGATCCCCGGCGGCCTGCCTGCCTGCGGGAGCGCCGCCGTCGTTGTTCTGGCCGTCCTTATCCTGGTTGTCGTGGTTCCGGGGGCCGGTAACGTCGTTGTCCACTGGTTCCATAGTCTTAGTTTTACCCCATAGCCTGTCCGGCTCCCGGCATGCAGGTGCCCGCGGGTAGGCCCGGGGAATCATCCGGGGCCGCCAACCATTGAAGAGGTCATGAAAACTTTTGTTCTTGGCGGAGGCTGCTTTTGGTGCCTTGACGCCGTCTACCAGAAGACGAAGGGCGTCACCTCCGTGGTGTCCGGCTACACCGGCGGGCACGATCTGCAGCCGGACTACTACTCCGTCTGCAGCGGCACCACGGGCCACGCCGAAGTTGTGGCCGTCACCTTTGACGAGGACATCATCCCGGCAGAGGTCATCTTGGACATGTTCTTCGCCCTGCACGACCCCACCACGCTGAACCGGCAGGGCTACGACGTGGGCACCCAGTACCGGTCCTCCATGTTCTACGAGACCACCGAGGAAAAGATCCTGTTTGAGGAAGCCATTGAACGGAACCAGGCGCTGTGGCGGGACCCGATCGTGACCGAGGTCAGCAGGCTCCCCCGCTTTTACGTGGCCGAGGAATTCCACCAGAACTACTACGCAAAGCACCCCGAACAGGGCTACTGCCAGGTGATCATCAACCCCAAGCTCGCCAAGGCCAGGAAATATTACTCTGCGTGGCTTAACGCTTAGCCAGGGTTACGCCGCCTCGTTAGGCTGACCTCAGTATTCACCCTTCAGAGATAGGCGTATGTACATGGCACGGATCTATGACGATGTAACGCAGCTGGTTGGCGGCACTCCGCTGGTCAAGCTCAACCGGCTCAGCGAGGGGCTGGCAGCCACCGTCGCCGTGAAGCTTGAGTTCTACAACCCCGCCAACAGCGTCAAGGACCGCATCGGCGTGGCCATCGTCGACGCCGCGGAGAAGTCCGGCGCGCTGAAGCCGGGCGGCACCATCGTGGAAGGCACCTCCGGCAACACGGGCATCGCCCTGGCCATGGTGGGTGCCGCGCGCGGCTACAAGGTCATCCTGACCATGCCTGAAACCATGTCCACCGAGCGCCGGGTCATGCTGCGCGCCTTCGGCGCCGAGATCGTCCTGACGCCGGGCTCGGAAGGCATGCGCGGCGCCGTGGAGAAGGCACAGGACATCGTTGCCAACACCGAGAACTCCATTTGGGCCCGCCAGTTCGCCAACGAAGCAAACCCGGAAATCCACCGCAACACCACGGCTGAGGAAATCTGGGCCGACACCGAAGGCAAGGTGGACATCTTTGTTGCCGGCGTCGGCACCGGCGGAACCGTCACAGGCGTCGGACAGGTCCTCAAGGAGCGCAAGCCCGGCGTCCAGATCGTGGCGATCGAACCCAAGGACTCCGCAATCCTCAACGGCGGCGCCCCGGGACCGCACAAGATCCAGGGCATCGGCGCCAACTTCGTTCCCGAGATCCTCGACACCAACGTCTACGACGAGGTCCTGGACGCCACCCTTGAAGACTCGGTCCGCGTTGCCCGTGACCTCGGCGTCAAGGAAGGCATCCTCGGCGGCATCTCCTCCGGCGCCATCGTCTGGGGCGCCCTGGAACTGGCCAAGCGTCCTGAGAATGCGGGCAAGCTGATCGTCGCTGTCGTCTGCGACTTCGGTGAGCGTTACATCTCCACCGTGCTCTATGACGACATCCGCGGCTGATCAATCCGCATTCCGCCCGTTTCCTGTAGAAAGAACTTTGTGGGCTTTTTCGCAAGACTGAAGGAAGACCTCGACGCCGCCCGGTCGCACGACCCGGCGGCTCGAGGTTCTTTTGAGAACTTTTTCGCTTACTCCGGCCTGCACGCCATCTGGATCCACCGGCTGACGCACCAGATGTGGCAGAACCCCGCCCTGCGCTTCCCGGCACGCCTGATCTCCCAGCTGGGCAGGTTCGCCACCGGCATTGAGATCCACCCCGGGGCCACCATCGGCCGCCGGTTCTTCATTGACCACGGCATGGGCGTGGTCATCGGGGAGACAGCCGAGATCGGCGAGGACGTCATGATGTACCACGGCGTGACCCTCGGCGGCCGCTCGCTCGCCCGGATCAAGCGGCACCCAACCATTGGCGACCGCGTGACCATTGGCGCCGGCGCCAAAATCCTCGGCCCCATCACCATCGGACGGGACAGCGCCGTGGGCGCAAACGCCGTTGTGGTCAAGGATGCCCCTCCCGAATCAATCGTCACCGGAGTTCCGGCCAAGTGGCGCCACCGGGACGCACAGCGTGAGACCAAGCCGGCAGTTGACCCGGCAGAGTACGACATCGAGTACCGGATCTGACGACTACCCGGCAGCCATCCGCTTCCGGACTGCCCTGACCGCCACGTCGTACAGGCGTCAGGCAAGGCCCGGCGCAGGACCAGGATGGCACGGGCTGCCTTACCCACTGGATAGCGGGCCTTTGGCCGCGCCGCTGTGGCGGCAAGCAGGACACCTTGATGCCGAGCGGCTTCAGCTCCAGCCGCAGCGAGTCGCTCAGGCCTTCTACCGCGAACTTCGCGGCTCCGGTGACGAGCGCATCTGGCTGTGGCATCGCGGACTCCCGTGCTGAAACAAACGGCAGGAACAACAACGGCCGGCAGTTCCCGGGGTATCCGGAAACTGCCGGCCGTTGTGGTGACTGCAAGCGTTAGTGGGTGTCCACCGCGGAGATCTCGGACTTGTCCTCGCCCCACAGGGTGTGAAAAGTACCCTCGGCGTCGACGCGGCCGTAGGTGTGCGCGCCGAACAGGTCGCGCTGGCCCTGGATCAGGGCGGCGGCCACGCGCTTGCGGCGCAGCCCGTCGTAGTACGCCAGGGAGGACGAGAAGACCGGCACCGGGATGCCCAGCTGGACCGCCGTGGCAACCACGCGGCGCCACGCCGGCAGTGCGTCTGCAATGGCCTTGGTGAACGCCGGGGCGAACAGCAGGTTGGCCGGCTTTTCGTCAGCCGCGTAAGCCTTGGTGATGTCCTTGAGCAGTTCGGCGCGGATGATGCAGCCGGCCCGCCACAGGGAGGCGATCTCGTCCAGCTTCAGGTCCCAGCCGTATTCCTTGGCTGCCGAGGACAGCATGTCCAGGCCCTGCGCGTAGGAAACCAGCTTGGAGGCGTACAGCGCCTGGCGGACGTCCTCGACGAAGGTTTCCGGAATTTCGACGGCGGCCTCGCCGCCTTCCAGCAGTTCCTGGCCCAGCTTGCGCTGCGCTGCCTGCGAAGACAGGGCACGGGCGAAGACGGACTCGGCGATGCCGGAGACCGGGGAACCGAGTTCAAGGGCGGAGATGACCGTCCAGCGGCCGGTGCCCTTCTGGCCTGCCGCGTCCACCACGACGTCGACGAACGGCTTGCCCGTCTTGGCGTCCACATGGTCCAGGACTTCGGCGGAGATTTCGATGAGGAAGGAGGACAGCTCGCCCTTGTTCCACTCGGAGAAGATCTTTGCCTGCTCGGCGGGCTCGATGCCGGCACCGGAACGCAGCAGGTCGAAGGCCTCACCGATGACCTGCATGTCCGCGTATTCGATGCCGTTGTGGACCATCTTGACGAAGTGGCCGGCGCCGTCGGTGCCTACCCAGGCACAGCACGGTTCACCGTCCACCTTGGCGGAGATCTTTTCCAGCAGCGGGCCGAGCGCCTTGTAGGACTCCTTGGAGCCGCCGGGCATGATGGACGGTCCGTTAAGGGCACCCTCTTCGCCGCCGGAGACGCCGACGCCCACAAAGTGCAGGTCCTTCTTCGCCAGCGCGGCTTCGCGGCGGCGGGTGTCCTCGTAGTGGGAGTTGCCGGCGTCGATAATGATGTCGCCGGGCTCCAGCAGGGGTTCGAGCTGCTCGATCACGGAGTCGACCGGCTTGCCGGCCTTGACCATGATCAGCACGCGGCGGGGCTTTTCCAGGGAGTCAACCAGTTCCTGCAGCGTCTCGGTGCGGACAAAGTCGCCTTCGGAGCCGTAGCGTTCCAGCAGGGCGTCGGTCTTCTCCACGGACCTGTTGTGCAGGGCGACCGTGAAGCCGTTCCGCGCAAGGTTGCGGGCCAGGTTGGCGCCCATCACCGCGAGGCCGGTGACGCCGATGTGTGCAGACATCAAAACTCCAATTCGTTGCTTCTGGGGGCGGATGGCAGCAGTTTTGTCCCTGGGAGGACCACTTCGCCAAAACCGGGTCGTAATAAAGCATATATATTCCTGCCGGAACGCGAAAGTAGTACGGCAGAAGGAAGTGCTTTGTGTCCCGCTGCCCGGGTACCACCCCGTAAGGTGCGGCACCTTCCCACTAGGCTTAGCTGCATGACGAGCAGCCTGCACCAGCGCGCCATTGAAAATCTTGGCACCCGCATCATCTCCGGCGAACTGCCTGCCGGCCACGTCATGCTTGCCGAGCAGCTCGAGGACGAGTTGAAGGTCTCCCGCTCCGTGATTCGGGAAGCGGTGCGCGTGCTGCAGTCCCTGGGCCTGGTCGAAACCACCAAGCGCGTGGGCATCCGGGTGCTGCCGCCGAGCCGCTGGAATCCCTTCGATTCCCAGGTCATCCGTTGGCGGCTGGCAAGTGATGCCCGTGGCGCCCAACTGCGGTCTCTCGCAGAGCTGCGGGCCGCAGTGGAACCGGCAGCGGCCGAGCTTGCCGCGCAGAACGCGCCCGCCCCGCTGCGGCTGGAACTGGTCGACGTTGCCTATGCAATGCGCGACGCCGGGCATAACGGCGAGGTACCCCGGTTCCTTGAGCTGGACATCCAGTTCCACTCACTGCTGCTGTCCGGTTCCGGCAACGAGATGTTCGCAAATCTCATGGGACAAGTAGCGGAAACACTTACGGGGCGCACCGTACACGGCCTGATGCCGGACCACCCCCATGAGGGCGCCCTGCAATGGCATGTTGATGTGGCAGAGGCAATTTCGAGGGGTGACGCTGCGGCCGCCAGGGAGGGCTCTGAGCGGATCATGCGGCGGACCATGACCCGGATGGCCGACACCTGGACGGAGCAGCCTCGGGTCTTCATCCCCGTCCGCCGCTAGGACCGGCCTGCACCCACGCCCACTCCTCCGGCCCGGCGTAACGCTGGTGACAAACTGCGCGTCAACTTTCTTGTTCCCCCGCAGTTCACTGTATATTCATCCCAGGCCCTCCACCGCGACATCCCCCAATAGTCGCGGTGGAGGGTTTTCCAATGCCCTGAACTTTCCAGTGCGCGGACACCGCGCCTGCCTGTCCCGCTCAGGCCGTGGCCGACAGCGATTCCCGCAAACGCCAAGCGCCTCCCAATCCGTCGCGTTCGAGCACCATGGTGGCAAGCGTGGAATTCCTGTTCCTGCCAAGCCATACCTGGACCTGCAGAACCTCGACGTCCACACAACCCTGGCCCCTGGGCATCCTTGAGCTGGTTTCCCACCAGTTGACGCGCTCGAACCATCTCACAGGTTCGGCACCCAGGCACGATTCCCTCCCCCGGCTGATCACCGCCGTCGGGATTCCTTGCTTGTCCGTCCGGACTATCACATGTTCCATGCCTGCACGGTAGGACGAGGCTCCGACATTTTCCGAAGCAGGCGGAGACGACAAAAAACCCCGCAGGTTCAGCCGAAAGGCAAGAATCTGCGGGGTTTTGACAGTGGGTCCTACCGGGATCGAACCGATGACATCCACGGTGTAAACGTGGCGCTCTACCAGCTGAGCTAAAGACCCATAGCGACGATTCCGGCGTCTCCGCCGCAACCAACGAACATTGACTTTACCCGATGCGGTGCCACGAGCGCGAATCGGGCCTGGGCAGCCGGCGCCGGGGCGCTACAACGGCGGCAGTTCGGCGGCGAGCCAGTGCAGCGACTCCGAAACCCCTGCTTCGAGTTTGATGGTTGCTTTGTCGTCACCGCGCGTGGCTCCCCTGTTGATGATGACCACCGGTTTTCCCTTTTTGGCAGCATGACGCACAAACCGCAGGCCGCTCATCACAGTCAGTGACGAACCTGCCACCACCAGGGCCGCCGCTTCGTCCACCATTGCATATGACTTTGCCACCCGGTCCTTGGGAACGTTCTCGCCGAAATAGACGAAGTCCGGTTTCAATGGGCCGCCGCAGGCTGGGCAGACGGCCACAACGAAAGACCTGATCAGGGCCTGGTCCTCCACGGTGGCGTCCGCATCCGGCGCCATTTCCACAAGACCGGTTTCTTCGGCCCGGGCCAGGAAGTCCGGGTTCAATTCCTCGAGCATTCCGGCCAGGAGCCGGCGCGAGTACGTTCGTCCGCAGTCCAGGCACACCACCTGGTCGTAGCGGCCATGGAGATCGATGACGTTGCGGCTGCCGGCGTCCTCGTGCAGACGGTCCACATTCTGTGTTATCAGGCCTGTCAGAAATCCGCGGCGCTCGAGTTCAGCGGCCGCATAATGCCCCTTGTTCGGGTCCGCATGTTTCAGGTGCGACCAGCCGATGTGGTTCCTCGCCCAGTAGCGTTGCCTGTTCGCGGCATCCCGTACAAATTCCTGGTATGTCATGGGAGACCTCGGGGGTGAACCGGGTCCGCGGTAATCGGGGATGCCCGAGTCGGTGCTCAACCCCGCACCTGTCAAAAGGGCAAACCGGGTGCCGGCCAGCAGGTCCCGGATCGCAGCCAGGGCCTCGAGATCCTGGCTGGCGGGATGGGCGGGCGGCGCCGGCGGCATGCTGGCGAAGCCCGTCAGGCCTGTCTTGTGCCGCTGCCCGTCCACGGCAGGTCAGGCCCGGCCCAGCCCGGCAAGCGCAGATCGATATCCCTCGAAATCCCGCGCCTGGCCCCGCGGATTCACCACCGAGAACCGGATAATCCCTGCAGCATCGATGATGAACGTGCCGCGCCTGGCCATACCGGACTCGGCGTCGAAGACGCCGTAGGTGCTGGCCACGCTGCCGTGGGGCCAAAAGTCGGCCAGCAGGTCGAAACCATAGCCCTCCTGCGCGGCGTAGGCACGGAGGCTGAATTTACTGTCGACAGACACTGCCAGGACGACGGCGTTAGCGTCCTCGAAGACGGCCAGGTTGTCGCGGATCTCGCAGAGTTCTCCCGTGCATATGCCGGAGAAAGCGAACGGGTAGAACACCAGGACTACGTTTTGCCCCCGGAAGGACGACAGGCGGACCGGCTCACCGTACTGGTTTGGCAGTTCGAAGTCAGGTGCTGTGCCGCCCACCGCAGGGACAGCAGCGAAGGCAGCGGCAAGCGCTGCCGTCACTTGTTCTTCCTGCTCACCAGCCGGCTGGCACTCCAGTCCTTCGAAACACCTGCCGAGGTGGTGACGTGCAAACCCGCCGTGGGGGCGGCTTCCTGGATGTCTGCCGGGGAAACATATCCATCCCGGCCCGACTTGGGGGTGAGCACCCAGACAACGCCGTTCTCGCGCAGGGTGGTCAGCGAATCCATCAGGCTGTCCACCAGGTCGCCGTCGCCATCGCGCCACCAGAAGATCACGGCGTCCGCAACCTCATGGTCGTCCTCATCCAGCAACTCCGAACCGGTGAGGTCCTCAATATCGTCACGCAAGTCGAAATCGACGTCGTCGTCGTAACCGAACTCCTGAATCAGATCCCCATTTTTGAAACCCAATTTTTCCGCCACATTTACCGAAGTGGCGGCGTCGGCCTCGCTCACGTGTTCCTCCAATGCTCCATATATGCAGTGTGCATAGTGATTTCCATTACTCCCAAGCCAACACCCTTTGTGCCTGCGCTTCAAGCCGCCTCCCCCGCCGGGCCGCATATTCTGCGTCACATCGGGTGCGCCGGCCGCCGCGCAGCGGCTTTCCGTCACACAACCAGTATGACGGCGAAATACAACCGGAACGCCCGGGCCGCGGCTACGCATCGTGTTGCCCTGAGGGCTAGAGTGGGCGGTGACAACTATGCCTGCGGGACAACTACCTTGAAACTCCTTGCAGACATAAGAGCTCTAGGACCCTGCCCGGCACACATGCCCGGGCTGTTGTAACCGATACGTCGCACACGGCGTATTTACGCCGGGCAGTCACCCTGCCTGGCCTGAGTGCGCCGATTCATGCGCGCAAAGAGAGGTTGGACGTGGCTGC
>NZ_VAHN01000023.1 GCF_005796205.1 Pseudarthrobacter sp. NamE2 | reverse complement strand
GGTGACCAGCTCTTCGCTGTTCCCCTCGCGGCGACTCAGAAAACAATACACGCCCGCCAACCCCACCGCAAGTCACCCACCCAACCGCCTAAAAACCCCCAAAACCCGCGGAAAAACAGGACACAAGGGCACCCGGCTGGCTGCTGCCGTCGAAATCCGTTTCTGTGGGCTGCAGCACAGCAGGTTTCGAGAGCTCAACCACCGGCCGTGTGCCCAACCAGCACGGGTATCAGCAACCTCAACCGGCGCTCCAGCCCACCTTCTGGAGCCAGTCCCTCAGGAGCGGGAGGACCACCGCACCCTGCATCGCGCCAAGGTGGTCAAGCCCCGGCAGGACCTGAACCTCCCAGCCGGCCTCGACCAACTCGCGCTCATGCCTGGCCAGCGGCTCGCCGATCCTCACCCGGACCCCTCCCCACTGCGGCGAGTAGTCGATGTTGTCCCCGGCACCGGCAAAGGCGAGGCGGGGCAGCCCCGCCGGAATAGGGGCGGCTGCGTCGTCAAAATCCTGCAGCGCCTCGTAGAGCGTGAGGAACTGGCGCGTCTGGTCCTCATTCGTCTGAATGGAGGCCGAATCCCAGTCGCCGGGCTTAACCTCTTCGATCCGAGGTGCAGGTTCAGTGATTGCACGGAGGGAAGCCTCGTGCGCCGCCCGGGTGACCGCCAGCATGCTCTCGTACGGACCGTCCACGGGCGGGAATCCTCCCACGGCCAGAGCACCAAGCCGGCCGGTGCGAATGGCCAGCTGCAGGCCGCACAGTGCAAGCCAGGAGTAGCCATAGTACGCAAAGGTTCGCGCCCCGGCGGCGTCGGCGATGGCCAGCAGATCCGCGACAACATTGGCGGGAGTGAGCGTGGAAGCCGCGGGGTTGGCCATGCGGTGCGCCTCGTAGTCCACGGCGATAACCCTGTTCGAATCGGACAGCCCTTCTACCAGGGTCCTTCCCAGGTCCGGGTCGCCACCCCACTGCCGGATCATTTCAGCCTCCTCCGGAGTGTGTGCAGCGAGCGGCACGGGCAGCAGGAGGGCCGGACCGCTCCCCTGCACGGCGACGGCAATGCCGCTGCCGTCATGCAGGACAGCAGTTGTAGTTACCGCGGCCTCCGAGGAAGCACCCACGCCTCCCAGAATGCCATCGGACCACCCGCCCGTCACCCAACGGCAAGCCCCAGCAGGCAAACCCGGTGACGCATCTCAACATCCAGAATGCTTGCCCCCCGCAACCAGCCAGGAGCATAATCATTAGCAGAACTAATTAGCACTGCTAAGCATTTCCAGGAGGCGCACCCGCCCGCATGACCAGAACCCAAACCAAAGAAGAGTCAGACCTCAACGCCCTCGCCATCGACCTCCGCACCGCCGTGATGCGCACCTCGCGCCGGCTCCGCGTCGAGGCAACCGGCGAGGTGATCA
This sequence comes from Pseudarthrobacter sp. NamE2, assembly GCF_005796205.1. Lineage (GTDB taxonomy): Bacteria > Actinomycetota > Actinomycetes > Actinomycetales > Micrococcaceae > Arthrobacter. The sequence goes on along the minus strand of NZ_VAHN01000023.1, from coordinate 37,625 downwards.
CCCCCGGCCAGTACACGGTCCTCGCCGTGCTGAACAGTGACGGCCCCAGCACCCTCCGCGGACTCGCAGAAAGCGAGCACGTCCAGGCCCCGTCCATGACCCGGATCGTCAATGCCCTCGCTGACCAGGGCTTCGTCACCAGGTCCGCCCATCCCGCCGACGGCCGCCAGGTCAGCATCAGCATCACCGACGCCGGCAGGAAGGTCCTCGCGGAGGCAAGGGAGCAGCGCACCGCCTGGCTGGCCCGGCGCGTGGCCGGGCTCAGCAAGGAAGACCGGGAAATCCTCAGCCGCGCCGCCCACATCATGCAGGAAATGAGCGGCAATTGAGCGCCATGTTCCGGGCCCTGGAAAACCGCAACTACCGCATCTGGGCCGGCGGCGCCCTGGTTTCCAACATCGGCACCTGGATGCAGCGCATCGCCCAGGACTGGCTGGTCCTGACCGTCCTCACCAACCATGACGGCGCCGCCGTCGGCATCACCACGGGCCTGCAGTTCCTGCCCATGCTGCTCCTCGGCCCCTACGGCGGCGTCCTGGCCGACCGCTACCGCAAACGCATCATTCTGCTCTGGACCCAAGTGGCCATGGGCATCACCGGCCTGGTTATCGGGCTCCTGGTGGTGACGGGCACGGCCCAGCTCTGGCACGCCTACCTGGCTGCGCTGTGCCTGGGCATCGCGAGCGCCATCGACGCGCCCGCCCGCCAGGTCTTCGTTTCCGAACTTGTTGGCCAGGACAACATCTCCAACGCAGTGGCCCTCAACTCCGCATCCTTCAACACCGCCCGCCTCACCGGTCCGGCCATCGCCGGCGTCCTCATCGCCTGGGTGGGCACCGGCCCGGTGTTCCTGCTCAACGCTGCCAGCTACGCTGGCGTGATCATCTCGCTGCTCCTGATCAACACCAGCCTGCTGGTCCCGTCCGCCAGGGCCGGGCGCGGCAAACACCAGGTGGCCGAGGGCGTGAACTACGTGCGAAGGCGCCCCGACCTGATGCTGATCATGGTCCTGGTCGGCATCCTGGGCGCCTTCGGAATGAACTTCCCCATCACCAACGCGCTGATGGCCACCACCGAGTTCGGTGTGGGCCCCGGCGAGTTCGGCCTGCTGGGCTCCATCATGGCGGTGGGCACGCTGGCGGGAGCATTGCTGGCGGCGCGGCGCTCCGGTCCCCGGCTGCGGTTCCTCCTGGGCGGTGCGCTGGGCCTTGGCGCCTTCACGCTCCTGGGCAGCGTGTCGCCGTCGTTCTGGGTCTACGCCGCCGTGCTGATCCCGGTGGGCCTGGCCTCCATCACGTTCCTGAACAGCTGCAACACCAGCATCCAGCTCACGGTGGAGCCGCAGTTCCGCGGCCGCGTGCTGGCCCTGTACCTGGGCATCCTGCAGGGCGGCACGGCGGTGGGCGCGCCGCTGATGGGCTGGATCGGCAGTGAATTCGGGGCCCGCTGGTCCGTTGCGGCGGGCGGCATCGTGGTCCTCCTGACCGGGCTTGCCGCGGTGATAGTGGTCAGCCGCCGGAGCCGGCTGACGTTCCGCGGCGCCATCCGCATCGCGTTCAGCGGCAAACGCGAGCCCGCCGTCTAGCGGCGCCCCGGCATAACCGGCCTTGCCGCGCATAAACGGTGTTGGGCAGCAACGGTTGTGCGGGTCCGGGCCGTTCGTGCAGCTGCTGCCGGGAAGGCACGACGGCGGCGCCGGACTTCCCCGGCCCGGCATCCTTGGCAGGGGTGCTTCGGGAGGGAAGTGCCGGCGTCGTACCTTGTCCTGTCCGCTGTCCTGCGCGCCGGACCGGCTGCTACATGGAGGAGATGTTCAGGATGTTGCCCTCGCTGTCCAGGAACCAGGCGCCCTTACCCGTGCCGTCCATGGTGGCGACGCCGTTCTCGGTCTTGAGCCCGGGCTGGTCGTAGTCCTCGAAGACCACACCGCGCCCGCGCAGCTCCTCGATCTCGCGGTCAAAGTCCGGGCACACCCAGCCCATCTGCGTGTTTTTCGCCGTTCCGGCGTTGTCCGTCCGGTAGATCATGAACCCTGTTCCCTTGCCGCACCTGTAGATCAAGACCTCCTCGCCCAGGGTCTGGTCCGGTTCAAGGCCCAGCTTGTCCCGGTAGAAACCCCTGGCCCGGTCAAGGTCCTTTGCCGGCAGTACAGCCATGGTTTCCATATCTTTGAGCATGACAACTCCTTGCCTCATATTGATGGCGATGCTCTCCCCCAAGGCGGCCCTGTGAGTTGGGCCGCGTAGCCGCCCTTCGCGCCGACTGCCGGGGCGGCCACCTGGGACCCGGTTCCGCTGCCAGCCACCATCATCGCGGGGTCCCCGAAAGCTTACGAGGCCATTATGGAACCGAATCAGCGGCGGCGAAATAGGGCAAAATGTGCCCAACGGTGTTTCAGCACAGGGGGTCTGGCGTGGACAAATCGGTGCCGCTTGAACGCATGGTTTTCTTCAGTGACGCGGTGTTCGCCATCGCCCTGACGCTCCTGGCGCTGGACCTGAAACTGCCGCTCGGGATTCCACCCGAGCGCCTGACCCCGGAGTTGGTGGGCGCCATCCCGGAACTGCTGGCGTTTGCGCTCTCGTTCCTGATCATCGCGCGGGTGTGGATGTCCCACCACAACGACTTCTTCCGCATCCGGGACTTCAATCCGCAGCTGGCCTGGCTGAACATGCTGCTGCTGTTCTTCATCGTGATGCTGCCCGCGCCCACGGCGGTCCTAAGCGACTACGGCGGCAACCCGAGCCCGTGGCCCAGCGTGCTGTATGCCGCCACAATCTCCGGCGTATACCTGACGCTCGCCGGGATGTGGACCTACGCCTGGCGGAAGGGCCTGACCGACGACACCGTCGACGACTTCGAGCACCGGCGCGTGTTCCGGGCCCGGCTGACCGCGCCGGTGGTGTTCCTGCTCAGCATTCCGGCCGCATTCGTCCTGGGCAGCAACACCCCCTGGCTGTGGTTCCTGATCATCCCGGCAGCCCTGATAACCCGGCGGCTCTCCAGGCGGAAGACTGTGGTGGCGGAGTAGTTGCCGCCGGGATTGTTCGGGGCCATACTTTCAGCACGAAATTCCTCTTCCCGGACCGGTGACCGATGGATTACGCCAAAGACCCGCGCGTTGACCAGTACATCGACGTCCTTCCGCCGTGGCAGCAGGCCGTCTGCCGGCAGGTCCGCGACCTGGTCCATCAGGCCGATCCCGACGTGCAGGAAACGATCAAGCGGTCCGTGCAGCCCTACTTTGTCCTGGCGGGCAATATCTGCGCGCTCCAGGGGACCAAGGACCACGTCAACGTGTTCCTGTACGACGGCGGCCTGGCCCCCGACCCGAACCACATCATCACCGGCGGCCACGGCAACAAGACCGGCCGCATGATCTCGGTCTACGAGGGTGAGGCCATCAACGAGCCAGCGCTGGTGGAGTTGCTCCGTTCGATCATCGCCACCAACCGGGTTGGTGGCTGGCGGAAGGTCAAAGGTGCATTCTAGGCACAACTGTGCGGCATCGACTCGAGTGGCCTGAGAAAGAGGTGACCGGGGAGCTGGCCGCCCAGCTGGTGCGGAGCTTGATCTTCTACGGGACCGCGCGCGCTACGGCCCGAACATCACCCCCGCACAGCCGGCCACGTTGATCTCTACAACCGCACCGGCCTCTTCCGGTTCGGCAAGCTCCGCGACTTTTTTTCGCCGAGAGCCTCAGCTGAATATTCCCCGGCTACTTCCGGGTAACGGTGATGGCACGTCTCACCGCGGCCCCGGCCACCGTGACCAACGGAACGGGACACGCCGGAGGCTGCCTACGCAGCCACGCGCTCGTAGCGCAGCAGCACCACGCCGTTGCCGAAGGCCCGGGATTCCATTAGCCGCAGGTTGGCCTTGTACTCGGCGGGGCTTAACATGCGCCGCCCCTCGCCCAGCACCACGGGGTTTACGTAGATCCGGAACTCGTCGATCAGGTCCTTCCGGAGGAAGCTGGCGGCGAGGTCAGCGCCGCTCATCACCAGGTCCCCGCCGGCCTGTGCCTTCAATTCGGCGATTTGTTCCGGCACGACGTCGGCAAACACCGTGCTGTTCCACGGCGCCTCTGTCAGGGTGCGGGAAAAGACGTACTTGGGCGTGTCCCGCCAGATATCCGCAAACTGCACCTCGGCAGGGCTGCTGTCCGGGTTCTGGTCCGCAGCGGGCCAGTATTCGGCCATGAGTTCGAACGTGACCCGGCCCTCGATGAAGCCGCCCATGGCGGCGAGTTCATCGTTCATGTGCTGGTGCAGTTCCTCGTCAACCAGGTGCCAGCTGATGTCCCGGCCTGGCCCCTCAAAGAACCCGTCCACGGATACCGCGTTCTGCAGGATGATCTTGTGCATGAACGTTCCCCCTATTTCCTGATTTCCGTCTGCCGCAACCGGACTATGTCTTCCACCACGTCGTCCGGCAGCGGATGCTCCGCGGTGAAGCGGATGGTTCCCTTGGACAACGAGAAGCCGTTTAGCCTGCCCGCCACCGCCTGCACCACCGCCGGGGAGAACGGGAACAGCGAGAGGTGCTTGGTTGCGGCCACCACTCCCACCAGCGGCTTGTCATCCAGCTTCAGGGCCGGCATGCCGTAACTCATCCCTTCGGTGCGTCGGGACAACGGAGCGGGCAATGCTGATGATGTGCTGCAGGCAACCCCTGCCGGCTCGGCAAGGTCCGCGAGCGCATCATCGACGGTGCCCACGGCTTTGCCCTAGCTCTGCTTCTTGGCTGCCACCGCGGACGCCAGGGATGCGAGTCCCTTGTCGAAGTCGGCGCCCACCAGCTTGTCCATGTTCAGGAAGAGGGAAAACAGTTTGGCGGCGGCGCCCTTGTTCTCGCCCGTCATCAGCCACGTCACTTCGGTCCCGCCGGATACCGGCACGAAGGTGAACGTGGTCGGGTTCAGTGCCTTGAAAGGCCGGGTGAACTGCAGCCTGATCATGATGGAGCTGGCCGGAATCGACTCCACGATCTCCATGGTGCCGCTGCCGGCCTTGCGGTTGCCGCTCCATTCGTAACCTGCGCCGACGCCGGATTCCGGCCCGAAGTAGCGCCGGCTCATGCCGGGGTCAACTTTCTCCCAGGGGGACCAGGCGGCCCATTCGTGGAAGTTGTTGACCAGCGGGAAGATGTCATCGGTGGCGGCAGGGATAACGGCGCTGCGGCGGACTTCGTAAGTGGACATGGCCCCAGCATAGGAGCCGCGGCCATGCGTGGATAGGTCAGCCGAGCACGACGTTGACGGGGTCCCTGCCCTCCAGCAGCAGCCCGATCTGTTTCCTGATGAGCCGGACCATGCGCGGAAACATGGCGGAACTGGCACCGCCCACATGCGGGGTGATCAGCACGCCCGGGGTGGTCCAGAGCGGGTGGTCGGCCGGAAGCGGCTCCGGGTCCGTGACATCGAGCGCGGCCCGCAGCCTTCCCGACGACGTCTCGGCCAGCAGTGCCCCGGTGTCAGCCACCGGTCCGCGCGCCACGTTCACCAGCAGCGCCCCGTCCGGCATGGCGGCCAGGAACTTGGCGTCCACCAGCTTCTCCGTCTGCCCGTTCAGGGGCACGCTGATTACCACGATCTCGTGCCGCGGCAGCTGGTCATAAAGGGAATCGATTCCGTAGATGGTGCCGTTGGCGTCCTCTCGCAGGCGGCTGCCCATCCGGGTGACCTCGGCTTCGAAAGGCAACAGCCGGGCCTCGATGGCCTTGCCCACTCCGCCGTATCCCAGCAGCAGGACGCTGCGGTCCGCGAGGCTGGACCGCTGGGTGTTGTCCCACACGCCGGAGGCCTGGTTCCGGACGAAGTCGGGGATCCCGCGCTGGGAGGCGACCATCATGCCCACCGCGAGCTCCGCCGTCGACGTCTCGTGGACTCCCGCCGCGTTGGCAAAGACCAGGCCGTCGGGCAGCACTGATGCGACGCCGTCGTACCCGATGGACTGGCTCTGGACCAGGCCGATGTCCATGCCCGCAAGCGCGGACAGCGCGGAGGGCTTGCCCATGTAGCCGGGCACCAGCAGGTCCAGGCGGCCAGCGGGCGCCGGACCAGTGAAGTCCCACAGGACGAATTCGACGCCGTCAATCGGGTCCAGCGCTTCCACAAGCTCCCGGCTGGGCAGGCACACCCGCAGCCGCGCCGTCATGCGGATTCCCCGTAATGCAGATCATCCATTGCTTCTCCTGCCTCGATGCCCGGTCTTTATCCCAATCTACCGACATCCGCTCCGGTAGGCTCCGGGCACGCGGCAGCCGTTACAGCCGGCGCTGCCGGAACATCGGGAACTGCTCACGCACCCGGGCAACGGTGTCCAGCGAGACCTCCACGGTCCGGACACCGGGCTCCAGGCCAAGGTCCTCCTCCATGAAACCCATCTGGTCCACCAGCACGCTCCGGCCCACGGACACCGGCGGCGCCTGGCAGATTCCGGCCACGTACACGCTGTTCTCGATGGCCCTTGCAGCGTTGAGGGCCATCCACTGCTCCGTCTTGTGCGTGCCCGGCACCCAGGACGAAGGGACCAGCAGGGCCTGGGCGCCGGCGTCGGCCAGCGCCCGGGCCAGCTCCGGGAACCGGAGGTCGTAGCAGGTGAGGAGGCCGAACTTTATCCCGCCCGTCTCAAAAACCACCGGCTCCAGGGACGGACCCGGAGCGATGAACCGGGACTCGTCAAAACCCTGCGCGTCAAAAAGGTGGATCTTGCGGTAGGAAGCCAGCCGGCCGCCGTCGGGTCCGAATGCCGCCAGCGTGTTGTACGCCTTGCCCGGTTCGGGCGACGTTTCCACCACGCCTGCCACCAGCGCAATGCTGTGGCGGGCGGCGGTGGCGGCAAGAGCCCGGCAGACAGGCCCGTCCAGCGGCTCGGCGACGGCCGGGAAGGAGGCGTCCACCACCTTCTTTTCGTAGGTGGCGTATTCCGGAAACGCCACCAGTTCAGCGCCGTCGCCGGCAGCAGCTGCGGCGAACCTCTCGATGGCCGCGAGGTTCGCGGCGATGTCGCTGCCGGAGGCCAGCTGCCCGAGCGCTATTTTCACGCCTGTCCTTCCCGTTGCACTCTGCTGCACAAGTCAAACCAGGACCACATCGAGCTCGTCAGGGCCCTGCGGGAAAGGGATACCGGAACGGCCGTGGAGGTGGCCCGGCGGCACGTGGACATCCTGCACCGGACCATGTTCATGGGACTGGCGGCAGGCTCCGGAAGGTAGCTTTCCAGCGCGTTGTCATGTCTGTGACAACCGGTCCGATCCTGTAAATTTGAGGGAGGAATTGCCGGCCAGCGAGCAGCGTTCCACCCCTCCCCCTGAAATGGACCACTCCCCCCATGTCTTCCGCGACGTCCGCGCCTGCCCCTGCCCGCTTCCCCTACGCCGCAATGGCCATCCTGGCCACGATCGCGTTTACCGCCATCACCACCGAGCTCCTGCCGTCCGGGCTGCTGCCGCAGATCAGCGCCGGCCTGGACGTGTCCGAGCCGGTGGCCGGTTATTTGGCGGCTGCCTACGCTGCGGTCATTGTGGTCACCGTGGTTCCCGCCGCGAGGCTGCTGGCGCGGATCCCCCGGCACGCACTGCTGGTGGGGCTGGTCCTGACGTTCGCGCTCAGTAACGCCATGGTGGGCCTGGCGCCGGACTTCACCGCCGCCATGATTGCCCGGCTGGTGGGCGGCCTGGCGCACGGCCTGCTGTGGACTACCATGGCACCGTTCGTCACCAAGGTGGTCCCGGCGGACAAGGTGGGCAAGGCGCTCGCAATCGTCTTCAGCGGCAACAGCCTGGGCCTGGCCATCGGCGCGCCGGTGGGCACGGCGCTGGGCAGTTTCCTCGGCTGGCGGGCAGCGTTCCTGGTGCTGGCCGGGTTCGGGCTGCTCCTGACCGTCCTCGCTTTCTTCCTGCTGCCGCGGGTGCAGCGTATCTCCGACGCCGCCCGGCCCTCGCTGCGCCGGGCCATTGCCGAGCCGGGCGTGAAGGCCGTTGCCACCGCGTGGCCCCTGCTGGTCCTGGCGCACTTCGCCCTGTTCACCTACATCGCGCCGTTCATCCGCGAGGCCGCCCTGCCGGACTACGCCATTAGCCTCTCCCTCACCGTGCTCGGCGCGTCCGGGCTCCTGGGTATCTGGGTGGCGGGTCTCACCGTGGATTCCCACCCGCGGCGTTCCCTGTTGATTACGACGGCGGCAATCGCCGCGTCGATGTTCCTCTTGCCTTTGGCAGTGGGAAACCTCGTGATGGCGCTGGTGCTGATGACGGTGTGGGGTGCGGGCATCGGAGCGATCGGCATCTACAACCAGTCCGCCATCCTCCGCGCCGGCGGCGACTACAGCGAGGCAGCCAACGGACTCACCGTGCTCACCATCCAACTCGGCATCACCGTGGGGGCGCTGTACGGCTCCGGTGCCCTGGTGGTGGGCGGGCCGCTCCTGGTGCCGGTCGCCGCAGCCCTTCCGGTGGTGGCGGCCCTGGTCATCACGCTGGCAGGCAAGAAGCATGCCTATCCGCGCGGACCGCGGGAACGGGTGTGGCTCGAACCGCGGCCGGTGGCGGCGAACAAAGTGGAGGACGCCGCGTAACCGGGTCTGGTGAAGCCGCTAGTCGGCCTCCAGCGGGGTAGCCGGCAGGGCGGCACGCGCGGGGCGCTGCAAGCCGGCGGCCTCGTAGATCTCCTGCTCGTCCAGGGTTTCCCTGGCCAGCAGCTGCTCCACCAGGCACTCCAAGCGCCAGCGGTTCTCCTGCAGCAGTGACAGGGCGCGGTCATAGCACTGGTCCACCAGGGAGCGGGTCTCCTCCGCCAGCAGGTCAAGCATGCCCTCGGACACCCCCAGGGCCCGGGGATCCCCTTCCTCCGGCAGCACCTGGACCGGGCCAATCCCCCGGGACATGCCCCATCGGCCAACCATCATCCTGGCGAGGTGGGTGCTCGTCTGCAAGTCGCTCTCGGCACCGCTGGTGACCACACCGAACACCAGGCGCTCTGCGGCCATCCCGCCCAGCGCCCCCACTATCCGGCCGCGCAGATAGTTCTCGTCATAGCCGTAGCGGTCGGTGTCCGGTGTGGAAAGGGTCACGCCCAGTGCCCGTCCGCGCGGGATGATGGAGATTTTTCGGACAGGATCGGCGCCGTCCTCCAGCATGCCCAGCAGGGCATGGCCGGACTCATGGTAGGCAGTCCGCCGGCGCTCCTCGGGCGGCATCACCACGTTGCGAACGGTTCCCAGTTGCACCTTTTCCAAGGCATCGAGCAGATCCCGCTGGCCCACGGCGGCATGTCCCCGCTTCACTGCAAGGAGCGCAGCCTCGTTGACGAGGTTCGCCAGTTCCGCCCCGGTCATGCCCGGGGTGACCCTGCTGAGCGCTTCCAGGTCCGCTCCGGCGTCCAGCTTGACGTTGCGGGCGTGGACCGTGAGGATCTGCAGGCGGCCCGCCTGGTCCGGCGCGTGCACGGTGATGGACCTGTCAAAGCGCCCCGGGCGCAGGAGGGCCGGGTCCAATACGTCCGGCCTGTTGGTGGCCGCCAGGACAACCACCCCTTCGGAGGACGAGAACCCGTCCATCTCCGTGAGGATCTGGTTGAGGGTCTGCTCGCGCTCGTCGTGCCCGCCCACGGCAAGGGAACCCCCACGTTTCCGGCCAATCGCATCGATTTCGTCGATGAAGATCATTGACGGCGCAGCCTCCCGTGCCGCTTGGAACAGCTCCCGCACGCGGCTGGCCCCTACGCCTACCACCATTTCCACAAACTCTGAAGAGCTGACGTGGAAGAACGGCACCCCTGCCTCGCCCGCCGTCGCTCGCGCCAACAGGGTCTTGCCAGTGCCCGGCGGTCCACTCAGCAGCACACCCTTCGGCGGCCGTGCCCCGATGGCCTGGTACTTTTCCGGGCCTTTCAAAAAGTCCACCACTTCCGAGATTTCGCCCTCCACCTCGTCAATCCCGGCCACATCCTTGAAGGTGACACGGATGTTCTCCGGGTTGACGGGCTTGAACTTTTTGTTTCCGAGGCCACTCAGCCCGCCCATGCCGAACATGCCGGCCTGCCGTTTGAAGAGCCAGAGATAGAAGAGCACCAGCAGCGCAATCGGCGCGATGGAGATCAGCAGGTTGACCAGGACGCCCCGCTCCTGGACCAGCGGGGTGGCGCGGACGGTTACATCGTTGGCCTCCAGGGCAGCCAGGAGGTTGTCGTCCGCGAACGTGGGCCGCTCCGTGACGAACTGGACGTAGTTCTTCCCTTCGCTGCCGGGCCGCGGCTTTTCCTGCCGGAGCTTGCCCTCTATGGTGTCGCCGCGCGAAAAGACCTCGGCCACGTTGTTGTCCCGCACTTGGCTTTTGAACTCCGAGTAGGCCACAGCCGCCGGCGCGGCAGCCCGGTCCTGGAAAGAGAAGATCATAAAGAAGCCCAGGTACAGCACGGCCAGCCACAGCCAGGGCCTGATCCGCCGGCCCCAGCCGCCGGAATCGTTGTCCTCGCCTGTTTGCCCGGGCATCCCCTCGATCCGCCAAGGGGGCCTGCGGCCGCTGTCTGAGTCCCGGGCGGGACTGGCTCCCTGCCCGGACATAAGAGGAGAGTTCTGGGACATCTCGGCACCCTCGTTCATCACTGAGGGCCGCGCGCTTCTTGACGGCTGCTTTCCGGACCGGCAGCCATCCACGCCGGGACCGAAAGCTTGGTTGCTGACACGAACAACCTACCGCCAACCTGTCAAGCTGTTAAACCCGGAGCAGCCAAGACCGCCCGGGGCAGCAGGAGGGACGCCTCAGGCGGACAGCCGGGCCACCAGCTCGCCGCGGCTGCCGACGCCCACCTTGCCGAAGATGGCTTTCAGGTGGTCGTGCACGGTGTACGGGGAGATAAACAGGCGCTCGGCGATGGCGGCGCTTGAACTGCCGGCCATGAGCTCGAGGCACACCTCCTGTTCGCGGGGCGTCAGGCCGTATGCGGAGAGCAGCAGCGTAAGGAGCTGACGGGTGGTGGCAGGCTCCACGGTGACCACCATCTGCCCCGGATCATCGCCGGTGATGAGGCGGCTGGCCTGCAGGACCACCCAGCTGCCGCCGGCGTCACGCATCCGTGTTTTGGCTGTTCCGGTCCGTGCCGCTTTCGCCCGGGCCACCACCGCGAACAGCACCATGTTGAACTGGTCCACCGTAAAAGCCCCGCGCAGCTCGTGGACGAGGCCGATCGGGCGCAGGAGGTCATTAATCCGCACGCTGGCGGCAACGTCGCGACCGGGCGCATCGGAGATCCGTGCCACCGGGGTAGGCCGCAGGGCCAGCTGGGTGAAGGTGTTCGGCTCATGGCCCTCATACTCGGACTGGGCGAACCGTACTGCATATTCATTGGTCACCGGCCAGGGCCGCCAGTTGGTGACCGAATTCATCACCAGGGTTTCGGGATCGACGCCGGCCCAGCAGGCCTGCTCGAACGGCACCGATTTCCGCACCAGTGCCAGGGCGGCGCGGTAGAGGTCCGCCAGTTCCAGTCCGCTGGCGGCCAGCACCGCGATCTCCCGGCGCGCACGCTCGGCGCGCTCCTCCCACATACGTCAAGTATCCGCTTCCCGGCCGGCGCCGAAATCCCCTGTTTTGGGGATGGGCCTGGTTTTCCGGTCCGCCTACCCTTCGTTCATGAATATTGTTGCCCAGGTATTCGCGCTGCTGGCGGCGGCCATCTATATCTTCGTCTTCCCGGTGGAGAGCTTCCTTTTACGGCGCCGGCGGTGGGCGCAGAAGTTCCTCAGCACCCCGGCGGAGAACGTGCCCGCGGTGATGATGTGGGCCATCCCCACCGGGTACAAGAACCTGGTCATCGCCTTGGGAGTGATCGCCGGTGTGGTGGCCGCCAACCTGGGTTACCTGGTGGTGGGCTACACCCTGGTGATCTATTGCTGCCTCAACATGGTGCTCACCGCACCCACCATGCTCCTGGCCGATTTGCAGGGGCACTACCCCCGGAAATGGGAGAGCGTTCCTGGCACCCTTGCCGCTACCCTTCCGGCCCTCCTGGCTCTCGCCTTCCTCCCGCTGGGGCCGTAGCTTTAGGGGGCTTCAGAACCTTCACGCGCGCGTGCAGCCCTTTGCCGAGGAGGGCGAGTACCTGAACTTCCTCGGCAGCGGATCAGGCCAGGATCCTGAGGCTGCCCGCCGGACCTATGGACAGGACACGTTCGCGAGGCTCATCAAGCTCAAGCAGCGCTACGACCCCAACAACCTGTTCAGCCGGAACCACAACATCCTGCCCCGGCAGCCGCAGGCCGCGTCCTGGGTGGCGATGCCGGATCCTGCCGTGGGCACGCACTGCACCGGACACGCCACGGGCCGGAGTGATTTCGACGGCCGCAGGGCAGCTTGATAGTCATTAAAGGATGCTAGACCTACTACATCCCGCCATGCCTTTCCTTGCCGTAACCCTGGCAGTGGCCGCAGGACTGGTCCTGTCCTGGCTGCTCCGCAGGATTGTCCTCCGGCTCAACCGGAAGCGTCCCGAACTGCAGGCCACGTCCCGCGTCGCCCGCAGGCCCCTCCAGCTGGCGCTGTGCCTCATTGGCGTCCGCGCCGCGCTGGAACTGACCGCCGGAAGCGAAACCTGGCACGCCGCCGTCGACCATCTCCTGCTGATCGCCCTCATCGGCGCCCTGGCCTGGCTGGCCGTCGCGGTGCTGCTGATCATCGAAGCGGTGGTCCTCACCCGGCACAGCGTGGACGTGGCGGACAACCGGCGGGCACGGCGGCTGCGGACCCAGATGATCCTGGCACGGCGGATCGCAGTGGCACTGGTGGTGGTGCTCGCCGTCGGGTCCGTGATGCTGACGTTCCCCGCCATCCAGGCGCTCGGGGCCGGACTCCTCGCGTCTGCGGGCGTGATCTCGATTGTGGCCGGCCTGGCCGCGCAGACGTCGCTGGTGAACGTCTTCGCGGGCATGCAGCTGGCCTTCACGGACGCCATCCGGGTGGACGACGTGGTGGTGGTCCAAAAGGAGTGGGGCCGGATCGAGGAGATCACCCTCACCTACGTGGTGGTCCACGTCTGGGACGACCGGCGCCTCATCCTGCCCTCCACCTACTTCACCACTACCCCGTTCGAGAACTGGACCCGCCGCCAGTCCGAGGTGATGGGCACCGTGGAGTTCGACCTCGACTGGCGCGCCCCCGTGGAGGAGATGCGCTCCGAACTGCGCCGCGTCCTGGCCGGCACCGACCTCTGGGACGAGCGCGTCGGAGTCCTGCAGATCACGGACGCCACCGGCGGCTTTGTCCGCGTCCGCATCCTGGTCAGTGCAGCGGACAGCGCCGCGCTGTTCGACCTGCGCTGCCTCATCCGTGAAGCCATGATCGCGTACCTGCAGCAGGGCCATCCGGAGGCGCTGCCGCACCAGCGCTGGGAACAGGCAGCGCCCGACGCCGGCTCCTCCGTCCAGCGAAAAGCACCGCTGCGGGGTCTTGGTTCGCCCACTGCCGCCGGCGCCCGTCCGCCCGCTGACCCACACGAGTCACAGCTTTTCACCGGCTCCATCGAGGCCGTGGAAAGGTCCCGCGCCTTCACCGGCCCGGGCGACGACGTGTTCGAGGACCGCGACCGGCACCTTGCCTCGAGGAACTGAAACCTTGATAGGTGACCATTTGGTCACCCTCATGGACGACGTGTTCAAGGCACTCGCCGACCCCACCCGCCGGGACCTGCTCGACGAGCTGTTCCGCGAAGACGGCCAAACACTGAGTGCGCTTGAGGCACGGTTCAGCATGACCCGGTTCGGGATCGCCAAGCACCTCCGCCTGCTGGAGGATGCAGGCCTGGTGGTGATCCGCCGCCGGGGACGGGAAAAGCTGCACTTCCTGAACCCGGTACCCATCCGGCTGGTCCACGACCGCTGGGTGAGCAAATATGCAGAACCATGGGCCGCTGCCCTCAGCGACCTCAAATCCAGATTGGAAAGTCCCATGGAAAAGATCTTCGAGATTTACATCAAGACCACGCCGGCTCTGGGAAGCCATCACGGACAGCGGCATCCGCAGCAACTACCAGTTCGGCAACACCTTCGAGGCGGATTGGAGACCCGGCGGGAAATTCGTGATGAACAACGTCAAGGCGCAGGAGCCGCTGGGCGAGGGTGAGATTTTGGAAGTGGACCCGCCCCGACGGCTTGTCCAGACCATGCGCGCACTGTGGGGCGAGGACGTCAAAACTGAAGGCACGTCAAAGATCACGTGGGAGATCGAACCGATGGGCGATTCCTGCCACCTCACCGTCACCCACAGCGACCTCCGCGAGGGCGCCAACGACCAACTCTACGGCGGCTGGCCGATGATCCTCTCCGGACTCAAGACCTGGCTGGAGACCGGAGAAAAGCTCACCACGCCCGGCTCGCTGATGTACACCTAGCTGCGCGGGACGCGGACGATGGCGGGTCCCGCGCGCTACCGGGGCTGGCGCCACTGGCGCCCAAAGCCCGGATAGGTTCTGCCCACAGGGCGCAGCAGAGCCGCTGTTTACGAAACGGATCCGTTTCCGTTCCCCCTCCCTTTAGTGTTGTTGAGGCAGGTCACGCAACCGTTTACGTAAACCGTTTGCGTAGGCCGCCAGCCAGGCTTGCCGGGAGGAGGAACAGTGGTAACCATCAGGGACGTGGCGAAGCATGCCGGGGTCTCGCCTGCCACCGTTTCCCGCGTGGTCAACGGCCTGGTGGGGTACTCGGACGAAACCCGTGAACGCGTTGAAGCTGCCGTCCGGAAGCTTAGCTACGAAACCGACTACCTGGCCCGCGGCCTCAAGACCCGGCAGACATCCGTGATCGGGCTGCTGGCCCCGATGGTTTCCGACGCCCTGGCGTCCAAGGTGATGCAGGGCGTGGAACACGAGGCACAGGAGCGCGGCTACGCGGTGATGCTGGGCCGTACCGGGGCAAAGTCGGCCTTCATCGCCGGCTACCTCCGGACGCTCCGGACCTATCGGGCTGCCGGAGTCATCCTCATTTCCGCCGTGATAACGCCTGAAACACGGCAGCTACTGGGGCCCAACATCCCCGTCATCTCCGTGGCCATCAGCGACAAGTCCGGCTCCCCCAGCGTGGCCATCGACGACGAACAGGCAGCCTACGACGCAACCCGCCACCTGATCCGCATCGGCCACCGGCGCATCGGGCTGCTGGCCGGCGACCCCGCGTCCGTGCACGTTGCCGAACCACGCAAGCGCGGTTACCTCCGCGCGATGCGGGAAGCCAAAGTCAGCCCGGTGGTCGCCACCGGAAGCTTCTTCTACGAAAGCGGAGCAGCCGGCCTGGATGAGCTGCTGGCCCAGGACCAGGGCCTCACCGCTATTTTCGCCGTCAGCGACGAAATGGGCGCCGCCGTAGTCAACGAACTGCAGAAACGCGGCCGGGAGGTACCGGAGGACGTCTCGGTGCTGGGCTTCGACAACACGTCCACCGCACTGCACGTCCACCCGCCCTTGAGCACCATGGCCCAGCCACTGGAGGAGATGGGACGCATGGCCGTCAGCAAACTCCTCCGCGCCCGGGACCTTGGCTTCAAGACCGTGCCCCACCAACTCATCGAACGCGGTTCAACGGCACCGCCGCGCCCGGCCCCCTAACAACCCCGTACCCCCAACTCCGGCAACGCCCGGCACTTCCCCGTGCCGCCGTCGTCGTACTCCCCCATGCCCAAAAGCACCATCAAGAGAATCCCCAGAAGGAGCATCACATGAGGCAGCGCCGCCACACTTGGCAGACACTACTCACCGGAACCGCGCTCGCCACGGCTGCCGCCGTCGGCCTGACCGGCTGCGGCGGGACCACCGCCGAACCGAAAGCGGACGCCAATGCGGCGGCCGCCTTTGAGGGCCGGGGACCCATCAATTACGTCTCCTCGCGGGATGCCTCCGGCGCCGCGAACAAGAGCATCGAAGAATGGAACGCCGCCCACCCGGACGAAAAGGTGACGTTCATCGAACTGCCTGACTCGGCCGACCAGCAGCGCCAGCAGCTAGTTCAGAACGCCCAGATCAAATCGGACACGTTCAGCGTCCTGAACCTGGACGTGGTGTGGAATTCCGAATTTGCAGCCAACAAGTGGATCCTGCCCCTCCCCGAGGACGCGGTCCCCAGTGGCCAGATGATTCCGGCCACGGTGGACGCAGCCAAGTACCGGGACAACCTGGTGGGTGCGCCCTACTACACGGATGGCGCCCTGTTCTACTTCCGGCAGGACCTGCTCACTGCCGCCGGCATCCCGGCCGCGCCCAAGACCTGGGACGAAATGAAGTCCGCCTGCGAGAAAATCCTGGCCCTCCCGGAAGCCGCAGACATGTCCTGCTACACCGGCCAGTTCGACAAGAACGAAGCCCTCACCGTGAACTTCTCCGAGGCAGTCGCCTCAGCCGGAGGCACCGTGGTGGACGCCGAGGGCAAGCCCACCGTTGACACCCCCGAAGCCAAGGAAGGCCTGTCCCTGCTGGTGGACGGCTTCAAGGAAGGGCTTTTCCCCTCCGACGCCATCACCTACCTCGAGGAGCAGGGCCGGCGCGCGTTTCAGGACGGCAAGGTGGTGTTCCTCCGCAACTGGCCGTTCCTCTACTCCTCGCTGAGCGCCACGGACGGCTCCAGCAAGGTGGCCGGCAAGTTCGGCATAACCTCCATCCCGGGCACGGACGGCACCGGCGTCTCCACCTTAGGCGGCCGCAACCTTGCCGTCTCACCGTTCACGGCAAACAAGGCCACCGCGCTGGACTTCATCAAGTTCTTCACCAGCGAGGAGCAGGCCCGCAAGCGCCTGGAACTGAGCTCACGCGCACCGGCCTACGCCGCCCTCTACGATGACCCGGCCGTGGTGGCGAAGCGCCCGTTCTTCCCCACCTTGCTCGAGTCCCTGGAAAACGCCCAGCCGCGCCCCAAGGTGGTCCAGTACGGCGCCACCACCAAGGCCATCCAGGAAGAGGCCTACGCCGCGCTGACCGGTGAAAAGGACACTGACACCGCGCTGAAGGACATGCAGGCCAAGCTGGAAGAGATCTCCGCGAAATGAGCACAGCTTCCGTTCCGCGCACAGCCGCCGGCCCGCCCCGCCGTCAAGGCAGGGGCCGGGGCACGGGCCGGGACACGGGCGCAGGAGCCGGCGCAACGGCAGGCCGCACACCCGGTGAAGGCCGCATGGCCGCCCTGCTCCTCTCGCCCACCCTCCTGGTCCTGGCCCTGGTGATCGCCTACCCGCTCATCTCCGCCATCCATCAGTCCCTGTACCGGGCCCAGTCCGGCCTGGATGCGGACGGCTACGTCACCGAGGGCGAAGCGTTTGTGGGCCTGGCCAACTACGTGGACCTGTTCGCCGGCGAATCCGGCCGGCGGTTCCTGAACGCCTTCGGCAACACCACGTTCTTCACCGTCACCACGGTGCTGCTGGAAACCCTGCTGGGTGTGGCCCTGGCGCTGGCCATGAACCGTGCCTTCAAGGGCAGGTCCTTCCTTCGCGCCAGCATCCTGGTTCCGTGGGCCGTCCCCACCGCCGTGTCCGGGCTGCTCTGGCGCTGGATCTTCCAGTCGGACGGCATCGCCAACAGCCTCCTGGGCAGTGAAATCCTCTGGACCGCGGAGGGCACGGCGTCCAAGCTCGCCGTCATCATCGCCGAGGTCTGGAAGACCGCACCGTTCATCGGCCTGCTTGTCCTGGCCGGCCTGCAGATCATTCCGGAGGAAGTGTACGAGGCCGCGAAAATCGACGGCGCAGGCTGGTGGCGGCAGCTCGGTTCCATCACCCTGCCGCTGGTCAAACCCACCCTCCTGGTGGCGGTGCTCTTCCGCATGCTCGACGCCCTGCGGATGTTCGACCTTCCGTTCGTCCTGATCGGCCCGGGCAAGGAGTCCGTGGAAACACTGTCCATGCTCGCCTGGGACGAGTCCAACCAGCTCCGGTACGGCTCGGCGTCGGCCTTCGCCGTCATCCTGTTCCTGTACGTCGCCGCCGTCGCCATCGTGTTCGTCAAGGTGCTGGGAGCAGACGTGACCGGAGCCAGGCAGCTGGGCGCCAAACGCCGCGAGCGCCAAGCACAACGCATCCAGAAGGCAGGGGCCGCAGCATGACCATCACCGACCTGCGCGGCCTCGCCGCCTCCGAATCATGCAACCGTGATTCCGGCGCTCCGGTCCAGGCCAGGCAGAAGCGCACCTGGCGCTCTTACTCCGTCTACCTGGGCCTGGCACTGATCTTCATTTACTGCCTTGCCCCGTTCTACTGGATGATCGTGTCCAGCCTCCGCCGCACCGCCGACATTTTCGACAACACCCTGCTCCCGGCGCCGTTCTCCCTGGAGAACTACGCCAAGGTGTTCGACGGCTCCACCATGTTTGGACAGGCCCTGCTCAACAGCCTCATCGTGGCCGGCGTGACCACCGTAGCGGCGCTGGTGCTGGGCATCTTCACCGCCTACGCGATCTCCCGGCTGAACTTCCGGTTCAAGTCAGTGATCCTCGGCGTTATCATTGCCACGTCCATGTTCCCGGGGATCTCGGTCGTAGTGCCCCTGCTGCGGTTCTTCACGGACCTTGGCTGGATCAACACCTACCAGGCCATGATCATCCCCAACCTGTCCTTCGCCATTCCGCTCGCCGTCTGGAACCTGACCACGTTCATGAAACAGCTACCGTTCGACCTTGAAGAGGCCGCCATGATCGATGGCTGCACCAAGTGGCAGGCATTCCGCAAGGTTTTGCTCCCGCTTGCCGCGCCGGGCGTGTTCACCACCGCGATCCTGACCTTCATCCACAGCTGGAACGAGTTCATCATCGCGTTGTCCATGATCAACGATCCCGCCATCCAGACCGCCACCGTGGCCATTTCCAAGTTCACCGGCGCTACCGAGTTCCAGGCACCGTTCGGCGAGCAGATGGCCGCCGGCGTGATCGTCACCGTTCCGCTGGTGATCATGGTGCTGGTGTTCCAGCGCCGGATCGTGGAAGGCCTCACCGCGGGGGCAGGCAAGTGACGCACGACGGCGGCACCCGCCCGGCAGGGCCTGTCACCGCGCAGTGGTGGGACTCCGCCGTCATCTACCAGGTGTATCCGCGCTCGTTTGCGGACGGTGACGGCGACGGCGTGGGCGACCTTCCCGGCCTCCTCGAACGGTTGCCGTACATCGCCTCGCTCGGGGTGGATGGTATCTGGATGACCCCGTTCCAGCCCTCGCCCCAGGTGGACCAGGGCTACGACGTCAGCGATTACTGCGGCGTTGACCCGCTGTTCGGATCCATGGCTGACTTCGACAGGCTGCTGGAGCAAGCGCACGCACTGGGCCTGAGAGTGCTGCTCGACGTCGTCCCCAACCACTGTTCCTCCGCGCACCCACTGTTCCAGGCAGCCCTCGCGGCCGGGCCGGGCAGTTCGGAGCGCGAGCTTTTCCACTTCGTGGAAGGCCGCAGCTCCAGCCCGGATTCGCCCAGCGACCTGCCGCCCAACAACTGGCAGAGCGTGTTCGGCGGACGGGCTTGGTCCCGCGCCACCCCGGACTCGGAAACGGACACCCAGTGGTACCTGCACCTGTTCTCGGCCGGGCAGCCGGACTGGAACTGGCGGAACCCCGCGGTGGGCGACTACTTCGAAGGCGTGCTCCGCTTCTGGTTTGACAAGGGTGTGGACGGCCTCCGGATCGACGTCGCACATGCGCTTTTCAAGGCAGACGGGCTGCCGGACGCCCCCTCGGAGAGCCCTGTGGTGGACGGGCTCCGCTCCAATCCCCTGGTCTCGGACCAGGAGGAGGTCCACGAGGTGTACCGGCGCTGGCGTCGGCTCGCTGAAAAGTACCAGCCGCACCGGTTGCTGGTCGGCGAGGTGAACCTCGAGCCGGCCCGCGCCGCGCGCTACACCCGTGGCGACGAGATGCACCAGGCGTTCGCCTTCGCGTTCGTTAGACTCGGCTGGGATCCGGATGCCTGGGCGGCCGTCGGCAACGAATTGGAGGACGCCCGGCGGATGCATGGCGCCGCCCCTACCTGGGCGCTGGAGAATCACGACGTCGTCCGCTCCGCCACCCGCTTCGGCGGCGGTGACCTCGGCGCGCGGCGGGCCCGGGCCGCGCTGGTGGCCCTGCTCGGACTGCCCGGCTCCGCCTACCTGTACCAGGGCCAGGAACTGGGGCTGCCGGAGGTGGACGTACCGGTGGCGGCACGCCTCGATCCCATGTGGTCACGCGGCGGGATCACCCGCGACGGCGCCCGCGTCCCGCTGCCGTGGACGCAGGATGCGGCCCGCAGCCACGGCTTCTCGTCCGCCGGCCATGCGGCTGCTCCCTGGCTTCCGCAGCCGGCCGGCTGGGGACGCCAGGCCATTGAGCGGCAGGAGCAGAACCAGGACTCCATGCTGGCCCTCGCAAGGGAGGCGGTGGCGCTGCGGCGCCGGCTGTGGCAGGAAGGCGTTTTGAGGGATGACGACGGCGGCACCTGGCGCGTGCAGGCCGGGAACCTGCTGACCTGCGAGCGCAGCCCGGGCTTCCTTGTGGCCGTGGCCATGGGGACCGGACCCGCCAAGCTGCCGCCCGGCGTCGTACTTTTCAGCGCCTTTCCGCTGGCAGAGGCAGGCTGGCTGCAGCCCGACAACGCGGTGTGGCTCCGCCGGACCTGACACCGGCGGGGACGGCAGCGCGGACGCTCAGGTCCGGCGCATGCCGTCCCAGCCGCGCCCGCGGAGCTTGCGGCTGGCGAACAGCGAACCACCCATGAACAACACGCCCAGAACCACTACCGCGACGCCCACGTAGAACCATGCGCCGCGGGTGAAAATCATCAGCGCAGCGCCCAGGATGCACAGCCCCTTTGCGGTGATATCCAGATACAGCTGAACCTTCGGAGAGTCCATGCCTCCACGATAAACCCGCCCCGGGCTAACCGTTGAGGCTTCGCTCCAGGAAGGCGAGGGTGCGTTTCCACGCGTCATGTGCGGCGTTCGCGTTGTACCTGGCGGGGGTGCTGTCGTTGAAGAAGGCGTGGCCCGCACCCGGGTAGACCACGGGTTCGAAGTCCACCCCGGCGGCATACATCCGGGCTTTGAGGATGGGCAGTTTGCTGACCAGGTTTGTGTCCTCGTCGCCGTAAAAGGCCAGGACAGGGCACTTGATCCGGCCCAGTTCCTCTTCCGTGAAGTCCGCGCTGCCGTAGAACGGTACGGCGGCCCGCAACCGGGGTTCCTTGGTGGCAAGCGCAAAGCTGTAGCCGCCGCCGAAGCAGAATCCTGTGACGGCAACCCGGCCGGCCAAACCGGGAATGCCTTCCAGGTGGTTGACGCAGGCGCGGAGGGCGGCCACTGCCTGCCCGGCGAACTCCGGCGAGTGCAGCGGGGAGGTCAGTTCGCGGAGCCTCGGCTGGACCTTGCTGCGCTGCTCCGGGTCCGGGTCCGCCAGGGCCGCCAGGACCTCACCCGCAACCTCGGGCGTCATCCCGGTCTGCGCCATCAGGTCCGGCGCGAGCACCAGGTAGCCCTCCGCGGCGTACCGGTCCGCAACGTCCTTGATGTGGTCCACCAGCCCCCAGATTTCGTGGATCAGCAGGAGCCCGCCCTTGGGCGTCCCCGCTGGCTCACTGACGTAGGCCTGGAAGGAGGTTTCGATGTTTCCCAAGGTCATCATGTTTCCCATCCAGCCAGCATGGCATGGAAACGGCCGGCAGGGGCAGGCCCGGCTACTGCCCGCGCTGCCGCCAGAACAGGCTCACGCCGAACGTCACCACGCACAGGACCAGCATGGCGAGCACCATCCGCGACCAGCTTCCCTGGTCCACGCCGCCGGCGGCGAAGACACCGATCATCACGGTGGCGGTGATGGCGCCGACGTACCGGCAGGTTTGGTACATCCCCGCGGCAACGCCGCGCTCCTGCGGCCGGGTAGACACGAACATGCCCTGGTTCGTGGCGATGCCCACCGTCCCGTACGGGACGCCCATCAGCGCGGTCATCACCACCACGAGCGGGACGGCGAGGGTGCCGGTCAGGATCCACATCAGCGCGGCCACGCCGGTCAGCAAAAGGACGCCGGCCAGCAGCACCCGCCGCACACCGAACCTTCCCATCGCCCTGACCGCCCACGGGGTGGCGGCCACGGACATGGCAGCCAGCGGCAGCATCAGCAGGCCCACCACGCCCGGATCGTAGCCGCCCGCCTCCTGCAGCAGCTGGGGCAGGCCGAAGAACACGAAGTAGTAGACGCTGCTGAACACCGCGAACGCGACATACACCAGCAACAGCGGCCGGTTGCGCCCCAGCAGCCGCAGGTCCAGGAACGGCCGGTTGAAGCGCAGCTCGCGCCACGCGAACAGCACCGCAATCACCGTTCCGGCGGCCAGTATCCACCAGCGGTAGCCGGGAGCCACGTTCAGCGCGGCCATCATCACCAGCAGCAGCGCGGCGACGAACGTGAGGATCCCGGGGATGTCCGAGTCCCGCAGCAGTTCAGCCACGCTCCCCCGCTCCCTTGCCTCATCCGGCGGGGCCGCCCGGCGCACCATCAACAGCGCGGCGAGCGCCAGCGGGACATTGACAAGGAACAGCGCCTCCCAGCCCACAAGGCTCACCAGCAGGCCACCGACGACGGGCCCGACGGCGGCAGCGGACGTGTTTGCCATCTGCAGCCTGCCGAGGGGCCGGGCGGGTTCCACGTTGGCGCGGTGCGCGACGGTTCCCACCATCACCACGGCGCTGGGATAGGCGGTTGCCGTGCCGAGGGCCATCACTGCCCGGGCGACGCAGAGCAGGGCAAAGCTGGGCGCGAGCGGGGCAAGGGCGCAGGTGACGGTGACCAGTGCCATGCCCAGCTGGAACATCCGGCGCGGCCCGAACCGGTCGGCCAGCCTGCCCATCACGGGCTGGCCCGCGGCCGAGGCGAGGTAGAAGGAGGTGACCACCCAGGTTACCGCGGCAACGTCGAGCCCGAAGTCGGCACGGAGCACCACCAGGGCCACGGCGATCATCGAGGAGTTGAGGGGGTTCAGTGCCGTGCCCAGGCTGAGGCCTGCGACGGCCAGGGCAGTCCGGGAGTTGTTGCTCACGGTAACAGTCTGGTGCACGGCTAAGCCTGGAGGCGACGCGAACGGTTTACGACGCGCGCTTTACCTGGCGCGCCGGTGTCCGGGGTGCGCCAAGTAGGTTGCACGTCGGAAACGAATTTGCGTGTCGAAAAAGTGGAAGGGGTGCGCTGCTATGCCCGGGCGCGCGCGGACAGGGCCGCGTCCAAAAACTCCAGGTGCGCCGGCTTGACCGGCACGACGCTTTCGGAATACTCCGGGTGCTTGGTGAGGAACTTCTTGATGAACGGGCACACCGGAACGATGCCCACCCCGGCACCAGCCGTCTCGTCGAGCGCAACGGTGGCGAGCCGCCCGGCGAGCCCCTGCCCGCCGTATTCCTCGTTGACCACGGTGTGGTAGAAAATCCGCTGCGGCGACGCGCCGCCGTCGAACTCCTTGTACGCGGCCTTTCCGATCACGTTCCCGGCATCGAGGAGTTCGAAACGCTGGCGCCCGGCGTTGTGGCGGACGGTGATGTCGCTCATGGGGAATCTCCTTGGATGCGGTATGGCTTTTGTAAAGCCTAACCTCGGCCATCGGGCCGTTATTTCCGCAGGATCGGATACCCCGTGCGCCACCGTCCGCCGCAATTGCGCCTAGCTCAGGTACCCGTTGGGGTTGAGGACGTACTTGGTGGCCGCGCCGGCGTCGAACTCGGCATAGCCCTTGGGTGCCTCCTCCAGCGAGATGGCCTTGGCGTTCACGTTCTTCGCGATGCTGACCCTGTCGTGCAGGATGGCCATCATCAGCTGCCGGTTGTACTTCATCACCGGGCACTGTCCGGTGGTGAAGCTCAGCGACTTGGCCCAGCCGGTGCCAAGGCTAAGGCTCAGGCTGCCTTTCTTGGCGGCTTCGTCGATGCCGCCCGGGTCACCCGTGACATAGAGGCCCGGGATACCGAGCGCGCCGCCTGCCGCGGTGATGTCCATCAGCGTGTTCAGCACGGTGGCCGGCGCCTCCTGCGAGCCCTTTCCATGCCCGCGAGCTTCGAAACCCACCGCGTCCACACCGCAATCCACCTCGGGAACGCCAAGGATCTGCTCGATCTGGTCCTTCGGCTCGCCCTCGCTGAGGTTGACTGTCTCGCAGCCAAAGCTGCGGGCCTGCGCCAGCCGGTCCTCGTTCAGGTCGCCCACAATCACGACGGCGGCGCCCAGCAACTGTGCGCTCGTCGCCGCTGCGAGGCCCACCGGTCCGGCACCCGCCACATACACGGTGGACCCAACGCCCACGCCCGCGCTGACGGCACCGTGAAACCCGGTGGGGAAGATGTCCGAGAGCATGGCCAGGTCAAGGATCTTCTCCATGGCCCTGTCCTTGTCCGGGAACTTCAGCAGGTTCCAGTCCGCGTAGGGCACCAGCACGTAGTTCGCCTGGCCGCCCACCCAGCCGCCCATGTCCACGTAACCGTAGGCGCTGCCGGGCCGGTCCGGGTTCACGTTCAAGCAGATACCGGTCTTGCGCTCCTTGCAGTTGCGGCAGCGTCCGCAGGCGATATTGAACGGGACCGAGCAGAAGTCGCCCACCTTGATGAATTCGACGTCGCGGCCCACCTCCACCACTTCGCCGGTGATCTCGTGGCCCAGCACCAGGTTGGGCGGTGCCGTGGTGCGCCCGCGGACCATGTGCTGGTCCGAGCCGCAGATGTTGGTGGCCACGGTCTTGAGGATCACGCCGTGGTTGACGGTTCGTCCCACGTTGGCGGGGTTGACCCCTGGCCCGTCCTTGAGTTCGAACGTTGGGTAATCGACGTCGATTACCTCCACCTTGCCCGGTTCCTTGTAGGCAACGGCTTTGTTCCCTGTCATCTGGCTCTCCTGTTGTCAGTCCGCCCGGTGGGGCGGCCGTGATTTCTGGGTAGGTGATGCACCCCGGGCAGGGACCCGCCTCCAATCAACACCGATGCCAACCTGGCCGAAGCGGGCCGGGTTCCTGGCGTGGGGATCCGCTCAGTCTAGGCGGGCTTTGGGGGCAGTTCCAGAGCGGGCGGGCATAAAATCTACCCCTTTTACGAACGGGGGTTTTACCCATTCGGTGACTTCCACCCAGAAGCCTTGTAGTGTCGGCAGCGGATGTCAGGACCCAGAGCAACCGACCAACGCAAGGAGCGGACCATGGCAGTCAACAACGACGAAGCGCAGGTGCTGGACCAGTGGAGCAACCGGCTGGCGCAGGCACTGCAGATTTTGGACATGAACGTGGACCATGAGCTGCTGCTCGAACTGGCGCGGAAGTCCGCGGACAATGTCATCCACGCCGCAGCGCCCGTCACCACCTTCCTGGTGGGCTATGCCGCGGGACTCGATGCCGGCACCGGAAGCGCCGGGACACGTGAAGCGTCTGCGGCCGCTGTCGAAAAGGCGGCGAACGTCGCGTTCCAGTTGTGTGAGCAAGGGCCTGACGGCGGTCCCGCCAGCCGCGGCTGGGCGGACACCGCGCAGTAACCGGACTTAGCCCCAGGCAGTGGGTTCTTCCTCGAGGACCGGGACGGGCTCCAGCCGCACCACCACGGCCTTGGACGCCGGCGTCTGGCTGCCCTCCGCCACGCTTTCCAGCGGCACCAGCACGTTGGCTTCGGGATAGTACGCGGCTGCACAACCGCGGGCCGACGGGTAGGACACCACGCGATAGTTCCGCAGCACCCGGTCCACGCCGTCGCTGTACACCCCGTGGATGTCCACGTGCTGCCCGTCCTCCAGCCCGAGGTCCGTGAGGTCCGCGGGATTCACGAACACCACTTCGCGGCCCTTCTTGATCCCCCGGTACCGGTCGTTGTGGCCGTAGATGGTGGTGTTGAACTGGTCATGGGAGCGCATGGTCTGCAGGATGAGCGTGCCGGCGGGACGCTCCACATGCTCCAGCTCGTTGACGGTGAGCATCGCTTTTCCGGTGGGGGTGTTGAACGTGCGTGAATCGCGGGGTCCGTTGGGCAGCACGAAGCCGCCCTCCTGCCGTACCTTCCGGTTGTAGTCCTCGCAGCCGTTCACAACATGGGAAATGTGGTCCCGGATCAGGTCGTAGTCCTTCTCGAAGCCCGCCCAGTCCGCCGAGGTGCCGCCGTCCAGGGTAGCTGCGGCCATCCGGCAGACGATGGCCACCTCGGAGAGCAGCCCCGGCGCCACCGGCTCCACCGTGCCGTGCGAGGCGTGCACGGCACAGACCGTGTCCTCCACCGAGACGAACTGCGGCCCGGATTCCTGCCTGTCGATCTCTGTCCGGCCCAGCGTGGGCAGGATCAGGGCCTCCGCGCCGGTCACCCCGTGGGAGTGGTTGAGCTTGGTGGAAATCTGGACGGACAGCTCCGTCTTTTCCATCGCCTCCTCAGCCGCGCGGGTGTCCGATATGGCGCCCACGAAGTTGCCGCCTAGCGCGATGAAGGCCTTGATGCCGCCGTCGCGCATTGCCCGGACGGTCTGGACCGCGTCCAGGCCGTGGTCGCGGGGAGGTTCGAAATTGAACTCCCGCCCCAGCGCGTCCAGGAACGCGGGCGGCATCTGCTCCCAGATGCCCATGGTCCGGTCGCCCTGGACGTTGCTGTGCCCGCGAATGGGTGACGCGCCGGCTCCAGGCCTGCCGATGTTGCCGCGCAGCAGCAGGAGGTTGATCATCTCCTTGATGGTTGCCACGCCCTTCTTCTGCTGGGTGATGCCCATGGCCCAGGTGATGATCACCCTGTTCGCGGCGAGGTAGCGTTCGGCGAGCTCGTCGATCTCCTCGCTGCGCAGGCCGGTGGCCTCCAGGACCGTGGCGTCGTCCAGCCGGGCGAGGTGGGCGCGCAGCTCCTCCAACCCGTCGCAGTACTCGGCAAGGAACTTGTGGTCCAGCACCGTGCCCGGATTCGCGGCCTCGGCGTCCAGGACGCGCTTGGAAACGGCCTGGAGCAGGGCCATGTCGCCGCCGATGCGGATCTGGAGGAACTGGTCCGCCAGGTCGGTGCCGCGCCCGATGATTCCCTTCACCCGCTGCGGGTTCTTGTACCGCATCAAACCTGCTTCCGGCAGCGGATTGACGGCCACGATCTGGCAGCCGGCCTCCTTTGCCTCCTCAAGTGCGGTGAGCATCCGCGGGTGGTTGGTGCCCGGGTTCTGGCCCATGATGATGATCAGGTCGGCCTTGGCGTAATCATCGTAGGAGACCGTCGCCTTGCCCACGCCGATGGTCTGTCCCATGCCCCAGCCGGACGACTCGTGGCACATGTTGGAGCAGTCGGGAAGGTTGTTGGTGCCGTAGGCGCGGATGAACAGCTGGTAGAGGAAGGCGGCCTCGTTGGACGTCCGGCCGCTGGTGTAGAACGCGGCCTGGTTGGGGTCCGGCAGTGACTTTAGCTTGTTTCCAATGATGCTGAACGCCTGCTCCCAGCTGACCGGCCGGTAGTGGTCCTCCCCTGCCGGCTTGTAGACGGGTTCGGTCAGGCGGCCCTGCATGCCCAGCCAGTACTCGGAGCGCTCCCGCAGCTCGCTGACCGGATGCTCCGCCCAGAACTCGGAGCCGATGACCACCGGCGTGGCCTCCCAGGTGACGGCTTTGGCCCCGTTTTCGCAGAACTCGAACGTCTTGCGGTGGCCCGGGTCCGGCCACGCGCAGCTCATGCAGTCGAACCCGTCCTTCTGGTTCAGCGCCAGCAGGGTCTTGCGCGAGCGCTCCACGCCCATGTGCTCCAGCGCGGGCTTCATCGAGTAGTAGACGCCGGGCACGCCCGCGGCCCAGGTTTTGGGATGGCCTGTCACTTCCAGTTCGGACTCGTCGGCTTCTTCGACCTTCGGGTTTTTGCGCGTCACGATGACCACTCCTCGGCTGCTTCCTGGTCCCCATGAGCCACGGCGTCCGCCGGCGGACCAACTTCCTCCACACTTGTGCGTCACGTCACGGAAGTCAAGGGAAGGACGACGGCGGCGCACGGCTGGCGTAGGCTGGTTTCCGCGGCTGAAGCAAGCGGCCGCGGGACCAACTGCGCGGAGCTGCCCTTAATGTCCGACGATCTTGACCTCGCCGCCCTGGCGGCTTCCTCCTTTTCCCTGCCCAATTTGCGGGCCGGCCAGCTGGCCGGGATGGAAGCCC
Organism: Pseudarthrobacter sp. NamE2; assembly: GCF_005796205.1. Lineage (GTDB taxonomy): Bacteria > Actinomycetota > Actinomycetes > Actinomycetales > Micrococcaceae > Arthrobacter. Next base: position 9,525 of record NZ_VAHN01000023.1, on the reverse strand, counting down.
TGGTTGCGGGCCGCGACGTGCTGGCCGTCATGCCCACGGGCTACGGAAAATCCGCCATCTACCAGGTAGCGGCACAGCACCTGCACAACAGCACGGGACGTCCCGCCGTCGTGGTGTCACCCCTGATCGCCCTGCAGGAGGACCAGCTCGAAGGCCTGGCCGGGGACCTTGGCGGGCAGGCCGCCGTCGCCGTCAATTCCTCGCACAGCGATTCGGAAGTGGAGGCTGCGTGGGAAGCGGTTGAGGCAGGCAAGGCCACCTTTGTGTTCCTTGCACCCGAGCAGCTGGCCAAGCAGGAAACGGTGGACCGGCTCGCCGCCCTTGATGTTTCGCTGTTCGTGGTGGACGAGGCGCACTGCGTCTCCTCCTGGGGCCACGACTTCCGCCCCGACTACCTCGGCCTGGGCAACGTCCGCGGGCGGCTGGGCAACCCGCCCGTGGCCGCCCTGACCGCCACCGCCGCCCCGCCCGTCCGTGACGAGATCGTGGAGCGGCTGGATATGCAGGACCCGCTGGTGCTGGTCCGCGGCTTCGACCGGCCCAACATCTCCCTGGACGTAGTCCGCCACCAGGAGGACAAGGGCAAGCGGAAGGCGGTGCTGGAGCAGGTGGCCGGGCTGGCCCGCGACGGACAGGGCCTCCTGTACGCCGCCACCCGCAAGGACACCGAAAAGTACGCCGTAAAGCTCGCCGCCGACGGTCTGCGGACCGAGGCATACCACGCAGGGCGGGCCTCTGCAGACCGGGAGCGGATCCACGAGCAGTTCCTGGCGGACGAACTGGACGTGGTGGTGGCAACCACCGCCTTCGGCATGGGCATTGACAAGCCCAACGTCCGCTTTGTGGTTCATGCGGACATCCCCGAGTCTTTGGACGCCTACTACCAGGAGATCGGCAGGGCCGGGCGTGACGGTGAAAAGGCGGCAGCGGTCCTGCACTACCGCGCCGAGGACTTGGGCCTGCGCAAGTTCTTCACCACCAGCACCCCGGACCCGGAGCGGCTGCTCGCGGTGCTGAAGGTGCTCAAGGATGCCGGCGGCCCCACCCCCAAGTCATCGCTGGCCGAACTGCTGGATTTCCCTGTCCGCCGGGTGACCGGGCTGGTGAACCAGCTCGAGGAGGCGGACGCTGTCACCACCGGCAAGCGCGGCATCCGCCTCACCTCGAAAGCCAAGCTGTCCGCCCTAGTGGAGCGCGCCGTCGAACGAGCCGAGGCCCGGCAGCGGGTGGAGCAGTCCCGGCTCACCATGATGCGCGCCTACGCCGAAACGGACGGCTGCCGGCGGCAGTTCCTGCTGGCTTACTTCGGCGAGGACCTGCCGGAGCCGTGCGGCAACTGTGACGGCTGCGCTGCCGCCGCTGCCCGGCAGGAGCCCGCGGCAAAGAAGCACGACGACGGCGGGCCGGCCAAGAAGGGACAGGCCGCCAAGAAGGCGGGAAAGAAGGCCGGCAAGGAGAAGCACGACGGCGGAACCCTGCCGGGTGCTCCGGACGCCAATGACCCGTTCCCGCTGCAGTCCGCCGTGGTGCACAAGGAATGGGGCCCCGGCCTGGTGATGCGGCATGAGGACGACGTCATCACTGTCCTGTTCGAGCAGGAGGGGTACAAGACGCTGTCCCAGTCCGCCGTCGTCAAGCATGAACTGCTGAAGCCTGCTTAGGTAAGCATGCTTAGGTAGGCTGGAAGGACACCCCGACGAAAGGCTTGCCGCGTGGAAGTACCTTCAGTTGTCTGGACCCTGACCGTCATCGGGATTGTGGGCCTGCTGGCATTCGACTACTTCTTCCATGTCCGCAAGGCACACACCCCGTCACTCCGGGAATCCGCCACCTGGTCCGCTATTTACGTGGGCATCGCCCTGCTGTTCGGCCTGGGGGTTCTGTGGTTCGGCGGGACCACCATGGGGGCGGAATATTTCGCCGGCTACATCACGGAAAAAGCGCTGTCCGTGGACAACCTTTTTGTGTTCCTCATCATCATGGCCAGCTTCCGTGTGCCCCGTGCTGACCAGCAAAAGGTACTGCTGTTCGGCATCGTCTTTTCACTGTTCGCCCGCACGGCGTTCATCTTCCTGGGCGCCGCGCTTATCAACAGCTTCGCCTGGGTGTTCTACATCTTCGGCCTGATCCTGCTCATTACCGCCGGCAACCTCCTCCGCCCCAACGTGCACGACAACGATTCCGAAGGCCTGGTGGTGCGGCTAGCCAAAAAGTTCCTGCCGGCGTCGGAACACTACGACGGCGACAAGCTCTTCACCGTTGAGAACGGCAAGCGCGTCCTTACCCCGATGCTCCTGGTAATGGTGGCCATCGGCGGCACCGACATCCTGTTCGCGCTGGACTCGATTCCGGCGATTTTCGGACTGACCCAGAACGTGTTTATCGTGTTCACCGCCACCGCATTCTCACTGATGGGCCTGCGGCAGCTGTACTTCCTGATCGACGGCCTGCTGGACCGCCTGATCTTCCTGTCCTACGGCCTGGCCGTGATCCTGGGCTTCATCGGCGTGAAGCTGATCCTGCACGCCCTGCATGAAAACACCCTGCCTTTCATCAACGACGGCGAGCATGTCAGCGTGGTCGAAGTCAGCACCGGAGTCTCGCTGAGCGTGATCCTGGGTGTCCTGCTGGTTACCGTCCTGGCGTCCATCTTCAGCCCCAAGGGCAAAGCCAAGAACGCGGTGTCCAATGCCCGGCGCCATGCGGTGGAGTATCTGGACCTCAACTACGAGACGGACATGGTGGAGCGGGACAAGATCTTCGCCAACATGTGCCGCGAGGAGGACCAGATCCGCAAGCTGCCGGAGAAGTACAAGAAGCTCATCCGCAACGAGACCGAGTTCCTGGACCTGCTCCGCCGTGCCCACACCGAGCACGACAAGGCCCAGGTGCGGGCCTCTGCGGAGAGCTGACCCCTCCCCTCCCAACCGGGTAGCAGCAACTGCCGCTTTGAGGGGTCAAAACGGCATTTGCTGCTACCTGATTTTCTGCGCCTGCCGGATTGTCAGTACCCCTTGCTAGGTTTGAATCGAGGCCAGGGGAACCGTTCCCCGGGCCGGCTGTCGATGGGGAGGCCCCGTGTTCCTGCTCGAAGCTGCCGGTACTGATGCCGGCGCTGCTCCGGACCTGGTGTTTTCTGCCAGCGACCTGGTGGCAGCCAGCGAGTGTGAGTACCGCACGCTCCGGATCCTTGACGAGAAGCTCGGGCGTGCCGCCAAGGCTGAGTTCGCCGCCGACGAGATGCGAGTCCGTGCCGGCGAACTCGGTGACCAGCACGAGCAGGCAGTACTGGCCAGCCTGGTCCGGAAATACGGCACCTGGGACGCCAGCCGCGGTGCCGGCGTCTACTCCCTGGAACGGGGGCAGAATCTTCGCGCCGAGCTGCAGGCCAAGCACGCGGAGACGGAACTCGCGCTCCGGTCCGGGGCAGACGTCGTTTTCCAAGCCACGTTCTTTGACGGCGAGTTCCTCGGCTACGCCGACTTCCTGGTCAATGAAGCTGCGGGAACGGGAAACCCGGGCCGGTACGAGGTGTGGGACACCAAGCTCGCCCGGCATGCCAAGGTGGGCGCACTGCTCCAGCTTGCGGCCTACGGCGACCAACTCCTCGAAATGGGCCTGGAGCCCTCCCCTGTCGTGACCCTGGTGCTGGGTACCAGGGTGGGCGATGACTGGCTCCGCAGCAGCCACTCCCTTCCGGACCTCCTCCCCGTTTTCCGCGAACGGCGCCGGCGCTTTCGCCAGCTGGTTGCCAGCCACCGGGCCGCCGACGCGGCGGTGGAGTGGCAGCAGTCCGGGGTTGTGCACTGCGGCAGGTGCGACTACTGCGCGGAACAGGTACAGGCACACCGGGACCTGTTGATGGTTGCGGGCATGTCTGTGGTGCAGCGCAAAAAGCTCCTCGGTAAGGGCATTGCCACCATCGACCAGCTGGCTGAACTTCCGGAGGCCGAAGCCCAGAATTCTGTTGCCCGGTTGCGGTCCCAGGCGCGGATGCAGCTGGGCCTTGACCCTGTTGCCGGTTCCCGGACATTCAGCAAGGACGGCCAACGGCATACCGTCTCCTACGCCGTGCTGCCGGACAGCACGATAGGAGCGCTTCCGGCCCCCAGCCCCGGCGACATCTTCTTCGACTTTGAAGGCGACCCCCTCTGGCAGGATCCTGCCACAGGGGTATGGGGCATTGAATACCTCTTCGGCGTCATCGAGGCGCCAGCACCGGGCCATGGGGACAACCCCGTCTTCCGTCCCTTCTGGGCGCATTCGCGGTCCGGGGAACGCCGTGCCTTCCTCGACTTCCTCGAATACGTGGAGGAGCGCCGTGCCCGGTACCCGGACATGCACGTTTACCATTACGCGTCGTACGAGAAGACCGCCCTGCGGAACCTGTCGCTCGCCCATCAGGCGGGGGAAGACATCGTGGACGACTGGCTACGCAAAGGCCTCTTAGTGGATCTGTATGCCACCGTCAGGCATTCGCTGCGCATCTCCGAAGCTTCCTACTCCATCAAGAAGCTCGAACCGCTCTACATGGGGAACAATCTCCGTTCCGGTGACGTCAAGGACGCCGGGGCATCAGTGGTCGCGTACGCCGCCTACTGCGCCGCCCGGGATGCCGGCCGCCAGGACGAAGCGGATACCATCCTCGCTTCCATTTCGGACTACAACCGGTACGACTGCCTGTCCACCCTCCGGCTCCGCGACTGGCTCCTGGAGATCGCATCCCAGGCGGAGGCCAAGGGCCAGCCCGCTGAAACAACCGGAAATGGACAGACGGCGGCCGAACCAAACAGGAGACCGGTTGAAGAGGCCCAGGATGGCGCCGCCGAGGAAACGTCGGAGGAAGCCCGGCTTCGCGAGTACCTCAGCAGCTTGCCTGACAACCGGCCCTGGATGGACGATGAACGGGCCGTCGCCATGGTGGCCGCCGCCCTGGGCTACCACCGGCGTGAGCGGAAACAATTCTGGTGGCAGCACTTTGACCGGGTGGAAGCGCCGCTCGAGAACTGGTCGGACCAACGGAACGTTTTCGTGGTGGAGTCCGCGGAGGTTGTGTCGGACTGGGCGCTGGCTAAGCCCCGGGAGCGGATGCGCACCCGGGTCCTGCGGCTGCGCGGGACCATGACCGAAGGCTCGGACTTCCGGGCCGACTCCAGTTGGTGTCGGCTGTATGACGCTCCCCCGCCGGACGGCATGGCGTTACCCGGCGCCGCCCCCGGGGCCCGGGCCTACTCGTTCGGTACCAAAATCAGTGAACTGTCCCCGGCGCCGGACAACCCGGAGCAGACGCTGATTACCATTGCGGAGCGCGAGTCCGGCAAAGTGGTGGCCTACCCGCACCTGCCGATGGCCCTGACCGAGGACCAGCCGCTGGTAACCACCAGCATCGAGGCGGCCATAGCGGACATTGCCCGCGCGGTCGGAGCATCAGTTCCTTCCCTGCCCGCCCAGCCAGGGCTGGATATCCTGCGGAAGCAGCCGCCCCGGTTCCGGAACCTGCCGGCTCCGGTGGAGGTCCGCCACCGCAATGACGGCTCCGCGGACTACGCCACGGCAATCACCGGTTCGCTGCGGGACCTCGATCGTTCGTACCTGGCTGTGCAGGGACCGCCGGGAACGGGCAAAACGTACGTTGGTGCGCACGTGATCCGCCAACTCGTTGCCGAGGGCTGGAAGGTCGGCGTGGTGGGGCAGTCGCACAACGTGGTGGAGAACCTGCTGTGCTGTGCCATCGCCGCCGGCGGTGTGGACCCGGATGTGGTCGCCAAGAAGCTCAATTCCGATCACGACGTGCCATGGGCAGCAACGTCCGACGGTGATGTGGCGCGTCTGTTGGGAAGTCCCGGCGGGTGCCTGGTAGGCGGAACCGCGTGGACCATGACGGGAAAGGAAGTTCCCGCCGGGTCCCTGGACCTGCTGGTCATCGACGAAGCGGGGCAGTTTTCGCTGGCCAACACGCTGGCCGTGTCCCGCTCGGCCAAACGGCTGCTCCTGCTGGGCGACCCGCAGCAGCTGCCGCAGGTGAGCCAGGGGGCGCACCCAGAGCCGGTCGATGAATCCGCTCTGGGTTGGCTCGCCGCCGGCCACGCCACCCTCCCGGCACGCCTGGGTTACTTCCTTGCGGACAGCTGGCGGATGCACCCGGAACTGTGTGCTGCCGTGTCGCGGCTCAGCTATGAGGGAAAACTGCAGTCCGCCCCGGCGGCGTCCCTTCGCAAGCTCAAAGGCCTTCCGCCGGGTGTCGAAACGGTTTTCGTGGAACACAGCGGCAACACCACCAGCTCTCCTGAGGAGGCGGCTGAGGTGGTCCGGCAGGCAAGGCGTCACTTGGGCTTGAAGTGGGTTGCCGGGGCCGACAGCGAGTCGCGGCTGCTGGACCAGCAGGACCTCCTGGTGGTGGCTGCCTACAACGCCCAGGTCCACCTGATCCGCAAAGCCCTCGAGGAGGCGGGCATGCCCCACGTCCGCGTGGGCACGGTTGACAAGTTCCAGGGGCAGGAGGCTCCCGTGGTGATCGTTTCGATGGCCTGCTCCGCTGTCGCCGAAGCACCGCGCGGGGCTGAGTTCCTGCTGAACCGGAACCGGATCAACGTCGCTGTGTCGCGCGGCCAGTGGCGGGCAGTCATCGTCCGCTCCCCCGAACTCACCAGCTATATGCCGCACAAACCGGCGGCGCTGGAAGAGCTCGGGGCCTTTATCGGCCTGAGCCCGCGGGAGTAGGCCGCAAGTTTCAAGGCGCCGTGGTGTCAGGCCGGCTTGAGTCAGCGCGCCCGAAAGCCGTGGAAGCTGCCGTCGGCCGCGGACAGCTCGTCCTCCACCCGCTCCACCCGCCCGGGCGTGCGGTCGGACTTCAGCCAGTCGAGCAACGCCCGGACCTGCGGCTCGGGACCTTCGGCAACCACGGCCACCGAACCGTCGTCGACATTCCTCACCTCGCCGGTCAGGCCCAACTCTTCGGCTTTGCCCATCGTCCAAAACCGGAAGCCCACGCCCTGCACCACACCGAACACCCGCGCGCTCAGCCGGACCGCGTAGGGTGACGCTTCGCCGTGGCTGGCCATGGTGCTCCTTTTTGGGCTCCCGCCCCGGCCGACCCAACCAGGTGACAGTAACTGGCGTTTTGTGGCCCAAAACGCCAGTTCGCGCTACCTGGTTGGGCGGCGGCGCTAATTGATGGTGATGTCGCGGGTGGCGTGGTTGTAGCGGATGGTCACCGTGCCGCCGGCGTGGTGCAGTTCGTGGTTGGGGCCATCGAAAGTACCGAACGCGCCGTAGTTCTCGTCCCAGGACCGGTTGAGTGCGATCTTGAACGTGTAGTAGCCGGCAGGGAGTTCGGCGCTCTTCTTCCACAGCTGGTCCAGGAAATCGAACTCCATCTGGGCTTCGTCGTACTGCGGCGCCCAGTTCTCCGGCGCACCCAGGATGGTGTTGAAGTCACCGGCCACCGCAACAGCTTCCGGCTGCGGGTGCGTCTCGACATCCGGGCCTTCGAACGGCTCGGATGCGGCAGGTTCGGCCGCGGTGGCGGCCTTGGCCGGAGTCTTGGTCTTGCGCACGGCCTTGACCACCGGCTCCACGGCTTCTTCCAGAACCTTGGCAGCCTTGCCCACGGCTGCGGCGGCCTTCTTGGCCGGAGCCTTCTTGGCAGCCGGCTTCTTGGCCGCGGCCTCCTTCGCCACCGGCTCGCCGTGGGTGGCGAGCTTCAGCGTGAATCCTTCGGGAGCGGTGGGAACCGGGGTGTCGGCAGGAACAGGAGCGCCGGCGTCGAGCGCTGTTGCAAAGGAAACGGGATCCGGGAAAGCGACGGTAGCGCGCATGCCGTCCTCGGTGATGGTCCAGCCCGAGCGGCCCTTCACGAGCCAGCCGGCCTTGACCAGCTTGGCCGTGGCGGACGTGAGGGTCTTGTGACCGCGGGGAATGCCGCCACTGAGCAATTCGGCCTCGTGCTCGTTGAAGGGAACCCTGGCGGTCGCTTCCCCGAGAACCTGGCCGGCGTTCAGCGCTTCGCCTGCCCACACGCCTTCGGTCAGGACATCCAGCACGGTCTTGAGTCGAAGGAACGTGTTTTCTGCGGTGGTCTTGGCCATGATTCCCCTTTTATGAAAGCGATCCGTCTTAGGCATCTTGCCAACTGCTCGTGAAATCGCGCGACTTTAATTGGTTAATTCTGCGTGTCGTGACCGACTATGAAGCCAATACCACAACAACTGAGGCGGCGGTCTCGGGTACAAGGGCTGTCTGCATAACCCTGGAGCGCTGGCATGGGTGCCGCCCTGCACTCCCGGGACACGCCTGCGGCACCCAGTTTAGCCGCACGATGACGCGCTTATTGCCTGGGACACAACGCCGTCAGGGCGTGGCGTCCCCGCCGTTCAGCTCTTCCAGCAGTTCAGCCTTGCGTTCCTCCGATGCAAAGGACGAATGGATTGAGTTTGCGGCGAGCCGGGCCCTGTCGAAATCGGACAGTTCGAAGACCGCCTGCAGCTGCGTGAAGTTGTCATCCACGTAACCGCCGAAGTAAGCGGGATCGTCTGAATTCACGGAGACATTGAGGCCTGCGGCGAGCATGGCCGGCAGCGGGTGGTCGGCCAGGGTATCGACGGCCCGCAGCCGCACATTCGACAAAGGGCACACGGTCAGCGGAATCCGTTCCTGCACCAGGCGTTCCACCAGGTCCGGGTCGTCCATGCAGCGGATGCCGTGGTCGATACGCTCCACTTTGAGGACGTCCAGCGCTTCGGTGATGTACGACGCAGGTCCCTCCTCGCCTGCGTGCGCCGTCAACCGCAACCCTGCCCCGCGGGCTCTGGCGTAGAGGCGCTCAAACTTGGCGGGCGGGTTGCCCACCTCTGCGGAATCCAGTCCAATAGCCCCGATGGGTGCGTCCATTGCCAGCAGCCCGTCGAGGACTTCCAAGGCGGACTCCTCGGGAAGGTCGCGGAGGAAAGCTGCGATCAGCATTGTGCTGATCCCAAAGTCCTCCCTGGATGTGGCCAGCACTGAAGCCACGCCGTTGACGCAAGTTTCAAGCGGAATTCCGCGCGAAAGATGCGCCTGCGGGTCCATCATGATTTCCGCGTGCCGGACACCAGAGGCCGCGGCTCGTTCCAGGTACGCGTGGGTCATGGCCGCAAAGTCCTCTTCCGTCTGCAGAACGGCCATGTTGGCGTAGTACAGGTCGAGGAACGACTGCAGGTCAGTGAACTCATACCGTTGCCGCAACTCGTCGATATGGGAGTACGGGAGGGTAATGCCGTTGCGCTCAGCAAGGGCGAAGATCAGCTCGGGCTGCAGGGTTCCTTCGATATGCAGGTGCAGTTCGGCCACCGGAAGGAGCCGGGCAGGGATGGCTGCTTCTGATTCAACCGCTGCAGTTTCGGGCACGGCGCTGGTGCCTGCATAGTTTTCCATCCGGTCAGGATAGTCCTCCCGCAGAATTCCCGCCCGGGGACACTTTTACAAAGGGCGCAGTGCTGACATGAACCGGTCCCCGAAAGTTGGACCAGTTTCTAAGAGCCTAAGCTG
>NZ_VAHN01000022.1 GCF_005796205.1 Pseudarthrobacter sp. NamE2 | reverse complement strand
TGACGCTTCCTCCTTGGCCGCTTCTTTCTTGGAGGTGCCGGAGCTGGTGCCCGGGGCAGTGGTGGCGAAGCTGTCATCAACTCCGGTGGCCGGTGCCGCAAAGGGGTCGGTCGCAGCGGTGTTGGGGGTCTGGGGCCATTGGTTCTCTGTCATCGGGCTCTCTTTCATCAAGGGTTAGCTGGCAACAAGAACCAGCAGTGCTGGCGATTAGTAAGCAAGGTTACTAACTAGATACTAAGCACACTTTGCTTTTGATGCGCAAGGGGGAATGACGTTGGGCGATGATTTTCTGCGCTTTCGACCGGGAGGGATAGTAAGCCTACTTGCGAATATGATGCTAAGCATGCTTATTGTAGGAGCGTAGCGACGCAGGCGCCCCGCATCATGCCACCTACAGGAAGGCCCCGGCCGATGACCAGCAACCTCGATCCAGACGCCCGGAACAGCTACCGCCTGATCACCCTGGCGGCGCGGCTGGTCCAGAGGCGCCAGGACGATGCGCTGGCACACCTTGGATTGACGAGGGCTGCGGTCATTGCACTTGAAGGGCTGGCCGGCGGGCCGCTCAACCAGGAGCAGCTTGCTGAGGCGATCCGGGTGCAAAGCCAGACGCTGGGCCGGATCCTTACCCGGCTGGAAGCAGCAGGCCACATCACCCGCACCCGCCAGCAGTCAGACCGCCGGCAGCTGAAGGTGGAACTGACGGAGGCCGGGATGGCTGCGCTGGAAGCGGCACGGGATGCGGAAATCAACGCCTATCCTGACGATCCTTCCATCGGGTGGAAGGTCCTCCAGGACGAGCTGACCAAGTTCATCAGCGCCCTGCCCACGGGCAGGCATCCGGAGGTGGTTCCGTTCGTGGCGCCTGACCATCGCCCGGCGCGGCGGACGCATCACGGGCGGCACAGTAACCGCCGCGGAACAGGCGCACACGGCGAAGGGAACCAGAAGCCGCAACCCTAGGGCCATGCGGTTCAGGTTCCCTATCATGAGGCCGCCAAGTCTGGAGGAATTACTCCTGGCTCCTCCGGTCGTCGCCCAGCAGTCCGCGTTGGGCGAGGTCTGCTTCTTCTGATGATTCTTCCGGCAGGGGATCGGTGGCAGGAGGCACCTCACCGGGCGCATAGTCAGCCAGCCCGGCTGCCACCCGTTCCTGTTCGGCTGCTGCCTGGTATACGTCGTCGTCCACGTTGTCGGGCATCTTTGCGTGCCCGGATTGGTCCGGGTTCGGAAGGGCGTCCTCCCCGGGAATAATCACGCCGCCCGGGGCCTCGGGGGTTTCGTCTGCTGCAGTCATGATGGCACCTTCCAATCAGTTGGTTTGGCAGCTTGGCTGGATTACGACGACGGCACGTCCGGTCCCGTGGACCAGCGCAGAAGTGCCGCCACGTCAACGCCTTCCGGCAGGACCGGGCCGGGAACCAGCAGGACCCGGGCATCCGTCAGCGCCGCTGCCCGAAGGAGGGCAGCCGGTGCGGGAACCTTGCCCAGGACGTTGGCCGCCAGGGATTCCTCCTCGGCTGCTGCAACCCAGGGTTCGGCATCCAGGGCAAGCAAGGTCCTTTCGGACAGTGCGGCGTCGTTGAGGATCAGCACGTCCACCTGCGCCTGCTGCAGTGCGTGTACAACTGCGCCTATGCCGGTGGCGGATTCAGGGTTTGCCTGGCCTTCCTCCATTGCCAGCCGGTCCATGACCTCCTGCTGCTCGGTGGCCCAGAGCTCGGCGACTTTCTGGTTGACCTGGTCTTCGAGGAGCTGGTTGTCCGCGCCCGCCGTGTGGGTATGCGAATCCACCTGGGACACGAGGACCTGGCTTGCCTGCGAAAGTTGCTCGTGGACGAGCCCGCGGGCGCGGATGTCCCCGGCGAGAACGATCAGCCGGGCCCCGCTGCTGCTGGCCACCCTGTCGATCTCGCTGGCTATTTCGTCGGCGTTGCGCCGCCAGACATCCTCGGTGTGGTGCTGGAACCGGAGGTGGGCCCAGCCGCCGCCCTGGAACTTGTTAACATGCTCATGTTCGCCCTCGACTTCCCGGGTGCTGGTGGGGCCGCCGGCACCTGCGTGGTACAGCCGGATTTCCCCGTGCTCGCGGCTGACCTCGGCCACGACATACGGGAGTTCTTCCGGGCGGTGCTTGACCAGGGGCAGAAGGTCTGGAATGGGGTCCACGGAGACGCGTTCCGGCAGGACGAGGTCCCCGGGGAGGACCTCGTTGATCTCTGCTTTGCCCTGGTGTACCAGGACAAAGCGGGCCACGGGGGCCGGCACGCCTGTTGCCGGCTGGATGGCCTGCTCCATGGCGTCAAGATCGGATTCGGTTGCGCCCTGTCCCTCGAGCTGTGTCCGGACGTTGCCGGGACTGACATCTGCAGTTTCCAGGGAATCAACTGTCCCGGTGCCGGCATTGACGTAGGCGGTGCACCAGGGGCCGGATTGCCGGTAGAGGTCCGCGTACTGCTTGAGGCTGCCGGTCACTGTTCCCCCTCCTCATCGTCGTCCAGGGGGTCCGGTGAGGCGACCGGGTTGAGGGCCTCCCTCACTTCCGCAGCGTCCGTGTCATCCGGAAATGGCTCCGTCTCACGGAACTCTTCCGCGTGGGCCGGCTGGTTACCGCGCACCACCCCTTGGGTCTCGTGCTGCATCTGGTCATCCAGCTCGGAGTTGTGCTTGGTGTTTCCTCGTTCAGCCATGACGATCTCCTTCGCGCGTGATTAGTATCACAGGCTTACTAGTTCGTCATTTCACCGTAGCACCAGGAGGCGGGCGTTTATAGGGGTATTTTCCAGCCTATTGTTAAGCCGCGCAGGCGTCTTTCAGTGCCTGGACTGACTCAGCAGGCACCTGGTCTCCGGCCTCCGCAATCTCGCCCAACGGCGTCGTAATTTCTGCCGGAACGCCTGCCGTGCGGGCGGCGGTTACCAGCCCTGCCAGCACCTGCTTGTCCTCGGCGGTGACCAGCCCGTCCTGGACAACGGCGCAAATCTGCCGGTTCACTTCCTCCGCCGCTGCGGTGGCGACCTTGGACGCGGCGTCACTGGCTGCGTTGCTGGCAGCCTCCTCGACGGCGCCGCAGCCGGCGAGCAGCAGCATCAGGGGGACGGCGGACAGGGCGGTAAGGCGGTGTTTCATCCCTCCAGCCTAGCCTTTGTGCAGTGTAACTATTGTTCGGTGGTTATTGTGCCCGGGAGTCAGCGGGCGCGTGCCGCGGGCGCGCCGAGCACGGTGTCCAGGAGGGCGTTGCGGAGCTTGCCCCCGGGATCGTGCGCCCCCGCAAGTGCGCGGAAATCGGTGAACCGCGGGTACAACTGATCCCACTCGTAGCCGGCGGGGGTGAACAGCTTGCCCCAGTGCGGCCTGCTGCCGAAGGCGCGCAGCAGCTCCTCCAGCTGCGGCAGGAGCGCTTCCACTTCTGCCTGCAACGGCTTCCAGGTGAAGTGCAGGGCGACGCTCTGCTGCTGGTGGAACGGGCTGAGCCAGAACTCGTCCGCAGCGATGGTGCGGATTTCCGAAACGAACAGCACGGGTGCCAGCTTGTCCGCAAGGGTGCGGACTGCCTGGATGGCTTCGGGTGCGTGTTTCAGCGGCAGGATGAACTCGCTTTGCAGCTCCTCGCCTTTGCTGGGGGTGAACTCGTGGCGGAAGTGGGGAAGCCGGTCCAGCCAGGGGCCCGCTTCGTCCAGCTGTTGGGTGCAGTTTTCTGCGGACATGTCCGGCAGGGGATGCCTGGGCCGGATGGCAGCGGTGGCGCCGAAGAGGTCTGTCAGCTGCGGGTCGCCGTCGAGGGCTTTGAGCCAGGCCTGGCTGACGGTGTCTCCCGCGTAGTCCGTGAAGAGGCTGACGCTGTAGGCGCTGGAGACCAGGTCTTCGAAGTTTTCCAGGGCCCTGTCCCACGGGAGGTTCTCCAGCACGCGCTGGCGCATCTGGAAGCTGGGGCTGACCGCCAACTCCAGGGCGGTGACGATGCCCAGGGAGCCAAGGCCCACCACGCTGGCAAGGAACTCGTCGCCGTCCTCTTTTGTGAGCTTGGTCAGCTCGCCGGACGGCCGCACGAGTTCGATAGATTGGACCGCGCCTGCCAGGGACTGGTTGTTGACGCCTGAGCCGTGCGTTCCTGTCTGGATGGCACCTGCCACGGAGATGTGGGGGAGCGAGGCCAGGTTATGGATGGCCACGCCCTGGCGTTCCAGTTCACGGCAGAGGGCGCCGTAGCTGACGCCGCCGCTGACCCGGACTGTTCCCCCTGTTGCGTCCAGCTCGATGGACTGGGGGAGGGCATCCAGAAGGATGTGGGTGCCCTCGGTGTCGCCGATGCGGTTGAAGGAGTGGCGCGAGCCAAGGGCCTTGACGCGCCCGGCCTTGCCAACAGCGTCCGCCAGTTCGGCTACCGATTCGGGGCGGTGCACATCTGTAGAGGCGTATTCGAGGTTTCCTGCCCAGTTCTTCAAGTCTTCCACTTTCCCGGTTGGTGCCATGGCCTCCTCAACTGTCAGCGCTAACAAAGGTGGTGTCAAGGTGGCGTAGGTGGTCTTCGCTGAGGGCGGAGGATTGTTGCTGAGTGTCAGGTTGGGTTCTGGGATCTCCAGCAAGGCGTGTCAGAGAGCCGATTGGAATGGAGTCGGGCATCGGTAGTTTCTGAACTGTCTAGCAGTTGTGCTGCATGCCGGGGCAGTCCCGTACTGGGCGCAGCCCGATGCATCTGCCAGCATAACCAGCAATTGGGCAGCTTAGCTGACGGCGGCAAATCCGAGGTCGACTTAGATTGCATCAGCTGTTTCGAGGAGCTTTGGTACGCACACCGATTTCTCGCTCACCGTCGACGACGGCAAACCCCTCTGGCGGACTTTCGCCAGTTCTTCTTGTAGCCGTTCAGGGTCAGTGACGGTTGTTGGCGTGAGAGCTTTCAGCTCTACCCGTTGTAGGTAGTTTTCGAGAGCATGCTGCGGCAACCATGCGAGAGCATGGCCTTACCCAGGGATGCGGCGGATGCCGGCAGACGTGAGCCCGTGGCTAGGGAGATTGCCACGTTCCTGTCGGCTGTAATGCGCGCAAGATAGACGATCTCGTCCTCATCAAAAGTGCCATGGAGCAGGACTCCTCAAATTCCTTAGCAAGGCGTCGCAAGTGCGGTTGAGCCGTTTCCCAGTAGGGTAGGGCGGCCAGGTAACCGAATCCTAATCGCAGGACTTTAGGCGTGAGACTGAAATTCCTCCCGTCGGTCTCTGCGAAAACTAGGTGGACGAGACTAAGCAGGATGCGCCGAGCTGTGGGGCGAGTCAGGTCGGCCAGTTGTGCCGGCTTGCTCATCGTCAGGCTCGGGTTCGTCTAAGAAAGCATCTGCAAGAGTGCAGGCTTTCGCTACGGAGTCGATGTCAAGGCCCGCGGCGACCAGGTCGTAACGCTCTGATCCGTCGGGTTGCTATGCAAAGCTTGTTTCGTAGCGCCAAGTGGTCCTGCCGATCCGCTGTTGGCTTTTTCGTTGTCAGCGTCAAAGGGATCGGAGATGAGGCCGGCCCTCAGGAGATCGGTTATGGACGAGCCTGGGACTGAGGCGGGGACAGGGCTTGCGGGAAAGTCGTGGGGTGCTTCGCCGCCTGCGGGGGTGACAGTCCGCCCGCTGGTGAGTTCCGTATATGCCAATGGTTTTGCTTTCTGTGCCCGAAGGGTAGGGAGGTTTAGGGGTTGGTGTAGATGGTCTTGGTGGTGCTGTAAAACTCTTTGGCGTAGCTGCCTTGTTCCCGCGCGCCGTAACTGGAGGCCTTGGTGCCCCCGAAGGGGACGTGGTAGTCCACCCCTGCTGTCGGCGCATTGACCATCACCATCCCGGCTTGGGCGTGGCGTTTGAAGTGGGAGGCAAGTTTCAGCGAGGTGGAGCAAATGCCGCTGGAAAGCCCAAAAGCGGTGTCGTTAGCGACGCTGAGTGCTTCCTCGTAATCCGCTACCCGGATGACGGAGGCTACGGGGCCGAAGACTTCTTCCCGGTTGATGGTCATGTCTGGGGTTGTGCTCTTGACGAGCGCGGGGGAGAGGTAGAAGCCGGTTGTGGCCCTTTCAAGGATCTCACCGCCGATGACGTCGCCTCCCTCGGATGCGGCGAGTTCGATGTAGTGCCGGTCCTGGTCCAGCTGCGTCTGGTCCACGACGGGTCCGATGATGGTTTGGGGGTCCAGTGCGTTGCCAACGGTCAGTGTTCGCATCCGCTTCTCCAGGGCCCCAACAAATTCATCGTGGATGCCGTCCGTGACGATGAGGCGGGAAGAGGCGGTGCAGCGCTGGCCTGTCGAGAAGTAGGCGCCGTTGATGCAAACCTCCACCGCGAGCTCCAGGTCTGCATCATCGAGGATGACCATGGGGTTCTTTCCGCCCATTTCGGTTTGGACCCGGATGCCGTGTTCTGCCGCGGCCTTGGCGACGCTGTTGCCTACTCCTACTGACCCCGTGAAGCTGATGGCATTAACCAGCCCTGATTCAGTCATCGCAGCTCCTACCTGTGATCCGCTGCCGTAGACCAGGTTCAGTACACCGGCGGGCAGTCCTGCCCGGGTGAGGATATTGGCCAGCTCCCAGGCACAGCCCGGAGTGTTGCCTGCCGGTTTGAATACCACAGTGTTCCCCCAGGCCAGGGCGGGGGCGATTTTCCAGGCGGGTATGGCGATGGGAAAGTTCCAGGGGGTGATGACGCCAACAACACCGACAGGTTCCCGGACGATTTCGACTGTCATTCCCGGGCGCACCGAGGGAATGATTTCTCCGCTGAGGCGCAAACATTCCCCGGCGAAAAATTTGAACAGTTGCCCGGCGCGGGTCACCTCGCCGATGGCCTCTTTAATGGGTTTGCCCTCCTCGCGGGCCAGCAGTGTTCCCAGTTCCGCCACGCGGGCAAGGATCTCAGCGCCTGCCCGGTCAAGTACCTCAAATCGCTGCTGCGGCGTAGCTTGGGCCCACTGTTCGCGGGCGTCATCCGCCGCAGAGATTGCTGCCTTGATTTCCTCCGCTGTCGCTGAGGGTGTCATGCCGACAATGTCTGTCGTATCGGAGGGATTGATGTTTTGGGTGCCGGCCTCGCCTTCCCAGCGGCCGGCGATGAGATGACGGTATTGCGTGGTGTCCATTCCAGATCCTTTGGAAGTTTTTTGTCAGTGGACCGGCGCTCAGGTGACGGGGCAGCGGAGCTTTTCTCCGGCGAGATGACGCGCCGCTTCTTCTGCGGCGAGCCGCTGCAGGTTGGCCAGGGATTCATCGGAAAAAAAGGCTGCGTGGGGGGTGAGGAGGACGTTTTCCAGTTTTCGCAATCTGGAGCCTGGGGCCAGGGGTTCGGGGTCAAAGACGTCCAGTGCTGCTCCTCCGAGCCGTCCCTCGATGAGGGCGTCGGCCAGGGCCTCTTCATCAATGAGCCCGCCGCGTGAGGTGTTGACCACCAGTGCACCCGGACGCATTGTCGAGAGTGTGACCTCGTTGATCAGCTGATGGTTTTCGGGGGTGAGCGGAGCATGGAGTGAGACAACGTCTGATTCCTGCAGGAGTTTCTTGAGCGGGACCAGCTTGATGCCGGTACCTTCCAGTGTTGGGGCGCTTACGAAGGGGTCGTGGGCGATGATGGTGAAGCCGAAGGGCTTTAGCCTTGCCGCGGCTGCCCGCCCGATCCGGCCAGTGCCAATGAGTCCCACGGTCGTCTGTGAGAAGCCGGGCATTGAGCCCAGGTCATTGGGGCGGAGCCATCCGTCGCTGCGGATCCGGGAGTCCAGCTGTTTGACTTTGCGATGAAGGGCGAGGATGCAGGTGACGGCGTGGTCTGCGACGGTGTCGGCTCCGTAATCCGGTACATTGCTGACCGAGATCCCCAGTTCGCGGGCTGCTGCAATGTCGACGTTGTCGTAGCCGATGCCGTAGCGGATCACCAGCGCCCCAGGCGCCATCGCTTCCAGCACTGGGCGGGTGATTGGGGCGAAATTTACAAAGGCGACGGCGGCTCCGGCGAGGGCTTCCTTCGTTTCTGCTTCGCTGACGCACTGGTGGGCATTGAAGACAGAGCCGAAGCGGCGCGCAACAGCTTCTTCACGGGTTACGTTCCCGAACGCCTGGTCCGTAACGACGACTTTGGCGCTCATGCTGTGACCTCTTCACGGGCGGGCAGCAGGCCCCTGCTGGCGAGGTTGCGCATCAGCGATGAGATCCCGAAGACCCAGTCGGGGGCTGTTTCGGAGCTGGTTACTGTGTTGATGAGTGCACCGAGTTTGGGGCTTGAGATCGATACCCTGTCGCCTTCGTGGTGGGTGAACCCGGCTCCGGCTTCGCCGCGGTCCTGGGTGGGGGCAAACAGAGTGCCGGTCAGCAGCACGAACCCGTCCGGATACTGGTGGTGGGGGCCCCATGCGTGATGGATGAGGTCGAGCAGGTCGCGGCTGATGGCCGACATCGAGCTGGTGCCGTTCATCTCAAATTTGTCCGCCGTTCCTGTTACACGCAGTTCAATGTCCAGGCTCCTAGCAATTTGAAGGGTGAATGAGTCGTCAAAGATCCGGATAAAGGGACCGAGGGCGCAGGAGGCGTTATTGTCTTTGGCCTCGGTGAGCAGAAGGGCACTACGGCCTTCGAAGTCCCGGAGGTTGACGTCGTTGGCGAGCATGGCGCCCACAGGTTTTCCTGTGGAAGTGACAGCCAGCGCCAGCTCCGGTTCCGGGTTGTTCCAGGTAGACCGGGCCAGTACACCGATGGCAGCTCCTGTTCCCACAGCCGAAAGCACCGGTGCTTTGGTGAAGATTTCAGGATCAGGGCCGATTCCCACTTCGAGGTACTGGGACCACAGGCCTTCCCGGATCAGGATTTCCTTGACCGCGGCCGCTTCTGGGGTACCCGGGCGGACGTTGCCAATGGCGGTTCCGATGACCTCGTCCAGCTGCGTCCGTATTGCTTCCGCCCTGGCGGGCTCACCGGCAGAACGCTCTTCGATGACGCGCTCCAACATGCTTTGAACGAACGTCACTCCGGCCGCTTTGATCACCTGCAGGTCCACCGGTGCGAGCAGGTGAGCCCGGTCATAGTCCTGGTCGAGGGTGGCTCTGAGGACTTCATCCAGACGCCAGGTCCTGTCCGACTCAGCGTTCACCAGCAGCTCGGATAGGTCCGCACGCTCGAGAAGCATGGACACTGTCGGTTCAATATGTGTCACATCAATCAGCTCATCCCCGCGGGCAATGACGACAGCCGGCCCGCCAGCCACAGGGTCGAAAACCCTGCCGACCAGCAACGCATTCCGGTAGTCATCGGGCAGGACCTGGGCGCTGGGTACTTGCATGTTCATAAGCCTTTCATCGTTTGCCACTGCATCTGCGGCGACTTATAGGGGCGTCCTGACTTCAAAGCCAGGCGCCACAACTTAAATGCGGGATTTAGAATCAATGCCTGCGGGTCCGGGCGGTGGAAGGGTTTGAATTTCAGCAGGAGTTTGCAGGAATTAGCCGGTTTCTTCGCTTGCCGGAGGGGCAGCTTTCTCAAAGGACCGCTCCCCATGGACGGCAAGTTCAGCCAGAGCAGCTTCCCGGTCACCTGACTCCACCAGCTCCAGCAAATACCTGTGCCGGGCCACATGATTCTCAAGATCCTCGTAATACATCTCGCGCGCGATGAGGTTCCTCGCCATGCAGAGCAACAACTGGCGCTGGACCGATGCGTATGTCTGGTTGAGGCGCTGATGGTCAGCTATGCCGACCAGTGCGTAATGGAAGGCATACCCGGCCTGCACCAAGGCGCCCCGGTCCTCTTCCCGGGCAGACTGCTCCATATCCAGCAGCGCCGCCCGTGCCGGTCCGAGCAGCGCCGGGTCCTTAACCGGAATTCCCAGCTCGAACGCCATCCGCTCCAGCGTCGAACGCAGGGTCAGGATCTCGTACACGTCCTTGTCCGTAAGGGTCGAGACAAACGAGCCCCTGCGCTGCCGCGTCTCAATCAGGCCTTCGTTTTCAAGCGTCCGGAGCGCTTCGCGCAAAGGAGGCCGGCTAATGGCCAACTCCTCGGTGAGCCGTTCCTCCAGAAGCCGTTCGCCGGGCCCATACTCTCCGGCAAGGATCTTTTTGCGGATCGCATCAGCCGCCAATGTCACCAGACTCGGGGGATGAACCAGCGAGGTCAGCCTGCTTGCTGAGCTCCGCCCGTTACCGCGGGCTCCTGTCGGAGATGCCATGGCCTTCCTCACTGACTCGGTTCCACAGATTGTTTTTTGTCTCTTGCATTTTGTCTACAAGATGCGATAGACATTATCAGCAGCAGAAACTGTAAGCAACATCACACCGGGAGCAACATCGCACCGCGCCTTTTCCAACCGGCTCCGCTGGGTTTCACGGGGACCTGCCCGCACACTAACAAGGAGGTTAGCCACATGAAAGAGCGTCCTACCGGCCGACACATCGCGTTCATTGGCATCGGCAACCTGGGCGAGAGCATGGTCCTGAACCTGCTGGAGCGGGGATGGGATGTAACGGTCCTTGACAGGGCTGTCGATCGCGTTGGCGGCGTCACAGCAGCCGGGGCCACGGCGGCAAAGGAGCTGACAGACCTCAAGGACCACGACATCATCTGCCTCGCCGTTCCCGACGATGAGGCCGTCACAAAGATTTTGCTTGGTTCCTCGGGTCTGATGCATCAGCTGCAGCCTCATCAGAGCGTGATCGTGCACAGCACCATCCTTCCCGCGACGGCCCGCTCGCTGGGGGAGCAGTTCAATGCAGCGGGCCTGAACTTCCTCGACGCACCTGTTAGCGGGGGAGCTGCACGAGCACGCAGCGGAGAACTGACCCTCATGGTCGGTGCGACAGCCGAAGCACTTGCCGCGGTGAAAGAACTGCTCAACGATGTCGCGGCAGACGTTATCCACGTCGGGCCCCCAGGGGCCGGAGCCGCGACCAAACTCGCAAACCAGCTCATGATGTTTTCCGCACTGGCCGGAGCACACGAGGCCCTGGCCCTTGCAACTGCGTACGGGGTTGACGAACCACACGTGCTGGAGGCGCTTTCGACCAGCACAGGTGACACCTGGGTGGGGCGGAACTGGGGGTTTTTCGACGGCGTCGCCGCAGAATACAACCGCCTTGGCACCCCGCTGCGTGACCGCCCATGGAGCAAAGACCTCAATGAAGTTGTGACAGCGGCCCGGTCAGCCGAGATCGACGTGCCGTTTGCCGCGCTTCTGGCCCAGACCCTTCCCCGGCTGGTTGAACAACACGCCAGCCTGTCCAAATCCATGCAAGAGACGAAAGGCGACACCAATGAGTGATGCCCCGGCAGCCAAGGAGCTCACCGAAACAGTTCGTCCCGAGTCACTCGGGACCATCACCGACGATGGTCCCCGTTCGGCCCGGCAAACGCGCAGGCCCAAATCGCGCATCATGAAAAGCAAAACCAGGGAAGCAATCGCCGCCTACGTCTTTCTGATCCCCTGGATCCTCGGCATGATCCTGCTGACGCTCGGGCCGATGCTCTACTCCCTGTACCTGTCCTTCACGCAGTATGACCTCCTCAGCGATCCCCGCTGGGTCGGCCTGCAGAACTACACCCGCATGTTCACAGCCGATCCCCGCTACCTGAAGTCCGTGGCAGTGACGCTGGTCTACGTGGCGATCTCCGTACCCCTGCTGCTGATCGTCTCCATGCTGCTGGCGCTCCTGCTGAACCGGAATATGAAATTCCTCACCGGCTACCGGGCACTGTTCTACCTCCCCTCGCTGATGGGGGCGAGCGTAGCCATCGCGGCACTGTGGAGGCTCGTCTTCGGCGCCCAAGGGCTCGTCAATCAGGCTCTTGCAATTTTCGGTATCGAACACGGCAGCTGGGTCGGTAACCCCGACGACGCCCTCACCACCATCATCACCTTGACCCTATGGGTTTTCGGATCCACCATGATCATTTTCCTAGCCGGCCTCCGCCAGATCCCCAAGGAACTGCACGAAGCAGCGACCATGGACGGCGCCGGCGCCATCCGCAGGTTCATCAGCGTCACCATCCCGCTCATGACACCTCTGATCTTCTTCAACACGCTCATGGGCACCATCCATGCCTTCCAGTCCTTCACCGGAGCGTATGTGGTCAGCGGCGGCACGGGCGGCCCCGCGGACTCCACCCTCTTCTACACCCTGTACCTCTACCAGCGAGGGTTCGCCCAGCTGGATATGGGATACGCCTCAGCCATGGCCTGGGTGCTGCTTGCCGTCCTCGCCGCCTTTTCCGCCTTCTTTTTCTGGACCGCCCGCTTCTGGGTCCACTACGGAGATGAACGATGACTACCACCACACCGACCCGGCCGGCTGCCCGGACAATTTATCCGACGAAGAAGGTTACAAATCCCGTTCTTACGGCGGTTATCCGGCACGCGCTGATCATCTGCTTTCTGGTCATCATGCTGTACCCCGTCATCTGGATGGTGGCCGCTTCCTTTAAGCCAGAAAACGAAATCTTTAACGGCCTTGGACTCTTTGCCTCGCGATTCACCCTGGAAAACTACGCCAGCGGATGGAGCGCCGGGAGCCTCAACTTCTCCCGCTACTTCATGAACTCCTTCCTGGTGACGGTCCTGTCAATCGCGGGAAACCTCGTGGCATGCTCCATCACCGCGTACGCCTTCGCCCGGCTGGAGTTTCCGTTCAAGAAGTTCCTTTTCGCCCTGCTCCTTGGAACGATGCTGTTGCCCTCCCAGGTGACCATGGTTCCCCAATACATCCTGTTCAACCAGCTGGAGTGGATCAACACTTATCTGCCCCTCGTGGTGCCCCACTGGTTTGGAGTGGATGCCTTCTTCATCTTCCTCATGGTCCAGTTCATCAGGACCCTGCCCCGGGAGCTTGACGAATCCGCCCGGATCGACGGCTGCGGCCACTTCCGGATTTTCAGCAGGATCATCCTGCCGCTTGCTATGCCGGCAATCGGAACGACCGCGATGTTTACCTTCATCAATACCTGGAACGACTTCCTGGGCCCCCTGCTGTACCTCAACCGCACTGAACTGTGGACCGTCCCCCTCGGACTCAGCGCATTCCTGGATGCAACCTCGGAAAGCGCCTTCGGTCCCCTGTTCGCCATGTCTGTGCTTTCCCTCGCTCCCATCGTGGGTTTCTTCATCGTTTCCCAGCGGCTCCTGCTTGAGGGCGTCGCAACCACCGGACTCAAATAAACCGAAAGGCAATAAATACTGTGAAACTACAACGCGCAACTTTCCTTGCAGGGGCCACGGCAGCAGCGCTCCTTCTCTCCGCCTGCGGCGGAGGTACGGGCGCCAACTCGGGCCCGGCTGCCGACGTGCCGGGCGCCGACGGCAAGGGTGAAGTCAAGGGCGACATCGCCGCTGCCTGGTGGGGCGGCACGTCACGCATCGAGCTCACCAACAAAGTCATTGACATGTTCATTGCAGAAAATCCGGGGGTCACCGTTGACCGGCAGTCCGCCGACTTTGCGAAATACTTCGACAAGCTCAACGTCCAGGCCGCAAGCAAGGACCTTCCCTGCGTCGTGCAGCTCCAGGGACGTCAAATCAATGACTACACGAAGCGCAACGTCCTGCTTCCACTGGACCCCATGGTTGAGTCCGGAGCAATCGATATCGCTGACATCCCCAAGGCCGTCGTCGACGCGGGACGCGGAACGGATGGCAAACTCTACTTTCTGCCCTATGGGGCTGCCTATGATGCGGTAGGCGTCAACACAACCCTGGCTGAGCAGGCAGGGGTTGGAACGCTGTCCGAGGGATACGACTGGCCTGAGTTCATCTCCTACCTGAGCAAGGCGCAGGAAAAGATGCCCGACGGTGTTAACGCTTCCAACAACGGCGGTGGGCGGCCCAACTATTTCATTGGCTGGACCCAGGCTAACGGCAAGAAACTTTTCAATGATGAGGGCAAGCTCGGTTTCGAAAAGAGCGACCTGACCGAGTATTGGAAGATGTGGGAGGACCTGCGCCAGAAGGGTGTGACAGTTACACCCCAGCAAAGCTCAGAAGAGCCCACCGCCCCGGACCAGAGCTACCTTGCGCACGGTCAGGTTATGTCCGACACGCTCCCGGGCAACGCCTTCACACCCGCGAGCAAGACCCTCTCCGGCGCAGCTCCCGGCCAGGCTCTGACCACACTGCCATACCCCAGCGGACCTAGCGGATCCGGGAACGCCTTGTACCCGTCAGGCTTCGCCGTCTCGGCCAACTGCCAGAACATCCCCACCGCGGCCGCCTTCATCAACTACTTCACCAATGATCTCGAAGCAGGAAAAACGTTCGCCTCGGACAACGGTGCGGCCACGAACACCAAGGTCCTCGACGCCCAGATTGCAGACCCGTCCATGTCCGCTACAAAGAAGCATGAACTGGAAACCTACAAGAAGATCGTTTCCGAAGACCCGCCCACGATCGTCTTTCCCGCCGGCTACCAGTCCGTATTCGAGAACTCCTTTAAGCGTGCATATGAAGAAGTCGCATTCGGGCGCATGAGTGTTGACCAGGCTGCTGACAAATTCTTCGATGAAGCCAACGCCAAGCTCGGCCAGTAAATTTCCCGACCACAGGATGGCATCGTCATGACACAACAAACAAGCAGTCCTCCGACCAGGCCTGTCACTGCGCTCGGCGGTATCCGGGTCCTGGACCTGACCCAGGTGATGTCCGGGCCCTACTGCACGATGATGCTCGGAGACCTGGGGGCGGACGTCATCAAGATTGAGCAGCCCGGCTCCGGGGACCAGACGCGGAAATCATGGGGCTACGCGGTTAAGGGGGAGGACAGCCGTGCGTTCCTCTCCCTCAACCGGAACAAACGCAGCGTCTGCCTAGATCTTAAGCAAGAAGGCGATCTGCAGGACTTCTATGCCCTGGTAGCGGCCGCCGACGTCGTGGTGGAAAACTTTCGTCCCGGCGTTGCCAAGCGGCTCCGCATCGATTACGACACGCTCAGCAGCATTAACCCCCGAGTCATTTACGCAAGTATTTCCGGCTTCGGGCAAACCGGCCCTTATGCGAATTACCCCGGATATGACCTCATTGCCCAAGCAATGTCGGGCGTCATGAGCATCACGGGCGAGCCTGGTGGTGCACCCGTGAAGTGCGGGCTTCCCGTTGCGGATCTCGGGGCCGGCCTGTTCTGCACCATAGGCATTTTGGGTGCGGTTATCGCCAGGGGAGAGGACGGGCCGGGGCAGTACCTCGAGACGTCACTCTTTGAAACCGCTGTTGCCCTCTCGGTCTGGGAATCCACCGAATATTGGGCCACCAGGGAAGTGCCCGTTGCCCTCGGTTCAGCCAACAGGATGTCCGCCCCCTACCAGGCCATCGCCACCCGTGACGGCTATGTCACGATCGGGGCGAACAATGAAAAACTGTGGCAGAACCTTTGCAAAGCGATGGGAGCAGAACATTTCCTCGAGGACCAGCGGTTCATCGACAATAACCGCAGGATGGCGCACCGCGCAGAACTGATCGCTGCGCTCGAACCCGTCTTCGCGGAGAAGACTACGGATGAGTGGGTCGAGATCCTCCTCGCTGAAGGGGTTCCCGCCGGCCCCATCAGGAACTACTCCCAGGTCCTCGACCAGGATCCCCACGTCAAGGCACGGGGGATGGTCAGTTTCTTTGACCATCCCGTGGAAGGTCGCCTTCCCGTCCTGGCCTCACCCCTCAGGCTCCACGGTACTCCGCCGACAATCCGGAAGGCACCACCGTTGCTGGGGGAGGACACCGAGGACGTCCTCGCCGGGATCCGCGCTCATGCCCGCTCCTCGACGGGATCAGGTGCATGAGCACGATCACGAGAGATGAAGGCTCGGTGACCATCACGACGGCAGACAACATCGTCGTGGTGGGATTGCGTAACCCCGGACGGCTGAACGCCTTCACCTGGAACATGTACGACCACCTGGCAGCGCTTCCGGAATACCTCATCACACAGGACGATGTCCGGGCTGTGGTCATCCGCGGCGAAGGCGGAACAGCTTTTGCCGCGGGAACTGACATCAACCAATTCACCGCTTTCGCGACCGGCGAGCACGGTGTGGCGTACGAACACCGCGTGGGAGCCGTTTTCGAAGCTCTCACAAACATCAAAGTACCGACCATAGCTCTGGTGGAAGGACCAGCTGTAGGAGCCGGGCTCGCCGTAGCGGCGGCGTGCGACATCGTCCTGGCCACGCCCGAGTCCGTCTTCGGAGCCCCGATAGCCCGCACCTTGGGAAACTGCATGCCCGCCCCGGTCATAGCCCGGCTCCAAAAACGGCTCGGAATCAACAGGACCATGGCCATACTGCTGACAGCAACCATGCTTTCCGCCGAGGACGCACAAACTGCAGGATTTGTGCACCAGGTTTATCCCGCCGATGCAATTGATGGTGAACTCCGAAGGCTACTGAAACGGATTTCAACCTCGGCCCCGCTGACCCTCGCTTCCATCAAGGAAATCAGTCGGCGGATTGAACGAGCGACACCCGATGTCCCATCCGATGACCTTCTCCACCTCTGCTACGGCAGTGCAGATTTTCAAGAAGGAGTACGCGCCTTCCTCGAACACCGACACCCCGTTTGGAAAGGACAATAAAGTGAGCCGCACAATAGATGCCCATCACCACTTCTGGCGCACCGCCGCCCAGGAACAACCCTGGCGTAGCGACGACCACGCCGCACTCGAAGCAGACTTCGGCCCCGAAGACCTCCAAAAAGAGCTGTCCGCGGCAAACATCGATGCAACCATCCTCATGCAGTCCGTGGATGAACCCGCCGAGAATGACCGGCTCGCCGAATACGCCAAAGCCGACCTCGTGGCCGGCGTCGTAGCATGGCTACCCCTCGCCGAACCCGCCGCAGCCCTCGCGGAACTGGATCGGATAAATCCGCTCAAGGTCTGCGGTGTGCGTACCCTCATAGCCCAGGACCCTTTGGACTGGCTTACCAGCGAAGAATCGATATCCCTTTTCCGTGAAATCGCACGCCGTGGACTCGCATGGGACGTGGTCCCGGTATCGTCCCAACAGATCCGTTCCGTCCTCAAGCTCGCCGCCGCCGTGCCCGAGCTTCGGATCGTTGTTGACCACCTCGGACGTCCTCCTCTGGACACCCGGGAATGGCAACCCTGGGCCGATCACCTCAAAGAACTCTCGCAGTGCCCCGGTGTTGCCGTGAAAGTCTCGGTCGGCATTGACGTCCTCACCCGGTGGAGCTCCTGGCAGCGCGAGGACTTGGTCCCCTACGTCACATGGGTATCCGAGCACTTCGGCGCTTCCCGGCTCATGATGGCCAGCAACTGGCCTGTCATCTTGCTTAAGGCCGACTATCAACGAGCCTGGCAGGACCTGTCAGCCGTTGTCCGGGACGTCTTCCCCGACCCTGCCGACCAGGCCCTACTCAAGGGTGGCACCGCTGAGAGATGGTACTCACTCCCGGTTCCCGCCACCGCCCGCTAACCCCCAAGATGTCCGTCAAAAAATAAGCACGACAACGCAAACAGAACAAGGAGCACTTCCGTCATGACCACCACCGCCCATACCCCCTTCTCCTACGCCCAGGCCGACCCCGAAAATCTCGCAAGCCTCTACCAGCACCTGCGGGTCTGCGACGTGGTCGACGCCCTCGACGGCATTGGCTACTTCAACATCGGCCTGATGGACCCGGAAGTCCGCCCCCTCTGGCTGGGCATGAACTTTTGGGGCGAAGCAGCGACCATCCGCTGCGTCCCCTCCAATAAGCCCATGTGGAAGCTGGAGACCACCGAAGACATCGTCGCCGCCCACGGCCGCTGGTTCGCCGAAACTTCACACGCCCGCCTTCCCCAGGACCTCAAGCCTGGCCACGTGGTGGTCATGGACGCAGGCGGTGGACCCGAAGTAGGGTTCTGGGGCTCCGAGAACGCCATGGCAACCGTGCTTGGCGGCGCCGTTGGCATCATCACAGATGGCTACTGCCGCGACACCGCTGAAGTGGCAGCCCAGCGCAGCCCGGTCGTCGCCCGTCACCGCGGCCGCACGATCATCCCCGGACGAATCCAGGCCATCGAAACGCAGACCACCATCGCCTGTGGTGGCGTCCAGGTCAACCCCGGCGACATCGTCGGCGCGGATGACGACGGCGTGGTAGTCGTCCCCGCGCACGTCGCGCAGGAAGTCGCGGTCCACGCGCGCGCAATCCTTCTCGCCGACATGGCCGCCCGCAAAAAGCACTACGCCAACCTGGGCTACCGACCTGACAGCAGCGTCGACATCGAAGCCATCGAGGCATACTTCGCCAACGTCTAGTGGCAGACGTCCGCTGAACACTCATCAGCGGACTCGTAAGGGGGTGCCCCGGTCAACAGGCCGGGGCACCCCCTTTACCCAAGACTTCAGGCACCTAGGGCACATCGTTCAGACAGCAATTCAGGAGACTCATGTCGTACTCTCTTCAGCTTTACACCCTTCGCAATGCCATCTCCGAGGATCTCACGGGCACCATTAAGAAGGTGGCGGAGATCGGCTTTAACCAGGTGGAGCCGTACAACTTTGTGGCCACGGCCAGAGAGCTCGGCGCCGCCTTGAAGGAGAATGGCCTCACCGCCCCGTCCGGTCACGCGCCGCTGATGAGCCAGGACCAGGACGAGATCTTCGCGGCAGCGAAGGAGTTGGGCATCGGAACTGTCATTGATCCGTTTCTTCCCGCCGAGCACTGGGAGAACGACGAAGACATCCAGGCCACGGCCGCAAAGCTCAATGCAGCGGCAAAGAAGGGGGCGGAGTACGGCATCCGGGTGGGCTACCACAACCACGCCTGGGAACTGGAGTCGATGATCGAGGGCCGGACGGCGTTGGAGTACTTCGAGTCCCTGCTGAATCCGGATCTGGTTCTGGAGGTGGACACCTACTGGGCAGCCGTCGGCGGCCAGGACCCCGTGGAGCTTCTGGGCCGGCTGGGTGACCGGGTGAGGTTCATCCACATCAAGGACGGCCCCCTGAACAAGGACAACAAAGCCCAGCAGCCGGCTGGCCAGGGCAAGGTCCCGGTCCTGGACGTTATCGCAGCCGCAAAATCGCTCGAGGTAGGGGTAGTGGAGTTCGACGACTACGAAGGCAACATCTTCGAGGGCATCGCTCAGAGCCTGGCCTTCCTGACCAACAGCAGCACCGCGGCCGAAGGAGCCATCGTATGAGCATCTCCGCAGCCAAGGAGGGCCGCAGCGGCCCGGTGGGCGTCGGCGTCATCGGCGCCGGCAACATCAGCAAGCAGTACCTGGACAACCTCACCGTGTTCCCCGACCTGAAGGTCCATGTCATCGCGGACCTCTTCGAAGAAGCCGCCAAGGCCCGGGCCCAGGAATACGGCATCGCCGAGTGGGGCGGGGTGGACAAAGCGCTGAGCCACCCCGACGTCGAGATCATCGTCAACCTCACTATCCCGGCGGCCCATGTGGAAGTAGCCACCGCCGCGGTCAACGCCGGTATGCACGTCTGGACCGAGAAGCCCTTCTCCCTGGATCGCGAATCCGGGTCCGGGCTCCTGAAGACTGCTGACGCCGCGGGACTTCGCCTCGGCTGCGCGCCGGACACGTTCCTGGGCGCCGGCCTGCAGACAGCGCTAAGGATGATCCGGCGCGGAGAGATTGGAACGCCGCTTACGGCCATGACCACCTTCCAGACCCCCGGCCCCGAGTCCTGGCACCCGAACCCCGCTTTCCTCTTCCAGTACGGCGCAGGCCCTCTGTTCGACATGGGCCCCTACTACCTCACCACCCTCATCCAGGCGTTCGGTTCCATCCGCAAGGTGGCCGCCGCGGGGTCCAAGGCCAAAGATGTCCGGATTATCGGCTCCGGCCCCAAGGCCGGCGAAGAGTTCACCGTGGAGGTTCCCACCCACGTCTCCGCGATGGCCCAATTCGAATCCGGCGCGTCCTCCCACAGCGTTTTCTCCTTCGAGTCCCCCCGCGTACGGATGGGCTTCGTGGAGATCACCGGCACCGAGGCCACCATGTCCCTGCCGGACCCCAACTACTTCACCGGCGACATCAAACTCTGGCGCATAGGCGACGAAGACTGGACCACCATCCCGGCCACCGGGCCTGCCAACGGCCGCGGCATGGGCGTCCTGGACATGGCCCGGTCCATCCGGGCAGGTGTCCCGCATCGCGCCACAGGCGAGCTCGCCTACCACGTGCTCGACACGATGGTTTCCATATCGGAGTCCATCGACTCAGGCACGTTCGTCGATGTCGAAAGCTCGGCCCCCGATTCGCCCGCCCTCCCGGAGGACTGGGCACCGGAAACCGCAACTATCTAGTCCAGCAAGCAGGGAGCAAGCAGGAGTGCTCATGACCGCACCCGCACACCAACACCCGTCCAGGCCTTCGAGCAGAAGGTCGTCGTGGGCCGGGACGCCGGTGCTGCAAACGAGAACTCAGACGGATCGTCGATAACGGATATTCCGTCAGGTAGTGCGAGTGCTAGGATTACCGGCGGATTCATCGGGTGCTGCTCTGTTTGTTCAGCGGCTGTTCGTCGCACAGCTTGGTCAACGTGACCGACTCCGGCATTGTCTACCTGCAAATTTGGCAACTCTCCGATGTGGAGCTATGGGTTTCTCTCGCCGACGATCACCTTGTGCCGTGATTTGTAGCCCGTGAGCCCCGTCCTTCCAAGATGGCCGCGACGGGCGGAGATAAACGGACTGCGACGTCGTACTTACAAAGGGCTATTCGGTGACCTCGAAGGTGAGCGTCTCGGTGAATTCCCGTCCGTGAACGTCGGTGGCGGTGACGGTGGCGGTGTGCTCGCCGATGGCCAAGCCGGCCGGCAGCTTCAGGCGCCACAGATGGGAGGTGCGGTCGTGGAGGCCTCCGCCGTGCACCAGCTGCTCAAGGCTCGCGACTGGATCGGTGTACTCGGCGCCGATCCGCGGGATGTCGTCGGCGGTCATCGACTGCGTCCGTGTGGCCTCTACAACCTGGCCGCCATCAATGGATACCTTCACGGTCGAGCCGGTGGCACCCATCCAGAAGTTGGTGGTCAGCCAGGTCTCACCAAGTTCGCACTGGGCCACGGCGTTCAGGTTCAGTGGGGCCGGAGCCGATCCGCGCCGGTCCTTGTACGTGTCGTACCAGGTCCGGTAGGTGGGGGAGTTGATTCCCAAGGCCATCTGGTCGGAACCGTCGTCACCGGTGGCGGTGAAACGCTCGCGGAATTCCGTGTTCTTGATATCCAGGGTGAGCAAGCCGGGAGGGGTGCCGTCACGCTGCACCGAGCTGGGGTAACCCTCCTCGAGGATGCGTCCCTCGTACCACTGGCCGGATACTGCCGGGACAGTCAGGTGGGTGAATGGCAGGCCGTCCTGGCCGAGTTTATCGGTCCAGCCGGCCATCAGGTCGCCCTCGCGCAGATTCTCCGACATGTGCGTGTGCCCGGCTAGGGAGATCACCTTACGGCCTTCAAGAATCTCGTAGATCTCTTTTAGCGGCTCCGTGGAGTGGGTGTCGCTGTAGAAGAACTCGAGCAGGGGGCTGTGGGCGCCCAGGACGATGACCCGGTCCTCGGGCACAGAGGCAATGTCGGCGCGGAGCCACTCCAGCTGGCGGTCGCTTATGCCGGAGTCGTATTTGTTGCCCGACGGGCCGGGATACACGATGTTGCTCAGTGCGACGACGTGGGCCTTGCCGGAGTCGTAGGAGTAGTACTCCGGGCCGAACTGGGCGCGGAAGGTGTCGAACTCGTGCTCGCCGTCAAGGGCGTCAAAGTCGAGATCGTGATTGCCGGGCAGGAAGCGGGCCGGTCCGTTGAGCAATGAAGTCAGATTGCGGGTCTGCGAGTAGAGGGACAAATCATTGTCCACGATGTCGCCCAGGAACAGGGCGCCGCAGCCTGCGTAGTCGGTGCGGCCGGCGAGGTCAGCGAAGACACCGTTACGGGCAAATCTGACTTCTTCCTGGTCGTACGTCTGAACGTCAGCGCCGAGCACGCAGTGCTGTTCCTGAGACTGGGTAAGACCGCTCTTGGCCAGCGGGAAGTTCACCTTGTTCAGGCAGTGCTCCGGTCGGAGCGATGCCGCCATACTTCATAGCAGGCGAGCCAGCCGGCAGGTGGTTATAGAAAAACTGTGCGACGTTGTCCTCGTCCACCGGCACCTGGTAGCCGCGCGGCTGGGTAACGAAGACGGTCATATTGTCAAAGGCCGGCAGTTCGTAGCGGCCTTGCCCGTCGGCGGAAACGACGTCGCGCCCGTTGGAAACCGTCACCCCGGGCAGCCCCGGCTCACCGGAATCCTGAGTCGAGTTCCTGTTCCTGTCATGGAACACGGTGCCATCGAGAATCTGCTGGTCGGCCTCGGCAGCCCTGACGACCTCAACGCCGCCTCGGTAGGCGGAGGCAGCCCAGCGTGATTCTGCCGGTGCGCTGTCGGCACCTTCGACGGTGACGCGCCGGACTTCGGTCTTGACCGTGTTTGTTCCGTCCGAGACGGTGAAGTAGTACTCGTACCAGAGCTTGTCTGCCGGGTCGAACACGTGAAGGATGTGCTCGTAGCGATCGTCCTGTCCGGCCTTTAAATAGTGGGTCTGGAATTCCCGCTCAAGGTCACTGCGCAGGTGAAGGGTGACTGTGCGGACCTGCTGGTCGTCAGTGGCGGTCGCTTCAAAGGAAAAGTCTGCCGCAGGGTTGACGCTCTGTGCTGTCGCGTCCGTCACCGACGGTGCCACCGAGTCGGCGGGAGGCACCATGAGCCCTGCCGGAACCTGGTTCGGGGTGACGCTGCCGGGCGAAGCTGCAGCTAATCCGGTCAGCATCTGCCGGGAGAGGTCCTCAGGGTTGACCGCGAATTGGATGCCCTGATTGGCGGAGGTGTTGTCGGCACCGTCAAGGTTGTAGTAGGCGCGGTTCAGGCCAAAGCCGGTGTTCGTGGCGATCTCCAGCCCGCGCGGTGACCCGTTGGCCATGCCCCCGGTGAAAACCTCGACAAGGTTCTCACCCATGACCAGGGAGGAACCGAACCTGGCGTTGAAATCAGCGTCGGTCAATGAATCGTTCTGGCCGTTCTTGATCCAGAAGACCAGGGTCCCACCTGGTGCAATGGAGACGTCACGGGGCACCGACGGCCAGTCCACCACATTGGAGTTGGTCAGATCCGCGCGGGGGTAGAGGTAGCGAAGGGTGTAATCGCTGAAATCGACAGGCTCGGAAGAAGCGTTGTACACCTCGATGAACTCGAATCCGTCCGCAGTAGCCACGTTGGACGTATCCGGCGTGAATTCGGTGATCTGCAGGGGCGCAGTGACCAGCGCCGGGTCGGGTTGCACGGCCGGGGCTGGAGCGGCGGTGGCAGCAGGGCTGAACATGGCGCAGGTGGCCAGCAAAGCCAGAGCGCCTGAAGTTATACCCAGCGGCCGCGACCGCCGGGTTGGTTGCAAGGAAGGAGACCGATACACCGAATTGAACCTCTTGTGGGAGTGATTGGATTGCCGCCCGTTCGGCGAGACCACTGTCGACATTTTCCGAATCAAATGAATGAAATCCGAAGGATAAGCAAAGTGAGCGCTAACAGGGCCTGGCGCAGCAGCGTCTTATCCGCGTCGAGCACCTCTCAGGACGCCGGTTAGGGGATATTCCGTCACGCTGATCATGGACGCCGATAATAAGTGCGTAGGCGGAGTGTTTTGAGTATGGGTGGCTGGTACCAACAGGCGTGGACCAGGGCCAATCGTCTCGGTGCGATACTTTCGGTAGTCGGGGACCATCGGGCACTGATTCCCGCGCAGGCCTAACTGTGAGTCCTTCCGTCAAGCTATCACCCGGGCAACACATCTACATCTCGATGTAGCCCCAGGTATAGACGCGGCATCATCGACGAAGAGGCGCTCCTACGAAGCCTGGAAAAGTCTCACCTTGGCGGCGCAGCCCTGGACGTGACCGAAACCGAGCCGCTCCCTAGCGTCGACGGCGTAGCGCCCGCCGATGGTGATTGTCGGTATTCCGTAGCTGATCATTTCCCCGGCTCCGGGCAGCACGGCATGGATTCTGGTTCGTATTTCCCTGAGGACGGGCTGAACCGTTGAGGGTTGGGAAGCGATGTAGTCATCAACGGATTTGTGTTGCCCGGCCATGTCGTTTCCTCCGTCATTCCTTCGGGTGGAGGGGGCTAAGGCGTTTTCCAGCTAGCAGATGCTCTTGGCTGTTTGCTGTATGGCGTCTGCCATCTCCGGGACGAGCAAAGGCGGGTCAGTGACGTTCAGCTCCTGGGGCGGTAGCACCGTAGCTACCGTTACCTGTTGTTGACCGTCCTCGGAGGAAACGGATTGGACACTGTATGGACCTCCCCCGCCGGACACGATGATATGGCGGGCACCGGGACAGATGTCGTTGCTTGGACGGATGCCTCCCAAAGGGTGCGGTGTGGCCTCCACCATGCTTTTCCACGTGTCTTCGTGAAGCAGCCGCCCCGTCGTGAGTGCCGCAACGAATTTGCTGAGGTCTTCAACCGATGAGATGACTCCGGAGTCGGCTGATCCGGCAACCGCGTCTACGCGCGTGAAATCGCGCCTGGCCCCGCCGTCCAGTACGTACCCATGCAGCATGGGTTCTGGCGGCTGCCCCACTGCCGCTAGGTGGGTGCTGCTCATTCCTGCCGGCTCAAACACATCTTCGGCGAGAATTTCTGCAAGGCTGCGATTGTGCTTGCGTTCCAGCAGCCAGCCCAGAACTTCCCAGTCCGTTGCCGACCATGCGAAGTAGGAAACCGGACCAGGAGGCAGGTCCACCTCCGCTGCGATTCGAAGCCGCTCCTCGAACGTCATTCCGTTTGTCTGGAGTTCGTCCAGGGTTCTGGATTCAATCAGGGGTGGAAAGTAGTCGGGCAAGCCGGACGTACTGCCCAGCAGGTCCCGTACTGTCACCCGGTCCCACGCCGGGAATATGCCTGTGAACTCGGGCAGGTGAGCGGAGATGGGGTCGTCCAGGCGGACCGCGCCCGCTTCCACCAGCTTCATCACGGACACGGCCACCATTGGTGTACCCGCCCCAATGATCCACGTCTTGTCCGAGGGCACGGCCTTCCTGTTGGATTCCAGGTCATTTACCCCGACAGCCTTAAGCTCTTCCTGGTCTCGGTTCCGGACATGGAAGACCACTGCAGGTGCCCCGTGGGCCTGGGCATCCTGTGCGAAAGCTTCCAACTCCGGGGCTAGCTTCACAGCAGGCGTGGTGGCCGTTTCATCAGGGGTGCCGAACGTGCAGCCGGAAAGTACAAGCGTTACGGCCACCACGGCGGCGTTCGTCCTCACTTCGAAACCCGGCCGTAAGGATTGCCCGGACGGTCGCCCGCGGACAGGTGGACGATATTCACATTGCGAAGCAGGGCTCGGATCATGACCACTCCTCTCCGAGAATGTGTCTCCCAGCCCACTTCCAATTATGTTCCTGAAGAGTCTGATTGGACCTGAAAGAGTTGAGCGATTGCGGCAAGGCTGCCTGCTCTGAACACGCCGCAGCTGTAGCCGCGCCGTCAGCGGGAACGTTGCGTTGAGGCACCCGGTGTCCTGCGTCCTCTACGCATGCCTACTGTGAAGGACCAATCCCGCATCAAAGATGGGCTGGCAGCATGATGTTGGGGGGACGCGGCGGAGCCGCTTGTGCACATCAAGGACTTCCGGGTGGATTTCGAAAACA
Organism: Pseudarthrobacter sp. NamE2; assembly: GCF_005796205.1. GTDB lineage: Bacteria > Actinomycetota > Actinomycetes > Actinomycetales > Micrococcaceae > Arthrobacter. Next base: position 18,579 of record NZ_VAHN01000022.1, on the reverse strand, counting down.
CCAGGGTCATCAAGGACCTGTCCTTCGACGTACGGGCCGGGGAAACCTTCGGCTATCCTGGGCAGCAACGGGTCAGGGAAGACCACGACGCTGCGGGCGCTGCTGGGCATCTACCAGAACACCGCCGGTATCCTGCACATTGGCGGGAAGGCCCTTCGAGCCGCGGGACGGGGCACGCCTCGGGTGCCTCGGGTATCTGGCAGAGAAGCGGGGCCTGAGAGAATATTCGGCATGGACAAACTTGAGGCCGGCAAAGGCATCGGACTGGAGTCGATTTTGGTGGTCCGTGTGGAGCTAATCGAAAGCGAGCCCGAAATTTGGCGGCAACTGGAGATCCGCGACTCCCTGACTTTGGACCAGGTCCACCAGGTCCTGCAAACAGCCTCTGGCTGGGAGGACGCGCACCTGCACCGGTTCACAGCCGATTACCCCTTTGCGGCCGGTCAACGGCGAAATTCCGGAAACCCCGCAGTGGCTTCCCCAGCAGGAGTGCGAAGAACCGGACGACAGGCCCGAGGAGGCTTTCTCGCTTGACCAACTGTGGCGCTGGGTGCGGCGGGCACGGTGTTTTTATGAATACGACTTCGGCGACAGTTGGCTTCACCGGCTCGAGCTGGTGTCCCAACGTCCCGCGGATAAATGCACTCCGCCGGCCCGGCTGATCGACGGTGCCCGTCGCGGCCCGCTGGAAGACTCCGGAGGTTTTCCCGGATACGAAGACATCATGGACGCCCTGGCCGACCAGTCACATCCGGACCACGGCGAACGCTTTGAATGGGTGGCGGACATAACCGGTTCCAATGCGCCCTTCGACCCGGCCTTCCTGGACATCCCCGCCGTCAACGGGGCGCTGGCTGAGCAGTTGACCCCGGAATTCCGCGGGTAATGCTCGAACGGTGGCAGAAAACTACCCCTTCTGCGGACACTCCCCGACTGTTTCCCGAGAGCCGATAACCGACGTTCTGTAAGGCTGGTGAGTAGACGCGTGTTCTGCGCAGCTGCATAGGAGGCATTGCCATGGCAAGAACACTGCGCAGTCAGTTGCGGGTCCTGGATGGCGGGCTGGAGACGGTGAAACTCCCATGAAATAGCGGTTGGCCGGGGTGTGATGCTCCTGGTTACCGGCTCCGCTGTGCCTTACACGTGAGACCGGGTACCTGGCACGCCAGAACGTCCAGATTGTCAGCGGCAGTCGGTAACCTTTTCGGGGAAGCAAAACCGCAATCGAGTTGGGGGATAACGATGGCTGAACAAGTCGACGTGAACAAGGCCATAGAGGGCATTGGCAAGGTCTTTCGAAGTGCGTCGACGCAGCTCATCGAGCAGGTTGAAAGCGTCAAGGAAGCCGCCAAAGATACAGTCGATAAAATGGCCGTGAAGGCGCCGGACGCCTACGAGGAGGCGATAGCGGAGTACAACGCTGCCTTCGCTGCGATGAGTGACAAGGGGCTTTCGCTCCTGGGCCAGCGCGAACGGTCAGCGGACCTGATCGAGTTCGTCGAGCTGTTGGTGAACAGCATCGCCAACACCCCGAAGTCGTTCGAGACGTCCTTCGGTGAGATTGGCGACCACAAGGCCGAGTTCCTGGATGCGGAGGAGTTCGCCCGGAAGGACCTGGAAGCTGCCCAGCAGTCTGCTGCCGGCGCCGGCGCTGGGTTTGCCGCGGGAGCTGCAGTCGCGAGCGTGGCGCCGACGGCCGCGATGTGGGTCGCCACCACTTTCGGCACTGCCTCAACTGGTACCGCAATCTCCGCTCTCTCCGGAGCCGCTGCGAGCAACGCTGCTCTTGCCTGGCTCGGAGGCGGCGCGTTGGCTGCCGGAGGTGGAGGCACCGCGGCAGGCGGCGCCTTACTGGCGCTGGCTGGCCCCGTTGGATGGACCGTCGCAGGAGCCACCCTCCTCGCGTCAATCGCGCTGTTCGCCAAGAAGAAGTTCGACAATCTGGGGGCAAAGCAGGAGGCGCTTGCTGCGGTGAAGCGCAACTCCGCGTCGGTCAAGAGCGATGATGCGAAGATCGGGGACCTCCTGCAGAAGACAACCACGCTTCGTGTAGAGCTGGTGAAGTGCTACGGCGAAGCCCTGCCGTACTTTGGCGCCGATTTCCGTTCGCTCTCCGATTCCCAGCAGCAGAAACTCGGTGTCCTCGTGAACAATACGAGGTCGTGTGCAGCACTTTTAAACAGCCGAATTGAGCGGAATGCAGCTGATGAATGACATACCAAAGTTGGTCAGGAGCAACCAGGAGCAGGCGGTCGCTTCATGGGTGAACTACCTCAATCAACTCCGCATTGACGAATTGCTGAGCTCTTTCAGCCAGCAGGACGAGAACCTCTTGAACGCACTCACCAGCATCGATGAAGCTATTCGGAAGATCGATCTTGAGGTGGTCACCGCCAATCGCGGCGGACAGCACGGTATGCACGGCTTCATCGCGGAAATCGCGGAGGTGGGTATCTCCAATGCCCGGCAACAGATTCTCGGCCAGGAGTCGGTGTACCAATGGGTGAACGACAACGGACCTGTGGACCTAATCCGCAGTGGGGTGGAGATCCAGCAAAAGTTTGTCGCAGCAGGTGGCCGCTTCTCCCTTGGAGCAATTACCGAACACCTCGAGAAGTATCCCGACTTTGTGCAGAACGGCGGGAAGTACCAAGTACCCGCTGATTACTTCGAGGTGGTCAAGGAACTGTATTCCATGTCGCCTGAAGAAGCGGGAAAGCTCCTGTCGCGCAGCGGCGACGGCCCCTCCTTTAGGGATTGGCAACGAATCGATGTGTTCTTCCAAGAGGGATCGATCGGTATTGAAGCGCTCGAACCATCGACGCTCAAGTACCACGAGGTACAGAGGGGCGTTTACGAGTCAACGATGGCGGCCGAGGAAGCCTCCCTCCGTTCCACCGACCAGTCACTTCGTGACAACGCTTATCAAGAGAGCCTGCCAAACCTGCGAGAAGGAGCAAAAGCCACACTCGCAGCCGCCGTGGTTGAGGGCGGTACAGCTTTCGTGCTGGCCGTGGCCGCCAAGCGTCGTGAAGGCAAGAGGCTCAAAGAGTTCAGCGAGCAGGACTGGATCGACATCGCAGGAGAGACCGGCTTCAGCTTCGTCAAAGGCGGAGTACGCGGCCTCAGCATCTACACGCTGACGAACTTCACTGCCACATCAGCGGCCGTCGCAAGCTCCATTGTCACCGTCGCCTTCGGTATCGCAGACCAGGCGAATAAGCTCCGCTGTGGCGAGATCGACCAGCTCGAGTTCATCGAGAACTCCGAGCTCGTCGCCTTGGAAGCCGCGGTGAGCGCACTGTCGTCTTTTGTCGGCCAGGCGCTCATCCCAGTTCCAGTACTCGGCGCCGTTATCGGCAACACGGTCGGCACAATAATGTACAAGGCGGCCGCATCATCCCTCTCCAAGCGAGAGGCCGAGCTGATCGAACGCTACCTTAGCGAGCAGCGCGTGCTCAACGAGCAGCTCGCCGGCGAGTACCAGGAGCTCATAGAGAACTTGGATCGAGGCATGTCCGACTATCTCGGCTTACTCGAACGAGCCTTCTCGCCTGACGTGCAGGTCGCACTCATTGGATCAGCCGAACTCGCACGACGGCTGGATGTGCCTGCAGACGAAATTTTGGACTCCGACGAGAAGGTTCACGCCTATTTTCTCGACTAGTTTTCACGCTCGGAACAAAGGTGGTCCTGAGTCCTTGCCATTCTTGCAGTGTGGATGGACAGACGCGACGGTAGGCCCTCTAAATAAGCTGCGTGGGAGGAAGCTGCTTTGGATGCATTCCATTGGCGTGGCGGAGATATTGATAGACCGTTTCCCTGCTGATTCCGTAGTCACGGGCGAGGACGACTTTCGGGATTCCGCTGCCCGCGCGTTGGACCAGCTCGGCTGCCCGTTCCGGTGTCAGCGTCTTCTTTCTTCCCTTGTACACGCCGCGTTGCTGGGCCAAGGCGATGCCTTCCCGCTGACGCTCTCGAATGAGGGAGCGTTCGAATTCGGCGAAGGCTCCCATGACCGAGAGCATGAGGTTAGCCATGGGGGAGTCCTCACCAGTGAAGACGAGGTGCTCCTTGATGAACTCGACACGTACCCCTCGTTTCGTAAGCCCTTGAACGAGGTCACGAAGGTCATCCAGGTTGCGGGCAAGCCGGTCCATGCTGTGCACCACGACTGTGTCCCCGTCGCGGGCGAACCGAAGCAGTTCTGTCAGCTGCGGCCGCGCAGTGTCCCTGCCGGAAGCTTTGTCCGTAAAGACTCGATCGAGAACCTGCCCCTCGAGTTGGCGTTGCTCGTTCTGATCAAGGGTGCTGACCCGGACGTAACCGATACGCTGACCAACCATGACCGCCCTCCAACTCTTAGTTGCGTGGAATTGTCCAGACATCCGGGAGGAGCGTCAAGAGTCAGCTCTGCTACAAAGGGCGCGCTGAGTACCTGTGAGTATGTGAGTTGCGGCCGCGGCGGGGAACGCGCGCGCAGATGATGCATCTCATGCCATACGCAGCCCTCTACTTACATAACGTCGGCTATCGGTTTAGAAGATATTTCTCGCTTAGGCCGCTAAGTCACGAAGGGGGAGGGGCGGTAGCTTCTTGCTTGACGAGGTGCCTGTTAGCGCCAGCGGGGAGGAGGACGATGCCTCGAGCGCATTGTCTTTCTACACCGATTCCACAGTCTCGGTGAAGTGAGGCACTGAATGCCAACTACGTGAACAAAATTCCGTCTTTTCACTGACGGCTGTAAGTGCCGTCTCCATCACCGACATTAAGGTCAAGGCCTGCGCATCGGCGATCGGCCGTCTCGATGGCAAAAGGACCGTCCGTTCTTGCATCACCGTCGCTTGAACTCCGGAGGAGAGCTACAAGTCCTGTCAAGTCATCTGTACTATCCTCTGGGCGACAACCAACAGCTGCTCGCCAAGCGGGAGAATTGGCTTTGATAGTGACGGTCACAAGCGGGCTTTCTGCGCTTTCGCCCCCTGCCGCCGCTTTCTCTGCACTGCTCGTAGGCGCAAGCTGATACGCACCCCCGCCTTCTCCAATTTCTACTTTCGTTCCGGCACATGTCCCCGGGATGGCGACGAAGGTAAACGGACCGTTCTGCAAGCCGTCCGCATCGTCAGACGACAGAAGTAGGGCGTCCATTCCAACAATGTCTCCCTCGTCAGACCTGCACTTTTCCAGGGCTTTCCACGCCTCGGTACCTTGCGGAACGTTGACGAGGACATGACTGTTGAGTCCCTTATCTTCGGGGTTGCTCACTGCGTAGGCATAAAGCACGCCGCCGACGAGTATGAGGCCAGCCCCTATAGCGAGCCAGCCTCGGACAAGGCGAAAAGTTCCCCTCAACTGGGCAACAGCTGATTCTTCCAGGAGCAATCTGCGATGCCAGAGATACCTTTCGCGCTCTCGCAGCTTCACCGCGGTTTGGCCTGCCTTCTTAACAACTGCAGAGGTAGGCAAGAGGTCCACCAGCCCGCGGTACCTTTCCTCCTGGGCGCGGATTTCCGCTGAAATTTGAGGTTTACGCTCTTCAGATGCATCATCTTGTTGTCGACGTAGCTCCGCCAGAGCTTTTTCGGCGACCTGAAGTTCGACTCTGGCTTGATCCCCAATTGCTTTTAGTGCGATCGACGATTCGTTCCCGCCGGTCTCGTCGGCCATGACTTCTTTCTCGAGCTGACCGATTTTAGATATTAGTCCACTGACACTTGTAACTCCGGGACCCAAATGGGCTTCACTCTCCGGGCCGTAAAGCGTCTCCCACAGTTCGTGGGAAGCGCGTCTAGGAGCGGCGATCCATAGCCACCGCCACCACCTAGGAGCATTAGGACCATTCGAATATGGGCCTTTTTCCGTAGCACTATTGGCAGTGCCTTTCTTGGCGTCTGCTTGCGAGACAGGTTGCCCCGCGGCGTCTGCTTGCAAGACAGGTTGCCCGGCGGCGTCTGCTTGCAAGACAGGTTGCCCCGCGGCGTCTGCTTGCAAGACAGGTTGCCCCGCGGCGTCTGCTTGCAAAACAGGTTGCCCCGCGGCGTCTGTGCTCGCGGGTTTTGGAGGATCCCCAAGAGTACTTTTAAGTTCGCCCAGACTGGCGTCTTGGAGCTCAAAACCGCTGGTTGCCGCATACACCACGACAATTAATCCAACCCCTGCTATGAAAAGACCAAGGCCGGCGCCATCCCGCATGTCGACATTTTCAAGATCAGCGAAGGGAACGGAGCCAAAGATTAACAGGCCGATGGCGGCGAACACGCCCAGTATCCATCGAATAAGTCCGTCGTAGTTCTTACGGGCTCGAGCGGCTATATCCGCTGCTTCCGTGGGACGTGGTGTATCGCTGCCCGACTGGGGTTCAGTTACTGCTGCACCATTGGCCCCGAGACTTTCCAGCGTCTCCTTCAAGTTCTTCGCAGCTTCAATAGCGGATTTTATTGTTGCAGGCGTATTGTTCGACATGGGCCGCCTCCTCGGCCGCGGCGGGCACCGTCGATTACTCTGGCCGGCGGGTGCAGCTGCTTTGCCTTTCCCCCGTTGGCGGAACAGCTACAAGAAGCCCCGCGCACTCCCCGTGCTGCGGGGCTTTTCACTGCCCAAACAAAAAGCGCAATCCCCCAGGCGGGCCTGGGCGGGAAGAGCCGCGTGGTGTTCCCGCATGGGGCAGGCAAGGTTGGCCTGCCTTGAACACTCAATCTCCCGGAAGTATTGACACCTCCGCCACCTACGCTGAAAGATTTCAGCAGGTAAGGGGTATGCATGAGAACTTTAGAGGCTCCAGAGACTGATGCCGGTCTGTCGGCAACGGATACTCTCGAGACGGAACACCCGCCTTCGCTTTTCCCGGACATCCCGGAAAGACAGCCATCATTGATGGTGTTCCAGCCCTCCGACTGGCCCTGACCGCATCGCCCGCCTCTGGCCAACTGCGGGATGGACTGAACAAGATCTTTGCGCACTCAAGAGGAGCAAATCATGACGGATCAAGCGTATAGCGATTTCAAGTCGCTCGTGAATATGACCTCAAAAGAGCTCGAAAAATGGCTACAGACAGATGAGTCTCAATCCGTAGGCATTGCAAAAGGCACGTCGAGTGACAAGAAGACTGACGTGGACGGAGCCGAATCTATCGGGCATGAGTCGGGGAGGAAGATCCTGGATATCATGTCTAAGAAAGAAGGCGCCCTTACCGATGATGATCTTGCGCATATAAAGAAGGTAAATGCATACATTAAGCGGCATAAGGCTCAAAAACCAGCAAAAGAAGATATTGAACATTTTAGGTGGCGGTATTCACTCATGAACTGGGGGCATGACCCGTCGAAGGAATAGTTATTTACGGGCGTCACATCAAAAGAGTAAAATCCTTGGGGTTGTGAACTACAACTCCCACCCCAACCAGTGGGGATTGCTGGCCGCCAAGCCTCTACATTGGCACTATCTATGGTGGAGGCCGCAACTCCCACGTAGTCTGGCTGCACGCTTTTTTGGAGGATATGTGTACCAGACCAGCAACGCGGACATCACCAAAGCTTTCAACAAAAACGCCCGCATCTATGACCGGTGGATTGGACTTTTTGAGCGCTACGTCGCAGACGGAGCCCGCGTCTGGGCCATCTCCAAGGCGCAGGGGACGGTCGTCGAGATAGGTGTGGGCTCGGGCCTGAATCTCCCCCTCTACAGCCCGAAGGCCCAACATGTAACCGGAATCGAGCTTTCAGAGAAAATGCTCACCATCGCCCGCAGTCGCCTCGCGGGAAAGGGCATTGACCGCATCGAGTTACGTTATGGTGATGCGCAGATCCTGGACTTACCGTCGGAAAGCGCAGACACCTTCATCTCCACCTTCACGTTTTGCAGCATCCCCGATCCTCTGTCCGCCAGTCGTGAGGCCTACCGTGTCCTCCGCCCCGGCGGGGTCTTCGTGCTGGCAGAACACGGGTACTCCACCGGCATCCTCGGTCGTGCCATCATGCATGCCATCGAACCACTAAGCATCCTGGTCAGCGCCGAACACATAACACGCAATCCAGTCTCGTACCTGACAGGCGCGGGTTTCACCATCACCCACATTCAACGCAGTGGACCGGGCGGAATCGTCTTCCGAATGCTCGCCGCAAAGCAAGCACCTACCCAAACCACTGAGAGAGCTGAAAGTACTGACTGTTCTGCAAAGCCTGACCCGGCAGATCCAGGCACACCACAACCTGACAAAAGGCATCTTGACTTGAAACCAGAAAGATGGCTGAGGTTCGGTTGATCGGGCTGCACCAGACTCCAGCCCGATCCGACCCCTGAGTCGACACTGGCTCTCACACTCGCTGCAGCCCCTGCCCGGTGTCAGCTCGCTTGATTGCACCAAAAGCCAGCACCCAGGCTCTTGGCTTACTCCCCTGCTGCACCGAAAATTTATTTACTGGGCTAAGCAGTCAGCCGAATAGTAGTCACGGAGAGCCAAGACCTCATGTACACCAGCGCTGACCCTTCTGCGACAGACGGCGCCGCGAGTGGGGCGGATTGGTGAACGACCGGGGTGCGGCCACTTTCAGTTAGCGACCGCCCTAGGGGCTCGAGTCGGATCAGAAAAAGGAAGTTGTAGTCAGATGGGAAGCAAAACAACCCCGCAGGTCAACGGAATCAACATCGCGGCGGTAGAAGCATTTCGCGACAAAGTACAAAGGGACGCCTCGCTGGCCGACAACCAGCCGACGGTCATAGCCACTTGGGTAGGCGGATACCGATCGCGGGTGGAGTTGGACGGAAAGACCATGCACCTCGGCGGCGACGGAGACTTTAACTCCATGGAGGCGCTTCTGGGAACGCTGGCAGCGTGCGATGTCGACCTTCTCGCAATGCACGCGGCGTTGCTCGGACTAGAGGTGAAGAACCTACGCGTCGAAGCCACCGGAAACTTCAACCTTCGGGCATACTTGGGCCTTGAGGCGGCCGGTTCAGGCTACACGGGCATCTCCTACAAAATCATTCTTAACGCCCCCGATGCCACCGAGGAACAGATCCGTTCGTTACGTGAACGTATCGAACACTCCTCTCCTGTTGGTGACTCCCTCGCCCGATCCATCCCACTCAGGGTCGAGTTCAGCACGGACTAATTGGTGGGGGAAGCCTGCTTCACCCCGACCTGGCGCCGGCAGCTACTGGTAAGCGTGCATATTCGATCTCGAACTAATTGTGCTCTCTGAGGCCCGAATGGTCCGACTGGGCACACCCCAACCTGACATGGCGCCTCGGCTTGGGGTCACGAGAGACGACGGACTTGATTCTGCTGTCAACCTCGATCCCGGTTCCGGCACCCACCAACCGGGGGACAATTCTCATGGGTTATCCACCGCTACTGCTGCTAAGGGAGGTGGAAGTTAGTAGGTCGTGAACACTGCCGGCGTCTGTTGTGATAACGCGACGGATCGCGTGAGTCGTTCGAATCATTTCTTCCTGAACCCTGTCGTTCTTCGAGCCGACCAACAACATAGTTCTTGACGCGCAACAGACATCTCCTCGCCACGCGTTGATGCCTTCTTTGACAGCGATAGTTACGATAACCAGCGCCGCGCCCTGGTCGGCCCACGACCACCCAGAGTGCTGTTCAAAATCAGGCCAATCAGCAGGACAGCGGATAGATAAGCGCACAGCAGGTCTGTTTGGAATCGGCTACTGCGGTCCTGGAACCGAGTTCCCGCCCGGCACGGCGCTGAAACCACGACAGCATCGGTATGATCGCTAGACTCAAAGCTGCAATAACGATGCCGGGTGTTGTGTGCTGAGCCTCGACTTCGTTAGTGAGCGATGCGGCGGTGGTCCACGGTCACGAATGCGGCAAGTGCCATGAAGGAGACGGATATAATCCGCGAAGTCAGGCGTTCACGCCTCTCCGGATCCTTCACGGAGAACTGCCAGGACAACGCTAGTGCGGACATAACTTCAATAACCGAACTCAGTCCAAAGCCGATCAGCGCAGGCGAATCTGCAATTTCTCCGGCCCAAAGGGCCACAACAGCCTCAACGACGTTACAGGCACTGGTCGATGTGGCTGCTGACCGTTTATCGGACAGTCCCGCTGACGGGTTTGTTCCAGAGCATTGTCAAGGCATAGGAGTTCTATTTGTAGGGTTCGGGTGCGCCCCGGGTTTCGAGGTAGTGCAGAATCGCGCGGGCCGTTTCCTGCGGAGCACTGACGTGGGGGCAGTGCCCGGTGGCCTGAAGCTGCACCAGGGTGCTGTGTTCCAGATTGTTGTGCAGGTAGGCGCCGACTTCCGGTGGTGCAAGCCGATCGTCGGAGCACTGCAGAATCAGGCAGCTGGTGCGCACTTTTTTAAGTTCAGGGCGGGTGTCGGAGAAGAAGGTTACCTCGGCGAAGTGGCGTGCAATGGCCGGATCTGTCCGGCAGAAGCTGGCACGCAGGTCCTCCGCTAATTCCGGTTCCTGCGGGTTGCCCATAACTATGGGCGCCAGGGCCGCGGCCCAGGCGAAGTAGTTGCTGTCCAGAGATGCCAGCAGGCCCACGATGTCTTCCCGTGAGAACCCGCCCACGTACCCGTCGTATGGGTCATCCGTATGACGGGGTGAAGGAGCAAGCAGGACCAGGTCAGAGAATCGGCTAGGGTCCTTCACTGCTGCGATCACGGCGATCATCGTGCTGACACTGTGCCCCACCAGGATGACGTCCTCAAGTTCAAAGGCGGCGCAAATCTCCAGCAGGTCCGAAGCGTAGCCATCCAGGGACCCGTACTTCTCCCAGTCATATGCGCTGATGTCGGAGTGTCCCGCGCCGACGTGATCAAAGAGCACCAGCCGGAAGTCATCAACGAAATAGGGCAGCAGCTTCCGCCACATGGCCTGATCGCAACCAAATCCGTGGGCGAACATCATCACAGGCCCATCGTCCCGGCCGAGTATGGTGACATTGTTCCGGCGGTCAATCACCGCAGCAACTGCTTCCATTACGTTCTCACTGACCCTCGCGTACGGTGGCGTCCTGTCTCAGACTATCCACGGGAAATAGAGAATCCTAGGCATCCTCACACTATGACCTTCACCGCGACCTCGATTCAGCGCCTTTCATGCGACGCGGCCTACCCGAGCCCTCCCGACAGGGACCATGATGACGATCAGAGCGATGTCCGCTCGTCACCGCCTCTCGCATTCAGTCAGCGCTTGGAGAATGCTGCGTGATTAGCAACCCCAATTAGACAATGCCGATCATGGAGATTTCGTCAGGTAGCGATCGGGTTATGCCTGAGGCAGCAGAAATTCCTAGCGGGGGCCGCTACACGCGCCCGCCCGTCAACGTCTTCTCAGAGGTCGCCGCGCCGTAGAGTCGCATTGGACATGGGTGACGGGCAGGGGGGCAACTTGCGGGCGCCGGTCTGCCGTCCTCATCTGGTGCAGGACATGCGAGGCGACAATCTGCGTTGGCATCAGAATAGCGCGACCTTCCGTCTTATCGACAGTGGCTGAGATGTTCTCAGATTTCATTCTGACAGTGGGAGGAGCGCGAAACCCGGGCGCGATAGCTCGAGAATCATCGAAATAACCCGACGGATCTGGATTGATAAAAATCCCTTGGAGCAATGGCTGGCGATGACACCTCTTCGACTCCCCGGGTGTCCAGAAACAGACTTGAGCTCCGTCGATAGGCCGAATCCTCCTTGGTCAGCCGCCGACGTCAGGTTGGGGTGTAGCTGTACCTGATCACGCTAGCGGAATCAGAGGACACAGGGGAGCGTCCAATACGCCGTTAAGTGCATCCAGGCGGAGGGGTCATTCCCTACCAGCTAATGCCAAGCTGCCGGCCCCAGCCTGAGTATAGGGAGCGTCCATGCCAATGCCAGTCGTCGGGGGCCGTTGTTCCCTTTCGGGATCTGTTTTGTCGGCTGCTTCCTTTTACGTGATGCTTTAAGTGGCTTCTCTTAGTCCTTGTTGGGGTGTAACAGTAATTTCTTCGCCCCGGGAGAAGCTGCTGGGGGTGGGGCTGGCTCTGGTCTCAGCACGTCATGAGCCAGCGCCCACTACGCCGTGGTGCTGTCCGTACAGTTCTAAACCTGCCCTGGGCTGGCACCTTTTCTGACGAATGAAAGGCTCCGCCCAGGTTTCCCGGCGGAGCCGTTCGTTCTCTATATATCTACTTGACCGCGTTGTGGGCGTTCACCCGGCCGTGTGCCCAGTAGGTCTCATGGCCGGCCTTCTTGTCGGCGGTGGATTCCACCTTTCCTCTGACCGCGGTCTGGGTGGCAGCAGGATTGGTGCTCCAGACCAGCGCGGCAACCGCTGCGACGATCGGTGCGGACATCGAGGTGCCGTTGCCGATGTCATAACTCAAAGACCGGTTGTATTGCCCGGCCAGGGCGAAGTCGTGGTTCGGGAACGTTGAGTAGACGGCGGCTCCGGGTGCTGCGATGTCAACCCAGCTGGACCCGTATGTTGAGAAGGAGGCTTTGGCGTCGTTGTTGTCGGTGGCGCCGACGGCGATGACGTTGGTGTAGCCGGCCGGGTAGATCTTGGTCTGGTTACCGCCGTTGCCGGCAGCGGCGACGAGCACCACGCCCTTGTTCCATGCGTTGTTGACGGCAGTTTCTAGGGTGCGTGAGGACCGCACGCCGAGGCTCATGTTGATGACCTTCGCGCCGTTATTGACCGCCCAGTTGATGCCGTCGGCAAGGCCGGAGCTGGATCCGACCCCGCTGTCATTGAGGACTTTGCCGGCCAGGATCGTGCACCCCGGGCAGGTGCCGGCCACGCCGGTGGTGTTGTGGGTGGCGGCTACGATGCCGGATACGTGGGTTCCATGACCGTAGTAGTCCTGGGCGAGCGGGTCACCGGTCTTCGTTGCCGAACTGCTGAAGTTCGCGCGTGCCACAACCTTTGATGAAATGTCCTCATGGTCGCTGTCCACGCCGGAATCGAGAACGGCGACTCTAATGCCGCTGCCGGACGTGACGGCCCAGGCGTCGGGAGCGTCAACATCCGCGTCGGCCGTGCCTTCGGCTACGGTGATATCGCCCTTGGTGTTGGTGAATGATTGTCCAACGTTTTCCAGGGCGTACTGGCGGCCGAAGTGTGTGTCGTCTGTTGCGGGAGTTACCACTTCGTCCGGTTCGGCGTATTCAACTGCCGGGTTCCGGTTCAAAGCTTCGATGAGCTGGAGCTCTTTTCCTGCCGGCACCGTGATGAGGTGAGCGCCTGTGCTCCCGATCCCTGGCCCTTCTTTAAGGCCATGCTGGCGGAGCACCCCTGCTGCTGCTCTGCCGTCGCGGAACTTCACCATGATCTGGCCCTGTACGTGTGAATCCGACGGTGCTGCGTTGGCAGGGACGGCGAAGGTAATTGCGGCTGCAGTCAGCATCGCCGCCATTGAACTGGCAAAGAACTCTTTTTTCATGATCTGGCTCCCTACGTGGATATAAAGGGCTTCATCGGGAATCCGTCACCGTCGATGTCTTAATAACAGGGCGTCGTCCGGTCCCATCCCGCATCTGGGGCCGGACATGAGGCGGCATCGGATGCAAGGCTGTGGCTGTCTGAAGTTGTGTGCATCTCGTTAAGGGCTAGCTTCCCCCGCAGGTTCCACAATGTCGATACTGTCTTTCCTCTTCTTGCAGAAGCTCCACATCAGATTTTTGGCGCTGATTTCCGGCGGGCTTCCTCCAGCTCACGCGAAGCTGGCGGCGTTTCCGCCGCGCCACGATTTTTTTCGGCGGTGCAACGGGAGGGCGTTAAGGCCTTGGTGCAGGCGGGAGCGTCTAGCCGCACCCCTATCGCCGACTTTGGACCTCGTAGACCCGAAGCGGCCGGGCCGGCTCCATAGGAAGGAACCAACCCGGTCGTTGTCGTGCGTTACTGCGTCAGCGGATTTCGATGTCCAGGGTCGCGGCCGGAGCGGCTGCCGGTGTTGCGGACCGGAACGTGGACCACCACGTCGTTGCCGGCCGGCACGGACTGCGGCGCGTGTGGGGCGGACAGTTCGAACGTCGTGTAGCCCAGTCCGTAGCCGAACGGCAGGGCGGGAGCGGCGCCCCCTTCGGCCTGCTGCTTGAGCCAGGCGCGGTAGCCCACGTGGATTCCCTTCGGAGTAGGCCACCTTGCCATCGACCGGCGTGGTGTTCAGGACCGGAACATCGTCGAGGGGTGCGGGCCAGGTGGTGGGCGGGCGGCCGCCCGATTCCTCGGCACCAAGCAGGATGTCCGCGATGGTACGGCCGAATTCCTGGCCGCCGAACCAGCCGAGCAGGACCGCTCCCACCTTGTCCAGCCAAGGCATCAGGACAGGCGAGCCGTTGTTCACCACAACAACGGTGCGCGGGTTGACGGCGGCGACGGCCACCACCAGCTGGCGGCCTTGCGGCTTCCACGGCGGCGTCGATCTCGGCCTGCGGGTCCGCGACCACGGTTTCCTCGCCCAGGAGGATGGCGGTGAATGGGATGATTTGCTGCTTTGGCAGCTGGTGCACGGCTTCCATCCGGACCGCTTCACCGGCTGCGGTTTCCACAGCGTGGACGGTCTTGGGCGGGTCGAAGAGGGCGGCGCCGAGGACTTCGGTATCGTTTTCGATCTCGGCGTTGAACACCTCGTCGCCGTTGAGTGACAGCCGGATCTAGCCCACGGTGCCCGCGCCCAGGTGGTGGACGACGGCCGTCGGGGCCGTCCAGTCAGCTTCCATGCGGATGGCGGCAGCACCGCCCGGAATGCCGACGCCGAACCAGATCAGGTGCGACGCCGGCCGGTCCTCACCGGAGATTTCCGAGCCGTCCTCGCAAGGAAAGTCACCCGCATGCCCGGAACGTTAGAGGCCGGGTTGTGCAGGGAGGTGCGGGGGAAGGCCTGCAGCCCCTCTGCAACCTCGGCGCCGCAAGCATAGCTCACGTTCACGCTCTCGGGTAGTGCTTCGCGCAGGCCCTCGAGCGGCGAAACTGTGTACTTGGGCATTACGGTGGCGCTGCCACCGCCCTGGGTGCGGGCTTCCTCGGCGTTGTGCCCGCTGACCGCAACGCTGGTCAGCGACGCCGGGTCCAGCGGGAGCAGCCCGTCCCGGTTGCGGACCAGGACGGGAGTGGCTGCCGAAGCGGGCCCCGGCGCCAGGATGCCCAGCCCAACGGCCGCCAGGAGCGCGGTGAGCCAGAGTAGGAGTTTTTCATTGGGGTGCCATCCAGGGAGGTGGTGCGGCTGGATAGCCAAGATTAGGGAGTGTCCGGCGCCCAAAACGAGGGTTGTTGCCGCTTCGGGGCGGAACCGTAAAGAAGGACTCGCCCGGATTGCGTGCCCGTACATCGCAGGGCGTCCGGACGCCATTTTAATCGGTTCGTGCCGTTTCTGGACCCCGTCGTAATGCGTGGTAAATGGCGCCAGGACGAAGAGGCCCCTGGACGGACCTTCCACCCAGGAGGGTCAGCGTCCCAGGAACCTTCTTGTGGTTAACTCGGTCTCATGTCGGTCGCGTCCCGGTCCGCCAGCCATGCCGGGTGGCCAGGACGTTCAGGTGTCGGGCGTGCAGTGGTCGCTGATGAGTCCTGTGGCAGCACACTCGCGGGCTGTCCGGATGCCCTCAACCGCCGATTCTTTATCCGGATAACGTGCGGATTCGGCTATGACGGTGCCGTCTGAGGTCTTGAGTCTGAAGGCGTAGAAGTTCTGGTCGGTGTTGTAGAGCTCAAATGTTCCGGTCATGGTTCCCCCTCATCCCGCCTGAGGCCACAGGGCCTTGGGCGTGCAACTGCTTCGGAAGCGCTTCGTTGCGCTCCGGCCCCCAGCCGCCCGGTACACACACCGTACCGGAGAAATCGCTTACTCGCGAGTGTGACTCAATTCAAATGCACTTTTCACCGCCTAAATTGGTCCTTGGCCAGGCAAAGGTCTCCCGTGACACCGGTGTGGGGCAGCGGTTAGGGTCCCGACTGTGACGGCCTCGGCAGTTGATGTGCTGTGCTTAATGCGTTGACCGGGGGCTCGTGGTCCTGTACAAACCCTATTGCTGGTCGCCGTCGAGGCAGCGGAGGCTTTCGAGGCGCCGCCTGGCCAGTTGGATGTCGGTGGAACTGACCATTTCCGCGGCGCCGGCACCTTTCGGTGAGCGTCCGAGTTCGCCGGTTCTGAGCATGCCCAGCACCTGATTGATGTCGACGTTCAGCGCTTTGGAGGCCTGCTCAACGGTGAGATACCGGTCGTATCGGCGCATGTGTCTCTCTTCCGGGGTTTCGGGCGGGTCAGGCAATGTCGGTGTCTGCTGCCAAACTTGATGATGCCAGCGCAGGTCCGCTGGGTTATCAGGACTGGCTGGTCCCGGTGGGGAAGGCGTCGTCCTGGTAGGGGCTTTCAACCTGGAAGCCGCAGCGACAGCGCAGCACCCGGGTGGTCAGGTAGACGGCCAGGGCGGCGGCTTGCGGTCATCGCCGGAAGTGGTGCGGATGGCGCGTACCTCAGCCCCGGCAGTTGCCATGGGCTGGCCGCAGTGAATGTAGTGGCCTCCTAGGGCCAGGACATCCGCGAAGCTCCTTCCCTGCCGGTTCAAAATACGGGCCACCTCGGTGATGTCTGCCGGCCGTGTGCACGGCAAGCCGCAGCGGGTACGCGTGAAGGAAACCTCCACGCAGGACCCTTCGCCGGAGATGGCGTCGATGGACGAGATCTCAAGAGCCTCATCCTGTTGACAGCGCCGGCAGCGCAAGGGATCGGGCCGGAGGGGGAAGGGGACGCTCCGGCTGCCGGAATCGACAGGCATCATCCACCTCCCGGGCGGCTGCTGAGCGTGGAGCCGGCAAAATAGGAGTAGTGGGTTCGGTCGGGGATTGTCTGGACTGCGATGAGGCCACGGTGCGCTCTTTCGCTACTGCATCGATGCCACCGTCAGGCTACAGCGGCTACCCGGCCGGTCTGTGCAGAAAAGCGGCGGGGGAGGGGCGTGACGCCCGTCACCGTCGAATTTACAGGGGCCTGGGGTTGATGTACAGCGAATGGACCAGTGAGGCTGCGAGTCGCGTATGCTAATCCACCCCGGGCCCATGGGACGGACGGTCCTTGCCCATGTTGGCCGGCTGTCCGCCGCGATCCAGCAAGTCCTTATGGGCGTCAGGATTAGCGTGGAGACGAAGGTCCCCGTCATGACCGGCGGCTACGACCGTCCGGTCATCCACCATGAAGGACAGTCGGCCGAACATTCGAACTTCACGCACGGTCTGAGATGAGGTCAGCAAGTCCCGGACTTGTTCGCGGCGGACTCCGGCGCCGGTCATGACACTCCTGCCCGCCGCACAGGAGATAGTGCTTGGAACCCGTCATAGCTCCCGAGCAGGCAGTGACACTCACGTTGCCTCATCGATTGATACTGTCAGTCTGCCCGGGCTCGGCGACGGCACTGTCTGCTCCGGGTGCTCAGGCCCGCCATGGTGTTAGCCGCGGCCACCACCCCGGATCGTTACGACTGTAGTCAAGGTACTGCTGGCCGTAGGTACGGGTCAGGCTGGGTTCTTCGTAGCCTTTCACGAACGTGACGACGGCCGCAAGTGCGATCATGGCGTGAAGCACGAGCCGCGAACTCCCGAAAAGCAGGGCCGGCTGAGCGACCAAGCCCTTTGCTGCCTGCCGACGCCTGTGCTGGCGCAGCCTGCCCCGCATGCCCGGCGTCCCATTGCAAAGTACGCTTACCAAGTGGCTCTAAAGGCAGTGATAACACTTGAAGACGACATTGACGGGTCCGAAGCGGTCGAGACCATCACCTTCGCTTTGGACGGGGACGATTACGAGATTGATCTCAGCGCGGCGAACGCGGGCGGACTGCGGGAGGCGATGAAGCCGTACGTATCCGCCGCACGTAAGACGACCGGGCGCAGGCGCAAAACCGGGCAAAACGCGACAAAGCCCTTCTCCTTCCTGATCTGACTCCTCAGCCCCGTCCTCTGCGAGTCGTTCGCCGATTCCTGGCAAGGGACAGACGGGGGGTTCAGGATCTCCTGCCGTCGCGCCCACCCATCATGCAAGAAAGCGTGATTTCCCTGTCCCTGCCCCTGGGCAGGGGCAGGGACAGGGAAATCAGGTGTTAGGAGATCCTCCGCTTGCGGAGCAGAACGAGCCCGGCGCCCAGCAGCAGCAGGGCGAACGGTACGAGTGAGATGTCCGCGCCGGTGTTGGCCAAGGCGCTGCCATTACCGGTGGTGCTGCGGTAAGAAGAGTCGGTGGTGATCACGCCGCCGACCGTGGTGGAACCGGCAGCTGCCACGAAGGTTCCGCCGTTACCGGAGGTGCCGGTGACCGTCGTGTCATCAACGGTTCCATTGCCGTCAGTACCGCCGTTATCCGTGCCCGGGTTGCCGCCGGTGCCGGGATCAACGCTGCCGTTGCCGCCGGTGCCGGGATCAACGCTGCCGTTGCCGCCGGTGCCGGGATCAACGCTGCCGTTGCCGCCGGTGCCGGGATCAACGCTGCCGTTGCCGCCCCCGATACCGAGGTCAATACCCAGATCGATGCCGGCGTCAACTCCGCCGTTACCGCCAGTGCCCAGGTCAACGCCAAGGTCAACACCTGCATCTACTTCGCCGGTGGTGCCGTCGGTGCCGTTGCCGCTCAGGTCCAGGTCA
>NZ_VAHN01000021.1 GCF_005796205.1 Pseudarthrobacter sp. NamE2 | reverse complement strand
ACCGGAGGCGCCGGCCTGGATCATGGACTTCATCAGCTCGTAGGCGTTCAGCGGACCGCCGAAGCCGGCCTCGGCGTCGGCGACGATCGGGACCAGCCAGTCCTCAACGGACTGGACGCCCTCGGAGAATTCGATCTGGTCGGCCCGGAGCAGGGCGTTGTTGATCCGACGGACAACGGTGGGAACGGAGTTGGCGGGGTAGAGGGACTGGTCCGGGTAGGTGTGGCCGGAGTTGTTGGCGTCCGCGGCCACCTGCCAGCCGGAAAGGTAAATGGCCCGGAGCCCGGCCTTGACCTGCTGCACGGCCTGGTTCCCGGTCAGGGCGCCAAGGGCGTTGGTGTAGCCGCCGGTCTTGTGCTCCCCGGTGAGCTGCTTCCAGAGCTTTTCGGACCCGCGGCGGGCCAGGGTGTGTTCTTCGGAGACGCGGCCGCGGAGGCGGACGACGTCGGAGGCTGAGTAGTCCCGGGTCACACCTTCCCAGCGGGGGTTGGCGGACCATTCGAGCTCCAGGGCGGCGGCCTGCTGTTCGGGCGTCTGTGGGGTGGGCTCAAATGCTGCAGTCATCGTTGATCTCCTTGATTGAGCTCCGGATCTGGCAGGTGGGAACCTCGCCTTTGAGGTTCCCACCGGCTTTTCCGGTGCGGGCTTTCTTTCCGTGACAACTACTTTTCGGCACTTTCAGCCCCCTTTCCAGATGAAAACGATGGAAAGAAACGCACATCTTCACGTATTCTTCAAAAATGTCGCCTTCAAGCTGGAACAGGGAAGTTTCGCGGCCGTCGCCCTCCGCGTCCACCGCCGAACTGGACGTCATCGCACTGGGCCGCCGCGTCCGCCATCTGCGCAAACAGGCCGGTCTGACACTCGATGACCTGAGCGCCGCCGTCGGGACCGCTCCCAGCCAGTTGAGCCTGATTGAGAACGGCAAGCGGGAACCCAAGCTGACCCTGCTGCAGCACCTGGCAGGGGCTCTCAACATCAGCCTTGATCAGCTCCTCGGGGCAGAGCCACCAAGCCGCCGCGCGGCCCTCGAAATCGAACTGGAGCGGTACCAGCGCGGACCGCTCTACGAGTCCCTGAATCTGCCCAAAATCCGCATCAGTTCGCGCCTTCCTATGGATGTCCTTGAGGCCCAGGTGGGGCTGTTGCACGAGCTGGAACGCAAGATGAATGAGCAGGTGGCCACGCCGGAGGAAGCCCGCCGTGCCAACGGCGAACTGAGGGCGATGATGCGTGAGCGGGGCAATTACTTCCCGGAGTACGAGGTCGAAGCGCAGAAGGTCCTCAAGGAGGTGGGCTACACCACCGGCCCGCTGAGCCAGCACGTTATCGCGGACATCGCCGCGCACCTTGGATTCACCCTGCACCACGTGGGTGATTTGCCGCATTCCACCCGTTCCGTGACGGATTTGAAGAACCGCAAAATTTACCTGACCCAAAGCCAGCGGCAGGACCACGATCCCCGCTCCGTGCTGCTGCAGGCGCTCGGCCACTACGTCCTGGGCCATGAAACGCCCCGTAACTACGGGGACTTCCTCGCCCAGCGCGTGGCCACCAACTACTTTGCCGCGGCCCTTCTCCTTCCGGAGCAGGCAACCGTGGAATTTTTGCAAAAAGCCAAGGCGGCCAAGGAAATCTCGGTGGAGGACATCCGGGACGCGTTTGCTGTTTCCTATGAGACGGCGGCGCACCGCTTCACCAACCTGGCCACCAGGCACCTGGGCATAACCACGCATTTCCAGAAGACGCACCAGAGCGGAATCATCTACAAGGCCTATGAGAACGACGGCGTGAGCTTCCCGCAGGACCACACCGGCGCCATCGAGGGCCAGCCGTCCTGCAAAGCCTGGACGTCCCGGGCGGTGTTCGATGTGCCGGACAAGTTCAGTGCCTACAGCCAGTACACGGACACCCCCTCCGGGACCTACTGGTGCACCGCCCGCACGGAGCGTTCGGCCACCGGCGAGTTCTCCCTGAGCATCGGGGTGCCGTACCAGCACGTGAAGTGGTTCCGAGGCAGGGAAACCAACGCCCGGGCCGCGTCCAATTGCCCGGATCCCACCTGCTGCAAACGCCCGCCGGCAGAGCTGGCCAGTGCTTGGGCGGGGAATGCCTGGCCATCGGCGCGGGCGCACTCGCACCTGCTGGCTGCCATGCCGCCAGGTGCCTTCCCTGGCGTGGACGAGACCGAGGTCTATAGCTTCCTGCAGTCCCACTCGGGCATGTGAGCTACTCAGTGGTTCCGGTGGTGACATGGTCTGCCATGTGGATGTTGCAAAGCGTCGCGGGCACGTCGAGGCAAAGCATGTCAACCAGCACCTCCCCGACATCTGCGCTGATTCCCGCCCATTGATCCTCGCTTTGCTCGCTGTTCGGGGTATCCCAAACAGTGGGGAGCGAGCGCTCCGGCCTGCGACGGCCGGAAGCGCGCATGTGGATAAGTAGCCGGAACGTGCCCAACGACCGCTCAGGTCTGGCGGGCTCTCCCGCATAGCACCGCTCGTTTTCCTGAAAAAAGTGAACCGGGGTTTGGGCCAGAGCCACCTGCGTGAGCAGGCGTTCCGGTGATTGCTCCCGTGAGGTGGGAGAGGGTTTGCCGATGTGCTGCAGAAAGTGAGAGAGCGTCGTTAGCCGTGCAGCTCCCTGTAGGCGTCCGCGGCGGCCGGATGCAGCGGGACGCCGGCGGTGTTGATGAGGGTTTCCGGGCTGAGGAACTGTACGCCGAGGCTGGACTGAGGGATCAGTTCGCCCGCGTGGTGCACCAGAAGTTGGACCGTCCGCTCCACCGTTGCGGCATCCAGGTCCGCACGGCACAGCAGAAGGTTCGCCGCTCCCACAGTCCACACGGCCGGAACACCAGGGTAGCTGCCCTCCGGAACAAGGACGCGGTCGTACTGGGCGCCGTGCAGGCGGCGCAGTTCAAGCAGCAGCGACGAGAGGTCCAGCAGCGCCAGTGCCATGTCCTGCCCCGCCGCGGTGATCGCGGCGGTCGGCACGCCGCCGGACCAGAACAAGGCGTCCACGGTGCCCGCCTTCAGGGCGGTGAGGCCGTCGTTCAGGCCCAGGCTTACGACGGCGATATCACCGTCCTTACCCGGCACTCCGCCGGCGGAGGTACTCAGTCCCGCCGCCGCCAGGAGCCGCGGGGTGGTGAGGGAGGTCCCCGAGCCCGGCTGCCCGGTGGCCACCCTGCGTCCGGCCAACCCGGAGATGGCGGTGATTCCGCTGTCCCGGCGCACCACGCAATGCACGTAGTTCTCGTAGACCTTGCCGAGGGCCGCGACTTCCACTGCACCGGGTTCCTGCGGCTGCCCGGCGGCATCGGCGAGGGCAACGGCGAAGGTGGCCCGGCCTGACCGCAGCTCCGCGATGTTGTCCAGGCTGCCTCCGGTGGACAACGCCCGCGCCGAGCCGGCTACTCCGTGGCGTTCCAGGGATGCCGCGAGCAGGGTGGAAAATTCCAGGTAGAAGCCCCCGGGTTCGCCACCAGCCACGGTCAGTTCGTCCGGGCGGCCTTCTCTGCAGGCGGCAAGGGCGGAGGGCAGGGTTACAGCTGCCGCAAGGCCAAGACCGGCTTTCAAAACCGCCCTGCGGGGAGGGGCAGCGTAAAGGCCCGCGACGTCACGCACGCAGACCACCCGTTCCGGGAACGGAGTCAGCGGGTGCAACAGAAAATTCAAGCCGGGCGGAGAGGCCGTGCGGGGTGGCGGTGCCCAGAACCAGGCGCCCGCCGTTCGCCGCGGCCAGCTCGTCAACTATCGTTATGCCCAGGCCTGTTCCCCGGACCGTCGCATGACGGGGCGAGCGCCAGAACCGTGTGGCAGCCAAGGTGCGTTCCTGCTCGGAAAGCCCGGGCCCGTCGTCGGAAATTTCCACGGCAACTGCGTTCCGGGCCACCGTAACCGAGGCGCTCACTGTGGCCCCGGGGGCGTACTTTATGGCGTTGTTGAGGAGCTCGGCAATCATCTGGGAGAGCTCCGCGGGCTGGCACGAGACCAGCATTGGGCCCCGTGGGGGCGGAGCCAGGACCAGCCGTGCTCCGGCCCGTTCTGCCGCAGGAATGGCCCGTTCCACTTCCCCCTGCAGCACAGGATACGGATCAACCGGCCCCGCAGCGGAACGGTGGCCAAAGCTGCCGAAGGCGCGCACGCTGTCCTCGCTGGCACGGTGCTCCGCGGCAGCAAGCTTCAATACCCCGTCCAGGATCTCCTCCACCCGCTCCAGTTCGGCCATCACGTTGTCCGCCGCGTCGTGCTCCCGGGCAGTCCTCAGTTCCAGCTGGAGCACGTCCAGGCGCAGCCTGAGCGCACCGATGGGATTCCGCAACTGGTGGGAGGTGTCCGCAATCAGCTGGCGCTGCGACTCGATGCTGTCGCTCACGGTACGGGCCATGGCAGTGAAGGAACGGCTCAACTCGCGCAGTTCCGGCGGCCCGTCCTCGGGCAGGCGCCCTGCCCGCCCCGTCCTGGCCAGTTCGGTCACCGCGGTATTCAGCCGAAGGACGGGCCGGAGCACCCACCCCGTGATGCGGGCCGCCGCCAGCAGGAGCACAGCGGCAAGTACGACGGCGGCAGCCGCCACCAGGAGCCAGCGTCCGCCGAGCTTCTGGCGGGCTGTGTCGAGGTCGACTTCCAGGACCACGCCGCCCAGCACTTGGCTGGCGCTGCCGAACGGGCGGAAGATGAGTTCCGAACCGGACCCGAACGGTTCCAGCTGTGCCAGCGCCGTATCACTGACGTTGAGGCCGGTCCGCGACAGCGCGTCCCGGACATCGGTCCTTCCGTCGCTGAGGCCGCCGGAACTGAGTGTCGCCTGCTGCAACCGAACCACGATCCCTTCACCGTACAGGGACGAGTACGTGTCCATCTCCCGTTGGAGGCGCGTGGTGTCCCCGTCACCGGCGGCATCGAAAGCCACCTGCGCCAACCGGTTGAGCGACGCTACCCGGTTGATCTGGACCTCCTGGGTCAGTTCCCGCGAGGCAGAACCCAGGATGGTGCCGGACACGAGGAAGACCACCAGCAGGCACAGTACGCTGAGGACCCCCAGGACGCGCAGCCTCACGCCGGATCCGCCTCCACCCGGTAGCCCACCCCACGGACATTGATGATGAACCCGGGTTTTTGCAGTTTGGCCCGCAGTCCCGTCAGGTGCACGTCCAGAGACCGGGAGGATGCAAGGAAGGCGTCACCCCACAGCGCATCGAGGATCTGTTCCCGCGTCATCACGGAACCGGCGTTCCGGGCCAGGAGGGCCAGGAGTTCGAACTCGGTGGCGGTCAGGGTGAGTACCTCGCCGTTCCTGGCGGCCGTCCGGCGGCCCAAGTCAATTTCCAGGTCGCCCAGGGAGATGGTGTGCGGGGTGCTTCCGCTGCCTCGGCGCACGCGCCTCGTGACCGCCTCGATGCGGGCCAGCAGTTCCACAAGCTTGACCGGTTTGACCAGGTAGTCGTCCGCTCCGGACCGCAGGCCCAACACCACACTGCGTTCGTCGTCGCGGGCGGTCAGGATCAGGATGGGGCAGTCCGTGACCTGGCGGAGCTTGCGCAGCACATCCAGGCCGTCCATGTCCGGCAGCCCGAGGTCCAGCAGGATTACCTCGTAATCGCGGTGCGCCAGCAGGGCGTCCGACCCCCGTGACACCCTGGCTGCCTTCAGGCCCGCCGTGGCCACTCCCGCTGCCAGCGCGCCGGCCATGGCGTCGTCGTCCTCGACGATCAGCACGTCCATTGCCATGTCCTTGTCCTTAAAAGCCGGGGTTGAGCCGCATCCCTCGCCTTTGGAGACTACCGCCTTGCGGCATTTTCCGGCGGGACAAGCAAATTCCCGCCGCGGGGAAGGCTGACCGGGGCCGAAACCTAAGGAAGTGTTAGGAAACCTGCTCCCGCGTTGGTTGTGCCCTGCATCACCCATAGTTTGGTGGGGGTCCTCCGCGCTTTCGGGAGACTGTCACACCAAGGAAGGTTCATGATGAGCACCGAACAAGCAGCGCCGCTGACGGAGGCAGCCCCGTCGGAAGCGGCCCAGACCCGCCGGGCGGTGGGCAACATCCTCAAAGGTTCCGCCGGCAACCTCGTGGAGTGGTACGACCTCTACGTCTACACCGTCTTCGCCGCCTACTTCCAGGCGCACTTCTTCAACTCCAAGGACGACCTGCAGGCCGGGCTGGAGGCAATGGCCGTCTTCTCGACGTCGTTCCTCATGCGCCCCATCGGTGCCTGGTTCTTCGGCCGCTACGCCGACCGGAATGGCCGCAAAGCAGCGCTGACCCTCAGCGTGACGCTGATGTCCGCCGGGTCCTTTGCAATCGCCGTGCTGCCCACCCAGGACGTCATCGGAATCTGGGCCATGGTCCTGCTGGTGCTGGTGCGCCTGCTGCAGGGCTTCTCCGTGGGCGGCGAATACGGCACCAGCGCCACCTACATGTCCGAGGCCGCAACATCCCGGCGCCGCGGTTTCTTCTCTAGCTTCCAGTACGTCACGCTGGTGGGAGGCCAGATGCTGGCCCTGCTGGTCCTGGTGATCCTGCAGAACGTCCTTGGCAATGACGCCCTCACCGAGTGGGGCTGGCGCATCCCGTTCGCCCTCGGTGGTGCAGCGGCGCTGGTGGTGCTCTGGCTCCGCCGTTCCATGGAGGAAACGGTCTCCGCGGACCAGATCCGCGCCGCGCACGTTCCGGTTGCGGGGGAGGCCCAGCCCGGCACCCTGAGGCTGCTCTTCACCAGGCACTGGAAGCCGCTGCTGGTCTGCATCGGTGTGACGCTGGGCGGAACGGTGGCGTTTTACACATACACCAACTTCATCCTGAAGTTCATGAACGATACGTCCGGCATCGCCAAGACAGATACGTCGGTAATCAACTTCTGGGCGCTGTTCATCTTTATGCTGCTGCAGCCCGTCTACGGCATGATCTCGGACAAGGTGGGCCGCAAGCCGCTGCTGCTCTGGTTCGGCATCACCGGCGTGCTCTTCACCTGGCCGCTGCTGTCCACCCTGTCCGGCACGAAGGACCCGTTCACCGCGTTCCTGCTGATGCTCGGCGGGCTCCTCATCGTGGGCGGCTATACCTCAATCAACGCGCTGGTGAAGGCAGAACTCTTCCCGGCGTCCATCCGCGCCCTGGGCGTGGGGCTGGGCTACGCCATCGCCAACTCGCTGTTTGGCGGGACGGTTCCGCTGATCGGCGCCGCGCTGCAAAAGGCCGGCCAGGTGGACCTCTTCTTCACCTATGTCACCGTCGCCATCGCCCTGTCCCTGCTTGTCTACATCTTCGCCCTCAAGAACAAGAAGGCCACGCACCTGGACCAGGAACAGGGCCACGCCTGGGACGCTGGGAAGGCGGTGCAGCCGGATGACGACGGCGACCGCCTGGCCGCTGCCAGCCGCTAAGTACGCCAACGCGCACCGGCGCCCGTTCCCTACTGGGGAGCGGGCGCCGGTTTTGGTGCAGGAAGTGAGAGAGGGTGTGGGGTCAGCGGGCGCCGCCCTGCCACAGGGCCTCGAACGGTGCCCCGGACGCCACGCGGTTCCGGATGCCGGCGGTGACAAATTCCTTGGCGGTCCGGGCGGCTTCCAGGGGCGAGGAGCCCTTTGCCAGTTCCGCGGTAACGGCAGCTGCGAGCGAGCAGCCCGCACCGGAGACCGCCACTTCGCCGACCTTGGGCGCAGCCAGGACTTCGAGTGTCTCACCATCGTAGAAGACGTCGACGGCGTCCGGGCCTTCCAGCCGCACCCCGCCCTTTGCCAGGACTGCTGCGCCGCTGAGCTCGTGGATGCGGACTGCAGCGGCCTTGAGCGACTCGACGTCCGTGATCTCCACGCCGGACAGCGACTCTGCCTCGAAGTGGTTCGGCGTCACGAAGGTGGCCAGGGGCAGGATCTGCGCCTTGAGGGCCTGGTCCGTGTCCAGTGCGTGTCCCGGCTCCTGTCCCTTGCAAATCAGCACGGGATCCAGGACCACGTTGCCAAAGCTGTTGGCCTTCAGGGCGCCGGCCACCGTCGCAATGGTGGCGGGGCTGCCCAGCATCCCGATCTTCACGGTGTCCAGCACGGAAGGCGCTCCCGACGCCGGGCCGTAGGCCGCCGTCGTCGCCTCCAGCTGGTCCGCGATCACCTGCTGGTCCACCGGCACGAAGCGGTGGTTCCAGCTGTCGTTCGGGTTGAAGGAGACGATGCACGTCAGGTTGGCAATGCCGAAGACGCCGAGTTCCTGGAAGGTCTTCAGGTCGGCCTGCGCGCCGGCGCCGCCGGTTGCTTCGGAGCCGGCAATGGTGAGCACGACGGCGGGACCGGCGGCGGAGGGCGTTGGGTCAACGGAAACGGAAGTCATGCTCCCATCCTGCCATCCGGCGTCGGACGTTTTCCTTGTGTTGCTGTACAGCGGCAGCTGAGTCGGGGTGTTCAGGGCCACAAGGCCCTTCCATGTGGCTGGCGGGACGGGCGGGTGGGAGAATAGCCCCACCAGTGCTAATACAGCCGGCCGCCCTCTGTAGTGACGGGCACCGAGCGAACCACTTTGAAACGGAATTCCTTCATGTCATCTGCATCAGGCCGTGACGCCCTGCCCAAAACCACATCCCCGGGTGCCGCTGCCCGCTTCGCGTCCGTCGGGTCCCCGTATTTCGGCATCATGCTGGCGTTCATGGCGGCAGTGCTGATCCTGTCCAACATCGGTGCTTCCAAGGGCGTGGTGCTGGGACCAATCGTCACCGACGGCGGATTCTTCCTCTTCCCGCTGGCATACATCCTGGGCGATGTCATCAGCGAAGTGTACGGCTTCAAGGTGGCGCGAAAGGCAATCTTCACCACCTTCGCACTGTCCGTCTTCGCGTCCCTCTGCTACTGGATAATCATCGCCCTGCCCGGGTTCGATGACGAGTTCGGGGCCTCCAAGCAGGCCGCGCTTGAAGGTGCCCTCGGCCCCGTGCCGCAGATCGTGCTGGCTTCGCTGCTGGCATTCCTTGCCGGCCAGACCATCAACTCCTGGATCCTGGTAAAGATGAAGGCGCGTTCCGGGGAGAAATCCCTGTGGGCCCGCATCATGGGGTCATCAGTCGCCGGTGAATTCGTCGACACCCTGATTTTTTGCAGCATCGCCGCCTCCGTAATCGGGATCACGGATTTTGGCACGTTTGTGAACTACGTGGTGGCGGGTTTTGTCTACAAGACCCTCGTGGAGTTCATCCTGGTGCCGGTGACGGCGCTGGTGATCCGCTGGATCAAGAAGCGGGAACCGAGTTACGGGGCCGCTGCCGCCTAAAAGCGTCGGATCGCCGAGGACGCCGGAACGGTGCGGGGACGCTGTTCCGGTTCAGCGTCCCCGCACCGTTCCAGCGAATGCGACGGCGGCACCCGGGCTTCGGCGCCAAAGGCCGGCTGACGTCGGAGGGCCGTCAGGATCCGGTTCTTGAATTCCTGCTCGCGGAACAGGTCCTTCCATTCCACCCGGACAAAGAGCCAGCCATCCTCGGTGAGCGCCTTCTCGCGCCGCCGCTCCTGGAAGAGGACCTCGTTGGTGGGCTTGTAGTCGAAGTACTTAACCTTCCCGTCGAATTCGAGGGCCACCTTCTTCTCTTTCCAGGCGAAATCCAGCCGGTGCCAGCCCACGCGGCTCCGCATCTCCACCTGGGCTTCCGCCCTCGGAAGTTTCAGCCGGGCAATGAGGTCCCGCGTCAGCGTTTCACCCGCCGATTCAGCCCGGGCATCCGCGCTGGCGAGTACCGCCCGGAGGTTTCGTACTCCCCGGTACCCGGACAGCCCGGCTGCAGCAGCGTGCATAATGGCGGCATCCGCCCCAAGCCGGAGCGCGCTGTCCACAAGAATCAGCGCCTGGCGGTAGTCGAGCATCATCGCGCAGTCCACCACTGTGCGTTCAAGGGTGGTCACCCGGAGCGTGCTGCGGGTGGTGACTTCCGTGGCCGTATAAGGCCGGGTATGGCCGCGGACATCCTTGCCAAGGCGTTGACGGGACGGTGACACCCGGAACAACAGATGGATCAGGTCGTCCACGTTCCACAGGAAGAGGCCGTGGAGCCGCGCCGCCGAGGTGTGGCTGTAGGTAAAGCCCCCGGCCGACGTCGTCAACGTCCCGTAGGCGTGTGCATGAATCAGCTGCACGCTTCGCATAGTGGGGGACTGTTTCTCCCACACGGCAGCGCGGATGTAGCAGCCGTGCCGCAGCCGGATGAGCTCGCCGCCGGTGACCAGCTGCCGGATAGCGCGGGAATGGAGTCCCTTGGCATGCAGTTGGTCCGTCCGCCAGAGATCTCCTGTAACAGGAAGTGGCCGCAAGGATGCGGGGAGCCGGGTCATCCACCCAGCTTCCGGTGGACTTTGCGCGGGATGCAGGGGACGCCGTCGATATGTGGAAAACGCCGAGGACGCCGGAACGCTGCGGGGACGCTGTTCCGGTTCAGCGTCCCCGCAGCGTTCCGGCGATTTCGACGGCGGGAGGCCGCCCAGGTGCGTCAGGAGTAGTACCGGCCCAGGGTCTCGGCCTTGAAGTCGAAGAACGTGCCGGACTCGATGGCCAGCCGGGCGTCGTCCACCATCTTCACCACGAACCGCTCATTGTGGATGGAGATCAGCGTGGCGGAGAGCATCTCCTTGGCCTTGAACAGGTGGTGGATGTACGCGCGGGAGTAGTTGGCGCAGGTGTAGCAGTCGCAGCCGTCCTGCAGCGGCCCGAAGTCGCGCTTGTATTTCGCCCCGGACAGGTTGAACCGGCCGTACGGAGTGTAGAACGCGGAGTTCCGGGCCACCCGGGTGGGGGAGACGCAGTCGAACGTGTCGGCGCCGTTCTCGATCGCGGTGAAGATGTCGTCCGGCTCCGAGATGCCCAGCAGGTGGCGCGGCTTGTCCTCCGGTAGCTCCTCGTTGCACCACCGGACAATGGTGCCCAGGTTCTCTTTCTCCAGCGCTCCGCCGATCCCGAACCCGTCAAACGGCATGGCACCAAGGTCGCGGCAGGCCTTCCGGCGCAGGTCCTCATACTGGGCGCCCTGGATCACGCCGAACAGCGCCTGGTACGGCTTGCCCACACGGGACCCGGTCAGGCGGAAGTGCTCCTCGATGCAGCGCAGTGCCCATAGCCGGGTGCGCTCCAGGGACTCCTCCTGGTAGCGGCGCGAGTTCTGCAGCGTGGTCAGCTCGTCGAACGCAAACATAATGTCCGCGCCGATCTGGTGCTGGACCTGCATGGAGATCTCGGGCGAGAAGCGGTGGCGGTCACCGTTCAGGTGGCTCTTGAACCAGACGCCGTCGTCGTCGATGTGAGCCAGCCGCTCTTTGCCCGGGGCAACGGCGTCATCCGGGCCGGACACATCCACCGACTTCATGTCAATGACCTTCTTGAAACCCGAGCCCAGGCTCATCACCTGGAACCCGCCGGAGTCTGTAAACGTGGGCCCGGGCCAGTTCATGAAGGCGCCCAGCCCGCCGGCCTCGTCCAGGACGTCCGCGCCAGGCTGCAGGTAGAGGTGGTACGCGTTGGCCAACAGTGCCTGCGCGCCAAGGTCCGCCATGGATTCGGGCAGCACTGCCTTGACGGTGGCTTTGGTCCCGACGGCGATGAACGCCGGTGTCCGGATTTCACCGTGCGGTGTGGTGATGGTGCCGGTGCGGCCCAGGAACTCCCCGCCGTTCTCCTCAACCTGGATGGCGGATGGCGGGCACGATTCCGCCAGCCGGGTGCCCACGGCGAAGGAGAACTGTGACTGGGCCGGCAGCGGACCTGCGGGGGAAGCGGTTGCGGGGACGGAAACGGGGTTGGCTGGCACCGTACCAGTGTGCCAGCAATCAGCCCGGCCCCGGGAAACGGGCTGTCAGCTCACGGGCTGCGAGGAGGAGTAGTGCTGCTCCCGCCAGGAGTCCCAGGAAGAGCGGATGGCATCCAGCTTCGCGGCGCCCAGGTCATAGGTGGAGGCGATGATGAAGGACCCGTCACCCTCCGCCCGGACGTCCTTGATGGCGGGATGGTCGGCCACCACCAGGAGCCCTTCGCCGTGCTCCGCATAGCTGCGTACCGTGACCCCCACCTGGTGGCTGGTGCGGTACCAGACCTTCCCGCTGATCTCCTCGCCGGTGCCCAGGGTCAGTTCGTAGGGCTCACCCGGCGCTGGCAGGCCGGCCAGCCCGAGCTTCTCGATCGCGGAGCCCTGCCCTTCCGTCAGGTGCAGGAAAAGGGTGTGGCGCCTGCCGTGCGGGTGGCGTTCAAGCGCGAAGCGCAGCTGCTGCAGGAACGTGAGCCAGCC
The DNA here is from genome assembly GCF_005796205.1 of Pseudarthrobacter sp. NamE2. Lineage (GTDB taxonomy): Bacteria > Actinomycetota > Actinomycetes > Actinomycetales > Micrococcaceae > Arthrobacter. Next base: position 33,960 of record NZ_VAHN01000021.1, on the reverse strand, counting down.
CTGGGTGATGTCCTCATCCCAGGCAGCCCACTCCGAATCGTGGTCCACGGCGCCGCGGGTCACGCTGACCTGCGTGCCGCCCGGAACCGGATGCAGTTCGAACGTGTCGCCGCCGTGGACGGTCAGGCTGGTGTGGTCCGAGGACTCCTCCACGTCGGCCGAAAAGTAGATCTCCTTGATCTCGGCGTCCAGGTCCTCGGCCTGCCAGCCGTGCCATTCGGCCACCTTGGACGGTTCGCGCAGCATGGTCCAGACCTGCGGCGCATCGGCGTTGATCAGTACGCTGAGGTTGTTCGTCATAGCCCCGAATGTACAACTCCGGCCCGGCCCCGGGTAGGGGGAATTTCCCTATGAACGGACGGCCTCGAGCTCGTTGGTGATCCGGCGCTCGAGTTCGGTCATGCCGATGGTCTCCGAGCCTCCGTGGGCGCGCAGGAACAGCAGGGATTCGAGGCGCAGCAGCCGCCATTCCCGCTCGGCGTCGTGGTTGGAGTTGTCGATGGACCGGAAGATTTCCTTGTCGTACAGGTTGGGCTCGTTGAGCGACCGCTGCCGGACCTTGGCCGCCATCCGCGCCTTGAAGGGGTCCGTTTCCTGGTTTTCCGGGGTCCGGATCAGTTTCTCGTACACAGCGGCGCGTTCGTTCTGGCCGTCCTGCCGGCAGATGTAGCTGGCGAGGGCCAGCGATGCCTCCACCGATGCCCAGCGCCCGGGATTGCCGTCGTAGGGAAGGACAGTCAGGAGGTCGGCCACAGCCAGCGCATGGTCCGCATCCTTGAGCGTGATAAAAAGCTCGTGCGCAAGGTCAGTGAGGTCTTTCAGGCAGCTGCCGGACTTGAAGTTGACGCCCTTGGACAGCCGGTCCGTCAGCAGCAGGACGCCCACAGCATCGGGGTGGACAGCGGCGGCGGCTTCCACCACGGACTCGGGGGTGCCGTCCGGCGCCGGGATCAGGGCGAGTTCCTCCTCGCTGGGCCCGTACGCTGCCGGCGGGACAGGCGGCAGGGGAGGCACGACGACGGCGGCGGGCGCAGGTGCGGAGGGAGCCTCTGCACCGGGCTGCTCCTGCCCTTCATCCGTTGCGCGCACGGCTTCACTCGCCTGCGCGGGCTGAAGCGGCGGTGCGGCCGCGAGCGGAAGGCGGGTGGCGGCGTCGGGCGTTCCGCCCACAACCGTTACTGAGGTGCCCACGGCAATCCGCAAGGTTCCGCCTCCGGACAAGCTGGCGAGCACCAGGGCGGGCGCACCGAAATCGTCCTGTTCCACCTCCACCTGGTGGATCTCCGCCGTCCGCTCGCCGTCAGGCAGCAGGATGACGCTGCCGGTGGACAGGGTTCCAGCCTGCTGTTCACGATGGTGCCGGGCGGCTGGTGTTTCGGTCATGGGAGTCCTTACGTTCTCTTGCGGTCCGCCCTACAGTCTACAAAGGCGGGCTGACAAAACCGGGGACCCCCAGGTTCCCGGAGCGGTCTCAGGATCCTACGCCGGCGAAGGCCAGGGCCTGGCGGATCAGGCTGCCGCGGCCACCGGAAAACTCCATCTGGACGCCGGGGCTGAGGACTTCTTCGGGGGTCATCCACGTCAGCTCCAGCGCGTCCTGGCGCGGCTCGCATTCGCCGGTGACCGGGATGACGTAGGCCAGTGACACGGCGTGTTGGCGCTCATCGGTGAAACCGGTCTGGGACGGTGCCGGAAAGTATTCGGCCACGGTGAAGGGAACCGGGCTGATGGGGAGCTGGGGGAACGCCAGCGGCCCCAGGTCCTTTTCCATGTGGCGGAGCAGGGCGGCGCGGATGGTTTCACGGTAGATGACGCGGCCGGACACGAGCGACCGGACCATGGTCCCGTCCGCGTCGGCCTGCAGCAGTGTGCCCACCTCGTTCACGTACCCCAGGGGATCCAGCCTGACCGGGACGGCCTCCACGTACACCATGGGCAGCCGCCCGCGGGCCTCAAAGAGGTCTTCTTCTGAAAGCCAGCCGGGATTCGGGTCAGGGGTGCGCACGTTCATGGTTAAGTTCTACCCCATGGGAAGGTGCCGGGAGATCCAGACCGTAGCAGGCACCGGGGGCGCGTCGTCCCCGGTCGCGTCGGGGTTGGCGACGTGAAGCGTGCTGCCGAATGCCTCCTCGGTAAGGCTGACCTGGAACCCCGCCGAGGTGAGCCGGTCACGCAGCGGTTCCAGGGCGCCGTCGTACTCGAAGCCCAGTCCGGACCGCGACGGCCCGGCGGCCGGCCGCACCAGCAGGATGCCGCCGTTCTTGGCCGTGAAATCCGCCGTCTCGTCGTTGTCCGGCACCGGCCTCGGCCGCGCGCCGATGTGGCGGAGCGTGCGGGCGGCGGCGTCAGCGTCCTCCGTAAACCAGACCCCGACGACCGCCAGCGCCGGGTCCGCTCCGCCGCCCTCCGTGCCTGCCGCGGCTTTGTCAGCCAGGAAGCTGAACCCGTCCGGAGCGGTAATCCGGCAGGCATCGCCGTGATCCACGGTGACCAGTTCCGCGGGCGTGGTCCCGTCTTCCTGCGCGGCGAGGTTGGTGCGGCGGGCGAACTCGGCCAGGTCGCCAACCTCAACGGCCAGGGCCGTGGTCCCGTCCTCGGCCGCTCCGCCGGCTACCTCATGGACTGCCAGCCGTCCGGCCCCGGCATCATAGACGCGGAAGCCGCCGTCGCCCTCGGTCAGGACCAGGCCCAACGCGGTGAGCAGCCGCTCCCAGGACTCAATATTGGACGTGAAGTGCAGGGGACGGACGCGGAGCATGGCACTGACCTTCATCTCGGCAACGGGACGTAAGGCCATGATGCCACGGGCGGAACCGAAGGGCGGCGGAACTTGTGCCCTACGGCTGCAGGGGCAGAATGGGCCACATGGCCGTGGAACTTGAGGAACTGCTGGTGCCTGACGCTGCCGCCTGGCGGTCCTGGCTGGAAGCCAACCACAAGACGAGTCCGGGAGTATGGCTGGTCCTGCACAAGAAGGGCGGCAAGGTGACCGAACTGGACTACGCGGCCGCGCTGGATGAGGCGCTGTGCTTCGGCTGGATCGACGGCCAGGCCAGGCGCAGGGATGACCAAAGCTCCTACCAGCGCATGACGCCGCGCGGTCCCCGCAGTGCCTGGTCGGCCAGGAACGTCACGTATATCGCTCGGCTGGAGGAAGCCGGAAAGATGACCGACGCCGGGCGTGCAGCCGTGGAGGCCGCGAAAGCTGACGGGCGGTGGGACAAAGCCTATGCCGGGCAGGCGACGGCGGAGGTTCCGGCGGACCTTGCCGCAGCGATCGCCGCGGTTCCCGCGGCCCAGGCGATGTTTGACGTCCTCACCAGGACCAACCGGTTCGCCCTGATCTACCGGACAAACTCCGTCAAGCAGGCGGCCACCCGCGAGCGCAAGATCGCGCAGTTCGTGCAGATGCTGGCCCGCGGCGAGGCGCCCTACCCGCAGAAAAGGCGTCCGGACGCCGCACCATAGCCGGCTTCAACCGGCCCGCGCAGTTTTTGTCCAGATATGCAGGCCTCCCGGCGGTGGAAGCCTGCATATCTGGACAAAAACTCCCCCGCTCCAAGGGATAGTTGCCGCCATAGTTGGGCTCACGCGCAGCGGGCCGGTAGAATTGCTGGTTCATTTGCGCTGGTGCCGTTCCCCATCCCGGGGGACGGCACTTGTGTTTCAGCGACGGAATTGAAGCCATGCCCCGAAATCCTCCCGGAACCTTACTTCCTGCCCTTCAACGCTTCGCCCGCCGGAACCGCCTCCTCCTCTGGACGGTGGCCGCCGTTGTTGTGCTGGTTTTGGCCGTGTCCCTGGTCCTGGCCGGAGATGTGCGGCCCGGTCCCGCCGGGGCTGCCGGACGTGCCCTGGAAAGTGTGGCCGCCGCCCAAGCGGCGGCGAAGGATCGGAGCGGCGGGTACGCTTCCCTCTGGGTCAAGGGCAACGACTCCACGCTGACCGAGCGCGGCGGCAGCATCCGGGCGGAAGGCACCGAGGACGTACGCAGCATCGAATGCGGCACCGGCTGGCTGGCCGGCACCCGGGTGGAGGGGACGGTCTTCCTCCGCAGCAGCGTGGACGGGAGCGTGGAAAAGGACGCGGCCGCCGTCGAACTTCCGGACTGCATCAGCGCCGAAGCGCGCGACGCTCTGCTCGCCGACCTTGGCGTGGAAAAGGCCTGGCCCGCGCCGGATGCGGCCAGCCTGGCGGCGCCCGCGGAGGACCCCGGCTTCCGCCCGGCCTACCACCTCACCCCGGACCAGCGCTGGATGAATGATCCTCAGCGGCCGTTCTTCCTGGACGGGCTGTGGCACTACTACTACCTCTACAACGTGGACTACCCCGAGGGAAACGGTACGGAGTGGTACCACGCCACCAGCACCGACCTGGTGCACTGGAACAACGAGGGTGTGGCCATCGAGAAGTTCCGCAACGGCCTTGGCGATATCGAGACCGGGTCCGCAGTGGTGGACACCGAAGGGACTGCCGGGTTCGGCAAGGGCGCCGTGATCGCCGTCCTCACCCAGCAGCACGAGGGCGTCCAGCGGCAGTCCCTGTTCTACTCCACGGACAACGGCTACACCTTCCAGAACTATGACCGGAACCCCGTGATGGAGAACCCCGGGGCCGAGCACTGGCGCGACCCGCGGATCGTGCGCGACGTCGCCAATAACCAGTGGCTGATGCTGCTCGCGGAGGGCCACAAAATCGGCTTCTACACTTCGAAGGACCTCAAACAGTGGACGTACGTGTCCGCATTCGAGCGTGACGGGCTGGGCATCCTGGAATGCCCGGACATCTTCCAGATGGACGTTGACGGCGACCCTGCCAAGCGGACCTGGGTGCTGGCTGCCAGTGCCAACGGCGCGGAGGAGGGCCGGACCACGGGGCTGGCGTACTGGACGGGAACCTTCGACGGCAAGGGCTTCACGGCGGACGGCGACCACCAGTGGCTCGACGGCGGCCCGGACTTCTATGCCGCCGTCACCTGGGATGACCCGCGGCTGACGGACGGGCAGCGGAAGGCCACCCGGCACGCGATCGGCTGGATGAACAACTGGGCCTACGCCCGGGAGCTGCTTACCGGCAACTGGTTCGGAGCGGCTTCGGTGGTGCGGGACCTCCGGCTGACGTCCGACGACGGCCGGCCGGCTTTGGTGTCCGCGCCCACGCCGGCGCTGCAGTCGCTGGAGGGTTCGCCGGCGGCGGTGCCCGCCGGGGTGCTGGGTGATGGAGGAAGCCTGACCGACGACGGCGCGCTGGCTGTTCCGGACAGCGGTGCGTTCAAGGTGGACCTGGAATTCGAGCGGCCGGAATCCGGTGCCGGCGAGGGGCGTCTGCTCCTGCAGGGCGGCGGCAGGACTTACGCCACTGTGGGCTACGACTTCCGCGCGGGCAAGGCCTTTGTGGTCCGGGACGGCGACGCCGTTGCGAATGCGGGCAGGGGCGAAGACATCGATCCGTTGTACCGTGACGCCCGCTCAGTGGAAGGGCCGAAGGGCGGCGGCACCGTCCGCCTTACCGCTTATATCGACAGGTCTTCCGTGGAGGTGTTCGTCGATGGCGCCAGCGAAAGCCTGACCTCGCTGGTGTTTCCGCACGGGGGGAAGAAGGAAGCCCGTCTGGTCGCCGGCGGCGGGGAAGTGAAGATTAAGGGCGGCACGGTGACGCCGCTCGCGGGGATCCGCTAAGCAGGTCCGGTTGAAACCCGCCTGCCCCCCGTCCAGCCATACCCTTACCGGTTGATGGCGGCCGCTGCCTCCAGTGTCATCCACGCCTGCAGCTGGGTGGAGAGTTCGACGACGGCACCCGCCGGATACGTCACAACAGCCGGTTGCGCGGCATGGATGGAGAAAATGCTCCTGTCCCGGTGCTGTTGGGCGGCTTCGCCGCTGGCCAGGCTGCGCCGTCCATCCCAGAGCGCCTGCGCCGTATCCGTGACCAGGCGGGCGGCGGTATCGCGGGTTGCTTGCGGAAGCCTTGCATCCCGCGCCGCGAGCGCCAGGTATCGGCACAGGATTCCGGTGAACAGGCCGCCGTCGCCCGTACCGTCGCAGCGGAGGACCTGCGTGCGGTCTGAAGTTCCGCCGTCGGACGTGCCGGCAACCCGGGCGGGCACCGTCAGCAGCCGGTCCACTCCCGCCACCACCTCCGCCACCCGCGTGAGGTTGGCGTCCCCGCCCAACTCAAGCAGGGCTCCCAGCACGGGGCCCTGGTTGTAGGTGTAGACCGCCCGGTCAATGGTGACGTTGCCCGCAGCGTCCCACCGGGCACCATCGAGGTAGAGCTGCTGCGCCGGATCGAAAAGCGTGCGGTCCAGCCAGTCGATGAGGGACTGTGCTTTGGCGCGCTGTCCCGTGCGGGCGTAGAAGAGGGCAACCGGTGCGGTGGCTGGGGTGTTCTTGAAGTCCCGCTTCTTGCTCCAGAACACCCCGCCGCCCATGTGGCCGGTGCTGGCCGCATCGAACTGCAGCGTCAGGGACCTGAAGAGGGCAGCGTTTTGGCGGCGGCCCGGTTGCCCCGTTACTTCCGCCAGTTCGTCAAGCCGGAGTGCGGCGAGCGCCAGCCAGGCCATGTCGTCGTAATAGTTGTTGACGTACGTGTTCGCATTCCGCAGCCGGATCCCCGTCAGCAGCCGGGATGCCAGCCGCCCGGCGCCCGGGCGGGCGGGCCCGCTGGAGCGGGTTGCCGGTGCCGTACCTGCTCCACGTTCACGTTCGCCCGTGTCCACCAGGCAGTCGACGTAGTGGGCCTGCCACCAGTAGTGCCAGGGGAACTGCAGGGCTGCGCGGGCACTGAGCCACCGCAGTGCCGCCCGCCACCCCGGCAGGGACAGTACCTGTTCCCGGGTGACAACGGCCAAATGGGTACCCGGAAGGAACAACAGCTTCCGGCCAAAGAGCGTAGTTACGGACCGTGCGGCGTGGTTGGCGCGGCCCTGCCAGAGGTCGGCCATTGATCGGCTGGAGCTCATGGAACCACCTTAACCGGGGCCTCTTCCGCATCCGGGGAGCAGGGATGGTGCGGAGCGTGCGCATTTCAGTTAACATTCACTAACTGATACCCCGCTGCTGCCAGTGCGGTGAGGCGCCACATCAAGGAGGATGGATGGACATCACAGGCAGCGTCGCGCTCATCACCGGAGGTGCGTCCGGCCTGGGGGCCGCCACCGCCCGCGCGCTGTTCGGCGCCGGCGCCAACGTTGTGGTTTTGGATCTCCCTTCATCCAACGGGGCGGCGTTCGCGGACGAACTCAACAGCCAGGCGGACGGAAAAACCGCCGTCTTTGCCCCCGCTGACGTGACAAGCGAGACTGGCGTGCAGGCCGCCGTCGACGCCGCCGCCAGCCTGGGACCCTTGCGGGTTGTGGTGAACTGCGCCGGAATTGCCACGCCCGGAAAGGTGCTGGGCCGTGAAGGGGTCCTGCCGCTGGAGGCATTCAACCGGGTTGTGCAGGTCAACCTTGTCGGCACCTTCAACGTGCTCCGGCTGGCCGCCGCGGCGATGGTGGCCACGGAACCGGTCGCCACGGAAACCGGCGGTCCCGAGCGGGGCGTCATTATCAACACAGCTTCCGTGGCGGCCTTCGAAGGCCAGATCGGCCAGCCGGCATATGCGGCGTCGAAGGGTGCGGTAGCGGCCATGACCCTGCCCGTCGCCAGGGAACTGGCGCGCTCGCTGATCCGGGTGGTCACCATCGCCCCGGGGATCTTCGAAACCCCCATGATGGCCGGCCTGCCGCAGGAGGCGCAGGACTCGCTGGGCGCGCAGGTCCCGCACCCTTCCCGGCTGGGCAAGCCGGAGGAATATGCCAAGCTGGTGGCGCACATCGTGGACAACGCGATGCTGAACGGTGAGACCATCCGCCTGGACGGCGCCATCCGGATGGGGCCGAAATGAGCCCCGCCGGCAACGCCGTGGATTTGCCCGCTGCGGACTTTTACTCCTACGAATCCCTGCTGACACAGCCGGAACGGGACAAGCTGGCCGAGCTCAGGGCTTTCCTGGCCGCCGAAATCACGCCATGTGCAGGGGAGTGGTGGAACAATGCCGAGTTCCCGGTCCACATCCTGCCCAAACTCGCGGCCCTCGAGTTGGATGCACCCGCCCGGCGCGGATACAGCAACCTGTTCGCGGGTTTGATGATCGCGGAGATGACCCGCGCGGACACCTCCATAGCAACGTTTTTCCTGGTCCACCACGGCCTTTTCGTTGAGGCGCTCCACACTTTTGGCAGCCCGGAACAGCAGCAGCGGCTGCTGGCGGATGCCTCGGATTTCCGCATCACCGGTGCCTTCGCCCTGACCGAACCGGAACACGGCTCCGACGTGGCAGGCGGGATGGAAACCCGGGCACGCAGGATCTCCTCGGCAACGGGAAGGCCCGACGACGGCGGGGACGCCTGGGTGCTTAACGGCGCCAAACGCTGGATCGGCAACGGGACGTTCTGCGACTACATGCTGTTGTGGGCCCGGGACGAGGCGGACGGCGCGGTCCGCGGCTTCATAGTGGACGCCAATCTTCCCGGCATTCGCCGCACCCGGATTGAAAACAAGACAGCACTCCGGACGGTGCAGAACGCGGACATCGTGTTCGAGGACGTGCAGGTAGCGGAGGCGGACCGGTTCGCCCCGATCAGCAGTTTCAATGACACCAGGGAACTGCTGCGGGGTTCACGGATCAGCGTGGCGTGGCAGACTGTTGGGCAACAGCTTGCGGCCTTCGACGTCGCCCGGCAGTACGCCGTCGAACGCCGGCAGTTTGGCCGGCCGATTGCGCAGTTCCAGCTCATCCAGCAGCAACTGGTGACCATGTTGGGCAATGCCGTGGCAAGCATGGGAATGATGGCTGGACTTGCCCGGCTGCAGGACCAAGGCAAGGCCGACATGCCGCAGGTGGCGCTCGCCAAGTCCTATCTAAGCGCACGGATGCGGGAAACTGTGGCGCTGGGCCGGTCCATCCTGGGCGGAAACGGCATCCTGACCGACTACCGGATGGGACGCATCTTCTCGGATGCCGAGGCGATCTATACCTACGAGGGATCGTATGAGATCAACAGCCTGATTGTCGGCCGGGCAGTCACCGGGCTGTCAGCCTTCGGCGGTTGAACGCCTTTTGCAACATCGGAAGTGGTGCGCACGGTTGAATAGGTGCTGTGGACATCTTTGCAGGGGTTGGCAGTGACTGGCTCAAGGCGTTGACATGGATCGCGGCGCTGGTGTGCGGGGCTGCTGTCCTGCTCTGGCGCCGCCGGCGCCCGGACCTCGCAGCGCTCGCCGCCGTCGTCGTATTTATGGCAGCCAGCGTCGGGGCGGGCATCTACGTCCTCAACCATCTGGGGGACGGGCGGTGGGGCGGCGACCGGGAGGCACGGCTCAATCCGCCGTCGCTCTCGGAAACACCGATGGTGGGGCAATTCCTGGGCCCGCTGGACGGGGCCCTGAACGGAATGGCCGACGGCGTGAACGAGTTTGTGGACTTTCGCGCCGCGCTTCCCGTGGCGCTGGAATTTTTCACCGCGGCAGGGTGGGCGCTGGTTGTCCTGGTGCCGCTGGGCCTGTTTTCGGCAACCGTCGGCGCAGCAAGGGCGCGGCGGCGTGACGCCGAGGCCGCTGCCGCGGTAGCCGAGGTGGCGCAGTTGCGGGCCGAGCTCGAGCGGGTCAAGCGTCACATAGGTTACCCGGCGGATGACATTATCTGAGACGAATTCCCCCGTGGCGCCGCCGTGCGGGTACCATCTTTAGTCAGTAACGTGGCTCACAGTATCCAGCGCAGTGTACGAGCCAAGTCCGAAACCCTCGAAAGATTGCTTCCATGGCTCACACTGCAATGCATCCCGAAACTGACCTTGCCGCCGAACTGAGGGCAGACGTCCGGCGGGTGTCCACCCTGCTCGGCGAGTCCCTGGTCCGGCAGCACGGGCCGGAACTCCTGGACCTGGTGGAGCAGGTCCGCCTCCTCACCAAGGAATCCAAGGAGGCTGCCCGCGGCGGTGCCGACGCTACCGGCCCCTGGAGCGCGCACGACGTCGTTGCCCAGGTCCGCGAGCTCCTCGGCTCCCTGCCCATTGAGCAGGCCACCGACCTGGTCCGCGCCTTTGCGTTCTACTTCCACCTGGCCAACGCGGCGGAGCAGGTGCACCGGGTCCGCGGACTGCGGACCCGCGCGGAGAAGGACGGCTGGCTCGCCAAGACCGTCGCCGAAATCGCCGGCCAGGCCGGCCCTGCCGTCCTGCAGGAAGTTGTCAACGGCCTGGACGTCCGCCCCATCTTCACCGCCCACCCCACCGAGGCCTCCCGCCGCTCGGTGCTGGACAAGATCCGCAAGCTCTCCGACGTCCTGGCCCAGCCCACCGCCGAGGGCACCACCGCCCGGCGCCGGCAGGACCGCCAGCTGGCGGAAATCATCGACCAGATGTGGCAGACGGACGAACTGCGCCAGGTCCGGCCCACCCCCGTCGATGAAGCCCGCAACGCCATCTACTACCTGGGCGGCATCCTCACCGACGCCATGCCCGAAATGCTGACCGAGCTGTCCGAGCTCCTGGACGAGCATGGCGTCAGCCTCGCCTCCAAGGACGCCCCCATCCGGTTCGGCTCCTGGATCGGCGGCGACCGCGACGGCAACCCCAACGTCACCGCCGCCGTCACCCGCGAAATCCTGCAGATCCAGAACCAGAACGCCATCCGCATCAGCATCGGCATGATCGATGAGCTGATCTCCATCCTGTCCAATTCCACTGCGCTCGCAGGGGCGGACAAGAAACTCCTGGAGTCGATAGACGCGGACCTGAAGAACCTTCCCGGCTTGGACAAGCGGGTCCTTGAGCTCAACGCCCAGGAGCCGTACCGGCTGAAGCTCACCTGCATCAAAGCGAAGCTCATCAACACGGGCAAGCGGGTGGCGGCCAACTCCAACCACGAGCACGGCCGCGACTACAGCGGAACGGACGAGCTGCTGGCGGACCTTGAGCTGCTGGAGCTCTCGCTGCGAAACCACTCCGCCTCCCTGGCAGCCGACGGTGCCCTGGCCCGGGTCCGCCGCGCCATCGCCTCGTTCGGCCTGCACCTGGCCACGCTGGACATCCGCGAACACGCCGACCACCACCACGACGCCGTCGGCCAGCTGATGGACCGGCTCGGCGGCCCGGGCGTGCGTTACGCCGAGCTTTCCCGCGAGCAGCGCTTCGAGGTGCTGGGCTCGGAGCTTGCCTCCCGCCGCCCGCTTTCCGGCCACCCGATCAAGCTCGACGGCGCCGCGGACGGTACGTACGACGTCTTCCGCGAGATCCGGCGCGCCCTGCGCATGTACGGGCCGGACGTCATCGAGACCTACATCATCTCAATGACCCGCGGCGCGGACGACGTCCTGGCCGCGGCCGTCATCGCCCGGGAAGCCGGACTGGTGAACCTCTTCGGCGAAAAACCCTACGCCAAACTCGGCTTCGCGCCGCTGCTGGAGACCGTGGAGGAGTTGCGCGCCTCGGCCGAGATCGTCGACCAGCTGCTCTCCGACCCGTCCTACCGCGAACTGGTGCGGCTGCGCGGCGACATCCAGGAAGTGATGCTGGGCTACTCGGACTCCAACAAGGAATCCGGCGTGCTCACCAGCCAGTGGGAAATCCACAAGACCCAGCGGAAGCTGCGCGACGTGGCGGCCAAGCACGGTGTGCGCGTGCGCCTCTTCCACGGCCGCGGCGGTTCCGTGGGCCGCGGCGGCGGGCCCACCTATGACGCCATCCTGGCCCAGCCCAACGGCGTCCTGGAAGGCGAGATCAAGTTCACCGAGCAGGGTGAGGTCATTTCGGACAAGTACTCGCTGCCGGAGCTGGCCCGCGAAAACCTCGAGCTCTCCCTGGCCGCCGTCCTGCAGGGTTCGGCGCTGCACCGCGACCCGCGCACCTCCGACGACCAGCGCGAACGCTATGCGCAGGTCATGGAGGTCATCTCCGACGCCGCGTTCGAACGCTACCGGAACCTCGTGGACCACCCGGACCTGCCCGCCTACTTCATGGCGTCCACCCCGGTGGAGCAGCTGGGCTCCCTGAACATCGGCTCCCGCCCGTCCAAGCGCCCCGATTCCGGCGCCGGGCTCGGCGGCCTACGCGCCATCCCGTGGGTGTTCGGCTGGACCCAGTCCCGGCAGATCGTGCCCGGATGGTTCGGCGTGGGGTCCGGGCTGAAGGCCGCCCGTGAAGCCGGCAACGGTGCTCAGCTCGCGGAGATGATGGAGCACTGGCACTTCTTCCGCTCGGTGCTGTCCAACGTGGAGATGACCCTGGCGAAGACGGACCTGGATATCGCCGGGTATTACGTGGACACCCTGGTGCCCAAGGAACTGCACCACCTCTTCCGGACCATCCGCGAGGAATACGAGCTCACCGTCGCCGAGGTGCAGAACCTCACCGGCGAGCACGTCCTCCTCGACGCGCAGCCCACCCTCAAGCGTTCGCTGGAGGTCCGCGACCAGTACCTGGACCCGATCAGCTACCTGCAGGTGGAACTGCTGCGCCGGATCCGCACCGAAAGCGGAACCATCAGCGGCGGCGAGATCGACGAGCGGCTGCAGCGGGCCATGCTCATCACCGTCAACGGCGTGGCCGCCGGCCTCCGCAACACCGGCTAAGACGCTCTCTCACTTTTCGCAGGCATCCGTCAAACGCTCTCTCACCTGGTGAAAGAGCGTTTGGGGTTTCTTGCAGGCAGTGAACGAGCGTTTGGATAGGGTGGAGGGCATGCCTTCGTTCCAGACCCGCCTCAAGATCACCGGGCTGCGGCCGGGGAATGCTCCCGAGTCCGTGATGGACACTGCCGTCGAGGTCCTTGGGACACGCCACCATGTTGAGTCGCACCAGCTGCAGATTTCAGGCGGGGTGCCGCAGCTGAACCTGCGCTTCCTCGTGGAGGCGACTGAGGACAGCGGTGAGGACCAGCAGGCGCGGGAATCGGCAGCCATGATGCGCGACGCCGTCGAACGCGTTGCGCTCACCGGCACGTTGAGCGTGCTCCGCCGCAGCCGCGGCAAGTGGCTGCCCGTCTAGCCTCCTCAGCCCAGCGGGCCCGGTTCCTCCACGGGGGAGCGGTTGCCGCGGCGGCGGGTGACAATGATCCCGACGACGGCGCCCACCACCAGCCCCAGCGCCACCCCGATCAGCGAGCTGGCCCAGAACGGCAGCTTGGTGGCCGAGCCGGTGACATAGCCCAGACCCACCAGCCAGCAGGCCCACAGCACGGCGCCGAGTCCGGCGCAAAGGCTGAAGCCGCGGACGGAAACGTTTGCGATGCCGGCTGCCGCTGATGTGGCCAGTCGGCCGCCGGGGATGAACCGGAGGCCAATGATGCCGCCATACGTTGATGACCGTCCAAGTTTGGCGAGCGCATCATGGATGCCCTGGTGGACCCGGCGGCCCCACCGCCAGCGGTCCAGGATGTGGCTGAGCCGGCGCCGGAAGAGCTGGAACACCACCATGTCGCCTATCCACGAGGCGAGGGCGGACAGTCCGGCCACCAGGAAGACGTTCGCGCGCCCGTCCGCGGAGAGTGCCCCGCCGGTGATGACCACCATCTCGGACGGAACGGGCGGAAAAATGGCATCACCGAGGACTATGGGGATGATCCAGAAGTAGATCGCGGCCCCCCAGCTGTCAGCGCTGCCGAAGTCCATGGGCACAAATTACCGCACTTTCACGTCTGCGAAGCCGGGGATTTCCGTCAAGATTCCCGCCTGCTGCGGGAGGTCACCGCGGATGGAAGGCGGACACCAGCTCCGTCAGCTGGTGGGAAGGCTGGACGCCGAGCTCTGCGTCCAGCCGGCTGGCGAACATTGAATAGGCGCGCACGGCTGCTGCCCGGTTCCCTGCCGCCAGGTGCGCCTGGACGAGAAGGAGATGCGCCGATTCCCGCAGCGGCTCGATGCTGACCGCAGACAGCGCCGCTATCACCGCCCGCCCCGGCTCGTTCCCGGCGAGATACTGCCTGGCCATGAGCTCCAGCGCGCCGAGCCGCAGTTGCCGCAACCGCTCCTGTTCGAATATCACCCAGTCGTCGTACCACCCGGGCAGCAGCTCGGCGCGGCTCAGGTGGTCCAGGTACGTCTCCGGGATCTGGATGCCCGGCTGTTCGCGCAGCATTGCCACGTGCCGCTGCAGCGCCCTCACATCCACGCTGACCGACTCATCCAACTCAAGGACGTCGGCCGTGGAATGGAGCAGGTGCGGGAAAGAGTGCGATATGCACCAGACACTTGTGCGAAGGTTCCCGGCTGCCTGCGTCTCACTGCTTCGGGGCCACAGCAGGCCGGACAGGAAACTGCGGCGACGGCACCCAAGGAGTCCGACGCATGCGATTAACCGCTGCTCCCGGCAGGCCACTGCCATCGTTGTGTTGCCCCGTTGCAACCGCCAAGCCCCCAACAGGCTCAAGTGCCATTCCTGTGCCAGTGCCACAGTCATGCCATTCCCCTTCAAACGGCGAACACTTGACCCCCAGACACCCATCGTGACACTTGGTCAGGTCATGTCAAGACACTTTACAAACATAGGGGGGAGGGGGCGTCCCCCAACGCGCCCCCCTCGCCAAGATATCTCAGGCGCTGGTGCCGCCACTTGCCTGTAGCTGGTCAAGCCAGCGCCGTACGGCCGAGAGGATTTGCTCGGCGTCGCCGGCAGCCTCCACTGTTTCCCTGTCATTGCCCGGATGGCTGGAAATAAGGCGGGCGCGGATTGCGTGGCCCTGCGCAGGCTCGGTCCACGCGCGGATTACCATCGTGCCTTCGTTGTCCGCCATACGCGGCCGCCTGCTTTCCTGGTGAGTTCAGAAGAATTGTCCTCGGACACGTTACTGCCCGGTATTACCCATCCTAAACGCACAAATCAGGCGGTAAACGGGCGGCCGGAAAAGCGCCATTGCATAAACAACGCAAAAATAACGCTCCGGTGATGAAACTGCCACGGGGTTCCGCGTTGACTGTTGGCGAGACATCGGGAGGGGGTGATTGAAATGACGGAACTCACCATCCAGGACCTGGACGGCCAGCAGGCTGAATTGCTGCCTTCGCGGGAGACCCTTTACCTGGACGCGAGCCTCGACTGGGCAGGCGTGATGGCGCACAACACGTCCCTGGCTGTAAATGCAGGCGCGTTGTTCTCAAACGCATACAGCGCTGCAGTGCAGGACATCAAGGTAGTCCAGCACTAGTCGGCTAACAGTTCTGGTAATTAGTCCCGGGTAATAACCGGGGGAAAGGGGTAAGGTGCCATGGCGGCATCAACCGCGTTATTGCCCGCGGAACTCGACGCCGAAGTTATGGAACTGCTGCCCGCAAGGGAAACGCTGTGCTACGACGTCAATGTCGCTCCCGTGATCGCTATAAACCTTTCGTTTGCCATCAATGCGGGCTCGATCGGTTCCGTCGCGAACTCGGCTGCGGTCCAGGAACTGCTGGTAATGCAACAATAAGCCGGCATGCATGCCGGAACCGGTGGGCGCGCTCCAATGCCGGAGTGTGCCCACCGAACCTATTCACCCGATGTATCGGCAGGGAACGTGACAACAGCACCGGATGCCGCCTACGACCAGCGTTGGTCGCTTGTCCCAGGACTTGCGTTCCTTGGCCCCGTGCAGGGTTCCGGCCTCAAGGACCGCAGCTACCTGCTACGGCGCGGTGACGGCCAGGTAGTGCAGCTCTCGGAGCTGCTGCACATGGTGCTGCTATCTGTCTCTGCTGAAAAGCGGCTGCAGGAGACGGCACGGGAGGTCAGTGACGCCTACGGCCGCGAGCTGAACGTCGCCGGGCTCTGCCACCTGTTGGACAAAAGGCTGGGACCGATGGGCCTGGTCCAGGTGGCGGCGGCCTCTGCAGATGCCCCTGCACCACCCACTGCGAATCCGCTGCTGGCGCTGCGGCTGCGGGGAACACTCCTGCCCGAAAAAACAGTCAACGTGCTGGCCCGGATCCTTGCGCCGCTGTATTGGCCGCCGGTTGTGGTGGCCGTCCTGGCGGCACTGGCAGCCCTCGATGTTGTGTTGGTCATCCAGGCTGACCTGATGGCATCACTGCAGCAGGTACTCCTCACCCCGGCGTTGCTCCTTGGCATCTTTGCCCTGCTGACAGCCGGGGCCGTATTCCACGAAGTGGGACATGCCACTGCGTGCCACTACGGCGGAGCGCGGCCGGGAGTGATCGGCGTCGGAGTCTATCTGGTTTTTCCCGCCTTCTTCACCAACGTGACCGACTCCTACAGGCTGAACCGGGCGGGCAGGATCCGCACGGACCTTGGCGGACTTTACTTCAATTGCCTGTGTCTGCTTGTGTTCGGTGTCGCCTACCTGGCATCAGGCCAAGGCTTCTTCCTGCTGGTGGCCGCCCTAATGCACATTTCCATGCTCCAGCAACTGGTGCCAACCCTCCGGTTCGACGGTTACTTCGTGCTTGCCGACATCGCCGGAGTGCCGGACCTCTTCAACCGGATCCGCCCGGTCCTGCTCAGCTTCCTGCCAGGCCGTCCGATGGATCCACGCGTCAAGGAACTACGGCCCTTTGCCCGCCGGATCGTCACCGCTTGGGTTGTTACAGTGGTTCCTCTCCTGGTCCTGGCACTCGGCTGGCTGCTGCTGACCCTGCCCGTTTTCCTGGAACAGACGGCCCGTGCGATCCGGCAGCACGCCGGGACTGCCGCGGGGGCCATTGGGGCAGGCGACCCGGCATCAGCCGCCCTCTCGGTCCTGTCCATCCTCCTGCTATCCCTTCCGGTGCTGGGCGTGGCCATCCTGCTGTACCGGCTGCTCATGACCGTCCTCACTTTGTTTCGACGCGTGGGGTACCGCGTCTGGAGCATGTTGCCGGGCCGCCGGGACGAGGGTCAGCAGATCGTCCGGCAAGGTCATCCAAGCCAGAAAGGAACTACGGCCATGGCCATCGATGTCCCGTCCGCTGGAGCGCGCGACGCCGTCCCCACCCTCCAGGACTTCCTCACCGAAAGGCCCGCGCCGCCGTCGGTCCTTGCCGAGGAAGGCTGGCAGGGTGCCTTGCGCAAATTGACCGGCAGCTCCATCAACCCTGCCCCCGGCCGCCGGGAGCGCGCGCATCTGCGCACAATCGAGGACGTGCAGCGCCGGCTGGACGGGCCCCGCACGGTGGTGGTGGTCAATCCCAAGGGCGGAGCCCACAAGACCACAGCCACCCTGCTTCTCGCCGCCACGATGGGTATCCAGCGCGGGGGCTACACGCTGGCGTGGGACAACAATGAAACCCGGGGAACCCTCGGTTGGCGCGCACCCATGGCCGGGCACTCCCGGACGGCCGTTGACCTGCTCCAGGAGGTGGACCGGTTCGAGGATCCGGTCCTGGGACGGATCGGGGACCTGGACAAGTACGTGCGCTACCAGGGCTCCACGCAGTTCGACGTGCTGGCCTCGGACGAGGACGCCGCCGGGGCCGCAACGATCGGCAGCCGCGAGTTCGACCGGCTTCATTCGGCGCTGCGTCGCTTCTACCGGATCATCATGGTGGACACGGGCAACAACATGCGGTCCTCCAACTGGGAGGCTGCCGTGGCCGCTGCGGACGAACTGGTGATTGTCTCCACCCTTCGCGAAGACACGGTGGCCAGTGCGGTATGGCTCATCGACGGGCTGCGCGAGCGCGGATACCAAGAGAAAGTCGGCAACGCCGTCACCCTCCTCGCCGCCCCGTCCCCGCAGATCGACCAGGATCTGCTTCGGAGGGCCCGCAGCCACTTTTCAGGCCTGACCCGGGAAGTCCTGGGCGTTCCGTACGACCGCTCCCTGGTGTCCGGCGCCCGGCTGAACTACCAGGCGCTGCAGCCGGCAACCCGCGAGGCCTGGCTGCACGCAGCTGCAGCGGTAGTGCGGGGCCTCTAAGTCACACCGGTCAGGGCGGACTGGCCCTTTGCGGCCTCACTCAGCTCCAGCGCACTGCGGTACTCCACCGGCTTCCCGGAGACGGGATCCACAAACCGGATGCCGCGGGCCAGGAGTTGCAAGGGTTTCAAGTAGTCATCCGGCGCCTTGTCCAGCAACTCCGGATAGAAGGCGTCGTTGACGATGCCCAGGCCCAGCGACGCCATGTGCACGCGCAGCTGGTGAGTCTTTCCGGTGTGCGGTTCCAGCCGGTAGCGCGCAAGGCGGGCAGGACCACCGGAAGCCGCACCCGCGGTGCCGGGTGCACCTGCCGCAGGCCCGCCGTCGAACGTTTCCAGGCGCTCGATTCGGGTCTCGGCATTCGGCTCGCCCCCAACCACCTCGGCAAGGAGGTAGCTCCGGGACTTGGTCATGCGGTTGCGCACCACCACGGGAAACTCGACGGCGGAATGCCCGGGAGCGGGCTCCGCGGCGGACACGCACTCGTACTCCTTCTGCACCTGCCGCTTCTCGAAGAGCACCTGGTACCTGCCGCGGGTCTCCGGGTTGGTGGAGAACAGCAGCACGCCGGCGGTCATGCGGTCCAGCCGGTGCATAGGAATGAGGTCGGGCAGGTCCAGCTGGTTCCGGAGCCGCACCAGGGCCGATTCCTGGATGTAGGTGCCGCCCGGGGTGGTGGGCAGGAAGTGCGGCTTGTCCACCACCAGCAGGTGCTCGTCCTGGTGCAGTATCCCGATCTCCACCGGAATACGCGTCTCCGGCGGCAGCGTCCGGTAATACCAGATGAAGGTGTGGTCCTGCAGGGGAGTGTCGCGGTGCAGCGGGACGCCGCCCTCGCCCACGATTTCGCCGGCGTCGAACCTGTCCTCGATGCCCTGCGGGTCGATGTGGCCCCAGCGGTGAATCATGTAATCCATCGCGGTGTCCCACGGCCCCTCGTCCGGCAGGCGCAGGCGGGTGGCATTAACGCCGTCGCGGACAGGAAGGGGGGATTGCATCACTGGCCTATTCTACTTTGCGGGCTACTTCAACCCTTCTCCTTCCGACGAGAAAAAAGTTCTTGACAAAAAAAGTTGTCGGTCTCGATACTTGAAGCATGCAAGACATTGCAGTGATTGAGGACCCGGCCGCGGCGGAAGCGTCGCTGGATCCGATCCGCGTCAGGATTCTCCGCGAGCTGGCCGAGCCCGCATCGGCCACCCAGCTCGCGGGGAAGGTAGGGCTCCCCCGCCAGAAGGTCAACTACCACCTCAAGGCACTGGAGCGGCACGGGCTGGTGGAGCTGGTGGAGGAGCGCCGTAAGGGCAACGTGACAGAGCGCGTCCTGCAGGCCATCGCCGCGTCCTACCTCATTTCTCCCGCAGCGCTGGCATCGGTGTCCCCGGATCCGCGCCGCTTCGCCGACAGGTTTTCCGCCTTCTGGCTGCTCGCGCTCGCCGGCCGGATGGTGCAGGAGATGGGAAAGCTGATCACGGGCGCCGCCGCGGCCCGGCAGAAACTGGCCACCTTCGCCATCGACGGGGACATCACGTTCCGCACGGCGGCCGACCGTGCCGCCTTCGCCGAAGAACTCGGCGTGGCGGTCACACGGCTGGTAGACAAATACCACGACGGCGCGTCCTCCTCAGGCGGAAGGCGGCACCGGCTGGTGGTGGCACTGCACCCCGCACTCAAGACAACCAACCAAACACCCACAAGCAAGGAGCAGGACAATGGCTGACAACCGCAACTTCGAGATCGTCTACGACACCGAACTTCCCGGCACACCGGAGCGGGTGTGGGAGGCTGTTACCACCGGCACGCCGGCCTGGATGTTCCCTACGGACGAGTGGCCGGACGTGAAGACGGTCAACGAATACCCCTCGCACCTGGTCTCCCGTATCGAGGGCCCTGACGGCTGGTTCAACCAGCTGGAGCACGTCCTGGAACCGCTTGAAGGCGGGCGGGCCCGGCTGCACTACGTCCACAGCGGCATCTTTGCCGAGAACTGGGACCAGCAGTACGACGGCGCCAGCCGCCACACCGAGTTCTACCTGCACACGCTGGGGCAGTACCTCCAGCACTTCGACGGCAAGCCCGTGGTTTTCACCGACATCCAGGGTCCGGCCGCGTCCCAGGTCCCGGACGGGTTCGTCCAGCTCCGCAAGGCGCTGGGTGTTGACTCCGCGGCGCAGGGCTCCCGGGTGGACGTGGAGCTCGACGGCGTGGGCCGGCTTACGGGCGAGGTGGACTTCTCCAACGAGCACTTCCTGGGCCTGCGGACAGCCGACGCCATGTACCGCTTTTTCGGCCGCAACGCCTGGGGTGCGCCGGTGGGGATGACCGTCCATGATTTCAGCGGCGCCGGTGGCTCCGAAACCACCGCCAAGGCCTGGGGTGGCTTCCTGGAGCGCGTGTACGAGTAGCGAGTGCAGCCGGCGCCCTACACCGGCGCCGGCTGGCAGTGCGGGCAGAAGTAAATGTCGCGTTCCTCGTCACCGTTCGGTTTCCCCAGCAGCCCCCGCCGGACGGGAGTGCCGCACTTCAGGCACGGCTTGTGCTCCCGGCCGTACACCCAGTAGCCGGGACGGCCCGCCATCCTGCCCACCGGCATGCCGCGCGCATTGAGGATGGTGACGCGCCTGCCCGGGCCAAGGTTGACCTCCAGCAGCTGTTTGGCGTCAGTCATCATGGTCCGGACGTCGGCAACCTGCGATACCGGGGTGGCAGGGTGCACGCCGGAGAGGAAGCACGCCTCGCAGCGGTAGATGTTGCCGATGCCGGCAAGGTTCCGCTGGTCGAGCAGGGCGACGCCGACCGGGATGTCCGGGGATGCCCGCACCCGACGTTCCGCCTCGTCCAGGTCCCAGTCGGGGCCGAGGAGGTCCGGCCCCAAAAACCCCACAATCGAGTCCTCCTTGGCCGTGGCCACCACTTCCAGGATGCCCAGGGAAAATCCGACGGCGTCCGCCACCGGCGTGCGCAGCACGCACCTTGCCGTATGGCCCGGTTTCCGCCACCGGCCCCCGGGCGGATAGACCTGCCATGTTCCCTCCATCTTGAGGTGGGAATGGATGGTAAGCCTTTTGTCGTCGGGCCCCACCACCCGCATCAGCAGGTGTTTGCCGCGGGGCACCACTTCCTCCATGGTCCAGCCTGCCAGGTTCAAGGTGGCGAAGCGCGGAACCCGGAAATCGGAGGCAATGAATTTTTGCCCCGCCAGGGCTTTGTGCAGTTGGTCTGCAGCACGCCAGACGGAATCCCCTTCAGGCACGGATCCTCAACCCCTTCGGCGTGGAGTATGCTCCGGCGGAACTGAGGGCGGACGCCACGGGGGTGTCGAGGATGTCGTGCCCGTTGACCTTTTCCATGACCAGCTTGTCCACTGCCCCGCGCGCCACAACACCCACCAGGGCGGCACCTGCGGCAGCCAGGACGGCTTCGTCGTCGCTGAAGGCCAGCAGGGTCTTGCCGCCGCGTTCCACGTAGAGGACCAGCGCTCCGTCCACCAGGACCACCAGTGCTCCCGCCTTGCGTCCAGGACGGTGGCCGGTGCCGGCGTCGTCCTGCAGGGCAGGCCACGGCAGCGCCGCGCCATACGGGTTGGCAGGATCGGTGGCGGCCAGGGCCAGTGCCACGGGCTCCGGTTTGGCAAGCTGCGTGTCTTCCGAGTAGGAGCGCAACCGGTCCACGGTGGCGGGCACGGCAAACTGGGCCGCCCCCAGATGCTCGATGAAGTAGCCGCGCCGGCAGCGTCCTGCTTCCTCGAGCCGGGCCAGCACCTTGTACATCAGGCCGAAGCCGCCCAGGATTTGCTCGGCCATCACCGAACCCCGGGTGACCACGCCGTAGCGGTCCAGCAGGAGCTCTGCCGTGGCGCGTGCGTGGATGGTGGGATCGAGTTCCGGCTCCGGAAGCGCGGACCACCGGCCAGCGGCCATGGGGGGAGTTGCCACTGCGGCGCTGCCGTAGCGGCCGCCGGCCAGCCCTGCCGATCCCATCAGCCCGGTGCCGTGGGAACGGCCCAGCCTGCTAAGCCTCGGTGACCTGGCCCGCGGGGCGCGTGCCACCTGCCGGTGCGCGGTGTGGCCGCCGGCGGTCAGGGCCCGGACAGGGGCGAAGGTGTCTCCGGTGATCCGGCCCGCCCACACCAGCTCCCAGAGGGCGGTGACCACTTCCTGGTCGCTGAGCACCGTATCCATACCGCCGGCAACATCCGTCAGCTGCCGGAAAAAGTAGCCGCCGCCGTTGTTCCGCAGATGGTCCAGCAGGCGCTGCCCGGCGTCGCCCGGCTGGAACTCCGGAACCGGGTTCAGGGTCAGTTCCGCTGAGTCGGCCAGGTGCAGGCTGATCCAGCCGTCGTTCCCGGGCAAGGCCCCGGCCCCGGACCAGAGAACTTCGCCCGCTGCCATCAACTCGTCCAGCATGGCCGGCTGGTAGTTGGACACGCGGCCTGCCAGGATGAGCGGTTCCCACGCCGATGCGGGAACGGGCACGCCGGAGAGCTGGTCGATCGCCGTGACGATGCCGTCCAGCCCGCGGAGCGAGGGCTGGCCGCGGCCGCCGCCCGGAACCCGCACGTGCTGCCAGGCAGGCAGGAAGCGCCCGTAGGCGGCGGTATCCACCGGCTCAACTTCGGCGCGCAGGGCTGCAAGGGAACGACGGCGGAGCTTCCGGAGGACCTCGGCATCGCACCATTCACTGGCGACAGTATGCGGAAGCTCCGGTGACGTTGCCGCGGCTGCAGTTCCTGCCGGTTCCGCAACAGGCTGGGTGGTCCCGAGCCCGGTATCCGCATCGGCGCCGTCTGCCGGCTGGTCGGCCGTTGCCGTGCCGGGTGCAGTGGCATGCGGCCGGAACTCACCTTCCACCACACGCCCGTCCGCGGCCAGCCGTTTCAGGGCCGTGCCTACCACCGCGACACCGAGCCCCAGCCGGGTTGCCGCCTCGGCGGCGGTGAAGGGGCCGTGGGTACGGGCATAGCGGGAGACGAGGTCACCAAGGGGATCGGCCACCGGCTCGATGAACGCCAGGGGCACGCCCATCGGCAGCGGCACTCCCAAGGCGTCGCGGAGCCGGGCGGCGTCCTCTACTGCAGCGAACCGCTCCACGCCGCCGATGTTCACTTTGATGGCCCGGTTGGCGCGCTGCAGGGCAGCCAGGTGGGCGGTGGCTTCGATGATGCCGGCCGCGGAGTTCAGGTTCCGGGTTTCGGCGGGCTCGCTTTCGGCATCGGTTTCTACAAGCTCAACCGCCGGGGTTTCGACAGGCTCAACCTCCGGCTCACCTGCCGGCGCCAGGCGCGCGGCGACTTCCTCCGGGGCGAGCGGACCGAGCAGCCGCAGCAGGTCTGCCACACCCTCGAGGCCCCGCATCCGCCGATCCGGCGCCAGGCGCTGCAGCTCCCGCTCGGTGGCTTCGATGACCTTAGCATCCAGCAACTCCCGCAGCTCCACGCGGCCCAGCAGTTCGTTGAGCAGCGTGGAGTCCAAGGCCAGGGCGGCGGCGCGCCGTTCGGCCAACGGGGAATCGCCCTCGTACAGGAACTGCGCCACGTAGCCGAACAGGAGCGACTTGGCGAATGGCGAGGGCTGGGACGTGGTGGTCTGCACAATCCGCAGTTCCCGCCGTTCAACGGACGCGGCAATGTCCTTTAGGGCCGGGAGGTCGTAAACATCCTGCAGGCATTCACGCACGGTTTCCAGCACAATCGGAAAGGTGGGGTACTTCCGGGCTACGTCCAGGAGCTGGGCCGAGCGCTGCCGCTGCTGCCACAGCGGCTGCCGCTTGCCCGGGGTTTGGCGGGGGAGCAGGAGCGCGCGTGCCGCACATTCCCTGAACCGGGAAGCGAACAATGCACTGCCGCCAACCTCTGCCGTGACAATCTGTTCAAGCTCCTCGGGGTCGAACAGGAACAGCTCGGCCCCCGGGGGCTCATCCTCCATCATGGGCACACGGAGGACAATGCCGTCATCGGCTGCCATCGCGGAGCCGTCCATGCCGTACCTCTGATGGAGCCGCTGCCCCACAGCGAGGGCCCAGGGCGCGTGCACCGGCATGCCGAACGGGCTGTGAAGGATGACCCGCCAGTCGCCGAGTTCGTCGTGGAACCGCTCCACCACCAGCGTGGCGTCACTTGGGACCACTTCCGTGGCCTGTTTCTGTTCCGTCAGGTACTGGATGAGGTTGTTGGCAGCAAACTCGTCCAGGCCGCTGGCCTTGCACCGTTCGGTGGCCGGACCGGCGTCCGAAGCTGACAGTTCCCGGACAAACGCGCCCAGGGCGCGGCCCAGGTCCACCGGCCGGCCGAGTGAATCGCCCTTCCAGAACGGCAGCTTGCCGGGCTGGCCGAAGGCGGGGGAGACGAGCACGCGGTCATGCGTGATGTCCTCGATTTTCCAGCTGGTGGCGCCCAGCGCGAAGACGTCGCCAACGCGGGACTCGTACACCATCTCCTCGTCCAGTTCGCCCACGCGCCGGCCGCCCTTGGGTGCCGGAGCCGGCTTTCCGTCTTCAGACGGGGAGGCCGAACCCTCGATTTCGGTGCCGATGATGTAGACGCCGAACAGGCCGCGGTCCGGAATGGTCCCGCCGGAGGTCACCGCCAGGCGCTGGGATCCCGGCCTGCCCTCGATGGTGCCGGCGTTGCGGTCCCAGATGATCCGGGGCCGCAGCTCCGCGAATTCATCCGACGGGTAGCGGCCTGCCAGCAGGTCCAGGGTCGCCTCGAAGGCCGAGCGGGGAAGCGACGCGAACGGCGCGGAACGCCGGACGGTGGCGAACCATTCCTCCACGTCGATGCTTCCCAGCGCGGTGGCGGCCACGGTCTGCTGGGCCAGGATGTCCAGGGGATTGGCCGGGATGCTGAGCCGCTCGATCTTGCCGTCAAGCATCCGCTCCACGGTGATGGCTGTGTGGACCAGGTCCGCCCGGTGCTTGGGGAACAGGACGCCCTGCGAAACTTCGCCCACCTGGTGGCCGGCGCGTCCCACGCGTTGCAGGCCGCTGGCCACCGACGGCGGTGACTCCACCTGCACCACCAGATCCACGGCACCCATGTCGATGCCGAGCTCCAGCGAGGACGTTGCCACCACGCAGCGCAGGCGTCCGGATTTCAAGTCGTCCTCAATCAGCGCGCGCTGGTCCTTGGAGACCGAACCGTGGTGGGCCCTCGCCAGCACCGGATCCGCGCCGGCCGTGCTCCCCGCCTGCGCCATCATGTGCGCAGGCGTAGCTGTTGAAGCAGGAACACCCGACGGTGGGGCATCGGGCATGGACCCCCAGTCGCCTTCCAGCCCTCCCGCGCCGTGATCGTCCCAGCCGCCCCCGACGGACACCAGTTGGCGCTCGGCGTAGATCTCATTGAGCCGGGCCGTCAGCCGTTCCGACAGCCGGCGGGAGTTGGCAAACACGATGGTGGACTGGTTGGCCAGCACCAGGTCCACGATCTTTTCCTCAACGTGGGGCCAGATGGAGGCCTGGGGCTGCAGGCCGGAGGCGGGGCCTGAATCGAAGGCGCCCGCGGCGCCTTGGAGATCGGACATGTCCTCCACCGGCACGGACACGGTGAGGTCCCAGTTCTTCTTCGCTGGCGGCGCCACAATTTCCACGGGCGCCGACCCTGCAAGGAACTGGGCCACAAGCTCCCGCGGCTCCACCGTGGCGGAAAGCCCGATTCGCTGGGAAGGCTTGGGCAGCAGGGCATCGAGCCGTTCCAGGGAGACGGCAAGGTGCGCCCCGCGCTTGGTCCCGGCCACGGCGTGCACCTCGTCGATGATGACGGTGTCCACCTCGGTCAACGTCTCGCGTGCCCTGGATGTGAGCATCAGGAACAGCGACTCGGGGGTGGTGATGAGGATGTCCGGCGGGTTGCTGAGCAGGGTCCGCCGGTCCGCTGCCGTGGTGTCGCCGGACCTCACGCCCACACTGATAAGGGGAGCCGGCAGGCCCAGCCTCTTGGCCGTCTGCGTGATGCCGATCAGCGGCGAACGGAGGTTCCGCTCGACGTCGACACCCAGGGCCTTCAACGGTGAGATGTAGAGGACGCGGGTTTTGCGTTTCGGCGCCCGGGGTTGCCGGCCTTTAGCCTTCCCCCCTGCAGCCGGGGGAGCGGCAGCCGGTTCCGGAACTGCCGCGGCGGACGTGAGCAAACGGTCCAGTGCCCAGAGGAAAGCAGCCAGGGTTTTGCCGGAACCGGTGGGAGCAACCACCAGGGCATGGGAGCCGGAGGAGATGGCATTCCAGGCCCCCGCCTGGGCAGGCGTGGGCCCGGAGAAGGCGCCCAGGAACCACTCACGGGTGGGCCTGCTGAACTGTGCCATCGGTACAGGGGGCGCTGCGCCAGCCGCACCAGTTCCGGACTTTTCCTGGCTCATGCCTCCATCATGCCCCAGGGCACCGACAGGACGGCCGGTGCCTCCGGAACCTTCGCTCAAGCCTTCCCATCCCGCGGAAGGTCCTTGGTTGCCGGGCCTTCCAGGAGCTTGCCTTCATTGGTAAAGCGGGAGCCGTGCAGCGGGCAGTCCCACGTCCGTTCGCTGTCGTTCCAGTGCACAACGCCGCCGAGGTGGGTGCACACCGCCGACAGCTTGCAGGTGGTCCCGTCCACGGTGGAGACCGCTACCGGACGGGTGCCCTCCCGGTACACCTTGCCCTCGCCCTCGGCAGGAATAACGGGAGCCGGGGCGGGAGCAGGAGTCTGGTCCTTACCCCGCTTCAGCGCCTTGGTACCCTCCGTCTTCAGGCCCTCGGCAGCGAGCTGCCCCCAGCCCGAGGCCATCTTGGCCGCAACGCCGGCATTCAAGGCGACCGCGGAAAACGCCCCGGATGGGGAGGTGACGCGGTGGTGGATGGTGTCGGCCCATGGCACATGGCCGCCCAGGATGTCCGCGGAGATCCCCACGGCGGCAGCCACCGCATTGGTCATGCCCCACTTGTTGTAGCCGGTGCCGAAGTAGATGTGCCCCTTTCCGCGGGGCATCTTGCCGAAAAACGGCATGAGGTTGGTGGCCATGTAATCCTGCGCCGACCACGCATGGGTGGTCACCGCGCCGGGGTAGTGCTGCCGGGTCCAGTCGAGCAGGCCGTTGAGGTGGGCCCGTTCCGATGTGGTGCGGCCCACGTGGTGGCCGTGGCCGCCGACCAGCAAAAGCCTGCGGCCGTTGTGCTCGTAGTCGCGCAGGGAATGGGTGGGCTGTTCCACGGAGATGTACATGCCGGGAGGCGGCGCCTGCCCTTCCTGCAATTCGAGGGCCGCGGCATAGGACCTGCTCGGCTTCAGTTTGGCGAAATACAGTCCACGGTCCAGGACAGGGATGCCGGTGGCGATCACCACCCTGTCCGCCCTGACGCTGCCCCGGGTGGTCTTGACTGCGGAGGGACGGTCCCCGGTGACGTCCCGCAGCCGCACGCCGCTGACCACCGTCCCGCCCCTGCCGCGGATGTCCGCCACCAGAGTATCCACCACCTCCATGGGATGGATCTGCGCCTGGTCGGGAAGGCGCACCGCGCCGTGCACCGCGAACGGCAGGCCGGCGTCGCGGACGTACTCCATGTCCAGCCCGGCAGTGGTGCCGGCGCTGACCTCTTCGCGGAGCTTCTCCGTCGCCTCCGGGGTGGTGGCGTAGGTGTAGGCATCGCGGCGCTGGTAGGGGACCGCGTGGTCATCCAGGTAGCGGAGCAGCCATGCCTGGCCTTCCCGGTTGCCGTCTACATAGGCCTGTACCTGTTTCTGGGAGTACTGGCGTGCGAGCTGGGAGAGGAACGTGCCCTGCAGCAAAGTGACCTTTGCCGTGGTGTTTCCGGTGGTGACGGCACCGGGAAAGCGTGCCTCGAGGACCAGTACCTTTTGCCCCGAGCGTGCCAGCAGGAGCGCCGTTACCAAACCGGTGAGTCCCGCGCCGGCCACCACGGTGTCATACCTGGTGTCGGGCTCGAACGGATCAGAAGTGAATGCCGCGCGGCGGTCCAACCAAAGTGACGTCATCCCAACACAACCTGCCTCCCGGTCCTATATGCGCTGGTGGGGCCCATTTTTGTAATGGGTCTGTTACAGTCCACCCCTTTCAGCGCCGCATTTGCTAAGTATACTTAGTTTGTCTGGGTTTATGTCTATGGTCAGGCGCAGCCCGGCAGCCATGGAAACGCTAACGACAACAGCAGGAGTAATCATGACAAGCATGAGTTCCGACGGTCGTACAGTAGGCCGGACAAACATACAGAAAGCAGCCCTCGCCGTGGGAGCGGTCTTCCTCCTGGTAGGTGTCCTCGGGTTCATTCCGGGCATCACCGCCCAGTACGAGACCATGGGCTTCGCCGGACATGAGTCCCAAGCCCTGCTGCTGGGCATCTTCCAGGTATCAGTGCTGCACAACATCGTCCACCTGCTGTTCGGCGCGGCCGGCATAGCCATGGCCCGCAGTGCCGCACAGTCCCGGAACTACCTGGTCATCGGTGGCGCGATCTATCTGGTGCTCTGGCTTTACGGTCTGCTGATCGGCCCGGATACCGCAGCCAACTTCGTGCCTGTGAACATGGCGGACAACTGGCTGCACTTCATCCTGGGCGTTGGCATGCTCGGCCTTGGGCTTGCCCTCTCGCGCGGCACGGCCCGCGCCGGACGTCCCACCACGGCCCACTAACCAAGCACACAACCGAACACCGTCGTACCGGCCTGCCACAGGCCGGGTGCACACAAAAGGAAACTGCGGGCGGTCCGGCAATTGCCGGACTGCCCGCAGCCGTCTCCGAGGTTGTGTGCCAAGCGAGGTGGAGGGCTCCTATGCCGGCTGGAACGCGCCAATGCTCAGCAGCGTGACGGCGGCATTGCTGCACGCCTTGGTGGGTTGGGGCAGGAACAGCGAGGCTGTGTCCTCCGGAGGATAGATCCGGTAGCCTGCAGCATCCACCATGCCGCAATCCATGTAGTTCCCGGCCTGGGTATAGCGAAGCACTGCTGAACCGGTTTGGCCCGGTGCCAGCAGCACCTCCGTCACCGGGGTGGATTCATCCCTGGTGGCGGGGGCGCCGATGGGGGCACCGGCATTATCCGCGGCCAGGGACACTCCCGGGAAGCCTTTGAGGATGCAGGGTTCCGTGCCGGTGTTGGTGAGGCCGAGCATCATATAGACACTGCCTGCTGCGCCTCCGCCGGACGCGTCTGTAGCGGCGGAAAGTCCCGCTGCCTTGCAGAGGCCGGGGGCTGCGGGCGCAGCAGAGGTGGGAGGCGCCGTGGCCGACGGCGCTGCGGACGTGGCAGGCGGCGTGGACGATGCAGTGGGGCTGGCTGGGCCAATGCCCGGTGCCGTCGTCGTGGTTTCTGCCTGCGGCTGGCTGGTGCCGCAGGCGGCAAGTGTCAGGGCGGCAGCTCCGGCCGCTGCCGACATGGCTATCCCCTGGAAGATTTTCTGAGACCTCATGCCACCACCTTTGCGGCAGCTGTAGCCGCCGTCAACGACGGCACGTCCCCGGACAGCATTTGACGCCCGGATCGTGATGATCCGGGCGTCACAATGCAGCGGCTAGCTTGCGTTCCGGGCGGCTTTACGGCGGGACGTGCTGCGTACCAGGGCCGCGCCGCCCAGGACCAGTCCGCCCAGGCCCGCAGCAAGACCCGCCCAGCTGCGGGCTTCGGCTCCGCTGTCCGTTACGGCGGACGCCTGCTCGGTTGCTGCCTCGGTGGCGTGTGACGAGGCTGCGGCCGCGCCGTGGCCGTCGGCGCTTTCCGCGGCCGTGACGGTGATGGACGGTGCGGGCGCCTCAAGGGAGTGCGGGTCCTCGCCGTCCTTGGCGATCTGGGACCAGTCGGTCTGGCCGGTCTCGCAGGTCTGCAGCGTGGGGAAGTGCAGGGTTGTTCCGGCCACGTCCGGGAGTTTCACGGACAGGACCAGCGTGTCCCGGAGTTCGTGGGGGAGTGGGGTTTTCGCCGTGTAGACGATCTGGCTGGTTCGTTTGGTTATGGATGTTCCGTCTGCCAGCTTCTTGGGTTCGGGCAGCTGCTCCGTAACTTTTTCCACCGTCCAGTTCGGGTTGACCGTGGGCTGGGCGTCATTGAGCTCACCAGGCAAGGTGATGGCCACCTTGGTGGTGCCGGATTCTTCGCATCCATGCGGAATTGCGAAGGTCAGCAGGGCGTAGGAGTTGGCGGAGGTCTTGTCTGGCGTGACGCCGACATGGGCTGCGGCGCCGCCCGCCCCAGCAAGCATCAGTGCAGCGGCGCCGCCGGCAGCGGCAGCGGTAGTCAGGGAACGGCGGAGGGATGAGGTGTTCATGGGGTTGCCTTTCTGGCGCACGCCCGGAAGCGGGGTGCAAAGTGTTGGTGCCCTGCACCGGAACCAATGCCCGGCGGGGCTTAGGAACAAAGCGCGACGGCGGAAGGCGGGCCGCGTCGGCTGTCCTGCCGGAGGTTCCGCCAGGGAGGGCGGGGCGCGGCGGCAGGCGGGAATACAACGGAAACAGGAGGGACGGCGTCGGGCGCTGTTGGCTGCGGGAGGCCGGCCAGGGGACGCAGCCAGGCAGCCAGTGCCCAGAGCGCGTCTTCGCCTTTGGCCAGCAGGAACGCGGAGGCCAGCGTGGCCAGCACGTGGGCGGCCAGCATCAGCTGTGCCGGACCGGACTCAGCAGGCGCCGTGTGGCCGGCAGCCAAAACCAGTTCGGGGAGCACTCCGCCGCCATGCTGATGGCCGTGCTGGGCGGCCGCCGGACCGGTTGCCAGGGCCGGCGTGCTCAGCGTGGCGAACAGCTCGTGCAGCGCCAGTTGCCCGGCACCAAGCAGGGCTCCCATAGACGTAAAGGACAGCCGGAGCCGGGTCGCTGCGGTGCTGACGAGTGCGGTGAGGGCCAGGACGGCCAGCAGGATGCCGGGGGCGGGGAGCTGGCCGCCGCCTGCCACGTGCGCTCCTGCCGCGAGGGTAAGGATGACAGCGGCAAGGGCGGAGGACCGGACGAGGTGGAACGGCGTGCGGCGGTGCGTCGGCACGGATCTCCTCCCCGGTGCATTGGCAAACGGGCCCGGGTTGGGCCGGGCCGTCCAAATTCTATCGGTGATTTGCCGCGCGGCAGGAGCCGGATGGGTTGTCAGCTGCCGCCGGTTAGCAGCTCGGCGAGAACGTCGGCGGCTGTCCCGTGCCGGAGCAGGGGAGCGGACTGGCCTGCCCACAGGGACATCAGTTCCGTGTTTCCGCGGGCAGCAGCCTCGGGCCTGAAGCGTCCCGTCAGCCAGTTCTGGACCGGGAACGGCGCGATGTTCCGGGCATCAGACAGGTCCCGCACCACCCGGTTGGGGATGCCGCGCGCAAGCCTGCCGCTGAGTGCACGGGTCAGGACGGTATGCCCGGCGGCAGGGCTGTGCAAGAGTGCACGGTATTGGGCCGCGGCGGCGGACTCCCGGGTGGCCAAGAATGCGGTCCCCACCTGCACCGCGTCGGCACCGAGCGCCATGGCAGCGGTGAAGCCGCGGTGGTCCGCAATGCCGCCCGCCGCTATCACCGGGACTTGCACCGCGTCCGCTACCTGGGGGACCAGGGAGAAGGTGCCCACCAGGGACTCTTCCGCGGGCTTGAGGAAGGAAACGCGGTGTCCTCCGGACTCCATCCCGCTGGCAACAACGGCGTCCACGCCGCCTTCCTCCAGCGCGACGGCTTCATCAACGGTGGTGGCGGTGCCCAGCACCTTGATGCCGCGCCGGTGGGCGTCCTCCACCACGTCCGGCGCCGGGACGCCAAAGACGAAGCTGACGACGGCGGGACGGGCTTTCAGCGCAGCCTCCACCTGTTCGCCGTAGTCGGGCATGTACCGGGCGGGCGCGTCCGGCAGCGGGATGCCAAGTTCCTCGAAATACGGCGCCAGAACTTTGCGGTAA
Organism: Pseudarthrobacter sp. NamE2; assembly: GCF_005796205.1. Lineage (GTDB taxonomy): Bacteria > Actinomycetota > Actinomycetes > Actinomycetales > Micrococcaceae > Arthrobacter. The sequence continues at coordinate 2,256 of NZ_VAHN01000021.1, read as the reverse complement.
CGGTCAAAGTCGGCCTGGTCCACTTCGGTGGCTTCGTCGCCGGTGGGCACCCAAAGATTGAGTGCGAAGGGCCTGCCTGTAGCGGCACGAAGCTCCGCTGCCGTCCTTTGGATTGCGCCGCCGTCGTACCCGTACAGGCCGTATGAACCAAGCCCGCCGCCGTCGCTCACTGCCGCGGTGAGCTGCACGGAGGAAACCCCGCCGAACGGGCCGAGGACCACGGGAACGTCGATCCCCAGCAACTCGGTGAGCCGCGTGGGGCGGGGTGCGGGACGGGCTGGCGCGGTCATGGCTCTCCTTGGCTGGGCCTGCAGGTGCAGTACCCAGTCTTGCAGGTACCGGCCCGGTGCTTGGTCAGCCAGCTGCGGGCGGCGGACCGGCCAGGTCGTAGCCGTCAGCGATGTGGAACATGCGGCGGCCGCCTGCGGGCGCAATGACCCACACAACGTCGCCGTCCGCGGTGCGCGCGTCCACGTGTCCGGCGTGGATGCGCGCGCCGTTCCGCCGGAGCTCCACGGTGTCGCCGATTTCCACATCGTCCCAGCGGACAGGGCTTTTGACGCGGTTCGCCATTGAATTCACGGGTTTTCCTTTGATGGGTTGTCGTGCGGGTTTCTGCCATCAAACAGGTCCCACCCCTGCGGCTTCAATGGAGAAGTGACTACGGCCGGGGCGGTTTGCTTGTGCAGCCCTCCAGCCCGGCTGTAGGCCCGGCGGAAGACGCGGCGTTAGACTGCCAGCGTATGTGTCGGCGATCTAAGGAGAAGTTCATGGACTACACCGGAAGCCAGTCAGAAAAGGTTGTTCCTGCTGGTGAACTGGGCCGCAACCATATCGGCCAGACCATCAGCTTCCAGCCCAACGAGTTCACTGTCGTCTTTGGAAAGCTCGCCGGAATCGCCCGGACGGAAGCGATGGTTTACCTGTCCCTTCAGGGCGTGGGCAACGGTACCCACTTGAAGGATGAATACGACCTGCCGCTCGCGCACGACGTGTACGTGCCGGTGGACGTGATCAGCAACGCCGAGTCCACCATCAAGGACCTGTTCGGCAAGGTCCAGGAAAACCTGCGCGGAGCGGGCCACAAGGGTGGCGGCGAGGACCGGACAGACAAGCTCTAGCAGCCTTCACAAACGGAAAGCGGACGACGGCGGGAGGTTCCCGCCGTCGTCCGCTTGCTTTTGTTCGACCTGGAGGAGGGACTCGGCGCTGAAGGCTTGCGGGCAAGGAAAAGACCCTGGTTTCTGAGGGAAACCAGGGTCTTTTCACGTGGCGGTGACGGTGGGATTTGAACCCACGTTGGCTGTTACACCAAACAACATTTCGAGTGTTGCACCTTCGGCCGCTCGGACACGTCACCAACCTCAATAGGGTACCGGAGTAAGGTTCACATCCCCAAAACGGAAGGTTTAGAACGGTAAATGAGCCCGTAGAAACCTCGGTGGTTGTGCCCGTCAAACCCCGGGCGGGACCCGGTGGTTGAGCTTGTCGAAACCCGGGGTGGGACCCGGTGGTTGAGCTTGTCGGTACCCGGGGTGGGACCCGGTGGTTGAGCCTGACGAAACCCCGATTTCCGGGCTCCCGGCCTCTGACCAGGATTGTCAGACCCTCTTGGCATGCTTGGGTATGAAAAGCGGAGCGACCTGGGGCGGGGGTGGCAGGGCCGGGATTCTGGCTGCTGTTGCGTCGGTGGCTGGTTTCGTGGATGAGCTCGCCCGTATTGTTGCCGGCGGCTCCGCTGTTTCAGGTAGTCCTGATGCTGGCTCTTCTGATGCCCTGGCCGCGGGGGCTGATCCGTTGCGGGTGTTCGCGGATGACTGCCTGGACGGTTTGGCGGTGCAGCGCAAGCTTGAGGCCGCCGCTGCCGCGGTGAAGGTGCTGCTGGTGGGCGGGCACGTCGGCGCCGTCGCTGCGATGGAGGACCCGGCGGCGGGTCCGGAATGGGCCAAGGGCCGAGAGATGGCGTCCGTGGCCGAGGTCGCCTGCGTCCTGACCATCGGTGAACGCGCCGCAAGTGCCCTGATCGGTGAAGCCCAGGCCTTGACCAGTTCATTGCCGGCGGCGCTGGATGCGCTGCAGGCCGGGCAGGTGTCGTGGCAGAACACCAAGGTCCTCATCGACGAGACCACCGGGCTGGACCCCGCCGCCACTGCGGCGCTGGAAAAGCACTTTCTGAACCCCGACGCTCCGGGTGCCGGCCCTGGTGGTGTTGCGGGGGTGTTGCCGCCGGCGAGGTTGCGGCCGAAGGTGCGCTCG
>NZ_VAHN01000020.1 GCF_005796205.1 Pseudarthrobacter sp. NamE2 | reverse complement strand
GGCCCACCCTGACCTGGTGCCCGTTTGCCGCGAAGTGTTTGACGGCATCCTGGGCACCAGGCCGAACCAGCTCGGGAATCTCCGCGAGGACGTCATCCCGGACGACCGTGCCCTGATCGACATCGCCTCCCTGCACGGCACCATCACTGAACAGGGCGTCCGCAACAACATCGAAGTCGGCATCCGCTACATCGAATCCTGGCTGCGCGGCAACGGCGCGGTGGCCATCCATAATCTCATGGAAGACGCCGCCACCGCCGAAATCTCCCGCTCCCAGCTCTGGCAGTGGCTCTACGCCCGCGCCATCACCGACCACGGCGTCATCGTCAGTCACCACTGGGTCGAGGAACTCCTCGACGATGAATTCGCCCGCCTGATGCGCTTTGACGGTGACCGGTTCGAAGACGCCCGCGACATCTTCGAAGAAGTCACCCTAGCCTCCGACTTCCCGTCCTTCCTCACCCTCCCCGCCTACGCCCGCTACCTCACAGAAGCACGGGAAAAGGACACCGTATAAGGACTCGCAATTACCTAAGTTGAAGTTTTAGTCGAATCCGTCCGCCGGGCTGGCGCCACTCTTCGCAACAAGTGCCCCGAAAGTCGGGAGAGTCGGCCCGGCGACGGTCAATGCGTTTCATCGTGCGCATGCATACGGGGCACTAGTCAAAAGCCCGTATCCCAAGCCTGGAGTCCCGGCAGTCACCCCTACATCGATCCACGAACAGGAGAGAAACCAGATGGAAATGCCGAAGATAACTGGCGAGTACATCGATAACTGGAACTACAAATTAGCTGGCCGAGTTATATGCATCCGAAGAAAAGGCCAGTTCATTCGTGTAGGGCAGGTCGAAATAGTGTCGGCGAACGGCGACTTCCTGTGGCTGAGACGCGAGGGAGTCGAACCACGCGCCCTGTTCGACAAAGTTGAAGGGTATACAGCGTGGGCGCTGCCTGATGCGCCAATGCTGGAAACTCCCATCGACCACTTCATGCTGCTGGCAGACTGAGCCTCGACAAAAGGGCCGCTTTTCTACCTTGTATCAAGCACCTTCATTCACCACCGAAATCTGGAGAAACGGCATGACTAACTGGCGGATCAGGGACTTCCATTCGGCGGACCTGGACGGGATCCTGCACCTGTGGGAGACCTTAAAGGCGAACAACGTGGAACCCGTGTACGCCCTCTCCGAGGTGCTCGCATCCTGCGCAAAGGACCACGCCGTAGTGGCAGTACAAGGGGAGCAGGTAGTGGGCGCCGCAGTCGGGCGCGCCGCACACGACCAGGGCTGGATCGTCTTCCTGGCCACCCTGCCCGAGCACCGAGGCCGGGGCATCGGGACGTCGCTGCTCGCCGCCGTCGAAAACCGGATGGCCCCGCACGGACTCAACAAGCTCTCGGCACTCATGCCCGAATCCGAAACCCGGGTGGAAGCGTTCCTCGGCCGCGGCTTCGCCCTCAAAAAGAACCTGCGCTACTTCGAACGCACCATCCCCGTCCAGCGCCAGGAACTCGGCGCCCTAGGCCAGCTCGGCGGACGCGTCCTCGCCCGAGACCTGTGGCAAAACGTCGCCGGCATGCACCGGGAAAAGGAACTGCTGGAACGCCGCCTCGTCCTCCCGCTTGCCGAGGCCGACCTCGCCGACGAATTCGGCGTAGTACCGCCACGCGCCGTCGTACTCTTCGGCCCGCCCGGCACCGGCAAAACCACCTTCGCCAAAGCCATCGCCTCCCGCCTTGAATGGCCCTTCGTTGAAGTCTTCCCCTCCCGCCTCGCTGCCGACCCCCAAGGCCTCGCCGGAGCCCTCCGCGAAACCTTCCTGAAGATCACTGAACTGGAACACGCCGTAGTGTTCATCGACGAAGTGGAGGAGATCGCCTCCCAGCGCTCCGGGGAGCCGCCGTCACCCCTGCAGGGAGTTACCAACGAACTCCTCAAAATCATCCCGGCGTTCCGCGAACAGCCGGGCCGCCTGCTAGTGTGCGCCACCAACTTCATCCGGGCCCTGGACTCCGCATTCCTGCGGCACGGCCGGTTCGACTACGTCATCCCCATCGGACTACCCGACCGGCACGCCCGCGAGGCCATGTGGCAGCGGTTCATCCCCGTGTCCGTGCTGGACGTCGTGGACGTCGAGCTCCTCGTTAAATGCACTGAGGGCTTTTCTCCGGCCGACATCGAATATGCCGCGCGCAGTGCCTCCCAGCGGGCATTGGAAAAAGCAGTGTACGACGACCGTGGGCCAGCATCAGGAGCGCAGCCCTCGGTCCGGGATGCTGAGCGGAAGGGGCCCTCCACTGAGGACTACCTCGACGCCATCTCCGAAACCCGCACCACAGTCAGTGAAACAGTGCACCAGGACTTCCTCGAAGACATCAATGCGCTGGGCCGCGTCTAGCCAGTAACGCTTTCAAAAGCCCTGAAAAAGCTCGGTTTAGGGGCCAAAGTTGGCTTCTTGCAACTTTGTTTCGTCCAGCTTGAGCACACCCCAACTGGATACGGCAACGCTCCGCCGCCCAGAACCGGGGATAATTTTCATGGGTTGTCCACCGCTACTGCTGCTCCGGGAGCTACCCCAACGGCTCCCAATATTCAGCCGTGGATAACCCGAATTGACCCCAACCGTGGGCGGAACAGATCACCAAGCGCAGCTTGTTCAAGCCTCGCCAGGTTGACGGAATATCCACTATCGGCGTTTCAAGACCAGTCCGAACGGAACCTCAAATGCGTGTCAGAAGCTCTATATGGGGCTGAAGCTCTTTGGACAAGTGCTCGGTTGCTAAGGCACCTTGCCGCTATAACCGCCCCTGAATCAAGGGGGATTCTGAAAGTCCTTCCGGTGTCCTCCAGAGGCGGGAGCCCAGGTATGGCCCGGTAGATTCCCATGTCTTTTGCAATCTGGATCTCCTCTAGTGCTAGCTCTGGTTCGGGAGTTCAAGCAAGAGTAGCGTCGTTTGGAGAAGCGGCCGGTGAGTGGGGCGCCAGTGAAAGGTAACGGCACCCGTTAGTTCTCTGAGAGGTCTTCGATGGCAGGTTGGAATGCTGATACGGCCGCTGGCCCGCTCGGGGCGGGGACTGTCACTTTGGTCGAAGGTTCGTCCTTCTGCATTTCCTCACCGAATGGGGACATCAATGCCGAACATCCGCATGGCCTTTTCGTCCAGGACGCCCGAATTCTTTCGGGCTGGAGTCTTACAGTTGATGACCGACCGCTTGAACCGTTGGCGGCAGAGATTAAGGAGCCGTACCGGGCGTTGTTTGTCGGACGGGTCACCCGTTCTGACGGCTACGCCGACAGCACACTGCTGGTAGAGCGGTTACGGGAAGTAGGGGCCGGCATTCAAGAGCAGGTCACAGTTCGCAACTACTCCCCTGAACCGACCGAATGCGTCATTGCGCTGAGCGTCGAGGCGGATTTTGCAGACCTTTTCGAGGTGAAAGAGGCACGGATCCAGCGGCGCTGGGACGAAACCCGCAAGGCCGACAGGGACATGCTCACTATCCAGGCTGTCTGGCAAGACATCACGAAGGGCATGGACGTCCATGTAACCGGTGCAGACATTACCGAAGATGCGGTGGTCTATCGGGTGTCTCTCCCGGCGCGCGGATACTGGAGTACCGTTCTGACCGTTCTGCCCAGCAATGAAGGAGCAGCGGCGGCATTTGTTCATCCCGACCGGGACGGCTTATCCCCCCGGGACCAGCGCCGGAGAGAATGGGTGGCTAAGATTCCGGTGCTGCAGATGGGCAACCGATCGATCGAACGGACCCTGCGCCGCAGTTATGACGACCTGGGCGCCCTTCGCATTGAGGACCCGAACCACTCGGACCGGGTGGTGGTAGCCGCCGGAGCGCCCTGGTTCATGACCCTGTTCGGGCGTGATTCCTTGTGGGCCTCGGTAATGGCGATGCCCGTGGACCCTTCCCTGGCCTTGGGCACTCTGCAGACATTAGCGGACCGCCAAGGTACGGTGGTGGACCAAATGACTGAGGAGGAACCGGGAAAAATCCTCCACGAAGTCCGGCTCGACGTCTCCAGCGGGCTCTCATTGGGTGGCAAATCCAACTATTACGGCAGCATCGATGCCACACCCCTGTTCCTGATGGTCCTAGGTGCTGTCAGCCGCTGGGGATTCGCTAAGGAGACCATCGCCGCACTGCTGCCCCATGCAGACCGCGCACTGGAATGGATTCTGAAGTACGGGGACAGGGACAGCGACGGATTTGTCGAGTACGAGCGGCTTAATGACCAGGGCCTGATCAACCAGGGCTGGAAGGATTCCTGGGACGGGATCAACTTCGCCGACGGGACACTGGCCGAGCCGCCGATCGCGCTCTGCGAGGTCCAAGCCTACGTCTACGTCGCCTATCTGTCGCGTGCGTGGTTAGCCTACGATACCGGGGACACAGCCCTTGGAAATGAGCTCGCCGATCGGGCGGCGAAACTGAAAAAACAGTTCAACGAGCAGTTCTGGATGCCAGAGCGCGGCTACTACGCCATCGCCTTGGACGGCAAGAAGCGCCAAGTCGACGCCTGCGCTTCAAACATGGGCCACTGCCTGTTGCAGGGACTCATTGACGAGGACAAGGCCCCCCAGGTGGCCGAACGCCTGATGTCCCCGGAAATGTTCAGCGGCTGGGGCGTGCGCACACTTGCCAGCGACATGGGCGCCTACAACCCCGCCAGTTACCACAATGGGTCGGTCTGGCCACACGATAACGCAATCGTCGCAGCCGGACTCCTCCGCTACGGGTTCATAGCTGAAGCCCAGCAGATAGCTACAGGCATATTGGACGCGGCCGAGTACTCTGACGGCCGCCTCCCGGAGCTGTTCTGCGGGTTCAGCCGGGAGCAGCTCGCCGTCCCTGTCCCCTATCCGACGGCATGCTCACCGCAAGCGTGGGCAGCGACGGCTCCGATCCAGTTGGTGACGAGCCTGATGCGCTACGATCCAGTCGTGTCCGCCGGAGGCGTATGGATGGATCCAGTTCTCCCCGAATCGTATGGCCAGCTGCACATCACCAACGCCCCATTGGGAGGTAGCCGCGTCACCATCGACATCGCCGACTCCGTTCCGTCCGTCCAAGGACTGCCAGAAGGGATGACGTTCCACCGGGGGCACCGTCCATGGATGTCTGAATTAGTAGAGCAGGCCGCTCAGCGGCGAGCGGAAGCGCGGTCTCAAGAGGTACCTAAGGGGCAGTAAGGATAAGCGAGCATAGCTCGTAGTCCATTCAGGACCAGGACGGCAAGGATGTGCTGGCCGGCTGGCGCCGTCTGCTGCGGCGCCCACTTGGGTTCCTCTGATCGGAGGCCCAGAGCCTTCAGAAGGCACTGCACAATCTAGGAGGAGCATTGAGACAGTGCCCGGTGAGTTTGCCGGCGAAGCGTTCGCGCATGAGGATGCTGGCGTCGTTCAGCCCGGTGATCTCCACGTTCTTGCCGTGATGGCGGTACTTCTCGGTGACCGCGTCGAGGGCGGCTATGGTGGAGGCGTCCCAGAGGTGGGAGGCGTGCATGTCGATGACGACGCGCTCCGGATCCAATGCGTAGTCAAACTGGGTATAAAGGTCGTTCGAGGAGGCGAAGAAGAGCTCGCCGTCCACCACGTAGGTGGCGGTTTCCTGCCCGTTGATCACCTTGACGGTGCGCTTGACGGTGACGAAGTGCGCCACGCGCCGGGCGAAGAGGACCATGGCCAGGACACCGATGCCGACGCCGATGGCCAGGTTGTGGGTGGCGACGACGACAATCACCGTGGCGAGCATGACCATCGTTTCGCTCTTGGGCATCATCTTCAGCGTTCGGGGATGGATGCTGTGCCAGTCGAATGTGGCCCACGAAACGAAGATCATCGCGGCGACCAGCGCCGCCATCGGAATCACCGAGACCACGCCGCCGAGGGCGACGACGAGGATCAGCAGGAAGACCCCGGTGAGGAAGGTGGAGATGCGGGTGCGGGCGCCGGAGGCTTTCACGTTGATCTTGGTCTGGCCGATCATTGCGCAGCCGCCCATGCCGCCGGTGAAGCCGGTGACAATGTTGGCCACGTCCTGGCCCCAGGCTTCCCGGGGCTTGTGCGAGCGGGTGTCGGTGACGTCGTCAACGAGCTTGGTGGTCATCAGGGATTCGAGGAGCCCGACGAAGGCCACGGCGAGGGCGTACGGGAAGACGATGTGCAGTGTCTCGGGCGTGAACGGCATGCTCGGGATGAAAAGCTGCGGGAGGGATTCGGGCAGGTCGCCCTTGTCGCCGACCGTGGGGACGGAGATGCCCCCAAGGACCGTGAGCAGGGTCAGGGCGACGATGGCAACGAGCGGCGCCGGCACGATATTCGTCAGCCTGGGCAGGCCGAAAACGATGAGCAGGCCCAGCGCCGTCAGCTGGTAGACCAGCCACGGGACGCCCAGCAGTTCGGGGACCTGGGACATGAAGATCAGGATGGCCAGGGCGTTGACGAAGCCGACCATGACGGAGCGCGGAATGAACCGCATCAGTTCGCGACTCCCGAGACGCCGAGGATGATCTGGAAAACCCCGGCGAGGATGACGGCGGCAATGAGATAGTCGACGCCGTGCGACTTCACCAGCGGGGCAATGGGGGCCATCACTTATTGCTGCCGTTGAGACGGGCTCCCGGTCATTGTGGTGGTGCGCTCATCCTGCAGTCCAGCCAGCTGGCGGGCCACCGACTCGACGAGGAGGTCCGGGGCAAGGCGTATGTCCACGAGGACGTGGGCCTCATCTGCTTCCAGTTCTTCCAGCGCCGCCAACTGGGATCCGAGTAAGCTGCTGGGCATATATTCGTGTGCCCTCCCGCTCAGCCGCAGTGAAATGGTCTCCGCATCACCGATCAGGTGAATGAACACCACGTCAGGTGCGAAGCTGCGCAGAAGGTTGCGGTAGCTGCGCTTGAGTGCCGAGCAGGCGATGATGCGGGATCCGGCACCATTGGCAGGCGTTGCCAATGCAGCGCCGATTTCGGCGAGCCAAGGTGCCCGGTCGTCGTCGTCCAGCGGGGTGCCGCTGGCCATCTTGGCCTTGTTGGCTGGCGGATGGAAGTCGTCCCCGTCAAAGAAGGGAACGCCCAGTCGCCTCCCCAGCAGGGCGCCGATGGTGGATTTGCCGCATCCGGAAACGCCCATGACAACAAGGGGTGGCAGTTTCGTGATCATTTCGTCTTCCTTGAATGGTTCGCCGGCTGAGGCGATAGTTGCCGCGCCCGTCAATTGTCTGCCGAGCCGAAGCTGAGGAGCACTTTGCCTGATTCCGCGGAATTGCGTGCGACGTCAAAGGCCTCCAGTGCCTGGGTGACGGGGAACTCGTGGGTGATCACGGGTTCGATCTGCAGGGAACCGTCGGCCAGTGCGGCAATAACGTCGTCGATTTCGTCGTTGAACCGGAACGAACCGCAGAGTTCAAGTTCGCGTACGATGGCCAAAGAGATCAGGACCGGCTGGGGTCCGGTGGGCAGCAGGCCCACCATCACCACCGTCCCTCCCCGCGCGGCACCCTGGATGGCGGAGGCCAGCCCATGATGATTGCCGGAGGATTCAATGACAACGTCCGCTTCCACGGCGGCGATTGCCTCTACGTCACCCGCGGCCAGGACCTCATCGGCGCCGACGGCGGCAGCGATCTCCAATGGCTTCGGGTGCATGTCGACCGCGACGATCCGGCCCGCGCCGGCACGCTTCAGGACCGCTACTGTGAGTGCGCCGATGGGCCCGCAGCCGATCACCAGGGCAGTCTTGCCAGCTACGTCTCCTGCACGGGACACTGCGTGCCAGGCGACGCTGGCCGGTTCGATCAGCGCAGCTGTCCGCAGGTCAAGGCCCGCCGGCAGTGCCCGCAGCATCCGCACCGGCAGGTTTATGTACCGGCTGAAGGCACCGTCGGTGTGCGGGTAGCGGGCAGCGCTGCCGAGGTAGGTGCAGCCGGGAGAGAGGTTGGGCCGGTCCGCCGGGTACCGGGCGGCACCAGGGCCGGGGGTCGCCGGATGCACGGCCACGGGAGTCCCTGCGGCGGGGCCTGTTCCGTTGGCAGCAGGACGGACCACTCGTCCGGAGATTTCATGGCCCAGCACCAGGGGTGCCTTCAGGATGGATTCACCGGCGGCGCCGTGCAGCCAGTAGTGCAGGTCGGACCCACAGATACCCCCGTACAGGACTTCGATGACGGCCTCATCCGGGGCGGGCGCGGCCAGTGTGATGTCGTCAATGCGGAGGTCGCCTTTGGCGTGGGCAACGACGGCGGGGCCGGAGATGGGGAGTGTGTTTTCGGTCAACATCAGACCACCACCGTCATTCCGCCGTCGATGAAGATGGTCTGGCCGTTCACGAAATCTGAGCCGCTGGAGGCCAGCCACACGGCCGGGCCCGCCAGGTCCTGGACGGTGCCCCACCGGTTGGCCGGGGTGCGGCCCAGGATCCAGGAGTTGAACTGCTCATCATCCACGAGGTTCTGCGTCATTTCAGTGTGGATGTAGCCCGGCGCGATGCCGTTGATCTGCAGGCCCGAAGCGGCCCACTCCGCCGTCATGGCGCGGGTCAGGTTCCGCAGGCCCCCCTTGGCGGCAATGTACGGGGCGATGGTGGGGCGGGCTAGGTCGGTCTGGACGGAGCAGATGTTGATGATCTTGCCGCGGCCGCGGGGGATCATGTGCCGGGCCGCTTCCCTGCCCACGAGGAAAGCGCTGGTCAGGTCGGTGCAGAGCACCCGTTCCCAGTCCTTCACGTCCAGATCCAGCATCGGTATGCGGTGCTGGATGCCGGCGTTGTTCACCAGGATCTCAAGTGGACCGACGTTTTCCTCGATCCACGCGATGCCGCGGGCGGCCTCGGCGTCGCTGGTGACATCGAAGGCGCAGCTGTGCACGCGTCCGGGCGCGTAGTCGGCGGCCATCGCCGCTTCGGCGTCCTTGAGCCGTCCGGCGTTGATGCCGTTGAGCACGACGGTGGCGCCGGCGTCGGCCAGGGCCTTGGCTAGGGCGTTGCCGATCCCGCGGCTGGAGCCGGTCACCAGGGCCACCCGGCCGGTCAGGTCAAAAAGTGGATTCATGGTCAGCAGCTCCTTCGCCGCGCGGATAGGTGGTTCATGAGTGCCGGGCCGCCTTAGAAGGGGCCGCGCTGTACGAGGTTGGCCGGGGCGTGGCCCGCGGCCAGGGCTTCGAGCTGCCGGCGCAGGAGCTTCAGGATCCGTGGCTCGAAAGCCGAGGCGTTGCCGCCGACGTGCGGTGTGATTAGGGCGTTGGGCGTGGACCACAGGGGGTGGTCCTGCGGCAGCGGTTCGGGATCGACGACGTCCAGGGCGCATTGCAGGCGCCCGGACAGGACTTCCTTGGTCAGTGCGGCCGTGTCCACGACCGGGCCGCGCCCCACGTTCACCACGAGTGCGCCGTCCGGCAGGGTAGCGAGGACCTCTTCGCCGATCAGCTGATGGGTCTGCTCGTTCAGGGGCAGCACGGTGACGAGGATGTCGTGTGTGGCGGCGAGTGCGGTGACTTCCGCCGGCGCATGCACCTCGCCGTGTTCGTCGGTCCGGGCCACGCTTCCCACTCGTGTGACGGTGACTTCGAACGGTTCCAGGCGGCGGGCGATCTCGTGCCCGATCCCGCCGACGCCCAGCAAAAGCACGCGCCGGTCCGCCAGGGACTGGCGGCGCTCCGGCCGCCAGAGGCCGTGCTGCTGGTCGCGGACGGCCTGGTCGATGCCTCGCAGTTTGGCCAGAATCAGCCCCACCGCGAGTTCGGCCGTCGCGGCGGCGTGGACACCGGAGGCGCTGGCGACGCCGGCGGCCGGTCCGGTCGCCTCGATGACGCCGTCGTATCCGGTGGACTGCGTCTGGACGTACTTCAGGTTTTCAACTTTGGCGAGGGACCCCAGAACCGCACCGGCGTTTATGTACGGGAGGATGACGCCGTCGATCTCCTGCAGTGTCCCCTCATCGGGATCCGACTTCAGGTCCCATACCACTCCCTTGAGCCCTTCGGGAAGGGGTGAGAGATCGGCGAGCAGCTGGGAGTCGGGGAAGCTGACGGTGCGGACTGTTTGCATCGGAAAACCTATCGATTCTGGGGAGTGGCGGAACGGGGCGGGCCGGTCTGCCGGCCCCAAACCCGGTGGGAGCTTTAAGCCGGTCGCCGGTCGAACGTGAGCCCGCCGGGAACCTGGAAGGTGGGCATGAGTTCCAGCATGCCCACGTTCACGTGGCGGGGAGTCTCGATGGCGTAGTCCATGGCGTTGACGATATCGTCCGTGGTCAGGGACTCGTAGCCTTCGTAATACGTCTTCCACGCCTCTTCCATGGCCTCGGGCGTGCCGCCCATGTTGCGGCCGAAGATCTCGGTTTCGACGCGTCCGGGGCACAATTCTGTGACGCGGATGCGCTTGCCCACGGTGTCGTTGCGCAGCTGCCGGGAGATCTGGTGCACGGCGGCCTTCGTGGCGTGGTAGACCGTGTGGCCGTAAAAGTTGTAGATCCCGGCGATGGAGCTGACGTTGATGACGTGGCCACGGTCGCGTTCGACCATGCCCGGGAGTACCAGCCTGGTCAGCTGGAGCAGCCCGCGGAGGTTGACGTCGACGAGTTCGTCGATGTCGTCCTGGCTGGAGTCAAGGATGTTCCCGGGGCGGGAGACTCCGGCGCAATTGACCAGGACGTCGACTTCAAGATTCCCGACGGCGGCGGTCAGCGCAGCGGTATCGGTGAGGTCTACGACGTGGGGAATGGCTCCGGTCTTTTCTGCCAGATCGGTCAGGCGCTCCTCGTTACGGGCCACCGCGTGGACGGTGAGTCCACGTTTTGCGAGGCGTTCGGCGATCGCGGCACCCATTCCGGTGGAAGCACCGGTGACCAGGGCAGTTGAATAGTCTGAAAAGGGCATGGAAGTCTCCTGTTAGGTAGCAACGCGTTGCTTTTAGCCGCGTCTCTGGGGCAGCTGAAGGTGATGGGTGTGTTTATGCGTCCCGCAGTGGCAGGTGCGCACGGTCCTTGACTGTGCTGACTGCAGCGAGGGTGCCGAGTGCTGTGATGACGGCGTAGAAGGCCGGCATGTAGATGTTGCCCGTGGCGGAGATCAGCCAGGTCATCAGCAGCGGTGCGGTGCCTCCGAAGAGCGCCGAGGAGATGTTGTAGCCCAGGCCGTAGGCGGAGTAGCGCACGCGGGTGGGGAAGAGTTCCACGATCAGGATGTGGATCACTGCGGTGTGACCGGCGAACACGATGGCCATGATGCAGGCCCCTAGGATGGCCAGTGCCATCTCGCCGGTGGCGATCAGGGCGTAGGCGGGAATTCCAAGGACGGCCATGGCAATCGCCGAGCCGGCGATGACCTTCTTGCGTCCGATACGGTCCGAAAGGGCACCCATGAAGGGGATGGCAATGCAGATGACCACCAGGCTGCAGGCGGTGACGAGGAGCGCTTCGCCGATGGTGAAGTTGAGCTGCTTTCCTTTGAGGAAGGTGGGCATGTAGGAGAACAGGACGTAGTAGCCGGAGCCGTTCATGAGCGGGATGAACAGGGCCAGCAGCATGGCGCGGCGGTGCTCAGCGGAAGCGAAGGCTTCCTTCAGCGGGTTCTTGGACAGCCCGCCTTCTTCCTTGAGCCGTTCAAAGTTCGGGGTGTCGCTGATCGCTTTGCGGATGTACCAGCCGATGATGCCCATGGGGATGGCGACCAGGAACGGGATGCGCCACGCGAACGCACCAAACCCGCCGCCGTCGATCGCTGCCTGCGTGAGCCAGGGGGACATGGCGTAGGCGACCAGGGTGCCGGTGAGCAGGGCGGCGAAGGACGCGATCTGGGCGAAGGAGGTGATGATGCCGCGCTTGCCCTCGGGTGCGTGCTCGGCGAGGAAGGTCATGGCGCCGGCAGCCTCGCCGCCGACGGAGAAGCCCTGCAGAAGGCGGAGGAACACCAGCAGCGCCGGTGCTGCGATGCCGATCGCGGCGTAGTCAGGCAGCAGGCCGATGCCGGCCGTGGCCACGCTGATGAGCATGATGACAAAGACCAGGAGTTTTTGCCTTCCGATTTTGTCGCCCAGGATGCCGCAGACCACGGCGCCGAGGGGGCGGACGAAGAAGGACACGGCGTATCCGGCGAAGACGAACAGCAAGGCGTTGTCCGGGTTGCCCGGTGCCAGGAAGACGAGGGCAAGGGTTCCTGCCATGAACGCGAAGATGCCGTTGTCGTAGAGCTCGACGAAGATCCCGACGCACCCGGCGGTCACTACCTTGCGGGTTTGCCTCGCATCGAGGCGGTCATGCTGCGGCAGGGCCGCGCGCGTTGATGTTGACATTTTCATTCCTTACTTGATTCTGATGCAGATAAAGCGGGCGTCAAGCCCGGCCTAGTTGTTGGCCGCCATAAGCCCGGGCCAGCGAGGGCTGGCTCCGGTGCCCAGGAGGGCGAAGACTGTGTTGACTGTCGTGCGGAGCCTTTCCAGTTCCCGCATGGCCGCGCGGTGCTCCGCTGTCGCTTCCGCAACGGTGGTCCTGCGGAACGTGACGGTATGCCCCGGCCTCGCCTGGGCCAGGACGTTTAGGGAACGGCTGGTGACAACGGCCAGGACCGGGTACCCGGCGGTGACTCCTCGTCCCCGGTGCAGAACCAGCAGTTCCTCGCGGGAAGGGACTTCGACTGCTCCGACCGGGACGCCGCGGGACAATACCTCGCTGCTTGACTGTCGCTCGGGAAGGGCTCCGCCGAGACGCAGTCCGATGTGGTTGCTTCTGGGGCTGACCGTGTAGCGGGTGGTGAACAGCAGCTCCGCGGTGTCGCCGAATTCTTCCAGGTCCGGTCCGTCGGTCACATCGATCACAGGATGAGTGCTGAAGTCCGGCTTGGTCAGTCCCAGCCTGAACAATGGAAGGTCAAAGTAGGGCTGCTTGATCGGCGGAACCGTCTTGGACGTGATGAGTTCGGTGCCTTCCGCCAGCTTTAGGCCAAATCCGATGACGGTATCTGGAGCGCAGCTTCCCAGGAGTTCTGGGGCGGTAATGGAGCCGTGGACGGAAAGGTAAGCGCGCAGCCCGCCGGTGATGCCCCGGACCGCGATCGTTTCCCCTGCACGGACGGAGACGGGCTCCCACTGCGGGCACTCCCGCCCGCCGACGGTGAGCGTCAGGGGTGCACCTGTAACGGCGATCAGAAGATCGGCGGTGGCGCGGGCCCGGAAGTCCAGAGCAGTTATTTCGATCAGCGGATCGTTCTCCGCGTTGGCGGTAAGGATGTTCGCGGCCCGCGCCGAAAATTGATCCAAAGCGCCGTTAACGGGAAGCCCGTAACGTGGCCCACGGAAGCGGCCGAGATCGGTGACCACGGCATGGCCGGGCTGCTGAATGATTAATGATCCGCTCACTGGGTGGCCTCCAGTTCCCGACCGGCCAACAGTGAGAACTCTTCAGCCGGGATCTGGTGGAACCGGAGCAGGTCGCCGGGCTGGTAAGGCACGAGCGGTTCCTTGGCGGGGTTCAGCACCGTCAGGGGTGTTTGGCCGATGACGCACCAGCCACCGGGTGCCACTGCCGGGGCAATGACTGCCTGCCGGCCGGCAACGGATACGGCACCTGCCGGGACGGATAGGCGGGGGTCCTTCAGCCGCGGAACGGGGAGCGGAAAATCCGGCCCATCCATCATCGGTGATCCGGCCGGGGCGCCGAGGCAACGGATGACGTAGGACTTGGCCGTGTGGAGGGCAATGATTTCCTCGACAGGCAGCTGTTCGTGCTCGGCAACCCGCTCCAGGTCCGGACCGTATTCCCCTCCGTAGACGACGGGGATGTCGAATTGCCTCGGTGTGCGTGCCGGAGCGCCGAGGTAGTCGAGCTGGCGCATGCCCAGGAGGACAAAGGCACGAACCTGCCGGGCGGAGGTGACGTGGGGGTCGAACTCGACGAGCAGAGAGTCGTAGGTTGGCACGGCACCGTGGACGCCGTCCGCTCCAGCGGCGTCGAGCCACGCGGCGAGGGAATGCACGGTGTTCCAGTTGACTTCCCTGTCCGGGGAGTCCGCAACAACGCGCAGCGCCGCATCGCCCGATTCGAAGATTCTCACCGGAGTGGGGGTTGACGTGGCGGCCATGTCAGGCGGCCTTCACTTTGGCGGCCAGCACCTGGGCGAGCGGGGCGATGGTGACTCCGGCGTTTTCCAGTTCGACGCGGATCCGGCGGGCCAACTGCACCGCTCCGGGAGTGTCTCCGTGCAGGAGGACGGTGTCGGCGATGATGGGCAGGTCTGTTCCTGCCACTGTTTCGATGAGCCCTTCGCACACCATCCGGACGGTGCGGTCCACGATGGTTGAAGGGTCGTGAATGACGGCGCCGGGGCGGCTGCGGGGCACCAGCGTACCGTCGGCCTCGTAGGCGCGGTCTGCGATGCCGACAATTCCCACGGCGAGTTGCCTTTCAGCAGCAGCGGAGGCAAGTTCGCCGTCCTGAGCCAGGACGATCAGGTCCGGGTTGACGCGGGCGGCGGCATCGGCGACGGCCGCGGCGTAGTCGGCACGGGTGGCGACGAGGTTTCCCAGGCGGCCGTGCGGGGCAATGTGGGCGACGCGGGTGCCGTGGTAGGCGGCGAAGGCGGTCAGTGCGCCGAATTGGTAGAGGACGTCGTTGCGGACTTCGTCCGCGCTCAGGTCCATGGTGCGCCGGCCGAAGCCGCGGAGGTCGGGGAAGCTCGGGTGTGCGCCGATGCTGACGCCGCGCCGGACGCATTCGGCCACGGTCGCGTTCATGATATCAGGGTCACCGGCGTGGAATCCGCAGGCGATGTTGGCGCTGGAAACCACCTCGAGCAGGGCGGCGTCGTCGCCCATCGAGTAGGCGCCGAAGCCTTCTCCAAGATCTGCCACGAGATCAACTGTGGGTCCCATTGTGTGCCTTCCTGGGAGGTGAGCTGCCGTTTGTGCCTTCGCAGGGCAGGGGGCAGCTGTAGCTGGTGGTGTGGGTCTCCGGTGAACCGGTAGGGGCTCGATGTCCGGGGGTGCCGGGTTACCGGCGTCTGCAAAAAAGTCTGACACCGGGAGTTTGATCACACAAAGACGTAATCGGTGTCACGGGATAGGCCTAAGTTATGACGCCTGGTCCCGGGAATGCTGCTGCCCGGCCCTGAAGGGGCCGGGCAGCAGTTGAGGTTAGCCGGGCGGCAATGGGGGTTAGCTGACTGCCTTGCGAAGGCCCATGACCCGTTCCACGATCACGACCACCGCGAGTGATATCAGGATCAGGATTACCGACAAAGCGGCGACGGCGGCGTCCGCGGAGTTCTCAACGTAGCGGAGCACTTGCACGGGCAGGGTGGGCAGGCCCGATTCGGCCACGAAGAGCGAGATGACAGCTTCGTCGAAGGAGACGATGAAGGCGATGACGCCTCCGGCGATCACCCCGGGTTGGATGATGGGAAGGGTGATGCGGCGGAAAACCGTCCAGGAGTCCGCGCCCAGGATGCGGGCTGCGGCCTCGCAGGAGGTATCGGTGGTGGCCAGGCTCATCAGGGTGGTTCTGATGACGAACGGGATGGTGATCGCTACGTGCCCGATGATGATGCCGGCATAGGTGTTGTTCAGCTCCAGGGGCCCAAAGAGCAGGACCATGCCCAGTGCCAGCACGATACTGGGAATCAGCAGCGGCGAGAGGAAGAACGACTGTACGGCCGCCTTGGCCTTGAAGTCGAACCTGTCCAGTGCCAGCGCGGCCGGCACGCCCAGGACCAGCACTATGAATGTGACCGCGATGGCGACGATCAGGCTGACTTTCATCCCGTTCATGAAGGTGCTTTCCGCCGGAAGCAGTTCGTACCACTTCAGCGTCAGACCCTCGGGCGGGAAGGACAGGTACTGGTTGGAGGCGAAGGAAACGACGAAGACGATCAGCAGTGGTGCCAGCAGGAAGAGGTACAGCAGGAACACCAGGATCCCGAAGGCTGGTTTGGCCGGGTTGAACCGCGGTTTGAACAGGCGAGCTTCACTCATGGCAGCTAGCCTCCGATCTTCTTGGTGAGGCGCTGGTACACGGCGATGATGACGCCGAAGAGCACCAGCAGGATGACAGACAGGGCTGCGGCGAAGGGCCAGTTGAGCAGGCCCGTGGTCTGGTCGTAGATTTCGGTAGCCAGCACCTGGACGCTGCCGCCGCCCAGGAGCCGCGGCGTGATGAATGTGCTGATGGCCAGCACGAAGACCAGCAGGAACGCTGTCAGCAGGCCCGGCAGGCTGAGCGGCAACGTGACGCGGGTGAATACCTTGAACTTGCTGGCGCCCAGCGAACCCGCCGCTTCCTCCAATTGGCGGTTGAGCCGGCCGAAGCCGGAAATCATCGCCAGGATGGCGTAGGGCATGAAGATCTCCACCAGCCCGATGGTTACACCGGTCATGTTGTTGGTTAGCTTCAGCGGCTCGGTGATGAGGCCCATTCCTTCGAGGGAGGAGTTGACGAGCCCGTTTGTGCCCAGGATGACCATCCACCCGTACGTGCGGACGACCGCTGAGGTGAGCAGGGGTGCGATGGCCACGGCGATGAGGAGTCCCCGGTATTTGCTGGTGCTGCGGGCCAGGAAGAGCGCTACCGGATAGGAGACCAGGACGCAGAGCACCCCCACGGTGACGCCCATCTGGAAAGTGTCCAGGGTGACCCGCCAGTAGTACGGGTCTGTCAGCGGCTGGATGTAGGTCTCCAGTGTGAACGTCTCGATGATGACCCCGTCCGGTGCGCCCTTGTTAAAGGACATCCGGATCATGTAGGCCAGCGGGAAGACGAAGCTCACCAGCAGTCCGAGGAGCCCTGGGATCAGGAGGGCAAGATAGGTGCGGCGGTTCCGCTTTCCTGCTGCCCGCTCCAGTACGCCTTCTTCGATTCCCCGGTGGGTGGCCGGGGGAATCTTGTTTTGGAGGAGAGTCATTCCGGCAAGCCTTTCGCGGGCGCGGGCAGGAGGTACGCGTCCTCTGCCACCCAGGAAAGATAGGCTGTCTCTCCGGCGCGGGGCAGGTCACCGCTGGAGGTCAGCAGCTGCGCCTGGAGAGATTTCTCACCTACCCGGACGGCGACGGCCAGCGCGTCACCGGTGTAGCTGACGCGTTCGATGGTGCCTGCGATGGACTCCGGGCCGACGACGCCGGGGTGCAGGGATACATTGAGCCGGTGGGGTCTGATCACCAGTTCGTGCGTGCTGCCCGTGAGCCCGGGGACGCCCACGGCACCGAACTGCCCGAACCCGTCAACATCAATCTTGTAGTAGCGTTCGCCCACCGGAGCCGCACCCGTGTCGGCTCCCACCCGGGCGGTGAGGAAGTTGGCCTGGCCGATGAAGTTGGCAACGAAGTGCGTGCGCGGGCGTTCATAGACCTCCGTGGGGGAACCGAACTGTTCGATCAGGCCGCCGTTCATGACGGCGATCCGGTCCGCCATGTCCAGGGCCTCGTCCTGGTCGTGGGTGACGAAGAGGGTGGTGGCCCTGGTGCGCTGCTGGATGGACCTGATTTCGCTGCGCATGGTTTCACGGAGCTTCGCGTCCAGGTTGGAGAGGGGCTCGTCCAACAGGAGCAGCGTGGGCTCGACGACGAGGGCCCGGGCCAGAGCGATACGTTGCTGCTGGCCACCGGAAAGTTCCTTGGTCTGCCGCTTTCCCAGATGGCCCAGCTGGACCATGTCCAGCGCGGCAGCTACACGCTTTTTCTGCTCGGACTTGGGTGTCTGGCGCATTTGCAGGCCGAAGGCCACGTTCTGCTCCACGTTCATGTGGGGAAACAGTGCATAGGACTGGAAGACCATGCCCATCCCCCTCTTGTTGACGGGGGTGTGGGTGATTTCCTTGCCGTCCACCATGATCGAGCCGGCCGTCGGGTCCATGAGGCCGGCCACCATCCGCAAGGTGGTGGTCTTGCCGCAGCCAGACGGTCCGAGGAGCGCCACCAGGTGCCCCTCCTCCACCTCCATGTTCAGGCGGTCGACGGCCGGTTCAAGACCAGCGGCGTATCTCTTGGTCAGATCCTTGATCGACAATTTTGTTTCAGTCACGATTTCAGTTCTCCTGAAGCGAAGTTGGGGAGGGGCACCGTTGTGCCGTTACTTGGTGATGATCTGGCGCTTCCAGGTATCGGTCCATTTGTCACGGGCGGAGGAGAGGAACTCCACATCCAGCGGCACGATGTTCAGGGACCCATCGGTCGGGACCACACGGTTCTTCACATCGGCGGGCAGTTCAGCATTGCTGACCGATGGGGCGTAGAACAGGGCCTTGGCGAAGGCCGTCTGCGCCTCGGCGGACAGGGCGTAGTCCACGAACGTCTTGGCGGCCGCGGAGTGCGGGGCGTCCTTGACCAGGTTGATGGTGTTGATCTGGTACACGGTGCCTTCTTTAGGGAAGGTGACACCCATCTTCTTGTTGCTCTGGTCGCTGTAGAACTGGCCGCGGGCGTTCTGGCCCAGACCCAGCACGGTCTGGCCGGTGATGACGTTCTGGTACTCATCCGGGTTCGGCGCGAAAGTCTGCACACCCGGGGCCATCTCCTTCAGCCGTGCCACAGCCTTGTCAATGCCCTTGGTGTAGTCCTCACCCTCCATCTTGGAGGTGATGGCCGTCAGGGACAGGCCCAAGAGGGACGGCGGGGCGTTGACGTTGATCTTGCCGGCGTAGGCCGGATCCCACAGCACCTTCCAGCTTTCAGGGGCCTTGGGGAAGGTGGCGGTGTCATAGAGCAGGCCGACGGCGTCCAGCATAGCCACGGGGCCGTACCCGTCCTTGTCCCGGAACTTCTCGGGAACGTTGGCGAGGTTCGGCACGCTGGTGGTATCGATCTTCTCGAAGAGTCCCTGGTTGTTCCCGGTAGTGGACACCGAGTTGTCCATGATCGCCACATCGGTGGCAGGGTTGTTCTTCTGCCCCTGCAGCGCGCTGAGCATTTCCGCCGAGGAACGCTTGGACGCGTAGTTGATCTTGATGTTCGGGTACTTGGCCTTGAACGGTTCGATGACCGCCGCGGTGTACTGGTCCTGCCAGACGCCGGAGTAGGCGATGAGATTTACTTCCCCCGACGTTGGGCTGTCGCCGGCAGAAGAGCCGGAACCACCGCCGCAGGCCGATAGCGTGAGGATCGCGACGGTGGAAGCCGCTACTGCGGCGATCTTGCCCTTGATTGTTGCTCTCATTTGTCAGCTTTCTTTAATAAAGAAGAGTCCGGTTTATGGCAGCGAATCTTTGATGCTTCTAAACCTAGGGTCTTCTTATTTCCGTGATGTTAAAGACCGCGACTATTTTGTTGAAGCTGGCCTTTATGCGAAATGCGTCTGGTGGCATCGCGAATCCTTATGCCTGCCTCTCGGGGAGGACATCGAGCAGGCGCTAGAATCGCGATGTAAGATCAAACTAGTGTTCGAGATGCGGATCACACAAAGACCTATTGCATATCCCTCCATAGCATCCGGATATGACCCTCCAAGGTTCGAGGAGGTCGCCGGTGGTCCTTTAGGAAGGAAGGCAAGCTATGGATACGCGGAAGCTCGCATACTTCGTGCAGATCGTGGATTCGGGCAGTATCACCAAGGCCGCGGCCGCGCTGCATGTGGCGCAGCCGGCCTTGAGCCAGCAGGTGACTGCCCTTGAGAATGAACTGAAGCAGCGGCTGTTGATCCGCAGCAAGCAGGGGGTGCAGCCCACAGCCGCCGGTAACACGCTGTATCGGCACGCGCACATGATCTTGCGACAGGTGGAGCAGGCGCGCCAGGACGTTGCGGCATCAGGGGCCGCACCTTCCGGACGCGTGTCCATTGCTATCGCTCCTTACAGCATGGCCTCAAGTCTGACCCCCCAGATCATCAGCGAAGTCGCCCACAGATACCCGGATATCGTGCTGCATATCACCGAGATCTACGGCGGTGTCCTCAGCGAGGCCATCAAAAACGGCAGGCTAGACATGGCCCTCATCTATGAGCCGGGCCCGATCCGGGGCGTCCAGTTCACCACCATGATTGTCGAAGACCTTTACCTGGTTGTGAACGCCCGCAGAAGCATCGGACCTGGGGTGGAGGACGGAGGCGTCTCTTTGGAAGAGGCGGCACAGCATGGGCTTTTCCTGCCTGAGCAGAACCATACGCTCCGCCAGCTGGTCGAATCGGGCCTTCAAAGTAGAGGCCTGCAGCTGCGCCTGGTCGGCGAGATCGAGTCCGTACCTTCGCTGACGCGGCTTCTGCGGGCTGACTTAGGTGCAACCGTCCTTCCGAAGTCAGCCGCCGATGCCCTGTTCCACGAGGAAGACTTCCGTGTACTCCGGATTGTTGACCCGGAACTGCAGTGCAAGATCGCATTGTGCACGCCTGACCACGAGCCGCTCTCAGAAGCGGCCTCGGCGGTGCTCCTTGTGCTGAAGGAGATGCTTCATGAAATGCTCAGCAGTAAGTACGCCAGACGGCGAGGAGCCGCGGCTTCATAGGATTGGCTTATCAGGACATTGAACATTCGTCTTAGTAAAGGGACTCCCAAGAATCTAATGTGGAAGCAAGGCCACAGAATTCCAGCCATTGGTTCTGTAATTATTAATTGGGAGAGCCGCCGTGAAAAAGATTTCAAATCGCAGAAATTCTGCCACTAGTCTGACCTTGAGGGCAAAAACAGGATCGCACTGTCCGGCCAGTGGTTTTTGGTGCCCGGAAGACCGGTCAATTGAACCCATCTTCGTGTTTGAGGGCAGCATCATGCCGCCGACAGGTCCAGGCAAGTCAACGCTTTGGCACCTCGAGGACGGTTACGTCGGACCACCTGCATACTCCCTGCCGTAAGCGCTTTTCCCGGAAGCGGTGGCGCTTCCTGGTGCCGTTCCTTGTCCCTGTAGCGCTCCTGGGCATTCAGCTCACGCCATGGGAAGTTGCTCTCATGCATCGGAAGTTGCTTAGGCCCACGGCGACCGCCTGCAACTGGAACTGACAGTGACGGATACGAATAAGGGGGTTGGCTGGTCCTGACCAGGACCCGCCAACCCTCCCTTATTTTTTTCCCTCCGGCCAGCGCCCAGCGGCGCTGGCCTTGGACACTTTTAGGCGTTTTCGACGAGCAATCCCTTGGCCTTTAGGACCTCGGTGAGGTTGCACAGTTCAATCGTGGTGCCGCCGGCCTGGTAGAGGCGGATGAGCTCCCGCTCGGCGTCGTCACGTTCCTGCGAGAGGCGTATGACATCCTCGATCTCGTCCTTCCTGACCACCACAACGCCGTCTGCATCACCGCGGAGGACGTCACCGGGGTAGATGACCTCGTCTCCAAAAACCACCGGGTGGTTGATGGGTCCGATTGTCTCCTTGACGGTGCCCTTGATCGAGACGCTTCCGGAAAAGACAGGCAGGCCAAGCTCGATAAGGTCCTGGGTGTCGCGGACGCCCGAGTCAGTCACCAGCCCGGCCAGCCCCTTGGCCTTCATGGCGTTGCCGAGGACGTCGCCGAAGGTTCCGGCTTCCTCGTACTCCCCCGCCGCCGCCAGGACGACGTCTCCTGCTTCCGCATAATGGATGGCCACCTGCAGCATGAGATTGTCCCGCGGGGCACAGCGGACAGTGACTGCAGGCCCGCAGAAGGACATGCTTCGGTCGATCGGCTTGATCTTGGAGCTGAGGGCTCCCTTGCGTCCTTGGGCCTCGTGAATGGTGGCCGACGAGAACTTCGCCAGGCGGCTGATCGCGTCGGCAGCGGGCCGCTCGATGTTGGTTTTGACGTGAATCACGGTGGTTTTCCTTCTGGTGCGATCTGGAAATTAGGTGAGGGCCTGGACGGCCTTGTCGATAGCGGCAATGGACTCTTCGATGACGTCAAGGCCGGTCGCGTAGGAGATGCGGAAGTAGGGGCCCAGTCCATAAGCCGATCCCTGGATAACAGCTACCGATGCCGCCTCCAGGAGGTAGAGGGTGAAGTCCTGGTCATTTTCGATGACCTTCCCCTCGGGCGTCGTTTTTCCGATGACCCCCGCGCAGTTGACGTATGCGTAAAAGGCGCCTTCCGGCGTCGTGCATGACAGTCCGTCAACGGCGTTGAGAGCGGCGACTGCCGCATCCCGCCGGCTGCGGTAGACCTCACGGCTTTCCTGCACGAAGCTTTGGTCGCCGGTAAGCGCGGCAGCACTCGCGGCCTGGCTCACCGAGGAGGGGCAGGACGAGATCTGGGACTGCAGTTTGTTGATCGCTGCAATGAGCGGCGCCGGGCCGGCGGCGTACCCCAGGCGCCATCCGGTCATGGCATAGGCCTTGGAAACTCCGTTGACGGCCAGAATGCGGTCCTTTAATTCGGGGGCGACCTCCACGAGGCACGAGAGCTTCGCCTGGCCAAAGTAAATCTGATCATAGATCTCGTCAGTCAGGACAAAGACGTGCGGGAAGTTCGCCAGAACATCCGCGAGCTCCCGCAGTTCCCTCGGAGAGTACACGGCTCCGGTAGGATTCGACGGCGTATTCAGGATCACCCACTTGGTCCGTTCATTGAGCGCCCCTGCCAAGGCATCGGGAGTGAGCTTGAACCCCGACTCCTCGCTGCAGGGAACCACTACCGGAGTGCCCTCATTGGCGAGCACCATGTCCGGATACGAGACCCAGTACGGGGCAGGGACCACCACTTCATCGCCGGCATTCAGGGATGCCATGAAGGCCGTGAAAATAACCTGCTTGGCCCCGCCGCCGATGGTGATCTCAGCCGGCGAGTAGTGAATGCCCGTGCGCAGTTCCAAGGTCTGAAGGATCGCCGTCTGCAGCGCCGGGGTGCCGGTAACCGAGGTGTACTTCGTCTCCCCCCGGGTGATCGCCTCGATTGCTGCAGACTTGATGTGGGCCGGGGTGTCGAAGTCAGGCTCGCCGACCGTCAGGTCCAGGATCCGGCGCCCTTCTGCCTTCAGCTCACGCACACGGGCCGCGGCGGCCACACTGGCAGAAGACTTGATGCGGGACACCCGCGATGCTGGTTCAAATTCAGACATGGTCTCTTCCAAAAGGTCTCAGGGCTGTACTGATTCCTTCGAGCCTAAGGAGTCTGGCCTCGGTCTGGATAAGACCTAAAGTGCGTGGACGGATAAGCGTCCCTTATGACCGGCAAGGGTTTCTGCATCGCCTTCCAGGACCAGGTGAAACTGGAGCCCCAGGCTTCTCCCCCGCTCGACGGCTAGAATCCTTGGCTCCCTCAAAGTGTTGAAGCTTCGGCGGACCCAACAGATACTTATGGCTCCACGCAGTTTTCGTATTTCCCGAGCCCTGCCCGTTCGGCCTAACCTTCTGGATAAGTCTGCAGCCCCGACGCTCTGGAAACCGGCACTACTGCAGCAAAATGCAGTTCTGCCGGGTTCGTCCGGAATGCACGTCGATGATGTGAGGAATACAATTGCCTGCACCCAAAACACGTCGCCCCGACGCTGCCAAAGTCACGCCGAGTGCACGACCAGATAGCGGCCCCGCGGGTTACCGGTACCGTGGTACCCGAAAGCGCAAGTCGCCTGCTCAACAGACCGAGCGGGTTCGAAAGCTGTTGAGCTACTACCGGCAGTCCATCCGTTTTAAATCCAGTAGCCTCCGCGACGCGTCTGCTCACCTGAACCAGCAGATCGCACAGGCGCTCAGCGACGGTCTAACCATCAAGGTCCTGGCAGAAGCAACCCGAATATCGCGCTTCGAAGTGCGCAGAATCGGGCTTTCCTTCCCGGATCTGCATCCAAACGCGTCGTCCCGGCAGGAGCACCTTGAGATCATTTGTGCCCTTAGCACAGAACTGGCAGCTCTGGAGCGCTCCAAAGCTGCGGTGGAAGCCAAGCAGCTCAAACTCCTCGCCGCCGCCCGGAGAAAGCGGCTCCTGGATGACTACGAACTGGCCGCATTGACTGGGCTGAATCCTGAAAACATTCGGAAAATGACGTGGGGCGTAGAGGCACGATCTGCGCTCCCTGCATAGAACCCGGTGCCTAGGAGAAGTCGATTCATGAACTGCTGTCCAAAATCGGAAAGGTGAGTCGATGAATCAAACCAGACTTCCCGATACCAAACCCGATGCCGGGCATGTCATGTTTCATGATCCATTGGCCGAAACGGCTGACGTAGAACGTGGCACCATCAGGGGCGCACAGCTCGTAGGGCTCCTCGCCAGTTCGACGCAAAGAGGATCACCAACATGTCGCAAACCGATGCAAGGGCAGCCGCAAAGGCTGAAGTTTCCCGCGACTTGGCACGCTTGGTAGCCGAGCACGCTTCTAGAACAGCGGCCAGCGGCAGACACTAACGCAAAGTCTGGTGGCCCGTTCCCAGACCGATTCATATCCCGTTGAAGTACACTCCAACCTGACGTTCGGGCCCGTGGCCAGGGAGGATTCCCCTGTCGTTAGAGCTCTCGTCTTGTTCGCAGACACCTGTCGAGTCATGAGACGTGAATTGACGGCTGATTCCCCAAGCGATCTCAATCAGGCCCCGGATCTGTTGAGAATTTCTAGGTTTCGCGGGCTGCCGCACTCGGGTTTCCCGTCCCTCCAACTGTCAGAATGGGATCTGAGAACATCATTGAGCCAGTGTCGGTGAAGCGGAATTTCACCCTATTCTGACGCCGACGCAAATCGTCGCGTTCAGATGAGGACGGTCTGGCGGGCCGCATCTTGCCACGCAATGCCAGTCACCTCCGTCCGAGTTTCGCCCGAAGGCGACCTCGAGAAACCTTGACGAGTGAGGCGGGTACCGGACCCTCATCCGATTTCTCTTGCCTCCGGAATGACCCGATGGCTACTTGCGGCACACGCGGCCCGCGCTCGTGGGGGTCGATACGTGGGTGAGCTCGTTTCAAGCAATGGCTGGTTGCAAGCCCTCAGGTCGGGCGCAGGAATCAGCCCCTTCGTGTTCGCTTTTGACCCGGTCGGCGAAAAGGTGGAAGGGTGCCATCTGGACTAAGGGCTCTGTTCCTTCCGCTTCCGGATGCCATTGGACTGCCCAGATGAGCCCGTTCGTGGTTGAGAATGCTTCAGGTAGCCCGTCGGGTGCGGTCCCTTCCAAAATCAGGCCATGTCCGAGGCGATCGATGCCTTGGTGGTGTGCTGACGCGATGTTGGGCGTTTTAGTTCCCGAGGCCAGTGCCAGTGGTGAACCGGACCGCAGGGCAACGCGGTGCCAAGACCATTCGGCGACATCTGCACTCATGATCCGATGAGTGGTTTTGGTGGGCTGCAGGTCTTGATGGAGGGTCCCGCCGAACAAGGAGTTTAAGATCTGCATCCCGCGGCAGATCCCCAAGATGGGTATCTCCTGGGTCAACGCAGAGGATGCGACGTTGAAGTCCAAGGCGTCTTGGTTTGGGTTCACGTCGTAAACCTGGGGAGATTGGGACTGTCCGTAGCGTTCAGGGTCAATGTCTCCCCCGCCCGGCAGCACCAGTCCGTCGAACTGAGCCATATCGGTAGCGGGATCATCGATTATCACCGGCTGCAGGTCTTGGGATTCAACCAGGGACACAATGCTGTGGAAAGCCTTGGCGGCTATGATGACGCGGGCATCCATGGAATTGGAATTGAGGCGGGCGGGAATCGCGACGCGCGGACGTTTTTGTTGCATGAGTTCTTTCGTTGCCAAGTTGATTGAGGATGGGTTCGCCAGTCGCGTGAATGGGTTTCGGAATTTTTGAAGCACCGTGCACGGTATCGGCGAATGCAGCGATTTCCTTTTACGCGCCCGTGTCCGAACCCCGGGTGGAATGCTCCACGTGCAGCGCATGGACGGCGAGTGTGGAGCCACGTCAGGCAAGCTCCTACAGAATGGGTTGGATCGCCCGCTTCCATGCGACCGCGATGCCGTTGTGGGCCGGCATCACGCTCCCTTCGCTAATAAACCGCGCCGCTTTAGGTTCTGATGCCACTGCCCACCATCCACTGACAGGACAGTGCTCCCCGGTACGAAGAACGCGCCGTAGCCCGAAATCGGCGGCGCGCCCGGTTTTCATGAGGCTTCTGTTTTTCAAGGCGACTCCATTCATCAGTAGTTGAACCTTGTGAAACTAAATGAATGGTAGTAAATGATAGTTTCGTGCGTGTTACTTCCCGATCGACTGAAGGCATCTCATGAATTCGTCCACTGTGGGCAGGTTCGTAGTTCCACGGGCTGCGTAGAGGGCGGTTTGCGGTCGTCCGGTGATCGGCCGCGTGACGACGCCCGGCATCTGAAAGCGCCGGACTGATTCCGGGAGGAGGGAGGCGCCAATGCCGGCTGCAACGAGGCCGAGGACGGTTTCTTGGTGTATGGCCTGCTGGGCAACCCGTGGTGGAGCTTGCCCGTCAAACAGCTGAAGCACCCGGGAAACAAACCCAGGCATGAGCCGATAGGGAAAAAGGATCATGGGCTCACCAGAGAGATCGTCGGGCCGGATCTCTGAATTTCTGGCCAGAGGGTGCGCCTCGGGCAGGACGGCAACAAGATCCTCCGCGCTCACCCGTTGCATGGCCAGCCCGGGGACCTGGCCGGGGTCGCGAAGAAGGCCAACGTCCAAGTCGCCGTCGAGTAGTTGTTCGACCTGCTCGCCGCTGGTCAGGGGGCGCAGGACGAGTTGCACCCGGGGGCGCTGCTCCCTGAAATTCCGGAGCGCTTCCGGGATGGCGGTGTAGCTGGCCGAGCTGACAAATCCAACCCTGATCCTTCCACTCATTCCGGTAGAGACGCTGGCAACATCGCCTGCTGCATCGTCGAGTTCTGCCAAGGCGTCCTGGACCCGTCGCTTGAATGACTCCCCCGCAGGGGTCAGGGTGACCCGCCGTGTGGTCCGGTCAAAAAGCTGGACGCCGAGCTCACGCTCCAGCCGCCGTATCGCCACGGTTAGAGGTGGCTGGGTGATGTGCAACCGATCAGCGGCACGGCCGAAATGAAGCTCGTCCGCAACCACGAGGAAATACCGAAGCTGCCTGAGTTCCATGACTGATTCTTTCGATAGACAGTAATAATCACTTTGCAAATGATATTGGACGCGCGCACTCCTGCGATGGGTTACTGGAGACAACGCAATACGCACCCCTCAATCACAATTGGGAGCCACTCAATGGAATCGATCGAATATGCCGTTGTCGGGGCGGGGCTCTCCGGCGCGGCTTCTGCCTGGCAGCTTGCCGTCCGCGGCCACGAAGTAGCGCTGCTGGAGCGGAGCACGCCGGCAAACGACGCGGGCAGCTCACACGGCTCGGCCCGGATCTTTCGCTATGCCTACCCAGACGACTTCTACACCGGACTTGTCCTGCAAGCGAAGGCAGGCTGGGACGAACTCGCCCACCTAACCGGCAAGCAACTGATCACCCCTACCGGCGCCGTGGACTACGGCGCGGTCCGGCAACCGGAACGCCTCGCTGCAGCGTTGACCAACTACGGCATTGAGCACGAACTCCTCTCGGCCCAAGAAGCACAAACCAGGTGGCCGCAGATCGCCTTCGACACCGACGTGCTCTGGCACCCCGGCGCCGGGGTCATCGACGCCCACGAATCCGTGGCAGCCATGGTCGCCCAGGCAACCGCAAACGGCGCAGCCCTGCACACCAACTGGGCCGTCGCGTCCATCACCGGAACCGCGGGCAACTACGTCCTCACCTCGGATGACGGACGTTCGCTGCACGCCGGGAACGTCATCGTCGCAGCCGGCGGCTGGCTTCCCCAATTGCTCGGCTCACTGTCCCTGCCGGTGGGATTCCTGGCGAACATGCCAGCACTGGAAGTCCGGCAGGAACAGGCCTACCACTTCCCCTACGCCGACAGCGCGGACACCGGCAACACACCCTGGCCCACGTTCATCCACAAACGCGACGGCTGGCAAGCGTACGGCCTGCCCGGTGGCCGCGATGCCGGCTTCCGGGGACAAAAAGTCGCCGAATACAACGGCGGCAAAACCCTGCCGTCCGCCGCGGACCAGGACGGGCTGATCGACCCTGCCAACCGCCGCCGAGTGATCGACTACGTCGAGAAGTACCTTCCCGGCCTGACTCCCGAACCATACGCCGAAACCACCTGCCTCTTCACGAATACCCCCAGCGAGGACTTCATCCTGGACCGTGCTGACGGCATCACCCTCCTCTCCCCCTGCTCCGGCCACGGCGCCAAGTTCGCACCGCTGATCGGGCAACTCGCTGCCGACCTCGCCACCGGCGCCGGAACCGTTCCGGAACAATTCCGCCTCGACGCCCAAACCGCCATGGCAGGAGCACACTGATGCCAGAAATCGCCACCGCTACGGTGGCCACCGTGACCGGCCTGCTGTCGGACATCGCCGCAACAGGCGCCGATCCCTTGCGCGGCGGCTACACCCGCCCCGTCTACTCCACAGCCGAACTCGACCTGCGTGAATGGTTCATCGAACAGGCCACCAAACGTGGCCTGTCTGTGGAAACAGACCGCAACGGCGCCATCTGGGCCTGGTGGGACATCCCGGGCGGTGACCGCAGCAACAGCCTCATTACCGGCAGCCACCTCGACTCCGTCCCCGGCGGTGGCCACTTCGATGGCCCCCTCGGTGTAGCCTCCGCCCTGGTCGCCGTCGATATGCTCAAAGCCCGCATCACCACCCCAACACGGCCACTGGCCGTTGTGGTCTTCTCGGAAGAGGAAGGTTCCCGCTTCGGCGTCGCCTGCCTCGGCTCGCGCCTGATGACCGGCGCCATTGACGCGGACAAAGCCCGGAACCTCAGTGACCCGGAGGGCAACACCTTCGCCGACATCGCCCGCGCAAACGGCCTCGACCCCCGCTTTCTGGGAAAGGATGAACAGCTCCTGGGGCAGATCGGCGCGTTCGTCGAACTCCACGTCGAACAAGGCCGCGGCCTGATCGACCTCAACCGGCCCATCGCCGTCGCTTCATCGATCCTCGGCCACGGCCGATGGCGCCTGAGCATCAACGGACAGGGAAACCATGCCGGCACCACACTGATGGCCGACCGCCGCGACCCCATGATTGCAGCTTCCCGTACCGTCGTCGCCATCCGCGACACCGCCCGCCAGCAGCCCCACGCCCGCGCTACAGTTGGCCGCCTGCAACCAGTCCCCGGCGGGACCAACGTCATTGCTTCACGAGTGGACTTCTGGCTCGACGTCCGCCACCCCGATGACGCCATCACCGCCTCCCTCGTGGAAAGCATCCACACCCAGGCGCAACTGATTGCCGCCGAAGAAGGCTGCACAATCGAACTCACAGAAGAATCACTGAGCCCCACAGTCCACTTCGATCCAGGACTGCAGCAACAACTCCAACACGCGCTGCCGGACGCACCCATGCTTGACACCGGCGCAGGACACGACGCCGGGGTACTCTCCCCCCTAGTCCCAACAGCCATGCTGTTCGTCCGCAATCCCAGCGGCATATCCCACTCCCCCGAAGAACACGTGCTGGACGAAGACGCCGAAACCGGAGCCCAAACCTTGGCAGACGCCCTCGCGGCGCTCATGACCTAACGCCTTAGGACTGACCACCCGTACCGCCACGCGGTGCGGGCGCTTCAGTCTGCAGTGAACCGGCCCAGAAAGAAGTTACACGCCGGAAACATCGCCCTGACGCAGCCGAAACCCACCCTGCGTTTACTCGTACTCACCACCGTTTCATGACAAGAATTTCAGGAGTCAATGTGTCTACCCGTATCAACTTCCGGTACCTCAGCGAACCGAACATGATCGAAGCCGGTGTCGGCGACCTTGTCCGCTGCACCAACGTGATGGAAGAGGCCCTGATACTCCTGCGCCAGGGTGATTACCGAATGGCCGGCGAGAACGGAAACTCCCACGGGGCAATGATCACCTTCCCCGCTGACCCCGCATTCGAGGGCATGCCGAAGGACGGCCCCGACCGCCGCTTCATGGCAATGCCCGCATACCTGGGTGGCCGGTTCGGAACCACCGGCGTGAAGTGGTACGGCTCCAACACCGAAAACCGGCAGAAAGGGCTTCCCCGCTCGATCCACGTCTTCGTCCTAAACGACCGGGACACCGGGGCGCCACTGGCCATCATGAGCGCCAACCTGCTTAGCGCCTACCGCACCGGCGCCGTCCCGGGTGTCGGCGTCAAGCACCTCGCAAAAGCCGACGCCAAGGTTGCCGCAGTCGTTGGCCCGGGCGTCATCGCCCGCTCCGTCCTCGAAACCACCCTTGCGCTGCGCCCCTCGATTGACACCTTGTACGTAAAGGGCCGCAGCACCGGCACCACGCAGGCCTTCGTCGACTGGGCTACCGCCAAGTTCCCCCAGCTCACCACGGTCACCGCCGCACACACCATCGAGAACGCAATCGCCGACGCCGATGTCGTCATGGCCACCACGTCCACCGACGCGGCAGGAAGCGAAGCCTTCCCGTACTTCCCGAAGCATGCAATCAAGCCCGGAGCCCTCCTGCTCCTGCCCGCCGCCGCGCGCTTCGATGACGACTTCCTCCAGGGAGACGCCCGCCTGGTCATTGACGCCGAGGGCCTCTACCGGGCGTGGCTCGATGAATACGGCCCCACCGCCTACCAGATTCTGGGCATCCCCGGATCGCACTGGTTTGGTCTGCTCGAGGAAGGAAAGATCCCGGCCTCAAAGATCGAAGAAATCGCCGACATCGCCACCGGAAAGCTCCCCGCACGACGCGACGACGAAGAAATCATCCTCTACTCCGTCGGCGGCATGCCCATCGAAGACGTTGCCTGGGCCACCGAGCTGTACCAAACCGCTGAAGAGAAGAACATCGGCACCGTCCTGAACCTCTGGGACACCCCCGCCCTGGCCTGATCCAAAGACCCGCATGGGGGCAGCCGTCACCTGCCCCCATGCACCCCTTTTACTCCGCACACCCGACGCAATCTTCCAACCGCGTCCATTTCGAAAGAGGCTTCCCATGGATTCGGGAAATGTCGCCTGGCTACTGGTCAGCTCGGCTTTGGTTTGCTTGATGATCCCCGCACTGGCCCTCTTTTATGGGGGAATGGTCGGTTCCCGCCGTATCCTCAACATGATGATGATGTGCTTCGGTGGCGTCAGCATCGTCGCCGTCCTGTGGGCCGTCTTCGGCTACTCGGCCGTTTTCGGCAACTCAGTGGGCGGACTCGGCCTCATCGGAGACGTCACCGAATACCCCGGCCTGGAGCAACTGCTGGCCGAGGACCCGAACGCATCCCTCCCACCGGCTCTGTTCGCAGCATTCCAGCTTTTCTTCGCAGGCATCACCACCGCCATCATTGCCGGGGCCGCAGCAGGACGCATGAAATTCGGCGCCTGGATGCTGTTCGCCGCACTCTGGGCGACACTTGTCTACCTTCCCGTTGCCCACTGGGTCTTCGCCCTGGACTCGCCCGACGGCACCATCACCGGAGGATGGATCCTCAACGACCTCAAAGCCATAGACTTCGCCGGCGGCACAGCCGTCCACATCAACGCCGGCGTCGCCGCCCTGGCACTCTCCCTGGCGCTCGGACGCAGCACCGGCTGGCCCAAGAGCGAACACATCCGCCCCCACAGCCGGCCCCTGGTACTCGTCGGCGCCGGACTCCTCTGGGTTGGCTGGTACGGCTTCAACGCCGGATCAGCCCTGGCTGCCGGGAACACCGCATCCGTCGTCTTCCTCACCACTGCGGTGGCAGGCGCCGCCGCGCTCCTGGGCTGGATTGCCGTCGAACGCCTCCGCCGCGGCCGTGCCAGCAGCGTGGGAGCTGCTTCCGGCCTGGTCGCCGGCCTCGTAGCCATCACACCCGCCTGCGGAGCAGTCAGCCCCCTCGGCGCTATCGCCATAGGCGCAATTGCTGGAGCCGTATGCTCTCTGGCCGTCGAATGGAAGTTCCGCCTCGGCTTCGATGACTCCCTGGACGTCGTCGGCGTTCACCTGGTCGGCGGCATCATCGGCACACTGCTCATCGGCATCTTCGCCACCGACGCAGCCCCGAACAAGGCAGCAGGGTTGCTTTACGGCGGCGGACTCGACCTGCTCGCCACACAGGCCCTCGCCACCGCAGCCGTCCTCGTTTACTCCTTCGCCGCAACCTGGGTCGTGGCAAAGCTCGTCCAGATTACCGTCGGTCTGCGTATCCGTCCCGAGGACGAACTGCGCGGCATCGACCTCACCGCTCACGCGGAGGAGGCCTACCTCGTGGACGAAGAACCCGAAATGCTCGGCTCACCCTCGCGGTCCTGATGGACATCATCCGATTCGCCGACCTCGAAGGGTCACCGTGGATCAACGGCGGGGGCAGTCTCAAAGTGATCGCTGCAGGCACCTTGGCCCAGGGCGGGGGTCTGGACATCGGCGCAGGTGACCATTGGGACTGGCGGCTCTCCATCGCCGATGTCCGGCAGCCCGGACTCTTCTCCGGGCTGCCGGGCATTAGGCGCGTTCTCACCCTGGTGGACGGCGGCCCGCTTCAGCTCACCATCGATGGCACCTCCCGCTCGGTGGCCTCACACCAGCCACTGTCGTTCGACGGGGGCGCCGTCACCACAGCAGAACTGCCCCAGGGCCCGGTGAGGAACCTGAACCTCATGTGCAGGGCGGGCCGGACCGAAGGCACCGTTACGATCCTGCCGCTCGGTGAACACCAGCTGATGCCGCATCAAGTAGCTGTTCTCCTAGATGGTCACGCCCATGCCAGTGGCACGGCGCTGCGCCGGTTCGATGCAGTGCTTGGGTCAAAAGCAGCGCCTCAAGTGATTCGGGGCCAAGGCACCGCGGCCCTCGTCGAACTTAACCCTTGCTGATTCCGCTCCGGCAAGCACAGCGCACGTTGCCTGCAAGGTCAGGGTGCTGCCACTGCCAGGAACCGAATAGGCAATTCCACCAAGCGCAGCGGCCCGTGGGGCCCCTCCCCCTCAAACACAAGTGAGTCGCCGGGGCCGAGGTCATATTCATAGGATCCATGGCCGTAGACCATGCGGCCCTCAAGCATGTAGATGAACTCGGTACCAGCATGCTGAAACTGGGGAAACACATCAGAGGCGCTCGTCAGGGTTACCAGGCTCGGCTCAATGGCACGCGCCCGACGCTTAAGCTCGCCCAGCGAACGGTATTCATGGCCATGCCGTGTGCCGCTGCGGACGGTAACGCTACCCTCTCCCGCACGGGTGAGAGTCGCCTCGCGTTCGGTATCCGCACCTTGGAACAGCGCCGTAACCGGGATATTCAAACCCTGGGCCAGCCGATGGAGAGTAGTAAGAGAACAGGACGTGTTAGCCGACTCAATCTTGGAGATCATCGCCTTGGACAGACCCGTCCGGGCCGCCAACTCCGCGGCCGACATGCCAGCCCCTACCCGATGCCGCTTTACCTGGCCTGCGATAACGCTTTCCAGGGGACCGGGAGCATCCAACGTTCCGGGGCCGGACTCGGCAGAAAGTACCTTCTCCGTCTGCCCAGTTGTCATAAATTGAGTATAAACGCGCGTTAACCCAGCGAGATTTGGCTACAGCACCAGGTTGCAACCTGGCTTAGGTCTGCAAACGTTGGGTGGCCGGCGGGTGGGCACAAGCTGGCGCCTTACTCCCGTCAAACGGGCGACCGCCGAGGCAGAACGGCAAGAGCACGCGCGGAAAAGACCACAGAGGCGATAAAAGAACAGCACCCCGGTCCAAGACCGGGGTGCTGCTTTGTCACTGCCAAGTTGATGAAGGATTTACCTATCGGCGGTTTCCGTCAGCCCTGTGGTACGAATTGGTGGTTAGCCTCCAACGGCGGCGGGTTGCTCCTCGAAGGCCGGGACGACGTGTTTAATGAAGAGTTCGAGGGAGCGCTTCTTTTCCTCGTGGGTAAGGCTGTTGTCGGACCAGACGCTGAATTCGGTGACGCCGAGGGCTTCGTACTTGCGGAGCCGTTCGATGATCTCCTCCGGCGTGCCGATCATGGCGGTCTTGTGCAGAGACTCAGGCGTGAACTCGGGACGTTCGGCGAACTTTTCTTCGGGGCTGGGCTCGAGGAAGCCGTTCTTGGGCGTGGTCTTGTTGCCGAACCAGGCATCGAAGGTCCGGTAGAACTTGTTGATGCCTTCGGCCGGGCGGCGCCAGCCCTCGGGCTCGTCTGCGGAGTGGACGTGGGTGTGGCGCAGGACCATGAGGTCCGGACGGGGCACGCCCGGGTTTTTCTCGACAGCTGACTCGAACTTGTTGACGAGGTCCTCGACCTCCTCGTCACCCTTCATCAGCGGGGTGACCATGACATTGCATCCGTTCTCGACCGCGAACTCATGCGAGGAAATATCGCGGGCGGCGATCCACATCGGCGGGGTCGGCTTTTGGACGGGCTTGGGAACGCTCGTTGAAGTGGGGAACTGCCACACTTCGCCATTGTGTTCGTAATCGCCTTCCCACAGCTTGCGCACGGCAGGGACGAGCTCACGGAGGTGCTTGCCGCCGTCGACCGCTGACATGCCGCCCATCAGGCGGTCGAACTCAAACTGGTAGGCTCCGCGGGCCAGGCCCACTTCCATGCGGCCGTTACTGATGACATCCAGGAGGGCGCACTCCCCCGCGACGCGGAGCGGGTTCCAGAACGGGGCGATGATGGTTCCGGCGCCGAGGCGGATCTTTGAGGTTCGCGCGGCCAGGTTCGCGAGCTGGGGCATAGGACTCGGCGAGATGGTGTATTCCATCGAGTGGTGCTCACCGATCCAGACGGTGCTGAAACCGCCGGCCTCGGCCATGAGGGTGAGCTCGGTCAGGTTTTCGAAGCTTTCCTGGTACGAGACGGACTCGTCCCAGCGCTCCATGTGGACGAAAAGGGAAAAGCGCATGAGTAAAACTCCTTCGTTCGGCGGCGGTGTCCGCCGCCGGCGTGATTAGTGGGCGCAGCTACTTGGCTGCGGCGTTGCGTTCGGCGATGGTCTGGTTGCCGCGGGACCAGTGTTCGTGCTCGACCTCGCGGATGATGACCGTGGTGTTCTCAGGTACCGCACCGACAGCCTTCTCCGCGGCCTGGTGCAGCTCGTTGATGAGTGAGCGGAGCTGTTCAGGGGTCCGGCCCCGGGCAATGGATACTTCAATGAGCGGCATTTCGGGCTCCTTAGCTGCGCAGGACGAACGGATCGGAGACAGGGCCTTCGTCGGTGTTGATCCAGACGCTCTTGAGCCGGGTGTATTCGTGCATGGACTCAAGCCCGTGCTCGATGCCCACGCCGGAGTTCTTGAACCCCTGCCGCGGTGACATTGGGGACATCGCCCTGTAGGTGTTGACCCACACCGTGCCTGCTTCGAGCCGGCGGGCCATCCGGTGGGCGCGTGCGAGGTTCTGGGTCCAGACGCCGGCGGCGAGGCCGTATTCGGTGTCGTTGGCCAGGCCCACCACCTCGTCTTCGGAATTGAAGGGCATGATCGCGGCCACCGGCCCGAAGATCTCTTCGCGCACCACGCGCATGGTGTTGTCGACGCCGGTCAAGACGGTGGGTGCGAAGAAGTAGCCGGGGAGTTCGATGTCCGGGCGCTTGCCGCCTGTCCGCACCGTTGCGCCCTCGCTGACGCCGATGTCGACGTAGGAGCTCACCTTGTCCAGCTGTGCGCCGAACGCGAGGGGTCCGAGTTCGGTGGTGGCCAGGCGCGGGTCGCCGATGATGATCGACGCGGCACGTTCGGCGACCCGTTCAACGAGTTCGTCATAGACGCTGCGGTGGGCGAACACCCGGCTGCCGGCGATGCAGGTCTGCCCGGCGGCGGCGAAGATGCCGGCGATGACTCCCATGGCCGCGTTGGACACGTCGGCGTCTTCAAACACGATGTTGGGGCTCTTGCCGCCGAGTTCCAGGGTGGAGCCGATGAAGCGCGACGCGGTCTCCGCGGCAATGCGGGCTCCGGTCTGGGTGGATCCTGTGAAGGAAATCTTCGCCAGGTCGCGGTGGCTGACCAAGGCGGCACCCGCTTCCTGTCCGAAGCCGGTGACAACGTTCACCACACCGTCCGGGAATCCGGCCTGCGTGGCCAGCTCGGCGACGCGGAGGATGGTCCGGGAGGTGTACTCGCTGGGCTTGATGACCACGGTGTTGCCCGCGGCCAGTGCCGGGGCGAGCTTGGAAGTGGTCAGCGTCAGGGGCGAGTTCCACGGCGTGATGGCCCCGACGACGCCGAGCGGCTCGCGCTGGGTGTAGTTCAGCATGGTGATCGAGTTGGTGGGGATCTGGCTGCCTTGGACCTTGTCCGCGAGCCCGGCGTAGTAGTAGAGGTACTCGGGCAGGTTGGCGAGCTGGCCGCGCATCTCGCGCAGCAGCTTGCCGTTGTCCAGGGTTTCCAGCTCGGCGAGCTCGTCTGCGTGCTCGCCGATCAGGTCGCC
Organism: Pseudarthrobacter sp. NamE2; assembly: GCF_005796205.1. Taxonomy (GTDB): domain Bacteria; phylum Actinomycetota; class Actinomycetes; order Actinomycetales; family Micrococcaceae; genus Arthrobacter. Next base: position 12,673 of record NZ_VAHN01000020.1, on the reverse strand, counting down.
GAGGCGGCGAAGGAGGTGGCCGCGCTTGGTGGCGGTGAGATCGCGCCATAGCGGGGACTCGAAGGCTTCCTTGGCCGCCGCGACGGCACGACGGACGTCCTCTTCGGTACCGCGGGCGGCTTCATAGAGCAGCTCAAGGGTTGCCGGGTTGGTGCTGGGGAAGTATTCCCCGCCGGCGGGAGCAGACCAGGTACCGCCGATGAAGTGGTCGAGTCGGAGCGTCATGCCCGTTCTCCTTCGGATTCTTGGATGAAGTCGTTGATTGCCCCGGCCAGTACGTCGGCGCTCTGGACCGGCAGCATGTGCCGTGCGCCGGGAACCACCAGGCTCCTTGCCCCGGGGATGGCTGCCGCCAGGCGGCGGGTCATGTCCGGGGTTGATCCGGGGTCCAGCTCACCGGTGACAGCAAGGGTGGGAACCTGGATGCGGCCGAGTTCGGGGCCGATGACCGCGTCCCCGGTCGCGAAGACGCGGTAGGCGTGCACAAAGGATGCGACGTTGTTCGCTTCCAGGGTTCGGCGGGTCGCTTCCACGACATCCGCTGGCACGGATGTGCCGGTGTACCAGCGGTCGATCGATGCCTCAACGTTGGCCGGAAAGTTGTGCTCCGCGGAAGCCAGCCGTGCCATAACCGCCCGTGATTCAGCCTCCGTGCGTCGGCACACCGAGTTCACACAGGTCAGGGTCGCCACCCTTTCCGGGTGGAACCTGGCGATGTGTTGCGCGATCAGCGCCCCAAGCGAGAACCCAACCAGGTGGCTTCGCCCGGGAAGACGGTCCAGCACGTCGGCTGCGAGATCCGCGAGCGAAACCGGCAGGGTCAGCGCCGGTTGACGACCGTGGCCCGGAAGGTCAAGGGCAACTGAATCCCGCTTGAGGGCATCCCGGACCGGGGCCCACATGCTCGCGTCCAGACCCACGCCATGCAGCAGGGCTACGGGGGTTTCAGGCACTTGGGTCACTGCTCCGTGGACAGGGGCGCCAGGCGCTCCTGCGGCCGTCCCTGCGCGGAAGCGGCCAGGGCGATAAGGATCTCACCGGGGTGCGGTGCGTCGGCCACCCGGACCTCCACGCTCTGGTGGTGGGAGCGGATGGTGGCGTCCGTGATGTGCTTCATCGGGATGTCGAAGACGGTACCGGCCGGTGCGCGCTTCTCGACGGCGGGCAGCAGCGTGGTGGCGGAGGTGGCCTGGCGGTAGTGGTCGCCGAACTTCAGCGTATGAATCAGCGCCGAGCCGTGCTCAATCTCGCCTTCGATACCGACGATGGCCGCCTTGCCGTAGGCCTCAACGGGGGCGCCGAGGGCCTCGATGACCTTGGGGGTCAGAAGCTTGCCGAGATCCGAGGCGGTGGCATCGATGCCCGCGCTGAGGTCCTCAACGAAGCCCTGGCCGGCCCACGGGTTTTCAACGACGGCGACGGCGATCGCAACACGGGCGCCTGGCGATACGGGGCGGCCACCTTCGGTCAGGATTTCTTCGGACAGGGTGACGATTTTGCGGATGTTCACGGCAGGATTCCCTCCAGGATTTGGGCGGTTACGGGGCGGTCGGTGGTGCGGTCACCGATGCGGGGGTGCGGGCGCGAACCGGTTGAGGCGGCGGCGACCACGACGATTTCGTTGGGGTGGGGCGCATCGCTCAGGTTCAGCGTCAGGGTTTGGTAGTGGCTGCGGGTGGAGGCGGCTTCCTTGTGCCACATCGGCACGGCAATGGTGGTTCCCGGCTCTGCCCGGTCGTCCGAGAAGGACAGGATCGAGGTGCCTTCGAGGAATTCGCGGACAAGGTTGCCGAAGAACGGCGTATGAATGAGCGCTGCGGCGTGCTCAACCTCGCCCTTCAGCCCGACGACGGCGGACTTGCCGAACGCCTCAATCTCGCCGGCGCCTCCCAGGGCTGCCGTGAGACGGTCGGTAAGGATTTTCGCGAGCACGGGAGCGATCCGTTCGGTTTCCGGTGCAAGATCGGTGGAAACAGCCGAACCGCTCCACGGGTTGCGGATCACGGCGGCCGCGGCGGCCCTGGTCACGCTGGTGACCAGGGCACCTGATCCGTCGCGGAGGATTTCTTCCGTCATTACGGTAACTTTGCGGACGCCAAGTTCCCGGGCGAGTTCTTCGATAGCGGTCGCCTGGTTGGTTCCCTCAGCGACGGGGGTGATGGTCTCAGACACGGTTCAACCCTTCTTTGGGTAGGTGGTGGCAGTCATGGGGTTCCTTTCGGTGACTAAGCTTCTTTTTCGGCACCGGTGACAGAACCGGCGTCTGCGCCGCGCGACGCGGCGAGGCTTGAGGCATTGACGTGGCCGCGCATGGCGAGTTCGGCGCCCACCGGATCCTTTTCCAACAGGGCGTCGACCACCGACTGGTGTTCCCGGATAGAGGCACGCATGCGGGCGGGACGCTCGACGGTTTCGAGCACGATCCGATGGTAGGCCAGCTGGTTCATAAGGCGCCCGTAGTGCTCGACGAGCTTGGAGTTGTCAGAACCCTGCACGATCGTCCAGTGGAACTCATGGACAAGTTCGGCGTACTTACCGGTGTCGGCACGCCGTTCGGCGCGCTCTGATTCCTCGATGTTGCGCTTGAGGATCTCCAGTTCCGGCACGGGCCCGCGCCGGGCAAGCAGGCCCGCAGCCAGGCCCTCGAGGCTTTCCTTCAATTGGAAGAGTTCCACGATTTCGCGGCGGGTCGGAATGCGGACAAACGTCCCCACTTTGGGACGGATCTCCACAAGACCCTCGTTCTCCAGCTGCTTGAGCGCCTCACGTACCGGCGTCCGGCTCACCTCGAACTCCTCGGCCAGGAACAACTCCGGCAAAGGTGCGCCAGGCGGGTACTCGCCGCTGAGGACCAGCTTCCGCAGCTTGTCCAACAGGGTGGCCTGGGTGGCGGACCCCTGGATGCCTTTTCGCAACTGAGTGACTTCTTGCATGCATCAAAACTACGTTGCATACAAGAAGAGCGTCAAGACCCTGCGGTTATTTCGCGGATCCACTTGATTTTTGCAGCCCTATTGACGTGGGTCACATTGCGGTCCTACCGTTGTGGCATGCAAGAAACACTCAATGACGCCGTGACCGCCGCCTGGACTGCAGCCTGGGACGAGGGTGATGTCACCGCATTCGACGCCATCGTCACCGCTGACTACCAGCGTGAGAGCACCGGCACGAAGAAGGTGTCCGGGCTGAAGGAGCTGCAGCAGGAAATCCTTGACGTCCGGGCCGCATTCCCGGATCTGACCACCCGCATCGAGAAGGTCATCGCCAACGGCGACGACATGGCCATCTTCTGGAAGTCGACCGGAACCTTCACTCGCCCGCTTAGAGGCGTCCCGCCTACAGGCCGCGTCGTGGAAACCCGCGGCTCCAATGCCCTGACCCTCCGGGACGGGCGCATCGCCCACGAACAGGTGACCTGGGACGCCGTCGAACTCCTCGCCCATGTGGGCATCCCCTCCCTCGGGTCCGCCTTCGAGGAAGAAACCCCGGAAGTGGTCGTCGACAACCTGTCCGGAAACCTGCCGCAGGACATCATGAAGGGATTCAACCGGCAGTTCATCACCGGCGTCACCGTGGTGACCACCGTTGATGAAGACGGCAACCCAAAGGGCCTTGCCGCCAACTCCTACGCCTCGATCTCCCTGGACCCCCCACTCGTTCTCGTCTGCGTCCAAAAGACGTCCTCGACCTACCCCGCCCTGTTCCAGTCGTCCCATTTCGGGATCAACATCCTCAGCAACGACCAGCTGGGAACCGTTAAGACCTTCGCCTCAAAGACCCCGGACAAGTTCGCCGACCTGGAATGGCACGCCGGCCCCAACGGCGTACCGCTCATCGACGGATCAGCAGCGTCCCTCGAAGCGGAGATTAAGGAACGCTTCCAGGCCAAAACCCACACCATCTTCGTCGGCCGGGTCCGGCACGCCGAGGTCGCCGAAACGGCGCCAATGATTTACAAGGCAGGCCACTTCTTTGACGGTGCGCAGCTCGAGGAACTCTGACCCACGCGCGTCAGCGCCCTGGCCCTGCCACCCCGGGCAGGCCAGGGCAGCCCACCATCCCCCCACAGGGAACCCATCAACTTTCCAACTAATGCAGCGTTGCATCTGGAGCACCCATGACCCACACACAAAATGCCGAGGACCTGATGGACACGACAAAGCCAGGCACGGGCGCGAGCCCAACCGTCCTCAACTCCCCCAACGGCGACGGCCCGGTCATCGAAACACCGATGGCCAAGGCGGACCGCCTCCGGGGCAAGCCCGGTGCAGTCTTCTGGGCATCCGTCGGCCTCATCGGGGCCTTCACGGCCTGGGCATCACTGTCCCCGGCGAGCCTCAGCGCTGTCATGACCGCAGCGATGGACTGGGTGGCCCAGAGCGTGGGATGGAGCTACCTGGTGGTCACCCTCGGGTGCATCGGGCTGCTCATCTACATCGGCCTCAGCCGGTTCGGACGCATCCGGCTGGGTGCCCAGGACGCCAAACCTGAGTTCAGCACCTGGGCCTGGCTGGCGATGATCCTCTCGGCCGTCATGGGCATTGGACTGATCAGCTACGGCGTCGCCGAACCCATCTCGCACTTCGCGTCGCCCCCGCACGGCCTGGCCCAGGCAGGCACCATGGAAGCCGCGGTCCGCGCCATGCAGTTCTCCTACTTCGACTGGGGCCCGCACGCCTGGGCAGTCTTCGGCGTCTTCGGCCTCGCGATCGCCTACTCCACGCACTGCCGCAACAACGCCGGCCTGGTCTCCCCCATGCTCCGCCCGGTCTTCGGCAGACTCGTTGACGGCTGGTTCGGCAAGATGATCGACGTCTTCGCCATCATCGCCACCCTCTTCGGAACCACCACCTCGCTCGGCCTGGGCGCTTCCCAGATCGGTGAGGGCCTCAACCGCGTCTTCGGGATCCCCTCCAGCCTGGTCGGGCAGATCCTCATCATCGCCGTCATCACCGTGATCTTCACATTGTCCGCCCTGTCGGGTGTTCACCGCGGCGTTAAGTACCTCAGCCAGGGCACCATGGTCCTGTCCGTCGGCCTGGCAGTGTATGTCCTGTTCACCGGCCCCACGAACTTCATCTCCAACCTCTTCTTCCGCTCGCTCGGCGAATACCTCAGCGGCTTCTTCGCCGTCAGCCTGCTCACCCCGGGCACACCGGAGGATGTCCAGTGGATGCAGTGGTGGACCTACTTCATGATGGCCTGGTGGCTGAGCTGGGGCGCCTTCGTCGGCGTATTCCTCGCCAAGATCTCCAAGGGACGCACCATCCGCGAATTCGTCGCAGGCGTCATGATCGTCCCCAGCGTTGTCTTCTTCGCCTGGTTCACCATCTTTGGCGGCACCGCCATCAAGTTCGACATGGACAACGGGGGCCAGATCGGCGCCGCAGCCCTCGAAGACGTCAACTCGGCCTTCTTCGCCACTCTCGCCGGGCTTCCACTCTCGGGCCTGACGTCCATTGTGGCCATCTTCCTGGTCGTGATGTACTTCGTCTCCGGCGCCGACGCGAACACCTTCGTCCTGAGCATGATGTCCTCCCGCGGAACGCTGAACCCGACCAAGCCCGTCCTGACCACCTGGGGACTGCTGACCGGGCTGTGCGCCGTCGTGCTCCTCATTGTCGGCGGCCTGGGTGCCCTGCAGCAGGCGGCCATGCTCTCGGCCCTGCCGTTCACCGTGATCGTCGCACTCCTCGGCGTCGGCCTGGTCAAGGAACTCCGAAATGACCCCCGCTTCGACCGCACCCGCTCCGTCACCCAAAGCGATCTCAACAAGATCCTCACGCCCAAGGCGTAACACCTTCAGTGAGACTCCCGGTGGTTGAGCCTGTCCCAAACAGGCTCAACCACCGATCCATGACCTTTTTCTTTCCCCAAGGAGCACCATGTCTCTTGCCCCTTCCCTTTCTCCCGCTGTCTCCTCCGAGCGGGAGGCCTCCCTTCTCGCCTCGGTGCCCACCGGCCTTCTGATCGGTGGTGAGTGGCGGGAGGCGTCCGACGGCGGCACGTTCGATGTGTACGATCCCGCTACCGGGCAGGTGCTCGCCACCCTTGCCTCGGCTACGAGCGAGGATGCGATCGCCGCGCTGGATGCGGCCGACGCCGTCCAGGCCTCCTGGGCACGCACCGCACCCCGGGTCCGGGCCGAGATCCTCCGCCGGGCCTTTGACCTGGTCACCGAGCGTGCCGAGGACTTCGCGCTGCTGATGACCCTGGAGATGGGTAAGCCGCTGGCGGAGGCCCGGGGTGAGGTGACGTACGGGGCGGAGTTTTTGCGCTGGTTCTCGGAGGAAACCGTCCGCGATTACGGCCGCTACCTCACCACGCCTGAGGGGAAGAACAAGATCCTGGTCCAGCACAAACCGGTCGGACCCTGCCTGCTCATCACCCCGTGGAACTTCCCGCTCGCAATGGCCACCCGCAAGGTAGCACCCGCAGTCGCCGCCGGCTGCACCATGGTGTTGAAACCCGCGAAGCTGACCCCGCTCACGGCGCAGTACTTCGCACAGACCATGCTCGACGCCGGCCTGCCAGCAGGCGTCCTCAACGTCGTCTCCTCCGTCTCGGCGTCCGGGATCTCCGGGCCGCTGCTGAAAGACTCCCGCCTCCGGAAAGTGAGCTTCACCGGCTCCACCCCGGTCGGCAAACGGCTCATGGCCGATGCCGCCCAGAACGTGCTGCGGACCTCGATGGAACTGGGCGGGAACGCCCCCTTCATCGTGTTCGAAGACGCAGACCTGGATGCAGCTGTTGAGGGGGCGATGGCGGCGAAGATGCGGAACATGGGCGAAGCCTGCACCGCAGCGAACCGGTTCCTCGTTCATGCATCCGTCGCGCAGGAATTTACCCGCAAGTTCGCCGCAGCGATGGGCGCCCTGACCACCGGCCGCGGTACCGACCCCAACACGAAGGTCGGGCCACTGATTGACGGCGGCGCCCGGGATGACGTGCACGCTTTGGTGAGCGCCGCCGTCGACGCCGGCGCAATTGCCGTCACCGGCGGTGGACCTGTGGACGGGCCCGGATACTTCTACCAGCCCACCGTCCTCGCCGACGTCCCCAATGACGCGGCGATCCTGGGCCAGGAAATCTTCGGCCCCGTCGCCCCCGTCACCACCTTCACCACCGAAGAAGAAGCCATCCGGCTGGCCAACGCCTCCGAGTACGGCCTCGCGTCCTACCTCTACAGCAAGGACTTCAACCGGCTCCTGCGCGTGGCGGAACAGATTGAGTTCGGCATGGTCGGCTTCAACGCCGGCGTCATCTCCAACGCCGCAGCACCCTTCGGCGGAGTGAAGCAATCAGGCCTAGGCCGCGAAGGCGGCTCCGAAGGCATCGCCGAATACACCACCACCCAATACATCGGCATCGCCGACCCCTACACCAGCTAGCCGCGCCGGTTGGAGCCGTGCGTTGGGATGTACAAGGAGAGTTTCATGGCTCAAAGTGTTTCCGATTGGAGCTCACTGATCGGGCAAACTGTCGAGCTGCGGCGACAAGGACAAGTGGTACGGCAGGGCAAAGTGGACATGGTGTCGGATGACTCCTCGATGTTGTGGCTGGAACCAGATGCTACGCATGGCAGGCAGCTCTTCCTGCGTGCAGATGGCTACGTCATCACGACTTTCGGATGCCATGACTAGCACCCCCCGGCTGCTGCCCAAATGGGCGTTGCAGCGGGTTGCCGCTTATCTGGAACATCATGAGAAGTCCCGCGACGGTCAGCCCGACCCGCTGCAGCTCGCCCAGCGGACCGGCCTGAGCAAGAGTCTGGCCCGCCAATGCCTTCGGGAACTGCAGCACCACCCCTAGCGAGGACTCTTACTGGCCTCTATTGACTGGCCGCCTAATGAGCTGTTGAGAGGTCCTGTAGCGGATCTGGCCATCATGGATTTTGCCTCCCCGAAAGGGGGAGTGGTAGCTAATTTTTTCCAGGGGGTCATCCTAATGAGTGCGCCCCGGACAAGGCCCGGGGCGCACTCATTGGATTCTGTGTCACGTCGAAGAGCTCGGGTAGAAACGGCTCCCCTGCAGTCCTCATGGCGTGAAAAGGAATGTGAGCGGGACTGTACGTCTTACTCGACTCGATGTGAGCGAGTGCGTGCCAGGGCTATAAAACCGGTGGTCAAGCCAATTAATCCTGTTGCAAGGCCCAGCCATCCAGCTGTCGCTCCGGCATCATTTGCAGGGGAGGTGCTGGACGCCGCCGCAGCCGGGACCGTGGCGGGCGGTGTTGTTGCCCCGCCGTGCGAGTGTCCGTTGGACTTTGCCGTCGTGGTAAAGGCAGGTGCGGGGTACTTCGGTTCGGCTTGGCCCTCGGTAGCTCCTTGGTCCCATTTCACGGTGTTCCCGTCGGTGTAGGTCTGTGACGCGGGCAGGATCAGTTCAGTACCGGCCGTGGGTAGCACCCCGACTGAAATGGAAAACGTCTGGTACTCGTGCGGGCCGATTTGATGGGTCTCGTCCGCCGTCCAGATGACGGAGGTCGGGGCCTTGGTGACCGTAGCTCCGTTGACGGTCACGGGCTCTGGCAATTCGCTGATCACAACCTCTGCCTTCCATCCGTCCAGGGGTTTTACAGAGACAGAGCTGAAGGGAGTTTGCGTGGGCAGGGAAACTTCAAGTTTGTTCGTTTTGGCCGTTTCAGATTCGTTCGGCACCCGGAAAGTCAGTTGGGTGTAGCTTCCCTCAGAGGTGCCGTCGGGGTCGACGCGGACATGGGCGGAAGCTGCGCCCGCGCCGAGGGTAATTAGGCCGGCAGCCAACGTCGTGGCAGCGATGGTGTCGAGGGTACGACGACGCAATGTATTCATGGCAGGAACGCCTTTCACTAAGGGATGGTCAGGAAAACCCAGTTACGCCTGTTTACAGGCCTTGTGCGGCGGCGGCCGGTCCTGAGTGTCCCCTGTTCCGAATGGAAGGCGGGTATTCAGGCGGCCGCGTGGACGGCAGGCGGACCTCGCCGGGCGGGAAGACGGAGTGCGGTGGTTGCCGGGGAAGGCACGACACCGGCCGGCCACTCCACGCTGACCACTGGCGGCAAGGCGTTGAACTCAGGGACCTGCACCAGTGGCTTAAGCCAGCTGACCACCAGGCGCACCGCATCCTCGCCACGCGCCAGGAACAACGCGGCGACCACGCTGGCTATAGCGTGGGCAGTCATCATGGGCCAGCCTCCGCCCGCGTCAAGGGACGAAAACGCGGTCCCTAAGAAGGTGCCAGGGCTGGAAGTCGGTAGATGTACGGAATGACCGGAAGCAGGCAACAGCAAGCCCGATGCGAAGTGTTGGCCGGGGACAAGGGCGCCGAAGGACCAATGCAACCACCCCTGGCCGGCCGCCATCAAGCCAACGAGCACAGGTACCGAGAACCGGAATGACGACATCACCAATACTGGAATCATGGTTACCGCGCAGAGCGCGATCATGACCTCCGGCCGGGGTAAGGCTCCCCCACCGGCAACATGTCCGCCCGCACCCAGAACGACAATCAGTGAACCCACCAGACCGGCGCGGAGCAGCCGGACGGACCTTTGGTTCGTCATCCTTGGGGTCTCCTTCCGGGTCCGGTGACGACTGTGCGCACAGCCCCCCGACGTGGGAAGCGTGCCACCTATGGTCCTGCCATATGCGATGACGGGAAACGCTGTTTTGGGATAGTTCCACTGGTTTTTCGGATAGGGCTCCGATAAAGGGACCCGTCACAGCTACGGAACGAGCATCAATACGACGCCTCTTATGAGTGCGTTGATGCACAACCCGAAAGTGTAGTGAGAACCGTCATAAAACAGCGTTATCGCAGCCTGACTGCTTCGGAAGTATGGACGTCAACCGGAAGGAATCCACCGCCGCCCAAGGCGGCCGGTGACCGAATCGAAGGGGATATCGTGAGTCCAACAGCAAGTGCGACGCGTGCCGTCTACAGCACCACAGGTGACATCGTCCGCAACCTGTCCCTTGTAAGGGACGAAATTGTGGACACTGCTGCCAAGATCAATGAAGAGGAATTGGCGGGCTTGGCTGCCCATATCTGCCATTCAGGGCGGGTATTCGTAGCCGGAGCAGGACGTAGCGGCCTGGTTCTGCGGATGGCCGCGATGCGGCTCATGCACCTGGGTTTGACCGTTCATATCGCCGGTGACACCACTACTCCGGCGATCAGCTCCGGCGACCTGCTGTTGGTCGCTTCGGGGTCGGGAACGACCTCCGGTGTGGTCAAGTCAGCAGAGACCGCGGCCAAGGCCGGGGCGCGAATTGCCGCGTTCACCACCAACCCGGACTCACCACTGGCCGGGCTTGCTGACGCGGTGGTGATCATTCCGGCCGCGCAGAAAACCGACCACGGCTCCAGCGTTACCCGCCAGTACTCCGGGTCCCTGTTCGAACAGACCCTGTTCCTGGCCACCGAGGCGCTCTTCCAGTCTCTCTGGGAGAACACCGACGAGCCCGCCGAGGAGCTTTGGCTCCGGCACGCCAACCTCGAATAACACCCCGGCAGCTCTTTCCAATTTTCCGTACATCCACTGCAGTTCCCAACAGAAAGAAACACATCATGAAACTCCAGGTAGCCATCGACCTCCTGACCACCGAAGACGCCCTCGAACTGGCCGGCAAGGTCGCCGAGTACGTCGACATCATCGAACTCGGCACCCCGCTGATCAAGGCCGAAGGCCTCTCCGTGATCACCGCGATCAAGGAAGCCCACCCGGACAAGATCGTGTTCGCCGACATGAAGACCATGGACGCCGGTGAACTCGAAGCCGACATCGCTTTCAAGGCCGGCGCCGACCTGGTCACCGTGCTCGGCACCGCTGATGACTCCACCATTGCCGGGGCCGTGAAGGCAGCCAAGGCCCACAACAAGGGCGTTGTCGTTGACCTGATCAGTGTCGAGGACAAGGTCACCCGTGCCAAGGAAGTCCGCGCTCTCGGTGCCAAGTTCGTTGAGATGCACGCCGGCCTGGACGAGCAGGCCAAGCCCGGCTTCGACCTCAACGGTCTGCTCCGCGCCGGCGCCGAAGCCCGGGTCCCGTTCTCTGTAGCAGGCGGCGTGAAGGTCGCCACCATCGGTGCCGTGCAGGAAGCCGGCGCCGACGTTGCCGTCGCAGGCGGTGCGATCTATAGCGCAGCCGACCCCGCCCTGGCAGCAAAAGAACTCCGCGAAGCTATCGCCTAACCATCCCTAGCTGTGGTGGCGTCCTGCGGTTTGGCACCCAAAGGACGCCACCTCCGGCGCTGGCCTGAGACGTCACGGACATGCAGTTATCGGGTTACCCACTTTGCTGTATCGGACAAACGTGGTTGTACAACTTGGCCCAAAGGACTGAAACGTGAATGGACGGAAACTAAAACTTGCGGGGGCAAGTCGAAGGCTAACCGATCAAAAGCCTGTCCGCGCTTGGGACTGCCTGCAGCATGGGAATTGCGTCGAAGTGTGGTCGAACGATTTCTTCCTCTACACCGCCCTTGTGGACGAGCGTGCTGACGACGGACAGCTCATCTGGCTCATCGACAAGAGCACAGGCAGCCGTCGTTTGTTTGTCCGTGGTGATCCAGTCACCCTCTACTGGATATAAGACGCAGCACCCGTTAAGGATCAGGGGTTGGGCTATTGGGGGACCCTAATCCTCGAAAGGAAACAGTGATCATGCCTCAACAGATAGACGAGCACCTGGAAGTCCGCGTTACCGATCCCAGTCGCCTCTATGAGTTGCTCGATCGTGCAGAAGCAGAGCTTCGCGAGGTAGCGTTCTCCGTAGGTTGTGCAGGCATCCTTGTAACACGCCACGATTCCCGCCGGTACACCATCGCCCTCAGCGACGCTGTTCCCTTTGGTGAGACCCGCGAACAAGTACTGTCGTAAGCTGGCAGAGAGTCAATTGCGCGCCGGTATCGCAAGAAGTCATAGGAAGACCCGTGAAGCTGCTCACGGCGTGCGAAAGCGGACCTTTGCCATCATTTCGTTCTCCATGAGCTGAGGCAAAATGCACCTAGACTCTGTAAGCCTGCGTTCACGCCAGATCCACCAGGAAGCCTCGCCACAGCTGTTCCTCCGCAACCGGGCAACGGGCTGCAAGGTCTAACCTACGCATCTACGGGTTGTTATAGGTGCTCGGGCAGGGTGAGTTCCACCGGCCATCTGAAAGGAAGACAAGAGAATGGTGCACAAAGTTCAAGCTGTGATTGTCCGGGAGAAGGACGCGCCGGTTTCGTTGGAGACGATCCTGGTGCCGGATCCGGGTCCGGGCGAGGCCCTGGTGGACATTCTCACCTGCGGCGTCTGCCACACGGACCTGCATTACAAGCAGGGCGGCATCGGCAACGACTTCCCGTACCTGTTGGGCCATGAGGCCACGGGCGTGGTCAGCGCCGTGGGCCCTGACGTTACTTCCGTGGCTCCGGGCGATCGGGTGATCCTGAACTGGCGCGCTGTGTGCGGGCAGTGCCGTGCCTGTGCCAAGGGCCAGCCGCAGTACTGCTTCAACACGCACAACGCCACCCAGAAGATGACCTTGGAGGACGGCACCGAACTCTCTCCCGCCCTGGGTATCGGTGCCTTCGCCGAGAAGACGCTGGTCGCCGCCGGGCAGTGCACCAAGGTCGATCCTGATGTTGATGCTGCGGCCGTTGGCCTGCTGGGCTGCGGTGTGATGGCCGGCATCGGGGCGGCGATC
>NZ_VAHN01000002.1 GCF_005796205.1 Pseudarthrobacter sp. NamE2 | reverse complement strand
AGCGGCACCCGAAGATCCTGCAGCGGCGAGGGCGGCGTCCTCGGCATCAAGCCCGGCAAGGGCAGCAACGGTGGCATGAATAGCCTCCATACCTGTCCCCGTCCCCCCGCTGATTCCCATACCAACATCGTCCAACAGGGGTACGACATTCTTTGTCCCTGACTGCCCAAGGCGGCAGGCAGGAGAAAGCCGGCCCTCCGCCGTCGTAATCCAGGTGACCCAACTGGGGCACACGCCCCTTGCCGAGCGTGCCTGACCCCTATTGTCAGAGCCCCCTCGTAGTCTGGATGCACCTAGTTGAGGGGGTACGCCATGCACGTTCCGGTCTGTTCCATCGTCCCGCCGCATCTGCTGAGGCGCCTGGCCCGGCAGGATGCGCCAGAGTTTTCTGCAGCTGCAAGGGCTGCCAGGGAAGCCCTTGGACATGTTGCGTCAGTGCAGGCATCGCGGACCCAGGCGATGCCTGAGGTCCCCACAGGTGTGCGGCAGGCAAAGCCGGGGCCTTCCAACCGGACCATCTACGATGCGGCAGGCTCAGAGGTCCTTCCCGGAAAGCTTGTGCGCAAGGAGGGTGGGCCCGCAACAGGCGACACCGCAGCGGACGAAGCCTACGACGGCCTGGGGCATACCCACCGCCTGTACGCAGACGTCTTTGGCCGCAACTCCATTGACGGCCAGGGCCTGCGGCTGGATGCGACGGTGCACTTCGGGAAGCTGTACGACAACGCCTTCTGGGATGGCACGCAGATGGTCTTCGGTGACGGAGACGGCGAAGTTTTCGAGCGGTTCACCGCATCCCTGAGCGTCATCGGCCATGAACTCGCGCACGGCGTTACCCAGTTCTCCGCGGCACTCGCCTACCGCAACCAGGCCGGTGCCCTGAATGAATCGATGTCCGATGTGTTCGGCGCCCTGGTGGAACAGTATGTAAAGAACCAGTCCGTGACCGAAGCCAGCTGGCTCATCGGCGAAGGGCTCTTCACTGCAGAGGTTGAGGGCAACGCTTTGCGCTCCATGAAGGCGCCCGGAACAGCGTACGACGACGATGTGCTGGGTAAGGATCCGCAGCCGGACTCCATGGACTCGTACGTAAGGACCAGCGCGGACAACGGCGGGGTCCACATCAACTCCGGCATCCCCAACCGGGCGTTCTATCTGGTTGCCGAGTCCTTGGGAGGAAATGCCTGGGACTCCCCCGGCCTCATTTGGTACGAAACACTGACGGGTGGCTCCCTACCCACTACGGCAACCTTCAGCGTCTTCGCCCGTGCCACCGCCTCTGCCGCAATGGAGCTCTTCGGATCGGATTCGAAAGAGCATGACGCCGTGCGGCAGGCGTGGGAAACTGTGAAGGTCAAGCTATAGGTGACGCCTGGCTGCCGGATTCCACGCCGCCAGGCTGAATGGAAGCCCAGGAACCAGGCAATGAAGATCAGTGTGGAACGCACCGGCGGTATTGCCGCGATGACGCGGGTCTGGACAGTCGATGCCCGGTCAGAGACCGCCATCAGTCAATGGCAGCCAATCGTGGAAGCATGTCCTTGGGATGCTGTGCCAAGGACACCGCGGGCCGCCGCAGAGTTCGCGGGCAACCAGCCGGACCGCTTTATGTACTCCATCCGTGCCGGGGAACGCCGGGCAGCCCTCCCGGAACGGGCCGTGACCGGTCCCTGGCGCGTGCTGGTAGACCGGACCAGGGAGGCGGCCCAGCAGATGCGGTCCGCCCAGGGAGACGGCGGCAGTCCGGGCCACCCGGGCAGGAACGGCGGTCAGTAGCGCGGGCTGCGCGAACTGACACCGCCAGGCACGCAGGCAGGCAGGCAACCGGCCAGACCGAAGCGCCGGAGCTACCCCACTTCGGCCAGTTGGCCCCGGAATGCCCTGCGGTAGGACTGCGGGCTGGTGTCGAGGACCTTGGCAAAGTGGTGCCGCAGGAGGACGGTATGGCCGAATCCGGCTTCCCGGGCCACCTCATCGATATTGAGGTCCGTAGATTCAAGGAGTTCCTGCGCGCGGAGCACACGCTGCGAGTTGAGCCACGCGGCAGGTGTGGCTCCGGTCTCGGAACGGAATTTCCGGGCGAAGGTCCGGGGCGACATGTGCAACCGGGCGGCCAGGTCGTTGACCGAATGCTCGCGGTCCAGGTTCTGCACCATCCAGCGCAGCAGTTCCTCCATCGGCGCCGAGCCGCAGGTGGGCATGGGCCGGTCGATGAACTGGGCCTGGCCACCATCGCGGTGCGGCGGGACCACCATGTCCCGGGCGATGGCAGCGGCAACATGCGCCCCCAACTCGACCCGCACCAGGTGCAGGCAGGCGTCGATGCCGGCAGCGGTCCCGGCGGAGGAAATGATGTTGCCGTCCTGCACGTAGAGGACGTTCTCATCGACCTGGACCCCTGGATAGGCCTCGGCCAGCTCCCGGGAGTAGTGCCAGTGCGTGGTGCACCTGCGGCCGTCCAGCAGACCGGAGCGGGCAAGGGCAAAAGCCCCGGAGCAGATGGACATCAGCCATGCTCCCCTCGCATCGGCGGCACACAGTGCCTGGATCACTGACTCCGGCAGGTCGTCGTCGTGCCCGTACGGAGCCATGATCACAAGGTCCGCGTCCTCCGTGGCCTCCAGTCCAAGGCTGATGTTTATGGATAGCCCGGATTTCAGCTTGACGTCGCCCGGAATGGGGGTGCATACACGGAAATCAAAGGCCGGAACCCCGGTACCGCGGGTGGACCTGTCGATTCCGAAGACCTCGCAGGCAGTCCCGAATTCGAAGATGGAGAAGTTGGGGACCACAATCACGGCCACTGTTTTGAACATGCTTCCATTGTGGCAGGAATTTTAGCTTTTTGGTCATTTCTGCCACTGTTTGTCTGCGAGCGGCAGGAGAAGCATTGAGGCATGGAAATCTTCGCAGCCATCATCGTCATCCTGCTCCTCCTTGTCGGCGCCGCAACCGTCGCAGCGCTCCTTAACGACGGCCGGGGCCACACTCCCCGCGTCGATTCCCATGAGGAGTGGTCGGCGCTGGACCTTCCCAGCACCAGCTACACCTTCCGCATGTTCTAGCAATTCCAGGACCGCCGCAGGCAGTCGAACCGGGGGTGCCGGCCCCGCCGCAGTAGACTGTCTGCAGCCATGACTCTTCATATCTCCTATCCCGCAGAGCTGCCTGTCTCCGAGCGCCGCGAGGACCTGATGGCCGCCATTGCCGCCAACCAGGTGACCATCATTGCCGGCGAGACCGGCTCCGGGAAAACCACGCAGATTCCGAAAATGTGCCTGGAACTCGGCCTGGGCGAGAACGGGCTGATCGGCCACACCCAGCCACGACGGCTCGCAGCACGGACCGTGGCAGAGCGCATTGCCGAAGAACTCAACGTCGAGATCGGCCGGGAAGTCGGTTTCCAGGTCCGTTTCACCGGCGAAGTCAGCAGGGAAACCAAGGTCAAGCTGATGACGGACGGCATTTTGCTGGCTGAAATCCAGCGCGACAAGCTGCTCCGCAAGTACAACGCCATCATTATCGACGAGGCCCACGAGCGCAGCCTCAACATCGACTTCATCCTCGGCTACCTGAAGCGCATCCTGCCACAGCGGCCGGACCTGAAGGTCATCATCACCTCGGCCACCATCGACCCGGAGCGGTTCGCCAACCACTTCGGCACGCCGGACAACCCCGCCCCGATCATTGAAGTTTCGGGCCGGACCTATCCCGTGGAGATCCGCTACCGCCCGCTGACGCAACCGCGGGAAGACGACGAAGACCCCTCGGACGACGAACTCGAGGAAGACCGGGACCCGCTGGACGCTGTCTGCGACGCGGTCGACGAACTTGCGAACGAGGCCCCCGGCGACATCCTGGTCTTCTTCTCCGGCGAGCGAGAGATCCGTGACGCAGCGGACGCACTGCAGGCCCGCATCCAAAGCAACCGAAGGCTCGCCGGCACGGAAGTCCTTCCCCTGTTCGCGCGCCTCAGCCTGCAGGAACAGCACAAAGTCTTCCACCCGGGCAACAAGCGCCGGATCGTGCTCGCCACCAATGTGGCGGAAACGTCGCTCACGGTGCCCGGAATCAAGTACGTCATCGATACCGGCACCGCCCGCATCTCCCGGTACTCGCACCGCACCAAGGTCCAGCGGCTGCCCATTGAGCGCGTGTCCCAGGCATCGGCAAACCAGCGGTCCGGGCGCTGCGGCCGCGTATCTGACGGCATTGCCATCCGGCTCTACTCCGAGGAGGACTTCGAGTCCCGCCCCCAGTTCACGGACCCGGAAATCCTCCGCACCAACCTTGCAGCGGTCATCCTGCAGATGACCGCCATGGGTGTTGCCCGCGGCCCCAAGGACGTGGAGAATTTCCCGTTCGTGGAGCCGCCGGAGACGCGGGCCATCAACGACGGCGTCACGCTTCTCCGCGAACTCGGCGCCCTCTCCGCGCCCAAGGCAGAGAAAAGCGACGGCGACCGGGGGAATGGCAGCGGCCTCACCGCCGTCGGGCAGAAACTTGCGCAGCTGCCGGTGGACCCGCGCCTGGGCCGGATGATCGTGGAGGCCGGGAAGCGCAACTGCGTGCGCGAGGTCATGATCCTCGCGGCAGCGCTCACCATCCAGGACCCCCGCGAACGCCCCACGGACAAGCAGCAGCTGGCCGCCGAGAAGCACAACAGGTTCAAGGACGAGAACTCGGACTTCACGGGCTACCTGAACCTGTGGAACTACCTGCAGGAGAAGCAGCAGGAGCTGTCGTCGTCGGCGTTCCGGCGCCTGTGCCGGGCCGAATTCATCAACTACCTCCGCGTCCGGGAGTGGCAGGACCTGTTCACCCAGCTGCGCCAGCTCGCCAGGCCGCTCGGCATCACCCTGGACAACAAGCGCCTGGCAGACCCGGTGGGGAACCATGAAGGCATCCACATCAGCCTGCTCTCCGGGCTGCTGAGCCACATTGGCATCCTTGACGAGCGCAAGCGCGAGTACGCCGGCGCACGGGGCAGCCGGTTCGCGATCTTCCCCGGCTCCGCCCTGTTCAAGAAATCCCCCACCTTCGTGATGGCCGCCGAACTGGTGGAGACCAGCCGGTTGTGGGCACGGGTGGCGGCGAAATTCGATCCCGTGTGGGCGGAGCAGGTGGCGCCGCACCTGGTGAAGCGCAACTACAGTGAACCGCACTGGTCCACCCGGCAGGGTGCGGTGATGGCCTACGAGAAGGTGACCCTCTACGGGGTTCCCATCATCGCCCAGCGGCGGATCAATTACGGCAGGGTGGACCCCGTCGTGGCCCGCGAACTCTTCATCCGGCATGCCCTGGTGGAGGGTGACTGGCGGACGCACCACAAGTTCTTCCACCGCAACCGCGCGCTGCTGCAGGAAGTGGAAGAGCTCGAGGCGCGGATGCGCCGCCGCGACCTTTTGGTGGATGACGAAACCCTGTTCGAGTTCTACGACGCCCGCATCGGCCCGGACGTTGTTTCGGAGCGCCACTTCGACAAGTGGTGGAAGGACGCCCGGAAGCAGGGCCCAGACCTCCTGGATTATGACAAGTCACTGCTGCTTAGCGATGATGCCGAAGGCCTGGACGAATCGGCTTACCCCAAAACATGGCTGCACAAGGGCTTTGAACTCCCACTGAGCTACGAATTTCATCCGGTGGCCCCGGGATCCCCGCCCAATCCCTCGGACGGCGTTACCGCGGAAGTTCCCGTCCTCTTCCTCAACCAGCTCGAGGACGCCCCGTTCCGCTGGCAGATCCCCGGCCAGCGCGTGGAGCTGGTGACCGCGCTGATCAAGTCGCTGCCGAAGCAGATCCGGAAAAATTTCGTTCCGGCCCCGGACGTTGCACGCCATGCGGTGGCCGTCCTCGAGTCCGATTTTGATCCTGCCATCGACGAGCTCGAACCGTCGCTGGAGCTGGCTCTGCGCCGGATCCGCGGTGCCATCATCCCGCCCGGGTCCTGGAACTGGGATGCCGTGCCCCCGCACCTGCGCGTGAGTTTCAAGGTGGTGGACAGCAAGGGCAAGGTCCTGGACGAAGGCAAGGACCTCGCGGCCCTGCAGGAAAAGCTGGCGCCCGCCACGCGCCGGGCCATCGCAGAATCTCTGGGTGCCACGCCGTCATCGGCTGGCCCCGGCAGCCGGGCAGTGAAGGGCCAGGGGCCCAGGGACCAACGGGCCGGGAGGACCGACGACGGCGGGGCGCCACGGGCGGGGACACCCGCCCAAGAGCCGGGGGCCTCCGCCGCTGCCGGCTTTGTGGAGCGGGACGGCCTGACGGAGTGGAACTTCGGCACCATCGAACGCCAGGTCAGCAGCATGGTCAAGGGACACACCGTGACCGGTTATCCCGCCCTGCTGGACCAGGGCAAGTCCGTGTCGCTGCGGGTTTTCCAGAGCCAGGACGAGCAACTGGATGCCATGCGCGGCGGTGTCATCAGGATGCTGGCGCTGCGGGTTCCCTCTCCGGACCGCTATGTGCTGGAGCACCTGAGCAACACGGAGAAGCTGACGTTCAGCCAGAATCCGCACGGCTCGGTCTCCGCCCTCATCGCCGACTGTGTGCTGGCCGCCATCGACAAGCTCACCCCGGCTGAACTGCCCTGGGACCGGCAGTCCTTTGACGCGCTCTACGAGGTGGTCCGGGCGGAACTGATCGACACGGTGTTCAGCGTGACAGCCGTCGTTGAACGCATCCTGGCCGCTACCCGCCGGATCGAAAAGCAGTTGAAGGGTACCACCACCAGCCTGGCCCTCATCAGCGCGCTCAATGACATCAGGAGCCAGCTGGAGCAGCTGGTCTATCCCGGTTTCGTTGCCCGCACGGGCTACACCCAGCTCAGCCAGCTGCCGCGGTACCTTGCAGCCATCGAGAAGCGGCTCGAGCGGCTGCCCGGCAACGTACAGCGTGACGCCCTCAACATGGCCGTGGTGCAGCGGCTGGAGGACGACTACGACGACGCGGTGGCGGCACTGTTGCCCGGCAGGCGCGTTGGCCGTGAGTTGTCCCAGGTGCGCTGGATGATCGAGGAACTCCGGGTGAGCCTGTTCGCCGTCGAACTGGGAACGGCCTATTCGGTCTCGGAAAAACGGATCCGCGCCGTGCTCAACAAGGCCCTCGCGCCCGCCTAGTTTTACAAATCCTTCGAAAGGTACAAATGAGGATCACACTTGCCCAGGGACCGGCAGGGACTGAAATAGCAGGCCTCGGCCATGCCCAGCCGGTACGGGTCATGGACAACCATGAGCTCGAGGGCATGATGGAGACCAGCGACGAATGGATCCGGCAGCGAACCGGCATTGTCACCCGGCACATCGCCGCGGAGGGCGAGACCGTGGTGGACCTCGCTGTTCCTGCCGCCCGAATGGCACTGGCCGACTCGGGCATCCCGGCTACGGACATCGACCTCGTGGTGGTGGCCACGACGACGGCCGCCGAACGCTCCCCCAACACCGCCGGTCGTGTGGCGGACGCACTCGGGCTGGGATGCGACGGCCGCGGGCCGGCCATCATGGACGTCAACACGGCGTGTTCGGGCTTTGAGTACGCCCTCGGCGTTGCCGACCAGGCCATCCGCAGCGGAAGCGCCACCAACGCGATCGTGGTGGGGGCGGAAACCCTCTCAGCCGTTACTGACTGGACGGACCGCGCGACGGCGGTACTCGCAGCAGACGGTGCCGGGGCCGCCGTCGTCCGCCCCTCCGCCACGCCGCGGATTGGACCGGTGGTGTGGGGATCAGAACTTGGCATGGCCGATGCCGTCCGGATTTCCCCGCCTTCAGGGAGGTTCTGGCAAAACGGCCGCGAAGTGCTGCGCTGGGCCCTCACCAGGGCGCCGGAGCGTGCCCGCGAAACCGTGGCCCGCGCCGGCCTCGCTCTCGATGACATCCAGGTTCTCGCAGCGCACCAGGCCAACCTGCGCATCATTGAACCGCTGGCGGATGCCCTGGGAATGTCTGACCGGATTATCGTTACCGACGTCATCCAATCCGGCAACACGTCGGCGGCCAGCGTGCCCCTTGGACTGAGCAAGTGGTGGCACAGCGGCAGGATCCCGGCTGGCGTCCCTGCCCTGCTTTTCGGGTTCGGCGGCGGCTTTACCTACGCGGGCATGGTGGCGATGACACCGGGCCGGCGCTCCCTATGATGCGGGGACGAAGTCTCCCCAGCCCGCGTCCCGCAGGCCCTGCCGGAGCTTCTCGGCATTAGCGTCGAGGACTTCCGGGTCAGGGTTCTGGTCTGCCGAGGCAAAGTTGTAGTCCGCCATGCTCCTGGAGGGCCAGACGTGGACGTGCAGGTGGTTGATCTCGTAGCCCGCCACGATCAGTCCGGCCCGCGGCGCGTCGTAAATGTCCACCTGGACCGCACCGATCCGGCGGGCCACCTCCATCACCCTGGCCAGGGTCTCCGGCGAGGCGTCGGTCCAGCGGTCCACTTCCTCGGTGGGCACCACGAGGGTGTGGCCGTCCGCGAGGGGTCCGGTGGTGAGGAAGGCGGACACGTCGTCCTGCCGCCAGACAAAGCGGCCGGGAATCTCCCCGTTGAGGATCCTGGTAAAGAGCGTGGTCATGCGTCTGCCTCCTTGGCGGGTGCCTGCAAAGTTCTGGTGTCCAGCACGAACCGGTATTTCACGTCCCCTGCCACCATCCGGTCGTAAGCCTCGTTCAGCCGGCCGGCGCCAACCACTTCGATATCGGCCACAACACCGTGTTCGGCGCAGAAGTCCAGCATCTCCTGGGTTTCGGCAATTCCGCCGATAAGGGAGCCGGCGTAGGCCAACCGGCGGCGGATAAGCGAACGGGGGTTGACAGGAGGCATGTCCTCCGAGGGCAGCCCCAGCTGGAACAGCACACCGTCCACCCGCAGGGTGCGGAACAGCGGGTTCAGGTCGTGCGGGGCCGCAACTGTATCGATGATGACGTCAATGGTGCGGTTCGCGGCGGCCATCGCGTCCTCGTCCCGCGACAGCACCACTTCGTCGGCTCCGAGCTCCAGCGCGGCGGGCACCTTGGATTCGGACGTCGTAAACACGACCACCTTGGCCCCCATGGCTTTGGCCAGCTTCACGGCCATGTGGCCGAGCCCGCCCAGGCCCACCACACCCACAACGTCGCCTTCTTCGACGTCGAAGTGCCGCAGCGGGGAGAACGTGGTGACGCCGGCGCACAGCAGGGGCGCGACGGCGGCCGGGTCAAGGGAGTCCGGGACCCGCACCACATAGCGGTGGTCCACCACGATGGACGAGGAATAGCCGCCTTGGGTGATGGCGTCGCCGTTGCGGCGGTCCGTGGATCCGTACGTGCCGGTCATCCCGTTTTCGCAATACTGCTCCAGGCCGTCAAGGCAGCTTTCGCATTCGCGGCAGGAATCCACCATGCAGCCCACGCCTACCCGGTCGCCCACGGCGAAGGCTGTGACGCCGGAACCAACCCTGCTGACGGTGCCCACGATTTCGTGGCCCGGCACCAGCGGGTACGCCTGGGTGCCCCACTCGCCCCGGGCGGCATGCACATCCGAGTGGCAGAGCCCGCAGAACTCGATGGCGATTTCGACGTCGTCCGGTTTCGGTTCCCGCCTGGCAACGGTCAGCGGTACCAGGCCGCTGTCGGCAGAGGCGGCACCGTAGGCGGCCGCAAGGGTGCCGGCATCGGACACGGGAAGAATTGGCCTGGCGAGGGGCGGCGGCACGGGACGTCCTGGGGTCATAGTGCGACGCTACCCTTGCCCCCGGCATAGTTTCCACCCGGGGGGTGTGCCCCACCGGGTTCAGCACCCGTTGCCACGGGCAGGTCCGGGTTGTTGGACCACTGCGAGAACGAACCCGGGTACAGGGCTGCCCTGAACCCGGCAGCTTCCAGCGCCGCCACCTCATGGGCGGCCGTCACCCCTGACCCGCAGTACACGGCCACCGGAACGCCGTCACTAACTCCGAGCGCTTCGAACCTGCGCCGCAGCTCTTCCAGGGGCAGGAAACGGCCGGCGCTGTCCACGTTGTCTGACGTCGGCGCACTCACCGCGCCGGGGATGTGGCCGGCGCGCGGGTCGACGGGCTCCACCTCGCCGCGGTAGCGCTCCCCGGCGCGGGCGTCCAGCAGCAGGCCGGTCTCCGGCCAGGCGGCGGCAGCACCGGCGTCGAGCACTGGCATCTTCCCCTCTCCCAGGGTGACATTCCCCGGCTCGGCCGTGACCGCGCCCGCTTCCACCGGCAGGCCCCCGGCACGCCAGGCGGCCAGGCCGCCGTCGAGCAGGTAAACCTCTGGAAGCCCGGCATTCCGCAACATCCACCACACCCTGGCCGCAGCCATGCTGCCTGTGTCGTCGTACGCCACCACCGCATCGCCGTCGTTGATACCCCAGCGCCTGGCCACCGCCTGCAGGGCGCCCGGCTCCGGCAGCGGATGGCGCCCCCTTTCGGGCGACGCCGGCGCGGCGAGCTCGGTGTCGAGGTCCACGAAGACTGCTCCCGGCAGGTGTCCCGCGAGGTAGTGCCCGTGCCCGTCCGGATCCCCCAGGGCCCAGCGGACATCCAGCACAGCTGTCCGCTGCTGCCCGGCCAGGCGGGTGCGCAGGGTGGTCACGTCCATCAGGGGGTTCATCCGGCTCCTTCGCTCGTCAAAAGTCCAGCGGGTTCCACTCTAGGCCGGTCGCCGTCCCGCCGCCGGTAGGCTGGTTCGGTGATAATCGACGGCAGCGGCGGAAGTATTGACTGGGCAGGCCGCGCATGGCCGGACCGGGAGTGGGCGGACCAGGCAATCCGCACAATCAGGGCGGAGAACAACCGCTCGGCGGACACCCACCTCTACTCCGTCCCGCTGCCGGAGCACTGGGGCGTCCAGCTGTACCTCAAGGACGAATCGACACACCGCTCCGGCAGCCTCAAGCACCGGCTGGCCAGATCGCTGTTCCTGTTCGGTCTCGTCAACGGCTGGATCCGCGCCGATACCACCATCGTGGAGGCCTCCAGCGGCAGCACGGCGGTCTCCGAAGCCTACTTCGCACAGCTGCTGGGCCTTCCGTTCATCGCCGTCATGGCACGGACAACCAGCCGGGAGAAAATTGCGCTGATCGAACAGTTCGGCGGTTCCTGCCTGCTGGTGGACCACGCGTCAGATGTCTATGCGACGGCCGAGGAAGTGGCTGCCACAAGCAACGGGCACTACATGGACCAGTTCACCTACGCCGAACGGGCCACTGACTGGCGCGGCAACAACAACATTGCCGAGTCGATTTTCGGCCAGCTGGAGTTGGAAGATCACCCTGTTCCGGACTGGATTGTGGTGGGCGCCGGCACGGGCGGAACCAGCGCCACGATCGGCCGGTATCTGCGTTACCACAGCCACCCCACGCGGCTGCTGGTAGTGGACCCGGAAAACTCGGCCTTCTATCCAGGCTGGCTTGGCACCGAAAGCGCACCTGCGGGGCTGCCCTCCCGGATCGAGGGCATCGGCCGGCCGCGGATGGAACCAAGCTTCGTGCCGTCCGTCATCGACCGCATGGTCCAGGTCCCCGATGCCGCGTCGGTGGCCGCCATGCGGCACCTGCAGGACCTTGCAGGCCTTCACGCCGGCCCCTCCACCGGCACCAACCTGTGGGGCGTCTGGCAACTGGTTGCGGCCATGGTCGCGGAAGGGCGCCGCGGCAGCGTCGTCACCCTGATGTGCGACGGCGGCGAACGCTATGCAGGCAATTACTACAACGAGGCCTGGCTGGCTTCCCAAAGCCTGGACCCGCGGCCCTACCAGGGAGTGATCACGAAGTTTTTCGATACCGGGACGTGGGATTCGGACGCTTCTTAGACTTCCACCGACTCCCCGGGACGGACATGCACGTACTCCGTCCCGTACTTCGCACCGATCCTCTTGACGTGGCCCTCGACGATCTTGAGCCCGTTGTCATTGAGGAGTCCGTCATGGATCTGGAAGGCCCGCGGCGCCCGCACGCCGATGACGAAATCCAGCACTTCCGCCGACTTGCTCCAGGGCGCGTGGAGCGGAACCAGCAGGGTCTTGACGCTGATGCCATCGGGAATAATGAACGAGTCACCGGGGTGGTAGACGTTGTCGTCGATCAGGTAGCCGATGTTCGCCACCACGGGGATCTGCGGATGAATCAGGGCGTGCTGGCCGCCGAAGCTTCGGACCGCGAACCCCGCCACCTCGAGGGTGCTTCCCGGCTCCACGGCGTTGATCCGGGCAACGGCCTCCGGCGCCTCCGTCCGCAACTGGTCGGCGACTCCGGCAGGGGCAAACACCGCAAACTCCGCAGTGGTGCGGAGGGCACCCACCACGGCTTCGACGTCGATATGGTCGGCGTGTTCGTGGGTGATCAGCGCCGCCTCCGCGCCGGCCAGCGCTTCCGCTGTTTCCGAGAGGTTCCCCGGGTCCAGCGCCAGTACCCGGCCGTCCTTCTGCAGCCGCACGCAGGAGTGGGTGTATTTCGTCAGCTTCATAGCGCCAGCCTAGGGTCCGGCCCGGAACAGTGTCCACGAGGCCGGGGCTGGTAACCTGTATCTTTGCCACAATCCCACGGAAGCGAGGTCGCCCATGCCGCTCGGCGCCAAGGCTGACACCACCCCGCCACCCCGGGCCGGCGGTAAGGAACAACGCGTCACCAAGCAGCGCCGCGCCGTCAGCGCTGCCCTGGATGAGCTCAATGACTTTGTCAGCACGCAGGAGCTGTACCGGATCCTGCAGAACCAGGGCGTGTCGGTTTCGCTCGCCACCGCCTACCGCATCCTCCAGTCACTGGCCGACGAGGGCCTGGTCGATGTGCTGCGCAACGGCGAAGGCGAAGCAGTCTACCGGCGTTGCGCCGTCACCGGCCACCACCACCACCTGCTCTGCAGGAACTGCGGCAAAGCCGTGGAAGTGGAGGCCCCTGCCGTCGAAACCTGGGCAGCCCGCACAGCTTCCGAACACGGCTTTACCGAGGTGGCCCACACCGTGGAGATCTTTGGCCTCTGCCCTGACTGCACGGCTCTCAAGGCTGCCGGCAAGCTGTAGGCCCGGGCTATTGCGGCTGCAGGACCCGCCCGTTGATACCCCTGTCTGCCCGTACGGAGCCGATCACCCGGCACACCACGTAGATCAGGAAGGACAGGGTGGTGACGTAGGGGCTGATCGGAATGCGGCCGCCCAAGGCAAGCAGGATCCCGCCCACAGTTGCGGTAACGGCAAATACGACACTTAGAACAACCACCGCCACGGGAGAAGACGTTACCCGCAATGCCGCTGCCGCGGGCGTGATCAGCAGGGCAAGCACCAGGAGGGCGCCCACCACCTGGATCGAGAGCGCAACACTGATGCCCAGCAGCACCATAAAGGCGATGCCCAGTCGGCGCACCGGTACACCGCGGGCCTCTGCAAGTTCCGGATCCACGCTGGCGAAGTTCAGCGGCCGCCAGATAACCACCAGGGCTGCCATCACCACCAGGGCGGTACCCGCGAGGGCCTGAAGCTGCACGGTGTCCACGGAAACAATTTGTCCGGTGAGCAGGCCGAACTTGTTGGCGGCGCGGCCCTCGTACAGGGACAGGAACAGGATGCCCAGTCCCAGGCCGAACGGCATGATGACACCGATGATGGAGTTCTTGTCCCTGGCCTTGACGCCCATCACGCCCAGAAGCAGAGCCGCCGCCACGGATCCCACCAGTGACCCCATCACGATGTCCGCGCCGATCAGCAGCGCGAAGGCTGCGCCGGCAAAGGAGAGTTCGGAGATGCCGTGCACTGCGAAGGCCAGGTCCCGCTTCATGACGAACGTGCCCACCAGGCCGCCCAGCAGGCCGAGGACAGCGCCGGCCCAGACGGAATTCTGTACCAGGACCAGTAGCTCGCCATAGTTTTCGAAGTTGAAGATCGCCCCGAGGATGCCGTCCGCGTCCATCAGGCCGCTTCCCCTGCCAGCTCGTGCTGTTCGGCGTGATGGTGTGTGGTCGCGTCCGGAAGCCCCACCACAACTATCCGCCCATTGGCGTGGATGACTTCCACATGGCTGCCGTAAAGGTCGGACAGTACTTCGGTGGTCATGACTTCTTCCGGTGTCCCCACCTTGAACCTGCCGCCGGCCAGGTAAAGCACCCGGTCCACGTAGTCGATGATGGGATTGATTTCGTGGGTCACGAACACGACTGCGCTGTTCTGTTCGCGGCACTGCCTGTTGATCAGCGCGCTGACCGCCTGCTGGTGGTGCAGGTCCAAAGACAACAGCGGTTCATCGCAGAGGAGAACCTGCGGGTCGGTGGCAAGCGCCTGGGCAATCCGGAGCCGCTGCTGCTCGCCGCCCGACAACTGCCCTACGGGAACCTTCGCGTAGTCCGTGGCGCCCACCAGTTCGAGGAGTTCGTCAATCCTGCGGTTCGCCCTGGAAGAGGACAAACGCATTCCCCAGCGGTGGCCGTCCACGCCAAGTCCCACCAGGTCGCGGGCGCGCATCGGGGTGTCCGGGGCGAACGATTTCTGCTGCGGGATGTAGCCGATCAGGCTGCTGCCCCGCTCGACCGGCCGGCCACCGAGCTCGACACTCCCCGCGTGCAGTTCCTGCAGCCCCAGCAGGACCTTGAGGAAGCTGGTCTTGCCGCTGCCGTTTGGACCAAGCACAGCGAAGAACTCGCCCGGCTTGATGTCCAGGTCCAGGTTGTCCCAGAGCGTCCGCTTGCCGAACTTCAGGGACGCCCCGGTGAGGCTGACGACGGGTTTCAACTATTTGTTCTCCAGAACCTTGCTGATCTTGTCCACATTCTCCGTCATCCACTGCATGTACGTCTTGCCCTCGGGCAGCGTCTCGTTGAAATCCACCACGGGAACTCCCGCCGTTTCAGCCGCCTTTTTCAGCGCCTCGGTCTGGGGACCCTCGGTTTGCCGGTTGTAGGCCAGCAGGCGGACCGATCCGGATGCAACGAGGTCGGTGGCGGCCTTGAGCACAGCCGGCGGCACGTCGGAGCCTTCCTCGATCGCAGCAGTGTAGTCCCCCGGTGTGGCGTTAACCAGGCCTGCATCTTCCAGCAGGTAGAGCGGGACCGGTTCCGTCACAGCCACCGAAGCCCCCGCTGCCGTCCCCTTCAGCGCGTCGAGCCGTCCGTGCAGGCCCTCAAGGGCGGCCTTGAAATCCGCAGCGTTGGCGTCGAACGTCTGTGCGGAGGCGGGATCCAGCTCCCCCAGCCTGGCCGCAATATCTTCGGTGAGCTGCTCCATGGCGTGCAGGCTGTACCAGACGTGCTCGTTGAATTCGCCGTGGTCGTGGGCGTGCGCTTCCTCCGCAGCGGACTCGGTGGTGGCGGCTTCGGCGGAGGCCGCTTCCTCCTCCGGGTGGGCCAGCCCGGACAGCTCAACGGAGTTCAGGACCTTGCCGCCGTCGAGGTTGCTGTCCTCCGCGAGGGTATGCAGGAAGTCGTCGTAGCCGCCCCCGTTTTCGATCAGCAGGTCGGCCTTGGACACGGCAAGCCGGTCCTGGGCGGTCGCTTCGTAGGAGTGCGGGTCCTGGCTGGTCTTGGTGATGATGGCGGTGACGGTGACCTTGTCCCCTCCGATGGTCTTGGCGATATCGCCATAGACGTTGGTGGAAGCTACGACGTTAATGCCGTCAGCAGCAGGCGTCGACTCCGCCTGGGGGCTGCACGCGCTGAGCAGGAGGCCAAGCCCGGCGAGGGCGGCCACGGACGAACGGACAACGGCGGGACGGCGCACGTAGGAACCTCAGTTCACTGGGGAGGAAAAGCGACCCTCCAAGTTTATACGCAAATAGGAATCATTCCTATTTTGGTGCGCCTAAAAAGCGGTTTTCCTGCCGCCCACAGCCAGGAGAACCGTACTCACGCCCCGTTCGAATGCCCCAGGCGGCGGATCCCGGTGGCCTGGGTGGCGTCCCGGATCTCGCCCACGAGCTGCTCGATGACATCCTCGAGGAAAAGCACGCCCTGGGTGTTGCCGTCGGGGCCGATGACCCTCGCCAGATGCGAACCCGACCGCTGCATGACGGACATCGCCTTTTCGATTTCGTCATCCAGCGCGAGGTTGGCCAGCGACCTGATACGGCTCTCGGCGATGGGCCGCTCATAGGCCTGTTCCGGAATGGACAGCACGTCCTTGACGTGAAGGTAGCCGTAGAGCATGTCCTCGTCATCCAGCATGGGAAACCGGGAAAAACCGGTGCGGCTCACGGCTTTTTCGAACTCCACGGGGGTGGTTGCCGCTTTGAGCATCACAAGGTTGTCCAGCGGAACCATGATGTCCGCGGCGGTATGCTCGGAAAATTCCAGTGCGCCGGTGATCAGGCCGGCGTTGTCGTCCACCAGGCCGTGGCGCGTGGACTCCTGGACGATGGACTGGACCTCCTCCAGCGTGAACGAGGAATTCACCTCATCCTTCGGCTCGATCCGCAACAGCTTCAGGATGTGGTTCGCCGACCAGTTCAGGACGGAAATCACCGGATGGACAATGCGGGAGACGAATACCAGCGGCGGCGCCAGCAGCAGTGCCGCCTTGTCCGCCACGGACACCGAAATGTTCTTGGGAACCATCTCCCCGAATGTCACGTGGAGGAACGTCACCACCATCAGCGCGACCGCGAACGCCGCCACATCGGCAATTTCCATCGGCAGGCCCAACGACTTCAGCGGGACGGCCAGCAGGTGGTGGATAGCCGGCTCCGCCACGAGCAGGATCAGCAGGGAACACACCGTAATGCCCAGCTGGGCGCATGCCAGCATCAGGGACACGTTTTCCATGGCCTTCAGCGTGGTTTGCGCCCGCTTGGAACCGGCCTCCGCCAGGGGCTCGATCTGGCTGCGCCGGGCAGACATCACGGCAAATTCGGCCCCGACGAAGAACGCATTGCCCAGCAGGAGGACGCAAAGCCACAGGATTCCGGCCCAGTCGCTCATTGTTCGATCCTTTCGCCGGATGCGATGGCTTCGCTTGCTGTACCGGCCTCCACTTCCGGCCGCGCCGGCCGGAAACAGATCCTGTCGATGCGCCGGCCGTCCATGCGGGTGACGCTCAAGGTTCCGCCGCCTACCGGGACGGTGTCGCCCACAGCCCCAATCCGGCCGAGTTTGCTCATCACGTATCCGCCTACCGTTTCGTAGGCTGCCTCGTCGGGAACGGTCAGCCCGGGAATTTGTTCGGAGAGTTCGTCCGGACGGAGCAGCCCCGGGAAATACCAGTCTCCGGACGCGCTTTGCAGGAGTCCGGGGCGCACCCTGTCATGTTCGTCCGCGACCTCGCCCACGATCTCCTCCACCAGGTCTTCCAAGGTGGCGATTCCGGCGGTGCCGCCGTATTCGTCAAGGACGACGGCGAGCTGCAGGTTCCCATCGCGGAGTTCAGCCAGCAGGGCATCCAGGTGGATGGTCTCGGGGACGCGGAGCACCTCCGTCATGATGGCGCCGGCCTCCAGGTTCTGGCGGCGCTCCCACGGCACCGCCACCGCTTTCTTCACGTGGACCAGACCGCGGATGTCGTCCGCCGAGTCGCCAATGACCGGGAACCGTGAATAGCCCGTTCGCCGCGCCGCGGCAACGACGTCCGCAACGGGCTGGTCCGCGTCGATGGTCTCCACCCGGATTCGCGGGGTCATCACGTCTGCCGCCGTCCTGCCGGAGAAGTTCAGCGTGCGGGCGATAAAGTTGGCCGTACCGGGGTCCAGCGTTCCCATGGCCGCAGACCGGCGGACCAGCGAAGCGAGTTCCGCCGGCGTCCGGGCACCTGAAATCTCTTCCTTGGCTTCCAACCCGAAGACGTGCAGCACCTTGTTGGAGAAGCCGTTGAGCAGCACAATGGCCGGTTTGAAGACAGCCGTGAAGATCAGCTGGGGCCGGGCCAGTGCCCTGCCCACGGGGAAGGCCAGTGCAATGGCCATGTTCTTGGGCACCAGTTCGCCCAGCAGCATCGAAAGCAGCGTGGCAAGCACCATTGCCAGGGCCAACGAGATGGAGGCGACGGCAACGCCGGGAAGTCCGACGGCGGCCAGCGGGGCTTCCAGGAGTTGGGCCACCGAGGGTTCCATCACGTAACCGGTGAGGAGCGTGGTCAGAGTGATGCCCAGCTGGCAGCTTGAGAGCTGGGTTGAGAGGGATTTGAGGCACGTGAGCAGCGGGATTGCGCCCGTGTCTCCGTCGTCGACGGCGCGCTGGACGGTTGGCTGGTCCAAGGCAATAAGGGAGAATTCGACGGCAACGAAGAAGCCCGTTCCGGCGATGAGCAGCAGGCCCGCTGCAAGGAAAAGCCACTCCATTCAGCGTCCCGCCCGGTGAGTACGGCGCAGGCGGTGCTGCAGTCTGGGGTATCGGTCCGGCGGAGGATGGTCGGCGGAAACCGGCGTTCTTTTATTGCGGGCCGCAGCCGGACGGGCCGCAGGCTGGTGATGGGCGCGTGTTCGGGGTTTGCCGGCTCTGCGGGTGGACTGCGCGGCGCTGCTCTTTGCGCTCCGCTGACAGCCCCCAGGCCGGCACCTAGATTTACTGTCCATAAGGATTCCAGTCTACAGGAGCAGGTGCCGCGCCCCCGGCCGTTCACGGCGCCCCGAAACCCCTTGTTTTCCTGTCCTGGGACACTCCGGTTCCAGACGCTTCAAACCGCCATATTTGGCGGTTTGAACGTCACTTCATGATTTGGGTCACCCTTATTGGCAGTTGGCACAACATGGTTACTAGACTTGCAAAGGTCTGGGTTCAGAGGACGCAGAGACTGGTTCGAACGTAGTGCTGAGGCACCGTGGGGCCGGAGAGAAATCAAACTCATGGAAGAGGCGTATTTCAAGTGCCAGAGCAGCCAAGCCACCGTCTACCAGAGGAATTTGGCGGAAACGAGTGGCTCGTTGACGAACTGTACGAGCAGTACCAGCAGGACAAGAACGCTGTGGATGCCAAGTGGTGGCCGCTGTTCGAATCGTTCGACTCGGGCAGCAGTTCTTCTTCCAATGGAACGTCGGGACAGACCGCAGCCAATCCTCCCACCAAGGAGATCCCGGTCGTGAATGCGGCTCCTGCAGCCCCGGCACCGGCGCCGGCGGCAGCTCCTGCCGCTCCCCCGGCCGCGCCGGCTCCCGCACCGGCTGCAGCCCCGGCCCCCGTGAAGAAGGCTCCCGCGACTGTCGCCAAGGACGGCGGCAGGAAGACCGAGGCCGCAACGGGATCACAGCCGATCCCCGCGCAGCTGCCGAAGAACGTCAAGGCACCCACCGCACCGGAAGAGGACGTGGTGTCCGTCCTTCGCGGACCTGCCAAGGCCATCGCCACCAACATGGTCACCAGCCTCGAGGTCCCCACGGCCACCAGCGTCCGCGCCATCCCCGCAAAGCTGCTGATCGACAACCGCGTGGTCATCAACTCCAACCTCGCCCGCGCCCGCGGCGGCAAGGTCTCCTTCACGCACCTCATCGGCTACGCTGTCATCCGCGCGCTCTCCCAGTTCCCGTCCATGAACGTGTACTACGACGAGGTGGACGGGAAGCCCGTTGCCGTGCAGCCCGCACACGTGAACTTCGGCATTGCCATCGACATGCCCAAGCCGGACGGCACCCGCCTGTTGATGGTTCCGAACATCAAGAAGGCCGAGACCCTTAACTTTGCCGAGTTCTGGCACACCTACGAGGACCTGATCAAGCGCGCCCGCAACGGCAAGCTGACCCCGGAGGACCACCAGGGCACCACCGTCTCCCTGACCAACCCGGGCGGCATCGGCACCGTCCATTCGGTGCCCCGCCTGTCCAAGGGCCAGGCCGCCATCATCGGTGTCGGCGCCCTCGACTACCCTGCCGAATTCCAGGGCGCCAGCGAGAAGATCATCGCCCAGAACGCCATCAGCAAGGTCCTCACCCTGACCTCGACGTACGACCACCGCGTCATCCAGGGCGCCGGCAGCGGCGAGTTCCTCAAGCTGGTCCACTCGCTCCTGCTGGGCGCGCAAAACTTCTACGATGAGATCTTCGAAGCCCTCCGCATCCCGTACGAGCCGGTCCGCTGGAGCGCCGACAAGCAGGTGGACCCGGCCGACGAGATTAACAAGGTGGCCCGGATCCAGCAGTTGATCCACTCCTACCGCGTCCGCGGACACCTGATGGCGGACACGGATCCGCTCGAGTACGTCCAGCGCAAGCACCCGGACCTCGACGTCCTGACCTACGGCCTGACCCTGTGGGACCTGGACCGCGAATGGCCCACGGGCGGCTTCGGTGGCAAGCCGATGCTGAAGTTCCGCGACATCCTCGGGGTCCTGCGTGATGCCTACTGCCGCACCACCGGCATTGAGTACATGCACATCCAGGAACCAGCCGAGCGCAAGTGGTTCCAGGACCAGCTGGAGCACCCGTACTCCAAGCCCAGCCGGGAAGAGCAGCTTCGGATCGTCTCCAAGCTGAACGCCGCCGAGGCCTTCGAAACGTTCCTCCAGACCAAGTTCGTGGGCCAGAAGCGCTTCTCCCTTGAAGGCGGCGAGTCCCTGATTCCGCTGCTCGACGCGATCATGTCCGACGCCGCCGACGACGGCTTGGACGAGGTTGCCATCGGCATGGCCCACCGCGGCCGGCTGAACGTGCTCACCAACATCGCCGGCAAGACCTACGCACAGGTCTTCCGCGAGTTCGAGGGCACCCAGGACCCCCGCTCCGTCCAGGGCTCCGGCGACGTGAAGTACCACCTGGGCACCGAGGGCACTTTCACCTCGGACACGGGCAAGGAAACCAAGGTCTACCTGGCGGCCAACCCATCCCACTTGGAAGCCGTGGACCCGGTGCTCGAGGGCATCGTCCGCGCAAAGCAGGACCGCCTGGACCAGGGCGCGTCGTTCCCCGTCCTGCCCATCGTGGTCCACGGCGACGCTGCCTTCGCCGGCCAGGGCGTGGTTGCTGAAACCCTCAACCTGTCCCAGCTGCGCGGCTACCGCACCGGCGGAACCATCCACATCGTGGTCAACAACCAGGTGGGCTTCACCACGGCACCGTCCTCCTCGCGTTCCTCCACGTACTCCACGGATGTGGCCAAGATGATCCAGGCGCCCGTGTTCCACGTGAACGGCGACGACCCCGAAGCAGTGGTCCGCATCGGCCAGCTCGCCTACGAGTTCCGCCAGCGCTTCCACAAGGACGTTGTCATCGACATGGTGTGCTACCGCCGCCGGGGCCACAACGAGGGGGACGACCCCTCGATGACCCAGCCGCTGATGTACAACCTGATCGAAGCCAAGCGCTCCGTGCGCAAGCTGTATACGGAATCCCTGATCGGCCGCGGTGACATCACCGAGGAAGAAGCAGAGCAACTGCTCCGCGACTACCAGGAACGGCTGGAACGCGTCTTTGCCGAGACCCACGCAGCCCAGACCTCGCCGATCCCCATCGTTACGGCCGATTCGGCGGCTGTATCCGATATCGAGCGTCCCATCGCCCAGCAGTCGGACTCCGGCGCCAACGCCCCCGTGTCCACCGCAATCTCGGCTGAGACCCTGGCCCGGATCGGCAAGGCGCACGTCGAGGTTCCCGAGGGCTTCACGGTCCACGCCAAGCTGAAGCAACTGCTCGAGAAGCGCGAACAGATGTCCCGCGAAGGCGGCATCGACTGGGGCTTCGGCGAGATCGCGGCCTTCGGCTCCCTGATCATGGAAGGCGTGCCCGTACGCCTTGCAGGCCAGGACTCCCGCCGCGGCACGTTCGTGCAGCGCCACGCCGTGTTCCACGACCGCGCCAACGGGCAGGAATGGGTGCCCCTGGGGAACCTTTCCGAGAACCAGGCCAAGCTGTGGATCTACGACTCCCTGTTGTCCGAATACGCGGCGATGGGCTTCGAGTACGGCTACTCGGTGGAGCGTCCGGACGCACTGGTCCTCTGGGAAGCCCAGTTCGGCGACTTCGTCAACGGCGCGCAGACCATCATCGATGAGTTCATTTCCTCGGCTGAGCAGAAGTGGGGCCAGCGCTCCTCGTTGGTGCTGATGCTGCCGCACGGCTACGAAGGCCAGGGCCCGGACCACTCCTCCGCGAGGATCGAACGCTTCCTGCAGCTGTGCGCCGAAGAGAACATGATTGTGGCAAACCCCACCACGGCTGCCTCGCACTTCCATCTGCTGCGCCGCCAGGCATACAGCCGGCCGCGGAAGCCGCTGATCATCTTCACGCCCAAGCAACTCCTCCGCCTGAAGGCTGCCGCGTCTTCCGTTGAGGACTTCACCAGCGGCTCGTTCCGCCCGGTCATCGGCGAGCATGAGCAGCTGGATGCGAACGCCGTCGACCGCGTCCTGCTGGTGTCCGGCCGCCTGTACTACGATCTCCTGTCCACCCGGCAGAAGACCGGCGACAAGACCACCGCCATCGTCCGCGTGGAGCAGCTCTACCCGCTGCCGCACGCCGAGATCGAGGCCGAGCTCGCCAAGTACCCGAACGCCGAGGTTGTGTGGGCCCAGGACGAGCCCGCCAACCAGGGACCGTGGCCGTTCATTGGCCTGAACCTGCCGGACGCCGTGGACCGCCGTATCCGGCTGGTGTCCCGTCCTGCGTCGGCTTCCACGGCCGCGGGTTCCATGAAGCGGCACGCCGCGGAACAGGATGTGCTCCTGAAGCAGGCATTTGCACGGAAGTAAGCAGTAAGGCTGCCCGGCCGGACGTCGAAATACCAGACTCCGGCCGGGCAGTTCTGTTTAATGGAAAACAGTGCCGCCCCGTGCTGCCGCAGCGGCGGCGGCAGACGGTGGCCAGCGGCCAGGGACTGAAGTAAAGAGGATCGCGTGGAAGACAGGAAGCTGCGCATTGCAGCTGTAGGAGATGAACTGCTGGCCGGACTTGGCGATCCCAGGGCCCTTGGTTGGCTGGGCCGTGTCCTGGCCCGCACTCCACAGGACGGTGTGCTGCTGGAAAGCTACGCCCTCCCCTGCCCGCAGGAAGGTACCGAGGGCCTGGCCGCACGGTGGCTGGAAGAGGCCGGCCGCCGCTTCAGCCACCACGCGGAAAACCGCCTGGTGATCGGCCTCTCCGGGCGGGACATCGAGTTCGGACTGTCCACCGCCCGCAGCAGGCTCAACCTGGCCAACATCCTGGACTCCGCTTCTCAGAACCGGATCGAGGTCTTTGTCGTGGGACCGCCGCCCACCCTGGACCCCGCCCAGAACCGGCGGCTGGACGAACTCAATACCGCCTTCGCGGACGTCACCACGCGCCGCAAGCACCTTTACGTGGACACGTTCTCGCCCCTGCTGAACCATGAGCAGTGGCGCCAGGACCTGGCCGCGAACGCAGGAACACCGGGGCAGGCCGGGTACGGGCTGATGGCCTGGCTGGTGCTTCACCGCGGCTGGTTCCAGTGGCTGGGGATGGAAGCCCCGGCCTGATCCTTCCTCGCGATATATCTTGACCTGCAGATCAGGCCGGCTGTAACCTGACTGCTACACGCGATATATCGCCTTTTTCGGAGGTTCACATGTCCGACCAGAACTGGACCGTCAGCAGCCCGCAGACCATAGACGTCGACGGTGTCACCCTCCTCAAGCTGGGCATGGTGCACGGCCGGTTCGACATCGTCACGCATCAGGAGCCCGTCACGCGGATCGAAATCTCCGACGTCCATGGCGACCCGGTGGACGTCAGTGTAACGGCCGGGCGGCTGGAGATCCGGCACCAGCTTCATGGCGCCCAGGGGTGGTTCAAGAACCTGATGGGAACGGTGAACCACAACAGTGATAATTCGGCCGTCATCAGCATCGCGGTTCCTGCGGGCGTCGACGTGGAAGCCGGAATCGTCAGCGGTGACGGCCTGGTTTCCGGTGTCACCGGGCATACGCGCCTCAATACGGTATCCGGAGCGGTTATGGCTGACGGCACGGGAGGGGAACTGCACGTCAACACTGTCAGTGGAGAGGTGTCCGCGCGCAACCACCGCGGAGTCCTGACAGCCAAAAGCGTCTCCGGTGAAGTCACTGCGTCCGGGGAGTTCAGCAATGTCCGCGCCAGCACCGTCAGCGGAGACTTGAGCTTCGACCTGCACGGCTTCACCCGGGACTTCGGTTCCAATTCGGTTTCCGGCGACCTCACCATCCGGCTACCCCACGACGTCGGAGTGGACATTGTGGCCAAAACAGCCAGCGGCACCCTGGTGATCGACAACCAGCGCTACGCCCAGCTGGGCGGGAAAGTGGAGACCATCGCGGGCCCCGACAGCCAACTGATGCTCGTACGGACCAACTTCGTCTCCGGAACGACGTCGATCCTTCACCGCGCACCGACCGGTACCGCGGAAGCCGCGCTCTAGTGCCCCCGGTTTTCGCGCACGGTGCCCTGCGCCTTTACCTGCTGGCACTGCTCGAGTCCGGACCCAAGCACGGCTACGAGCTGATCAAGGCATTGAAGGACCGCTTCGGCGGTACCTACTCGCCAAGCGCCGGAACCATCTACCCCCGCCTGGGGAAACTCGAAGAGGAGGGCCTGGTGGCCACGGAGTCGGCGGGCCGCCGGACCAATTACCACATCACGGCAGCCGGACGGGCGGAACTGGACCGGCGGCGGGATGAGCTGGCGGGCGTGGAGGATGGCATCTCCGCCTCGGTGCGCCGGTTGGCGGACGGGCTCCGCAACGATATCCGCAGCAATATGCGGGGCATCCGGGCAGACCTTGCAGCCACGGCCGAGGCCGCGCGGAGCGCAGCCGGGACTGCGGAGTTCCGGGTCCCCGGCGGCCGCATACCCGCAGACGGCGTACGCCCTCTCAAGGATGCCGAGCTGATGCTCCAGGAATTCCGGGACGATCTCCGGACCGAGCTCCGCCGGCATGCGCGGAACCGGCCGCTGGATCCTGTCACCCTTGAAACCATGCGCACTGTCCTGGAGCAGGCCAGGCTTGCCATCCGGAACACGCTCACGTCCTAGGCCGGACCAACCACTCCGGACCAGCACCGCACAGGGCGGTGCAGGTCACGCGGCGGTTACCGGTTCGCGGGTGGTCTGAGGATGTGGGAGACTGGAGGGCAGCTCTTTTGAGTACCGAAAAGTAAGGAGGCCAGCTATGAGCAAGCGTGCACGCAAGCGTCGTGACCGTAAGCGTGGCGGCGCGAACCATGGGAAGCGCCCCAACACCTAGGCAAAGCCAGGGACTACGGTTCAAATGAAGGACCCCGGAAACCACTCGGTTTCCGGGGTCCTTCATTGTCCAAGCTCAATGTGCCGGCGGAAAAGCCTGCGGCGGCCCCTACGCATCCACGGACCGGATGGCATGAATCCGGTCCAGAATGGCGTGTTTCAGGTTTTCCGGGGCAGCTTCAGTGCAGGAGCGCTTGACCATGTTGCGGATGACGCATTCAAGGTCGTACTGCTCGGTGCACTCCGGGCACTCATCAAGGTGGTTCTTGATCTCCGTGATGTCCTCACGGGTCAAGGCGCCGTCAAGGTACTCGTAGATGCGTTGCATCCGGGTGTCGTCGCAATCGCCCAATCCCTGGCAGTCGCTCATTTCCTGCTCTCCTGTTGTGTGCTTGCAGCCGTTTCCTGTCCATCCGCGGCCGTTTTGAATCCCCGCTCGGCGGCATACTCCGCCAGCATGTCCCGCAACATGCGCCGGCCGCGGTGGAGCCGTGACATCACAGTGCCGATAGGCGTGTTCATGATGTCTGAAATTTCCTTGTACGCGAACCCCTCGACGTCGGCGAAGTACACCGCAAGGCGGAATTCCTCGGGGATGTCCTGGAGCGCGCGCTTGACGTCAGAATCCGGAAGGTGATCCAGCGCCTCCGCCTCCGCGGACCGGAGCCCGCTGGAGGTATGTGATTCGGCCCGCGCCAACTGCCAGTCCTCGATGGTGTCGGAGTTGGACTGGAGCGGTTCGCGCTGCCGCTTGCGGTACAGATTGATGTAGGTGTTCGTCAGGATGCGGTACAGCCACGCCTTCAGGTTCGTCCCCGGCTTGTACTGGTGGAAGGCAGAGAACGCCTTGGTATACGCCTCCTGGACGAGGTCCTCGGCGTCCGAAGGGTTCCGGGCCATCCGCATGGCGGCGGAGTACAGCTGGTCCACATACTGCATGGCATCACGCTCGAAGCGCAGGCGCCGTTGTTCCACGGTTTCAGTGGAAACATCCACCACCGTTTCAGGAGCCTCGGCTCCGTCCTGCGCCGCTTCAGCCGCTACGGATTCGGGCGCCGCGCCGGGTGCGCCCTTCGCTTCGTCGTTCGACGCCTCGTACATGGCCGACACGGCCGGATCCAGGGTGTTCATTGCCTTCAAGTCTACTGTCAGGCTCCTGGCACGCGCCGTACCGTACTCCGGGCCATCTGCCTCCGTCAGGCGGACAGCCACGGGGCCACCTGCATCAATTCCGTCCAATACCTGCCGCAAGGACCAGCTCCGACCCGTTTTCCGTGTTTTTGCACCGATCGCATACCTGCGGTTCAGTTCCATACTTTGGTTGCGGCCCAACCTTTCCCGGCCCGCTTTTCCATAACCCCTGCCCTTGGGCAAATATTCCCTAAAAGTGCAAGACTAGAACGGACTCCGCCCCCTATGACGCGGTTCGTCCAGCCAGGAGGAATTCCATGACCTTAGTCCGCACCCTCGCCCGGCCCATGCTGGCATCCAGTTTCGTTCTCGCCGGAATGGATAAGCTCAAAAACAACGACGACACCGCGCAGCAGCTCTCCCCCCTGCTCCGCAAGGCTGCGGCGTCACTGCCGTTCCAGGCAGACGAGAAGATGCTGGCCCGCGTAATTGGCGGAACCCAGGTAGGCGCCGGTGTGCTCTTCGGACTCGGAAAATTCTCCCGGCTCTCTGCTGCCGTGCTCACGGTCATCTCCCTGCTGAACACCTTCGTGGAATGGCGCAGCGCGGACATCAGCAGCAAGGAAGCCCGCGGATCACGCCGCAGCCAGCTGCTGAAGAACCTGTCGCTCAGCGGCGGGGCGCTGCTCGCCGCCGTTGACACTGCAGGAAAGCCTGGGCTTGCGTGGCGTGCCGAGCACCTGGCGGCTGACGCGCGGAAGAGTGCCTCCCACCTGGCAGCGGACGCACGGCGGACCACCAACAAGAAGCTTGCCAAGGCGGACAAGGCAGTACGCCGTGCCGTCGAGCAGACAACGGGGGCATAAGCACGCATGACCTCCGAAGCCGCCATCCGGGACGACGCCGGCTCCTCCGTTCCCAACTGGCCCGCACCCTTCGCATCGCGGCCTATTGACGCCACCGTCACAGTGCCCGGGTCGAAATCCCTGACCAACAGGTATCTGGTTCTCGCCGCGCTGGCGGACGGCCCGTCCCGTTTGCGGGCGCCGCTGCACTCCCGGGACTCGGTGCTGATGATTGAGGCCCTCCGCCAACTGGGAGCCACCATCACCGAGGTACCCGGTGACGGCGCTTTCGGCCCGGACCTCGAGGTGATACCGCTGGGACAGGACGCGGAGGCGGGGCTTACCAGGATCGACTGCGGGCTGGCGGGCACGGTGATGCGGTTCGTCCCGCCGCTGGCGGCACTTCGGAACGGCTCGAGCGTGTTCGACGGCGACCCGCACGCGCGCAAGCGTCCCATGGGAACCATTATCGAGGCGCTGAAGGCGCTGGGCGTTGCTGTTTCCGCCGAGGACGGCGGCGTGCCGGCGTCGCTGCCATTCGTCGTCGAGGGAACGGGGGACGTGCGCGGCGGTCACCTGGTCATCGACGCCAGCGCATCGTCCCAGTTCGTTTCGGCTTTGCTGCTGGTGGGCGCCCGGTTCACTGAGGGCCTGCACCTTGAGCATGTGGGCAAGCCTGTGCCCAGCCTGGACCACATCAACATGACCGTTGCTGTCCTGCGTGGCGCGGGAGTCCAGGTGGATGATTCTGTTCCCAACCACTGGGTAGTGTCTCCCGGTCCCATCCGC
Source organism: Pseudarthrobacter sp. NamE2 (assembly GCF_005796205.1). GTDB lineage: Bacteria > Actinomycetota > Actinomycetes > Actinomycetales > Micrococcaceae > Arthrobacter. The sequence goes on along the minus strand of NZ_VAHN01000002.1, from coordinate 396,364 downwards.
GCCTTCGACCAACGCATTGAACAGGACCTTTCCAATGCCGGCCCGTTCCTGGCGGCAGCACTGGCATCCCGGGGTACTGTCCGGATTCCGGGCTGGCCGGAGCAGACGCAGCAGGTTGGTGACCTCTGGCGCACCATTTTGGCCGACATGGGTGCTGAGGTGACGCTGAAGGACGGCGTCCTCACGGTGACCGGGGGCCGGGACATCAAAGGCGGCCAGTTCGCCGATACCAGCGAACTCGCCCCCACGGTCGCGGCGCTCTGCGCGCTGGCCTCGGGTCCTTCCCGGCTCACCGGCATCGCACACCTGCGGGGCCACGAGACCGACCGGCTGGCCGCCCTGGTGACGGAAATCAACCGCCTCGGCGGAGACGCTGAGGAAACCAGCGACGGCCTGGTGATCCGTCCCGCGAAGCTGCACGCCGGCGTCGTACACAGTTATGCGGACCACCGGATGGCCACCGCCGGCGCAATCCTGGGCCTGGCGGTGGAAGGAGTCCAGGTGCAGGACATCGCCACCACGGCCAAGACCATGCCGGACTTTCCCCGGCTCTGGACCGACATGGTTGCCCAGGGCAGCGGAGCCGGGCAGGAAGCCGGTACTGTGGCGGAGGGTTCGAGCGGTGGCGCGGCGCACTGATTCCTGGGACGAATCGGACGTCCGGATCCGGCCGAACAAAAAGGGGTCGCGGCCCCGGACCAAGGACCGGCCCAGCCACGACGACGCCGTCACCGGGCGCGTCATCACGGTGGACCGCGGGCGCTACACGGCGGTGGTGGGTGAGGACTCCGGCGACGAACGCACCGTCATCGCCGCCAGGGCCCGGGAGCTGCGCCGCTCGCCCGTGGTGGCCGGTGACTTCGTATCGCTCGTGGGGGACGTCTCCGGCGCACCGCACACCCTGGCCCGGCTGGTGAAGATCCAGGACCGGAAAACCCTGTTGCGGCGCAGTGCTGACGACACGGATCCGGTGGAACGGGTGGTGGTGGCCAACGCTGACCAGCTGGTGATTGTGGTTGCCGCCGCCAACCCCGAGCCGCGGACGGGCTTCATCGACCGGACCCTGGTGGCTGCCTACGACGCCGGCATCGAGCCGCTCCTGCTGGTCACCAAGGCGGATGTCAAGGATCCAACGGAGCTCCTGTCCAACTACACGCACCTGGACCTTCCGGTCATTATCAGCCGCACCGCCGACCTGCAGGCATCAGGCATCGACGCCCGCTCCGACGACGGGCTTTCCGCGAGGCTGGACAGCACCGCCGTCGCCGCCCTGCGCTCCTACCTGGACGGGAAGGTCACGGTGATGCTGGGGCACTCCGGCGTCGGCAAGTCCACGATGGTCAATGCACTGACTGGGGCGGAACGGGCAACCGGCGGAGTGAATGCGGTAACAGGGCGGGGCCGGCATACGTCGTCCTCCGCGCTGGCGCTGCGGCTGGCGGATGCACCTCCGGGCAGTTGGATCATCGATACCCCGGGCATCCGTTCGTTCGGCCTGGCGCACGTGGACCCTGACCGGATTTTACGGTCCTTTCCTGACCTTGCCCCGGGTACTGATGAATGCGAACGCGGCTGCAAGCACACTGCCACGGCCGTGGACTGCGGCCTCGACGCCTGGGTGGCCGGAGGCCACGCCGGACCCACCGGCGAGGCCCGGCTGGCGTCCCTGCGGCGGCTCCTGGGAGCGGATCCCCGGGAGGAAGCCCAGGAGACGAAGGAGCTTGGCAGTGTTAACTGACAGCACCGGCCTCCCAGCGGAAGCCTTCGCAGACGGTAGTTTGGAAGCATGATCCAACCCGCTTCGAGCTACAACGATGACCTGCGCCTGGCCCATGTCCTGGCCGACTCCGTGGATGACCAGACCATGAGCCGCTTCAAGGCCCTGGACCTCCGCGTGGAGACCAAGCCTGACCTGACGCCGGTCACCGACGCTGACAAGGCGGCAGAGGAAGCCATCCGCGGCCAGCTCTCCCGTTCCCGTCCGCGTGACGCTGTGCTCGGCGAGGAGTTTGGCAGCACTGGCCATGGCTCGCGGCGGTGGATCATCGATCCCATCGACGGCACCAAGAACTTTGTCCGCGGGGTACCGGTCTGGGCCACCCTGATCGCCCTCGTGGACGAGGGCGAGCCGGTAGTCGGCGTCGTCAGCGCACCTGCCCTCGGCAAGCGCTGGTGGGCCGCGACGGGCATGGGCGCATACATGGGCCGCTCACTTGCCGCAGCCACCCGGCTGCGGGTCTCGAATATCTCCAGCCTGTCCGATGCTTCCCTGTCCTACTCAAGCCTGAGCGGCTGGAAGGAACGCGGCAACCTGGACGAGTTCCTGGGCCTCACCGAGGAAGTCTGGCGCACCCGCGCCTACGGCGACTTCTGGTCCTACTGCATGGTGGCCGAGGGTTCGGTGGACATCGCCTGCGAACCCGAGCTCAACCTGTACGACATGGCGGCCCTGGTGCCCATCGTGGTGGAAGCGGGCGGGCGCTTCACCTCGCTGGAGGGCGAGGACGGCCCGTTCGGCGGCAATGCCCTGGCGACCAACTCCATCCTGCATTCCGAGGTATTGCAGCGGCTGAACCCAGGACTGGACGACCTGCTCTAGGAACCTTGGCAACCGAAGATTCGACGGTGGGCGCTTCCGAATGGAGGCGCCCGCCGTCGTAATCTTCGCTAAAACGCGCTTTTCCCTGCGGCGCGTAACAAACCGCTTAACAATTGCGCCGGCTTCATACCTGGCCGCCGCATGTTTTAGTCTCTTACTCAGGTCACGAGTGCCAGCGCAAAACCCCGGTTTGCTGGCCGGCAACCCTCCATTCGCGGTGGGGTGCCCCGGGTGACGACCAGGCCGGTCCGGAGCGGATGCGGCAAGCGCGGATTCCCTAATGCCGGAGTCCTGTCCTGAAGTGAGGTCTCTGTGACAACTGCCACCGTCTCCCCCAGCATCATTTCCGCTAACAACGGCTTCGACGAACGCCAGGCAATTGCGGGCCGCCCGCTCGCCGCCGTCACCGGCGCGGAAATCCAGGCTCCGTTGATCTCCGGCGGCCACGTCCGGTATGCCAACCTGGACTACGGTGCGTCAGCCCCCGCACTGTCTGTGGTGTCCGCCTACCTCAACGAGATCCTGCCGTTCTACGCCAGCGTGCACCGCGGCGCCGGCTATGCCTCGCAGATCAGCACGTCCGTGTACGAGAACGCCCGCAGCATTGTCCGGGAGTTCGTGGGCGGCCGGCCCGATGACTCCGTCATCTTCACCCGGAACACTACCGATTCCCTCAATCTCCTGGCGGGCTGCCTGCCCCTCGCGGACGGCCGCCCCGCAGGCGACGTCCTGTACCTGGATATTGAGCACCACGCCAACCTGCTGCCGTGGCAGGGCGTCCCGCACCGCAGCATCGTGGCCGCGGACACGATCGCCGGCACGGTCAATGCCGTCCGGGCGGAACTTGAGCAGGGCGGCGTGAGTCTGCTGGCCATCACGGGTGCCTCGAACGTCACGGGTGAGATCCTTCCGATCCGCGCCCTTGCGGCCCTCGCGCACCAGCACGGTGCCCGCATCGTGGTGGACGCTGCCCAGCTGGCACCCCACCGGCGGGTGGACATCAGCGCGGACGACGTCGACTACATCGCCTTCTCCGGCCACAAGCTGTACGCGCCCTTCGGTGCCGGCGTCCTGGTGGGACGTCCGGACTGGCTGGACGCCGGAACTCCCCACCTTGCCGGCGGCGGCGCCGTCAAGGAAGCAAAGCTCGACGGCGTCAGCTGGGCCACCGGCCCGGCCCGCCACGAGGGCGGCTCCCCCAACGTCCTCGGCGCAGCCACGCTGGCCCGCGCTACGCAGGTCATTGCCGGACTGGACCAGGACCGCTGGCACGCCCACGAATCCGCCATCCGCTCCTTCCTGATGGAGGGCCTGCAGCAGATCGAAGGCGTCACCGTCCACCAGATCTTCAAGGACACCAACGCGGAAACGGACACCATCGGGGTAGTCAACTTCTCGGTCGAAGGGTACGACGCCGGCCTGGTTGCGGCCTATTTGTCGGCTGAGCACGGCGTGGGCCTGCGTGACGGTCGGTTCTGCGCCCACCCCCTGCTGAAGCGGTTGGGACTGCCTTCAGGATCACTGCGCGCCAGCTTTGGCGTTGGCTCCCGGCTGGAGGACGCCGAGCGGCTCCTGGCCGGCATCGCAAAGCTGCGCCGCGACGGCCTCGGCTGGGACTACGTGGTTGACGCCGGCCGCTGGGTTCCGGCGAACGACACCCGAACCTACCCGCACTGGGCCCCCAACACTCCGGGCACCGCCGGCGCCGCACCCTGCATCGACGACTGAAGGCACTGGGCGCGCAGGGCGTCCCCGCCAGCGCATGCGGTAAATTCGATAGGTACCGCAGGGCGTTGACTGAAGGAGGCCGCACGTGGTTCGGGGTGGCCCCAAGCTTGGTCACGGGCGCCGCCGGGAGCTCGGCCAGAGCTTCCAGGACGGCGGCAAGCACTACCAGAGGGTCCGCCCTGGCTACCCCGCGGAAGCCGCTGAATGGCTGGTGCCGGCCGGGGCCCGTGATGCCCTCGATGCTGGTGCCGGAACCGGGAAGTTCACTGAACTGCTGCTGGCCCGCGGACTGGCCGTCACCGCCGTCGACCCATCCGCCGACATGCTCGACCAGCTGATGGCGCACTATCCGGACGCGACGGCTGTCCTGGGGACCGCAGAAGCGACCGGCCTGCCCGCGGCAAGCTTCGACGTCGTGACCGTGGCCCAGGCATGGCACTGGTGCGACCCCCTTGCCGCCAGCACCGAACTTGCCCGTGTCCTGCGTCCGCACGGCATACTCGGGCTGGTCTGGAACCAGCTGGACACCTCGGTGCCCTGGGTGCACCGGCTCTCCCGGATCATGCACGCCGGGGACGTGTACAAGCCGGACCACCGGCCGCTGGTGGGCACGGAGTTCGTGCAGCTTGAAGGCCATGTAACCCACTGGCAGGACGTGGTGGGCACCAACGACCTGATCGAGCTCACCAAGTCCCGCAGCTACTATTTGCGTGCCGGCGAGGCAACGCGGGCCAAGGTCCTAGCGAACCTCGACTGGTACCTGCATGAGCACCTGGGCCATTCGGAAGACGAGGATCTGGACCTGCCGTACCTCACGCTGTCCTGGCGGGCAGTCAAAGCATGAACTGCCCGGTGTTGCTGCAGCGCCAACCGGTAGGCTTGGATCTGTGAAGACCAGCGCGCCCTCCTCCTCGATCGAGGACTACGTCAAGGTCATCTACTCCTTCACGGAATGGCAGGACAAGCCGATCACGTCCTCCCAGCTCGCCCAGCGGCTGGGTGTGGCCAATTCCTCGGTTTCCGAGATGGTCCGCAAACTGAAGGACCAGGGCCTGGTGGACCACAAGCCCTACAGCGCCATCACACTCACCGAGGCCGGCCTGAGACTGGCCCTGGCCATGGTGCGGCGCCACCGGCTGATCGAGACGTACCTGGTCCAGCAGCTGGGGTACAGCTGGGACGAAGTCCACGATGAGGCCGAACTGCTGGAGCACGCTGTCTCGGACACGTTCATCGAGCGGGTGGCTGCAAAACTGGGTGATCCCAGCCGTGACCCGCATGGCGACCCGATTCCCACGGCTGACGGCAAGGTCCTGATGCCGCCGGCCCGCCTGATGGGAGAGCTGGACAACGGGCACACGGGCAGGATCACCAGGATCAGCGACGATAATCCTGACCTGCTCCGGTATCTGTCTGCTGAGGAGATCGATCTCGACGCCGAAGTCGAGGTCGTAGGGCGCAGGCCGTTCGGCGGCGCCCTGGTGGTGCGGATCCGCAATTCGGGCCGGACCCGGGACTACGACCTTGCGGACGAGATCACGTCCGCCCTGTGGGTCCGGAGCGACCACCCCCATCCCGGCTGCGTGCTGGATGAGGCCTGACATGCCAACTGCTGCATGAGCCCGCGCGGACTCCCCGGGTGGCGGGCCTGGCTTGCCGTTGCTGTTGGCGGCCTCCTCGGCACTGAACTGCGCTACGGGCTTGGGCTTGTGTTTCCTGACCAGCCAGCCAGTATCCCCTGGGCCACGCTTTTCATCAACGTCCTCGGCAGCTTTGTGCTCGCAGCGCTGACAACAGTCTGGATGGCGCGGCCGCGGACCGCCTTCTGGCTGAGGGCGGGCCTGGGCCCCGGCCTGCTCGGTTCCTTCACCACCTTCTCGTCCGTTGTGTTCGCCGCGGACCAGCTTGCGCGGGCCGGCCAGCACCTGGTCTGGCTTGGCTATCTGGGCCTCTCGCTGCTCCTGGGGCTGCTCGCTGCCGCTACAGGCTGGCGGCTGGGCAAGATCCTCACACGCGACCCGTTGGGCGTTTCGACGGTGGAGCGGCCGTGACTGTTGCCGTGCTGGTGGGTGTCTTTGGCGTCCTGGGGGCGTTGTTCCGTTTTGCCATCGACAGCTGGTTTGCCCACCACGCGTCCACCCGCCTGCTGCCGTCCGGGAAGGGGCATGCAGGACTGCATTGGCCTTGGGCAACTTTGGTGGTAAACGTGGCGGGGTGCTTCATCATCGGGGTATCCCATGGCCTGGCTGCGGGACTGGCGCTGGGGCCTGAATGGCAGACCGGGCTGGCCGCAGGACTGGCCGGCGGCCTGACCACCTTCAGCTCGTGGACCACTGCCACTGTGCGGTTGGCGAGCGAAGCGCGCTTCGGCGCGGCCGCCGTCAACCTTGCCGCGAACCTCTTCCTGGGGTTCGCCGCCGCGGCGGCTGGCATCGCGCTGACAACCTAGCCGCGGTTGCCACCGCTTGCTGCCGGTCGCTGATTTGGCGGCCTCCCGTATGGTGGAACGTGATGATTAGCAGACGTGACGCCGCCATTGCCCTTGATGTACCGCTGGAAATGGTCCAGCGGCATGGCCTTCCCAAGTGGATGACGGAAGCGGAGCTGGGTGCGATCCTGGACAATCCGCCACCGTGGCTTGTGCAGTCCCGTGCCAACCGTACGGGCAAACGTCCTGTGTGGGTTCATCTCGAGTGCGCAGTGTGTGGCTACGAAGAGGCGGCCCGACCCAAGAAGTGGTGGCCGGAATTCACCTACGTGGTCTGCCACCACCATGCCCCTGCCCAGGTGCCGGCGGCCCGGCGCGGGTTCGTGCGAAGCGAGTTTGACGGCGTCGGGTCGCGTTTCGTGGGCATCGTGGACGTCGCGGCGCCCGACGGCGGGCAGTAATTTCCCAGCCTTATTTTCCGTTACTGGTCATTTCCTCGGGCACCGCAACGAAATGGATTTCAGTACCCCCACGCAGCACCGCGAGGTCAAGCGGCTGGCCGATGGCGTCGGAGAAAAGCAGCCGCTGCAGGCTTTCTGCATCGCTGACGGGCCTGCCTCCGGCACTGAGGAGGATGTCCCCGGCCGCCAGGCCCGCCTTGTCTGCGGGCGACCCGGGCAGGACTTCCACAACGCGCAGGCCTTCCCGCTGCCCTGTCCTGATCACCGTACTCGGGTTGAGCCGGATGGGGGTGCTGACCAGCCCGAGGTAGGCGCGCCTCACTCGGCCGTCAGACAGCAGGGCGGAAATGATCCTGCGCGTGGTGGAGTTGATCGGAATCGCCAGGCCCAGCCCGGCACCTGCCACCGCAGTGTTGATGCCGACGATCCTGCTGTGCGTATCGGCAAGCGCGCCACCGGAGTTGCCGGGGTTGAGGGCGGCGTCAGTCTGGATGACGTCCTCAATGACCCTCCGGTTGCCGCCTGACCATACGGGAATAGCACGTCCCAAGCCGCTGACCACGCCTGCCGTCACTGATCCCGCCAGGCCCAGCGGATTGCCGACGGCCACGACGAGTTGCCCCACGCGCAGGGACTCTGCGGCGCCGAATTCCGCAGGCGGCACCCGGGGGCGCCTGCCGTGGACCACCGCCAGATCGGACAATGGGTCGGCGCCCACCAGTTCCACTTCCATCCTGCTGCCGTCCGCGAAGACGGCGTGCCCGCGCTGGGTCCCGGCCACCACATGCGAGTTTGTCAGAAGGTAGCCGTCCTCTGTGAAGAGGACAGCGGACCCGGCGCCGCCGCGCCGCCTTCCGTTCCGGCCCGGGGCTGTCATATCGATTGCTGCCACGTGCGGAGTGACGGCAGCCGCCACCCGCATGACCGTCTCCGAATACGAATCCAGCGCACCGTCGTCGTACTCCGGAGAAGCCTCTTCCCGCGCCCGTTCCATGGCGCACCTCCTGGTTGTGCCCGCCCGGCCGCACGCCGGGCCTTACCGATCTCAACGAGCACGGCAGGCCGGCTAGTCCCGAAAGTGCTACGCCGTGGGTGAACGGGCTGGTGCGGCCGGACATGGAAAAACCCCGGTCCGAAGACCGGGGTTTCCCGAGGTGGAGATGGGGGGAATTGAACCCCCGTCCGATGTCGTGTTGTCAGGGCTTCTCCGGGCGCAGTTTGCGTCGGATTTTCTCGGCCCCAGCCATGCTGCAAACAGCTGGCTGATCCGGGCCCAGTCACCTAAGAGTCCCGTTCACCCCGATGACGAGGGTAAACAGCAGTGGCTATCTAAATGACGCCAGGATCCGGGGCGATAGCAACCCCGGGCTGACGGACTGAACTACTGCTTAGGCAGCGAGTTCGAAGTCAGTGCGCTTAGATTCGGCACTTATTGGTTTGCAGAAAGCGTTAACGAGATAATTCTGCATCCTCGGCCCGCTTCACCTGTCGCGACTAACACCGTCGAAACCGATCATCCCCGTATTTTGTTACCAAACCGGCGGGCACCCCCACCGGACTATTTATAGTAACGCATGTTGTGCAGGATTCATTCCAACCCGGCCGGCTAGCCCCGACGGCGGTTGCGTTCCCGCATTTCCCGCTGGGCCTCGCGGTTGTCCTGCTGTTCGCGAAGGGTCTGGCGCTTGTCGTATTCGCGCTTACCGCGGGCAACAGCAATCTCCACCTTGGCACGGCCGTCCACGAAGTAGAGCTGGAGCGGAACGATCGTGTAACCGGCCTCCTGCACCTTGCGGGAAATCTTGATGAGTTCCTCGCGGTGCAGGAGCAGCTTGCGGCGGCGGCGCGCGGCGTGGTTGGTCCAGCTGCCCTGGTTGTACTCGGGAATGTGGATGGCTTCCATCCACAGCTCGTCGTTGTAGAAGGTGCAGAACCCGTCCACCATCGAGGCGTGCCCTTCGCGGAGGGATTTCACTTCGGTTCCCATCAGCGCAATGCCAGCCTCGTAGGTGTCCAGCACGTGGTAGTCATGCCGGGCCTTGCGGTTGGTGGCCACCACCTTACGGCCACTTTCTTTAGGCACGGAAAAGCTCCTCAGTCTTCAGGTCCGATGTCCTCCCGGCCGGTCCGGCGCGGAGTCATACCAGTGTACGGCAGGCCAATCCCCGGTTAGAGCAGCCCCATCGGGTCCACAGCGGTACCGTTCAGCCACGTCTCGAAGTGGGAATGGCAGCCGGTGGAGTTGCCGGTGTTTCCCGAGTAGGCGATCAGCTGGCCCTGCGATACCCTCTGGCCGTTCGACACCACAATGCTGGCGTTGTGGTAGTAGATGGTGTTCAGTGTGTTGCCCTGCACCACGCCGTGGGAAATCTTGACGCGCCAGCCGCCACCGTCCGCGGAGCTCCAGCCGGAGCTGAACACTTCGCCTGCCGCCGCGGCGTAGACCGGCGTACCGCAAGCCGCGCCGAAGTCGATGCCGGTGTGGAGGTAACCGCCCTTGCCGTAGAAGTCGATGGTGCCGGGCGGCGTGGCACGCCAGCCGAAACCGGACGTGATGGGTACGCCGCCGTTGAAGGGATGCCTCAGGCCAAAGGCCGACGGCGATCCCACAGGCGGCATGAAAGACTGCACCGGCGGGGGCGGCGGCGGCGCCTGCCCCTTGGCGGCTGCTGCTGCGGCGGCCGCGGCAGCAGCGGCAGCAGCTGCCGCTTCCGCCTTCCTGCGCTGTTCGGCCTCCCAGGCTTCGCGCAGCCTCCGGTCGCGCTCCTGGATTTCGGCGGCCACCGCGTTCTGACTGGCCTGGACACCGGCGAGCTGGGCCTGGATGCCGGGTTTGGCCGCCTGGAGTTCAGCGTCGAGGCGGGTGGTGTCAGCGATCAGCCGGTCCACTTCCTCCTTTTTCGCCGCAGCATCGTCGCGGGCGGCCTTTTCGCGTTCCAGCGCCGCGTCCGCCTTGGCCTTCAGGTCCCTGATCTCGGCTTCCACAGCCTGCAGCCTGGCCTCGGAATTCACGTTGGTGGCATTCTGCTGGGACAGCTTGTCCATGGCGGCGTTCTGGCTGCGCATGGCCTGGTCTGCGAGGTCCATGGTTTCGGTCAGGCTGCCGCCGCTGTTGGACCCAAAGAACAGCGACAGGTTGGACGGCACACCGCCGGACTTGTAGGCCTGGGTGGCGATCTGGCCGATCAGCTTCTTGGTGTCGGCGATCTTCTGCTTGTCCGTCTCAAGCTGCTGCGTGATCTTGGCCTTGTTCTGCTGTGCCATGTCCACGCGGGCCGAAAGGGCTTCCACCTCTTTAACTGCGCTGGCCACCCGGCCCTGCGCCTCGAGCAGTGCCTGCTGGGCGCCGGGCAGCTGGCCCTGGTAGATCACCAGATCGCTGGCTGCCTTGGCGATGCGGGAATCAACGAACTCCAGGGACTGCTGGACCCGGGAGGCTTCTGCTTCAAGCGCCTTTTGCCGGTCCTCCAATTCGTCAGCGAAAGCTACGGGCGTTGACGATGCCAGGCCGGCGGCCAGGACAACGGCAAGCACGCCGCTGAGGACACCTGTCCGGCGGGCCGCACCGCGCCGTTCACGGCGGGGACGCATGGAAGTCTGGTCAGTTACGTTCATGGCATTCCTTGTTGGTTTGCATACCTAGACGCGAAGGTACCGGCGCAAGGTCAAGAGAGACGAAATTCCGGCCAAGGATCCGCCAAGGATTATCAGTGCCGGGACCAGGATGAGCGTTTGCCCTGACGAGATGAAGGCGGTGTCCGGGTACTGCTGGGACATGTACTCCCCGAGGAAGAAGTGCGCAACAGCCCACAGGGTAGCGGACGCCAGGGCTGCGCCGATCACCGCGGCGATGACACCTTCCAGGATGAAGGGCAGCTGGATGACAGTCTTGGAGGCGCCAACCAGGCGCATGATGCCGGTTTCCCGGCGGCGGCTAAAGGCGGAGAGCCGGATGGTGGTGGCGATGAGCAGGATGGCGCAAACGATCATGACGGCGGCGATGCCCACCGCGACCAGCGAGGCGCCGTTCATGACAGAGAAAAGGCGCTCCAGGAGCTGGCGCTGGTCGATGACTGTTTCCACGCCGGGCTGGGAGGAGAAGGTTTCACTGATGATCTGGTACTTTTCCGGATCCTTCATGTTGATCCGGAATGATGCCGGCAACTGGTCCGGTGTCACGGAGTCAACGATGGGCGAGTTCGAGAACTGGTCCTTGAAGTGCTGGTACGCCTCTTCCTTGGACTCGAACTGGAAGTCGTTGATGTACTGTGCCACCGCCGGCGACTCCAGCAGGGCGTTCAGACTTTCCTGCTGCTCCGGGGTGACGGGCCCGCTTGCGCAACCCGCCGCCGTCGAACCTTCACTGCACAGGAAGATGGCCACCTGGACTTTGTCGTACCAGTAACCCTTCATCTGGTTGATCTGCATCTGCAGCATGCCGGCGGCACCCACGAAGGTGAGCGAGACGAACGTGACCAGGATGACCGAGACCACCATGGACAGGTTCCGGCGGAGCCCGCTGCCGATCTCGCTGAGGATGAACGCGAGCCTCATCGCTGCGCACCGCCTTCGGTGCCTTCGCTGCCTTCGCCCGGCAGGCCGGCGTCGGGTGTTTCCCTGCCGCTGGCGTCCTTGAGCCGTCGGGACTGCCCAACGATGGGAATCATGGAGGTGTAGAGGGCCTTGGCCTCGTCGCGGATGACCACGCCGTTCTTCAGTTCCACCACGCGTTTGCGCATCTCGTTGACGATGTCGTCGTCGTGCGTGGCCATGACCACGGTGGTTCCGTTCTGGTTGATCTTATCCAGCACGCCCATGATGCCCATCGAGGTGGTGGGGTCCAGGTTTCCGGTGGGTTCGTCGGCCAGGAGGATCCCGGGCCGGTTCACCACTGCCCTGGCAATGGCGACGCGCTGCTGCTCACCGCCGGACAGTTCGTGCGGCATGCGGTGCTCTTTGCCTTCCAGGCCTACCGTCTTGAGGACTTCCGGAACGGTATCCCGAATGACGCTGCGGCTCTTCCCGATGACCTGCATGGCGAACGCCACGTTGGCGAAAACATTCTTCTGGGGCAGGAGGCGGAAGTCCTGGAATACGACGCCGATACCCCGGCGAAGGCGCGGCACCCGCCAGCTGGAAATTTTGGCCACGTTCTGGCCGGCTACGTACACGGCACCGGAGGTTGCGCGGTCCTCCTTGAGGACCAGGCGCAGGAAGGTGGATTTTCCGGAACCGGATGCGCCCACAAGGAAGGCAAATTCGCCGCGGTCGATTTCAAGGTTGACAGAGTCCAGCGCAGGCCGGGCTTTCTGGTCGTACACCTTGGTGACATTTTCGAATCGGATCATGGCCCTAAATACCCTGCAGGGCATGGCTGATCCGTGTGATGCAGCCCAGTTCTGCAGCCGGTGCACGGGTCTTCGTTTGGGGAAAGTAGGGCCCCGGCCCCTTGACTATACGCACGATCGCCCGTCTTCCACACGGGTTTCACGGGGTGTGTCGCGGTTTCCCTCGGCGGGCCGGCCCCTTCGCGTTGGTCATCCCATGGGCATACGACAGGGTAAGAACTCCGGGAAGCGTGACAGGGCCTTGGCGCGGCAAAACTCTCACACATCGCCTGCAGGGATATCAGTCTCCGTAAGCATCTACGGGTATGCCGGGGCTGCAGGGCGCATACCATCAGTCTCTGCTTCCCAGCGACTGGCCAACTTATACCAAGGTTTCGCAGGGTTCACACAGGATCGGCTGAGCTTTGTCTGGATGGCAATTCTCCGGTCATAACCTGAAAAAAGCAGCAGCCCACAGCCGCACGCCGGGGCAACCGGAAAGGAATCTACCATCAAGCTCGCAATGCCCTTTTCCCGAATGACTACAGTCCTCCTGCTCTCCACCGTGGCGTTGGGATCGACAGCGACAGCGGCGACAGCGGTACCGGAGACACCAGGTTCCAGCGCCCCGGCGATGAACGAGAGCGGAAATTACTTAGTTCAGTTCGCACCAATGACAGATGTCCCAGCCGAGGCAGAGAGACTGAAGTCCCAAGGTATTGCCGTCAGGCGCACCTTTTCATCGGCTGTCCGCGGTGCAGCGATCAAGGCGACACCAGCGCAGGCGGCAGCACTAACCCGCTCAGGAAGGGTCACTGCCGTCGAGGTGGACGCCCTGGTCAGCACTTCTGAAACCCAGAAGCCGGCTCCGTGGGGACTGGACAGGATTGATCAACAGACGTTGCCGCTCTCGGGCTCCTACGGCCCGGCAAACTCCGGATCCGGCGTTAGTGCTTATGTGGTAGATACCGGCATCTACCCCTCCCACACCGACTTCGGGGGACGCGTCACAGCAGGTTGGACTGCGCTGGCTGACGGCCGCGGGTCAACGGACTGCAGCGGGCACGGGACCCACGTCGCAGGAACAATCGGCGGAAGTGTCCACGGTGTGGCAAAGTCCGTCACCCTCATACCCGTGAGGGCATTGGCCTGCGACGGTTCGGGCTACTACTCAGACGTAATCGCAGGACTCGAATGGATTGTTGGGAACCATGCCGACGGAACTCCGGCCGTAGTCAATCTAAGCATCGGCGGACCGGCCAGCAGTATGCTCGACGCTGCCGTCCAAAAGGTTATGGACGTCGGCATCACTGCGATCGTTGCCGCAGGGAACCGTACAACAGACGCCTGCACGGGTTCACCCGCGCGCACTCCGGCAGCTGTGACGGTCGCAGCGAGCGATTCTTCAGACCGTCAGGCCTCCTTTTCCAACTTTGGTGCCTGCGTGGATCTTTACGCTCCGGGAGTTGGCATCAGCTCCACTTGGCATACATCTTCGACGGCCACGGCGGCTATGAGTGGAACATCCATGGCCACACCCCACGTAGCTGGCGCCGCGGCGCTCCTCCTGGCAAAACACCCTCACCTGACCCCTGCCCAGGTGGCAGACGCGATAACTTCTTCTGCAGTAACGGGAGTCATTGCTGCCTCCAATTTAGGAACTCCCAACCGGCTGCTCCACATTGCACCGGCCGAATCTTCTCCAGTCACAGTGCGCCCGTTCATCGACGTCGACGCGAATCACGTGTTTGCGCCAGAAATTGAGTGGCTTGCCTCACGGCAGATCAGCAACGGCTGGACCGAGCCTGACGGAACCAAAACCTACCGCCCAACACTCGCAGTATCCCGCGACGTCATGGCCGCCTTCATGTACCGACTGGCAGGAAGCCCTGCCTATCTACCCCCGGCAAATTCCCCCTTCACCGACGTAGCCACCAACCACGTCTTCTACAAGGAGATATCCTGGCTCGCCTCACGGCACATCAGCAACGGCTGGACCGAGCCTGACGGAACCAAAACCTACCGTCCAACACTCGCAGTATCCCGCGACGTCATGGCGGCTTTCATGTACAGGTATGCAACGATGGCAACAGCTTCGTAAGCAGGAACAACATCCTGGTTTTGCTGAGCCAGGCTAGGACTTATCGGCGTTGCGGTTATCCGTCCGCCAGCGGATTCCGGCATCGATGAAGTCATCGATTTCGCCGTCGAACACCGCCGCGGTGTTGCCCACCTCGTGCTCGGTCCGGAGGTCCTTGACCATCTGGTACGGATTGAGAACGTAGGAGCGCATTTGGTCGCCCCACGAGGCCTTGACGTCACCGGCCAGCGCCTTCTTTTCGGCGTCCTCCTGTTCCTTCTTAATGAGGAGGAGGCGGGACTGGAGCACCCGCATGGCGGCGGCGCGGTTCTGCAACTGGGACTTTTCGTTCTGCATGGAGACGACGGTTCCAGTGGGTATGTGGGTCAGCCGCACAGCGGAGTCCGTGGTGTTCACGGATTGGCCGCCCGGGCCTGACGACCGGAAGACGTCGACGCGGATCTCGTTCTCCGGGATTTCGATGGAGTCGGTCTGCTCGATCAGCGGGATGACCTCCACTGCAGCGAACGAGGTCTGCCGGCGGCCCTGGTTGTCGAAGGGACTGATCCTCACAAGCCGGTGGGTACCCGCCTCGACGCTGAGGGTGCCGTAGGCATAGGGGGCCTTCACTTCGAACGTGGCGGACTTCAGGCCGGCTTCTTCCGCGTAGGAGGTGTCCATGACCGTGGTGGGATATCCGTGGCGTTCCGCCCAGCGAAGGTACATGCGCAGCAGCATCTCGGCGAAGTCTGCGGCGTCCACGCCACCGGCGCCGGCACGGATGGACACCACGGCCTCGCGCTCGTCATAGTCGCCGGAGAGCAGCGTGACGACCTCGAGTTCCTTGAGGGCCTTTTTGATTGATTCGAGTTCCGCTGCGGCCTCGCCCATGGAGTCGGCGTCGTCCTCGTCCTGGCCGAGCTCCACCAGCACTTCCAGGTCATCGATCCGGGATTCCAGCCTGGTAAGGCGCTCCAGCTCCGACTGGCGGTGCGAAAGCCTGGAGGTGATTTTCTGTGCCGCTGCGGGGTCGTCCCACAGGTCCGGCTCCCCTGCCCGCTCGCTGAGTTCGGCGATGTCTTCCTTCAGCGCCGCAACGTCGGTAACGCGTTCAATAGACTCGTAGGTCGCGCGGAGCGCGCGGATTTCAGCGGAAAAATCAATATTGGCCATGGTGGATTAAGCCTACGCCATCCGGGGAAAGCCCCTGGTCCCGCGTGTTCTCAGCGGGTGAGCCGCGAGCGGGCGGTGGACGCGGCTTCGATGGGGATGCCGCCCGGCACCAGGAAGTTCACCACGGGCGGGTGGACTACGGCGGTGAGGACAACGACGGCGGTGGATCCGTCAGGAGTTCCTGTCGCCCCTGCAACAGCCAGGGAGTCAAAGCGTTCCGACGCCGGGCTCCTGGCGACAAAGTCCGCCGCTACATTCCGGACCCGTGCAGGGTTGAGGACGGCCGACGGGCTGCCGCCCTGCGTTGTGACTTCGCCGAGTGTGTAGCTGTCTGCCGCCGCCAGCGAGGCGCCGTCCGCCAGTGACAACAGCCGCTTGTGTTCCAGGTAGACGGCGGAAATGCCGATCACGACTGTGGCGACCAGCAGGGCCAGCGCCACGTAGCCAAGGATCATCACCATCAGCTGTCCGTCTTCGTCTTTCTTTCCTGCTTTCACCGGAATCTGCCTACAAGTTGGGTGGCTGACGCGTCGACCTCTGTGGCGGATAACCGGAATCCATCGGCGAACGGGATGAATGGCAGGGGGATGGTCAGGTGCACCGTCGTAGTGACGGTTGTTCCGGCCGCCTGGCAGTCGCCCGGGTTGCAGCTGATGGCCAACGTGGCCTGGTCGGGGCTATGGCCGAAATCTTCGAGCGCGATGGCAACGGCCTGCTCCGCTGCCGCCTGTGCTGAAGCAGCATCCGGCTGGGCGACATAAACTTTCGCGGCCTGGTCCGCCGCGCCGACGACAGCAAAAGAACCACCCTGGACTTGGCCCACCGTGATGACGAAGTACACCAGCGGGACCATCAGCAGGAGGGCAAGGAAGGTAAATTCGACAACAGCACTCCCCCGTTCAGGGGCGTCCTCCTGCAGGCATAGCGCCTTCCGCAGCCGACCCTGAATCCGGCGTATTGGGTCAGGGTTGCAGGGCGGCATGGCCCTTCACCTCCAGCAGGTCCCGGGGACCGATCAGCCCGACAACAGGCATTGGCGCCCGCACTGTCACCTCGAGCGTCCGCAGCCCCTGCGTCTTGACTTCTCTGGTGGTCACCTGTTCGGCGAAACCCGGGTTCAAGGCTGTAGTGATTACTGCACGGGTACGTTCTTCCGCGTCGGCGGCACCCCGGTCGGCGAGGGTTCCGTAGCGCGCACCGGAGGCGGCCGCATCGATCAGGGTGTTGCGCACGTGAAGGACGAGGGTCAGTTGGATGATCGCCAGGAAGAACATGGTCAGCAACCCGCCCACCAGGACAAAGTCCACCACTGCCGACCCGGTTTCCCGCGAGCGGGGCATGGAGGTACTCCTCGTGGCTTCGCGGACGGGCTTGAACATCAGGCTAACTGCCCACCGTGTCCATCGCCTGGTTGAACATGGCTTCCAGAGCCGGACCGGCGAGCGCCAGGAGTGCCGCCACCAGGACGGCAGACATCAGCGTGATCATCACCCAGCCCGGCACGTCTCCGCGTTCGTGGTGATCGTTGGCCGGGCGGCGCGACGCCGCCAGGGCCAGGAGGATAAGCCCGCAGCGGATTCCCAGGTTTTTCATTCGTTCTCCCCTTTCTCAGTTCTTCGAAAAGTTGTTCGGTCTCGCGCGCCGGGCTTCTGCCACCGCATTGGTTCTCCCGCCGGCACTAAAATCCCAAACTGATGGCGGCGATTCCGGGAAAGACGGCAAAGACGACGGTCAGCGGCAACACGCCGAATACAAGCGGCACCATCATTGCTATTTCTTTCTTGCCGGCAGATTCCATGAGGTCCCGCTTGGCTGTGTCACGGACGTCCTGGGCCTGGGCGCGAAGCACGTCCGCCAAGGGTGTGCCCCGCTCTACGGCCACAACGATGCCGTCGACGAACCTGGCCAGCGGCGCGAGGTCGGTCCGCGCCGAGAACTCCTGCAGTGCGAGAACGAGCGGCGCGCCTGCCCTGGTCTCGGCGAGGATCCTCGAAAACTCTTTGGAGAGCTCCCCGTTGGCACTCCGACAGACCCGGTCCAGGGCACCGGTGGCGCTCTCCCCCGCGCCCACGGCAAGTGCCATGAGTTCGGCGAGGCTTGGAAATTCAGCCATCATCCGCGCTTCCCTGCGCCGGACCTGGACCCCAAGCCAGTAGTCGCGAAGCATGAAGCCGGTAACCGCACTTGCAATGACAATGAGGGCTGCGAAGACGGCGCTGAACCTTCCGCCTGCAACACCTACTGCTGTGAGGCCCAAGGCGGCTGCAAATCCCGCAGCAGCCCACAACAGTTGCTCCGCCCTGTAGTCGATGGGTGTCTTGTTGATGCCGGCCTGGGCGAGCCTGCGGACTGTTGCGCCCGGTGATGGGTTCAGCCTGGCCAACTTTGCAAGGGCATCGCGGATGACTGGACGCACGATCCGTTCGAGTGGCCCGAACGGCGTCAGCGCCTGCTCACCTGAGCGCAGGAGCCGTGATTCCACGTTTTGTGCCTTGAGTTGCGGCTCAATTCGTTCCGCAAACGTGGTGGCCCGCATGAACGGTGACCTGACCAGAACAAGCCACAAGCCAGCGCCCAGGACGATGCCGAGGATGACTGCCGCGGAAGAAACTGCTGTCATCGGAGCACCCTTTCGTCCTGGGGAAGGGCTCCGATCCTAAGCATGATGGAGTAGCAGACCAACGAAACCACCAGGCCGCCCAGCAGTACCGCCGCGCCCACCGGCGAGTTGTAGGCCTGCACCGCTTCCGGTCGTGTCGCTAGGAGCAGCATGACAATCCACGGGGCAGCGACCGCGAGCCGCGCAGCGTTGATGGTCCATGACTGGCGTGCTTCCAGTTCACTGCGCGTCCGCGCGCTTTCACGCAGGAACTCGCTGAGCGTACCCAGCAGCCTGCCCAGATCCGAACCGCCCACTTCCCTCGTCAGGCGCAGGGCTTCGACAATGCGGTCAGCGACCGGATCGGCAAGCCTGTGCTTCAGCTTGTTGAGCGATCCATCGAACTGTCCCCCGGCACGATAGTCCGCACCAAACTCCCTGAAGAAGGGCCGGAGCTCCTCCGGCCCCTTGTCTCCGAGCTGAATAAGCGCTTCGGGCAACGGCAGACCGGCACGGATCGCGGAACGCAGGTGGTCAACGACATCGGGCCACAGCTGCCGCAACAAAGCGGTTCTCCTTTTCGCCCGCCAGCGGAGGACGGTGATGGGAAGCCAGCCGGCGAAGAGTCCGAAGCACACCGCGATAGGCCAGGACTTGCTCACGGCATAAAAGACGAGGACAACGAGCAGCCCTACGCCCAGGCATGTTCCTGCCAAAGCCCCTCCGGAAACTTTTTCCACGCCGGCGGCTGTCAGAAGATCGCCCAGCCGGCTCGGCCTCTTCTCCCGCCTCTTCTGCTCGGGGGACTCCCAGAACGACCACCAGACCAGGAAAAGCCCGGCTCCGGTAGACAATCCGAGCAGTGCCGCCATCACCGCGCGTCCAGTAGTGCGGCGACGTCATAGCCGGCTCGCGCGAATTTCTCGGGCGCCGGCATCGCGTTTGCGCGTGGCTGCAAGACTCCATCAGCCATGGCAAAGACGAGTGATGATTCGATGATGCCGTTCTCCACCCTGCGGCCAAGGGACAGGATCTCGGTGACTTCCCGGCGCCCGTCAGGCTGCCGTGAGCAGTGCACCACCAGGTCAATACAGGAGGCGACGGTCGGAACGACGAAAGCGCTCGAAATATTCTCCCCGGCCAGCAGCGGGAGTGTGCAGATCTTCGTGACGGCGTCGTGGGCGGAATTTGCGTGGACAGTACACATCCCGGGAAGGCCGCTGTTGAGGGCAATGAGCATGTCCAGGCTCTCGGCTTCCCGCACCTCGCCGACCACCAGGCGGTCCGGGCGCATCCGCAGGGCTTCCTTCACCAAGCGCCGGAGCGGGATCTCTCCTTCACCTTCCAGGTTCGGCTGCCTGCACTGAAGCCCAACAACATCGCGCAGGGGAAACTGCAGTTCGAATATCTCCTCAACCGTGATCACGCGCTCTCTGCTTCCAATGCTTGCGGCAAGGCAATTCAGCATGGTTGTCTTCCCTGCTTGAGTCGCACCGGAAACCAGAATGTTGAGTCCGCTGGAAACAGCAGCACCAAGAAAGCGGGCCGCCTGCGGTGTGAGGGTACCGAGCTGAACCAGATGTTCAAGCCGGCTGGCTTTCACAACGAACTTCCTGATGTTGACCGCCCAGTGCCGGCGGGTGACGTCGGGAATGACTACGTGAAGCCTGGAACCGTCGGAAAGGGCTGCATCGACAAAGGGTGAGGACATGTCCAGGCGCCTGCCCGAGCTTTTGAGCATCCGTTCCACGAGGTCGCGCACCTGCTGTTCTGAAAGGCTCAGAGAGGTCAGCTCGGATTCGCCGTTGCGCGCTACGAATATCTCATTCGGCGCGTTCAGCCATATCTCTTCAATGGTGGGGTCGTCGAGCAATGGCTGCAGGACGCCGAAACCCGCGACGGCATCGAAGAGGAACCTGCGTGCCGAGTCGAGCGGCCCAAGCGGCGGAAGCGGAGCCATCAGCGCCCGCTCGTCGTAGTCGGTGACCGCGGCTTCAACGAGCCTGCGGACTTCCCCCGCCTGCTTCAGCGGGTCCAGGCCGCGTCGGCGGATAAGTTCGCGGACTTCGTCTTCAACTATTCCCAGAGCGTCCATGCGTGTTCCCCCAATAACTGCCGTCCCCAGCGAAAGCAGTTCAACTGGGCTTTAGCTTATGGAGGCATCAACACAGCAACAAGTCATAACGAGAAAATGTGGAAAAGTATCTCCCAAGGCTACCCGCCCCTGCAGTTGCAAAAGTCCAGCCCTCCGGCGGGGACTATTCGGACAACGCACCAACCTGGCTTTCACCGTGCTCAGGCCTGTTGCTGCTCTACGAGCTTATAGGGACACTCGTCCGACTTGGCAAACGGCGGTAGAACTTTGACCTTAGCCGCATTGCTGGAGCCTCAATAAGGCGAAAACTTGCCCAGGCGAGGGGCAGCGTCAATAGCAGACTCAACAAGATAAAAGCAATAACCGGAAGGTCCGGCCAACCAATTTCCAGGATATTTTGGACTGGTACACCGTAGATGTAGACACCATAGGAGAGGTCAGTCTTCGCCCCCAACCGGGTGAACGGCAACACGGACCCCAGCGTCATGATGACCAGGGCGGCCGGCATGGGGGCGAGGACGGAAGCGGTCCCTGTGAATAGAGCGATGACGAGAACTCCAACGGATACCACAACTGCCGGCACGATGTGGATACTGTTGGAGAAGAAATAGACCAGAGCTCCTGCGCTGAATGCAGCAATCAGAGGCGAGGTCATGGTTAGGACGTTAGTGGGAACATATCCTTCGGCCACTGCCAACGAGGTCACTGTGGCTACTCCAAAAGCCCCCGCGGAAAATCCCACGCGCAACCGCCTTGAGCCGAAACATCCAAGTATTCCCACGCCAACATAACAAGCCGCTTCCCAGAAAAGAGTCCAAAGGGCACCGTTCCAAATACCAGGGACAGGGGTATTCGGGACAGTTGTGCCAATGTTGAGTTGATTCACTACCGGTGGATAAAGCAGGAAGTTGCGTGCAACGTAAGTCAACGAATCCACGAGTGTAAACGATCCCGGTGAGCCAACCAGCAGGGATAGTGGGGCAAAGACGAAGGCCACCATCAGGAGACAAACGATAAATCCGGGGTAGATCCTGAGGAAGCGTGCAAGAAAGAAGGAAGACGCAGGCTGGCCGTTCAGGCGGCTTCGAGTGATCAGGTAACCAGACACGGCAAAGAAACCGAGGACTGCCCACTCACCGAGATGCTTTCCACCGGCTTCCGGCTCGGCTCCGATGTTCCCAATCACCCAAGAATGGGAAACGATAACGCACGCAGCCAAAAACAAGCGGATACCATTCAAGGAATTCCGGCCCGGATCAAAAAGCGCAGCCAGCGTTCCCTGCGTGATGGCGGACGCGGCAGGCGTGCTGATAGCGGACATATATACCTTCAAATTATGAGGAGGGGGCTGGACCAGCGGCTGACTAAAGTAGCAGGTCCACATAGAGTACGATCGCTGAGGCACTCATCCTTGGAGGCTCGCAGCCGCTGGTGATGCCATTTTTTCCTCTGCACTTTTCCCACAGATGGATTGACAGCCGATTCGGAGTTGGTATGAATTACCTAGCTCGACTCGAGGGAATCCCTGCACTGTAGCAATAGAGCCGCCTATGTGTCTGTTTACTCAGCTTTGCCTGCTTTTTCAAAACTAAGGCTCAAATATTGTTACCGCGTTAACATGTTTGGTCAAATTTTGTCACGGGACCCACTGTCGCTTCCCGCTGCACCGTAGCGGCAGCGCGGCCCGACGTCCACACGGATAAGCTGCCCCACTATTGGTCGTGCGGGCGCTGGCCTCGAGGGACAATCACAGAGCCGGGTCTGGACTGGTTCCCAGCAGGCTCTGCTGTTCCAAGCCAGCAATTGGCGCTGTGGATCGGAAATTGCTAATCGGCTGCAACGCGGGGGATGTTTCCCCGAGCAGCGCGTTGTCTGGCTTCTTGCTGCGGCAGCGTTACAAGCCGGTAGACGCCAAAAGCGGCAAGCGTGAGAAGCGCCACATATGCAAGCGCCAGGCCTTGCCAAGTGAACGGAGGCTGCCATGTGGGGTCGAACATTTCCGTCCAATTGACCCGTCCTTGCCCAGCGCCAACGGTGTAACGCCTGAGGCCCTCAAGAAAAATGTACGTATGCGCGAGCGCCAGTGCCGTGAGACTCCATCTGATAATCGAGATCGTCCACGGCGTCATGCGAAGAGGGGCAAAACGGGCGGCGACGCCGCAGGCAAGAAGCAACGCGGCAAGAACTGCCAGGATATAGCGCCCCTGCCAGATCCATCCCACTTGTTCGCTGGACGACGCCTGCAACGCAATTGGTGCCCCGAGGACCACCACTGCCAGAAATGCGACAGACCATCGACCGCGAACAGGTCTGGAAGTTAACCCCGCCATGAGGACGGCGCCCATCGCCAAAACCCATGTGTACACCACTGCGGGAGGCGGCGGTGTATCAAGCCACCCCAAGACGCCGACGTACTCCGGCACGTACACGAAAGTCCGATCGGCCATAGTTACTGCAGCCACGTCGCTGGGTATGGGCGCTCCGGCCAACAAACTGTCAAAGCTATTGGCCGTCACCACCCAAGCGAGCGCAAAAACAGAGGAAATTACCAAGACTCCCATCGGCGGCCACGCGCGGCGATACCGCAAAAGCCGAACGAAAGCAGTCGGTCTGTAGGCAAGCACAGCTGCGGTTACAACGACGGCCAGCCAAAGGAGGGAAACAGGCCTCGTATTGGCCAGCAAGGATCCTGCGGCGGCCAGATACCACATCTCCGCCCGGGCGTTCTCCAGTTCCTTGCTGCGCTCCAGGATTGAACAAAGGGACATGAATACGCTGGCAGCAGCGCTGATTTCGAGGGCATTGGGGTTGATACCCGCGGAGAGAAACAGGACGGCGGGCGTGATAGCAACGGCAGCCGCGAGAGTTGGAATCACAAAACGCCGGAGAGTCACAGCACCCGCGAAAACCGTGGCAAGGAAAAAAGCGGACAGCCATGTGCTGAGCAATCGCATGGCATAGAGTGCGGCTTCACCACTCAGACCTCGGCTGCCGATACCCACTATCCCGTAATAGACCGGGTTGTAGTTTCCTGCAGATGTTTGCGCTGGAGTTGGGCCCCGGTCAGTTGTATCCATGGAAGGCGCACAGTCAGCCGTAATATCCGGGCGGTGGGCGAAGCAAATACTGCTCTCAAGGTTGGCAAAGTAGCCCGGAACAGTAACTGTTAGGCGCTCACCCTGAACGCCCGTAGAAACACCGTTGAGTTGTCCCCTTGCCACTGCGGCTGCCTTCACTGCATGTGCAGGCTCGTCGGGTACTGACATCAGGGGCGATGCAAAGCACCAGACACTGCCCAAAAGTCCTATCAGCACCCACGCAATCAGCAGTACCTTACCCGGGGATGGCCGGTCGAAAATCTGCTGCGCAGCCAGCACGAAGCCGCTGGGTCGCATGAAGGGAGATTTAGGCATGATAGCTTTATGTTACTCGGAGGTCAGCTTCACAACGTCTGCAATCTCCATAATGCCGGGGAGAGGTACCAGCGCGAGTGCGACCTACACGAACAGAAACGTCAGTCAGCGAAGCACCGGAAGTCGCTTCAAACAACACACTTTTGAACAGGCTTTACCGCAACTCGGTGCTGAGATTTCTGTTCATTGGCGGGCTCTCATTCGCATTGGATTTGGGACTGCTGGTTGCCCTCCATGAATTATTCAACGTGGATCTGCTGATCGCCACACCTATCGCCTTCGTCGTTAGCCTGGTTTTCAATTTTTTCCTCCAGCGGATTTTCACTTTCCAAGCCGCCAACCACCATGGGATAAGTGCCGTCAAGTATCTGTCCTTGGTCGTATTCAACATTGCCGTAAGCGATGTTATTGTCGCCGGATTTGATGCCCTCGGCTGGTCTTACGTCATTGGCAAGGGAACTGCCACGGTCCTCACTACAATTTGGAACTACTTCCTCTATAAGGAATGGATTTTCAAGGGCAAACGGGAATCAGCCGGAGAAGCCTGAGATTCCACTCCTGGCACGCGTTTCTGTCAGGTAGTAGACGACGGGTGAGGCGCCCAGCTGAGCGCGGCAGCCAGGGTTCCTACTTGCTCGTAACTCCTTGCCCACTTTGCCGAACTGTCCGCGCGTCCCAACCAGTGGAGAACCTGCTGAAGAGCAGCCAGTTTCTCCCGGTGGTCCTGTCTGTACCTTGTTCACAACTGCAACATAAGAACCACTGGTTACATGTAGGTTCCCGATGCTAAGGTGAGCGCGTTAACCATCGAAGCAACACCTGTCCAGGTGCATTCCCTGGGGGGAAGATCCCGGGCAGCAACCAAAATGAGCGCTCAGCGGAGCGCCACATTGTCTCCGGAGCAAAAATGAAGCGGAACCCGTCTCAGTCCCGTCGCCCCGCATTGAAGTCTCTAGGAATAGCGCTCTTAGCTGCTTCCCTCGTGGCAGGTCCCGGTTTCTCGCCCGTGGCGTCCGCGGTCGAGCCTGCTCCGACGGCGACGGCTTCCCCCGGGCCAAGTGGCAGCCCGCAAGTGGAGGCGCCCGCGGAAGCCGTCCCGACGTCGTCTCCTTCCATTGCAGGAACAACAGAGGCGGAGCCCCAACCTACCCAGCCCTCACCGGAGACGACGCTTTCAATGGCTGAAGCAGTCGGCGTCGGTGGCGCCGAAATGGGGCAGCGCTCCGCCCGCGTCACCGCTGGATCCGACTCTTTCAGGCGTCTCAGCACCGAATCACTCGCGTCCGAAGGCACTTGGATGCCTACATTTGGCATCCAGGGGCTGGACGTCAGTGGCCACCAGCCGACTGTGGACTGGCAGCACCAGTGGAACATGGGGGCACGCTTCGCCTACGTCAAGGCAACCGAGGGGAACTACTACAAAAACCCCTACTACGGCTCCCAATACCAGGGCTCGCGCAATATCGGCATGATACGGGGGGCCTACCACTTCGCCATCCCTAACTGGTCCTCAGGAGCAGACCAGGCCCGATACTTCGTTCAAAACGGAGGCGGCTGGTCCGCTGACGGATACACCATGCCGCCTGTTTTGGACTTTGAATTCAACCCCTACGAAGGCCGAACCATCAACGGGTTCTACTTCGGCAACACCTGCTACAACATGTCGCCGGCGCAGCTCCAGTCTTGGGTGAAAGACTTCGGCAACACAGTCCGGTCATTGACCGGGCGGCTGCCGGTTATTTACACGAACACCAGTTGGTGGAACCAGTGCCTGGGCAACCCCGCAGGGTTTGGGGACTACCCCTTGTGGGTCGCGGCCTACCCCAGCGCCCCAACAAACAATGCTGGCCCGGTTCCGACGGCAAGCTGGAGCACCTACAGCATCTGGCAGTACAGCAGCACTGGTCCTTTTGCCGGGGACTCAAACGTGTGGAATGGGGATTACGCTTCGCTGCGAACGTTCGCGGGGGCACCGGCCCCAGGTGGCTCTTTCGATGGACTGGCACTGCAACGCAGCGGCTCCAGGGTAGACCTTGACCTTCGAGGCTGGGCGGTCGATTTCGCCAGGCCTTCCGTTTCGACGGACGTCCATGCCTACATTACCGCTCCGGACGGTACCAGGACCGGACATGCCTTTCCAGCCAATACGCCACGGCCAGACGTGAATGCAGCCTTTGGTGTGACAGGGCAGCACGGTTTTGAGCGGCGGATCCAGATTCTGAAGTCAGGAATGTACCAAGTCTGCGTATACGCGATCGGCGCCTTTAGCAACACGTATGTTGGCTGCAAGTCGATAGAGGCCCGCGGCGTGGAGCCGCCCATCGGTCATTTGGATGAAGCAAGGGAAGTACGGACGGCTGACAAAGTAACACTTTCACTTCGCGGCTGGGCGATCGATATTGCCAACCCGGGCACAGCCACGGAAGCCCATGCTTACATCACTGCACCCGACGGGACCCGCACCGGATATGCGATACGCGCGGACGTGTCCCGTCCGGATGTCGACCAAGCACTGCGTTTGGGAGCTAATCATGGATTTCAGCATGAGATACCCATAACAAAAAGTGGTGAACACACACTTTGTGTCTACGCAATAGGCCAGTACAGCAACTCAGAAATTGAATGCCGGAAAATCTACTTCGCCCCAGCTGCAGCTCCCATCGGCAGCCTGGACGAAGTGGCTCTGGCGAAGACTGCCACCACCGCCGGACTCTCCGTAAGGGGCTGGGCGTTGGATCGTGGAGACGCATCGCGATCCATTAACGTGCAGGTGAATGTGACGTCACCTGACGGTTCAACAAAAGCTCACCCCTTTACGGCCTCCCAATCCCGACCTGACGTCAACACTGCTTTGTCGGTGACGGGCAACCACGGCTTCACTGCTGTCATTCCTATTACTGCAGCAGGGGCTTACCGGGTATGCGTTTATGCAATTGCGCTTAGTCCCCTGGCCCCTGGAAACCCTCTCTTGGGCTGCCGTACAGTCGAAGCAGCGGCAGCGCCGGCTCCGGTGGGCAACCTGGACGTGGTGTCGGTCAACAAAACCAGCACCAGCGCTTCACTAAACGCCGGCGGCTGGGCCGTTGACAGGGCTGACTCCAGCCAGTCCATCCCTGTCCACGTGTACGTTAAATCTCCTGATGGCACCACGAAAAGCTATGCATTCACAGCATCGCAGCCTCGGTCAGATGTAAACGCCGCCCTCGGGGTGACCGGTAATCATGGCTTTACGACAGCCATACCCGTCAGCGCCCCAGGGGTCTACCAAGTCTGTGTTTACGCCATTGCACTCAATCCTTTGGCGGTCAGTAACCCGCTTCTCGGATGCCGTTCCGTTGATGCCGGCAAGAGCGGAACTCCAGTCGGTCATGTTGATTCTGTCGGGATCCGGACCGCTGGTGGAATCACGTCAATGGAGGCGACCGGCTGGACCTTTGACCCCGACGTTTCCGCTTCGTCCAACCCGGTTCACGCCTACGTAACCGCACCCGACGGTCAGACCACCGGCTACGCCTTCACCACATCGGTTGATCGGCCAGACGTCAACAAGGCGTTCGGCATAACCGGCATTCACGGATACTCCGTCAAGGTAAACGTGACCCAGCGGGGCACCTATACCATGTGCCTGTACGGTATCGGGATTTCACCGTTCTCGACTGGCCACACGGCCCTCGGCTGCAGGACTTCCACCTACTAGCTCCGGGGAAAGGAAAAGGGTGAAGCATCCGCTTCACCCTTTTCCTTCAAAATTTTCTCGCTTTCCGGCTGTTTCCACTAAAGCTTGTTCTCCGCCAGCAGTTCCAAAAGGTACGCACCATAACCGCTCTTGACCAAGGGCTCCGCCCGCTCCCTCAGCTCGTCATCGGTGAGGAACCCAAGACGCCAGGAAATCTCTTCGGGAGCACCAATCTTCAGCCCTTGCCGGTTTTCCACTGTGCGGATGAAGTTGGACGCGTCATTCAGGTCATTGACGGTGCCTGTATCCAACCATGCCGTGCCTCGCGGCAGTATCTCCACCTGCAACTTGCCCGCCGCCAAATAGGAGCGGTTGACGTCGGTTATCTCCAGCTCACCCCGTGGCGATGGCTCAAGGTTCTTTGCGATATCCACCACATTGTTGTCGTAAAAGTAAAGGCCGGGAACGGCGTAGTGGCTTTTTGGAGCGGCCGGTTTCTCTTCAAGGGACAGGGCACGGCCCAGGCTGTCGAACTCCACGACGCCGTATGCGGACGGATCCTTCACCCAGTAGCCGAAGACAGCTCCGCCGTCGATGTTCTTGAAGCGGCGAAGCTGCGTGCCCATACCCTGGCCGTAGAAAATGTTGTCACCCAGGACCAGAGCCACACTGTCGTCACCGATGTGATCTGCACCAAGGATGAATGCCTGGGCGAGACCATCGGGCGATGGCTGCTGCTTATAGGTGATGGAGACGCCAAAACGCGAGCCGTCCCCCAGGAGGCGTTCGAACTGCTCGGCGTCGTGGGGCGTGGTGATAACCAGGATGTCCCGGATACCTGCGAGAATCAGGGTGGACAGCGGGTAGTAAATCATCGGCTTGTCGTAGACCGGGACCAACTGCTTGCTAACGCCCAGTGTGATGGGATGGAGCCGGGAGCCGGTACCGCCGGCAAGTATTATTCCGCGCATGCCCCCATCTTTCCCTTCGCTAACAGCCGCAGCAAATCCGGTACCCTTGGGAATTATGCAGCGACTTCTTGTTACCGGCGGAGCCGGCTTCATCGGCTCTAATTTTGTCCACTATGCGCTAGAAAATACAGACTCCCATGTCACTGTGCTGGACAAGCTGACCTACGCCGGCAACCGGGAATCGCTGAAGGGCCTGCCCGAGGAACGGTTTACGTTCGTCGAGGGCGATATCGCAGACGCCGGTACCGTCGATCCCCTGGTTTCTGAATCGGACATCGTCGTGCACTACGCTGCTGAATCGCACAACGACAACTCACTGCACGATCCCCGCCCGTTCCTGGACACAAACATCATCGGTACCTACACGCTGATCGAGGCGGCCCGGAAACACAGCAAGCGCTTCCACCATATCTCCACCGACGAGGTCTACGGCGATCTGGAACTTAACGACCCGGAACGCTTCACCGAACAAACTCCCTATAACCCGTCCAGCCCCTACTCCTCCACCAAAGCAGGTTCCGACCTGCTGGTCCGGGCATGGGTCCGCTCCTTCGGGCTGCAGGCTACTATCAGCAACTGCTCCAACAACTACGGCCCTTACCAGCACGTGGAAAAGTTCATCCCCCGGCAGATCACCAACGTCATCGACGGGATCCGCCCGAAGCTTTACGGCAAGGGCGAGAACGTCCGGGACTGGATCCATGCCAACGACCACTCCTCCGCCGTCCTGACAATCATTGCCAAGGGCAAGATCGGTGAAACCTACCTCATTGGCGCGGACGGTGAGAAGAACAATAAGGACGTCGTCGAACTGATCCTCAAACACATGGGCCAGGCCCCGGACGCGTACGACCATGTGGTGGACCGGCCAGGCCACGACCTGCGTTATGCAATCGACTCCAGCAAGCTCCGGAACGAACTGGGCTGGGAACCGCAATTTTCCAACTTTGATGCCGGCATCGAGGACACCATTGCGTGGTATCGGGACAACGAAGACTGGTGGCGCCCTCAAAAAGCAGCTACCGAAGCCAAGTACAAGGAACAGGGCCAGTAGTCCATGTCTTTGGAGTTCTCTAAAAGGCTCGCTGCCCACGAAACACCCATTCCTGGCGTCGTTCTTTATGACCTTCCAGTCCACGGCGACAACCGGGGCTGGTTCAAGGAAAACTGGCAGCGGGAGAAGATGGTTGCCCTGGGTCTCCCCGACTTCCGCCCCGTCCAAAACAACATCTCCTTCAACGAGAAGGCCGGAACTACCCGCGGCATTCATGCCGAGCCCTGGGATAAATTCATCTCCGTGGCGACCGGCAGGATCTTTGGAGCCTGGGTGGACCTAAGGGAAGGGCCTTCCTTTGGGGCCGTCTTCACCGCGGAGCTGGACCCCAGCCAGGCGATCTTCATTCCACGCGGCGTGGGCAACGCCTTCCAGACCCTGGAGGACAACACTGCCTACACCTACCTTGTGAACGACCACTGGTCCGCCGATGCGCAGGGACAGTACACCTTCCTCAACCTCGCGGACGAGACAGCTGGCATCTCCTGGCCCATCCCGCTCGACCAGGCAGAGCTCTCCGATAAGGACAAGGCGCATCCGAGGCTAGGGAAAGTGTCCCCGATGCCAGCCAAAAAGACGCTCGTGGTAGGGGCGGACGGCCAGCTGGGCAAAGCGCTCCGCAATATTTATGACGGCGATCCATCAGTGGAGTTTGCATCCCGCCGTGAGTTTGATCTCACCAAGGCGGAGTCCTTCAATAACCGCAACTGGAAGAACTACTCGGCAATCATCAATGCGGCGGCCTACACCGCAGTCGACGCTGCCGAAACCCCTGAGGGCCGTGCGGCCGCTTGGGAGGTCAACGTCACGGCGGTGGCACTCCTGGCCAGGACCGCCGTCGAACACAACCTCACACTGGTGCATGTCTCGTCAGACTATGTATTTGACGGCGTCCGTGAGGTTCATGAGGAGAATGAGCCTTTTACGCCCCTGGGCGTGTATGGACAAACGAAGGCAGCCGGGGACGCGATCGTCAGCGTCGTTCCGCGCCACTTCATCGTCCGCACCAGCTGGGTCATCGGAGAAGGCAACAACTTCGTCCGTACGATGGCCAATCTGGCGGCCAAGGGTGTGAAGCCGTCCGTCGTGAATGATCAGACCGGCCGGCTCAGCTTCACTGCAGACATCGCTGCCGTCATCAGGCATCTGCTGGACACCGAAGCGGAATTCGGAACCTACAACTTCAGCAATGACGGACCGACCAGAAGCTGGGCTGACATCGCCGCGGACGTCTACGAACAGTCCGGCGCATCGAGAGGCGATGTCACTGGCATCACAACTGCGGAGTATTTCGCTGACAAAGCTGCTGCCCCCCGGCCCCTGAACAGCACCATGGATCTGGCAAAGATCCGCCGGACCGGCTTCGACGTGCCGGACGCCAACGAGCGGTTGACTGAATATTTGAAGTCGGACGTCGAAAAGCCATGAACAGTGCAGAGCAAACGCAGCGCACCCTGGTCATCATGCCGGCATGGAACGAATCCGAGGCCATCGGTAACACAATTCGGGAAGTCTTCGAGTTCGGACCGGCCTGCGATGTCCTTGTGGTGGACGACGGCTCGCGCGACAGTACTGCCCAAGTAGCGCGCGACGCAGGCGCCCTGGTAGTACAGCTCCCGTTCAATATGGGAGTGGGCGGGGCCATGCGGACCGGCTTCAAGTACGCGAAGATGCACGGCTACACGCAGGTCATCCAGGTTGACTCCGATGGCCAGCACGACCCGCGTGACATCAAGTCCGTCCTGGACGGCCTGCGGGAAGCCGACATTGTCATCGGTGCCCGTTTCGCGGATAAAGGCACCTACACGGTCCGCGGACCCCGGAAGTGGGCCATGAATGTCCTGGCCTGGACTATCTCGCGCATTGCCGGCACCCGGCTCACCGACGTGACCTCCGGCTTCCGTGCTGCAAATGCCAAAGCAATCCGCCAGTATGTGGACCACTATCCCGCCGAGTACCTGGGAGATACCATCGATTCCCTGGTGGTAGCGATCCGTTCCGGGTGCACCGTGCGCCAGGTGGGCGTCTCGATGCGGGAACGCCAAGGCGGAACACCCAGCCATGACCCCATCAAAGCTGCCGTCTATCTGGGCCGGTCAGCTTTTGCTCTTCTCTTCGCCCTGACGCGCAAGAAGAACGAACCGTCATCGAACTAGGAGTTCACATGGCCACCCTGGTTGGCTTTATCTTTGTGCTCGTCATCCTGCTTGTCATCTTCGAACTGCTGCGCCGGCGGCACCTGCGGGAGAAGTACGCCGTCCTCTGGATCGTCATCGGTATTGGTCTGCTGGTACTGGTCGCTTTTCCGCAGCTCCTTTTCTGGGCCAGCGGCATCCTCGGCGTCCAGGTTCCCTCGAACCTCCTCTTCGCAATGGCGCTGCTGCTGCTCGTTCTGGTCTGCCTTCATCTCTCCTTCGAACAGTCGCAGGCTGAGGACGAGATCAGGGTCTTGGCGGAGGAAGTTGGTATCCTCCGCCTGAAGATGCTTGAAATGGAGGCCCGGCAGCTGGAACTCCGTACCAAACCTCTCGAGCAGAGCCGGCGACCCGGCAACCCTCCCGAGACAGCCGCTTAAACAGCCCAGGTGGCTCCCCAGAACGGGAAGCCACCTGGTTTTGCGTTGGGGCAGGACTAGGAAACGACGTGCTTCAACAGCCTGGGCAGGGAGTCCGTTTTTCCGATGGCCAGCGCGCGTGCAACCAGGGTGGCCGCATTCAGCCTTGAAGTTGTATGAAATGCAGCAGCCCGCGAGGTGCCCAGCCAACCCAACTCCCGGAAGCGCTTTGCCTGGCCCTCAAAGAATGCCCGTTCCTCATCGAAGCGCCGTCCGTCAAGCGCCTTGACGGAGGAGTCGGATGCGGAGTGGCGGCGGTACAGAAAAGCCAAGGTGGGGTCCACCACCATGGAGCCGCCCTCGGCGGCAATGTCCAGCAGCAATGCAAGGTCCTGGACCACATGCAGGCCCTCTCTGAATCCAATCCGGCGGATGACATCGGTACGCCATGCGAGGGAGGGAAAGTACGCCCAGTCGGCGCGGACGAGGCTGGTCGCCATCTTCTCGCCCTGGAGGAGGGCCCGGTCCTTGGTCGAGGGAGCGTAAATCTTCTTGACAATGTCAACCAGCGGCGAGCAGGCGCGTCCCCGCTCATCGATGACCTGGACCCCTGGCTGGACGACGCTGGCTTCGGGAAATGCATCAAAGGCTTTGGAGACGACATCCAGGTAGTTCGGGAGCATGATGTCATCTGCACCCATGACCACAACGATCGGCGCCTCGGCCATCTCCAGGGCTTTACGGTAGTTGCCGTTCGCACCGAGATTTGTCTCGTTCTTGCGGTAACTCACCCTAGGGTCAGACATCGATTCGAACCAGCGCTGGGGTTCCGGGCTTGGGTAGCCGTCGTCCACCACGATGAGGCGCCAATCCTCGAACTGCTGGCTCATGACGCTCTGAGCGGCAAGTTTCATCAGGTCGACATCCCCATAGTAGGGAAGCAATACATCAATGGCCATGTGCCAGGTAGGTCCTTTTCTTGAATCAACACCGTTTTTGAAACGTCTGCCCGGAGATGAGCACCCCGTCAATGCTACCCCGTAGAATACGAAGGCTTTCTTTCGTGTTGACTGCCGGTCAAGAGTGACCGCGGGCATAAATGGAGGGCATCACCCGCCGACGATAGACTGAACCCTGCTGTCTGACAGTTCCCACACTTCGGTACGGTCTTTGTGGGTAAGCGAAAAGGAACATTAAAGACGTGACGCACCAGAGTGACGCCCGCGTGGTGGCCATCATTTCAGCTTTCCACCCGCCTGCAGACCTGCCTGTGAGGGTCCAGGCACTCAACGCGCAGGTACTTCATACCGTAGTGGTGGACGATGGCTCTGATGCAACGGGGAAAAACCCGGTGCTGCAGGAGTTGGAGGCATTAGGGTGCACCGTTATCCGGATGCCCGGCAACGTAGGAATCGCTGCCGCACTGAACAAGGGTATCGAAGCAGCCCTTGCAGCGTGGTCCCCCGATTTTGTGGTGACGCTGGACCAGGATTCCGCCTTGGATGAAGGCTACATAGCCGCCGCGCTGCACACCTATTTCGAGGCCAAGGCCCAGGGTGTGGAGGCCGGACTGGTGAGTGCAGAATCGCACAATGGATTGCACGTCCCGCTGCTCACCCGAAGGGCCGAATTCCCGGAAGCGTTCGACCCCTTGCAGTCAGGCGCCCTGATCCCCGTGACCACCCTTAAAGTGGTGGGTGTTTTGGATGAGCGCCTGTTTATTGATTGCGTTGATTCCGAATTCAACCTGCGCGTACGCTCTCATGGCCTGGCCACCCTGATCGGCAAGGGATGCAACATGACGCATGCCCTGGGCCATGCACAGCCCATGATGCTTTTGGGCTGGCATGTGAGCGTCCTGGGTGTGAAGCGTCACGTGCACTCCCACCCACCTTTTCGCGTCTACTACATGACCCGCAACAGCATTTACCTGTGGCGGCAATACGGGGCCAGGTTCCCCGGCTGGCTGGTCCGACGGCTTCGGTTCCAGCTGGAGAGCGACATCTTCAGGCTGCTGTACGGAGCCAACCGTAAGGGCCAACTGCGTGCCTTTGTCCGCGGATGTTGGGACGGCTGGCTGGGACGGCTTGGCAAGATTGATCCTGCGTTTAAACTGCGGATCAGCGCATGAACGCCAAACACGCCCCAAGGGTCTCTGTATGCATGGCGACTTACAACGGGCAGGACTATGTAACCGAGCAGATCCAATCCATCCTGGAGCAGCTGTCTCCCGAAGATGAGCTGATTGTCGTCGACGACGCGTCCAGGGACGGGACAGTCGATGTAGTACGAAGCCTGGGCGACCCCCGGATCGTGCTGCTGGCCAACCCGGAAAACAGGGGTTACGTCGCCAGTTTCGAACGGGCCATCACCGCCAGCAAAGGCGAATTCATCCTGCTGTCTGACCAGGACGATGTATGGCTGCCCGGACGGCTGGACCTTTTGGTGAACTCATTGCAGGACAAGAAGTTTGTGGCCAGCAATTTCAGCGTTTTTGGCGGCCCTGCGAACAAACTGCAGAAAGTTCAGTTGAAGCAGGCAGACGGCCCCCGCTGGATAGCCAATCTCATCACCACGTGGATCGGAGTGCGGCCCTACTATGGGTGCACCATGGCTTTCCGCGCGGCGGGCAAGAAACTGATCCTTCCCTTTCCGGCATTCCTCAATGAGACGCACGATCAGTGGATTGCCATCGTGGGGAACCTCCACCGGGATATGGCTCATGTTGAGACTGCCACGGTAGCCCGCCGGCTGCATGACCAGAACACGACCCCGAAGTCCCGGCGTCCTCTTACGGTGATCTTCCGTGCAAGGATCATGTTGCTCCGCGCTTTCCTTGTTGCCCTTGCCCGGAAGCTGGGGAAGCAGTGAGCGCCGCGCCACGCGCCGCAGCAGGAGCTTATGCAGCTTCCTTTGGTGCCATCGCCCTTGCCGCTTACAAGCCTGACGAACCGATGTTTGCCCGTCAGCTTCAATCAATCCAGGCGCAGACCCATACCCAGTTCGTGTGCCTCATATCGGTAGACGGAAATCCTGAGCCGGTGAGGGCGATGGTCCGGAGGGCGTGCGGTCAGGATGACCGCTTTCGTGTTCTTGGCTATGAGAATCGCCTTGGCTTTCACCACAACTTCGAACGCGCACTAAAAGAAGTACCCGCCGAAGCGCGGTGGGTTGCCTTAAGTGATCAGGACGACTATTGGTATTCGGAAAAGCTATCGACACTGCTCCCCCAGCTCGATGAAACTGCATTAGTGACGGGCCAGGCCCGGGTTGTTTCACCTGAGATTTCAGCCACGGACAGGGACCCGACAAAAGGCAATTTAACCGACAGAAGAAGCGTTGGGGCAGCTGACCTCATCGCTAACAATCAGGTTACGGGTTCCTTGTGCGTCTTTAGGCGTGAGGTTCTTAATCTCGCGCTGCCGTTTCCCTCCATGCCTACCCCCGCCCAGTATCACGACCACTGGATCGGCATCTGCGCGTTGGCAGTGGGTGGAGTGAAGGTGCAAAACCTCGTACTTCAGGACTACATACAGCACGGAGGCAATGTAGTTGGTGAATCCCGACAGCGCCTGTTGAGCTCAATCCGCAATACCTTCCGCTTCGTGCGCCGCTATGAAGGCAATGCCTCGCCGAGAAGTATCTGCAGGATTATCTATAAGACCGGGCTGGGGTGGCGCCAATTGATGGCCCAAACACTTAGGGATCGTCTTGCGCTAAGGGGAATCCCGCCCTTGGATGGCCTCGAACATGCACTCGCGGTTTACAGTCGCCCGCATTGCGCCGCCCTCATCCGGCTCCTCATCAGGGGGATGCGCGGTGGGAACGTACCCCCCATGAGGGTCCTGGAGATTCTCATGGGCGCCGCACTCAGGCGTTGGGGTAGCTAAGGCCAGGCAGCGAGCCTGTTTCGCTTATCCGATGGCAGGGAATCCAACAGTTCGCCTGGTCGTCGAGCCGTGGGTAGCCTAAGCAATCCTTCACTAAGGCCCCTAAGGCTGCTGGAAAGCCAGAGCGTCTTATTGCTGGCTACCCGGAACTGGCGCAAGGCCAGGACCAACAGCTCAGCAAGCCTGAAAATGGGGCGTTGCGTGAGTGACCAGGGTCGCGGGTTAAGGCGGGTGATCCACAACTGGTTTCGCAGGTAATAGTAAAGACGCCCGCCCATATCGAGCACACCGGCATTGTTAGGGTGCTTCATGCGGGCATTAACAACATGGACACCGAACGAAGCCCGGGCCAGGCGTTTGGTGTATTCGACGTCGTCAAACCAGATGAAGAAGTCGGCGTGTGGAAGGGGCATCGTAGCGGCGAGCTTCAGGTCTACCAGTACGCCCACAAAGGTAGCGTGAGCAAGAGCGATGCCCCCCAGCTTCTGGGCACGCAACTGCGCCAAGGGGTCTGTCGAAATCGTAGGCAGGTTACCCTGCACGATGTCCCCTTTGTCATCTTCGACAAGGGGGGCTGCGAATCCAGGTCGCGGTTCACTTTCCATCGCTTCCAGGAGTGGCGCCAAAGCATCTTTGCGCGGCTCCGCATCGTCGTCCATCAGCCATGCTGAACTGTGTCCGTGTTTGAGCGCAATCTCGACTCCCCAGGCAAACCCTCCTGCCCCGCCTAAATTGGCCCCGGTTTCAAAAAGAGTTATCCCGGGGTGATTTTGCCGGATGTAATCCGCGCTGCCATCGGTGGAGCCGTTTTCAACTACTATGATCTCGTCGAGCGGCCGCGTCTGTTCTTCCAATGCCTTCAGGCATTTTTTGAGGTAGTCCAG
This sequence comes from Pseudarthrobacter sp. NamE2, assembly GCF_005796205.1. Lineage (GTDB taxonomy): Bacteria > Actinomycetota > Actinomycetes > Actinomycetales > Micrococcaceae > Arthrobacter. Next base: position 359,432 of record NZ_VAHN01000002.1, on the reverse strand, counting down.
CCTGTTATAGGACACGACAACGGCTGCTACGGACATGGGCCATCCTGACTTTGCGGTGCGGGGTTACCCCTACAGCTTAGTCGAACCCCGTACGACCAAAGCGCGCCATCGACCGGCTGCAGCATTAGGCTTGAGCTTTTGGCGCTACCCTGCGCCCAGGTACGAAAGGTTGAATTCCGCCTCATGCAAGCAATCGTGGCCGCTCTCCTGAGGCTTGGTACTTTCGCTCTCACAGTTGGAGCCGGGACCATTGTCGGGCTCCTGGCAATCCCTGTCATCACCCGGATGGTCGGGGCTGACGCATGGGCTGTGCAGGTCCTGGTGCAGTCGCAGGCGACGTTGTTCGGGGTGCTGGTTGCGTTCGGGTGGGGGACGATCGGTCCGGGGTTGGTGGCATCAGCACCGATACATAAACGGCCGCAGCTCTTTTTGGATTCCTTGGTAACCCGCTGTTATCTCCTCCTTGTCGGTGCTCCGCTGATGGTCCTTTTGATGATCCTGCTCCGACCTGCAGAAGCGGTTTTCGTCTCCGTCGCCTCCGTAGCCTATCTCCTGCCGTTTGTGGGGGCTTCCTGGTACTTCGTGGGGGAAGGCCGTCCACTCCGGCTCTTCCTCTACGACGCACTCCCACAACTTCTTGGCACCGTTGTGGGCCTCATAGTCCTGGTTGCCACTACAAACTTCACGATGATGGTTGTTACACAGCTCATTTTCAACGTCGCTGCTGTTTCCGTCAGCGCCTTCGTGGTACTTCGCGGAGGACATGGCCTTGTCGCGGATTTTGCTGTACGTAACTCCCTCAAGCAAATGTCGAAGCAGCGCCATGGAGTTGTCACTGCGGCGACGGGAAGCTTCTACGTGAACCTGCCGATACTGGTGGTCAATACCTTCATCCCAACCCAACTGGACAGCTACGCGATAGCAGACCGGCTGTTCCGTTTTGCCGTAACAGCGTTCTCGCCCGTACTGCAGTTCGTTCAAGGCTGGATTCCGGAAGGCGGGGTCGAGTCCATGACGCACCGCATCAGGAGGGCCGCTCAGTTCGCCCCCGCTCTCGGACTGGCTGGTGGCACCGCCATGGTGCTGATGGGTCCGCTCGCCGCCCAGATTCTTGTCCAGGCACCTACAGAATTTGGGTTTGAGCTCAGCTCTCCCGTGGGTGTCAGCTTCGCAGCGGTTGCTGTTTCCCAGGTTATAGGACTGGCTTGCCTTGTGCCCATTGGCAGGGCAAGGCACCTGGCCTTGTCCACCGTGATCGGTGCCGTATTGGGCACGCCCCTGATAGTCATCGGCGCTTTCACCTTTGGCGTTGCTGGCGTTATTTGGGGCATGGCCATTTCCGAGGTGGCCGTCGCACTCTTCCAGCTACGGATCTTGAGGCTTCATCTCAAAAACGCGGTCTAGGCCAAAACGTGCCGGCCCCCGCCCTTACATGCCCTGCTGCCCAACAGAGCCCCTGCCCTTGCTACTGACTACACAATTGCAGCTTGTAGAGCCGTGCTTCGCCTTCCGAGTCCTCAAGAGTTGCCATGCCTGCAGCGATCAGGCGGTCCAGCCCCTTGTATCCGCTGTCCCTGCCGTGCACTTCGCGATGGCCGAAGTCCAAAATATATTCCAGCTTCAACCGCTCAACTGTTGGGCAGACATCGGGATCGTCCCTAGCAGGTGCAGGACCATTCAGAAGTGGAGCTGTTCCTTCAGGAACGGCACTGAGGATATGCAGTTGGACAAGTTTGCGATCGGCGAGGGCGTAAGCCAGGGAGCTGCCATTCCATGGGTTACCCACCAGTAGAGCATCTTCAGGAACCTCATCCGGTAAACGCTGAATCAACGCCAGTTCGTCAGTTGAGATCAAGGGCGAATCCTCAGATAACCGGTAGGACCCGGACATGGAATCCTCGGCCTGCCGGACATTTCCACGTTGTGTGGCAGCCGTCATGCCCATGGCCAGGATGATGCCGGCAATAACGGTGAGAGTTGCCGGACGGGAAAATACTGCCCTCAACACTGGCGCGTCTGCCAGTGGTTTCGCTGGTCGCCGCATCCCGGTTCTAAACATCGTCATCAAAAGGTCCCAAAGCGATACGGCACCGTGGCAGGCCAATGGCACAGTCACCAGCGGCAGAAGCGCGGCAAGCCTCGGTGGATCGTTGTACCAGATACCGCTCACAAACATCCTGAAGTCGTCGGCGGGGAAGGAGCTAACGACCAAGAAAAGGAACGCAGCCACTGCGTAAGTCCCCAACCACCACACCTGCCGGCCGGAGCGCATGGTGGCGTAAGCTCCAAAAAGCGTCAGAACCATGACGGCCCAAGCAACAGGACGCCCGATGGCTGAACTAGAGATTACTTCCCCAATTGCCTGCCCACTTGTTTCCACAGGGGGCCAAAAGGCTGCTTCAGCAGGCGGGCGGACGGCCTCCCAAAGACTCCGGACGACGACGACGGCGACCACCAGCGTGATGACCAACGCCACGATTGCCACAACACGTCCCCGACCCTGCCGCGACCTGATCACCGCCAGAAGGGCCCGGCCCCATGCATACATAGCAGGCGGCAGCATCAGTGCCATCCAGGCCATGGCGGCACTCGGGTGTGCAAGTGCAAGGCCGGGAAGAACGGCAAGCAGGAGAAGCACGGCCAGCACCCTGGATTGAGTTCGCACGGCAGCCAGTCCGAGGGCTTCCAATGCCACTGCGATCACCATCGGCAGCAGGGCTACTGCCAGGAAATTCGGGTAGAGGACGCCAAAATCAAGGAGGGACATGGGAAAAGCGCCGAAGGCGGCGGCAAGGATTCCGGCCGAAATGCTGACTGCTGTCCGTGGCCCCAGTATTGTCCGGGCAAGATATATACATCCGAGAGGCCAGACGACGGCTGCCACGATGATATTGATAACGTTCACAGACAGCGGGATGCCAGAGCCGCTGGTGCCAACGACAAGGGACACAAGATCATGCCAGGCAGCAGGATATGACGCCGCACCGGTCATTGAGTTCAGAGTGAGTGAAGAACCGGAACCGGTGTCCAGGATGTAGCGGACAGCATTCAGATGGAAGACGTTATCGAAGGTTTGAGAAAAGGACTCGGGCTGGCCAATTGCGTGTACGACACGACGGCCGATCAACACCGCAGCGATGCCAACCGCCGCGAGCGGTCCGAGGGCATCCATCCAGCCCGTCTTGCCGTGTGCAGAGGCACTTTCCGCTTTGCTTGTCCGTGCAAGGAGGACTGAGGCACCAAACGCTAGGGCTGCGACAACGAAGGTTAAAGCCAGGACGGGAAGCAGGGACCAGGACAAACCAGCAAAGGGGGCCGCAATGGCGGAAACCGCGATGATGGAGAGGCTGATGCCGGGTGCCAGTGCTACAGCGGGAACACCCCGGAGCCGGGCGGCGAAAGCAACGGCCAGCCCTGGAAGAAACAGCAACCCCACTCCAAGGACGAACTGTGGAACTGCATCAAACCAGGACAAGGGTTCTCCCTAAAACATCATGGACAGCCGACGTGCAAACCCTACGGCGCTGTCACTTCGGCAAAGTCAAAAAGGTTAGGCGCAGTAGCGGGCTCTGCCAGAGCAATACCTTCTAGGACCGAAGTAGCCTGACCGCCTCTTCGATTGGCCCGTCGTACAGCAGTTCCCCGTGGTTGAGGAGCACACCCCTTCGGCAGATGCGCGATACCAGGTCAAGGTCATGACTCACCACCACAAGCGTCTTGCCGTCCCGGGCGAGGTCCTCGATTTTGCTAATGCACTTCCTCTGGAACGGCTCGTCACCAACGGCCAGAATCTCATCGATGAGGAACACCTCAGGATCTGTGTGCACAGCCACTGAAAAGGCAAGACGCAGATACATCCCCGAAGAATAGAACTTGACCTCGGTATCGATGAACTGCCCGATTTCCGAGAACTCCACGATGTCATCAAAACGCTCGCGGATCTGCTTCTCGGTCATACCCAAAATGGCGCCGTTGAGGTAGACATTGTCGCGGCCGGAGAGGTCAGGATGGAAGCCGGCCCCAACTTCGATCAGCCCTGCGACCCGGCCCCGCGTTCTCACGGATCCCGAATCGGGCAGCATCACACCGGAGATGTGCTTGAGCAATGTGGACTTGCCAGAACCGTTAAGTCCCAGCAAGGCGACAGTCTCGCCCGTCTTGATGTCCAGCGTCACGTCTTTCAAGGCATGGAACTTCTCGGAAAGATCCCCTTTGCGGCCTTTGATCAGCCAGACAACCGCCTCCTTTATGGAGCGGGTGTGCCGGAGGACGAACTGCTTGCTGACAGCAGATACTTCAATTGCATTTACCACTCAAAGCTCCTGGGCAAAGCGGCCCTCAAGCCGACGGAAAGTCATTTGGCCCAACACCAGGATCAGTAGCGCTATCCCAAGCCCAACAGGTGTCCAGAGCACGAACAGGTTAGGCGGCATCGGCGCGGAACCATCCGTTGTCGAAAACCAGAACGCGTAGTGGAAAAGTTCCACTCCAATCGTCACTGGATTTGCCTGGTACACAGCAAACCACGCACTTCCAAGTTTCTCCTGAACCATGTTCCATGCGTACATGACCGGGGACGCCCAGGTCGCAATCATCAGCAACATGTCTACAAGATTTTCTGAATCGCGGAAGTAGACATTCACCGCGCCGAATAACAGTCCGAGCCCGGTGGCCAGCATTCCCACAATAGCAAAACCAGCGATAGCCGCCAGAATCTGGGCGAAGTCCGGGCGCCAGCCGGCAATAATACACCCAACCAACAGCACAACCATCTGTGGAAAGAAGTGGACAGCCGACACCCAGACGGAAGCCACAGGAAACAATTCCCTGGGAAGGTAGATCTTCTTGATCAGGTTGCCGTTATTGACAATCGACCGCGCAGCATTTCCCAATGCCTCCGAAAAGAAATTAATCAGCACAATGCCCGAAAACAGATATACCGCGTAATTGGTCAGCCCTTCAGGGTTCCTGGGGCTTCGCTCGAGGCCCAGGAAAACACCCAGAGCAATGTAAAACACAATGAACTGGACGGCAGGCTTTACGTAGGACCAGAGCAGTCCCAGAACCGAGCCACGGTAACGTACCTTGAGCTCCTTGCGGACCAGAAGCTTGAGCAGGAAGCCCGACTGCCGGATATCACGCAGGCCCCCGCCCAAGCCAGGAGTGGTTAGCTCTCCCTGAGCAACTGCGCTCATTTAACCTCGTTCTGGGTGTGCTGCTCGAACGTCCTCCTCCAGGACTCCATGGACGTCAGCTCGGAGACAGCGGCCTTGTATTTCTTGCTGAGGACGGGCCATTCCTTCAGGAGGGCTGAGTGCAGCCGGGCGCTTTCCGCCAGCATCTTACGGAGCCGTTTCGGATCCCGCCGATACCAGGAGGCTCCCGTTCCTTCTGCGTTCGAAACAACTGCGCTGTCATACTGGGCCATACGCCACCAGCGGTTGTCCTGATGTGCAACGGTGGTTTGTGGGCGCACGGCACTTGTGCCCTTGACCGGGCTGGCGAGTTGCCGGACGACAGTTTTTGCTGCCCACGGGAGAAGTGTGATTTTCGACGGCTTTGACGGGCCATGGCCACGCCGCGGCGGCTTATCCATTTTCGGCGCGGGGAAGTCCTCGGGATCCGGACGGAACACAGAATCCGAGTAGTCCGCCATCATCTGGCGAATCTGCGGCAGCTTCTTGTCGAGCAGATCGAGCAGCCCAGCCGGCCCGTTAAGCACGTCCTCCAGCGCCCACTGCCGGCCCTGGGCAGTTGCGTACTGCATCGACACCAGGTGCTTAACGTCGGCGTATTGCGATTCCTTGATGACGCGTCCGCCGAACTCATAGGGACTGTGGAGGAGCGCCGCCACTACCCGGTTGCGGGCATGGAAGTAGGCCTGCCAGCCAACCAGGTCGTCCTTATCAATCCACGAAACGTGCCAAACAGCAGAACCGGGAAGTGAAACGGTGGGATAGCCGGCAGCCTTTGCACGCAGCCCATATTCGGAGTCGTCCCACTTGATGAACAGCGGAAGGGAGAGCCCGATTTCGCGAATCACTTTGGTCGGGATGAGACACATCCACCAGCCGTTGTAATCGACATCGCACCGCCGGTGCAGCCATGACGTCTGGCGCAGGTTGGAGGTGAGGAAGTCATGCCCCAGGTACATGTCCTCGCTCGGAAGCGTGGGCTGGAACCGGTAAGGGTTAACAACCTCCCCAAAAGTATGCAGGACGGTCCTGTTGTAGAGGTCAAACATGTGGCCGCCCACCAGGGTAGGGGTCTTGCACCTGTCCGCAAAAGTCAGCAACCGAATGATGCTTTCAGGCTCTACCACTACGTCATCGTCCATCAGGAGGACGTAGTCGCTGCCATTTTCGACTGCTTCAAACATGCCCCGTGCAAACCCGCCGGACCCGCCGAGGTTAGCCTGGTTGATGATTCGGAGCTTGCCGCCCAACGACTTCTTGACGTCTTCGAAGCCTTCGGCGTCCGTGAGCTTCTGCGTGCCCTGGTCGACGATGAGTACTTCCTTGACGTACGCCAGCGCCTCGTCGGTCGCCGCGAGCAGCCGCAGGTTGTTGAGGCAGAATTCCGTCTTGTTCAGTGTGGTGATCTGAAGCGTGACGGAACCAGGTGTTGTGGCAACGGCAGGCCCCTGCCATTCCGCATCCAGCATGACCAGCGGCTCGGATCCTGCGACAAGGTCGAACCAGTACCACCCGCCGTCGCCAAAGGGAGCAAGGGTGAGCTCGAAATGGTTTTCCGCGATTCCCTCAACCCTGCGCGTGTCCACGCGCTGCAGGGAACCCCGCGCATTGGACTTGTACACGATGACGGAGCCCGCGCCCTGGGTGCGGACCTGCAGGCGGACTTTATCGACCGTCGTCCAGCGCCTCCAGTAGCTTGCAGGGAAGGCATTGAAGTAGCTGCCGAAGGAAACTCTTTCCCCCGACCTGACCGACGTGGAAAAGCGTGAGAGAAAGTCCTCTACGTGCGCTTCCTTGCTGGGACTGCTGATGGTCCGGGCCTTCGTGGGCTTGCCGTCCCGATCCCCCACGGTCGAGAGCTGAATGCCGGTTGCAGTACCCATGTCCATGTACAGGGGCACCGTGTCCATCTGGCTGGCGCTGGGCAGAATCACCCGCTGCAGGGTTTGCCACCCGCTGTGGCTGTCCGCTGTCTCGACCTTTGCGGCGTTTTGCTTCTTGGTGTCCGTGGTTACGCTCATGCGTCCACGCCTCCACTTTCCAGCTTGACGCCGCTTTCGAAGTGCGGCCGGATCTTGTTGTCGAACATGCTCAGCGCCGAACCGATGGCCATGTGCATGTCCAGGTACTTGTATGTCCCGAGGCGTCCGCCAAAGAGGACGTCCTTTTCTGCTGCGGCGAGGTCGCGGTACTTGAGCAGGCGCTCCCGGTCCGCTGCGGTATTGACCGGGTAGTACGGCTCGTCACCCTTTTCCGCAAAGCGCGAAAACTCCCGCATGATGACTGTCTTCTCAGTCTGGTAGTCCCGCTCCGGGTGGAAGTGGCGGGGCTCGATGACACGGGTGTAGGGGACGTCGTCGTCGTTGTAGTTCACAACTGAAGTGCCCTGGAAGTCCTCCATGTCGAGGACTTCTTCCTCGAAGTCGATGGTGCGCCAGGAGAGGTCGCCTTCGGCGTAGTCGAAGTAGCGGTCAACGGGACCGGTGTACACCACGGGGATCTTTCCGACCACCTTGTTCTTGCTGTACTCGTGCGACTCGTCAAAGAAGTCAGTGTTCAGGCGCACCTCGATGTTCGGGTGCTCCGCCATCTTCTCAATCCAGGCCGTGTACCCGTTGGTGGGCAGACCCTCGTACTTGTCATTGAAGTACCGGTTGTCGTAGTTGTAGCGCACGGGGAGCCGCGAGATGATGCCGGCAGGCAGATCCTTCGGGTCCGTCTGCCACTGCTTGCCGGTGTAGTGCTTGATGAACGCCTCGTAGAGGGGACGGCCGATCAGCTGGATGCCCTTGTCGTTCAGGTTCTGCGGATCGGTGCCTGCCAGCTCGCCGGCCTGTTCCTGGATCAGTTCACGGGCCTGGCCCGGGGTCATGTTGGCCCGGAAGAACTGGTTGATGGTAGCCAGGTTGATCGGCAGGGAGTAGACCTCGCCCTTGTGCACGCCGTAGACCTTGTGCACGTAATTCGTGAACGTGGTGAAGCGGTTAACGTACTCCCACACGCGCTCGTTGGAGGTGTGGAACAGGTGGGCACCGTAGCGGTGCACCTCAATACCTGTCTGTTCTTCCTTTTCGCTGTAGGCATTACCGCCGATGTGGTGGCGTCGGTCGATGACAACGACCTTCAGCCCGAGCTCCGAAGCGGCCTTTTCTGCGATTGTCAGGCCGAAAAAGCCAGACCCTACGATGACAAGGTCAGCGGTCACAAAATCTCCTGGTTTGATTGCGGGCAGCGCAATGATGTGCATTGTCTGCTGCTCTAGCCTACCCGAGGCAGCATGCAGCACGTCGAATCAGGGCTCTCCCACAGGTGGGACAGTCGGTCGGGAGTTACTGGCTAAGGGGTAAGGCTTGAGGCAGTAGATCCTAAGCCGTAACGGCAGCGCGGATCCCTCGAAGCAGTCGTACAGCGGTGTTGCCAAAGCTGGGGATGGACGTTGATTCTTCGGCCTGGATCTGTGGGTAGAGCTCCCGGGCCTCATCCAGCTTTTGCTCGATCCTTGCTCCCAAGCGGGCCGAAAAGGTGGCAGTGCCTGTTTCGGGAACACCTGTGACGGAACTGCCTGCTGCCAGGGTTATGTTCGAGGACCAGCCCGTCCCCAATCTGAGCAACGAACCATGCTTCACGTCGTAATAGCCTTCCTTTACGCTGATCGCGGTGCCAACGGCGCCCGCAGCCGCGCCCATGAAATGCAGATGGAAGCGTGTTGTCAGCCAGGACTGGTTCGGTTTAAGCGGGAGCCCGTCCCGCCAGACGGAGATGAAGGGAATGAACGCCTCCGGGCTGAGCAGGTCCCGAAGGGCATCGTATCCGGCCCAGTCCACTCCCGGAATGGCTTCTACGTACTAGACGGTTTTGCCTTCGGCCACGGCTGCCTCCACCACTCCTCGCGCCCGTTCCAACGTCTCCTCGCTTTGCCCCTTTGTCTGGAGGTCATTTTGCAGGCACACCACGAGATCAGCACCCCCACGGGCTAGTCCCTTCCGGAGTTCGTGCTCTGCTGCAAGGAAGGCATCGTCCAGGCCCAGAGGAAGGCCCAGGACCGAGGCGGACTCTTCGTCGCGGACTGTTACGTGGTCAAAGCTCCGTAGCAGTCCTATCAGATCACGGCCTTCGGCGCTGTACGTGCCTGTGAGCAGTGGAACTACCGAAAGTCCGGTGGCATAGAGCTTCGCGCCGGTAAGGGATCGAACAGCGGCCGCACCGGCAATTACGCCTGCATTTGCGGGCCAGAGGCTGTTGAGATATCCACCGCCAAGAACATGGATGCTTTCCATGGATCGAAGGCGATCAATGCCGAGATCATAAGCTGGAGACCCGTAGTTCCTCACAAGATGAACCACCCTGTCCATCACAAAGCCCGGACCGGTGGAGGCGGCCTCCCAGCAAGCCCGCCACAGAGTGTTGGTGGTGTGCAGGCGGGGATGCATCCCATGGAATAGTTCCGTGGCCAGTCCAGGGTTCGGGCAGTCGAGCCATACATCCGTCTCGGGCCGAGTCTCTGCTAAATACCTGAGCCATCCCGCGGCGATAAGTTCATCACCGTAGTTTGGGTTTCCAGCAGGAGAGATCAGGTAGAAAGACATGGGCCACTAGCTTACCAAGCCCGCGCTGCTGCCCCTCAGGGTCTTGTCAAAGGCACAACTCTGTTTGTCAATCCGAGTTTACAGAAGCCAGCAAACACTGGACCATTAGTGATGGCATTAGTGATCAGCTCCAGCCGGCTTGGTCTCACCGCGACTCGTGTCATGATCCTGAAGGACCTACTATGCAAGCAGTCTTCCGCCGCCTGGCCGTGTGCTTGGGTATCACCCTTTCAGCCCTGTTCTTCCCGCAGTTGCCCGCTATGCCGGCGGTAGGGCAGCCCCCTTCCCCGCCTGTTGATGTGAGACCCGAAGCTTTGAGCAGATCTTTGCCACTCGGGTTCGATCCGGAAGATCGGTTCATCGTAAAGTTTGAAGCAACATCGCACGGGAAGAAACCGAGCCGGACGGAGCGGGGCAACGCTTATCGCCAGGCAGCGCGCAAACTGGGCATCGGCGTCCATGAAGTAAGGGAGGCTAACGGGAACCTGGCTGTCGTAAGGTCGGCCACTCAGCTCAGCGACATTGAAGCGAAACGATTCATCGCCGAACTCGCGGTTTCGCCCGGTGTTGAGTATGCAGAAATTGATACATTTTTTCGACCGGCTACCACCCCCGATGACCCCCTTTATCAACTGCAATGGGACCTTTTCGAGGATCGCGGAGGTATCAGGGCTCCTGGTGCCTGGTCCCGCTCCAACGGATCCGGGCAGATTGTCGCCGTTATCGACTCCGGAATCACTGCCCACAGCGATTTGACAGAACGTACTGTCCCGGGCTTTGACTTCATCACGGACCCTGCTATGGCGCATGACGATGACGGCCGCGATGACAATCCTCAGGACGAGGGTGACTGGTGCGGCAGCACGAGCTCGTCCTGGCATGGGACACATGTCACGGGGACCGTAGCTGCCGGAACCAACAATGGTGTTGGAATCGCAGGCGTCGCGTATGGGGCAAAGGTACAACCCATCCGGGCCATGGGTTCATGCGGCGGATATATGAGCGATATTGCCGACGCAGTCACCTGGGCTGTGGGGGGAACGGTCACGGGTGTTCCGGCAAACCCGACGCCAGCGAGGGTGGTAAACCTGAGCATTGGTGCCACCGCGACGTGCAGCACCACACTCCAGAACGTGATGACCTACGCGGCTACCAAAGGAGCGGCAGTAGTGGTGGCAGCCGGCAACGAGGCCCAGCCGGTCGCCAACTCCGCACCTGCCAACTGCAACAACGTCATCTCCGTTGGCGCCACCGACAGGGAAGGCGCACGCGCCCCCTACTCGAATCACGGCCCGGGATTGGATATCAGTGCGCCGGGGGGATCAATGGACAGTCACGGCTCCAACGGCATTGCCTCCACCTGGAACAGCGGAACAACCACGCCCGGATTAGAAAGTTATGCGTATCTGCAGGGCACGTCCATGGCAGCCCCGCACGTGGCAGGTGTCGCGGCCCTGATGCTCGCCGCCGACCCTACACTAACGCCGGGCCAGATAGAAACAACCCTGAAAAGTACCGCACGGCCCGTGCCGGCAGGTTGCAGCACCGACGAGTGCGGCGCAGGCATAGTGGACGCAAACGCCGCCCTTGACGCTCTGCCGCTGTCTTCACCTACGCCTGCGCCCGCTCCCCAGACCCTCACCACCGGCACGCCTGCGCTCGCCCCTACAGCAGCCATCGGACAAACCCTTAGTGCCGACGAGGGCTCGTGGGCTCCCACTCCCGTTACCTTCTCCTACCAGTGGACCAGGAACGGGACGGCTATCCCACTGGCCACCAATCGGGATTACACCGTGAGGCAGGTCGACTTGGCCCAGGAAATCGCCGTCATCATCACAGGCTCGAAGCCCGGCTACACACCAGCCTCCATCAGCTCGCCACCCGCTACGATCCGCCCATTTACTGACGTCGAAAACAGCCACGTCTTTCACAAGGAAATCGCCTGGCTCGCATCAAACGGCATCAGCAACGGCTGGAACGAAACCGACGGAACAAAGACCTACCGGCCCACCATCGCCGTATCCCGGGACGTAATGGCCGCCTTCATGTACCGACTGGCCGGGAGTCCTGCTTACAGCCCGCCCGCAAATTCACCCTTCACCGACGTAGCCACCAGCCACGTCTTCTACAAGGAAATCGCCTGGCTCGCCTCAAACGGCATCAGCAACGGCTGGAACGAAACCGACGGAACAAAGACCTACCGGCCCATCATCGCCGTATCCCGGGACGTTATGGCTGCCTTCATGTATCGCTTTGCCACAACGGCAGCTAGGTCATAGACACGTCCCTTCGGCAGGAATCCGTCAATCCTTGTAACGCGTTTCGGTCTGCGGGCACATACGCTCCTGTCTCCTACCGCAATGGCTGTCCCGCCGCGTGCCACGCACCCTGGCGTCTTGTCACAAACCGTCGGAATCTCCGCACTGGTGGAGATACTGCTCACCAGGACATTTTCGAAACTGGAGCTGTCGAGGCTTGTATGCAGCGGACATAGACGGGGGTTGGTGACGGCAAACCAGCACGAGGTTGCGTTGTCCACATAGGGCAATCCGCAGGTCTGGCGGCACGTTCTGAGAGCTAGCTTGGATGCACAGGCATTAAGGATCTGCATCCATGACACTGCATTGCACACTGGTTCGCGGCCCTGAGTCGCATCTGCCGGCCGGACCGCTCGAACTGACCATTGACGCTCCGGAAGGTGCTTCGGGAGCCGATGTCTGTGAGCATCTCGAGGAAAAGTTCGGCACAGGTTCAATCACCGTTAATGGTGAGGACCTGCGGTCCCTGCGCCTTGGGACGGCACCGTTCGTGAACGGCGCAGTACTGCTCGACGGCGGCGCGGCACCTTTGCGCCGGAAACAACGGAACCGGCGCCCAGAGAGCACATCGGCCGCCCCGCTTGCGCTGGCTGTCCACACGGGTGCGGGCGCCGGCATCGTCATGCCTTTGCGGCGGGGCGTCTATACGCTCGGCCGAAGTGACGCGACCGTTGTTATTGCGGACGCGGAACTGTCCCGGCACCATGCCCGTCTTGTAGTGACGGACAAAGACATCTTCATCGAAGACCTGGACAGCGCGAACGGCACATACGTTAACGGCGAGCAAGTCCGGAATGCGGCTGTAACCACCGGTTCATCGATCCGGTGCGGAAACACGACCATGTCCCTCATGTTCACCGATGTTCCGGACATAGCTCTCATCAGGGCGGGAGCGCCGGTCAAGGAACCTATCGCCATCCCGGGCCGGAACGCGCCCAGCGGCAGAGGAGCTCTTCTCGTCACCGCGGCCTTGCCGCTGGCCATTGGAGTCGGCCTCGCTGTGTTCACCGGTATGTGGATGTTTCTCGCATTTGCTGCAACTTCCGCCTTCGCCCTCCTGATCCCCCTCCTCGCCGGCAGGCGCCAGCAACGGGAGTTCGCTGCAGCGGTGAAGGATGCCGTACACCAGGACCGGGAACGGCGCATGGCCTCCGGCCCTTCCCTTGCCACCCTCGTACTCGCCTTGGGACAAGCCAAGCGTCCACCACCGCAGCTGCCGGAAGAGGGCGGCGTATGCCTGCGGCTCGGACAGGCAAATCAATCGGCCAACATCACTATCAACGGCGGGACCACGCCCGTGAATCTGCCGAGCGCCGGAGAGGTCCCCGTCCTCTTTAGCCTGTCCGGTACCCGGACCGTGTTCCAAGGAACCCCGCATGTGCTCGACGGGATGATCAGGTCGCTCCTGATGCAAGTGTCCGGCTACCCGCGTTGCCGCCATATGCGGGTTGTTGTTCACGGGCAGCCCGGGAACCTTCCCCTGGCCGCACGCTATCTCCCGCAGGTGACGCTCACGGCGACGGCCGATGCTTGCCGCCAGGCGCTGACACAGGCAGTGAACAGCAAGCACAGCCAAGGTGTGCTCGTCCTTCCTCGGGCCCCCGCTGATGCGACCACAACAGCGGCACTGGTCGGGCTTGCAATCCAGAACGGGTGGCACGTGCTGGAATTCCAGGCGAACGGATCGAAAGCGCGGCCGGCGGATGTCACCCTGTCAGAGAACCGTTCAACCCTTCGACGGCGGGAGGGAAACGTGGTCTTCGTCCCCGACCTCGCACCTGTGGGCGTTTTCAACGCTTGCTGCCGCCAACTGGCTGCTGTCCCCTATCCGGCGGGCAGCGCTGAGCCGAATGTCCCCACCGCCTGTGGTTTGGAAGAGCTGCTGACTCTCTCGGCAGTGCAAACTGCTGCCCGCTGGGACGCGAGCGCGGTCAACGACGGACTTGCCGCGCCACTGGGCCGCTGGGCCGTCGGCACCACAATGCTGGACCTGCACGCCGACGGGCCGCACCTGCTGGTGGCCGGAACCACCGGGTCCGGCAAGTCCGAGCTGCTCCGCACCCTTACCCTGGGTCTTGCCCTCAGTTATCCGCCGGACCGGGTCAACTTCCTCTTTGTCGACTTCAAGGGCGGCTCGGGGCTCGGTCCCTTGACAGGGCTGGTCCACTGCGTGGGACTGCTCACAGACTTGAAAAGCGGGGAGCTTGAACGGACACTCATCTCCCTGCGCGCCGAAATCAAACTCCGGGAGGAAGCCCTCGCTGCTGCGCGGGTCCCGGACCTGGCCGCTTACCGTTCCACGGGGGCTGCGAAAGGTTTCGCGCTCCCCCACCTGGTCATCATCATCGATGAATTCCGAATGCTCGTAGATCACTCGCCTGAAGTGCTCCGCGAACTGTTGCGGATTGCCGCCATCGGCCGGTCCCTCGGTATCCACCTGGTGATGGCAACCCAAAGGCCGCAGGGAGCCCTGACGGCGGACATCCGCGCCAACGTCACCACCAGCATCGCCCTGCGGGTCCAGTCGGAGATGGAGTCGGTCGACATCATCGGCACCAAAGCAGCATCAGCCATCAGCATCGGGACGCCGGGGCGCGCCTTCCTGGCCCGCGGCACGGAACCGCCCCAGGAATTCCAGGCAGCAACAACGGGGCGGGTCCAGGCTACGGCAGATGCCGACGACATCTCCGTGCAGCTGGCCACTGACTACCTCATATCCGGCCCGTCCCACGGAGAGAGCGACGGACTACCAACACCAGTGAACGCTTCCACTCCCATGGTCACCCTGATCTGCGACACCTGGGCAGCCAGGCAGGGAGCTCCACCACGCGCTCCCGTTGCCCCGCCCCTGCCGCAGGATATCGAGGAGCCTCTGACGGATTATGAGGCCAGCAGCGTATTTCATGCTCGAGAGCGGAAGTGGACGCTACAGCTGGGCCTGATGGACTTGCCCGATGCACAACGCCTGGAGCCACTGACATGGGGTCCCGTCAGAGACGGACACATCGCACTGATAGGTGCGCCCGGCTCCGGCGCCGGCGACGCGTTGCAGCTCGCCGTGCGGCGCCTGCTGGCCCAGCCAAGTATGGTTTTCTGCTATCTCCTGGACAGTACCGGAACGTTCCACTCCGCGGCCGGACATGCACGGGTGGGTGCAGTCACCGGCCTGCACGAACTTCGACGCGCGGTCCGGGTCCTGGAACGGTTGGCGGAGGAACTTGCCCACCGGCTCAGCCGTCCCGATCACGATGCCGTACCGCTGGTCCTCATGGTCTCCGGATGGGGTTCCTGGGTGTCTGCCTTCAGGGCGGGGCCGCTGGCGCCCGCGGAAGACCTCGTGCACGATCTCGTCAGGGACGGGGCGCGGGCCGGGATTACCGTAATGATCAGCGGAAACCGGGAACTGGTGCACGCAAGATTCAGTGGAGCCCTTCCCAACCGGCTCTACTTCCCTGCAGACTCAAACGACGACAGCAGGCTGGCATGGCCCCGCATGCCCTCCACTGCGGCCGTAAGAGGCAGGGCGGTGGCTTTTGGGCCGGTTTCGCATGGTGGCCCGGCGGTTTGCCAGCTCTACCGCCCGGCCACAGGCCACGACCAGTACGATGCACTGGCGGCCGCCAGCGCAGGGCACCAAGACGAAAAGTCCCCTTTCCGGGTGGAACCGTTGCCGGAACGAATCACCACAGCGGAGATCAACGGCCTGGCGGGCGGCCCCAGCGGCGCCGCTGCACCAGATATGGCAGGGCACAGGCAAGCACAGCTGGACTTGCTCATCGGAGTGGGCGGTGACGAACCGGCGCCCGTTTCCTGCCGGTTGCAGGCAGGAGCCGTACTCGCAGTCCTCGGCAGTCCGGGCAGCGGCAAAACCAATTTCCTCACGAGCCTGCAGGCCCTGCATCCCGGGCGGCGCTGGCTCTCCCCCCGTGCCGAAGACACCGGCGACGACAGAGCCATGCCGTGGGCTGAGACCCTGGCAGCAGCGCGTGCGGGCCGGCTGGCCAAAGATACGGTACTCCTCGCCGATGATGCAGACCTGATGTCACCCACAACGCTGCGCGACTTGGGCGAACTGCAGGAGCTGGGCATGGCGGTGATCCTGACAGCGGCCTTCAGTCCCCTGCTCTTGCAGCGCGTCCCGCTGATGATGCGCGCCCGCGCGAGCGGCACCGGAATCTTGCTGTGCCCTCGCACTGTTTCTGATGGGGACGTCTTTGGGGTGCGCTTCGAAGTGGAGCCGTCGCCGCCACCGGGCCGTGCAGTCCATATCACCGGCGGCCGTGCCACTGCCATCCAAACTCCCTGGGGTGGCAGCGAAAGGTCCATAGGTGTGCGAGGATCACGGGCCCAGGCATTCCAGCTAAAGAGTGGGCGGAGCACTTCCCGTGCGTGACGCGAAGCTGATCACCTTGCTGTGGAACAGGAGAATGATCGCGGCGACCGCCGGCACCAGCATGGCCAGGCCGGCCACAACAAGACCCCCCGTCATCGTCGGAAATCCGATGGTCAACACAAACAGCTGGGCCACAAGGGCTGCCGCCCGGGTCCAGCGGTAGCCGCGATGGAGAAACACCGCGACGGAGTAGAGCCAGGCCGCGAATGCAAGCAGCAGCACCAGCGTGAAGACAGCTCCCCATAAGGACAGGACCGGACTTCCCGTCAGCAGCTGGTAGCCGTACCAGCCGGCAGCAACCAGCAGTGCCGTGGCTTCCGCAGCGACAATGAGTGCCACGACCAACACCGGTGCGGGCGCTCCACGCGTTGCGCCGCCGCGGTCACGGGGCCCTGGCCGCGGTTCATCCGGAGGGAATGGAGACTGGGCAGGGTTTTCCGGGGGTCTTGACACACTGGCACCCTACCGGACATAGTCGGACATTGGTGAAGGCGGGTGCGGCCAGTGTGATGTATCGCTCAGCGTTCAGGGGATATAAGGCGTTATTACCCCTTGTTTACACAGCGTTAACATGACAGGCTTGATTCAGATGACCAAGGGGGCCCTGCCGGGCCCTTTTCCTTTGTAGCTACTAGTGAATTATTTCACAAAGGGCTCTTCCCAGAAATGGAGCAATTGATCAGCATGGATTGGCGTAACCGCGCAGCGTGCCTGGATAAGGACCCGGAACTGTTCTTCCCCGTCGGAAACACCGGGCCCGCCCTCCTGCAGATCGAGGAAGCCAAAAGCGTCTGCCGCCGGTGCCCGGTAGTGGACACCTGCCTGCAGTGGGCACTCGAGTCCGGCCAGGATGCCGGTGTCTGGGGTGGCATGAGCGAAGACGAGCGCCGCGCCCTGAAACGCCGGGCAGCCCGCGCACGCCGCGCTTCCTGATCGCGCGAAAAGCAAACCGACAGCCCCTGCCGCAACCTTACAGTTGCAACAGGGGCTGTCAGTTTAAGCAGTTACTTGCCCGCCAGGCTCAGCCGGATCCGGACGGCAGTGCCGCCGCCCTCGCGCGGCTGCCACTGAATGGTCCCGCCCAGTTCGCTGGTCACCAAGGTCCGCACGATCTGCAGGCCAAGGCCCTCAACGTGTGGTGTCTCGGGTAGGCCAACGCCGTCGTCGGCAATGGTCACGGTGAGTTCTTCGCCGTCTTCCCCTTCTGAGCGGTCGGCGACCAGCCACACCGTGCCGGCGCGGCCCTCAAGGCCATGTTCGACGGCGTTGGTTACCAACTCATTGATGACCAGTGCAAGCGGCGTCGCCAGATCGCTGGGCAGCTCACCGAAGGTTCCGGAGCGCTCCGTCCTGACCTGCTGCGAGGGCGACGCCACCTCCGCGGACAGCCTGAACTGGCGTCCAATGAGCTCGTCGAAATCAACACTTTGCGTCAGCCCCTGGGAGAGGGTCTCGTGGACCAGCGCTATGGTTGCCACCCGGCGCATTGCCTGCTCCAGGCCTTGTTTGGCCTCCTCGCTGACCATGCGGCGGGACTGCATCCGCAGGAGCGCTGCCACGGTCTGGAGGTTGTTCTTCACCCGGTGGTGGATTTCCCGGATGGTGGCGTCCTTGGTCACCAGCTCCATCTCGCGGCGCCGCAGCTCGGAAACGTCCCGGCACAGGACCAGGGCGCCGAAACGCTGCTGTTCGTCGCGGAGCGGAATGGCCCGCAAGGACAGGCTGACGCCGCGCGATTCGATTTCACTGCGCCACGGCATCCTGCCGGTGACCACCAATGGCAGTGTCTCGTCCACCATGCGCCGGTCCTTCAGCAGGCTGGCGGTGACCTCCGCGAGGGAGCGGCCCTCCAGCGATTCCCCGTCGCCAAGCCGCCGGAACGCAGAGACGCCATTGGGGCTCGCGTACTGCACCACGCCCTCGGCGTCGAGCCGGATCAGCCCGTCCCCAACGCGGGGCGCACCCCGACGTGATCCCGTGGGTGAGGCGAAGTCGGGCCACAACCCAAGCGTCCCCATGCGGAGGAGGTCATAGGCGCACTGTCGGTAAGTCAGCTCCAGGCGCGATGGCATCCGGGAGCTGGACAGGTCCATGTGGGTGGTGACCACGGCAAGCGTCCGGCCGTTGCGGACCATGGGCACCGCCTCAACGCGGAGTGCCATGTCGCTGCTCCAGTTGGTCTCGCTGGACCGCTCAATGGCGCGGCTGTTCCAGGCCTTGTCCACGAGCGGGCGCAGGTCCGACCGGATCCCCTCGCCCACAAAGTCCCCATGGAACACCGTGTGCGTGGTGGAGGGCCGGACGTGCGCCAGCGCGACGTACCCATAGTCCGGGTGGGGAAACCACAGTGCCAGGTCGGCGAACGCCAGGTCCGCGACCATCTGCCAGTCCCCCACCAGGAGGTGCAGCCATTCGGCATCGCCCGGCCCGAAATCAGCATGCTCCCTGATGGGGTCCGTAAAGATTGCCACTGCACCTCCATTTGCGACGCCGGTTTGCTAGCGTCGGACGATTGACCTCAAGAGCCTCAATGCTACCGACAGTGAGGCCATATCGTCCGACTCGAGGGCGTTGACCTCATCGAACATGTTCTTGGCGCGCCCCAGCTGCTCGGCGTTCATGGCCTCCCACTCCTTGAGCCGGGCCTCCGGTGCGTTCGCAGCGGACGTCGCGTCCAGCACCGCCGTCGTCATATCCGAAACCGTGGAATACAGGTCGTCCCGGAGCGCAGCCCTGGCCAGCGCCTGCCACCTGTCCTGCCGCGGCAGGGCACTGATCCGTTCGAGCAGCGAGTCCGCATGGAAGCGGTTGAACACCGTGTAGTAGACGGCCGCAATCTCTTCCACGGGGTCCTTGCGGACCCGGGCAATTTTGGCGATGTCAAGCAGCACGAAGCTCTCGAAGAGCTCCGCCCACCGAACGGCGAGCCCTTCGGGAAGCTCCCATTCGCGGCCCTTCTCCAGCCAGCCTGCCACGCGTTCGCGGTCGTCGCCGCGCAGGTAGTCCAGCAGGCGGGCGCGCATGGGGTCCATCAGGGGCTTGAATTCGGACACGACGTCGGCGATGGGCCGGGACACGGTGCCCTGGGTCAGGAGCCACCGGACAGCGCGGTCCAGCAGCCGCCGGATGTCCAGGTGCACCGTGCTCCAGTGCTCGGTCGGGAAGGAGGCGGGCAGGCTGTTCAGCTCGGCAACCATGGCGTCGAGCTCGTAAATCTCCCGCAGGGCGACAAAGGCCTTGGCAACGGCAACCTCGCTGGCGGACGTTTCCTCCATGACCCGGAAGGCAAAGGTGATGCCGCCCAGGTTGATCATGTCATTGGCCACCACGGTCGCGATGATTTCCCGGCGCAGCGGATGGCTGTCCAGCTCGGCGTCGAACCGCTCCCGCAGCTGCTGCGGGAAGTAGGCCCGGAGGGTCTGCCGGAACCAGGGGTCGTCGGCAAGGTCGCTGTCGAGGAGCGCCGATGTCAGCTCGATCTTGGCATAAGCCGCCAGCACCGAGAGCTCCGGTGACGTCAGGCCCTGGCCCTGCTGGAGCCTCTCGCGCAAGGACTCGGTGGTGGGCAGTGCCTCGAGGTCCCGCTTCAGGTCCGCGGATTTTTCGAGCCAGTCCATCAGCCGCTCGTAGCTGGGGCTCCACTCCGCCACCTTGGTCCGGTCATTCAACAGCAGGATGTTCTGGTCAATGTTGTCTTCCAGCACCAGGCGCGCCACCTCGTCCGTCATCGACGCCAGGAAACCGGGGCGTTCCTCTGCCGACAGCTTCCCAGCAGCAACCATACGGTCCACGAAGATCTTGATGTTGACCTCGTGGTCGGAGCAGTCGACCCCGGCCGAGTTATCGATGGCGTCCGTATTGAGAATGACTCCCTGCAGGGCAGCTTCAATGCGGCCGCGCTGGGTCATGCCGAGGTTGCCGCCTTCGCCGACCACCTTGACGCGCAGGTCCCGGCCGTCCACGCGGATGGCGTCGTTCGCCTTGTCCCCCACCGAAGCGTTGGTCTCGGTGCTGGCCTTGACATACGTGCCGATGCCGCCGTTGTACAGCAGGTCGGCAGGTGCCAGCAGGATGGCCCGCAGGAGTTCGGGCGGGCTGAGTTCCGCCGTTTCCGGCGGAAGTCCCAAAGCCGTGCGGACCTGTGCGGATACCGGAATGGACTTGGCCTGCCGGGGATAGACTCCGCCGCCCTCGCTGATAAGGGACTTGTCGTAGTCGTCCCAGGAAGACCTTGGCAACTCGAAAAGCCGCTGCCGCTCAGCAAAGGAGGTCTCCTCGTCCGGGTCGGGGTCGAGGAAAATGTGGCGGTGGTCGAACGCGGCGATAAGGCGGATGTGCTTCGAGAGCAGCATTCCGTTGCCGAAGACGTCGCCGGACATATCCCCGACGCCCACCACTGTGAACGGCTGGGTCTGGGTATCAAGATCCAGCTCGCTGAAGTGCCGCTTCACGGATTCCCATGCCCCGCGGGCGGTGATCCCCATGGCCTTGTGGTCATAGCCAACCGACCCGCCGGACGCGAAGGCGTCACCAAGCCAGAACCCGTACTCCGCCGCCAGGCCGTTGGCGATGTCTGAGAACGTTGCGGTGCCCTTGTCAGCCGCGACCACAAGGTAGGAATCGTCGTCGTCGTGCCTGACAACGTTCGACGGCGGCACGAGCCTTTCGCTGTCGCCTTCAGTCACGAGGTTGTCGGTCAGGTCGAGCAGGCCGCTGATGAAGGTCTTGTAGCTCTCGACTCCCTCAGCCATCCATGCGGCGCGGTCCACGGAAGGATCCGGCAAGTGCTTGGCAAAGAATCCGCCCTTGGCGCCGGTGGGCACGATGACAGCGTTCTTCACGGTCTGTGCTTTGACGAGGCCCAGGACCTCGGTACGGAAATCCTCGCGCCGGTCGGACCAGCGCAGCCCGCCGCGGGCCACCTTGCCGAAACGGAGGTGAACACCCTCAACACGGGGTGCGTACACCCAAATCTCAAACATGGGCCGCGGGAAGGGCAGTCCGTCGATGCGGGAAGGATCCAGTTTGAAGCTCAGGTGCCGCTTGTTCTGGTAGTAGTTGGTCCGAAGCGTGGCCTCGATCAGGTTGGCGAAGGTGCGAAGGACGCGGTCGGCGTCGAGCGTTGCCACCTTCTCGATGGACGCGTCCAGTTCCCGGCGCACCGTCTCCTGCGCGTCCAGCCGCTCCTCCTCCGTGAGTACAGGATCGAAGCGCGCCGTGAAAAGAGCGATGAGGTTCCGCGTGACGTCGGGGTTGGCCAGCAGGGTGTCGGCCATGAAGCCGAAGGAATTGCTGTTGCCCATCTGGCGCATGTAGCGGGCGTACGCCCGGAGTACCGTGATCTGGCGCCAGTGCAGGCATTCGCGCAGGACCAGCCGGTCGAAAGCATCCGATTCCGCAGCGGCGGTGACGGCAGCGCTGAAGGAATCGGCCAGCAGCTCGCCGGTGGAGACGGGGTCCACTCCGGCCGGGTACTTCAAGCCGAGGTCGTACAGGAAGAAGTCGCGGCGGTCAGCCGTTTCAATCTCAAACGGCCGCTCGTCCAGGACCTCCAGTCCCAGGTTGTGGAAGAAGGGCAGGATCTGGCTGAGGCTCTTGGGCTCAAGCATGTACAACTTGACCCGGGCGTCCTCTTCCAGCGTCGCCCCGGCACCCTCCGGAAGGTAGACGTGCACGCCGGGCCGTTCCTGCGGGGCGCCCACAGCCCGTTCCGCCGCCGCGCCGTACTTCTCAAAGCGGGCAATGTCCTCAAGGGCGTCCTCCACCTCGTAGTCCACCCGGTAGCTCGCCGGAAAGGCTTCAGCCCAAATGGCCGCCAGCTCTTTTGCTTCCTCGGCGTCCCGGCCCTCGCGCAGGACCTCGGCGATTCCTTCACTCCAGGAGCGGGCGGCCCGGACCAGCCGCTTCTCCAGTTCCGCCGTGTTGACGTGGTTGACGTCGGCATTCTTCGGCAGGCGTATGCGGAAGAACAACCGGGCGAGGGCCGATTCCGTCATCCGTGCCTCGTAGTCGATGGACACTGCCTGGAACGTCTCCCGAAGCTCCTGTTCAATCCGGAGGCGCACGTTGGTGGTGTACCGGTCGCGGGGAAGGTAGACGACGGCGGACATGAACCGGCCGTAGATGTCAGGCCGCAGGAACAGCCGGGTCCGCCGGCGCTCCTGCAGCTTCTGGATTCCCATGGCAGTAGCGGCCAGGTCGGGGACTTCGATCTGGAACAGCTCGTCGCGGGGGTAGGTTTCGAGGATGCCCAGGAGGTCCTTGCCGGAGTGGGAATCCGGCGGGAAGCCGGCACTGCGCAGGACGGCATCCACTTTCTCCCGGACGATCGGAATGTTGCGGACCGATCCGGTGTAGGCGCTGGTGGCGAAGAGTCCAATGAAACGGCGCTCGCCGTTGACGTTGCCGGCGGCGTCGAAACTTTTGACCCCGATGTAATCCAGGTAAGCGGAACGGTGGACGGTGGAACGGGAATTCGCCTTGGTGATGACCAGCGCCCGCTTTTCGCGCGCCTTTTTCCGCCCGGTGTCCGTCAGGTGCTGGATGTGCGGCGAGTCAGCTGCTGCGCGCAAAAGCCCCAGCCCACTGTCCTCGCGAAGTTCAAGGACGTCTTCGCCGTCGACAGTAACGAGGTCGTACTCCCGATAGCCAAGGAACGTGAAATTACCGTCGTCAAGCCAGCGCAGGAGATCCTTCGCCTGCCGCAGTTCGGCGATCTGCGCAGGGTTGGCCACCTGGTCAAGGCTTTCGGAAATCTGGCGGGCCTTCTGGCGCATTTTGGGCCAGTCCTCCACCGCGGCGCGCACGTCGTTGAGCACCCGGTTCAGGCCCTCGAGGAGGGAGCTTTTCGCATCCTCCGAAATGCGGTTGATTTCGACGGCAATCCAGGACTCCATGTGCGACGCGTCCTCACCCTGGGCAATCAGGTGTGACACGCTGGGCATCGCAGCCGTATCACCGCTGGAGATACCAATATGGGCAGGGACCCTGTTGACCTTGACGAGGTTCCCGGTCTCCTTGTTGCGCGTGGCGACAATGAGCGGGTGGACCACGAGCTTGATGGCGGCATGCTGGCGGACCAGTTCCGCGTTAACCGAGTCGACCAGGAAAGGCATGTCATCCGTGACGACGTAGACGACGCTGCTGTCCTCCTCGTCCACGATGGCGGTCTTAGCCTGGCCGGGGCGGCGTACTGAGGCGACCTCACGATGGTTGTCCGCCCGCGCCACGAGCACCTCGCGGGGGTAGCTCCGCGCGTCCTCCTCGGCCAGATGCTGGTAGTAGTCCCCAATGAAGCCTTCCACGCCTTCCATGGAAAGGGGCTGATCCTCCACGCTGGATCCAGACGACATCGACACACGCCTCCATCACAAGTATTTGCTGCCCCGTCGCAGCTCTTATGGCGAGCCTAGTCCTTTGCCCTGCGCCGTGCTGTGGAAGAAAAGACAGAGGATTTGGACTTTTGCTGGTCAGGTGCACAAACCAGATCACGCACGGCGCGACGCAGGGCAGAATCAGGAGCAGCTTCAAGGAGGAGCGACCCTGCCAGCAATGCCGTATCTGCCGCTCCGGGGTCATATGGCAGGAACTTTTTGAGCTCGAAGGCAGGGCCGAACCTTTCCCAAGCATCCCGCAGTTGGCGTTCAGGGCTTCTGCCCACTGAGGAGGCCCGAACTTTGTTCATAACAACGGTGGGGGACGCCTGCGGCACAGCAGCTTCAAGTTCCGCGAGGCCGCGTACGAGCCGCGGTACTCCGACGGGGTCGGCGGCACCCACGGCAAAGACGGTGTCCGCCAGCTCGAGCGGCCGCAACGTGGCTGCGTTGCGGCGGGGAGCCATGGTGTCAAAGCTCAACTCCTCGTCAGCTTCGAGGCAAAACCCGGTGTCGACCACCACGACGTCGGCGTATTGGCGGGCCCGTTCCAGGACCAGGGCAAGGGCCGGCGCGCGAAGCTCGGTCCACCGGTCCGGCCGGGTTATGCCGGTCAGGACTCGAAAGGTTCCGGACGTGGTGGCCACGGGAGTGGCAATCCTGGCCAGAGCGGCAGCATCGAGGGTTCCCTGGTCCGCCTGCCTGCATGCCTGCGCCAGCCCCGCCGATTCATCCATCAGGCCCAGCACGGCGGCGATGCTTGCCCCGTAACTGTCCGCATCCACAAGGAGTACTTTCTTGCCGTCCGCCGCCATCTCCCCGGCGATGTTGGCAGCAATGGTAGTGCGGCCCGGAGCCCCTGCCGGCCCCCAGACAGCGATGATCCGTCCCGCACCCGGCGTCTCTGGAGACGGCGGTTCTGCCGGTGTGACCTTCAGTGCCGCGCCGGTATCTGCCAGCGAACTCCGGCCCGGCCCATGTGCCCCGGCTCCGGTCAATTGGTCCACCGCGTCCGCAATGCAGGCTGACAGCTCGGCGGAGTCCACCGCCGTCAGCGCGGAAGCCACTCCGATCTTCCGAAGCCTGGCCGCTTCATCCTCGTTGTCAGTCAGCGCGATGATCGCGACTCCCACCGCTCCCAGCCTGTCTACCAGCGATGCGGTGAGCCCCTCCGATCCCTCAGCGATGACGGCAGCCCGGGCAAGTCCGCTCTGGCATGCGGCGAGGAGTTCCGGCAGTTCGGCGCACCGTCTGACAACCGTTACAGGGCCGTGCAGGCGTTCCAGTCCGCCCACCAGATCATCACGGCTCTGGCCGACGGTAACGACCGGGATGCTCATCGGGTTCCGCCGCCCGGATTCCACACAACAGAGATCTTTGCGTCATTGGCCTGCGCTCCGAGCAGGGCCGGCATCCGGTCATCCTCGACAAGGACCATGAGGATCGTGGTCTTGGTGGACCCCAGGGCGGTGGAGCCTTCGGCCACCTCTGCGATCTCGGCGCCGGGAAGGAGGAGCTTTGGCTCACTGAACCCATTCTTTGCATCGGGCTGGGCCACCCAAACGTCGACCCTGGCGCCCTCCACCGCCTGCGACGGAAGCGCCTGGTCGATGGCGAGGGCCACCGGCTTACGGTCCAGCTCGTCCACTTCCCCAAGGCTTGCCCGGGGAACAAGCTGGTCCTTGCCAATCCGCTGCACGGCAACAACGCCCTCCGGAAGGCCTGCTGCAACAGGAATGTAGTGCTGCTCCGTCTCGCCAAGCCGAACTTTTGCCCGCACGACGTTTTCCGGTGTCAACGCTTCACCCACCGCGATCGCATCCCTGGCCGCATAAACCTCGGTGGTCCGATCCGCGCTGTTGACGAGGAAAACAACGCCTGCCACCGACACCAGCACCAGGAGGACGCCCAGCAGCAGGCGGGGGTCTTTCCAGGACGGGCGCCTCAGGCGTGCAGCGGTGGCAGTAGGATCAGGAACCATGCCGTTTCTCCCGTGATAGCCGGCGCCCCCAGTTGGCCGGACACCTCATTGTTACGGCAAGGGCGCCGGAACGAAAGTCATGGACGCAAATGGGGCCAATCTGTGGATAACGACAGCAAACCCGGTCTTGTGATGCAAAATGGATGCATGCCCAGGTTCCTGACTCTGGCGGACGTCGCCGAGCAACTTCAGATCAATTCGCCGGCCGCTTATGCACTGGTTCGAAGCGGAGAACTGAAGGCCATCCAGGTGGGCGGCCGCGGCCAGTGGCGGGTTGAAGAAAAGATGCTTGAGCAATACATCGAGGAACGGTACGCCGAGGCCAGCCGGATGATCCAGGAATCCAAGTCCTCGAAGTCGATGTGATCCGGCCCCTTCATAAAGCCGCTGCTATAGGTCCCTCGCCAGCCGCGCCCGGATGGCGAGCAGTGCCGTAAAAGGAATAGTGGAAACGTGGCTGACGTGGCCGCTGCGGCGCGCCTCGCCGGGCGTGACGGCGGCAAGGTCCAGATAGTCCTTTCCCACTCTGTCAATGACCCCTTCCATCCGCTGGTTGCCCGCGCTGCTTCCGAGGGTTACCGTCAGTTCGGCCCGGTCCCTGGCAAGGGCCCGCAATGCGTTCCCCAGCCCCAGCCCCCGCCGCACCTGTGAAGGTTCTGCGCGCAACGACCTTCCCAGGCCTACGAACCGTGCCGCAGCCGTATAGGGAACCAGAACCTGGTGCGGGTCTTCATCCAGCACCAGCGCGTCAGCCCCGGCATAGCTCACCACCCCGTGGATGGTATCGCCGCTCATCAGGTGGACCGCAATGCGGCAACCCAGGGAGCCCCGCAGTCTGTCCGCGAAGCCGGCGCCCACCATCTCGATTCTTGCGCGCTCGTTGACCTCGGCTTCCAGGGACAGCCTCCCGGATTCGGCGAACTGGCTTTCCATATCGTCAAAAAGGGCAGCCCAGCGCATCCAGTCAGCCTAAGGACTGCATTCACCCACCGTCAATGCACGTAAATTTCTCCTCCAGTGTCTAGACAAATAGAAAGGTCTGCGGTCAAACTGAAGCAGACAGGAGCAAACTGCATCAAAGTGCATCAAAGAGGAATCGGATGACAACGCTGGACGCAAACCGGGGACGGGCTGACGCCGCAATGGCAGTCGGCCTGTTGCTTTTGGGAACCCTGCTTTTCCTGAGTGGCGCCGGACTGGCCGGGCAGTGGCAGGCTTCCCTGGCGGGAAACCGGGCTCTCACTATCGAGCAGCTCTTGGGAACCGCAGCAGCCGTTTCCGGGGCAGTCCTGGTGCTGTGGTGGTGTGTAGCCTTCAGCTGCGCAGCAGGTGCCCTTGTCCTCGAGCGGATCGGGAAGGCAGGGGCTGCCCGGGCGACGCGCAAAGTGTCCCCTGCCTTTATGCAGCGTTTGGTGCTTGCGGCCGTGTCCTTCCAGCTGCTGTCCGGTGCTGCCGCCCATGCCGCGGTTCCGGTGCCGGGGCCTGCATGGGGACCCACACAGGGGCAGGAAGCAACGGTCCCGGCAATCCCGGAAGGTGCACAGCCCGTCCGAAGTGACGGCGGACTTAGTGCACCAGCCACACCCGACCCAACGGTGTCTGTGCAACCAGGAAGCGCCAGTCAAACTCCGGGTGCAGGTGCCAGCGGCTACGCGGAAATGGCAGCCGCGGGCCCGGATCCAGCGTCGGCCGCGTCACCCAGTGGCCAGGACGGTGTCCCGGTACCCGAAGCAGGTTCCTACTCACCCTCGGCTCCTCCGTCATCCTTCAATCCCGGCTGGCAGCCGTCCGCTCCCGTTGTCGACCCCGGATTGCTTGCCGCACCTGCCGCCCGCGATGCTCTCCAGGCCCAGCAGCCGGTTGGCGAGGGGAACGGTGGGGTGGCTGTCCTGTCCGGGGACAGCCTGTGGGACATTGTGTCGGGTTACTTGGGGCCGGGGGCGTCCGATGTGGACATCGCGCTCGAATGGCCGCGATGGTACGAAGCCAACAAGTCCGTCATCGGCCCGGATCCGGACACCTTGCTCCCGGGACAAGTTCTGCTGCCGCCGGCAACTGCATAGCTCCAAACTCCAAACTGGCAGGCACTGGGCCGGCCGGGACCAACTCAAAGAACAAAATGAGGGGAAAACAATGTCCGCAGTTACGCCGATCCGCGCTGCCCAAGGGCGAACATCCACTACACCAGGAACACTCCGGGCGGCCGGTCAGGAAGGGCGGCAACGGCAGCCGGAGCAGCCTCGAAGCGGCATTGCAGGGATCGCCCGTCCACCCGTCCTGAGGTCTGCGGATCCGGACGCGGAAGTGCGCGCCATCATACGCGGCACCATCCAGGCTGCGATGGAGGTTCTGGCCGGGATCCGCCCCGTACATCAGCTCGCGCGCCGGTTGGATCCCCGGTCCCTGGCCAATCTGCAGCACCGCGCAGCTCTGATCAGGCGGGAGTTCGTCCGGACAGGCAACCCAGTATTGGCACGGCTGCACCGGAATTCGACCGTGCGCTCGGTCCGGGTCTGCGAAGTGGCTGACGGCATCTTCGAAGCCAGCGCGGTGGTGATTGATGACATCCGTGCCCGTGCCGTCGCAGTCCGCCTGGAACGCGCCAAGCAGGTTTGGCGGGTAACCGAACTTGTCATCGGCTGACTATGGAAAACAGACAGGTCCGAACCGCGGTCCGGACCTGCCTGCAGCTGGCTGGCAGTCTTGCCAGCCGCCCCGTCAGCGCTTTTTCTTTTTCGCCGGGCGCCGGGCCGCGTCCTGGGCGGCGGCCTTGGCCGGATTTCCGGATCGCCCGGAAGAGCGGGTCTCCACCTTCGTCTGGGTCCCGCCGGTTTCGCTGGGCGCGGTGTACTGCAGCTGTGCCGGCTTCTCCGGAGCTTCCAGGCCGGCCGCTCTAACCTGCGGTTCCAAGTGCTCGGTGTGCCCGCCGGAAGCGTCCGGTACCACCACATCCTGGGCCGGCGTGACTTCCACTTCGAGGTTGTACAGGAACCCGACACTTTCCTCGCGGATGGCTTCCATCATGCTCTGGAACAGGGCGAAGCCTTCCCGCTGGTACTCCACCAGCGGGTCGCGCTGGGCCATGGCCCGCAGGCCAATACCTTCCTTGAGGTAGTCCATTTCGTAGAGGTGTTCCTGCCACTTGCGGCCAATGACCGACAGGATCACGCGGCGCTCCAGCTCGCGCATGCTTTCCGGGCCGATGGCTTCCTCCCTGGCCTGGTACACCAGGCGGGCGTCAGACAGCAGTTCCTCCTTGAGGAACTCGACAGTGAGCCGGGACTTGCCGCCGGCTTCCTCGATGATGTCCTCGGCCGTGACGCTCACGGGATACAGCGTCTTGAGATTGGTCCACAACTGGTGGAAGTCCCAATCGTCGCCGGTGCCCTCGGCTGTGGCGTCATCGATCAGGGCGGTGATGGTGTCCTCGATAAAGAACTGCACTTTCTCGTGCAGGTCGTCACCTTCTAGGATCCGCCGCCTGTCGCTGTAGATGGCCTCGCGCTGGCGGTTCAAGACGTCGTCGTACTTCAGGACGTTCTTGCGCTGCTCGGCATTGCGCCCCTCCACCTGCCCCTGGGCGGAGGCGATGGCCCGCGAAACGAGCTTGGATTCCAACGCGAGGTCATCCGGGACTGAGCTGTTCATGAGTCGCTCGGCGGCACCGGAGTTGAACAGCCGCATCAGGTCGTCCGTCAGCGACAGGTAGAACCGGGACTCACCGGGGTCACCCTGGCGGCCGGAACGGCCGCGTAGCTGGTTATCGATGCGGCGGGATTCATGCCGCTCCGTACCCAGGACGTAGAGGCCACCCAGGTTCAGGACTTCCTCATGCTCGTCCTTGACCGACTGCTTGGCTGCCTCGAGGGCGGCAGGCCACGCGGACTCGTACTCCTCGGAGTTCTCCTCCGGGTCAAGGCCGCGCTTGGCAAGTTCGGCAACAGCTGTGAACTCGGCGTTGCCACCCAGCATGATGTCGGTTCCGCGGCCAGCCATGTTGGTGGCCACGGTGACGGCGCCCTTCCGGCCGGCCTGGGCAACAATCGCAGCTTCACGGGCGTGGTTCTTGGCGTTCAACACTTCGTGCCGGATGCCTTCCTTGGCCAGCAGCCGTGAAAGGTACTCGCTCTTCTCCACGCTGGTGGTGCCCACCAGGACGGGCTGGCCCTTTTCGTGGCGTTCGGCGATGTCCCGGACGACGGCGTCAAACTTGACGGTCTCGTTCTTGAACACCAGGTCCGGCTGGTCGATCCGCTGCATGTCGCGGTTGGTGGGAATCGGCACGACGCCCAGTTTGTACGTGCTCATAAACTCGGCAGCTTCAGTTTCGGCGGTGCCGGTCATGCCCGAAAGCTTGGCGTACATGCGGAAGTAGTTCTGGAGCGTCACCGTGGCCAGTGTCTGGTTCTCGGCCTTGATCTCGACGCCTTCCTTGGCCTCGATCGCCTGGTGCATGCCCTCGTTGTAGCGGCGGCCGGCGAGGATACGTCCGGTGTGCTCGTCCACAATCAGGACTTCGCCGTCAAGGATGACGTAGTCCTTGTCCCGCTTGAACAGCTCCTTGGCCTTGATGGCGTTATTGAGGAACCCGATCAGCGGGGTGTTCGCGGATTCGTACAGGTTCTGAATGCCAAGGTAGTCCTCGACCTTCTCGATGCCGCTTTCCAGGACGCCGACGGTGCGCTTCTTCTCGTCAACCTCGTAGTCCTTATCCGGCTGGAGCCGCAGGACCACCTTGGCGAACTCGCTGTACCAGCGGTTGGTGTCACCCTGGGCTGGACCGGAAATAATGAGCGGCGTGCGGGCTTCGTCGATGAGGATGGAGTCGACCTCGTCGACGATCGCGAAGTTGTGCCCGCGCTGGACCAGTTCGTTACGGTCCCAGGCCATGTTGTCGCGGAGGTAGTCGAAACCGAACTCGTTGTTGGTTCCGTAGGTGATATCGGCCGCATATTGCTGGCGCCGCATTGCAGGATCCTGGTTGGAGAGGATGCAGCCACTGGTCAGGCCGAGGAACCGGTACACACGGCCCATGAGGTCGGACTGGTATTCGGCGAGGTAGTCGTTGACGGTGACCACATGGACACCTTTGCCGGTGAGGGCGTTCAGGTAGGCGGGAGCGGTTGCCACCAGAGTCTTGCCTTCACCAGTCTTCATTTCGGCAATGTTGCCGAGGTGGAGGGCCGCGCCGCCCATCAACTGGACGTCGAAGTGGCGCATCCCCAGGGTCCGCGACGAGGCCTCGCGCACCGCGGCGAAGGCTTCCGGGAGGAGGTCGTCGAGTTTTTCGCCGTCCTGGTGCCGTTTGCGGAGCCGGTCCGTTTCTTCCCGAAGTTCGGCATCGGTAAAGGTCTTGAAGGAGTCTTCGAGCGCATTGATGGAGTCGGCATAGTTCCGCAGTTGCCGCAGGGTTTTTTTGTCACCCGTACGGAGTAGTTTTTCGATAAGTGATGCCACGTGAAAATGCTCCCAGTCTCATGCCGCCGAATTCTGGCGTTTTTAGTCTACGGGAGAGAGAACGGCCAGGCGCCGGTTTCCCTGAGAGCGGATCCGCACCTATAACATCGCCACAGCACGTGCCAGGTCCGGGGCGAGGTCCCCGGCCGGGTGCACCTGCACCTCCTGCAGCCCCAGCCACTGGGCCATAAGGAGCAGTTCAGAAGCGAGTTCGACGGCGGTGTCCGGCGGAGCGTCCGGCTCGCCAAAGGCGGCCCTCGCCAGCAGCTTCCCGGCTGCGCGGTCAGCCTTCAGGTCGACACGCGCCACGATCCTGTCCCTCAGGAGAAACGGCAGAACGTAATAGCCGTAGCGCCGCTTATGTTCCGGGGTGTAGATCTCGATGCGGTAGTGGAAGCCGAACAGCTCCTCAAGCCGCCGGCGTTCGAACACCAATGAATCGAACGGACTCAGCAGGGCCCGTCCGACGGCACTGCGGGGCAGGACGGCATCGACGTGCCGGTAAAGGTCCCGTTCCCAGCCTGCCACTTTCACCGGTTCCAGCCTGCCCAGCCGCACCAGGTGCTCTACCGAGCGCGCCGTTGCTTTTGCGGGCGTGCGGAAGTAGTCGGCGAAACACCGTACGCTTCCGATGCCATGTGCCTGCGCAGCCGCTTCCGTCAGCCGGTGCAACGCCCCTTCCGGATCACCATCGTGGCCGTCGAGGTTCGGCAGCACCCTGCCGGTGAGCGTATACCTGCGCTCGAACTGCTCCGTCCGGGAGGCAGCGGAAACTGTCCCTTCCTCAAAAAGATGCTCAAGGACCCGTTTCACCGCGTTCCAGTTCCAGCCCCAGTTGTCCCGTTGCCTTTCCTCGACGTGGCCGATCCTCGCTGTGAGTTCGGATGCCGTCAAGGGACGGCTGCGCGCAAGGGTCTCAAGTATCCTGGCAGCCACGGCGGCACGCTGGCCGGGATCCATCCGCCCGGCGCCAACCCAGGCGCGTTTCTGCCACAGCAGCAGGTCCTGGTAATGCTCGGGACGGATGTAGCTCGCCTCGTGGGCCCAGTACTCCACCATGCGCCGCGGGTGTGTCCCGGCCATCCGTTGCAGGATGGTCCGGTCGTAGTTGCCGAGGCGCGAAAAGAAGGGCAGGAAGTGGCTGCGCGAGAGGACATTCACGGAATCAATCTGGACGAGCTGGATCCGGGCAAAGGTGCGGCCCACCGTCCGTGACGTCACGGGGCCGGCGGGCCGTCCTTTGTGGAGTCCCTGTGCTGCCAAAGCGATCCGCCGTGCCTGGTTTAGGCTCAGCGGTGCTGACACATCAGTCCTCTCCGGTGGCTGCTGCCACCTCAGGCGTTGGCGGGGGCATCATCCGAGCGGTAGGCAAGGACCTTCTCTTCAATCACCGTCTCCCCGGGTTCGCATTCGTGGTCCAGGGTGATGACGCCATACGTCCAGCCGCGGCGCCGATAGACCACCGACGGGGTGTTGGTCGCTTTATCCACGAAAAGGTAGAAATCGTGGCCGACGAGCTCCATGTTGTCAACGGCATCGTCCAGGGAAAGCGAAGCGGCGGGAAATACCTTGCGCCGGATGAGTACCGGTGAATCACCGGCGGGAATGTCGTTGTCCACGTCGTACGGGGACTTTTCAACGGGCGGGGCCGCAGTGTCATTCCGGTGGCTCGCCTCGACGTACAGCGGTTCGTGGGCACTCGCGGGCTCAAGCGTGGCCGTCGCTTCACGGACAGCCTTTGGGGTGTGCCGGCCGTGGTGGACCTTCTTGCGGTCCTTGGCGCGGCGCAGGCGTTCAAGCAATTTATTGTAGGCAAGGTCAAACGCCGCAAACTTGTCAGCGGCACTGGCTTCGGCACGGATCACAGGTCCACGGCCCAGTACTGTCACCTCAACGGTCAGCTGGTCGCCGGTCTGCCGGGCATTGGTCTCCTTGGAAACCTTGGCATCGACACGCTGGACCTTGTCTCCCAGCGACTCGATTTTAGAGATTTTTTCCCCGGCATATTCGCGGAACCGGTCTGAGACTGTCAGATTTCGTCCGCTGATCTTAAACTCCATGGTGCCCTCCAAATGACTTCGGTGACACGACGGCGGCGCTTCACTGGGCCGATCTGTTTGACAGTCGAGCCCCTTTCCGAGCCGCCATCGACAGGTACCGTCGGTTCCTGGTACCCACCACCGACGTTAGTTCATAGGCATCCGTTATTCATCCTTTCCTGGTTTATTTTTTTCTAAGTCATGGTTGCTTTCACCGGCTGCCCGGAGGCATGGCTGCCGCTTGCCGCATCGGGCGGGCGGGTCGCCGCTAGGACCACCGCGCCGGTCACGATAGCCCCTGCCTGATGGAGCGCGCGGGCCGCCTCCGCCAGTGTCGAACCAGTGGTGAGGACGTCGTCGACAACGATGCAGCGGCGCCCCGCAAGCCTCCCTCCCGCCCGCCGTCGGACCTTCATTGAACTGCGCACCCGCTTGGCACGCGCACCCC
Organism: Pseudarthrobacter sp. NamE2; assembly: GCF_005796205.1. Classification (GTDB taxonomy): domain Bacteria; phylum Actinomycetota; class Actinomycetes; order Actinomycetales; family Micrococcaceae; genus Arthrobacter. Next base: position 325,642 of record NZ_VAHN01000002.1, on the reverse strand, counting down.
GGTCAAGGCCCTTTTGCCCGCCCGGCAACGCCAGGCCTGCCTGGCCGTTCTTCACCAGGACGTCCAGGTGTTGGACGCCCTGCAGCTGCCGGGCCGCCTCCGCCAGGAGCAACTGGACGGGGCTGAAGCCGCGGCGCAGGTATGCCGCCGAACTCGTGGGAACAGGGATGAGGCATGCCGTCTCCCCCTCCCCCGCTGCCGCGCGGACGGCACCGGCGAGCGCACGGCCAAGGCTGGCGCGGATCCGGTGCTGGCCGTGCCGTTTGAAGGACAGCAGCGCCTGGGCAAGTTCCTCCCGGTAGACGCCGGCAGCCACCACGGGCAACAGGACCCTTCCGCCGATGTCCATCAGAACCGGAGCTCCGCTTTCGGCGCGGAAGGGCGCTTTGGTCAGGCGCCTGATCCGCCGGTCACACTCGTGGCAAAGGGCAGAGTCTTCCGCCCCGCAGCACACACAGTCCACCGGTACGGTCAGGGCCAACAGGTCGGCAGCCGCACCTGCCAACTGGTCCACCAGGCCAAGCACCTTACGTTGGTGGTGCGAGCGGTGCCTTGCAGCCCGTTGCGGAGGTGGAAAGAGGTCCGGGTCAACGCGCATGCCGCCGGGAGGCGCCGATCGGGTGGCTTTGCTGCTCATGCCTCCACCCTCGGTGCCGGCAGCGGCGAACACCAGCAGGTCTCCCCTGCATGTGGATAGCGCCAGGCAAACTCACCATCACCCAAGACCCAGGCAACCGCCGGGAGGTCCGCTGCCTATCCAGGGAAGGCCGGATCGATGGGTCCCTTGATCTGCGGCGACCAGCCGTTGCCGAGGCGCTGGAAGACGCCCTCCGCGGACTGTCCGTAGATCTCCTCTGCCCCGTTTCCTGCGCTGAGCGCCACCAGCCCGGGCCACGGCGCAAGCTGCTGGGGCTCTCCGGAGGTAAGGGACAACAGTTCCGGCGTGACGTTGGAGGACGCCGAGCCCTTCATCACGGCAACCGTGGTGTCACTGACCCAGACACCCTGGTCCGGATTGCTGTCGGTAGCCAGCGTGACGGGAGCCGTGAGTTCACGGGGTGTTCCGTCTCCCCCGCGGATGACGCCCGCTACCTGAACCCGTGTTTTACCGTTCTGTTCGGAAATGACCAGTGCACGCACTCCCTCGCGGGAAATCCGGAACTCCTTGACGGTCCGGCCTGCCAGCCAGGCAGGAGCAAGGGTCACGGACGGAACGGAAGCCCCCTCTGCCACCCCGGCGGGACGATACGCAACCACTTCAGTGTCGCCGTTCGCCCCGGGCCCGGCGGTCCAGACCCAGTCGTTCAGCCCGAACGACGGGCGGCTCAACGTGCCTCGCGTGGTGAGGGCACGCGCCGGCTGTCCCGGGGTGATGCTGTACAGCGTGGTCCTGCTGTCATTGAGGAACGCTGCGGTCTGCGATACCGGCGATTCGGCCGGAAGTCGCGGATTCAGGGCGGAAACCGGCTGCATGTCCGGCAGCGGCAACACCCTGTTGTTTTCGTATCTGACCAGCTCGTTGCCGCTGATCGCGATCTGGCGGGACGGGACACTCTTGTCCTGCACAGGCGGAAGCACTGATCCGTCGTCTTCCACCCGCACCAGGTCCTGGTTGGCCCGCAGTTCAACATTGACGACGTCAGGCTGGCTGCGGAACGTCAGCGTCAACTGCATCTGCATCCGAAGGCGGTCCTCGGGCGAGATTTCCATCAGTTCCTTGGCCGTCAGGTCCACCTGGGCAGCACCGGAAACAACAGGGACCGATTCGCGGGCCAGCTTGATTCCCGAAGGGAAGGCACTCGCCACGGCGCCCCGGAGGTAAGGAGCAGGGCCGGCGAGCAGCGCACTGGTCATGGCCTTCACCGTCTTGTTCCTGATGAACCACCGGACATCCGGAACGGCGAACGTGAAGGTGGGGTCGTAGAAATAGATGGGATAGGCCCCGTAGATCACCTTGAAGGTTTCCTCGGCGATGGCGGTGCCGTCCGGTATCGCCGAGATCCGCCATTCCCCGTCCACCTGGGTGACGGTGACCGGAATGTTCTCGATGGTTCCTTCGGGTGACTGCGTGGCGATCCCGTCGACGTCCACCGTGTACGCGACATCGAGCTCGTAGTTGTAGACGTTCTCGGTATCGGTGGCCACCACCCGCGCATTCCGGTAGACCAGCGCGCGCTGGTCCGGTTTCCAGGACACAGCGGAGGCCTGCGTCAGGTACTGCCGTGCGACGGCGTAGTCGTCCTCGTAGCCGCTGCCTGCTCGGTAGAAGTAGTCAATGATGGTTTCCGGTGACGCCCCGGGTTGCGGGGCGGCCGGCAGGAACACCGGAGCATTGAGGTTCCCGGCGCTGCCTTCGCTGCTTTTGCCTACGGGCCCTGAAGTGGGAATGCGGGCGCAGCCGGCCAGGACGAGCAGGAGGGCCAGTAGGAAGATTGCGGCGCCGCCCAGGCGCCGCCGCATCAGGGCGTCTCCTTCGATGTCGGCACCGGAGCCAGCCGCGCTGCGCCGGTTTCCAGGACAAGCATGTTGCGGTTGTCCCCTTCCCGTGGGATGTTGCGCGGTTCACCGGGGAACATTACATCGTCCGGCTCGAGCTGCACCGGAGACTTGTCGATGTCCCCGCCCTGGCGCAGCGGCAGGGTGAGCCGGAAGTTGGCACCGCTGCCCTTCCTGCCCCATGCCTGGAGCCATCCGTTGTGCAGCTTGGTGTCTTCCATCGCGATGGACAGGCCCAACCCACTGCCGCCGGTGGTGCGCGCGCGGGCCGGGTCTGCGCGCCAGAACCTGTCGAAGACCCGGGCGGCCTCGGCCGGTTCCATGCCAATGCCCTGGTCGCGGACAGCAATGCCGACGGCGGTCTGGCTGGCTGCCACAGTGACCGTCACGGGTTTTCCCTCGCCGTGTTCGACGGCGTTGAGGATCAGGTTGCGCAGGATCCGGTCGATGCGCCGGGCGTCCATTTCGACGATGATGGCACCCGCCGGTGCGCTCAGGACGATCTCGGACCCGTACTCGGCCGCGACCGGCGCCGCCCCTTCGATGACGTGGGCAACCACCTGCAGGATATCCTCGGGCTCGGCATCCAGGACGGCCACGCCGGCGTCGAACCGGGAGATTTCCAGCAGGTCGGACAGCAGCGACTGGAAGCGCTCCACCTGGTTGTAGAGCAGTTCGGCGGAACGCTTGTTGATGGGATCGAACTCGTCACGGGCGTCGTAGAGGACCTCTGCCGCCATTCGCACCGTTGTCAGCGGCGTCCGCAGTTCGTGGGAAACGTCCGACACGAAGCGCTGCTGCATCTGCGACAAGGTGGCCAGCTGGGTGATCTGTTCCTGCAGGCTGGCGGCCATGTGATTGAAGGATGCGCCCAGGCGTGCCACCTCGTCCTCGCCGCGGACCACCATCCGCTCCTGCAGCTGGCCGGCCGCAAGCTTCTCCGAAACCATGGCCGCGTGGCTGACGGGGCTGACCACGTTCCGGGTGACATACCAGGCCACCGCCCCGATCAGCAGCACCAGCACTGCGCCGCCGGCCCACAGCACGCTCTGGATCTCGTCCAGGGTCTGCTGCGCGGTGTTCAGGTCGTAGATCAAGTAGAGCTCGTAGACCGTGCCGTTGAAGGTGACTTTGTTGCCCACGGCGATGCCGGGCCGGTCCTCGGTGCCCACCGGAATGACGGTAGACGCCCAGTACTGGTCCTTGCCGGATTCCTGCACGGCCTTCCTCAGTTCCGGCGGAATGACGCTCACGGTCAGTTGGTCCGACGCGCGGGATTCCACCCACCGGTTTCTTGGTTTGGTCTGCTCGGGCATGGCTTCGAACACGTAGCGGCGCTGGATGACCGAGCCGCGGCCTTCCACCGCGTTCAGCGTGTCGTACACCAGGGTGATAACGCTCGACTGGTCGGTGACCTGGGCGCCATCGAACGTGTCCTGGACCTGTTTCACGTTGTAGCGTGTCTCGGACTCCGCCTGGGCCAGGCGCTCCTGGAAAAGGTTGTGGGCAATCTGGTGCGAGAGGTACGCCCCCACCACCGCGAACGAGGTAACGGCCAGCAGCAAGGTGGTGAGTACTGTGCGGAACTGCAGGGACCGGCGCCACCGCCGCTGCAGCGCCCGCCCGATGTAGCGCAGGGCGGGCAGGAAACGCCGGAACCCCATGCGCACCAGCCGTGCCACGCGGAGGGTGACGATCAGGGCTCGGCGCTGCCAGATCATCGCACGGAATGTCAGGCGCCGAACGCTGGGGACCATCCCCTCTGTGCTTTCAGCGCCAGGGCGAAGGCCGGCCGCCCCGGGATGGTGGTCGTCGGGCAATGGCGGTCCGGGCGGAGGAACCTGCGGATCTCTTCCCCCGTCAGAGGCAGCGGGGTCAGACCCCTGCTTTGTAGCCGACACCACGCACCGTCAATACGACTTCCGGAGCTTCCGGATCCTTCTCAATCTTGGACCGCAGGCGCTGGACATGGACATTAACCAGGCGCGTGTCTGCCGCGTGCCGGTATCCCCAGACCTGCTCGAGCAAAAGTTCGCGGGTAAACACCTGCCACGGCTTGCGGGCGAGGGCCACGAGGAGATCGAACTCAAGCGGAGTAAGGGAGATGCGTTCGCTGCCCCGGCTGACGGTGTGGCCGGCGACGTCGATGCTGATGTCGCCGATGCGCAGGGTTTCCGGCGCCTTCTGGTCTCCCGGGCGGAGGCGGGCGCGCACACGTGCCACCAGCTCGGCGGGCTTGAAAGGCTTGGGCACGTAGTCGTCGGCACCGGATTCGAGGCCCCGGACAACGTCTGAGGTGTCCGACTTGGCGGTGAGCATGACGATCGGCACGTCCGATTCGGCGCGGATCTGCCGGCAGACCTCAATGCCGTCCACGCCTGGAAGCATAAGGTCCAGCAGTACCAGGTCCGGCCTGGATGACCGGAATACGTCAAGCGCCTGGGCACCGTCGGCGCAGAAGACCGGCTCGAAGCCGTCATTGCGAAGAACAATTCCAATCATTTCGGCCAGCGCTTCATCATCATCAACCACCAGAATGCGTGCCTTCATAGTTATATATTCGCTTATCAGGCAGGCTTTGTCCTGTTCAGCCGCCTACGGCATGGCGGAATGCTATGACGGCCGACGCCGGAACTATAGGCTGGTGCCATGCCGGACCTTCCCGGGCGCCCTCCCCGGAAGTCGGGCCGGGCGCTGCGGGCAGCAGACGGACTTGTACGGGGGAGGAACAGGGTGTCACCACAGGATTCGGGCCAGCAGTGGCCGGGGCAGCAGCCATGGCCGAGCCAGCAGCCGTGGGGCCAGGGGCACCAGCAGTGGGGCCAGCCGGGCTGGCAGCCGCAGCCGCCGGGCCAGCAGCCGCCGTGGGGACAGCCTTCGTACCCGGGGCCCCCGTCCTACCCCGGTTCCCCCTATCAGGGAGGGCCCAACAACCCGTTCGGCCAGCCCCGCTACGTCGCCCCACCAAAGCCGGGGATCGTGCCGCTCCGCCCGTTGATGTTCGGGGAAATCCTTGACGGCTCCTTCCAGGCCATCCGCCGCAACGCCAAGGCAATACTGGGCGCCGCCCTGCTGGCCCAGTCGCTGACGGCCATCCTCGCCGCCGTCGTCACCGCTGTCACCGCAACATCCATGGGATCGATCGAGGCCTGGGCCGACTCCGCAGCCGCCGAGGACGTGGCCGCACTGGGCATCGGCTTCTTCGCGGCAGTCCTGGTGGTTGCCCTGCTGACCCTGTTTATCTCCGCGGTCCTCCAGGGCGCCATGGTGGTGCCGGTGGCGCGGTCCATCCTCAACCGGCCCACCAGCTTCCGCCGCATGTGGGCGCTGTCCCGTTCCCGGGCGGGAGCCCTGGTCCGCCTGGCGCTGCTTTTGCTGGGGGCTGGGCTGCTGGCCTTCGTGCTCCTGGCGGTCCTTGCGGTTGCACTGGTGTCCGCCATGGAAGGGACCGGTGCCCTCCTGCTGATTCCCGTGGTCCTTGGTTTCATCGCGCTGTCCATATGGATCGCCATCAAGGTGCTGGTCGCTCCGGCCGCGGTGGTTGTCGAGGAACTGGGGGCCGTGGCCGGGCTCCGCCGGTCGTGGGAACTGACCCGCGCCAACTGGTGGCGCATCCTGGGCATCACGGTTGTGATCAGCATCATGGTGGGAATCGTCAGCCAGGTAGTGATGATCCCCGTCAGCCTGCTGACAAGTTTCCTCACCACCGTCGCAACGCCCCATGCCGGAAACGAACAGACGGCAGCCGTCGCTGTGGCGGTCGGCGTGGCAACCGCGGTCCTCGGCGCCCTGGTGGGAGCCCTCGGGTATGCCTTCCAGACGTCAGTAATGGCGCTGCTCTACATGGACCTCCGAATGCGGAAAGACGGACTGGACATCATCCTCCTGCGGCTGATGGAATCCGGCGCGGACCCCGACGGCGTCCCCGGCCGCGGTGCCGCGCCCGGCGTTTCCGGACGGGACGGCCCAGGCCCTGCCTCGGGGGCATGGCCGGATGTCCGCTGAACCGCCGGTCCTGCCGGACGCAGAGGAAGCCCGGCGGTGGGCAGCCGAAGAACTGGCCAAGCCGGAGTACCGGGAAGCAGCCCCCTCCTGGGCACAAACGTTTTGGGAGAACTTCCTGGACTGGCTCTCGTCCCTGGACGGCTCCACCGGGTCCCCCGGGCAGCTGCCTGCCTCGGTGATAGGCATCGCGGTTGTGCTGGTCATTGCGGTTGCGGTGGTCCTCGCCCGGCCCCGGCTGAACGCCGCCGCCCGGCGGCCCGGCGATGTTTTCGAGCCGGGCACCAGCCTTGCTGCAGCAGACTACCGGCAGCGTGCCGAAGCCGCGGCCGCGGCAGGAAAGTGGGGGGACGCCGTCGTCGAACGCTTCCGGGCGCTGGTGGCTTCCGCGGAAGAGCGCGTCATCCTCGATCCGCAGCCGGGGCGCACGGCCGATGAGGCAGCGCGTGGTCTTTCGGCGCCGTTTCCGTTTGCAGCCGCGCGCCTGGAGCGGGCGGCAGGGACCTTTGACGCTGTCCGCTACGGCAACAGGGCGGCCAGCCGCGGGGACTACCAGGAGGTGGCCGGACTGGACGCTGCCCTTGATGCAGCCAGGCCCGGACAGGCCGCCGCCGGTCACGACGCGGCGGTGCGGCCATGACGGATGTCCTGCCCGCCGGCGGGCGCACAACGGGCAGCGTAAATGGGACACCGGGCACCGGGCGGCGTTCCGCCCTTGCCTGGCTCCGCCGGCACCGGGCCCTCTCAGTCTTTGCCGCGGTAGTGGCCGTCGCCCTTGGCATCGTGGTGTGGGGCCAGTTGGCCCCCAAGGGTGACAGCGTACCCCTCTCAACTGGCAATGCCGGTCCCGGCGGTGCCCGGGCAGTCAGCGAAATCCTCGGGCGGCACGGCGTTGAAGTGCAGAGTGCCGGGAAGTTCGAGGACGCCATGTCCGCGCTGGAGGCAGGCTCCTCCCCCACCCTCATGCTGTACGACCGCAGCGGTTTCCTCGATGAGCCCCGGCTCCTTGAGCTGGCAGCAGCGGCCGGCCGGATGGTCCTGGTGGCGCCCCGGCTGGAAACGTTGACCGCGCTGGACAACGACATCCGGCAGGCAGGCGTTGTCCCGGATGCTTCACCTCTGCTCACTCCCGGCTGTCCGCTGCCGGACGCCGTCGCGGCCGGAGAGATCTCGGGGGAACAAGGCTTTGTGTACGACGGCGGCACGTCCTGTTACCGGCCGGCCGGCGGCGCCGCCGGGCTGCTTGCCGTCAGCGCCGACGGCAGGCTGACCGTCCTGGGCAGCACAGCAGTCCTGGACAATGAGCGGCTGGACGAACAGGGGCATGCTGCACTCGCCCTCCGGACGCTCGGCAGTTCGGCGGACCTGGTGTGGTACCTGCCCTCACTTGAGGACCTGGACACGTCCGCATCAGGGCAGACACTTGATGAGCTGGCACCGCGCTGGGTCCATTTCCTGGGACCCTGGCTCCTCGTGGTTGCCCTGGCCGCCATTGTTTGGCGCGGCCGCCGCCTGGGTCCGCTGGTGTTCGAACCGCTTCCGGTGGTGGTGAAGGCGGTGGAAACAGCAGAGGGACGGGCCCGCATGTACCACGATGCCCACGCGGTGCAGCAGGCGCGAGACAACCTCCGGGCCGGAACCCTGGTGCGGCTGGCCGGTAGACTCCGGCTGGGGCCGGGCGCCACGGCAGATGAAGTCATTGATGCGGTGGCCCGCCACCTGGGGCGGTCCGCCGCCGACGTGCGCGGCCTTGTCAACGACCAACCGGGAACGGAACCCCGGCTCGTGGCCTGGGCACAGGGATTGAACAACCTAGAGAAAGAGGTCAGCAGCCGATGAGTGAACACGGCAGCGGTCAGCGGGTCCTGGATCCGATGGAGCACGACTCAGCCCGGCAGGCCCTCCTGGACGTGCGCCGCGAGGTGTCCAAGGCCGTGGTGGGGCAGGATGCCACCGTCACCGGAATGCTGATCGCGCTGCTGTCCCACGGGCATGTACTGCTGGAGGGCGTGCCCGGCGTCGCGAAGACCCTGCTGGTGCGTGCACTGTCAGCGGCGCTGGACCTGGACACCAAGCGGGTGCAGTTCACGCCGGACCTGATGCCCGGTGACGTGACGGGATCGCTGGTGTACGACTCGCACACGTCCGAATTCACGTTCCGGGAAGGTCCGGTATTCACCAACCTGCTGCTGGCGGATGAGATCAACCGGACGCCGCCAAAGACCCAGGCGTCGCTGCTGGAGGCGATGGAGGAACGGCAGGTCTCCGTGGACGGGGTGTCCCGGCCCCTGCCGTCGCCGTTCCTCGTGGCCGCCACCCAGAACCCTGTGGAATACGAAGGCACCTACCCGCTGCCGGAGGCCCAGCTGGACCGCTTCCTGCTCAAGCTCACCATGCCCCTTCCGGAGCGGGGGGAAGAGATGGAGGTCATCCGCCGCCACGCTGCCGGCTTTGATCCCCGGGACCTGTCAGCCGCCGGGGTCCGTCCCGTGGCCGGCGCCGCGGACCTGGAGCGGGCCCGGCATGCGGTGACGGGCGTCGCCGTCGAGCAGGAAATCATCGGCTACATTGTGGACCTGGTGCGGGCCACCCGCTCCGCACCCTCCTTCCTTCTGGGTGTCTCTCCGCGCGGCGCCACGGCCCTGTTGAACACGTCGCGGGCCTGGGCCTGGCTTTCCGGCAGGAGTTTCGTGACCCCCGACGACGTCAAGGCCCTGGCGGTGCCCTGCCTGCGGCATCGGGTGGCGTTGCAGCCGGAAGCACAGATGGACGGTGTCCGTGTGGACGAGGTGCTTGGCAGCATCCTGGCCTCGGTTCCCGTTCCGCGCTGATGGCAGTCTCCGGGCGCTTCGTCCTGCTGGTCCTGCTGGGGACGGTGCCGGTCCTGCTGCTGCCCGGCTGGGGAACGGTACTTGCCGTCCTGGCCGTGCTGGCAGCCCTGGCCACCGCCGACCTGCTCCTCGCCGGTTCACCGAAGCACGCGCGCGTGCTGCGGTCCGAACCCGGCAACGTCACCCTGCACGGGACAACGGAGGCCCGGCTCACCATCCACAACGACGGAAGCCGGCGCCTGCGCGGCACGCTCCGCGACGGCTGGCAGCCGTCCGCGGGAGCGCTGAACCCCGTCCAGCGGATCGGTGTCCCCGCCGGCGAAGGCAGGCGCGTTGCGGTAAGGCTGCGGCCGGTCCGCCGCGGCGACCTCCACGCCCCGCACGTTACGGTGCGGTCCTTCGGTCCCCTGCTGCTCGCCGCCCGGCAGCGCACCTTCGGGTGTCCGGGGACGCTGCGCGTGCTGCCGCCGTTCCATTCGCGGCGGCACCTGCCGTCCAAGCTTCGCAAGCTCCGCGAGCTGGACGGAAAAGCGGCCGTCCAGATCCGCGGGGCGGGCACCGAATTCGATTCGCTCCGGGACTATGTCCGGGGTGACGATGTGCGCTCCATCGACTGGCGGGCAACCGCCCGCCGGTCCGCCGTCGTGGTCCGCACGTGGCGCCCGGAGCGTGACCGCCGTGTGGTGTTGGTCCTTGACACCTCGCGGACGTCGGCGGCCAGGATCGACGACGAGACCCGGCTGGATACCGGCATGGAAGCCGCCCTCCTGCTGGGCGTCCTGGCCGAGCGGGGCGGTGACAGCGTGGACTTCCTGGCCTTCGACCGCCGTCTCCGTGCCCGGGCGGGTTCCGCTGTGCAGGGCAACCTGCTGGGACAGCTGGTCCAGGCCATGGCACCGCTGGACCCGGAACTCATCGAGATGGACTGGCCTGCCGTTCCCGCCCAGGTCCGGGCGGTGACCGCGCACCGGTCGCTGGTGGTGCTGCTGACATCGCTCGACGGCGGCGCACCGGAGGAGGGGCTGCTTCCCGCCGCTGCCCGGCTGGCGCACGACCACGTGGTGGTGGTGGCAGCGGTCCGTGACCCGCAGCTGGATGTCATGCTGAGGGAGCGTTCCGACGCTGCCGGCGTGTTCCGGGCTGCTGCTGCCGAACGTTCCCTCCTGCAGCGTGCCGCCGTCAGCGCAGAGCTCCGCCGGCACGGCGTGGAAGTGGTGGACGCCGAACCGCGCCAGCTCCCCCCGCGCCTGGCAGACATGTACATCCGGCTCAAGGCGGCCGGTAGATTGTGAAACCAGTGATGTCTTTCCGGGAGGAGCTTCGTGAACGTACCGATCTACCAGCAGGTCCTTGGCGCGGACTTTGGCGGGCTGCAGCCTGAACTGCAGGACTACTTTTCGCTGGTGCCCGGCTCCGGAACGTACGGCGTGGGCGAAGGCACGTTCGACGTGGTGGGGTGCCGGCAGGAATGGCTTCGGCCCCTGCTGCGCATGACGGCCGGCGAAGAAGCCTTCTTCCCTGAATACGGGGAAAACATCCCGTTCCGCATCGAAAACCACGCCCACCAGGACCCGTTCGGACGTTCCAGCCTCACGGCACGGCGGGAGATCCGCTTCCCGGGCCGGACCCGGATGTTCCAGGACACCACCAGCGTCACCAGCCGGAACGGGTCCCCGCAACTGGTGGATTACGTGGGCCGCTACCGCCGCATGGTGACAGACCTGAATCTCAGCGTCACGGCGGAGGGACGGCTGCGCGGCGTCTCCGAAGCATCCCGCCTGTTCCTTGGGCCCCTGCGGATTCCGCTGCCCGCAGCATTGGACGCCAAAGCCTACGCTGAGCAGTGGTGGGATCCGGCCGAAGGCCCTAACGGCCGGCACAGGATCCAGGTCAAAGTCATCCAGCCACACATCGGACTGGTCCTGGTGTACGCCGGCGGCTTCGACTACAGGCTGCGCCCCTATACGGGAGGCAGCCCGGCGCACAGCTTCCTGCCCCGCTACGCACAGCCGGACCGCTGGGAAAACCGGATCTAGCAGCTTCTCCGGCTACCCCAGGGCGAGCTGGTTCAGCCCGTCCGCAAGCTGGGTCAGGCGTCCCAGCACGGCGGTGGCTTGCGCCGGGGTGTGCCCCGCAAGCCCCGCCGACGGAGTGACCCGGATGGTGCGCAGGGACGAGGCCGGCAGGCCAAGCTGGCGCCACGGCCGCCACACCGAGTCCACGCAGTCCGCCACTTTTGGAAGCTGCGCGCCCTCGACGTCAAGTGCTCCCGCCCACAGCCGCTTGCCCGCCTCGACTGCGCCGGCGAGTTGCTCCCACTGGCGGGTGGTAAGGGGCTTCAGTGGCACGGCGATGCCGTCAGCGCCCGCCGCAAGGACGGGTTCGAACGGCGCCTCGATGGCTGGAACGGACACCACCACTTCGCTGGCCCCGGCAGCACGGAGGGCATCCATCACCAGCCGCCATGATTCCCTGGCTTCCGAGGGTGCCACCGCCCGCAGTGTGCGGTAGCCGCTGGCGGTGGGGATGGTGCCGGCCAGGACGGCGGCGATCTCCGGTTCATCGAGCTGCACTACCAGCCGCGCTCCCGGAACTGCTGCGGAGACCCGGGTGAGATGGTTTCCGACGCCGGCGGCCAGTGAGGCGGCGAGGTCGCGGCGGGCGCCGTAGTCAACCAGGGCGCGCTCCCCGTTGTGCAGGTGCAGGCCTGCGGCGAGGCTCAATGGCCCCACCAGCTGGACCTTGATCCCGTCGGCGGACGTTTCTTCGGCTCCTGCGACGTCGGCCAGGACGTTGACATCGGTTGCGAGTGCGGAGGCTGCCCGCCGGAAGTCCTTGCCCGGGCGGTCGACAAGCCGCCATCCATAGGGCTGGACGTCAACGGCAAGTTCCTCGAGCAGGGAGGCGGTACGCCCCAGGGGATCGGAGCCCACGCCGCGGGCCGGCAATTCGGCGAGGAACGGCAGGTGCGGCCGGCCAAGTTCGCCACGGATGATGCGCGCCGCTTCGAGGGGGTCCCCGCCCGGCCACGGTCCCAGCGCGGTTGCGGTTACTTCCGTCGGCACTGCCTTCCCCGGTTCAGCGGCAGCCTTATCCGGCCCGGGCCGTTCAGCCACCATCATGCGAGGGCTGAGGCCTGCGGGTGCTGGCCGGACCCGGCGGCGGTCTGGTGGTCCTCGGCTATGGCCTCGTGGTGCCGGATCACCTCACCGATGATGAAGTTCAGGAACTTTTCGGCAAAAGCAGGATCCAAGTGGGCGTCCTCGGCGAGCCGCCGGAGCCTGGCGATCTGCGCGGCTTCGCGCCCCGGGTCGCCCGCGGGGAGCCGGTGGGCAGCCTTCAGGAATCCCACCTTTTGCGTGGCCTTGAACCGTTCGGCCAGGAGGTAGACCAGTGTGGCGTCGATGTTGTCGATACTGGAACGGATTGAGAGCAGTTCAGCCATCACCGCGTTGTCCACCTGGCCGGCCAGGGAACTGGCTGAAGGATCGAAATCATCGGGGTCAGGTGCCGGGAGGTTGTGCTGCGTCATGATCCCAGTCTATGGGCAGGGAGTTAGAGCGCAGCGCGATGGAGGGACCGGGCGGCGTCGATGGTTGCCTGCCCCAGGACGCGGGTCCCTTGGTAGAGGACCACCGTCTGCCCGGGGGCCACGCCGCGCAGCGGGTCTGCCAGCCGAACCACCAGCTGTCCGGAAGAGTCACCGCCAAGCTCCATGCGGGCGGTCGCGGGAACCGGATCACCGTGGGCGCGCACCTGGGCGTAGCAGTCGAACTCCTCGCCGGAGTCAACCTCGGCGATGGGCAGGCCGGCCCACGACACCTTGATGCCGCGGATCTCGTCGATAGCGAGCAGCGCCTGTGGTCCCACAACCACCTTGTTCTCTTTGGGCCTGATCTCCAGCACGAACCGCGGCTTGCCGTCGGCGGCGGGAGTGCCGAGCTTCAGGCCGCGGCGCTGGCCGACGGTGAAGGCGTTGGCACCGGCATGTTCACCCACCTTTGTCCCAGTTTCGTCCACGATGTCGCCGGTGGTCATCTCGATCTTTTCAGCCAGCCATCCTGCGGTGTCGCCGTCAGGGATGAAGCAGATGTCGTGGCTGTCAGGCTTGTTGGCCACCGACAGGCCGCGGCGCTCGGCCTCAGCCCGCACCTCCGCCTTGGAGGGGGTGTCGGCCAGCGGAAACATCGAGTGCTTGAGCTGTTCGTGGGTGAGGACACCCAGGACGTAGCTTTGGTCCTTGGCCCAATCGGCGGCGCGGTGCAGTTCGCGGTTTCCGTCGGCATCCTCGATCACCTTGGCGTAGTGTCCGGTGCAGACGGCGTCGAAGCCCAGCGCGATGGCTTTTTCGAGCAGCGCCGCGAACTTGATCCGTTCGTTGCAGCGCATGCACGGGTTGGGGGTCCGGCCAGCGGCGTACTCATCGATGAAGTCCTGGACCACGTCCTCCTTGAACCGCTCTGAGAAGTCCCAGACGTAGTACGGAATGCCCAGCACGTCGCAGGCGCGCCAGGCGTCGCGGGAGTCTTCAATTGTGCAGCATCCACGGCTGCCGGTCCGCAGGGTGCCCGGCATCCGTGACAGCGCCAGGTGGACGCCGACGACGTCGTGCCCGGCCTCGACGGCGCGGGCGGCGGCAACGGCGGAGTCGACTCCGCCGCTCATGGCTGCTAGAACTCGCATGCTGGCTTTCTGTTGTTGTGGGGAGGGTGCGGGCCGACGGCCGGAAGAGACGCGCCGGCCAGGCGGGCGTGCGGAAACAATGTTCGCCTGTCTATTCTACGGCCTTCTGCGAAACCGCACTCCAATGTGCGGTCAGCGGCCTGCCTGGCCCTGCCGGGCAATGGTGCCGGCGGTTTGGATCGAGGACTCATGTCCGGCCATGCCTGCCTGCCGTGCCCTTGCATAAGCATCCGGAAGGGCCGCCAGCAGGACATCCACGTCCGCCTGGGTGGATGCGTGGCCGAGGGTGAAGCGCTGGGCTCCCCTGGCCGTTTCCTCGTCCAGCCCCATGGCCAGCAGCACATGTGAAGGACGCGGAACGCCGGCGGTGCAGGCGGACCCGGTGGACGATTCCACGCCGGCAAGGTCCAGGAGGAACAGCAGTGAGTCCCCCTCACAGCCCGGAAAAGTGAAGTGCGCGTTCCCGGGCAGCCGGCCGGCGCCCCGCGCACCGCGCAGGACGGCGTCGGGCACGCGCTCCAGGACGCCGTCAATCAGGCGGTCGCGCAGCGCTGCGATGCGTTCAGCTTCCGTGGCGAGCGCCGCCGTCGCAGCTTCGGCCGCAGCGGCGAAGGCCGCGATGGAGGCCGTGTCCAGGGTGCCCGAGCGGACGTCCCGTTCCTGTCCTCCGCCGTGCTGGACCGGCGTCAGCTTCACCGCCCGTCCCAACAGGAGCGCGCCCACCCCCACCGGGCCGCCGATCTTGTGCCCGGAGATGGACATGGCGTCCAGGCCCGACTCCCGAAAATTCACGGGAAGCGAGCCGAACGCCTGCACCGCGTCCGAGTGCACGGGAACCCCGGCAGCATGCGCCAGCTCCACGATGCGGTGGACCGGCTGGATGGTGCCCACCTCATTGTTGGCCCACATCACCGTCACCAGTGCGATGGAGTCCGGCTCGCGCGCCAGCTCCTCCCCGAGGACTGCCAGACCCACCACGCCCTCCTCATCAACGGGCAGCCAGGTCACCTGGGCGCCCTCGTGCCGCTCCAGCCACTCAACGGTGTCCAGCACCGCATGGTGCTCGACGGCGGAGCAGAGGATCCTGCGCCGTGCAGGATTCTCTGCCAGCCGGGACCAGTAAAGGCCCTTGACGGCAAGGTTGTCCGACTCCGTCCCACCGGATGTGAAGATCACTTCGGACGGGTGGGCACCCGCGGCCGCGCCAACAACCTCCCTGGCATCCTCCACCGCTCGACGCGCACGGCGCCCGGAGCCGTGCAGGGACGAGGGGTTCCCGGTGCGGGTGAGTTCGCGCGTCAGGGCAGCCAGGGCCTCGGCCGAAAGCGGGGTGGTGGCAGCATGATCGAGGTAGACGGGCACCTGTTAATTCTAGCGGCCCCGCCTCCGGCGCCGGGTGGCCTGCCGGGTTCCGCCGCTAGTTCGACGGCGGCAGGACCGCCAGGTGCGCGGATACATCAGCACGGGCGGCGGCGAAGGACGCAACGTCCGGACAGGATACCGAGACGTAGACGGACGAGCCGGCCGTGCCGAACAGCCGCGCCAGGACCGCTGCGGCCCTGCCGGCGGGCGGCGCCGCCTGCTCCAGCACCAGCACTTCCACGCGGCGCACCGGCCCATTCCGGTTGTCTCCCCAGCGCAAGCCCTCTGTCTTCAGGTAGCCAGGCAGGATGGTCGGGTCCAGGTACTCGAACAGCGCAACAGTCGATTCCCGGTCATCGCCGCGGGCAAGCGTTCCCTGGTTGTTGCGGACTTTGGTTGATACCAGGCAGCCGTCGGCTTTTACATACTGGCTCTCGCCCGCCACCTTGTCCTTGACCTGCTTCCAGCCGGGCGCATCCTTCAGCCCGTCCGAGATGCCCACCGGCACACCGCGGGCAAGCGTGCTGCCTGCGGCAAAGGGCAGGTCCCGGGCGGCCACCGCTTCGGCGTCATGTCCGGGTTTGATGGTGGGCGTGGCCAGGGCCGGGGCGCTCTCCACAAGGGCCGGAACACTGGGGTGGGGCATGTCAACGCTGCAGCCGCTGAGGAGGATACCGCCCACTCCAGCCGTTACCGCCGCCCTTAGCCATCCGGCAACGGCCGGTTGTCCCGCCGTCGGCATCCCCATGTCCACCCCGCTGCATCTGCCACCGCCCCTCCGGCCGTGCCCCCATGAGTCTAGACTGCGGGCAGGCGGGGAACCCGTGGAACCGTGGCACTCGTTATCCCAACAGGACCGGCGTTCGGCTGGCTAGACTGGGCTGGCCCGGCCTTCGGTGCCCACGAGAGAAGGATGAGTGCTTGACCGAGCGCAGCAGCTCCCACTACCAGGTCCTGAAGGTGGCTGTAACTGCCACGGATAAGGAAATCAAGGTGGCCTACCGCCGCGCTGCCCGCACCGCGCACCCGGACCACGGAGGTGATGCGGCCACGTTCCGGCGTGTTACTGCGGCCTACGAAACCCTCATCGATCCCCAGCGCAGGAAGGCATACGACCGGTCCTATGCCTCCGGTACCTACAGGGATACTCCTGCCGACAATGAACCGCATTTCGATGCCCCGCCGGCGGGCAGCCGTGCATCTGCCACCGTGCACCGGCCCGGCAGCGGCAGGTACACCGCCGGCGACCCGCCAATCTATACGCCGCCCTACGACGGGACCGGCGTTCCGTTGATTCCGCTGGCGGAGGCCGGCCAGCAGGTCCACGGTATGCCGCGGAAGCGCGGTATTTTTGGCGCCGAAGCCCGGATCCAGCGGGAAATGCGGACCGTCCAGCTCCTGACCCGCCAGGTGCTGCCTGCAATTCCGGCGGCCCGGCTGATCAACGGACTCCAGTCGCCGGCGGACAACAGCCACATCGACCACGCCGTCCTGTCGGGCTACCGGCTGGCCCTGGTGAACTCGATGCTCCTGCCGCAGGGCGCCTACGCCTGGAACGGCAGCACCCTGAACCACGGGGCACGTACCATCGCCCCGCCGCGGCTGGACCACCTGGTACGGGCCATGCAGGACATCTTCCCGGAACTGAATGTCACCGGCTGGACCGTGGTCCTCAGCCCCAGCGGAAACCTGCACGAGCCCGTCATCGACCACCACCGCCGCCCGGCCGGAGCCCTGGAGCCCGTGCAGATCGTCAACGGGGCCGGCATGGTCCGGGGCATCAAGGAGTTCCTCGCGTCCGGGCCGGCCCCCAACACCGTCAACGTTCCGGTCCTGGCCAGGCTGCTGCGCGGCATGCACTAGCGCTGTCGCTAGGATGGACGTGTGTTCCGCATTCTTTTCCACGAGCCCGAAATCCCCGGCAACACCGGCAACGCCATCCGCCTCGCCGCCATCACCGGCGCGGAACTGCACCTCGTGGAACCGCTCGGCTTCGACTTTTCTGACGCCAAGCTGCGGCGGGCCGGCCTCGACTACCACGACCTCGCTGTCGTGACGGTGCACAATTCCATCGAAGACGCGTGGCAGCACCTGCAGCCGGAACGCGTATACGCCTTCACGTCGGACGGGACGTCCAGCTACACGGATATTGCCTACCAGCCCGGCGACGTCCTTATGTTCGGCCGGGAGTCCGTGGGCCTTCCTGCCGAGTTGAAAGCCGACCCGCACGTCACAGCCACGGTGCGCCTGCCCATGCTTCCGGCCCTGCGCTCGCTCAACCTGGCCAACGCCGCCTCCATCGCCGTGTACGAGGCCTGGCGGCAGCAGGGGTTCGCGGGCGCGTGCCGGTAGCACCTGCAGGCCGGGCCAAAAAATCCGCCCCTGCCCACCCATCCACGCCCGGGTCGGCACCGAACTGCTTCCGGGATGAGGTGCAGCGGTGATCGAGGAGCGGCAGGTGACATTACTAGGGACAGGTTCCCGGGCGGAGCCCTACAACCGCGGCGGAACCGCTGAGGATTCGCCGCCGGGAGACTTATGCTTGGTAGTAATGGAAACTCCCAACGCGCCACATACCGAGGCTTCCGCCGCGGTCACAGATCCGCCGGCTGAGCTTAGCCATCGTCTAGCGGTCCTGCTGGGGGGAATTGCCCGGCGCGACCAGGCGGCCTTTGCGGAGTTCTACCAGCTGACGTCGCGGCGGGTGTACGGCATGGCGCGCAGGGTACTGGTTGACCCCGAACTCAGCGAGGACACCACCCAGGAGGTTTTCCTCCAGGTGTGGCAGAACGCGGCGAAGTTCGATGCCCGGGCAGGCAGTCCCCTCTCATGGCTCATGACCATCTCGCACCGGCGGGCGGTGGACAGGGTGCGGTCATCGCAGTCGTCCACGGACCGCGAGGCCAGGTATGGAGCCAGCACGCAGGACATCGACCACGACTCGGTGTCCGATGAAGTGGGCAGCAAACTGGAGGCGGAAGCGGTGGTCCGCTGCCTGGGGACGCTGACCGAAACGCAGCAGGAGTCGGTGCGCCTGGCATACTACGGCGGGCTTACGTACCGGGAGGTCGCTGAACGGCTGAACGCTGCAGTACCCACCATCAAGTCCCGCATCCGCGATGGACTGATCCGACTGAAGACCTGCTTGGGGGTGAGTTGAGATGACAGAAATGAACCATGGGCGTAACGGCCGTCCCGGCGCGTTTAGCGATACCGTTGCCATGGACCTGGCCTCCGGCCGGGCAGTGGATCTGGCGGAGCTGTACGCACTGGACGCCGTCACGGACCAGGAACGCCAGGCAATTGAGGACTATGTCTCAGCCGCCCCGGAAGCGGAACGGGCCGCATTCCTGGCGCGGGTCCGGCAGGCGCGTGAAACGCTCGCCATGACCTTCCGGGTGGAAGAAGAACCGCCCGCAGACCTGTTCAACCGTATCGTCGCCCAATTGCCGGCGGAGGCTGCGCAGCAGGAGGAAAAGCCCGACGCCGGCACTTCCGTTCCGCTGTCCGGTCGGGCTGCCGTGCCGGGAAGCGGAGATGAACTTGCCGCCGCACGGCAGCGGCGGAAGGAACGGCGCGGGCCCGCCGGGGCGCGCCGGTGGCTTGCCGGGGTGGCTGCGGCAGCCGCCGTCGCCCTTGGTGGCGTTGGTGTGGGCTCCTACATCGCCGACCAGAACGATCCCTTGAACCAGGTTGTCCGCGCCGGCGACCTTCGTGAGGCTTCCGTGGATGTCTCCGGGGGCGGCACGGCCACGCTGTTGATTTCTCCGTCCGAGGACGCCGCGGTGGTCAAGATGAACGGTGTGCCCGCCCCGCCGGAAGGCAAGGTTTACCAGATGTGGCTGATCCCCAAGGACGGGTCGGCGCCGGTGTCGCAGGGACTCATGGACGAGGATGCATTGTCAAAGCCTGCGGTGGTGCGGGGAATCTCTTCCGCCGCCGCCTTGGGAATCACTGTAGAACCGGTGGGAGGGTCCCAGTCCCCCACCATGCCGGCCGTCGCCGCGGCGCCGCTGGGCGCGTAACAGGCGAAGCAGCGAGCAGAAACGCCCGGTACCCTTCCAGCGGGATTGGGGACCGGGCGTTCGGCTACGACAGGCTGCAATCAGGCGATGCTAGAAGCCGGCAATCGTCCCCGGTCCGTTAATGGCAACAATATGGAACGCCTCCGCGCTGCTGCCTTCAGGCAGGCCGGCGCGGACAGCGTTTGCGCGCAGGCCATGGCGGACGGTGGTTTCCATGGACTCAACGTCCGGATGCTGGCTCACGTGGACGTGGATGGCGGCCAGTTTCGCATCCACCTGGCTGGTGACATCCACAAAGTGGTTTTCGCGTTCCTCAGGGCCTGCATACAGCCAGAGCCAGGGCAGCTTGTAGGCCTCCAGGCCGGATTCCGCGAGTTCCGGATAAGCGAACGGGTTCTCCACGGCCGGATAGACGGCACGTGTCACCGCCTCGCCCACGGCAAGGTGGTCCGGGTGGCTCTTCTGGATCCGACGCCAGTTCCGCTCCGGGTGCATGGACAGCACGACGTCGGGCCGGATCTGCCGGATCAGCCGCACCACGCCTTTCATCACCTCGTGCGAGGGTTCGAGGTACCCGTCGCGCTGATGGAGGTAGTGGATGTCCGAAACGCCCACCAGTTCGGCCGCCCGGCGCTGCTCGGCATCCCGCATGGCGATGATGTCCGCCCTGTGCGCGGGGTCGAATCCGCCGGCATCACCATCCGTCATGATGCAGTAGCTGACCTGGACGCCGGCCGCTGTCCAGGCGGCAACGGTGCCTGCCGCACCAAAGTCGATATCGTCCGGATGGGCCGCAAAACAGAGCACCCGCTCAACCCGGTCCGTGGACGGATTGAACGGGCTCTGTGCCTGTGTGGAGGCAGCCAAAGAGTCAGCCTTTTCGCTTCCTGATCTCCGCGGTTGCCTGGGGCAGCACGTCGAAGACGTCTCCGATGATGCCGAAGTCCGCGATTTCGAAGACCGGTGATTCGGCGTCCTTGTTGACGGCAACAATGACCTTGGCGGTCTGCATGCCGGCCTTCTGCTGAATGGCGCCGGAAATGCCTGCGGAAATGTACAGCTGCGGCGATACGGTTTTGCCGGTTTGCCCCACCTGCGCGTCATGGCTGATCCAGCCGGCATCCGTGGCTGCACGCGATGCACCCACCGCAGCACCCAGGGCATCGGCGAGTTCCTCGACAGGTCCGAAGTCGCCGTCCAGGCCGCGTCCGCCTGCCACCACGATGCGGGCGTCCGTGAGGTCCGGGCGGCCGCTGGCCACCTTTTGCTCGCGGGCGGTGATGCGGGCGGCTGCAGCGGTGGCGCTGGCAGGCACCTCCACCGTGGATGTCCCGGGTGCCGAGGGGGCAACAGCCGGCTCCGGGTTGACGTTGTTGGCCTTCAAGGTCACAACGGAGACGGCCGTCTTCGCCTTGCAGGATGTGTTGTAGGACCCGGCAAGCACGGACTTGTGTGCGGTTCCGTCCGCATCCACCCCTACAGCGTCCGTGATGACACCGGCGTTCAGGCGGATGCCCACCCGGGCCGCAATTTCCTTGCCCTCGGGCGAGTTGTCCAGCAGGACAATTCCGGCACCGGCGGATTCGGCGGCAGCTGCGACAAAAGCCGCCTTGGGCGCGACCAGGAAGTCGTCAAGGTCCCGGGCCGAGGGGCGCAGGACCATGCTGACGCCGTATTCGGCGAAGTCGGCCGCAACGCCGTCGGAAACATCTCCGTTGACGGCAACAACGCTCTCGCCCAGGGTACGGGCCAGCGTCAGCAGTTCCAGGCTGCTCTTTTTGAGCCCGGCGCCTGGGTTGTCAAGAAAAACGAGTACTTTTGCCATGTCTGTGATCCCTCTTAGAGCAGCTTCTGTGCGGCCAGGAAGTCAACCAGCTTGATGCCGGCGTCGCCTTCGTCGGTGATGATGGTGCCCGCGGTCCGCGGCGGGCGCTCCTCGGCGCTGAGCACGCTGGTCCAGGAACCGGCGTGGCCCACCTGGGCCGGGTCCACGCCGATGTCAGCAAGGGACAGCGTGGTGATGCTCTTGCGCTTGGCCGCGATGATGCCCTTGAAGTTGGGGTAGCGGGGCTCGTTGATCTGGTCCGTCACGGACACGACGGCGGGCAGCGGGGCCTCGACAGTCTCGCTGGACGTGTCCGCGTCACGACGGGCGGTCAATTTACCGCCGCTGACCTCGAGCGAGGAAGCGAAGGTGACCTGGGGCAGGCCGAGGCGTTCTGCCAGCTGCGCCGGAACCAGGGACGTCTCGCCATCGGTTGAGGCCATTCCCGTGATGACCAGGTCCACCTGGCCCAGGTGGCGGACGGCTGCCGCGAGCGCCAGCGAGGTGGCGGCGGCGTCCGAGCCGGCAAGGGCGTCGTCGGTAAGGTGGACGCCCTCGGTGGCACCCATCTGGAGCGTCTTCTTGATGGCGTTGACGGCACCGGCCGGTCCCATGCTCAGGGCGATGACCTGGTTGCCTGCCTTGCTGCCGCCCCGCGCCTCGGCCAGCTGCAGCGCCGCCTCGAGGGCGTATTCGTCGAGCTCGGACAGGATGCTTTCACCGCGGTCCACGGTGTTGCCCTCACCGTTGAGGTGGCGGTCGAACTGGGCGTCCGGTACATGCTTGACCAGGACGACAATCTTCAATGTATCTTCCACTGTATTGACAGCAGCCTTCCATGCTTGTGGACAGCCAGCCGGGTGAGGTCGTGGCCGCGGGATGCCCGGCATACGGGTAGCTCCTAGCTAACCATATTGGCCGCGCCATATGACGCCCCGTTAACGCCTGTGTCAGTTCTCTTCCGGCCGGCAGAAGGAACGACGGCGGCGCCCCCGCCCGGGTGGGGACGCCGCCGTCGTAATTCCTTCTTCATCCGTCCGCAGGGCCTAGCCGGCCGCGGTGCCCAGCGTGACGTCGAACGTCTGTTCCTGGCCGTTCCGCTGCACGGTGATCTTCACCTTGGAGCCGGCAGGCTGTTCACGGACCGCCGCCGTCAGCTGCTCCGGTTCGCCGACCACGAGGTCGTTGAACTTGGTAATCACGTCGCCCACCCTGATGCCGGCCTTGGCTGCGGCTGAGTCGGGCTCAACGGTTGCCACGTCAGCCCCTACAGAGAACTCCGACGACGAACTGGACACCTTGCGCTTCACGCTCACGCCCAGCTGGCCATGCGATGCCTTGCCGGTTTCGATGATCTCCTCGGCCACGCGCTTGGCATGGTTTATCGGGATGCTGAAACCAACGCCGATGTTTCCGCTGGTGGACGACGCGCTGGAGCCCGCCGAAGCGATGGCGACGTTGACGCCGATCACCTCGCCTTTGCTGTTGACCAGGGCGCCGCCGGAGTTGCCGGGGTTAATGGCTGCATCGGTCTGGATCACGTTGATGGAAATCTCGCCCTGTTCCGCCGTCTGCTGGCTTTGTCCGCCGCCCGGAGGCGCGAACTGGAAGCCGCCCTCGTCGTCGCCCTCCGCGTTGTCCCCCTCTTCGGGAGCTGCCGCCGACGCCACGCTGATGGTCCTGTTAAGGGTGGACACGATGCCGTCGGTGACTGTCCCTGTGAGGCCGAGCGGCGAACCGATGGCGATGGCCGTATCACCCACGTTCAGCTTTCCGGAATCGCCAAAAGTGGCAGGCGTGAGTCCGGCGCCGGCATCCACCTTGATTACGGCGAGGTCGGAGAGCGGATCCGTCCCCACCAGCTTGGCGGGGATGACGCGGCCGTCGCTGGACCGGACTTCCAGTGTGGCGTTCGCCGTCTGACCGTCCAGGGTGACCACGTGGGTGTTGGTGAGGATGTGTCCCTGGTCGTCGAGCACGATGCCGGAGCCGGTGCCGCCGTTGCCGCCGCTGGCGGCACTGATGGTCACGACGCTTGGTGATGCCTTAACAGCCGCTGCCGTTATCTCGTTGACGGAGTCCTGGTTATTGACGATGACGGTTCCGGGCTGGCTGTTGCTGATGGTGCTGGCCGGGGACCCGTTGCCGCCGAACAGCTCGTTTGAACCCACCGTTGCAACGCCGCCTCCCACAAGGCCTGCCGCGAGCATGCTTGCAACCAGGGTTCCCACGCCGAAGCTGGCCTTACGGCGCGGCGCGTCCTTCGGGTTCGGTACGAAGCCCACCGCACCCCCATGTACCGCGTTGTGTTGCTGCTGGTAGGCCTGGGGGTTGTACTGCGGGTACTGCGGGCCGTGCTGCTGGGGCTGCCCGTAGCTGGACTGCCCGTAAAAAGGCTGGTGCCGCGGATAGACCGGGCGGTTTGCTCCAGGAAGCTCCTGGGTGGGATTCTCCGGGTGCCGGTCCAGCGATTCTGCAGGGTACTCCCGCCCGGCGCCGGCGCTGTTGCCGCCGCCGGGCTGATCGGATTCCTGACCGGAAAGGCCGCCCCCGGGCCGAGCCTCCGCGGGATGCTCCTCCTGCTGCGCGGAGGGCTGCTGCCAGGGATCCTGGCGGCCCGGGCGCCCCTCGGGAGCCTGGCCGGGAGTGTTGTTCTCAGTCATGGGACTTCCTTTCATCCTCGTCTGCAATTAACTATGGCCCCCTTGACTGGAACAAGCTCGGATGTTTGCTGAGAGCTTTCTGATGGCCTTCCCTCATGCCTCTATCGGGCGGTGTAAGCGTTTCGCTGGTGGCATAGTCGCCTTAATGGACGGGCTGTGGGGTGCACCATAGAATCAAGATGAATTGCCACAGCGACCTGCGGCTTCACACCAAGCGTGGGGGCGCTGTTGGATTCTGAGACGATCGATTCGTCCCGAATCGGTGTCAGGCGTGCTGAAGGGTTGCAGATGCGGTCAAAGTTCAAACGTGTACTCGCCGTGATCGGCCTGACCGGGCTGCTGGCGGTGCCCGCCGGCATGGCCTGGGCTGAACCACCGGTGACGCTGGATCCCGCTACCAAAATCGTCGACTCGGCAGGCGTGCTGGGTGGAGACAAGCCAGAAGTCGAAGCCGCCATTAAGAAGCTGGGTACCGATCACGCTACCGTCCTTCACGTTGTTACCGTCAAAAGGTTTGAAGACCCCGCCGATCGCGAAGCCTGGACAGACGCGGTAGCTGAAAAAGCCGGGCTCGGGCCCAACGCACTGATTCTGGCCGTGGCTACCGACAGCCGGCAGTACATCCTCAACAAGGGTGGAACCAAGCTCACCGATGAACAGATTGAAAACATCAAAAGCACCGCAATCGGTCCACAACTTTCCAACGGTGACTACGCCCAGGCCGCAATCAACGCTGCTGAGGCTGTTGGCAACGCAGCAGGCGGTGGCAGCGGAAAACTCTCATCGGGTGATGGAGCCGGCACAGCCGTCCTCGTCGGCACCGGCGTAGTGGCCGCCGGCGGCGCCGGCGCGTACCTGTACTACCGGAACAAGCGCAAGAAGGCCGCCGGGCAGGCATCGTCTGCCAGCTACGGCCCGCAAGGCGACGCCCAGGTTGATCCGCTGGCATCGCTCAGCATCGAGGAACTGCGCCGGAAGAGCGGATCCTTGCTGATCGAGGCCGACGATGCCATCAAGTCCAGCGAGCAGGAGTTGATGTTCGCCCAGGCCCAGTACGGCGATTCCGCCGTCGGGAACTTTACCAAGGCGCTCGACGAGGCCAAGGCCCACATGTCGGAGTCCTTCAAGCTCCAGCAGCAGCTCGACGACCACATCCCGGACACCGAAGAGCAGCAGCGGACCTGGCTCGGTGAGATAATCCGGCGCTCTGAAGCTGCGCTCGCGTCCCTGCAGGAACAGAAGGCGGACTTCGATGCCCTGCGTGAGCTTGAGAAGAACGCCCCGCAGGCCCTGGCAAGAGTCAACGCCGGAGCCCGCGAAGCTGATGCCAAGATCGCCAGCGCCGAGCAGACTCTGACGACCCTCCGGAGCAAGTACGCCGAAAGCGCGCTGACCCAGGTGTCGGACAACATCCTGCAGGCCAAGGAGCGCCTGGCATTTGTCCAGAACGCCACTGCCACGGCCCAGCAAAAGCTTGCCGAAGGCGAAGGCAGCCTGGCAGCCGTCGCGGTCCGTGCCGCTGAGGAAAGCCTGCACCAGACGAACGTGCTGCTGGACGCAATCACCAAGGTGTCAGCCAACCTCGATGAGGCGCGGAACAGGCTGGAAGCAGCCGTTGTGGACACCTCGCAGGACCTGGCCCAGGCGCGCGCCATGATCCAGTCCGGATCCCACGCCGAACTGGCCGGACCCGTTGCGGGCGTGGAGTCAGCGCTGGCACAGGTCAAGGCGGAAATCCAGGACGGCAAGATCGACCCCATCGCCACGCTGCAGCGGGTGGAAACCGCGCACCAGTCGCTGGACCAGGCCCTCACCGGCATCCGCGACCAGCAGGAACAGTCCCGCCGTGCACAGGCCTCACTCCAACAGACCATCATGGCCGCCCAGGCCCAGATCAGCGCCACGTCGGACTACATCACCGCACGCCGCGGCGGCGTGGGCACCGAGGCCCGGACCCGGCTGGCGGAGTCCCAGCGCAACCTGGACTACGCACTCTCCATCTCCCGGACTGATCCCGTCACCGCCCTGACCTATGCACAGCAGGCCCATGCCCTCGCGGCACAGGCAGCGCAGTTGGCGCAGGCAGACGTAGACCACTTCGACGGCTACGCGGGCCAGGGTTACGGCCGCGGCGGCATGTTCGGCGGAGGAGGCGGCGGCCTGGGCGGCGCCATCCTGGGCGGCATCCTGATTAACTCCATCCTCAACGGCGGCGGTCACGCGGGTTGGGGTGGCGGCCATAGCGACGACGGCGGCGGCTGGGGCGGAGGCGACTTCGGCGGCGGTGATTTTGGCGGCTGGGGCGGAGACTCGGGCGGAGGCGGCGACTTCTAGCAGCGGCACGACTTGGTGCCTGCTGGAACCGGCGGGCACCGGAGCAGTACACCACTGTTGACGGATTCAGTGGTGACCACAGAGCAGGACGAAAGGTAGCACCATGGTTAAGCAGTCCATTTTCGGCCGTATCGCGCAGCTTGCAAAGGCGAACATCAACTCCCTGCTGGACAACGCCGAGGATCCGCAGAAGATGTTGGATCAGATGGTCCGGGACTACACCAACAACATCGCCGAGGCAGAATCCGCCGTCGCGCAGACCATTGGCAACCTCCGCATGCTCGAGGATGACTACAACGAGGACGTCAAGAACGCACGGGATTGGGGAAACAAGGCACTCGCCGCTTCCCGGAAAGCTGACGAGTTCCGCGCCAGTGGCAACGCAGCCGACGCGGAAAAGTTCGACAACCTGGCCAAGGTAGCCCTCCAGCGCCAGATTGCCGCTGAGAACGAGGCCAAGGGTGCCGAGCCGGCCATCATGTCCCAGCGCGAAGTGGTGGACAAGCTGAAAAGCGGTTTGGACCAGATGAAGAACAAGCTCAACCAGCTCACCAGCAAGCGCAATGAACTGGTGGCCCGATCCAAGACGGCTGCCGCACAGTCGCAGGTGCATGACGCCATCAAGAGCATCGACATCATGGACCCCACCAGCGAGGTGGGCCGGTTCGAGGAGAAAATTCGCCGCGAAGAAGCCAAGGTCCGCGGCCAGCAGGAACTTGCCGCGTCCAGCCTGGACGCGCAGTTCAACCAGCTCGAAGACCTCGGCGAACAGGTGGAGATTGAGGCCCGGCTGGCCGCGCTGAAGTCCGGTGGCGCCAAGCCGGCCATTGGCGCGGCTTCGACCAACACCGCTTCCGGAACCACCGTGGACGAAGCGGACTTCGACAAGCTGTAGACTTCCGTTCCAGCTTTGCGCGCAAAGACGAGGGCCAGGACGCGGCGTCCTGGCCCTCACCCGTCCTCCCAGCGAGTAGCGTGATGGCATGGCTCCCACCGATAAGACGTCCCTTGTGTGGCTGCGCGACGATCTTCGCCTGGACGACAACCCCGCCCTCGCTGAGGCCTCAGGACTCGGACTCCCGCTGACTGTGGTGTACGTCCTCGACGATGAGTCAGGTGGAATCCGGCCCCTGGGAGGAGCTTCACGATGGTGGCTGCACCATTCCCTCGCCGCGCTCTCCGCCGCACTTGAAGCAAGAGGCTCCCGTCTTGTACTGCGCCGCGGACCCTCCGGCGACGTCATCAGGAAAGTTGCCACCCAGACTAACGCCGGCCACATCTTTTGGAACCGCCGGTATGGTTTGCCGGAACGGACCATCGACGCCGAGCTCAAGGATTGGGCAGGCGAGAACGGCATTGAGGCCTCAAGCTTCCAGGCAAATCTCCTCTTCGAACCCTGGACCATCCGGACCGGTGCCGGCGGGCCCTATAAGGTCTACTCGCCGTTTTGGCGGGCATGCCTGGCCGCGGGCGACATCCGGGAGCCGCTGGACATCCCTGCCACGATGCCCGCGCCTGCCGCCTCCGGAGGCAGCCTGCCGACCAGCGATCCGCTGGGGAGCTGGCAGCTGCTGCCTTCCTCCCCCGACTGGAGCGGAGGCCTCGCCGCCACCTGGAGGCCCGGCGAGGAAGGCGCCCTCCGCCGCCTTGAGGATTTCCTTGATGGCCCCATCGAAAACTATGGCACGGGCCGGAACATTCCAGGCACCGAGGGGACCAGCAGGCTGTCTCCGCACCTAAGGTTTGGCGAGGTCAGCCCGTTCCGTGTCTGGCACAGCATCGGACGCCGCTTCAAGCGAAAGGTGCCAGCCGACGTCGGGACTTTCCGCGCTGAGCTCGGCTGGCGCGAGTTCAACTGGCACCTGCTGTACCACAACCCGGACCTCGCCACCCGCAACTACCGGCCTGCATTCGACAACTTCCAGTGGGGCCGGCTGAGCCGGCAGGAGCTTTCCGCCTGGCAACAGGGCAGGACCGGCTACCCGTTAGTGGACGCCGGCATGCGCCAGCTGTGGCAAACGGGCTGGATGCACAACCGGGTGCGGATGGCCGCGGCATCCTTCCTGGTCAAGAATCTCCTGACGGACTGGCGCATTGGCGAACAATGGTTCTGGGACACGCTGGTGGACGCGGATGGGGCCAACAACTCCGCGAACTGGCAGTGGGTGGCCGGATCAGGCGCAGACGCCTCGCCGTACTACCGGATCTTCAACCCGGTGACCCAGAGCAGGAAGTTCGACCCCGACGGCCGCTACCTGCGAACGTTCATCCCCGAGCTGGAGAATCTTTCGGGCAAGCAGATCCACGAACCGTGGACTTCGCAAGCGGACGGCTACCCTAAACCCCTGGTGGACCTGGCGGAGTCGCGGGAACGCGCCCTGGAAGCGTACCGGCAGCTCAAGGACGGGCAGGGCTAGCGGCTGCTGACTTTGCCCATCAGCGAAGCAATGGGCCGCAGGAAGATCGGGCGGGCCAGGAACCAGGCGGCCACCATGACCGCCACCGAGGCGGCGAAGACCCAAAAACCGAACCAGCCGTCGTCGTCACGGACGCCGTACATGTGGTTCAGGTTGCGCAGGGCCCCGGTGGCCAGCACCAGGAAGACGTGGACCGCGATGAACGCCACGAAATAGATCATTACCGGGAAGTGGACGGCGCGTGCCCATTCAATGGGGAAAGCCTTGTTGAGGCCGGTTGCTTTCTTGGGCCAGGCCCCGGACATCCGCAGCCCGGTGATGAAGGCCAGCGGGGCTGCAATGAACACGGTCACGAAGTAAGAGAGCAGCTGGAGTGCGTTGTAGTTGACCCAGCCGTTTTCGGTCGGCCAGTTCAAGGACGCATACTGGAGCGCCGCAGAGAGCGCGTTGGGGAAGACATCCCAGCTGGTGGGAACAATACGCATCCACTGCCCGGTGGCGAAGAGCAGGACGGCAAACACGATTCCGTTGA
Organism: Pseudarthrobacter sp. NamE2; assembly: GCF_005796205.1. GTDB lineage: Bacteria > Actinomycetota > Actinomycetes > Actinomycetales > Micrococcaceae > Arthrobacter. Next base: position 296,472 of record NZ_VAHN01000002.1, on the reverse strand, counting down.
GGATCCAGAGAACATCCAGCATCAGGTGGAACCACAGCTCCAGGCTGATCTTGGTGGGCGCGTTCCTGGTCCGGATCAGGCCCTTGTTGTTGCGCGTCCAGTACCCGCCGGGCCGGGTGGTGGTACGTACCTGCCAGCCCGTACGGATGATCAGGAGCAGGAAGAAGGCGTTGAGGAAGTGCTGCCACGCCAGCCATGCCGGGAAGCCAACCGGTGCGTTGTCCGGAAGTTCGGAGTGGCCAGGGTAGTCCGCAACGAAGGAGGCCACAGCTGGCAGCCCCATGAGCCACTTGGCAACCAGCACCACCAGGACAAGCGCCCCGAGGACAGCGGGCACGCCCCAGTAGAGTCGGGACCGCTTAGCCGCGGCGGTACCGCGCTTCTTGGTGGGTGTGGACATCGAGCAACATTCCTCTCGAGAATGACTGGCCAACTGCTCACGGCTGTGAGGCTCTGCGAAAGAGAATACTAGGAACTGCGCGTATTCAAGGAAAAAGAAGACCCCGCCCGGCTGGTGCCGGTCGGGGTCTTTCCATAGTTGCGGGGACAGGATTTGAACCTGTGACCTCTGGGTTATGAGCCCAGCGAGCTACCGAACTGCTCCACCCCGCGTCGCTGGATCTACACTACCCTATTTTCGCTGCAGCCTTGACCACTGTCCCAACGCGCCAAGGTGCGGCTGCTTAAGCAGGAAGGACCGGACACTGTTTCCAGTGTCCGGCCCTTCCGTTCGTTGCGGGGACAGGATTTGAACCTGTGACCTCTGGGTTATGAGCCCAGCGAGCTACCGAACTGCTCCACCCCGCGTCGCAAGAACTACTTTACCGGGACGTGAACAGCGGGCCAAATCGAAGCGGCGTGATCTCCGTTACGGAGCCCCGGCACCCGCTCCGAAAGGGGCAGGTGCCGGGCGCCGCCGTCGGCCTTAGCTGCCTGGCGACGGCGACGGCGACGGCGTAGCGTCAGCAGCGGGCTCCGGGGACGGGGAGGCGGCGGGGGCAGGAGCCGGGATCTTGGCCTCCGCGTCCACAGCCTTTTGCAGTGCGGCTGAGATCCGCTTCTGGGCTTCGCCATAGGCGGCGAAGTCACCCGAAGCGAGCGCTGCCTGCCCTGCCTGGATAGCCGCGTTGGCCTCATCCAGTGCAGCCTTCAGCTCCGCCTTGGCGTCTGCCCCGCCCGGCGCGGGCGGAGCCGCGGGATCGGCCGGCGCCTGCCCGTTGTTGTCCGAGTCGCCGGCAGCGGCGCCGGAGTCTCCGCCGAACAGCTGCTTCAACGCCTCATCGAGGGTGGGAGCAAAACCGACCTTGTCGCCGAAGGCCACCAGCACACGCTGCAGGGTGGGGTAGGACGTCTCACCAGTTGACTTGAGGTAGACAGGCTGGACGTACAGGATGCCGCCGCCCACGGGCAGGGTCAGCAGGTTGCCGTTCAACACATCCGAGGCACCTTGGCGCAGCAGGTTGAGGGCCTGCGACACGGTGGGATCGGAGTTGAACTTGTTCTGCGCCTGGCCGGGACCCGGAACCTGGATCTCCGGCGGAATCTGCAGCAGCCGCAGCTTGCCGTAGCTTTCCGCCTTGACCCCGGCCTCGTTGCCGGCATCCGAATCCGCAGCCAGGAAGCCGTACAGGACGTTGCGGGCATTGCCGTTGACGATCTGCGGGATGAACGACGAGGTCAGCTGGAAAGCGGGCTTCTCCTGGTCCGGCATCTGCAGCGACATGTAGAACGGCGGCTGCTTGACCTCGGCGCTCGAATCCACGGTTGGATCATTCGGCACGCTCCAGACGTCCTTGGTCTGGTAGAAGGTGGACGGGTTGGTCACATGGTACTCGCCCAGGAGCTGCCGCTGGACCTTGAAGAGGTCCTCCGGGTACCGGACGTGGCTCATGACGTCACCGGACATTTCCGTGTAGGGCTTCAGCGACGTGGGGAACACCTTCTGCCACGCCTTCAGCAGCGGGTCCTGGTCGTCCCAGGCGTAGAGGGCGACGGACCCGTCGTACGCGTCCACGGTTGCCTTGACCGAGTTGCGGATGTAGTTGACCGTGCTGTTGGGCAGGGCGACAGTACGTCCGGATGTGGTTTGGGAGTCCGCGGTGGCGTCTGAGAGCTGTTCCTGCTGCGAGTACGGGTAGTACTGGCTGGTGGTGTAGCCGTCCACGATCCATTTGACCCGGCCGTCCACGACGGCGGGATACGCGTTGCCGTCAACCGTCAGGTAGGGGGCAACCTTCTCCACCCGGTCACGCGGATTGCGGTCGTAGAGGATCTGCGATTCCTGGTTAACGCCGTCGGAAAGCAGCAGATCCGATGACTGGAACTTGATCGCATACAGGACGCGGTTGAAGAACGTTCCCACATTGGGACCGCCGTTGCCCTGGAAGGTGTACTGGGTCTCGCCCTCGCCGGACGGCCGGTCCTGCTCCCGCGGCGGAGCACCCTCAGGTGCGCCCACGATCGAGTAGTCAGGCGAGTACTCACCGAAGTAGATGCGGGGCTCATAGGTCGTGTCATCACCCAGGACACCGGTGGAAGGAATACCGGACTGCAGGAACTCCGGCTTGCCGTCCACGGTGAACTTGTTTCCCTTGGCTGCCACCACTCCATATCCGTGGGTGTAGACCACGTGCTGGTTGAGCCAGCCCTGCTGGTTGGTTGCCACGTTGGTGGGATTCAGTTCCCGGACAGCGATCACGGTGTCCTGGATCTGGCCGTCAACTTCGTAGCGGTCCACATTGAGTGACTCGGGGAAACGGTAGTACGGACGGTACTGCTCCAGCTGCGCGAATGCATCCGAGATCAGGTTTGGATCCAGCAGCCTGATGTTGGCGGTTGTTTGTGCATCAGGCGCCAGCGCGCCAGTGCTGGCGGTGTTCGTGGCGTCGTACCGGCTGACCTGGATGGCGTCCAGGCCGTACGCCCTCCGGGTGTTGTCGATGTTGCGCTGGATGTATTCCTTTTCCAGGGTTTCCTCGGAAGGCCGCACCTGGAACTGCTGGATGACCCAGGGGTAGACGCCGCCCGCAAGGATGGACGTGATGACCAGCATCGCGGTTCCAATGACGGGCAGGCGCCAGCGGCCGATGATGGCGGCAACGACGAACAGGATAGCCACCAGGACGGCGGCGACGGCGAGGATGGCCTTGGTGGGAATGACGGCGTTGACGTCGGTGTACAGTGCGCCCGCCCACTTGCCGGAGTTGCTTTGCACCGCGGAGTAGCGGTCAAGCCAGAAGTTCACGCCCAGCAGGATCAGGAAGGCTGCACCGGTCACGGCGATGTGGATCTGGGCTGCGCGGCTGGTGAAGATGCCGCGTTCCATCAGCCGGATGCTGCCGTAGAGGTAATGGGTGAGGATGCCGGCGATGCCGGCGATGACCACCACGCTGATCAGGAAACCGGTGACGAAGCCGAGGAACGGCAGGACCATCAGGTAGAAGCTGATGTCCAGGCCGAATTCCGGGTCCTGCTGGCCGAAGCCCTCCTGGTTGAAGAACAACAGGACCTTCTGCCACTGGCTCGCGGCGGCGCTGCCGGCAAAGAGTCCGAAGAGGACGGGCAGGCCCACCATGACCACCCGGCGGACCGGCTCCAGCTGCGCCTGGTAGCGGTTGAGGTTGTCCCGGATGTCGGAGTCCGGGGCGTAGACGGGCCGGGCGTGGTAAGCGATGCGGATCGCGAAGAACACTGCGGCGAACATGATGGCAAAGCCGGCGGCGAAGATGGCAATCCGGGAGAGGTTCTCCGTGAGGAAAACCTCGATGTAGCCCAGTTGCCGGTACCAGAGGACGTCGGTCCAGACGTTGGCAAAGAAAATGAAGCCCACAACCACGAGGGCCACAACAATCAGCGTGGGCGTCAGCGCGCCCCGTCTGGAAGGGGGTCTGCCTGTGGACATGGTGCTGGCGGGACGGGACAAACTGGGTACCTCATAGCTGGTCGTCAGATATTTGGAGCGTGCGAGCGGGCGGACTCTGCCGGCCAACGGCTGGTTTTGTCCGCCATAGTTGCCACGAGTGGCGGTAAAGCATAGTTCCTGTCGAGTCTAGATGTGCCCAGTCTAGTTGTTTGTGCAGGTCGGCAGGCCGGATGTGTCCCCTCCGCTGCCAGCAAGTTCGACGGCGGCCCTCGCCTGCGCCAGGTTCTCCACCTTGACCACCTGCAGGCCGTCCGGGATGTTCCCGGCTACCTGCGGACAGTTGGCGGCGGGCGCGAGGAACAGGGTTGCTCCCCCGGCCCGGGCACCGTGCATCTTCTGCTCGATTCCCCCGATGGGTCCAACGGCGCCGTCGGGCGTGATGGTGCCCGTCCCGGCGATGTGCTTGCCGCCCGTCAGGTCACCCGGCGTGATGGTGTCGATGATGCCCAGCGAGAACATCAGTCCCGCGGAGGGGCCGCCCACCTTCTCCAGGGAAATCTCAACGTCGAGGGGGAAAGTAAACAGGTATTTGAGCATCACACCGAGGATGAACCTGCCCTCACCGTTGCCCTTCGGCGTAATCGTCTCGGTGACCTGCTGCCCGCCCCGCTCCACCACCACGGTGGCGGGGGCGCCCTTGCCGGCTGCCAGCTCCTCCTGGATGACGGAGAGGGCGGTGATGTCCTTGCCGTTGATGCTCTTCAGGATGTCCCCCTCCTGGATCTTGCCGGCGGAGGCGGAACCTTCGGACAGGCCTGCGGCCTGGAGCTGCTGCCCGAACGGGATGTCCAGCTCGTTCAGGGCGGAAGCAAGCGCGTTCTCCTGGGAGGTTGCCATGGCCACCGCGCTCTGCTCCTCGGCTTCCTGCTTTGTGGTGCCGGTGGGGTAGATCAGCTCCATGGGCTGGACGGACCTGGTGGGGTTGAGCCAGGCAGAGAAGGCGGTAAGGACGCTGACGGGGCCGGTGGGGCCGCCGTCCACGTACACGGTAGTCAGGTCCAGGTTCCCGGAGGCCGGAAAGGTTTCCCGTCCTGTCACCTTGATTACAGGTGCCCCCTGGCTCTGCCCGAGGGTGTTGTAGACGGGCCCGGGCGACTCCACAACGTACGGCACGGGAAGGGTGGCAACACCTATTCCCAGCCCAAGCGCCGCCATGCCCGCCAGCATCATGGCGGACACCCTGGGGTCCCGGGGCGACGCCCCCGCCCCGGGTACGTGTCCGCCGTCGTCCGTTCCAACGGCTGCTTTCTCCCAGGAAATGGCACCGCCGGGAAAGTCTGGGGCATGGTCCTCGGAAGGGTGGCCGCCGCGGGTTGTAGTCACCCCATCAACACTACGCGGTGGCGGACAAACGCGGTTCTTTGCCTACAGCGAACGACGCCGGAGCGCGGCAGACAGCCGACCACGGCCGGGGTACCGTGAAGGTTGATCAACAGTCACACCGACGATCGGCGGGATCATGAGCTCCAACCCACTTAATCCGTCCAACGGGGACGACACCCCCAAGGATCCGTTGACCGAGATGCTGCAGAACCTCATGGGCGGCAAGGGGATGGAAAACTTCGACCCCGCCGAACTGGCCAAGGCTGCCGGGCTGCCCAGCGACCCCAATGTGCTGGCACAGATGTTCTCCCAGGTCCAGGCAATGATGAGCGCGCCGTCCGAGGGGCCGGTGAACTGGACGCTCGCCCATGACAACGCCCGCAGGGTGGCGGCCAGCAGCGCCGACCCGTCCGTCACAGCCCAGCAGTCGCGGGACGTGGACGAGGCGCTCCGGCTCGCGGAACTGTGGCTGGACCCGGTCACGGACCTGCCCGCCACCGGGCTGATCGGCCGGGCGTGGTCGCGGGCGGAGTGGGTTGAGGCGACCCTCGGCACGTGGAAGAGGCTTACGGAGCCGGTGGCCAACAGCATCGCCAACGCGCTGTCCACTGCCATGACGGAGCAGATGCCCGAGGAAATGAAATCCATGATGGGCGGCGCGTCGTCAATGCTCCAAAACATGGGCGGCGCCATCTTCGGCATGCAGCTGGGGCAGGCGATCGGGGCACTCTCCACCGATGTGGTGAGCTCAACCGATATTGGCGTGCCGCTGGCGGATCTCGAGATGGCGTTGCTGCCGGCGAACGTTGCCGCATTCGGCGAAGGACTGTCGCTGCCGGAAAATGACATCAGGCTTTTCCTCGCGGTGCGCGAAGCCGCCCATGCCCGGCTCTTCGTCCAGGTTCCCTGGCTGCGCGGACACCTGCTGGGCGCCATTGAGGCTTATGCCCGGGGTATCCACATTGACACCTCCCGCATCGAGGAACTGGCACGCGACCTCGATCCCAGCAACCCGGAAGGCATCCAGGAGGCATTGTCCCAGGGTGTCTTTATGCCCCAGCGGACCCCCGCCCAGGATCAGGCCCTGGAGAAACTGGAAACCGCACTTGCCCTCGTGGAGGGGTGGGTGGACGAACTCACTGCCGCAGCCACCGAGAAGATGCTGCCCTCCGCCGGCGCCCTGCGGGAAACGGTCCGCCGCCGCCGCGCCACCGGCGGCCCCGCAGAGCATGCCTTTGCCTCGCTGGTGGGACTGGAACTGCGGCCCCGCCGGCTGCGGGACGCCGCCACGCTGTGGGCCACGCTGAAGGAAGAGCGCGGCATCGAAGGCCGCGACGCCATCTGGCACCACCCTGACCTGCTCCCCACCGCGGAGGACCTCGACGATCCCAAGGGGTTCAGCGGGCGCCGGAAACTGGCCGAGGCCAGCGACAGCGAAGTGGACGATGCCCTGCAGAAACTGCTCAGCGGCGGATTCGACGCCACTTCCCCGGATGCCAAAGAGGACGGGAAAGGGACGGACGACGACGGCGGGGACGGCCAGGCGAAAAGCTAGCCCGGGGCTGCTGGCCGGGTAAGCCGCCGGCTAGTCGGCGTCGTGCGGCCCGCGGTCCTGCTCCGCGAGGCCGCGCGCCGTGGCGAACGAAACACCTTCCAGGAAGGCTTTGGCGCGCTGCGTCTCCGGATAGGCCTCGAGGAGTTTCCAGAATGCCGCGTTATGCCCGGCCACCAGCAAGTGGGCCAATTCATGGAGCAGCACGTAATCGATGACCCACTGCGGCATGGGCCGCAGTTTGTCCGAGAGCCGAATGGTTCCGTCCGCAGGCGTGGCGGAACCCCACCGAGAGTGCTGGTTGCTGACCCAGCGCACCGACGCGGGCACGGCGCGGCCGCCCAGATACCGGTTCGACAAATGGGCGGCATGCTCCGCCAGCGCGGCATCGGATGCCGGCCGCTTCCGGCCCGGAGCCGCGCGCCGCTCCCCCTGGCGCTGCAGCTTAGCCAGCATCCGGTGCACCCATTCCGACTCCTGCGCCGCCGTAAAACGGGCCGGGATGGCAACAACGGCGGTCCCGTTCTCCCAAAACGCCGCCACGGTCCGCGTGCGCCGGGCAGAGCGCCGAACCTCCACAGGGGCGCCGTCGGGGGTGGTCAGCGGCGCACTGTGCTGTCCTGTCCTGTGGTTTCGCGCGTTGCGGTTTCCTGCCCGTTGGCGTCCTGCCGCGGATGCCTCGCTCACAGGGCCGCGCTTTCCGTGAGGACGCGGAGAACGTCCTCCCCGTATTTTTCCAGCTTGGAGGGCCCGACGCCGGCGAGCCGGGCGAGTTCTTCCAGCGACTTCGGGCGGGCCTCCGCAATGGCCGTCAGCGTGGCATCGGTAAACACGACGAAGGCCGGCACGTCCGCCGAGTTTGCCGCCTCGCGCCGCCAGCTTCGCAGTGCCTCGAAGGTTTGTTCTTCGTAACCGGGCGGGCAGGCATTACAGCGGCCCACCTTGCGCTCTGCGCCAGTGGAAAGCATGCTGCCGCACACCCGGCACATGGCCGGGGCAGCGGCTTTGCGGCGTGGAGCTGCGCCCTTCCCGCGTGCGGTGGAGCTGGCCACCGACTCGGGCCGGATGCCGTCCAGGAACCGGGAAGGTTTGCGGTTGGCCCTGCCCCCGGGGGTCCGGGCGGTGCTCCAGGAGAAGGCCAGGTGTTCGCGTGCCCGGGTGATGCCGACGTACAGGAGCCGCCGTTCCTCATCCACTGCTTCCGGTGTATCGGCAAACGAGATGGGCATCAGGCCCTCGCTGAGTCCCACCAGGAAGACCGCGTCCCATTCCAGGCCCTTCGCTGCATGCAGCGAGGCCAGCGTGACGCCCTGCACGGTGGGTGCGTGCTGCGCCAGGGAGCGCTCCTGGAGCTCGTTGACGAAGTCCGCCAGGCCAAACTGCGGGCCCCGGTTTTGGACCAGTTCGTCCGCCAGCGCCACCAGCGCTGCCAGCGACTCCCAGCGCTCCCGCAGCGCGCCTCCGCTGTGGGGTGCGGAGTCGGTGTACCCGAGGGACGAGACGATATCGCGGACGAGTTGCCCGAGGGGTTCCGGCGTCCCAGATTCGGCCACGGCCCTGGTTGCCGCCCGCAGCTGAAGGATGGCGTCGCGGACTTCCTTGCGCGCAAAGAACCGTTCACCGCCGCGCAGCTGGTACCCGATCCCTGCCGCGGCCAGCGCCTGCTCGTAGGCCTCGGACTGGCCGTTCGTCCGAAACAGGATGGCCACCTCGCTGGCCGGTGTGCCGGCGTCGAGCAGTGCCTGGATCTTTTGCGCCACCGCGGCAGCCTCGGCTTCGTCGTCGGCGCATTCCGTGAACGAGGGCACCGGACCTGCGGGCCGCTGCGCCACAAGCTGCAGCGGTGTTGCCCAGGCCGCGTCCGCTGCCGGCCCGCCGCTCCGCCGGCCTGCCAGGAGGTCGTTGGCCAGCTTCACCACCTGGGGCGTGGAGCGGTAATCCCTGATCAGCTTGACCACGTTCGCCTGCGGGTAGCGCGCCTTGAAGTCGAGGAGGTGCCGGGGCGAGGCGCCCGTGAAGGAATAGATGGTCTGGCTGGCGTCACCCACCACGCACAGTTCATCCCGGCCGCCCAGCCACAGTTCCAGAAGCCGCTGCTGCAGCGGGGACACGTCCTGGTACTCATCAACGACGAAGTGCCGGTACTGCTCGCGGACGGTGGCGGCGACTTTCTCGTCCTCCTGCAGGATCCCGACGGTGATCAGCAGCACGTCCTCGAAGTCGATGACGTTGCGGTCGGTCTTGACGTCCTCGTAGGCCTGGAACACCCTGGCCACCGCCGTGAGGTCGAAGCCGCCGGGGGTGCCCCTTCCCTGGGCGTTTTCCAGGTAGTTGGCCGGGGTAAGCATGGACACCTTGGCCCATTCGATCTCCGAGGCCAGGTCCCGGATGGAGGCGCGGTCCGTGCTGAGCCGCAGCCGCCTGGCCGCTTCGGCCAGCATCTGCGCCTTGTGGTCCAGCAGGTTGGGCAGCGACCCGCCAACAGCCTGCGGCCAGAAATACTGGAGCTGCCGCAGGGCGGCCGCATGGAAGGTGCGGGCCTGCACGTTGCCTGCGCCAAGATCACGCAACCGGCCGCGCATTTCGGCCGCTGCCCGGGCGGTGAATGTCACGGCCAGGAGCCGCTGCGGGGTGTAGACGCCGGAGTGTACGCCGTATGCGATGCGGTGCGTAATGGCCCGTGTTTTTCCCGTCCCGGCGCCCGCGAGCACGCACAGGGGGCCGTTCAGGGTGCTGGCCACCTCACGCTGTTCCGCGTCCAGGCCGCCAAGGATGCGGTCCTCCAGCGAGGCTGCCCCGTCAAAAATCTCTGTAGTCACTTCTGCTGCTTTGTGTCTCGGCCAACGCGTGCCTGGAGTGTCGTGAATTCGGGTTTAGGCGCCGGCAAGGTCCTCAATCCGGCCGCCGTACCAGTGCTCGATCAGCGCCCGGGCAATGGAAAGCCGGGTGGAGATGGTGACGTCCCCCCGGAGCACGGCCTCCTGGAGCTCCTCCCGGCTGAACCAGCGCGCCCTGGTAACCTCCACGCCGTCGGGCGTTGCCACGGCGTCTTCGGTAACGGCGGTAAATCCAAGCATAAGGGAGGCCGGGAATGGCCAGGACTGGGAGCCCAGGTACTGGCACGCCGTCACACGCACGCCCACTTCCTCAAAAACTTCCCGAACCACTGCCTGCTCCAGCGATTCCCCGGGCTCAACGAAGCCGGCCAGCGTTGAGTAGTTCCTGGCGTCCGCCGGGCCGCCGCCACCCAGCAACAGCCGCCCGTCGGCGCCCACTACGGTGACGATAATCGCAGGATCGGTCCGCGGATAGTGCTCGGAGGAATCCACCGGGCACCGCCGCATCCAGCCGCCCGATTCGACGAGCGTGGGCGTTCCGCAGCGGGGACAGTGGGTGTGGCCCGAGTGCCAGTTGGCGATGGCGCTCGCCTCGATGAACAAGGCAGTGCCGGTTGAGCCCAGGCCGGCCGCTACGTCACGGAAGCCGGCCCAGGCCGCATTCGCAGGAATGCCTGCGGTCCCGGGCTGGACCGGTTCGGAGAGGATAAACAGCAGCAGTTCGGTGCCGGCAGGAAGGTCCGCCGCAGGCAGGGCGGACCCGAGGTAGATCACCAGGTCCGGAACCACGGACGCGGCAGCCAATGCCTCCCGGAACTCCTTTGCGCCGGCCAGGAACAGGGCACCGTTCTGGACCAGCCCCTGCCGCCCTGACAAGACAACAGCCTGCGTGCCCGGCGCTGCCAGGAGTTCTTCCACCATGCCCTGCCTCATGCGCGCCGCTGACCCGCGGTCAACCAGGGCAGGCGGAACGGGAAGCAGGGTCTCCTGGAGATGATTGGCCGGCAGCAGCGCCGGTGCCCCCTGGTGGGCGGGTGTGACTGACTCTGCATGGCTCATGCATCCACCGTACTGACAGGGACCGACAAACCGCATTTCCGCAGGCTCCGGCAGCACCCGTTAGGGGTACCCCACTTTCACCTATCTGGAGACTCGCCGTGGGCAGACCGGCGACTTGGACGGCGGGCAATCTACCGTGGAACGGTGAGAAGAAAACCGATTGAACTGGCAGCCGTTGCAACCGCGGCAGTCCCCGGACTGACCCCAACGGCCGTTAGCTCCGCCCCGGATGATCCCGCGGATTTCGATTCGGCTCTGCTCCTGGATTCGGAAGGCAAGCGTTGGCGGGTCAGGTCGCCCCGGCACGCGGAAGCCAGCGCGAGGCTGGAAACGGAGTTCCTGGTGCTGCGCGCCTTCGCCCCGGGCATCCGGGCTGAACTGCCGTTCCTGATGCCCACGGTTGCCGGCAGCGTCCGGCTCGGCACGCTGAGCACCTTCGTCTACTCCCACCTGGCCGGCAGCACCCGAAGCGTTGAGGAACTCACCGCAGGGCCGGAGCCGCTGGCCCGCGAAATTGGCGTGGCCCTGGCCGCCATCCACGACCTGCCGCGGTCCCTGGTCAGCAACGCCGACCTGCCCAGTTACACACCCAACGAGTTCCGGCAGCGCAGGCTCAACGAACTGGACCAGGCAGCCACCACCGGCAAGATCCCGTCGTCCCTCCTGGTGCGGTGGGAACACGCCCTCGAAGATGTTTCCCTGTGGCGCTTTAACCCGTCCGTGGTCCACGGCGACCTGCACGAGGACAACATTCTGGTGGAAGGCCAGCGTGTCACCGCCGTGACCGGGTGGACGGACCTCCGCATCGGCGACCCTGCGGACGACTTCGCCTGGCTGGTGGCGTCCAACGAGCAGGACTTTGTTGATGCCGTGCTCGCCGGCTACACCGCCGGCCGCCGTGACACTCCGGACAGCCACCTGCTGCGCCGGGCCGCCCTGTCTGCCGAGTTCGCCCTCGCCCAGTACCTGGTAAAGGGCATTGCTGCCGGCGATGCCGCAATAGTGGCCGAGGCCGAAGGAATGCTGGAAACCCTGGCCGGCGACATCGCCGAATACGGCGGCCAACCCATCAGCGTAGAGCCGCTGCCTGCCGGCAGTGCCGCAGGTCCCGGCACCCCGCCGGCGACGTCCGGCCTCACCAAACCGGCAGTCGAAGGAGCACCTGTGCCCGGGGAACCCGCCGCCCCGGTCAGCCCGGTGCCCCACCGGCCGGCGGTCGAGGTAAAGCCCGTTCCCGCGCAACAGGCGGCCGCGGCAGAGCCCGGGCACGTGCGGCCGGCGGTGGACGTGGGTCCCCTCCCTGCACGCCCTGCCGTTTATGTGGCGCCTGTTCCAACTCAACCTCCCGCCGCCGGGGACGCGCCCGCCGGTCCGGACGATACCTCCACCACCGCCCTGCCCGTCGTCAGGGCACAGCAGACGTAGCCGGGCAGCGGCTGCCCTTACGCCGCTTCGTGCGGCCTCACTTCGCGTCGAGGGCCGCCGCCACAATCGCCTCAAGCTGGTCAGCTGTGCTGAGATCATGCGGTCGCACAACCTCGTTGTGGGCGACGTAGAAGAACGCCGCGCGCACGTCCTCCAGCGGGACACCCTTCAGCCGCGCCCATGCCAGCCGGTACACGGCAAGCTGCACCGACTTTGCCCGCAACCGGTCACCGGATGGCCGGCGGCCGGTCTTCCAGTCCACCAGGTCCCAGCGCCCGTCCGCGTCCTGGAAGACGGCATCGATCCGCCCGCGAACCACCACGTCTCCCACCCGTGTCTCTACCGGTACCTCGACGAAGGCAGGCGACCGTTCAGCCCAGGGTGACGCCCGGAAGGTGGCCACCATTGCTTCAAGGTCGTAGGCGGCGTCGATATGGTCGTCAGCGCCAGGGGCTTCCCCGAGGTCGAGCATCCCGGCAGTACCGAAGTACTCTTCCACCCAGGCGTGGAAGGCAGTTCCCTTGCGTGCGGACATCCCCGGCTCCCTTGGCACGGGCCTCCGAAGCCTTGCCAGGACCTCCGTCGGGTCCTCCCCCAGGTCCACCAGCGTGGACGCGGAGATGTGACCGGGCAGGTGGACGTCCTGCCTCTGCGACTTCCTTGCCCTGCGCTGCAGCAACAGGGCGGCCTCCCTGGCCCAGCCGGCAGCGGCTCCGCTCAGTCCTGGCCTGCCTGCTGCTTCAGAGCCACCCGCAACGTCCGGGGACGCCGCTCCAGTTGCTTCCGGGTGCTGTCTCTCCCTGACGGATTCGAGCTCCGCCAGGACGCGCGCCGCGGCCGCTTCCATGGCGTTCCTGCGGCCCCGTGCCAGCCGGAGCCGCTCCCCTGTCCGCGGATCCACCGGCCCCTCCAGTGGGTCATACGGCCAGCCGCCCACCTCAATCTTTGAGGACAACGGGTTGCACTCCGGCAAGGCTGCCTCATCAAGCGACCGCGGATGGACCTTCGCCTGCACAGGCCCCTCGGCAGTCGCCTCCAGGAGGACTTCGAGTTCGGCCAGGAACGGGGACATCTCAGCCATGGCCGCCCGTGAACCCACCCACGCCGCGCTGGACACCCACAAAACGTGTTTTGCCCGCGTATAGGCCACATAGGCAAGCCGGCGTTCTTCCGACTCCCCGTGCGCCTGGACGTCCGCCTTGAAGTCCTTTTCCGCGTCCAGCCAGCCCTTCTGGTCCGGCTGGTCCAGGTCCCACTGCGGCAGGTCGGCGCGGTCACCGCGCAGGGGCCACGGCAGGGCTGCGGCGCCGCTGCTCCACCGCGAGTCCTTGTCGCTGGGGAACGCCCCGGCGTTCAGGCCGGGAACGAAGACCACATCCCACTCCAGCCCCTTGGAGGCGTGGACCGTAAGCAGCTGGACCGCTTCCCGGTTCACGTCGCCCGGCGGCGCCTCCAGGCCGTTCTCCTCTGCGGCTGCTGCTTCGAGCCAGGCCAGGAAGGCAAGGATGTCCACCCGCTGCGACGTGCGGAGGAATCCCGCAGCGGCGTCCTGGAACGCGTCCAGGTTGCGCCGGGCCTGGTGGATACTGACGCCGGGGCGCGCTGCCACTTCGATGTCCAGGAGCATGGCCCGCTCCACTTCGCCAAGGAGTGTGGTGAGGTCGTCTCCCAGGTAGCCCCGCAGCTGCCGCAACTCCGCCGACAGAAGTGAGAGCCGGTTCCGCGCGTCCGCGCTGAGGCTCCTGCCGCTGGCTGATGTCCATCCTTCCCGCGGCAGCCAGTCAAGCGCTTCCACCAGGCTGGCGCCGTCTGTGAGGTCCCCCTCGAGGACCGCCGGTTCGGCATCGTCGTCGCGCTCCGCTGCCCGGCCGCGCCGGCGCGCGAGCTGGCTGGACCAGTCCCTCAGAGCCATCAGGTCCGCCGGCCCGATGCGCCACCTTGCCCCGGCCAGGAGCCGCATGAGGGCGTCGGAACGGCCCGGATCCGCCAGGACACGCAGCGTTGCGACGAGGTCCACTACCTCGGGTGTGTCCAGGAGGCCACCCAGGCCCACGATCTCGTATGGAATGTTCCTGGCCTCGAACTGGCGGCGGACAGCCTCCATTTGGGCACGCCGGCGGCAGAGGACAGCAATTGCCGGTGCGACGGCGGTGCCATCCGGCTTCAGTTCGAAGTCGGTCACCCTGTATTTCAGGATGTCGTCCGCCAGCGCAGCCGCTTCGTCCGCATCGCTGCCGAAGCGGCCCAGCACCACGGTGCCGTCCACCGCGTAGGGGCTGGGTTGCAGCGGAGGTACCTTCCCTGCAGCAGCACCGCCCCCGGCCGGTACCCGCTGGGCCTGCGACTTCCCCAGCGACCCGGACATCACATTCGCTGCTGCCAGGATGGAGCGTCCGTTGCGCCAGGCGGTTGTCAGGTATGACGTGGGTGCAGGTGACCAGGAGGCAGCCTCTGCCGGACCGGTCTTTACCGGGAATTCCCGGACGAAGTGGAACAACTGCCCGGCCGAGGCGCCGCGGAAGCCGTAGATCGACTGGTTGGGATCCCCCACCGCCGTCACTGCATGTCCTCCGCCGAAGAGGCGGGAGAAGAGCACCAGCTGGGCGTGCGAGGTGTCCTGGAACTCATCGAGCAGGACCACCTTGTAGCGCTGCCGCTCCATGCTGGCAGCGAGTGGAACGTCCCGGGCGACCTTGGCAGCCAGTGCTACCAGGTCTCCGAAGTCGAGGGCGCCACGTGCCCGTTTGGCGGCGGCATAACGGCCTACCATGTCCGCCACGCTGGCCCTTGTCCGCATCATCCCCGCGAGGTCGGCGGCGGCCTGTGGAGGATTCTTCTTTTTATCTGCCAGGTACGGCAAGGACTCGAATTCCGAAAGCCGCGCCATCAGCCACGCCTCGACGTCCTCCGGTTCCTGCAGGTGCTCGGCGCACTCGCCGGCGAGCTGGATGACTGCCTTCACCAGCGTGGACTTGGCGGCACGGAAGTGGGCATACTCGCCGTCGTACGCCTCCACGACTTCGCTGGCGAGCTGCCAGGCCTGGGCGCCGCCCAGCAGGACCACGTCCCGTTCCACCCCGAGGCGGAGCCCGTAGTCGGACACGATCCCACTGGCGAAGGAGTGGTACGTGGACACCTTTGGCTCCATGGCATCGCTGCTGAGCAGGCCTTCCGGGAAAACCCGGTGCGTGGTGTCGTTGGCAACCAGCCGCTGGAGGGCTGCCAGCTTTGCCCGGATGCGGGAGGCCAGCTCACCGGCGGCCTTCCGGGTGAAGGTCACGCCCAGGACTTCTTCCGGCCTGACCCAGCCATTGGCGACGAGCCAGACTACCCGGTCCGCCATAGTTGCCGTCTTTCCCGAGCCCGCGCCGGCAATGACCAGCCGCGGCGTCAGCGGAGACGAGATAATGGCTGACTGCTCCGCCGTGGGTACATTCTTCTCACCCAGCAGCACGGACAGTTCTTCCGGGGTGAACCGCACGGGCAAGGGTGCTGCGGCACCATCCGGAATCGCCGGGGCAACCGAGGAGTGCTGATTCGCCACTGGCTTGACGCCTGAGGCCCGGCTCATTCCGTCACCTGTTTTCCGCGTACGCAGAGCGGGCATACCTCGGGCAATTTGCAGCCGTGGCCCCCGTGGCTGCCCTTGGCTGGATCATGCCGTGCTTCGAATTCATTTCCGCCCATTACTGCCGCCGCCTCCTTGACCATGTCGATAGCCCAGTTGTCCTGCGGGTCCAGTGCCTCCTGCTGCTGGATGGCCGGGTTCTTGGCGCTGGTGCCAAGCTGGGCCAGCACGGCGCCGCCGGGCAGGGTGGTGCCTCCGTTAGCCCCGCTGCCTTGGAAGCCGCCGGCCAGGACGGCGGCCTGGTAGGCCCCCAGCTGCGGATGTTTGGCCACCTCGGCCTTTCCTGGCTGGCGCTTTCCTGTCTTGAGGTCCACGACGACCAGCCTGCCGTCACCATCAATCTCCAGGCGGTCCACCTGGCCGCGAAGGACGGCCGCCCGAGGGCCGGCGCCGTCCACAGCAATTTCGCCAAGGGCCACCTCGAAATCCTGCTCCACTCCCAGCAGGCTGCGGCCCTCGCTCCGCATCACCACTACGTACTGGGCGAGCTTGCGCACCATGGACTCCGCCCGCTGGAAATCAAGCCTGCCCTCCCAGTTGTCTTTCATCCCCAGAGCGGGCCAGCGGCGCACGAGTTCGGCGACATACTCCGATCCCGAGGCCTCCGGCATGTCTTGGGCGATTCCGTGCACGAGCGTTCCCAGGCTGCGGGCAAAGTCGGCAGCCGCCTCACCGCCGGCAGCCTGGACAAACCAATCGAGTGGCGATTTTTGCACGGTTTCCACTTTCGACGGCGACACCGGTACGGTGCCGCCGGGCGGCACCACCGCCGCGTCGGACGTCAGCGGGGCCAGTCCCCACCAGCTCGAAGGATGTGCGCCAGGCACGGGCGGCTCGGCTGACGCCAGCGTTGCCAGGACCCGGGCCGCCTCCTGCGCCTGCGGATCTTCGCCATCCAGCTGGGCGTGCTGCCGGAGCTCGGCAACGAGTGCCCGCAGCGTCATGGGGCGCTCCACCGGCGTGAATCCCCTGCCCTCCCGGCCCTGCTCCAGCGGTGCGACGTAATCCAGGAACGACGACGGTTGATCGTTTTCGGAAGCCACCGCCGTACAGACCAGCAGCTCCCGTGCACGGGACACGGCGGTGGAAAAGCTGCGCAGTTCGTCGTACCGGATATCGCGCAGCCGGCTCAGGGGATCGCGCTGCAGCGCGTAAGCTGTGCCATGTTCCACGGCGTCTGCATAGAGGGTGCTGCCCAGGAGTTCACCGCGAAGCCGGGTATTGGGCCAAACCCCCTCCTGGAGCCCGGCAACGATCACCACTGGCCACTCGCGTCCTGCGGCGCTGGCGGGGGTCATCAGCTCGACGGCGTCGTCCACCTGGGCGCGGGCGGCCAGCGTGTCCATGGGCAGTTCCTGGTTCAACAGGTACTCGAGGAACTGTTCCGGACCGGCGCCGGGCATTTGGTCGACATACCTCTCGGCGGTGTGGAACAGCGCCATGATGGCATCAAGGTCGCGGTCGGCGCGGGCACCGTGCGGCCCGCCGCCCAGTGCTGTGTCTGTCCAGGTGGCCGCGAGGCCGGTGGAACTCCAGAGCGCCCACAGCACTGACTCCGCGTTGGCCCCAGGGTGGCACGCGGCCTCCCGGCCGGCATGAATCATGCGGGCAGTGCGGCGGGCCGCACGTCCTTCGATCCCGAGGCTGCCGAGCGCCGCGGGATCCAGCAGGGCTTCAACCAGGAGTGCATCGCTGGTGCGGCCGCCACCGCCCAGAAGCTCTTCGCGCCTCAACGACTGGCGCAGGCGCCGCAGTTCAATGGAGGTGGCACCACCGATCCTGGACGTGAGGAGCGACACCGCGGCCTCGGGTGTGAGGACGTCGGGGTCGAGCGCGACGGCGAAGGCATCCAGGAGCGGACGCACCGCCACCTCGTCGCGGACAGCGGATTCTGCCACCGGCACGCGGACGGGTATGCCCTGCCCTGAGAGGTAGCGCTGCAGCTCGCCCACCTGGCTGCCGTTCCGGACGATGACCGCGATGTCCGTGAGTTCCCGGCGATGATTGATGTGCTGGTCAAGGATCCGCTGGGCGATATACCGGAGTTCATGCACCGCGGAAGGTACCAGGTGTGCCTCGACCGCTCCGTCCGGCCCCCGGTTCTCCGGCCCGTCCTCCTGATCGAGGCGGCGGGCCAGGCGGCTGCCTGCCCGCTGGGCTATCCGGGCTGCAACGCCCAGCCATGCGTCTGCCAGCGCCGGCGCAAGCCGGTGGGAACGTGACAGTGGACGTTCCAGGACCGCGGCCTCCGGTGACAGCAGCCGGGGCAGCTCGGAAACGAGGTCTGGCCGGGCACCACGGAAGCCCTGGACAACAGTGTCCGGGGAATAGGCCACGTAGCAGTCCTGCCCTGAGGCGATATCGGCCAGCAGCTCGAAGACGGCAGGGTTCGCTTCCTGGATGTCGTCCACCAGGATGAGCTGCAGGCGCGCCCGTTCGGCCTCCAGGAACCCGGGGGCGTCCTGGAAGATATGCCGCGCGGCAGTGATGATGCCCGCGGGATCAAAGGCCTCCGGCATCCGCATGTCCAGGACGTCCCGGTATTCGCTGTACAGCGAAGCGGCGGCGGTCCAGTCAGGCCGGCCGCACTCCTGCCCCAGCCGGACCAGGTCCCCGGCTGTGCCTCCGGATTCGATGATGCGGTCGAAAAGCTGCCGCACCTCCTGGCGGAACCCGCGCGTTTCCAGCGCTGCGGCGAGATCCGCGGGCCAGGGCAGCCCCAGGCCGGGCAGGCGGTGGCCATCAAGGAGCTCCTTGATGATCAGGTCCTGTTCGGGGCCGGACAGGAGGCGCGGCGGCCTGGGCAGCGGGATGACGCCTTCGGCCTTGGCACGCCTGATGAGGTCGAAGGCATACGAGGCCCAGGTCCGCGCGGGGGTTGTGCTGAGGCTCTGGTCCAGCCGTGCCGTGAAGCGGTCGCGAAGGAAGTCCGCCGCGAGCCGGGTGGGGGCAAGAATCAGCATGTTCTCCGGATTGATGCCGTCGCGGAGGACACGTTGGACAGCTGCCTCAATCAGCACGGTGGTCTTGCCTGTTCCCGGAGCACCGGGCACCAGCACTGGACCTGCCGCCCGGGGAACATCGACGGCGGACTGCTGGTCCGGAGTAAGTAGCGGGGCGGCAGCACGGGCGTGGCGCGGGGGCAGCAACCGCAGCGAAGCTGCCGCCGGCCTGCCGGCGCCCGGACCGGAAGCGCCGTCCACGGTCCCGGTCCCGGGTGCATCAGTCCAGGGGCCGTATTCGTACTCCTCGCCAGGCTGCGGACCTTGCAGGTACTCGTCACGCGGTTCGGTAAGGGGAAGTGTTGCTGTCACACCGACATTCCATCATCAGCCACCGACATTCCTTGGAGCCGGCGCTCCAACTTGCGGGCAATGCCTTCGATGCAGTCAAGATTCTGGTCCGTGGGCACCCACCGGGCCGCGGGAAAAGCGACGCGCCAGCGGCCCTCTCCGGTTCGAAGGAAAGTTTCATAGGCCCCGTAAAGCGGCGTGCCTTCCTTGAGATAGCGCCTTAGCGCCTGCACTTCATGTCCGTCCGGCGCCTGACCGCCCGCTTTGATGACACGCCACCAGGGTACGGCGGTGCCGTAATTGCTGAGCACTGCCCCCACCTGCCGGGGTCCGCCCGCTCCCAGCAGCTCCGCCACGTCCCCGTAGGTAACAGCGGATCCGGCCGGTACCAGGTCCACAATGGCCAGCACCGCCTCCACGTACTCAATCCGCATTGATCCAATGTAGCCGCAGTGGCGCTCCCGGGAATTGTCCTTGGTCCCCTTTAGCGTTGAAACATGAGCACCTGGAACGCCCTTCCCCGAGCAGCATTCGACCTCGAAACCACAGGACGAAACTCGCGGGCCGCGCGCATCGTCACTGCTTCGGTTACTGTCGTGGACCACCAGGGCGAGGTCATCAAGGAGCACGAGTGGCTTGCCGATCCAGGCGTGGAGATTCCCACGGAAGCGAGCGATGTCCACGGCATCACCACCGAACACGCGCGGCGGGACGGCCGCCCCGCCCACGAGGTCACCAGGGAACTTGCGGTGGTCCTGCAGGAGCTTTTCGACGCCGGGACCCCGGTTATCGCGTTCAATGCCAGTTACGACTTCACTGTTTTGGCGGCTGAATCGGCCCGGTACGGCGTGCCGCAGCTCACCCGGTTCCCGGTCCTGGACCCCTACATCATGAACAAACAGGTGGACCGCTACCGCAAAGGCAAGCGCACCCTGACTGCGCTGTGCGAGGAGTACGGGGTGGTCCTGGACAACGCCCATACGTCGGCAGCCGATGCCCTGGCCACGCTGAAGGTCCTGGACGCCATGGCAGGTAAATTCCCCAAACTGATGATGCCCGCCACCCAACTGCACGAGCTTCAGGTGGACTGGGCAGTCAGCCAGGCCGCCGACTTCCAGGGCTACCTCCGCAAAACGAAGCCCACCGCCGTCATTGAGGGTGACTGGCCGGTGCTTCCCCCGCAGGACGCGGGCACCGGCGGATTCTAGGGGCAGAGCGAGCCTCAAGCCTGGCAGTGCGACGCAACTCACAGCCAACCCGGCTTACGTTTCACTGCCGCTTCGGCTGCCCGGATTCGCCGGTACACGGAGAAAACCGGCCACATGACGCAAGTGCTGGCAGCACGGCCCGCTGGAAATTCGGATTCTCCTCACAGTACGCCTCTTTTGTTCGGCAATCGGCGCATACCTGATGAAGTGGGACAATAAAGTTTTGCGGTCACCCCTGCCCTGGCCTGCTGGACCAGCACGGGGCAGGTGCCAGGCGCCACCAGCGCAGCCTTGCGGCCCGGTTGACTTATGACTCTATGAAAGTGACAACCTGATGAAAATCAAAGCGATGAAGTGGCTGACTACCGCTCCCGTTGCACTTGCCCTCGCTGTCTCCCTGGCGGCCTGCGGTTCAGGATCTTCGGAGCCCACCGGCACTCCGACTGACGCCCTCGCCGGCAGCGACCAGCAGACGCTGGACAAGTACACCACTGACGATGTCACCCCGATCGACCAGATCGACAAGACCAAGCTCGGCCTGAACACCGAGGGCAAGCTGGAAGTGGGCACCCTTTCGGATGCCCCGCCGAACATCTTCATTGACCCGTCCGGCAAGTTCACCGGGTATGACAACGAACTGCTGCGCGCCATCGCCGGCAAGCTGGGCCTTGAGGTCGAGTTCGTTGCCACCGACTTCTCTGCCCTCCTCTCACAGGTGTCCACCAAGCAGTTCGACGTCGGATCCTCCTCCATCTCCACCACCGAAGCACGCCGCCAGAACGTCGGCTTCACCAACGGCTACGACTTCGGCTTCATGGCTGTGGTGGCCAAGACGGACAGTGACGTCAAGAGCTTTGACGACCTGACCTCGGACCTGCGCATCGGAGTCGTCCAGGGCACTGTCCAGGACGACTACGTCACCAACACCCTGAAGATGGAGCCGATCCGCTTCCCGGACTACGCCACCGTGTACGCCAACGTGCGCAATGGCCAGGTGGACGCCTGGGTTGCCCCCTCCCAGCAGGCTGAAGGCCAGGTGAAGGAAGGCGACGGCACCGCGATCGTCGAATCCAAGGTCAACACCGAGAACTTCACCGCCTACGCCGTGGCAAAGGACAACCAGCCGCTGATTGATGCCCTTAACGCCGGCCTGGACGCCGTGATCGAGGACGGGACCTGGTCGAAGCTGACCAAGGAGTGGTACCCGGACCGTGAAATGCCGAGCGACTGGAAGCCGGGCAGCAAGGCCGCCACGGTTCCCCAGAGCTGATTGAGCCGGGACGTTTATGGATCTCCTGGACCAGCTTGCTGACACCTTTTTCAACTGGGAGGAAATGGCCAAGGTCATTCCCGCCCTGCTCATGGTTGGCCTGCCCAACACCCTGATCCTGGCGGTAGCCTCCGGCATCCTCGGTTCCTTCCTGGGCCTCGGGCTGGCCATGATGGGCATCTCGCGCAACGCGGCAGCCCGGTGGGCAGCCCGCGCGTACACCGATATCTTCCGGGGCCTTCCCGCCATCCTCGTGATCCTGGTGATCGGCATCGGCCTGAGCCCGATCGCCCGGGAAATCACGGGGAACAGGAACCCGTACCCGCTGGGCATCCTTGCCCTGACCCTGATCGCCGCCGCCTACATCGGCGAGATCTTCCGGTCCGGTATCCAGAGTGTTGAGAAGGGACAGCTGGAGGCTTCACGCGCGCTCGGATTCAGCTACGGCAGTTCCATGCGCCTGGTGGTGGTGCCACAGGGTATCCGCAGGGTCCTTCCGGCCCTGGTGAACCAGTTCATCTCGCTGCTGAAGGACTCCTCGCTGGTGTTCATGCTTGGCCTGGCCGCCTCCGACCGGGAAATCTTCCGGATCGGAAACGACGCCATGGCCAACACGGGCAACCTCTCGCCGCTGGTGGCGGCGGGCGTCCTGTACCTGATCCTGACCGTCCCGCTGACCCACTTCGTGAACTTCATTGACCACCGGCTGCGTACCGGCAAGCCGGAGAAGAAAGAACCGGACGAGCTGGCGGCACCTATCGGCAAGGGGGCGCAGGCATGACGGAATTCGCTTCCGGCACCCTGACCGGCAAGAACCTGCACCTCTCGTTCGGCCATAACCATGTTCTCCGGGGTATCGACCTGCACGTCGAGAAGGGCACCACGGCGTCCGTGATCGGCCCTTCCGGATCGGGCAAGTCCACCCTGCTGCGGGTTATGAACCGGCTGATCGAACCGGACAAGGGCGACATCCTGCTGGACGGCCGGTCCGTGCTGAAAGACAACCCGGACGAGCTCCGGCAGCGGATCGGCATGGTGTTCCAGCAGTTCAACCTGTTTCCGCACAAGACCGTGGCGGACAACGTCTCGCTGGCCTTGCGGAAGCTCCGCAAGCTGCCCAAGGAGCAGGCGCGCGCCGAAGCCCTGGAGCAGCTGGACCTGGTGGGCCTGAAGCACAAAGCCGACGCCCGGCCGGCCAACCTGTCCGGCGGCCAGCAGCAGCGCGTGGCGATAGCCAGGGCGCTGGCCATGAAACCTGAGGTCATGTTCTTCGACGAGGCCACGTCGGCACTGGATCCGGAACTCGTCAAGGGCGTCCTGGCCCTGATGACCGACCTTGCCAAGGGCGGCATGACCATGGTTGTGGTGACCCACGAGATGGGCTTCTCCCGCAACGTGTCGGACAACGTCACCTTCATGGACGCCGGCGTGGTGGTGGAGTCCGGACCTCCGGAGCAGATCTTCACGGAGCCACGTACGGGCCGGCTCAAGGGCTTCCTCTCGGACGTCCTCTAGCCACCAAGGAGCACACGCAGAAATCCCCGGTTGCCCTGCAGCCGGGGATTTCCTGTATCCATAAGAAAACGAGCGGGTCGCCGCCGTCACTGGGACTGGACGGCCCGCCCCGGTAGCGTGCATCCATGAGCATCAGATTCGAGAACGTCGGCATCGCCGTCAGGAACCTTGAAGCAACGATTGCCTTCTTCACCGATCTCGGTCTTACGGTGGTCGGCCGGGACACGGTCAGCGGCGATTGGACGGACACGGCCGTGGGCCTTGACGGCAACCACGCCAGGATCGCCATGCTCCAGACACCTGACGGTCACGGCCGCCTCGAGCTGTTCGAGTACATCCACCCCGATGCGATTGAGACTGAACCCACCCGACCCAACGAGATTGGCATGCACCGGGTTGCCTTTTCAGTCGATGACATCGACGAAGCTATGGAGATTGCTGCAAGGCACGGCTGCCATCCGCTTCGCGGCGTGGCAACGTACAAGGATGTGTACAAACTCAGCTATGTACGGGGTCCAAGCGGCATCATCGTGATGCTCGCCCAAACGCTGAAAAACCACTAAGCGCGGTCTGCCGAGCATTGGAACCTGCCCGCGGAACCCGGGCGGTCAGGCCAGGATCTGCGGACAGGGTCCGGAACGGCGGACGACGGCGGCGACTAGCCTTGTGCCGCGGCGGCGGCCTTCGCTGCGGCCGGCAGGGCGTCGAAAATCCTGTTCATTGCCGCGTCGTCGTGCGCTGCGGAGAGGAACCAGGCTTCGTAAACGGACGGCGGCAAGTACACGCCGGACTCCAGCATGGAGTGGAAGAACGGGGCGTACCGGAAGGACTCCTGTGCCAGTGCGTCCGCATAGTTGTGGACGCCGCGGGCGGACGTTCCGAAGGCCACCGAGAACAGGTTCCCCGCGAACTGGATGGAGTGGTCCACTCCCGCCGCATCCAGGGCGTTGGACAGCGCCGAAGAGAGTTCCAGCGAACGGACGTCGATGTAGGAGTAGACGTCCCGGGTGGCATGCGTCAGCGTGGCGACGCCCGCGGCCATGGCCACCGGGTTGCCGGAGAGCGTCCCCGCCTGGTACACCGGCCCAGTGGGGGCCAGGTGGTCCATGACGTCGGCACGTCCGCCGAGCGCCGCCGTCGGCATGCCGCCGCCGATCACTTTGCCGAAGGTGAGCAGGTCGGGCGTCCAGGGGTCCGCTGCGTCCGGAGCGCCGCCGGTGAGGCCCCAGTAGCCGGAGTAGCCGGTGCGGAAACCGGTCAGCACCTCGTCCACGATCAGCAGGGCGCCGTGCTCCCGGGTGATCCGTGACAGGCCCAGGTTGAAGCCCTCCTCCGGGGTGACAACGCCCATGTTGGCGGGCGCGGCCTCCGTGATGACGGCAGCGATGTTGGGGCCGTGGGCAGCAAAGGCTTCCTTGACCGCCGTGAGGTCGTTGTACGGAAGCACCAGCGTTTCGGCAGCCGTGGCTTCGGTGACCCCGGCCGAACCCGGCAGCGCGAGCGTGGCAACGCCGGAGCCCGCCGATGCCAGCAGGCCGTCGAGGTGCCCGTGGTAGCAGCCGGCGAACTTGATGATCAGGTTGCGGCCGGTGAAGCCGCGGGCCAGGCGGATGGCGGTCATGGTGGCCTCGGTGCCGGTGGACACCATGCGGAGCCGTTCGACGGCGGGCACGCGCTCCTTGACGATCTCGGCCAGGTTGGCCTCATCCGGGGTGGAGGCGCCGAAGGACAGGCCGCGGTCCACGGCTGCATGGACGGCGTCGAGGACAGCGGGGTGCGCGTGGCCGAGCAGGGCCGGTCCCCACGAGCACACGAGGTCCACGTATTCGTTGCCGTCAGCGTCGGTCAGGTACGGCCCCTTGGCGGACACCATGAAGCGGGGGGTTCCGCCCACGGATCCGAAGGCGCGCACCGGGGAGTTGACGCCGCCCGGCATCAGCTGGCGGGCGCGGTCGAAGAGGGCCTCGTTGCGGGGATTGCTGGAAGTCATGGTTCCTATTCTCTCAGTTAGCCGGCCAGCAGTTCGGCCACTTTGGGCGCCACTGCCGTACCCATCAGCTCAATGGACCGCATCATGGCCGAATGCGGCAAGGGCCCGTTGCTGTATTTGAGGTCGAAGCGGTCCACGCCCAGGTTCCGCTTCAGCAGGGCGATCTTGCGCGCCACGGTTTCCGGTGACCCCACATACAGTGCCCCCTCGGGGGCGCACAGCGCATCGAATTCGGGCCGGCCGGCCGGACCCCAGCCGCGTTCGGCCCCCAGCCTGTTGCGGAGCTTGAGCCAGTGCGGGAAGAACTCTTCCCTTGCCTCCTCGTCGGTCGGCGCCACGTGGCCCGGCGAGTGGGTGGCCACCTGCTGCATCGGGTGCCCGTACTTGGCCACGGCTTCGCGGTAGAGGTCCGCCAGCGGACGGAACCCCCGCGGCTGGCCGCCGATGATCGCAAAGATGATGGGATAGCCGTACTGCGCGCAGCGGAGCACGGATTCGGGCGTTCCACCGACGCCGATCCAGGTGGGCAGCAGGTGGTGCTCCAGCGGCGGGTACACACTGAGTCCGTGCAGCGCGGGCCGGGTGCGGCCTTCCCAGTGCACCGGTTTCTGGGCGCGCACCTGGTCGAAAAGCTCCAGCTTCTCTTCGAACAGGACCTCGTAGTCGGCCAGGTCGAAGCCAAACAGGGGGAAGGACTCCACGAAGGATCCGCGGCCCAGCATCACCTCGGCCCGGCCGTTGGAGATGGCGTCCACTGTGGAGAAGCGCTGGAACACGCGGATGGGATCATCCGAACTGAGGACCGTCACGGCGGATCCAAGGCGGATCTGCCGGGTGCGGGCCGCGGCTGCGGCGAGGAAGACTTCCGGGGCGGATACTGCGTAGTCCTTGCGGTGGTGCTCCCCCACCCCAAAGGCATGAAGTCCGACGGCGTCCGCCAGCTCAGCCTGTTCCAGCAGTTGGCGCAGGACCTCGGCGTGCGGCTGCGGGCTTCCGTCCGGCTGCTCTCCGACGTCGCCGAAGGTGTTCAGGCCAAGCAGGATACGGTCCTTCCCCACCGGGGCGGTGGGTCCCGCA
Organism: Pseudarthrobacter sp. NamE2; assembly: GCF_005796205.1. Lineage (GTDB taxonomy): Bacteria > Actinomycetota > Actinomycetes > Actinomycetales > Micrococcaceae > Arthrobacter. Next base: position 270,373 of record NZ_VAHN01000002.1, on the reverse strand, counting down.
GCAGATTCTGCCATCAGGACTCCTTCAGCCAGCCGGCAAGCTCGGCGGCCCAGTAGGTCAGGACCATGTGCGCACCGGCCCGCCGGATGCCCAGCACGGCCTCGGTGATGGCCGCCCGCCGGTCGATCCAGCCGTTGGCCGCGGCGGCTTCAATCATGGCGTACTCGCCCGAGATCTGGTAAGCCGCAACGGGCACGGGGCTCATCGCGGCGATATCCGCCACGATGTCCAGGTAGCTCATGGCGGGCTTGACCATCACGATGTCGGCCCCCTCGGCCAGGTCCAGCTCCACCTCGCGCAGCGCCTCGGTGCGGTTGCCCGCATCCATCTGGTACGTCCGGCGGTCGCCCTTCAGCTGGGAATCGACAGCTTCACGGAACGGGCCGTAGAAGGCTGAGGCGTATTTCGCGGCGTAGGCGAGGACGGACGTGTTCACGTGCCCGGCGGAATCCAGGGCGGAACGGATCGCGGCAATCTGGCCATCCATCATGCCTGAAGGGCCCAGCATGTGGGCGCCGGCGTCAGCCTGCGCCACGGCCATCCGGGCGTAAATCTCCACGGTGCGGTCATTGTCAACGTATCCGTCGTCGTCGAGCACGCCGCAGTGGCCGTGGTCCGTAAACTCGTCCAGGCAAACGTCGCTCATGACGACCAGGTCGTCGCCCACCTCGGCACGCACGTCGCGGATGGCTTTGTTCAGCACGCCGTCCGGGTCCAATGAGGCCGAGCCTTCGGCGTCCCTGGTTTCCGGGATGCCGAACAGCATGATGCCGCCCAGTCCCAACTCAACGGCTTCCGCGGCTGCCCTCTTGAGGGTGTCCGTGGTGTGCTGCACCACGCCGGGCATGGAGGTGATGGGGTTCGGTTCTGTAAGTCCCTCGCGGATGAAGGCAGGCAGGATGAGCTCGGCCGGCGCCAGGCGCGTTTCCGACGTGAGCCGGCGCATGGCGGGGGTGGTGCGGAGGCGGCGGGGGCGTTGGCTGGAAAATGCCATGGGGCTGTCCTTCACGTCGTTGGGTTGTCCGTGCGGGTGGGGGCGGAACCGGAGGTTTCCAGGGCAGCTGCGACGGCGGCAACGAGGCCGTCCGGGGTGGGCTCAGCCGCCATCGCCGCCACGGGCAGGCCGGCTGCGGCCGCCTGCTCCGCCGTCGTCCGGCCAATCACAACCAGGCGGCAGCCATGCAGCGGCGAGAGAGCGGCGATACGGCGGACGGCGCTGGGCGAGGCGGCCAGCACTGCGTTGATGCTTCCGTCCGCGAATCCGGCAGTGGCGGCTTCCGGGGTCAGGAGCGAGTACGACGGCGGCGCTTGCCCCGGTCCCCCGTCACCCGCCGTGACGGCGAGCCTGCGCTCCGCTGCCGCGGGGTAGTCGACGGTCCGGTAGGCGGTAACCACCGTGACGGTGCTGGCTGAGGCAGCCAGCCCGTCGGCGAGCAGGGGTGCGGCGATGTCGGCCTGCGGCAGCAGGACCTTCCCACCGCCGGGCCACACCTCGAGCAGGCCGGCGGCGGACTGCTCATCCCTGGGCACCAGGTGCACGGCAAGGCCGTTGGCTTCCAGGAGCCTGCGGGTGGCCGGACCGACGGCGGCAATCCTGGTGCTTTCGGGGATCCACTGCCGCAGGGTCAGGGTGCGGCCGCGGGCCCTGTCCAGCAGCACATGGACTGTTGTGGCGCTGGTCAGCACCAGCCAGTCAAACGCTCCGGCGCCCAGGGCGTCGCAGGCCGCGTCCAGGGAGTGCTGGTCCGGTGCCCGTTCGAAGTCGATGAGCGGCAGGAAAAGGGCGTTGGCCCCTGCCTTTTGCAGCGCCGCCACCAGTTCCATTGAGCGTTCCGGGCTGCGCGTGATCAGCACCCGTGCCCCGGCGAGGGGCTGGAAGGGTCCCGGTGCGCCGGCTGGCAGTCCCATGGGCAGGTCAGGATGCCTGGAGGTCTGCGATGTCGGCTGCGCCGCGGGCCAGCAGGACTTCGGCGAGTTCGATGCCCAGGAGGGTGGCGCCCACCTCGGTGAGGCCGTCGGTCGCCCGCTTTTCCCGGACGGAGGTGGTGCCGTCCACGGCACACACCACGGCCTCGAGGTGGAGCATGCTGCCTTTCCGGTAGGCGTAGGCGCCCACCGGAGCGGCACAGCCCGCTTCCAGCCGTGCCAGCAGGGCCCGTTCCGCGGTGACGGCGAGCCGGGTGTCCTGGTCGTCAAGGGCCGCCAGGGCCTGGGCCAGCACCGCGCGGGACCCACCGCTTGAACCGGGCTTCGACGGGGCGTCGGCGGTGCGGCATTCGATGGCCAGGGAACCTTGGCCTGCTGCCGGAAGCATCACGTCGGTCCCGAGGAATTCGCTGACGGCGTCCAGCCTGTCGATGCGCTCCAGGCCTGCAGCCGCCAGCACCACGGCGTCCAGGTCGCAGGACTTGCCGGGAACAACTTCATCCATGGTGTTTCCGGGCAGCCCGGGAACCCGGCCCAGGCGCGTGTCCACGTTGCCGCGGATGTCCAGGATCTCCAGGTCCGGGCGGGCTGCCCGGAGCTGGGCTGCGCGCCGGGGCGAACCCGTACCCACCGTGGCTCCGGCCGGCAGGTCAGCCAGCTTGAGTCCGTCACGTGCGCAAAGGACGTCACGGACATCCACGCGGCGCGGGGTGGCGGCGAGGCTGAGCCCCACGGCCGCGCCGGTGGGCAGGTCCTTGAGCGAATGGACTGCGACGTCGCACTGGTTCCGCAGCAGGGCGTCGCGCAGCGCTGCCACGAAGACGCCGGTGCCGCCCATTTGCGACAGCGATCCGGTGAGGACGTCCCCGTCAGTCCTGATGTGGACGAGCTCGACGGGAAAGCCGCCCACGGCGGCCAGCTGGTCCGCGGTCTGCTGCGTCTGCGTCAGGGCGAGCTTGCTGGCACGGGTTCCGATCCGGACGGTCACTGCTGTGCTGCTCCCTGGAATGAATTGGAGGGGTAGGGGTCGTGCCCGGTTCCCACCGTGGTGTCCGCGCCGGCGATGGTGGGCTTCCCGCCGCGGAAGTTGGCGCAGCAGCCGGGCCGGCAGACGTCGTACCAGGGGCCCAGGTCCGTCACGGCCGGGCGGTCACTGACGTTGTTCGCTACCGTCCGCTCGCAGATCAGGTCCACCATGCCGTTGACGAACTTGCGGTGCGTGCCGGGCGTGGGAACGCGGGCGGCTGCCAGGCCCAGGTTCGCGCAGGTCTCCAGGGCCTCGGTGTCCAGGTCCCACACGACTTCCATGTGGTCGCTGACGAAGCCCAGGGGCACAATCACGATGCCCTTGACGCCCTGGCCCGCGAGTTCCTCGATGGCGTCGTTGATGTCGGGCTCCAGCCATGGCACGTGCGGGGCGCCGGAGCGGGACTGGTACACAAGGGACCAGGGGGCGGTGAGGCCGGATTCCTCCTCCACCCGCCGGATGACGGCCGCGGCGGTGGCGAGATGCTGGGCCACATAGGCCGAGCCTTCCTCGAACTCACGGGGCTCGCCCTCGGATTTGCCGGCTGCCTCGGCATCCCGGGTGGGGATGGAGTGCGTGGCGAACACGATCTGGACGGGGGCGTCCGGCGTTCCTGCCTCTGCCAGCTTGGCGCGCACCTCGCCGAGGCCGGCGGCGGTGGCCTCCACGAAGGGCTCAACGAAGCCGGGGTGGTCGAAGTACTGCCGGACCTTGTCCACTTCCAGGCGGCCGTCGAGCCCTGTCTCCGTGAGCGCCATGCCGATGTCCTCACGGTACTGGCGGCAGCTTGAGTAGCAGGAGTAGGCACTCGTGGTGACCATCAGCAGCCGGCGGTGTCCGGCGTCGTACGCTTCCTGCAGGGTTTCCGCAATGTAGGGCGCCCAGTTGCGGTTGCCCCACAGCACCGGAAGGTCGATGCCGCGGGCGGCGAGTTCGGCCTCCAGCGCAGCCTTGAGCTCACGGTTCTGCTGGTTGATCGGGCTGATGCCGCCGTTGGCGCGGTAGTGATGGGACACTTCCTCGAGGCGTTCGTCAGGGATGCCACGGCCGCGGGTGACATTGCGCAGGAAGGGAATTACGTCTTCCTGGCCTTCGGGCCCCCCGAAGGAGGCCAGGAGGACGGCGTCGTAGTTCTTGGGCGCCATCCTGCCCACCTCGGTGACGGCGTTGACGGCGGTGCTGCCCTGGGGGTCGAGGGGGCTCATGCCAGCACCTCTGCTACCTCGTCCGCAGAGATGCGGCGTCCTGTATAGAAGGGAACTTCTTCGCGGACGTGGTTGCGGGCCTCAGTGGCGCGCAGGTGCCGCATGAGGTCCACCAGGTCAACGAGTTCGGGGGCTTCCAGGCCCAGGATCCATTCCCAGTCGCCCAGGGCGAAGGAAGACACCGTGTTGGAGATGACCTGCGGGAAGTCCCGGCCCAGCAGCCCGTGGTCGCGCAGCATCTTGCCGCGCTCCTCCTCCGGCAGGATGTACCACTCGTAGGAGCGGACAAACGGGTAGACGCAGAGCCATTCTGCCGGCGTAACGCCGCGGGAGAAGGCCGGGGTGTGGTTCTTGGCGAATTCGGCCTCGCGGTGGACGCCCATGGCCGACCACACGATTTCCGTACCGGTGAACAGGGTGCTGCGGCGGATGTCGCGGATGGCCTGCTGCAGGGCCTCCGGCTTGGGGCCGTGGAGCCACACCATAACGTCGGCGTCGGCGCGCATGGCCGAGACGTCGTAGCTGCCGCGGTGCGTCACGCCTGCTTCGGCAAGCCGTTCCAGCAGGGCCTCGAAGTCAGCAGCAGCGTCCGCGCTGCGGACCACGGCCTCGGAGCGCTTGAAAACGGTCCAAAGGGTAAAGAACTGCTCGGCTGATTCTTCGGTTTTAGTGACAGATTCGGCAGAAGTGTGGCTCATGGTTACAAGTTTGCCCTTTAGTTACCGCCAAGTCGAAACCAGCAACTTCTACAACGCGTAGAAGTGTTGAATGTCACATCGCGGTCCGCGCACCCCTCTCTTCCCCCGACCCGGTTAGGGGTTACGCAGGCGGAAGAACACCACACCGGCTGCACCTGCGACGCCCACGAGGCCCGATCCAAGCCAGACCATGGCACTGCGTTCGTCGGGCTGGTTGTTCAGCACCGCGCTGCTGCGGGAGGTGCCTTCCGAAGTGTAGGGCGTCCAGCCGGCACGGGTCTGGGGGTGTGAGTAGAGCGGCGAAGCTTCGGCCTGGCTGCCCTTTGCTCCTGCGCCGGTGGAAGGGGTGACTCTTTCCCCGGGAACGGAAATGGCTTCTTCCGCCGGGGGAAGCAGGCCTGCCGGCGTGGATGGGTCCGGGCCGGGCACTGCAGCTGCCGCCGGGGCGCTGGCAGTAGCTGCGGCGGCCTCAGCCGGGGCGGTCACCGCGGCTGCCGGCGGTGTCGTTGTTGGTGCAGCAGGGGCTGCACCGGCCGGGGACGCACCGGCGAGGGTTCGGGACGGCACCGGCGCAGGGGCCGGCTTCGTCGGCGCTGGAGCCGCAGCAGGGGCGCTGCCGGCCGGAGCCGCAGCAGGCGCGCTGCCGGTCGGGGCAGCGGCGGACGGAGAGGCAGGAGCGGGAGCAGGAGTTGGCACTGCCGACGCGGACGGCGAAAGGGTTGCCCTAACAGCCGGCAGGAGCGCTGAGGGAACCGGAAGGATCGGCCTGGAAGCAGCCTCTTCTTCGGGCTCATTGGCGCCTACGGATTCCTCGGGCACCGGCTTCTTTTGGTCCTTGTTCTGCCCCGGCGCATTTTGCCGGGCCTCCCCGGAGTTCCCCCGCGGGGAGGCTTCCTGCGGGCTGGAGCGGGCCTCGAGCGTCACCGGGACTTTCGGGTTGCCGGAATCGGCTCCTCCTTCGTCCGCCAGGGACGCCGTGACGCCTGTGCTGAGAACCAGTACCGCTCCGATTGCCGCGGCTGCCGTGCCGCGTCGGATTCCCCCATGGATACCGGTCCGGGACATTGAAAGCTCGGACCTGTGTTGAACCATAATCATCGACCTTAACCATGGCGCGGCGGGATGTGGAAACCGGCAAGGCCGTTCCAGGACGCCCGGCCGGTCCGGAAATCCAGCCCGAACCGGCGTTGACCAGCGAAGACTGTCAGCCAGCCAAAACTTTGATGTGCTTCCGCGTGTCCGACACCACGGCCGCCAGTCCGTTTCCTGCCACCCAGCCGCCCACCACGGCGAGGTTGCCGGCCCCGGTGCAGGCTTCGCGGATTGCGGCAACACGGGCACGGTGGCCGACGGCGGCAAACGGCAAGGCACCGCGCCAGCGGACGACGTCCCAATCCACCAGGTCATCCTTGCTGATCACAGTGCCCAGCAAAGCTGAGGCGTCCTCCAGGGAGGCAGCAAGGAGGCTGTCATCGGTCTCCGGACCGGCCTGCTGCCCGCCCAGTCCGTCCACCTTTCCGTACGAGAGGCGAAGAACGTGCCGGCCGGACCCGGCGGCAGCGGCAAGCCAGTCCCATTTGCCGGTTGCATGCGTCAGCGCCTTGGCCTGGATGCCCGGAGTTTGTGGCGCCACAAGGACACCAGTGCCGCGGGGACGGCTGTCCAGCCCCGGGTGATCGAGCACCAGGGTAACGAGCTTGACGTCGGGCCCGGAGGCCGGCTTCTTTCCGGCGATGGCCGGCACTGCCTGCTTTAGCAGGTCGACGGCGGCGGGACCGTCAACCGCTACGACCAGCAGGCCGGCGTCGAACGTTGCGTCCGCGGAAAGAACGCGCCAGCCCTCCGGAGTGCGGACAATGGAGGCAGCGGCCGTGCCGGCCAGGAGCGTCACGTCCCGTGCGCGGAGATCCCGGACCAGGGCGTCCACCAGCGTGTGCATGCCGCCTTCAAGGCCCGCGACGGCGGAGCCCGCCTTGGCGGCCGGGGCGGAGGCGGGTGCGCTTCCGCCTGCAGCGGAGGCCGGGGACGGGCCGCGCCGCTGGGCGGCCACGGCGGCAGCCAGTGATCCGTGCTGCCGGAGCCGGGCGCGGAGCCCGGGGGCCAGCATGTCGACGTCCAGCAGGGCTGGATCAGCAGAGTGGACTCCGCCCACCACGGGCGCGACGAGCCGGTCCAGCACCCTGGCGCCCATCCGCGCTTTAACCAGAGCGGAAACGCTGACCTCGTTTTTTCCGGCACCGACGGAGGCCGGCAGTAACCGGTCCAGGGAAGCGCGGAGGGAACCGAGGAGTCCGAGGGACCGCCTGACCTCCGGGTCCCACGGGTTGGACGGGATGCCCAGGACCCCGGTCTTGGGCAGTTCGCGGGGACCTTCCGGGAGCTGCACCCAGGCACCGCCGGGCCGCGGAGGAACAATCTTGTCCGCCAGTCCCAGCTCCGCCGCAAGCACGGGCACGGCGTCGGACCGGGTGGCGAAGGATTCGGCACCGCTGTCCAGGTTCAGGCCAGCCACCGTATGCCTCCCCACGCAGCCGCCCCAGGCGTTACCGGCTTCGAGCACCGTGACGCCGTACCCGGCGGCGGCGAGGTCCCGGGCGGAAAGCAGGCCGGAGATCCCGCCGCCCACCACCAGCGCGGTCCGGGCCCTGACCGGCAGACTGCCCACCGGCTACTCCGGCGAGATGGAGTGGATGAGCTGCACTACCCGCGTCAGGACCGCCGGGTCCGTCTCGGGCGGCACGCCGTGGCCAAGGTTGAGGACGTGTCCGGGGGCCGCCGAGCCGGCGGCGATTACTTCGCGGACGTGTGCTTCGAGGATTTCCCACGGGGCGGCAAGCAAAGCGGGATCAATGTTGCCTTGCAGGGGCACGGTGCCGCCCAGCCGGCGGTTGGCTTCATCGAGCGGAAGGCGGTAGTCCACACCCACCACGTCGACGCCAACATCCCGCATGGCCACCAGGAGTTCGGAGGTGCCCGTGCCGAAGTGGATCAGCGGGGCGCCGAGCTGGCGGACGTGGTCAAGCGCGCGGGAGGACGCCGGAGCCACGAACCGGGAGTAGTCACCCAGCCCCAGGGATCCGGCCCAGGAGTCGAAGAGCTGGCCGGCGGATGCCCCGGCTTCGAGCTGTGCCCGGAGGAAGAGCCCGGACGCGTCCGCCGCCCAGTTGGCCAGGGCGTTCCAGGTCTCCGGGTCCGCGTGCATCATGGTGCGCGGACCCAGATGGTCGCGGGAAGGCTTGCCCTCCACCATGTATGCCGCCAGCGTGAAGGGCGCCCCGGCGAAGCCGATCAGGGGGGTCCTGCCAAGCTCGGCAACGGTCAGTCGGACAGCTTCGCGAATGGGTTCCAGCGCTTCCCAGGTGAGCTGCGGCAGTGCTGCCACGTCCGCGGCGGTGCGGACGGGCTTCTCCAGGACAGGGCCCACGCCGGGAACGATGTCCACGCCCACGCCGGCGAGCTTAAGCGGGATGACAATGTCGGAGAAAAAGATGCCGGCGTCCACGTCGTGGCGGCGGACGGGCTGGAGCGTGATCTCGGACGCGAGCTCCGGCCGGAGGCAGGAGTCCAGCATCGCAATGCCCTCACGGACCTTCAGGTACTCGGGCAGGGACCGCCCTGCCTGCCGCATGAACCAGACGGGGCGGCGGGAAGGCTTGCCGCCACGGTAGGCAGTGATCAGTGGGGAGTCTGCGGTGCGGCCGTCCACCAGCGGATGGTCCGCGGCGAGGGCACCGGCAGCGGAGACGGCAGGGCTAGGAGTCATGCCTCTGATTGTGCCGAAGTTCAGCGCCAAAAGATAACGACAGCGTGTCATCCCGGAGACCGCTCTTCCCGCCGTGGCGGGAATCACATGGCCCTCGGCGTCCTGCACGAACGGAAGTTGTTCTACCGAGGAGCGAAAAAGCTATGATTGGTCTGTTGTGGTTCTTTTTTCATTGGTGGCTACACACGCCGACATCGATCTTGAGACCGTTGCCCAGCTGAGCAACGGTTCCTCCGGTATCGCCACATCCGCTCTCTCCGGCTCGCCGGCAGTGACGGGTGCGGTGGTCCTTGCCACCTGCAACCGCTACGAAATCTACGGGGAGGCTCCCCACGCTGATGACGTGGAAGCCGCACGCGCCGCGCTGGTCGCGGAGATCAGCGAAGCCAGCGGGCTGAGCGAGCCCCTCGTTTCCAGGTCCTTCAGCACCCGCACTGGCCCTGAAGTGACCCAGCACCTCTTTGCCGTCAGCGCGGGTCTGGATTCCGCCGTCGTCGGTGAACGCGAAATCGCCGGCCAGGTGCGGCGGGCCCTCATCACGGCCCAGCACGAAGGCACCGCCAGCCCGGGCCTGGTCCGGCTGTTCCAGGCCGCGTCCAAGACGGCCAAGGACGTCGGCGCCCAGACGGCACTCGGCTCACGCGGCCTGTCCATCGTGTCCGTGGCCCTTGACCTTGCAACGGATCTTTCGGAGGACCCGGACTGGTCCACCAAGAAAGTGGTGGTTTTCGGGACGGGCGCCTACGCCGGTGCCACCATGGCGCTGCTGCGCGAGCGCGGCTGCACGGATATCTCGGTCTTCTCCTCTTCCGGCCGGGCCGAAGGCTTCGTCGCCACGCGCGGCGGCACCGCCCTCGACGCCGATTCCCTGTACCCGGCCGTGGCTGCGGCGGACGTGATGATCGGCTGCAGCGGTTCGGATACCCGGGTGGAAGCCGATGAGCTGGCCCAGGTGCGCGCCAACTCCGCCCAGCCGCTGATCGCCATCGACCTCGCCCTGACGCATGACTTCGATCCGGCGGTCGGTGAGCTGGACGGCGTCGAACTCCTCACCCTGGAATCCGTCCGCCTTGCCGCACCCCAGGAGCAGGCGGAATCGCTGGCGCAGGCAAGCGGCATCGTGAAGAATGCCGCGAAGTCCTTTGAGCAGGAGCGTGAGGCTCGGTCCGTGGATTCGGCCATCGTCGCCCTCCGCCGGCACACCATGAACGTCCTGGACGCGGAGATGGAAAAGGTCCGCGCCCGCCACGGCTGCACCGCTGCTGCAGAGGAAGTCGAATTCGCCCTGCGGCGCATGGTCAAGCAGCTGCTGCACGTTCCCACGGTCCGGGCACGCGAACTGGCCGCAAGCGGCCAGCAGGATGATTACGTGGCGGCGCTGGAAGCGCTGTACGGCATCACCGTGGAACAGCCCGCCGCTCCCGCGGCCCAGGCGGAATGCCCGGTGGACCACCGCGGCCTCGAAAGCGCCTGACCAACACCCGCTTGCTCTATCAGATCTGGCTCCTCAACAGTCCTTTTAGGAGCCATATCTGATAGGGCAACTGTCAGTAGACGGGCTTGTGCGGTTCCACGTCGCGCACCCAGGAGAGGATGCCGCCGTCGAGGTGGCTCACCCGCTGGTAGCCCGCCTTCCGCGCCGCCGCCAGGACATTGGCTGAACGCGTCCCGGCCTTGCACAGGAACACGATGTCCCGGTCCTGCGGCAGGTCGGCCCACGCCTCCCCCGCCAGGATCCGGCCCTGCGGAATCAGCCTGGCGCCGTCGATACGGACGATGTCGTACTCACCCGGTTCCCGGACGTCCACCAGGTCAAAGTCCTTGAGCCCGGCCTTGCGGGACGCGAGCATGGTGGCCAACTGCGTGGGCGTGACGGTGTGTTCGGTGTCCGCCTCCGCTGCGGGCGTAATGCCGCAAAACGCTTCGTAGTCCGCCAGCCCGGTGATGGGCTCCGCCGCGGGGTCCTTGGAAACGCGGATCTCCCGCCAACTGCCGCCCAGGGCGTCGAAGAGTGCCACGCGTCCCAGCAGGGAGCGTCCGACGCCGGTAATCAGCTTGACTGCCTCCGTCACCATCAGCGAACCCACGGCTGCGCAGAGCATGCCAAAGACGCCGCCCTCGCCGCATGAGGGGACAGAGCCTGCGGGCGGCGCCTCAGGATACAGGTCGCGGTAGGTGGGGCCGTGCTTTTCCCAGAACACGCTGACCTGGCCGTCGAAGCGGAAGATCGAGCCCCAGACGTACGGCTTGCCCAGGACCGCGGCAGCATCGTTAACCAGGTAGCGGGTGGCGAAGTTGTCCGCCCCGTCCATGATCAGGTCGTACCCGGCGAAGAGCTCAAGGGCGTTGGATGCGTCCAGCCGCTCATTGTGGAGCCGGACGTCCACCAGCGGGTTCAGTGCGGCGATGGCGTCGCGGGCGGACTCGATCTTGGGCCTGCCGACGTCTGCCACACCGTGGATGACCTGCCGCTGCAGGTTGCTCAGGTCCACGGCGTCGTCGTCGATAATCCCGATTGTTCCCACACCGGCTGCGGCGAGGTACAGCAGGGCGGGCGAGCCCAGGCCGCCGGCGCCGATTACCAGGACCTTTGCGTTCTTCAGCCGGCGCTGCCCGAGCGTCCCGATCTCCGGAATGATGAGGTGCCGCGAGTAGCGTTCCACCTCGGCAGGGGTGAGCCCGTCTGCCGGCTCCACCAGTGGACCCAGCGAAACAGGTGAAACATTTGCGGTGAAAGTCGAAGCCATACTTCAATGTATGCCCCGGGATACCGCCGGGTCATATTACCCCGCAGTAAAGTGGGTGTAACTGCAATGGAAGGAAGGACAACCGTGGTCCCTGAAGCACGGGCTGACCGCCCGCCCGCCGCCGAACCGCAGGCTTCGCAGCGTCCGGCAGGCCAGCGCTCCGCCAGGCTTCCGCGCGACGAGCGCCGTGCCCAGCTCCTTTCCGCAGCCCACGAAGTTTTCGTGGCCAACGGCTACCACGGCGCGGCGATGGATGAGATTGCCGAGACCGCCCACGTCAGCAAACCGGTCCTGTACCAGCATTTCCCGTCAAAGCGCGAGCTGTACCTCGCCCTGCTGGAAAGCCATCTCGCGTCCCTCACCGAGCTGATGCTGGGAGCGCTGAACTCCACCACGGACAACAAGGAACGCGTCAAAGCGGTCATGCGGGCCTATTTCCGCTTCATCGCCAATGACGACCAGGCCCACCGGCTGGTCTTCGAATCCGACCTCATCAATGATCCCGATGTCAGCTCCCGGCTGGAGACCTTCAACCGGACGTTCGCGGACGCCATTGCCCGCGTCATTGCCGAGGACACTAAGCTCCCGCACATCGAGGCCGAGCTCCTGGGCCGGGGACTTGCCGGAATGGCTCAGGTCAGCGCCCGGTACTGGCTGGAAACCGACGGCAACCTGGACCTCGATGTGGCCAGTGACCTGATCTACCGTTTAGCTTGGCGCGGAATCTCTCGCTTCCCCAAAGAGTCCTAGACTACAAATAAGACATATCAACGAACCCTGACTGGCTGGGAGGCTTTTGTGGAAATCAAGATCGGCGTTCAGAACGTTGGCCGTGAAATCGTGCTGGAATCGACGCAGGACGCGGAATCCGTGGCCAAGGTTGTGGGGGAAGCCATCAACGCAGGCAGCGAACTGCGCCTGACGGACGAAAAGGGACGCCTGATCATTGTTCCCGGCAATGCCCTCGGTTACGTGGAGATCGGCGCGGAAGAGGTGCGCCGCGTAGGGTTCGGCCAGTTCTAGGCCAGCCGCACGTCCACGTCCCCTAGGAGCTGCATGCTTTCCCTCACCATCGTTGTGCTGGCCGCTGCCGCCGCGGGCTTCATCGTCTGGGCCAATGACAAGCGGCACACCAAGTACGGCGCAGGGCTGCCCGCGGGCGTCGCCGTCGGTATCGCTGCCCTCGTATGGATCATCCTGATGGCGGCGGGCTTCGGCTACCGGCCGGGCCTGACCTGGCTTCCCTGGGTCCTTCCCATCGTGCTGGGCAGTGCTGCCGCCGTCGCCGCCGTTCTTTACCTGGGCCATACCCGGGCCCGCCATGACACGGAGCGGCTCACGGCAATCCTTCGCCGGTGAACTGCAGGACAGAGAGAACCTGGCTGCGGCCGCCACCCTCCCGGGGTGACGGCCGCAGCCAGTTAACCAGCAAGGCACTTGGCAGGGTTACCGCCCAGGGGTGTATTTTCCAGGCTGGGCCACGGCCTTCACAGCAGCGGCTGCTGTACTGGCGGCGGTTGCCGCGGCAACATCCCGCTCCGTCACCTGGCCGCCGACGTCATGCGAGGTATAGCGGATGAAGACGCGGTTGTAGCGCCAGTCAAGGTCCGGATGGTGGTTATGGTCCTCCGCAGCGCGCCCGACGGCGGCAATCAGCTCGAGCGCGGAGGCCGCCGTCGGTGCCTTGAACACGGTGACCAGCCCGCCGTCGCTGTACCGCCAGTCGGGCAGCCCTGCGAGGGCCTGCTCGACCTGCTCGCGGGGAAGGGCATCCTTTCCGGCCATCTGTTGCTCCTCAGGTCAGGGCACTAGCCGGCGTCCGGGCCTAGAGGAACTCGGCCCGGCCTTCCATCGCCGACGAGGCCAGCGCGTGCTCGCGGCGCGGTATCCGGCCGGCCGCTTTCGCCAGCCTACCGGCGATTACGGCATGTTTGAATGCCTCTCCCATGAGTGCAGGATTCTGCGCCCTTGTCACCGCGGTGGCCAGCAGGACGGCGTCGCATCCCAGTTCCATGGCGAGGGCCGCGTCCGAAGCCGTGCCGATCCCGGCGTCGAGGACAACCGGGACGGACGCCCGGGACACAATGAGCTCGATGTTGTGCGGGTTCAGGATGCCCAAGCCCGTGCCGATCGGCGAGCCCAGCGGCATAACGGCGGTGGCGCCGAGGTTTTCGAGCCGCAGCGCAAGGACGGGATCGTCGTTGGTGTAGGCGAACACCTTGAAGCCCCGGTTGACCAGTTGTTCCGTGGCGTCCACGAGTTCCACAGGGTCCGGAAGCAGGGTGTGCTCGTCAGCAATCACCTCAAGTTTCACCCAGTCGGTCTCCAGCGCCTCGCGGGCCAGCTCCGCGGTGAGGACAGCATCCCTGGCGGTAAAGCAGCCGGCAGTGTTGGGCAGGACCTTGATGCCATGGTCCACCAGCAGCTGAAACAGCGAACCTGTTTCTGCCGGTGAGTAGCGGCGCATGGCCACAGTGGTCAGCGACGTGCCGGATGCCAGCAGCGCCGCGCCCAGGCCGTCGAGGCTGGGTGCGCCGCCGGTGCCCATGATGAGCCGGGATTCCAGCCGTACGCCGTCGATGACCAGCGCGTCGTCCAGGCCGGGTGCGCCGGCGGGTGTGGCAGTGGTGGTTTCGGTCATGGTGTCAGCCTCCCTGTACTGCGGTGACAAGCTCGATGGCGTCGCCCTCGGCGAGCGCGGTAGCAAACCACTGGCTGCGGGGCACCACCTGCGCATTGTGGGCGACGGCGACGCCGAGCCTGCCCCCGTCGGTTGCCCGCCCGTCAGCGGCAAGGGCGCGTCCGGTCACCTCGCTGACGAGCATGGTGAGGGAGGCCCCGTCAGCCACCGTGTGTTGGGATCCGTTCAGGATGATGTTCATGCTGTTTCCTTGAGTTTGAAGCTGGCTGCGGATGTTTGGCGGCCGGAGAACCGGCCCGGGTTGAAGGGGTCCCAGCGGCTGTCCGTGACGTTGTCCATCAGGTCCCTGCAAATGGCGGCTGAGGCGGGTGCGAGGAGGACTCCGTGCCGGAAGAACCCTGTGGCGAAGATCAGGCCCGCGACATGCCCGGACCCGGCTTCCGCGTCCGGTACACGGCCCAGCAGCGGAGCATTGTCCGGTGTTCCGGGCCGGGCGCGCGCCGTGCACTCCAGCAGTTCAAGTTCCGCGACGGCGGGCACCAGGACCTGGGCGTCCCGAAGGAGCTGGTAGACGCCGCCTGCTGATACGGCGCCGGCCGCGGGCCTGGCATCCGCCTGCGGCGGGCTGCCGGCTGCGTCGAGGGCATCCTCACGCTGGGTGGCTCCGATCACTACCGTCCCGTCCTCCCGGGGAACGATGTAGACGGGAACACCGCGGACCAGCCCGCGGATGGTGGACGTCACCAGCGGGCGGAGCTGGCAGGGCACGGCAAGGCGCAGGATGTCGCCGTGCACCGGCCGCAGCGGCAGGTGCAGGCCCTCCGGCATGGCGGCCAGGGATGCCGCGCCCAACCCGTTGGCCACCACCGTTTCGCCGGCCAGCACGGTGCCGCCGCCCGCAAGCCGCACTCCCGCCACCGCGTTGCCCTCCCAGAGCAGCCCGTGGGCCTTGTCCGCCACGGCATAACCGTCGGCCGCCCCGTCCACGCGGGCCTGCCTGCCGTTACGCATGCTGTGCCCGGCCAGGGCCTGGCGCAGGCAGGACACCAGGAGCCGGGGGTCCACCTGGTGGTCGGCGGGAGTGTCGAGCGCACAGGCAATGGCAGGGCTCAGCAGCGGTTCCCGACGGCGGGCCTCGCGGACCGTCAGCGGTTCCACCGCCAGCCCGTTGGCCTGCTGCACGGCGCGCAAATCCATCAGTGCCGTGCGGTCGGCGGCGTCGGCACCCACGGCGAGGGTCGGCGTCCTCAGGTAGCCGGTACTTGCACCGGACGCGGCGGCCACGTCCGCCGCGAAGCCCGGCCACCGGGCGGAAGAGGCGAGCATTAGGTCCAGGAGGTCCTCTTCCTGGTAGTGCAGCTCGCTGACGGGGGCCAGCATCCCGGCTGCCGCCCAGCTTGCGCCGGAACCGGGGGCATCATCGATCAGCACCACGGAACGGCCGGACCGCTGCGCCTCCCAGGCGATGGCGTGCCCAATCACTCCCCCGCCGATCACCGCGACGTCGGCGCGGATGGTTCCCTGCCCGGCGCCGGCCGGGGCCGTATGTGGGGTACCCATGTGTCTCCTTCCCTACGCCGGTATTACCCGGATCAGGTCAAGCGGTCGGCTCTGACGCCCTCTCAGCCCGGCGCTTTGTGACAGCGGCCGCGGGCTCCCGCAGTACGAGGCCAGTTTAGAGGAACTAGGCTTGCAGCCATGAATGTGTCCCACTTTTCATCTCAAGATTCCGTCTCCGCTGCTGACGCCTTCACCACGGCCGAGGGCATCTCCGGCCTGACGGCCGCGCGCCTCTACCTCTGCACGGATGCCCGGCAGGAACGCGGCGACTTCGCGGAATTCGTGGACGCGGCCTTCTCCGGCGGGGTGGACATCATCCAGCTCCGGGACAAGGCCATCGAGGCAGCGGAGGAGCTGGACCTCCTGGCAGTCCTCAAGGAGACGGCGCAGCGCCACGGCAGGCTCTGGGCCGTTAACGACCGTGCCGACATCGCGGTGCTGTCCGGCGCCCCGGTGTTCCATATCGGCCAGAAGGACCTCCCGCTGCCAGCCGCGCGCACCCTACTCAACGGCAACGCCGCCATCGGGCTTTCCAGCCACGCCCCGGAGCAGGTGGACGCTGCCCTCACCGCCGCGGCCGGACCTGCCGGGCTGGACTACTTTTGCGTGGGACCTGTCTGGGCCACCCCCACCAAACCCGGCCGGGCCGCCGTCGGACTGGACCTGGTGAGGTACGCCGCAGAAGCAACCGCCGGCAGCGACCTCCCGTGGTTCGCCATCGGCGGCATTGACCACTCGAATGTACAGCAGGTTGCGGAGGCAGGAGCCGGAAGGATCGTGGTGGTGCGGGCCATCACCGAAGCGGACGACCCCGCGGCTGCTGCGGCTTCCTTGCTCGCCGCCCTGGATGGTGCCGGCTCCTGACGTACCCTGCAGCGGCAACACGGCGCGTCCCTGCCCTGCCGCATGGCCTGCATATTCGGCGGTCTTCGGGCTAGGCTGATTTTCGTGTCACATCATCGGCTGGCTCCCAACGTCCATGAGCACAACAACGCCCTGGAAGAAGCGCTGGGCGCACTGCGGACGGAGCTGGAACTTCCCGGGCCGTACCCGGAGACCGCGGTCCGGGATGCGGAAGCCGCGGTGGCAGCCCTGCACCTGCCCGCCTATGACCTGACGGACGTTGAATTCATCACCGTCGATCCGGCGTCATCCACCGACCTGGACCAGGCACTGTTTATCGAAGCCCACGGCTCCGGATACCACGTGCTGTATGCCATCGCCGATGTTCCCTCCTTCGTGACGCCGGGCGGGCCGCTGGATGCCGAAACGCGGCGCCGGGGCCAGACCTTCTACGCCCCGGACGGCCGGATCCCGCTGCATCCGGAAGTCATCAGCGAAGGAGCCGGCAGCCTGCTGCCGGGACAGGAGTGCTCCGCGTTCGTCTGGGACTTCCGACTCGACGAGGCTGCCGAAGTCACCTCCGTCGCCGTCCGGCGGGCGCGGGTGCGCAGCCGGGAAAAGCTCAGCTACAAGGGCGCGCAGGCCGCGCTCGACGACGGCAGCGCGTCACCCGTCCTCCGGCTCCTTCGCGAGGTGGGCCTCAAACGGGTGGAGCTTGAGCGTGCCCGTGACGGCGCCAGCCTGAACATGCCGGAGCAGGAGATTGTCCAGCTTCCCGACGGCGGCTACCGCATCGCCGCGGCCCCGCAGCTGCCCGTGGAGGACTGGAACGCGCAGATTTCGCTCATGACCGGCATGGCTGCCGCGCAGCTTATGCTCAACGGCAAAGTGGGCATCCTCCGGACCATGCCGGCCCCGGACGAGCGCTCCCTCAACCACTTCAAGCTGCAGACCGAGGTGCTGGGAAAACCCTGGGACGGCGAAGTGAGCTACGGAGAATACCTGCGCACCCTTGACCCCACCGAACCGCGCCAGCTGGCCATCATGCATTCGGCGGGCATGCTGTTCCGGGGTGCCAGCTACACGGCATTCGACGGCGACGTCCCCGGGGACGCGGTGCAGTCCGCCATCGGTGCCGCCTACGCCCACACGACGGCGCCGCTGCGCCGGCTCGTGGACCGGTTTGTGCTGGTGATCTGCGAGGCCCTGAGCAACGGCGGGAACGTGCCGGAGTGGGCGCGTGAGGCGTTGCCGTCGCTGCCCGAGATCATGGCCGGCTCGGACCAGCTGGCGTCCCGGATGGAGCGCATGGCGCTGGACACCGTGGAAGCGGCCCTTTTGGTGAACCATATCGGCCAGGAATTCGACGCGATCGTCATATCCGGGTCCAAGCCGCAGAAGGACAACGGGAACGGCGGAAACGGCCGTAACGGCAACGGGAAGAACGGCAACGGCAATGGCGGGTCCGGGATCATCCAGGTGGCCGAGCCCGCGGTCACTGCCCGCTGCGCAGGGGACCTGGAGTCCGGCACCAAGGTACGCGTGCGCCTGCTTTCCTCGGATATCGCCACCCGCGAGGTCCACTTCGAAGTGGTGGGCTGAGGTGCGCCGGAGGTGGCGTTTCCCCGCTGCCGGAGGGCAAAGGCCGGGTTTTAGGGCGTGTGCGGCTAGACTGAAGGGGTAGAAATGGATGCCCGGTCGTTGATTTCCTTGAACTGAAACCAACAAGCCCGCCCCTACGCGATCTTGAGATTTACCCGCTGGTCACCAGTGCCAGCATTTAGATAGCCCGCGATCGGCTTCCACTGGAATTGCTTGTGCGCCCGAGCGTGCTCCGGAACGGACTCCATCCGGCCCGTTGAGCAGGCAGCGCCACTGCCCAAATGAATAAGGAAACTCCCTGTGAGTGAATTGCATACCCACCAGCTTCTGACGGATGAGTCCGGCACCGAGACCATCGAGCCGGAAGAGACCATCATCTCGGATGAGAAGCCGCACGAAATCGCGGAAAAGTCCTTCGTTGACTACAACGTCCGCGAGGACATCGTGGAATCGCTGGCCGACGCCGGCATCACCCACCCGTTCCCCATCCAGGCCATGACCCTGCCGGTGGCCCTGACCGGGCACGACATCATCGGCCAGGCCAAGACCGGCACCGGCAAGACCCTGGGCTTCGGCATTCCCGCGCTGCAGCGCGTCATCGGCCAGGACGACCCCGGCTACGCCAAGCTTGCCGTCCCGGGCGCTCCCCAGGCCCTGGTCATCGTGCCCACCCGCGAACTCGCGGTGCAGGTGGCCAACGACCTGCAGACTGCGTCCCGCAAGCGCAACGCCCGGATCGCCACCATCTACGGCGGCCGCGCCTACGAGCCCCAGGTGGAGGCGCTGAAGCAGGGCGTGGAAGTGGTGGTCGGCACTCCCGGCCGCCTCATCGACCTGTACAAGCAGCGGCACCTGAGCCTCAAGAACGTCAAGATCGTCGTGCTGGACGAGGCAGACGAAATGCTGGATCTCGGCTTCCTGCCCGATGTGGAGACCCTTATCGCGGCAACCCCTGCCGTCCGCCAGACCCTCCTGTTCTCCGCCACGATGCCCGGCCCGGTCATTGCCATGGCCCGGCGCTACATGACGCAGCCCACCCACATCCGCGCCGCGGATCCGGATGACGAGGGCATGACCAAGCGGGACATCCGCCAGCTGATCTACCGAGCGCACAGCATGGACAAAATTGAGGTTGTGGCGCGCATCCTGCAGGCCCGTGGCCGGGGACGCACCATCATCTTCACCAAGACCAAGCGCACCGCCGCGAAGGTCGCGGAGGAACTGGTGGACCGCGGATTTGCGGCAGCGGCCATCCACGGCGATCTGGGCCAGGGCGCCCGCGAACAGGCCCTGCGCGCGTTCCGCAACAACAAGATTGACGTCCTGGTGGCCACCGACGTCGCCGCCCGCGGCATCGACGTGGAGGACGTCACCCACGTCATCAACTACCAGTGCGTCGAGGACGAGAAGATTTACCTGCACCGGGTTGGCCGCACCGGCCGCGCCGGCAACAAGGGCACGGCGGTCACGTTCGTGGACTGGGACGAGGTGCCCCGCTGGGCACTCATCAACAAGGCGCTCGGCCTCAACGTGCCGGAACCGGTGGAAACGTACTCCTCCTCCCCGCACCTCTACACCGACCTGGACATCCCGGAGGGCACCAGGGGCCGGCTGCCGCGCGACAAGCGGACGCTCGCCGGCGTCGACGCCGAAGTGCTGGAGGACCTCGGTGAAACCGGCAAGAAGAACAGCCGGGGCGGCCGCGGAGAGGGCCGGGACCGCGCCGGACGTGGACGTTCGGGCGGGTCCGGCAGCCGTGAAGGCAACCGCAGCGGTGAGTCCGGCCGCTCGGGTGAGCGCCGCCGTCGTACTTCCGACTCGGCGACGGCGTCCGCTGCCGCCGGGGAACAGGCAGCAGCCGGGTCCGACGGCGAGCAGCCCACGCGTGCCCGCCGAACCCGCACCAGGACCCGCCGCCGCAACGGTGAAGTGGTCAGCAGCACGGACAAGGGCGCGCAGCCTGGCACCAGCGAGGGCTAACTGCCCCCATGAGTGACACTGTCTGGGCGCCGGACGGCGGCAGCCTGGTGGTGCACGCGGACAACGCGGAGTACCTCCCCACGCTGCCGGACGGCGCCTTCACACTGATTTACGTTGACCCGCCCTTTAACACGGGCCGGCCGCAGCAGCGCCGGGAAACGAGGATGGTGGCAAACGCGGAGGGCAGCGGCGACCGCGTGGGCTTCAAGGGCCGCTCCTACGACACCATCAAGGGCGCGTTGCACCGGTATGACGATGCGTTCAGCGACTACTGGTCCTTCCTGGAGCCGCGGCTGGTGGAGGCGTGGCGCCTGCTGGCCGACGACGGGACCCTGTACCTGCACCTCGACTACCGGGAAGTGCACTACGCCAAGGTAATGCTTGATGCGATCTTCGGCCGGGAATGCTTCCTGAACGAGATCATCTGGGCCTACGACTACGGAGCGCGCGCCAGGAACCGCTGGCCTACCAAGCACGACAACATCCTTGTGTACGTCAAGAACCCGGCCAAGTACCACTTCGACAACGCCGAAGTGGACCGGGAGCCGTACATGGCCCCCGGGCTGGTGACGCCTGCCAAACGCGAGCTGGGCAAGCTGCCCACGGACGTCTGGTGGCACACCATCGTTTCACCCACGGGCAAGGAAAAGACGGGCTACCCGACGCAAAAGCCGGAAGGCCTGGTCCGCCGGGTGGTGGCCGCCTCAAGCAGGCCCGGTGACTGGTGCCTGGACTTCTTCGCGGGATCCGGAACGCTTGGCGCTGTGGCGGCGAAGCTGGGCCGGAAGTTCGTGTGCGTGGACCAGAACCAGCCGGCAGTAGACATCATGGCCCGGCGGCTGGGTGCCCACGCCACCTTCACCACTTTCCAGCCCAACTGACTCGCAGTTAACGTCGCCGGAACGCCTTTTCGCGACGTTAACTGCGAGTCAGTTGGGTGCTTGGGTCAGGGGCGGACGACGGCGGCTCCGGTCCCCTGCTCCTCGATGCGGGCCAGGGTTTCCGGTGCGGTGAGGTTTTCACCCAGCAGGTTTGGTTTGCCGCTGCCGTGGTAGTCCGACGATCCGGTAATGAGCAGGTCATGCTGCGCCGCAAGCTTCCGGAGAAAGTTCCGCCCCTCCTCCGGATTGTCCCGGTGGTCGATCTCCAGGCCGGCGAGGCCGGCATCGATCATCTCCAGGTAGGTCCGCTCCCCCACAATCCGCCCACGGGACGAAGCCACCGGATGGGCGAAGACGGGAACGCCGCCCGCAGCCCGGATCAGTTCGACGGCGGCGGCAGGGTTGGGTGCGTAGTGCGGGATGAAGTACCGCGAACGGGAGGTCAGGATGGATGCGAAGGCTTCCGACCGGTCCTCCACCACACCGGCGGCCACGAGGGCATCGGCGATGTGCGGGCGGCCCAGGGTGGCGCCCGGAGCCACGTGGTGGATGACGTCGTCCCACGTCAGCGGATAATCCTCGGCGAGCAGCGTGACCATGCGCTCGGCCCGGGTAAGCCGGGCATCCTTGGCCTTGGTGATCTCCTCCAGCAGGCCCGGGTGCGCGGGATCGTGCAGATAACTCAGGAGATGGACGCTGATGCCCTCGCTGGTCCGGCAGGAAACCTCCATGCCGGGCACCAGTGCCACGCCGAGTTCGACGGCGGCGGCGGAGGCTTCCGGCCAGCCGTCGGTTGAATCGTGGTCGGTCAGTGCCACCACGTCCAGTCCTGCCCGCGCGGCGGACGCCATCACGTCCGCGGGCTTCTCCGTGCCGTCGGAAACATTGGAGTGGGCATGCAGGTCAATCCTCACTTGTCCAGACTAGTAGACGTGGGCTCCGCACCGGTGGAAGTCCGTTCGCATCACCGGGGTGCTGGTGAGACGATGGTCCGGTGAACGATGCCGAAAACACCTCCAACTCTGCCTCCCAGCCGCTGGAAGAGCGCGTCAACAACCGCTCGCAGCGGCCCAGTTCCGACGCTTTCAAGGCCTTCATGGCCAGCAACTGGGCACCGTCCAGCCCGGAACTGCCCGGTCGCGACGCAGTCGCCGGCTACGCCGCAACCCGGCGCAAGGCCATCTCCTCCAAATTCAAGGGTGAACGGCTGGTCATCCCGGCCGGACCGCTGAAGGTCCGCTCCAATGACACCGACTACCGGTTCCGCCCCCACTCCGCGTTTGCGCACCTGACCGGCCTCGGCCTGGACCATGAGCCCGACGCCGCCCTCATCCTGGAGCCCGTTGAGGAAGGAAAGGGCGACGACGGCGGCCACCACCGTGCCACGCTGTACTTCCGTCCGCTGGCAGGAAGGGACACCGAGCAGTTTTATGCCGATGCCCGGTCCGGCGAGTTCTGGATCGGTGCCCGCCCCACGCTTGCCGAGTTCGAGGCGCGCCTGGGCCTGCCGACCGCGCACATCGACCAACTGGAAACGGCCATCACCAAGAACGTGGGTGCCCCTGAGATCGGCGGCATCTCCATTCGCCTGGTCCGCAAGGTCGACGAGAACATCGATGCCCTGGTGGACACCGCGCGGTACAACACTGCCCGGGACCCCGAGAACCTGGACCTCGGCGTCCTTGATGCTTTGGACGAGAAGCTCAGCGAAGCCCTCTCCGAGCTGCGCCTGCTCAAGGATGAGTGGGAAATCGGGGAGATGAAGACAGCGGTGGCCGCCACCGTCGAAGGGTTCGAAGAGGTAGTGAAGGCGCTCCCCCGCGCACTGACCCATGTCCGCGGCGAACGGGTGGTGGAAGGTGCGTTCTTTGCCCGTGCCCGAGAGGTGGGCAACGAACTCGGCTATGACACCATCGCTGCATCCGGCAACAACGCCACGGTGCTGCACTGGACCCGCAACACCGGCAAGATCCAAGCCGGAGAACTGCTGCTGCTGGATGCCGGCGTCGAAGTCGACTCCTTGTACACCGCGGACATCACCCGCACACTGCCGGCAAACGGAATCTTCAGTGAGGTGCAGCGCAAGGTGTACCAGGCAGTGCTGGACGCCGCAGATGCAGGGTTTGCCGCCGCGCGGCCCGGCGCCAAGTTCCGCGACATCCATACCGCAGCCACCACTGTCCTGGCCGAGCGACTTGCGGAGTGGGGTCTCCTGCCGGTCAGCGTGGAGGAGGCCATCAGCCCCGAGGGCCAGCAGCACCGCCGCTGGATGCCCCATGGCACCAGCCATCACCTGGGCCTTGATGTCCATGACTGCGCACAGGCCAAGCGGGAACTTTACCTGGACGGCATCCTGACCGAAGGCATGGTGTTCACCATCGAACCCGGCCTGTACTTCAAGGTTGAGGACCTTGCGATTCCGGAGGAGTACCGCGGGATCGGCGTCCGCATTGAGGATGATGTCCTCATGACCGCCGGCGGGCCGGTCAACCTCAGCGCCGCCCTGCCCCGTAAGCCCGAGGACGTAGAGGACTGGATGGCCGGGATCTACCGGGAGTCGGAGGACGCCCGGTAATTACCGGGCAGGGCAATGGCCTGGCGACACAAAAAGCGGGGCTGCCGGAGTTGGACTCGGGCGGCCCCGCTTCTGCATATGACGGTTACTGCCGCGGGCCGGCCGGCCGCTGTCCGTCGGCGTCCCCGCCGGCAGGCAAGTCGTCGCTGCCCTGCCGGGCGGCGTCCTGCTGCTGGTCATTGTTGCCGGAAGCGGAAGCCGCACCCGGCTGGCCCGGCTGGGCGGCGGGAGCCTGGGGCAGCCGCACGCCGTACTGCGGCCGGCCGTCCGGCAGGTCCGGATAGCGGACCGAACGCGCCGGTGCCGGTGCCGGGGCGTGCTGCCCGGGCACCCCGGCGTCGTAATCCTGCCCGCCCTGCTGCCCGCCGCCGGCAGCATGATTGCCGTCCTGTATCGAAGACCCGGAGGACTGGCCGTAGGGATCCGTCCAGCCCGAGGGGCGGGAAGGGCCCTGGCCGGGCTGCTGGTAGGGGTGGTTCTGCTGGTAGGGCTGGTTGTAGTAGTCCCGCTGCGTATAGGGGCCGTTGCCGGCTGCCGCATCCGAGCGGGTCATCGGCAGCTGCTGCAGGAGCCGGCGGGCCTCATGCGCGGCCTCGGGCGACACGATGACGTCATAGGTGGTGGCAACTACCTGGCTGGTGGACGTGAAGTCACGCTTGCCCCGCTGCATGGCGTAGGTGACGATGCCGAAGAGCATAAAGAACGCGGCACCCATCAGCACCGAGGTCATGATGGAGAAGTACCCTGGCGACGGAGCGAAGAAGGACAGCAGGACGCCTACAAACAGGCCGAACCACATGCCGCTCAGCGCCCCGGACAAAGCCACCCGGGGATAGCTCAGGCGCCCCGTAACCCGCTCCACCATCTTCAGCTCGTTCCCCACGATGGAGACCATCTGCACCGGAAACTGCTGGTCCGCAAGGTAGTCCACCGCCTTTTGGGCATCAAGGTAGGAGGTGTAGGAGCCCACGGTCTCGCCGGTGGGAACGGCCCGGGATTCATCCATGCCGCTCGGACCGCCTGCCCTGGGAGCACCAAAAATGTTTGCCATACCCCCATTCTTGCCCATGACTATGTATGCTGCCTGTGAATTCAGCTAAAAGAGAGCAGACTCGGTAGCCTGTAGGGGTGAGCACAACACCTACGCGCGTCTTTGTGGCGCGCCTTCTGGGACTCGACGTCTTCGACCCCCTGGGCGACCGGCTGGGCCGGCTGCGCGATGTTGTTGTGCTGTCCAGGGGAACCCAGGGCGCCCCGCATGTGGTTGGCATCGTGGTGGAAGTGCCCGGTAAAAAGCGCGTCTTCGTGCCCATGACGCGCATCACTTCAATCGACCAGACCCAGATTATCTGCACGGGGCTGGTGAACCTGCGCCGCTTCGAACAGCGCGGCGCAGAGACCCTGGTGGTCGCCGAGATGTTCGACCGCCGGGTAACCCTCCGGGACGGCAGCGGGGATGCCACCATCGAGGACATTGCCATGGACCAGCACCGCTCCCGCGACTGGTTCGTCAGCAAGCTCTTTGTCCGCCGCGGCCACTCCCTCTCCCCCCTGAGCCGGCTGCGCCGCAACGAGACCCTGATCATCGACTGGGCCGACGCCCTGCAGGGTCCCCGGACCGAACCGCAGGCGGCCACCCAGTTCGTGGCCAACCACGAGGACCTGAAACCTGCCGACTTCGCCGAGGCGCTGCAGGAAATGAGCGACAAACGCCGTTTCGAAGTCGCCAGCGAACTGCAGGACGAGCGGCTGGCCGACGTCCTCCAGGAACTCCCGGAGGATGACCAGGTGGAGATCCTCTCCGCCCTGGACGTCCAGCGTGCCGCCGATGTTTTGGAAGAGATGGACCCGGACGACGCCGCCGACCTCCTGGGCGAGCTCCCCTCCGCCCAGGCCGAGGAACTCCTCCAGCTGATGGAGCCGGAAGGCGCAGAGGACGTCCGGCGGCTCCTGGAATATGACGAGGACACCGCCGGCGGCCTGATGACGCCTGTTCCGGTGATCCTGCCGCCGGAAGCAACGGTGGCGGAAGCACTGGCCCACGTCCGCCGCGAGGAGCTCTCCCCGGCCCTCGCTTCCGCGATTTTCATTGCCCGCCCGCCGCTGGAAACCCCCACCGGACGGTTCCTGGGCGTCGTCCACATCCAGCAGCTGCTCCGGTTCCCGCCGTTCGAACCGCTGGGTAACCTCGTGGACAAGAATCTGGAGCCGCTCTCCGACCAGGCCCATATCAGCGAGGTGGCGCGGACCCTTGCCACGTACAACCTGAACTCCCTTCCGGTGGTCAATGACACCGGCCGGCTTGTAGGGGCGGTGACTGTTGATGACGTCCTGGACCATTTGTTGCCGGATGACTGGCGCGCCCACGATGGCGAAGCCCCGATAAGAAAGCTGGGTGGCCGGATTGGCTGACAACAGTACTCCCAAGAACCCCAGCCAGCGCAACCAGGGAAAGGGAAGCCTCGACACTCCCCTGAGCGGGCGCCAGCGGATTCTGCCCAAGCTTTCCCCGGACCCGGACGCCTTCGGACACGCTACCGAGGGCTTTGCCCGCTTCATGGGCACCCCGCAGTTCCTGCTCTACATGACGGTGTTCTGTATCTTCTGGTTGAGCTGGAACACCTGGGCACCGGCAGAGTGGCAGTTCGATTCCAAGGATCTCGGCTTCACCCTGCTGACGCTGATGCTCTCCCTGCAGGCCTCGTACGCTGCGCCGCTGCTGCTTCTGGCCCAGAACCGGCAGGACGACCGGGACCGCGTCTCGCTGCAGCAGGACCGGCAGCGCGCCGAGCGCAACCTGTCCGATACGGAGTACCTGACCCGCGAGCTGGCCTCGCTTCGGATCGCACTGCGCGAGGTTGCCACCCGCGATTACGTCCGGGCGGAGCTGCGTTCGCTGCTGGAGGACCTGCTCGAAGCCCAGGAGGAGCTGCGGACCCATGACCAGTCCGGTCCGGGCAGCCACGAGTCCCCGCGGGACAAAGTCAAGGACAAGCTGCGTGAACAGCGTGACCGGCAGCGGACTCCCAGGACGCAGCAGATTCCCAGGGTCAAGCCGGGGCATTCCGCCCAGGATCGATAACAGTACTTCCCCGAAAGCAGCCCCGCCCTCATGAGTTCCCCCATGGATCCGAATCCTGCCCGCCATCCTGCCTTGGCGGAGGCCGTCAATGACGCCCTCGCCACCGTCATCGATCCTGAGCTGCGGCGGCCCATCACGGAACTGGGCATGGTGGAATCGGTTCAGGTGTCCGACGACGGCAAAGTCACCCTGGCCGTGCTCCTCACCATCGCCGGGTGCCCGCTGCGGGACACTATCAGCGCCGATTCGGAAAGTGCACTGTCCGCGGTACCGGGCGTCACCGCCGTCGAGGTGGACCTGAAGGTGATGAACCAGGCACAGCGCGACGCCCTGAAGGAAAAGCTCCGCGGCACCGGCGGCCAGCGCGGTATTCCGTTCAACCAGCCCGATTCGCTGACCAAGGTCTACGCCGTGGCCAGCGGCAAGGGTGGGGTGGGCAAGTCCTCCGTCACCGTCAACCTTGCCTGCGCCTTGGCCGCCCAGGGCCTCCGGGTGGGGATCGTTGATGCCGACGTGTACGGCTTTTCCGTGCCTGCCCTGTTGGGCATCACGCAGGCCCCTACCAGGGTGGACGACATGATCCTGCCGCCCGTTGCCTACGGCGTAAAGGTGATATCCATCGGAATGTTCGTCAGCGGCAACCAGCCGGTGGCCTGGCGCGGGCCCATGCTGCACCGGGCGCTGGAGCAGTTCCTCACGGACGTCTACTTCGGCGACCTCGACGCCCTGTTCCTTGACCTTCCGCCGGGCACCGGCGACATCGCCATCTCGGTGGCCCAGCTGCTGCCAAGGGCCGAGATCCTTGTGGTGACCACGCCACAGGCCGCCGCCGCTGACGTGGCCGAGCGGGCCGGAGCGATTGCCACCCAAACGGGCCAGAAGGTGGCGGGCGTCATCGAGAACATGTCCTACCTGGAAATGCCCGACGGCGGCAGGATGGAACTGTTCGGAAGCGGCGGCGGGGCGGTGCTCACCGAGAGGCTGACGGCCACCGTGGGTACCGATGTGCCGCTGCTTGGACAGATCCCGCTGGACATCCAGCTCCGTGAGGGCGGGGACACCGGGGTCCCGATCGTGGTGGGCCAGCCAGGCACTCCCGCGGCCGCCGCGCTCTCAGGTATAGCGGGCAAGCTCGCAGCAGCGCCGCGGGGCCTTGCCGGGCTAAAGCTCGGCCTTCAGCCGCGCTGACAGCCCCGCCCGCTGTTTTTCAGGCCGGCCTAAGTGGCTTCCGTGTCGTACGGGGCGGCCTCGCCGGGCGGCAGCGTCTGCACCATGCGCTGGGGGCGGGCAGGTGCGGACCCTACGGCGGCTACAGCGGCCGTGCCTGCTACGGCTGCCACTGCTGCCGGCGCACCGGCGCTGACCGGCTTGGAATCGTCGTCGAGCAGTGCTTCCTTGATGATGCGCCGGGGATCGTACTGGCGGGGATCGTACTTCTTCCAGTCGACATCGTCGATGTCGATCCCCACTTCTTCCTTGATCTGCTCGCGGGCGCCGGACGCCATCCGGCGGACTTCCTTCACCAGGTTCGCGAGTTTCTGGGTGTATTCGGGCAGCCTCTGGGGGCCGATCACCAGGACGCCAATGATCAGCAGAAGGAAGAACTCCGGGCCGTTGATTCCAAACACTTTAGGAAGATTACCCTCTCCGGGCTGCCACTGACGATTTACGCCGTGCCTGGCCGGTAACGGCCACCATCACCGGCTGAAAAGGGCAACAATGTTGTTGATGCCGCGCTGCAGCCGGGTGCCCAGGGTCTCACCGTTTCCGTCCGGAGCGCCAGCCGTCCCGGCGGCGAGCCCGGCCGCGGACTGGTCGCCAAGGCGCTGCAGGATGGGCAGGGCGTCGTCGGCACGGTCGGCGGGCAGGTTGGATTCGTAAGTGAACGTTCTGCCCGGCGACCGGTACGTGGCTGTCCAGGGCGAGGTGCCGCGGAGCTGCATTGTTCCGTGCGCGCCGGCCGCACCCCGCACGGAAGCCCCCGGAACGGTGGCGTGCTGTTCGGTCACCGTGGCGTAGTGCGCTCCGTCCGAGAGCCGCAACGAAACCGCCGGTTGGCCGTCAATGACTACGGCTTTGGCGGACTCCAGGTGGAAACCCATTGCCTCAAGCTCAGGGCATGCCCACCCCTCGGCCCGCAGCTTGCCCAGCTGCTCCTCCGTCAAAGTCCGGCCGTCCGCGGGTGTCTGGGCGGACACTTGGGACAGGGCTGCGGACGTTGCTGTTCCTGCCGGGGTGAGGGGATCACCCGCGGCTGCAAACGCTCCGGCGGCGAGCACGCCCGCAGCTGCCACGGTGCTGCCGGCCGTCACGGCCAGCGCGCGGACGGCCGTCCGCGGTGCGGTTGACCGGACGGCGGCAGGCTGGGCTTGCGCCGCAAGCATAGAGGTCCGGGCCAGCAGCCGGGCCGTCAGGTCATCACTCGCCGGCGGGATCGGGGCGTCCCGGAGGCGCTCCAGGTACTGGCGTTCCCGGCGCACCTCGGCCGCGCATTCAGGGCATGCCGAGAGATGGCCGGGCGTCCGCTGGTGCCTGCCGCCAAGGGGAAAAGGGGACCTCATACGCCGATCAGAGGATGCCTGCGATGCGCGGCATGGACAGTTTGCGCCTCGACTGCTGCGGACGCGGGTCCCTGTGTGCCAGTTTTTCGCGGAGCATGGTGCGGCCGCGGTGGATACGCGAGCGGACGGTTCCGAGCTTGACCCCCAGTGCTTCCGCCACCTCGTCGTAGGACAGCCCCTCAAGGTCGCACAGCACGACGGCGGCCCGGAAGTCCGGCGGAAGCTCCTCCAGCGCGGCCTGGACATCCAGGTCCAGGTTGTTCAGCTCGAAACTCTGTTCCGGGCCAGGTTCACGGCCCGGCAGGCGTGATTCGGCGTCCTCGGCCAAAGCGTCGAAGCGGATGCGGGTCTTGCGCCGGGCCTGGTCAAGGAAAAGGTTGGTGGTGATGCGGTGCAGCCAGCCGTCCAGCGTTCCCGGCTTAAAGTTCTCCAACGACCGGAACACGCGGACGAACACCTCCTGGGTGAGGTCTTCGGCGTCGAACTTGTTACCAGTCAGGCGGAAGGCGAGCCGGTAGACTTTTGCGGAGTGGTTGGTGACCACTTCTTCCCAAGTAGGACGGACCCACTCGGCGTCGGGTTGGTTTTTTGCAGGGACAGGTGCCACAACTGAAGATGACATCGTCCACTCCCCTCGTGGAATGCTAACGCCCGGATACTGTTGACATCTCTGGTTCGGCGCCGATCACCTGGTGGATGAGCGGATCATTATCATTTCAAACTTGGCTGGGAATTTCCTGACTGCCGGAAAGTTCAGCCATGGGCGCAACGGCCCTCTTCCGCGGCCGGTTTGTCCGGACCCAGTAGGCTGTAGGAGACATTCCCCCTCACGCCTGGAAAGCGAAAATTCATGAGCGCCGACAAGTCCATCAGCTGGTCCTATGCAGAAGATCTGCCCGCTGAGGATGAGGTCATGCTTCGGGCCCGTGAGCGTTCCTTTGAACTGGGTGTCACCCCCATCGGACCGGGCGTGGGCGCCGTCCTCACGGTCCTGGCTACGGCGTCAAAGGCGCAGACCGCCGTCGAAATCGGAACGGGCGCCGGGGTGTCCGGCGTGTGCCTCCTGCGCGGCCTTGGCCCGCAGTCCGTCCTCACCACCATCGACGTGGACGTTGAACACCTCCGGGCCGCGCGCGAGGCCTTTACCGAGGCCGGCAGCCCGGCCAACCGCACCCGCACTATTTCCGGCCGCGCCGGCGACGTCCTGCCGCGGCTCACGGATGCCGCCTACGACCTGGTGTTCATCGACGCAGACAAAACGGGCCTGCCCGGATACGTGGACCAGGCAGTCCGGCTCCTGAAGCGGGGCGGCCTGCTGATCATCAATGACGCGCTGGACAAGGACAAAGTGGCCAACCCGGCAGGACGTGAGGCCACCACCGTGATCCTTCGCCAGATTGGCAAGGCCATCCGCGACGACGACCGGCTGGCTTCGGCGATGCTGCCCACCGGGGACGGCCTGCTGGTGGCCGTCAAGAAGTAGCGCGGCGGCCGCCGGGCACGAAAGACAGGACAGGGCCCGCAGCCTGTAGCTGCGGACCCTGTCCGGCACGATTATTCGGTAACGCCTACCAGGCATTCCTTCAGGTTTGCTGCTTCGGCAGCGTTCAGTTCGACCACAAGGCGCCCGCCGCCTTCGAGCGGGACGCGCATGATCAGGCTGCGGCCCTCCTTGGTGACTTCCATTGGGCCGTCGCCGGTGCGTGGTTTCATCGCCGCCATGAGGAATTCCCCTCCAATTTGTCCCAGGACTGATCAGCCCGGGCGGGCTGTGTCCGCATGTCGATCAAGCCGCTATGGCGGGTTGTTTCCACCGCCAAGGCTGCGCGTATTCTGAATGCTTTTTGTCCTTGCTTACTTATCATTATCGCGGAATTACCCGTACGTAGCTAATCGATGGACATTTTCGCCTGGTCAGTATTTCCGCTTTGACCTGCGTGGAAGTCCAGCCAAACTACGGCGGGTAATCTCCGCCGCCGGGCAATTGCGCCCAGGCCCACAACCAGACAATCCATACGACCTGGAGCAGCAGGAACATGGTCACCACCGTGCCCCGGTAGGCCCTCGACCTGGAGAGCAGAACGGCGCCCAGGGCCAGCGGGAACAGCGGCAGGAGCATGCGGAAGGTGCTGGTCTGCGGATGCAGGAACGCCACCAGGTAGCCCATGTAGCACGCGCACCACAGGCGGAGTTCGACGCCGAGCCGCACTACGGGCGGCAGGAACAGCATTGCGCCGAACAGCGCGGCGAAAACGAACGGTGCCAGCGGCCCCAGTACCGGGCCAAAAAGGTCGACGCCGGCATCGAACCATGGCTTGAACGGCACCAGGTCATGTCCCCGCCACACGGTTTCAGTCTTGGTATAGGCCTGGAAGTCTCCGGTTGCCGCCCACGCCGCCACGGGCCACGCCAGGGCGGACATGCCTGCGACGGCGGTCAGCCCGGTCAGTGCGGCGAGATCGCGCACCGAATGTGTGCCCGCATCCTGCCTGGTTTCCGCGCCGTTGCCGCGGAAACGTTCCACGAGCCTGCCACCCAGGATGAGCCCGAGCATCAGTGCGAAAGGAACGCCGACGGGCCGCGACAGGCACAGCAGCACCACCACCGGGATGGCCCAAAGGTACTGGCGGCGGACCACCAACAGCAGCGCGGTGGCAAGCAGCAACAGGGAGAGTGACTCCGCATACGGAACCTGCAGCACTGCGGAGACCGGGAAGGTGGAAAAGAAGGCAACGCCCCACAGCGCGGGTGCGTGCGAAGCTTTCTGCCGGAAGAGTGCGTAGACCAACAGCGCCGCCCCCCAGCCGGCGAGCATGGCGATGATGGTCAGCGACGCTGCACCGTTTAATCCGGTGACAGTGCTGAGGCCCGCGGCAAGGGCGGGGTAGAGGGGATAGAACGCCCACGCGTTCTCCTGCACGTTGCCGGCAGCATCAGTGGGCAGGACCGAGGGGTAGCCGTTGGCGATGACTTCCCCGTACCAGCGCGCATCCCAGATGTTGATGAAGTTCCAGTAGTCGGGCTTGGCGGGAAACCAGGGATTGGGGCCCTGGTGCAGGGCGGCGGCCATGAAGATACAGGCGCTGGTCAACCGGGCCGCGATGTAGATGGCCGAAACCTGTGCCCACCAGGGCCAGGCGCGCATCACCGCACCGGCCCTTGCCGCCGCTGCCTGCGCGGACGGGGAAAACCCGGTCCGGCGCCGCGCAACGGTGCTCACCGGCTGCCTTTCCCGGGCGCTGCTTCGCCCAGGTCCGGCACCCCGGCGGATTCGTCGTCGGACTTCCCCGTGTGGTTCCCCGCGGACTGTTCCTCAAGCGCGAGCAGCCGGGCACGCAGCTCTTCCACCTCCTGCTGCCTGGCAGCGAGCTGGTCCCTCAGGTCGTCGAGGACCTGGTCCACCTGGTCCATCCGGTAGCCCCGGAGGCCGAGGGAGAAGCGCACCCGGTCCACATCCCCGGGACGGGCGTCGGCCGGCAAGAGCACGGGGGGAAGGTTGGCCGGGGGCTGGTCAAACCCGCCGTCGAGCAGCACAGGCAACGGCTCCCCCGTACTCCTTGCCCGGCGGCCGAGGCTGACCCAGACAACAGCCCCAACCAGCGCGATGGCGAGGAAGACCAGAAAAAAGCTCACAGTTCCATCGTGCCAGACGCAGGGACGTCCTACTCAGGCCGCTGTTCGCCGTTCGGGCTTGGAGTGATGGGCACGTTCAGCACGCGGTTGACCGCTTCCGCGGGATCGTCCACGAGCTGGATCAGGTCGAGGTCCTTTTCCGAAACCATTCCCTCAGCCACCAGGGTTCCGCGGATCCAGTCGATCATGGGTCCCCAGAATTCAACGCCGAGCAGCACGATGGGGAATGAGGTCACCTTCCGGGTCTGCACCAGGACCATCGCCTCGAACAGCTCGTCCAGGGTTCCCAGGCCGCCGGGCAGCACAATGAATCCCTGGGCGTATTTCACGAACATCGTCTTGCGGGCAAAGAAGTACCGGAAGTTGATCCCCAGGTCCACCCACTGGTTCAACCCCTGTTCAAAGGGAAGCTCGATGCCGAGCCCCACGGACACGCCGTTGCCTTCAACGGTGCCGCGGTTGGCAGCTTCCATTGAGCCGGGTCCCCCGCCGGTGATGACGGCGACGCCGGCCTCCGCCAGTTTCCGGCCCACCTCCACGCCCATCTCGTAGTAGGCGCTGCCGGGTTTGGTGCGGGCGGAACCGAAGACGCTGACGGCTTTGCCGATGTCCGCCAGTGCACCGAAGCCCTCCACGAATTCGCTCTGGATCCTGAGGACCCGCCAGGGATCGGTGTGGACAAACTGCCCGGGGCCCTTCGTATCAAGCAGATGCTGGTCGGACATTTCCACCGCGGCCTGCTTGCGGCGCAGTTCAAGGGGCCCCTTGCGGCGCGGCTGTGAATTCTTGGCCGGATCTACGTTGATACTCATTCCCCTAGGCTAACCTCCCGCGGCAGGTATCTCTTGAATCACGATCCACGTGAACTTGGGGTGATTCCCGTCATAGCGACCCGCAGTTCGCTAGATTCTTCCTATGACTACTACTGCGCCCGGCGATACCCTCGTCTCCCTGAAGGCCGTGAACAAGCATTACGGCCAGCTGCACGTTTTGAAGGACATCAATCTGCAGGTCCGCAAGGGCGAGGTTGTTGTGGTCATCGGGCCGTCCGGTTCCGGCAAGTCCACTCTGTGCCGCGCCATCAACCGCCTCGAAACCATCGAAAGCGGGACCATCAGCATCGACGGGAAGGTGCTTCCGGAGGAAGGCAAGGAACTTGCGCAGCTCCGCGCCGACGTCGGAATGGTCTTCCAGTCGTTCAACCTTTTCGCCCACAAAACCATCCTGGAGAACGTCACGCTCGGCCCCATCAAGGTCAAGGGCGTCAACAAGGCCACTGCGGACAAGGACGCCATGGCCCTCCTGGAGCGGGTGGGCGTCGGCCACCAGGCCCCCAAGCTGCCGGCACAGCTCTCCGGCGGCCAGCAGCAGCGCGTCGCCATTGCCCGCGCCCTGGCAATGAAGCCGAAGGTCATGCTCTTCGACGAGCCCACCTCGGCGCTGGACCCGGAAATGATCAACGAGGTCCTGGACGTCATGGTCCAGCTTGCCAAGGAAGGCATGACCATGATCGTGGTGACGCACGAGATGGGCTTCGCCCGCAAGGCCGCGGACCGCGTGGTCTTCATGGCGGACGGGCAGATTGTTGAAGATGCCACTCCGGAGGAGTTCTTCACCAACCCCAGGAGCAGCCGGGCCAAGGACTTCCTGTCCAAGCTCCTCACCCACTGACGCACCCGCGTCATCGATTCACCGAACAACCACACTCAGTTCGCACCCAGGCCGTAACCGCGGCCATCAATGAAAGGAATGTCATGAAGGCATTTATGACCCGGCGGAAGTCATTCTTCGTGGCGGCCACCGCTGCCCTCGCCCTGTCCCTGAGCGCCTGTGGCGGCGGCGGAGCCGGCACCACCAGCGACCCCACCGTGGCCGAAAAGCCGACCTTCGCCGCCGGCACCACCATGGAAAAGCTCTCCACTGCCGGCACCATCCGGATCGGCACCAAGTTCGACCAGCCCCTGTTCGGCCAGGTGGGCCTGGACGGCAAGCCCGTTGGCTTCGACGTCGAGATCGGCAAGCTGATCGCGGCCAAGCTCGGCATCCCCGCGGACAAGATCGAGTGGTCCGAGACCGTCTCCGCCAACCGCGAGCCGTTCATCGAGCAGGGCAAGGTTGACCTGGTCATCGCCACCTACACCATCAACGACAAGCGCAAGCAGGTTGTCAGCTTCGCCGGACCGTACTATGAAGCCGGCCAGGCACTGATGGTCAACAAGGACAACGACACCATCAAGACCCCCGAGGACGTCAAGGGCAAGAAGGTCTGCTCCGTCACCGGCTCCACCCCGGCTGCCACTATCGTGGACAAGTACGGTGCCGAGCTTGTTCCGGCTGCCACCTACTCCGCCTGCCTGGAGCCGCTGCGCAACAAGCAGGTCGAGGCTGTCACCACTGACAACGTGATCCTCGCCGGTTTCGTGGACAAAGAGCCCGACGCCTTCAAGCTCGCATCGGACGAGACCTTCACCAAGGAGCCGTACGGCATCGGCCTGAAGAAGGACGACACCGAGTTCCGCAACTGGATCAACGACCAGCTGGAGGCGTTCGAAGAGGACGGGTCCTACAAGAAGGCATGGGAAGCCACCGCAGGTGCAGTCATCAAGACTGCTCCCGAGCTGCCCGAGATCGACCGCTACTAAGCCGGATCTGAGGTGCCGGGGCCGGTCAGCCGGTCCCGGCACCTTTCCGCCTTCACTTCCGTCCACTCCCACAGCCGAAGGATCCTATGGACGTCATCATTGAAAACCTGCCGTTGTATTGGGAAGGTTTTCTCCGAACCCTATTCCTGTCAGCCGTCTCCGGGATCATCGCGCTGGTGCTCGGCACTCTCCTGGCGGCAGCCAGGGTCTCTCCGGTGGCAGCACTGCGCGGATTCAGTACCGTGTACGTCGAGGTCCTGCGGAACACCCCGCTGACCATCGCTTTCTTCTTTGCCGCCATCGTCCTCCCCCGCATTGGGGTCAGGTTCGAGCAGTTCGAAGTCGCCGCCATCATCGCCCTGAGCACCTACACCGCCGCGTTCATCGCCGAAGCTGTGCGCTCCGGAGTAAACAGCGTTCCCGTTGGCCAGGCGGAGGCCGCCCGAAGCATCGGCATGAAGTTCGGCCAGGTGCTTTCCCTCATCATCCTGCCCCAAGCCCTGCGCACGGTGATCCCGCCGCTGATCAACATCCTGATCGCCCTGGTGAAGAACTCCTCGGTTGCGGGCGCGTTCTTTGTCCTTGAACTGTTCGGCTACGGCCGCCAGCTGGCCAACGCCAACGGCGACGCCGTCATCGCAGTCCTGCTGGGCACCGCATTCTTCTATCTGCTCCTCACCGTTCCGCTGGGCATCCTGGCCAGCACGGTGGAACGAAAGGTGGCGATTGCCCGATGAGCTCCGTCCTTTACGACGTTCCCGGGCCCAAGGCCCGCCGTATTTCCCTGATCGGCTCGATCGTCGGGTCGCTGCTGATCCTCGGCCTGCTGGCATGGATCATCATGACCCTCGCCCAGCAGGGCATTTTCGAGGCCCGCCGCTGGCAGATCTTCACCCGGGGTGATGTGTGGACTCTCCTGGGCAACGGCCTCTGGGCAACCCTGAGCGCTGCCGCCCTCGCGGCTGTCATCGCGTTCCCCCTGGGCCTGGTCCTCTGCCTGCTGCGCATTGCGGACGCAGCCGCCATCCGTATCCCTGTCCGCGTGCTGCTGGAGTTCCTCCGCGGCATGCCCGTGGTCCTGATGATGCTGTTCGTCCTGCTGGGCTTCGGCACCTCGCCGTTTATTGCCGTAGTCACCGGCCTGGTGCTCTACAACGCCGCAGTGTTCGCTGAGATCATCCGGGCAGGCGTCCAGTCGCTCCCCCGCGGGCAGCGCGAAGCCGGCCTTGCCATCGGCCTGACCAGCTTCAAGTCCCGCATGCTGATCGAACTGCCGCAGGCCATCCGCCGCATGATGCCGTCACTGGTGGCGCAGATGGTGGTGCTGCTGAAGGACACGTCCCTCGGCTACATCGTGGCGTACGGCGAACTGCTGCGTGCCGTGCAGGTGATGGCGGACTTCCTGGGCACCCAGTTCCTGTTCCCCATCTTCTTCGTTGCCGCCGCGATCTACATCGCCATCAACATCCTCGTCTCCAGGCTTGCAGTCTGGATTGAGCGCCGGGGTTCGAAGAAGGCCGCCGGCGGCGTTGCCAAGCCGGAGCCTGAGGCAGCGGAGGCTCCTGTCCCCTGACAGCCCGCTTAGACGACGGCCCGGACCTTGTGGTCCGGGCCGTCATCGTCGTTTAACGCCAGGTCTTTCCCGCGGTCACCCCGCCAGCCACTGCCGCAGCGCGGCGAGGCACTTCCGGATGGCATCGGCGTGCACGTGCTCGTTGTCCTTGTGTGCCAGCAGCGCATCGCCCGGCCCGAAGTTGACAGCAGGGATGCCCAGCCCGCTGAAACGCGCGACGTCGGTCCAGCCGTACTTTGGCTTGGGCTCGGCTCCCACGGCGGCAACAAAAGAGGCGGCGGCCGGGTGCTGCAGTCCGGGACGGGCGCCCGCGGCAGCGTCGGTGCGGACCACCTCGAACCCCTCGAGCAGTTCCCGGACCACGGCTTCCGCCTGGTCCGGCGTTTTGTCCGGCGCGAAGCGGTAGTTGATCTCCACCACGCAGCGGTCCGGGATGACATTGCCCGCGGTACCGCCGTTGATCTTGACGGCGTTGAGGCTCTCCCGGTAATCCAGGCCGTCCACGGTGACGGTCTGCGGCTGGTAGGCAGCCAGCCGGGCCAGGATGGGTGCTGCCGCGTGGATGGCGTTGCTGCCCATCCAGGCCCGGGCGGAGTGCGCCGCCTCGCCGACGGTGGTTGCCTCAAACCGGCTGGTCCCGTTGCACCCGCCCTCCACTGTGCCGTCCGTGGGTTCCAGCAGGATGGCGAAGTCACCGTGCAGCAGGTGCCCATGGTTGCGCACCAGCCGGCCCAGGCCGCTCTTTACAGCTTCCACTTCCTCGTGGTCGTAAAAGACGAAGGTGACGTCCCGCTGTGGCTGCGCGCCGTCGTCGAACATAGTTGCCGCCAGGGCAAGCTGGACCGCAACACCGCCCTTCATGTCCGTGGCACCGCGGCCATAGAGGACGCCCTCCCCCGGTACCCCGGACTCCCAGGTTGACGGCACCGTCCCCCTGGAACCTTCGGTGAGCGGCAGCGGGACGGTGTCCAGGTGCCCCGCCAGGATGACGCGTTCGGCGTGCCCCAGCTCTGTTCTGGCGATGATGGCGTCCCCGTCCCGGAGCACCGTCAACCGGGGAATGTCCCGCAAGGCAGCTTCGACGGCGTCGGCCAGTTCCTTTTCGTTGCCGGACACACTGTTGATGTCCATCAGCGCAGCCGTCAGCAGCGCCACGTCCTGCCGTAGGTCAAGGACGGGCATGGACGTTGCGGAAGCGGTTTCGGCAGTCACGAAGCCAGTCTAGTTCGAACCCGGCGCCCGCCCCTCGATAGACTGGAGCACATGACTGAGACCGCTTCTTCTGCCGTGCCCGAAACCTTTAGCGCCACCCCCGACGACCGCTCCGCCTTTGGCTTTGGCGTGGCAACCATCGCCACGATCAACGGCGAGGCTACCGTCCTCGACGTCTGGTATCCCACCCCCGCATTGGGCGTTGCCGCCGAGAACCTGCGCTCGGTGGAGAACGCCGACGAGGCCCTGGTCCGGATCGCGGAGAACGGCACCGACGAGGACCGCGGCACCGAGCAGAAGGTGGTGTTCGTCCAGATCAACCTCGACGAAGCCCCCGCAGATACCGCTGACGCCTACCTCCGGCTGCACCTGCTCTCGCACCGCCTGGTCCGGCCCAACACAATCAACCTGGACGGCATTTTCGGCAAGCTGCCCAACGTTGTCTGGACCAATTTCGGCCCGGCTGCCGTCGAAGGTTTCGAAATCACCCGCGCCAAACTGCGCCGGCGCGGTCCGGTCACCGTCTACGGCATCGACAAGTTCCCTCGGATGGTGGACTACGTTGTGCCCGCCGGCGTCCGGATCGCCGACGCCGACCGCGTCCGCCTGGGTGCCCACCTCGCGGCCGGCACCACCGTCATGCACGAAGGCTTCGTCAATTTCAACGCCGGCACCCTGGGCACCTCTATGGTGGAAGGCCGGATTTCGGCGGGCGTCGTCGCCGGTGACGGCAGCGACGTCGGCGGCGGGGCATCCATCATGGGTACCCTCTCGGGTGGCGGCAAGGAAAAGATCACCATCGGTGAGCGCGTCCTGCTGGGCGCGAACTCCGGCGTCGGAATCAGCATCGGCGACGATTCCGTCGTGGAGGCTGGCCTCTACGTCACCGCCGGCACCCGCGTGCGCGTCCCCGGCCCCAAGGACGAGGTGGGCGAGGACACCACCAAAATCGTCAAGGCAGCCGAGCTTTCCGGCGTTCCCAACCTGCTGTTCCGCCGCAACTCCACCACGGGCGTTGTGGAGGTCCTTCCGCGCAAGGGCCAGACCGTGGAACTGAACGACGCCCTGCACGCCAACTGATCGACCGGTGGCACGCAGACGCGGCCTCCGCCGCCTGGTGGTCCTGCTGCTCACGCTCGCGCTGGTGGCAGGCGGCATCTATACCGCGGTGTTTTTCGTGCAGCGTTCCGAAACCCTCGTTTCGGAACGCTGCACGGCTGTTGTTGGCGACAGGACTGCCGAACTGGCACCGGACCAGGCGGTGTACGCGTCCCTGATCACCGCCGTCGCCGTCCAGCGGGGGCTGCCACCCCGGGCAGCGAGCATTGCCCTTGCCACGGCGATGCAGGAATCCAAGCTGCGGAACATCGGGCACGGCGACCAGGCGGGACCCGATTCCCGGGGTCTGTTCCAGCAGCGGCCGTCCCAGGGCTGGGGAACAGAGGAACAGGTCATGGACCCCTACTACGCTGTCAATGCCTTTTACGACGCGCTTGTAGAGGTCCCGGGGTATGAATCCCTGGACATCACGGACGCCGCGCAGCGTGTCCAGCGCTCCGCCTATCCCCTGGCCTACGCCCGGCATGAGGAACTTGGACGGTTCTTCGCCTCCGGTTTCTCCGGCCAGACTCCTGAGGCGGTGCACTGCACGCTGCGCTCGTCCGCCCTTCCCGGTGATGCCGGTGCAGTATCCGCTGAACTTGGCAAGGCCTATGGCCCCGTGGGCACGGTGGTGGACGGACAGACCCTCGTTGTGGAAGCCACCGGCAGCCAGGCCTGGTCAATCGCACACTGGGCCGTGGCGAACGCCAAAGGACTTGAAGTCACCCGCGTGGAGGTCGCCGGGCGCAGCTGGAACCGTTCGGAACGGAATGGCTGGCAGGAGTCACCAGCGCCGGATGGCCAGGTGCGGATTACAGTAGCGGCCCGGGAGGCCTGAGGCCGCCCTGCGGGGGCGGCACTTAGACGAGGATCTCCACAACAGGCTGGACATAGCTGCGGAAAAGCTCAGGCTGGCTCATCAGCTGCTGGCTCATGATGATCTTGTCCGGCTCGAGGTACCAGGCACGGGGTTCGTTCAGCGGCAATTCGATGATGCTCAGCTTGAAGTCCCGCGAGTCCCGGCCTACTTCAAGGAGGCGGTCGTCCACCAGATCCTCCAGCATCTGGTTGGTGCCGCTTGCCACCCGTTCCGCCTCAAGTTCGGCGTACTCGCTCCGCCGCTCCCTGGCCCAGGTGAGGGCGGAGCCGAAGTGTGCCTGCAGGACACGCTGAAGTGCGGGTGAGTTGCCGAAGGCCGCGAAGTCCGGCGGAGTAAGTTCCGGCGACGTCTGGGGATATGCCTTGAGGAGCTGCGCCCACCAGGCTTCCCACTCCGTGCGGAGGGTGCCGAGGCCGCCGACGTCTGCAATCAGGTGGCTGTGGTCTGCAGGACGGATTTTTGGGGTTGCATGTGACAGCGCCGGGTGGCCTGCGCCGTTGAGTCCGGCGGCATCGCGGACATACAGCGCGATCATCATGGGTCCGGACGTGTCCGTCGTGATCTGCCACCCTGTACCAGTTGCTTGATGCATCCCAAATCCCTTCCCTGCCGTGTTCGTGCCGGGTCTGCTGATCCGGTCCGGCGCCCCCGGCTATCAGTCTATTCCCGCTCCCCGCCCACGTTAACGCCCCTCACCGCCCAAGCGCCTGAAGGTGCCGTTCCAGGACGCCGGAACACATCTGTGCCGTCATCCAGCCCGGCTGCAGCAGGGCGTGCATGCAGAGCCCGTCCAGTGTGGCAAGGAGGCGTTCAGCTTCCAGGACCAGATCTTCCTCGGTTTCCGCGCCAGGGAGCAGGGCGGCCACTACCTGCCCCGCCACTGCAGCCACTCGGCGGTGGCTGCGGTCAGCCTCCGGTGCCAGGAACGGGCGGGTCCTGGCGGCGTTCTTGAATGCCATCCAGGCGCAGGTTTCGAGCGCCCGTTCCTCGTCAAGGGGAAGCAACCCGCCCAGCAGGGTCAACACGGCGGCACGTTGACCGGGGCTGCCGGGAGCCGCGGCCGCCACCGCGGGCAGGTTTGCTTCAAGCCGGCCGACGATGCGGTTGACCACCGTGCCAAATGAGTAGGCCAGCAGTTCATCGCTGCCGGCGAAGTAGTGCCGGACGGATCCGACGGCGAGGCCAGCCTCATCCGCCACCTCCCGCAGGGAGGCACGCTCCAACCCGTCGACGGCGATGATGCGGAGCACCGCGTCCACGACGTCCTGGCGGCGGGCTTCGGCGTCAACAATCTTGGGCACCACTTCTATTTAGCACACTCGTGCGCAAAATCCGCGGTGAGGCGTCGCTGCTGCCCGATGTCCGAAACATGGCGGCGGCAGCGGTACGCCGTGGGATAGCGTTGAGGCATGAAGATTCTGGTTACAGGGGGCACCGGCTACATCGGTTCCCACACTGTTCTTTCCCTGCAGGAAGCCGGCCACGACGTTGTCGTCATCGACAACCTCGTCAACTCAAGCGAGGAGTCCCTCCGCCGGGTGGCCGAACTCACCGGCAAGGCTGCGGAGTTCCATAACGTGGACCTGGTGGACGAAGCCGCGGTGGAGCAGGTATTCGCTGGTGCGGCCATCGATGCGATCATCCACTTCGCCGGACTGAAGGCCGTGGGCGAATCCGTGCAGGAACCTCTGAAGTACTACTACAACAACCTGGTCGGCACCCTGAACCTGATCCGCGTGATGGACCGGCACGACGTCCGATCCTTCGTCTTCAGCTCTTCGGCCACGGTGTACGGCGAGCACAACCCCATCCCCTACGTGGAAAAGATGGAAATCGGGGCCAACAACCCCTATGGCCGCACCAAGGAGCAGATCGAGGACATCCTCTCCGACCTCGGCGCCGCGGACCCCCGCTGGCATATAGCACTGCTGCGCTATTTCAACCCGGTGGGTGCTCACCCCTCCGGCCGGATCGGCGAGGACCCGCAGGGCATCCCCAACAACCTGGTGCCGTTTATCGCCCAGGTGGCCGTGGGCCGGCGCGAAAAGCTGATGGTGTTCGGCGGCGATTACGACACCCCGGATGGCACCTGCCTGCGCGACTACATCCACGTCGTCGACCTCGCGCAGGGCCACGTGGCCGCCCTGAACCACGTGGCGGACCGCGAGGGCGTCTTCCGCTGGAACCTCGGCTCCGGCAAGGGCTCTTCGGTGCTGGAGGTGCTTCGCTCCTTCGAGAAGGCCGTCGGCAAGCCCATCCCGTACGAGATCACCAGCCGCCGAGCCGGCGACCTGCCCGCCTTCTGGGCAGACGCCACCTCTGCCCTGGCCGACCTCAGCTGGTCCACCACCAAGACTGTCGACGAGATGTGCCAGGACCACTGGCGCTGGCAGAAAAACAACCCCAACGGCTACGCCTCCTGATTCCGCCGGTGGTTGAGCCTGTCGAAACCGGGGCTTCGACAGGCTCAACCACCGGACCCAACGCAAACGGCCGCCCACCTCGAGGAGGTGGGCGGCCGTCGTCGTAATTGCCGGGCCGGGAGCTGGTGGGGAGGGACTAGCGGACCGGGTAGTCCCGCTCCGGCTCCCCGATGTACAGCTGGCGCGGGCGGCCGATCTTAGTGTTCGGGTCGCTGATCATTTCGCGCCACTGGGCGATCCAGCCGGGAAGGCGGCCAATCGCGAACAGCACCGTGAACATCTTCTCCGGGAAGCCCATGGCCTTGTAGATCAGGCCGGTGTAGAAGTCGACGTTCGGGTAAAGCTTGCGCTGGATGAAGTAGTCGTCGCTGAGCGCCTTTTCTTCGAGGCGCAGGGCGATGTCCAGCAGTTCGTCGTTGCCGCCGAGCTTGCTCAGGATTTCGTGGGCCGTGGCCTTGACGATCTTGGCGCGTGGATCGTAGTTCTTGTAGACGCGGTGCCCAAAGCCCATGAGGCGGACGCCGTCCTCCTTGTTCTTAACCTTCTCCATGTAGTCCTCGGGCTTGAGGCCCTCGGCCTGGATCTGGCGGAGCATCTTCAGGACGGCTTCATTGGCACCGCCGTGGGC
Source organism: Pseudarthrobacter sp. NamE2 (assembly GCF_005796205.1). Taxonomy (GTDB): domain Bacteria; phylum Actinomycetota; class Actinomycetes; order Actinomycetales; family Micrococcaceae; genus Arthrobacter. The sequence goes on along the minus strand of NZ_VAHN01000002.1, from coordinate 227,190 downwards.
AGGGCCGAACAGGGCGTTGATGCCTGCGGAAACTGACGCGAAGAGGTTAGCGTTGGAGGATCCCACCAGGCGGACGGTGGAGGTGGAGCAATTCTGCTCATGGTCCGCGTGCAGGATGAGGAGCAGGTCCAGGGCCTTCACAATGACCGGGTCCAGCTCGTACTGCTCGGCGGGAAGGCCGAAGCTGAGGCGGAGGAAGTTCTCCACGAGGTTCATGGAATTGTCCGGGTACAGCATCGGCTGGCCGATGGACTTCTTGTGCGCGTAAGCCGCGATGACGGGCAGCTTGGCCATCAGGCGGATGGTGGAAACCTCCACCTGCTCGGCGTTGAACGGGTCCAGCGAGTCCTGGTAGAACGTGGACAGCGCGGACACCGCCGAGGACAGCACGGGCATCGGGTGCGCGTCGCGGGGGAAGCCGCCGAAGAAGCCCTTGAGCTCCTCGTGCAGCAGGGTGTGGCGGCGGATTTTCTGGTCGAACTCATCCAGTTCGGTGGGCGTGGGCAGGTTGCCGTAGATGAGCAGGTAGGACACCTCAAGGAAGCTGGAGTGCTGCGCCAGCTGCTCAATGGGGTATCCGCGGTAGCGCAGGATGCCCGCATCGCCGTCGATGTAGGTGATAGCCGAGGTGGTGGCTGCCGTGTTCATGAAGCCGGGGTCGAAAGTGACTGCGCCCGTCTGCTTCAGCAGCTTGGAAACGTCGTAGCCTTCGTTTCCTTCAATAACCGGGATGCGGGGGAGCTTGAGCTCGCCACCTGCATGGAGCAGGGTCGCAGCGTTGTTGGTCTCAGTCATGGAGTCCCCTTCATGAGGCTTCTGGGCCTCTGTCGAAAGCTTGATCCAATATCAGGTGAGCCGCGCACAGACCCTGAGAAGACAGGTTCCAACACCCGGGCTGCCTTCTTGTGGAAAGCCACCATTGATCAGTTAAAAACTACCGCTCCTTGCCGGGTGTCACTAATCCGCGAAGGCATCATGTCCCGTAAAATGCCCATGTTGTGGCGCGAGTCACAGCAATGTTACGCGCCTCACTGCTGCCGGAAGTCAGCCGAGCCGGGCAACAGTGGCGTCGATCCGCTCGTCCGTGCCGGTGAGGGCGACGCGGACGTAGCCGTTGCCTGCTTCCCCGTAGAAGACCCCGGGGCCCACTACGATGCCGCGCTCCGCCAGGCGGGCAACGGTGGTCCACGTGTCCTCCCCCGCCGTGCACCACAGGTACAGGCCGGCGTCGGAATCCTTGATCTCGAGGCCGAACTGCTGCAGCGCCGGGACCAGTCGCTCGCGGCGGCCCCGGTACAGGTCTTTCTGGGCTTCGACATGCGCGTCGTCGCCCAGGGCTACCCGCATGGCTTCCTGGACCGGGTAGGGGACGATCATGCCGGCGTGCTTGCGGCTGTTGACCAGGTTGGGCATCAGGTCCGGGTCGCCGGCAACGAACGCTGCCCGGTAGCCGGCCAGGTTGGACTGCTTGCTCAGTGAGTAGACGGCGAGGAGACCCTGGTGTGATCCGCCCGCCACCCCCGGATCAAGGATGGAGGGGACCGCCCGGCCGCCCCGCTGGACGTCCCACGTTCCCCAGCCAAGCTCGGCGTAGCACTCGTCCGAGGCCACCACTGCGCCCAGGCCGCGTGCCTGTTCCACGAGCATTTTCAGCGAGTCGGCGTCGCGGACACTGCCGGTGGGGTTTCCCGGTGAATTGACCCAGATAAGCCGGACCCGCGAGCGGGTGTCGTCGTCGAGCTCGTCCATATTGTCCGTGGCAACGGAGGTGACGCCGGCAAGGGTGGCGCCGATATCGTACGTGGGGTAGGCGACCTTGGGGCGTACGACGACGTCCCCCGGCTTCAGGCCGAGCAGCAGCGGCAGCCACGCCACGAGTTCCTTCGAACCCACCGTGGGCATGATGTTCCGGGGGTCGAGGCCGGCAACGCCGCGGCGGCGCTGGAACCAGCCTGCAATGGCATCCCTCAGCGCCGGCGTGCCGTGGACAGTTGGGTATCCCGGAGCGTCGGCGGCAGCCTTCAGGGCGTCCTGGATGGGTGCCGGGGTGGGGTCAACCGGGGTTCCGATGGAAAGGTTGACCACGCCGTCGGGGTGCTCCGAGGCCTTCGCGAGGTACGGCGCCATGGCCTCCCACGGGTAGTCGGGCAGGTCAAGGCCGAATGCGGTCACTGCTGCGGTTCCCTTTCCTGCGCGCGTCAGTGGTCTTGGTTCTGCGGCGGCAGGGCGGCAATCATGGGGTGGTCCTTGCCGGTGTTGCCGAGCTTTGCGGCGCCGCCGGGGGAACCGAGGTCGTCGAAGAACTCGACGTTGGCCTTGTAGTAGTCGGCCCACTCGTCCGGGGTGTCGTCCTCGTAATAGATTGCCTCGACCGGGCACACGGGCTCACAGGCGCCGCAGTCGACGCATTCGTCCGGATGGATGTACAGCGAACGCTCACCCTCATAGATGCAGTCGACGGGGCATTCTTCGATGCACGCCTTGTCCTTGACATCTACACACGGCTGTGCGATTACGTACGTCACGTCAGTGGCCTCTCCACGTTGGTTCCGGCGACCCGCCGGCTCTTGCATCCGGCAACCTCGGCCGGACTCTCCACATCTGAGCCTATTATCTCCCAGCCCGATCCCGCGAACCTAGCCGGCCCGCCTAGTATGAACTGGTGAGTCAGCTTCCTGCCCCCGCCGGTTTCCTTGCCGCCGCCAAACCCGGGACGCGGGTGGTGGTGCGCTACCGGATCGAGGGCGGCCTGACCGATGCCCTCGGCCACCTTGTCTCGTGTGACGCCGGTGACTGCACCGTCCGCACCAGGCAGGCCGACGTCGTGATTCCCCTTGCCGCTGTTGTTGCGGCCAAGGAAGTGCCCCCGGCCCCCGAGCGGCGCCGCCCGCGCACCTAGGGAGGATCTCACTGTGCAGGAACTGTCCCTGCACGGCCAACCGCTGTCTCACCGCGCACGGCGGTACCGAAGGGACCACAGTCCTTAAGCCAGGAACGCCACCGGCAATGGACCGGTGGCGTTCCGTGGAACTGGCAGTAACTAGGCCTTGGCGCGGGCGCGGGCGGCTTTGGCACGCTCGTTGGTATCAAGGATAACCTTCCGGATGCGGATAGCTTCCGGGGTGACCTCGACGCACTCGTCATCGCGGGCGAACTCCAGCGATTCCTCGAGGGTGAGCTCGCGCGGCGGCGTCAGGTTCTCGAAGCTGTCGGAGGAGGCGGCACGCATGTTGGTGAGCTTCTTTTCCTTGGTGATGTTGACGTCCATGTCATCAGCGCGCGAATTCTCGCCAACAATCATGCCCTCATACACCTCGGCGGTGGGCTTTACGAAGAAGGAACCGCGCTCCTGCAGGTTGATCATGGCGAACGGGGTCACGACGCCGGCACGGTCGGCAACCATCGAACCATTGGTGCGGTACTCGATGGGGCCGGCCCACGGCTCGTAACCCTCGGAGATGGAGGCCGCAATGCCGGCACCGCGGGTTTCGGTGAGGAACTTGGTGCGGAAGCCGATGAGGCCACGGGCGGGGACGATGAACTCCATGCGGACCCAGCCGGTGCCGTGGTTGGCCATGTTGGTCATGCGGCCCTTGCGGGCTGCCATCAGCTGGGTGACGGCGCCAAGGTACTCCTCCGGCACGTCGATGGTCATGTGTTCCATCGGCTCATGGATCTTGCCGTCGATGGTCTTGGTGACAACCTGCGGCTTGCCCACGGTCAGCTCGAAGCCCTCGCGGCGCATCTGCTCAACCAGGATGGCCAGCGCGAGCTCGCCACGGCCCTGGACTTCCCAGGCGTCCGGACGCTCGGTGGGCAGCACGCGGATGGAGACGTTACCGATCAGTTCCTTGTCCAGGCGGTCCTTCACCTGGCGGGCCGTGACCTTGGCGCCCTTGACTTTGCCGGCCAGCGGGGAGGTGTTGATGCCGATGGTCATGGAGATGGCGGGATCGTCCACGGTGATCAGCGGCAGCGGCTGCGGGTTCTCAACGTCGGTGAGGGTTTCGCCGATGGTGATGTCCTCGATACCGGCGACGGCGACGATCTCACCCGGGCCGGCGGACTCGGCCGGAACGCGCTCCAGCGCCTTGGTAGCGAGGAGTTCGGTGATCTTGACGGTTTTCAGCTCGCCGTCCTGGCGGGCCCAGGCGACCTGCTGGCCCTTGCGCAGGGTGCCGTTGTAGATACGGAGCAGGGCGAGGCGGCCCAGGAACGGGGAAGCATCCAGGTTGGTGACGTGCGCCTGCAGGACACCTTCCGGGTTGTAGGTGGGAGCCGGGATGTGCTCGACGATCGTCTTAAACAGCGGCTCGAGGTCCTCGTTGTCCGGTGCGGTACCGTCGGCAGGCTGTTCAAGTGATGCCCGGCCAACCTTTGCGGCGGCGTAAACCACGGGCACGTTGAGGATCTCGTCCAGGTCCAGGTCCGGCACCTCGTCGGCAAGGTCCGAGGCAAGGCCGAGAAGGAGGTCCATGGACTCGTGGACCACTTCTTCGATGCGGGCGTCGGGACGGTCTGTCTTGTTGACCAGCAGGATGACGGGCAGGTGCGCGGCGAGCGCCTTGCGCAGCACGAAGCGGGTCTGCGGGAGCGGACCTTCGGAGGCGTCTACCAGCAGGACGACGCCGTCGACCATGGACAGGCCGCGCTCCACCTCGCCGCCGAAGTCGGCGTGGCCGGGGGTGTCAATGACATTTATGGTGATGGTTTCGCCGTTGGACGAAGGGCCGTTGTAGGCGACAGTGGTGTTCTTCGCCAGGATGGTGATGCCCTTTTCGCGTTCCAGGTCACCGGAGTCCATGACGCGGTCTTCAACCTCGCCGTGGGAAGCAAAGGAGTTGGTCTGCTTGAGCATGGCGTCGACCAGGGTGGTCTTGCCGTGGTCAACGTGGGCCACAATCGCGACGTTGCGCAGGTCACTGCGCGATGCAGTGGCTACCGCGGTGTTGGTGGTGGTTTCAGACATGCGTAATGGCTCGATTCAGTGGAGTCAGCTGTTGTATCGCGCCACGTCCTACCGGAATGCACGACGGATAAGGTCCTTTGCACAGGGCGCCTTCCCCTATTCTACCGGCAGGGGCATTTATTGGCCTAAATACCCGGGCGCCTGGACACCCGCCCGGAGGCAGGGCCTGCGCCACGCCCAAAAATAGTGAGCAAAATCACTGGCCATCACGCCCGGTATGCCACATGATTGCTCTGACACGCAGCACCGAGCACGCCCGGAGACATCCCTATGACACGAGCCATGGCCCGTACCCGCCTTGGCGCCTCCGGAGCAGGACTTGCCATCGTCGCATCCGGGCTTGTGGGCCTCTCGGGATGCGCACTGCCCGGCCTCTCCCCCGCTGCACAGCCACCGGCAGTTGCCGCAGCGGCGCAGCCCGCAGCCGGAACACTATACGCGCGTTCCACGGTCCGGAACCAGGACAACGGACGGCTTGAGGCGGTGGTCCCTGACATCGCCCGGACAGTGCTCCTGATTGGGGATTCCCAGTCCGAACCCGTAGACGGCTGGCCCCGCCAGGGCCTTACGTCGGCAGGGTACAAGGTCTACTTCTGCGGCCGGGGAGGAACGGGATTCGTCACCGGCAACGGCGCCACCGGCAATTACATCGACGCCCTCCGCAACGGTGACTGGCTGCTCCCATCCGGGACTCCCGCCCTGATCGTCATCCAGGGCGGCGGCAACGACGCAGCCCACGGGGCCAGCGATGCCCGGATTACCGAAAACGCGGAGGATCTGATTTCGGAACTGCAGGCGCGCTACCCCGGAACCCGCATGGCAATGATCGGTACGCTGGCCCGCGGCGAGGGCCGCGGCGGTGGGCGGCGCACGGAAGTGGACAGGCTGCTCGGAAATGTTGCTGCGGCACAGAACCTGCCGTTTGTGTCCGTCGGCGACTGGTTGACCCGGTATGGCCTGGCCAAGGACCTCGCGGACGCGGTGCATATGAACACGGCGGGCCGGCAGGCACTGGGCGCACTGCTGGAGCGGCGGCTGCGCGGCCTGGGGCTGGACCGGAAGCCGGACCAGGACGCGCCGCCCGTGCTGGCCGCCGGACCCGATGCCGGCGCTGCCCGCGACTGAGGCATATCTACAAGGAAACGGCCGGAACCGGGAGGCGCAGGGCTCCAGGTTCCGGCCGTTCCTGACGCAGGCGCCGGTTATGCCACCTCGGGCGGCAGCATCAGCTTGGCGCCGGGAATGGCGTTCAACAGTGCCTTGGTGTATTCCTGCTGCGGTGATTCGAAGACGTCGTCCGTTGAACCGGTCTCCACCAGGCGCCCCTTCTCCATCACGCATACGTGGTCCGCGATCTGGCGGACCACGGCGAGGTCGTGCGTAATGAAGAGGTACGTCAGCCCGAGGTTGGCCTGCAGGTCCGCCAGCAGGTTCAGGAGCCGCTGCCCGCCGGAGAGCTCGTTCGTGTACCGCTGCATGGCGGACTGAGGCAGCGCCACCTGGTCCAGCAGCTCACGGACCTTCTTCTCCCTGCTGGCCCGGTCGCCGATCTTGTGGACCCGCAACGGCTCTTCGATGGTCCGGAAGATGTTGTACATGGGATCGAGCGAGCCTGGTAGCCGATCTTCCAAACCGGGTTGAGGTTGGACATTGCCCGGCCCCTAGGCCAGGCGCCACTCCCACACGTTCCACCACACGCCAAGCGGACCGGAGCTCGACTTCACGCCGGTTATCCGGGGGCCAACAACAGTGGTGCCGATGGTCTGGTACAGCGGGAGACCGTAGGCGTTCTCCCAGATCTGCTTGTCGATGTCCGCGAGGAGTTCGTCCTGCCGCCCCAGGTCGGTGGTCCCTGCCAACTGTTCCATGGCACGGTCAGCATCGGCGTCGGAAAAACCGTTGAAGTTGCTGCCCGCACCGGTACGGAAGATCTGCGGGACCCGGCTGACTCCGGCGCTGGTGCCGATCCAGCCCAGCAGAGCGGCGTCGTGGCCGCTTCCGCCCAGGGACCTTGCCCAGTCGGCGCTGCCCTGCCCGCCGTCCTCCACCTGGAAACCTGCCTGCGCGGCCGAGTCACGGATCAGGGCAAAGGCCCGGGCACGGTTGGGATTGTCCCGGTTGTAAAGAATCCGGACAGTGGGCGTGGCGCCCTCCAGGAGCGCCCGTGCTCCCTCGACATCCACCTCGGTGTATTCCGACGAGCCGTTGTTCCGGGCAGTGTCCGCGTATTTAGGGTGGGCCGGCAGGAAGACGTGGGAGTCAAGCGGCTTCGGGTCCGGCAGCATCTCCCCCACTACGGCGTCCACAATGGCCTGGCGCGGCACAGTTTTCAAGAAGGCTTCGCGGACATCCTCATCCTCAAAAACGCCGGAAAAGTTGAGGTCCAGATGGTCGTAGCCGGACTGCTCGTAGCGTTCAACGGTGTTGCCCTGATCCGCCAGCCCGGCGAAAAGTTGCTCGGTGCCTGCTGAGGGCTGCGGGGAAATGATGTCCGCCTGTCCGTTGCGGAGGGCATCAACGGCTGCGGGCAGCGCCCCGGTGAAGCGAATGGTGATCTCGTCCAACCACGGCTCGGCTCCCCAAACGTAGTCGCGGTTCCGCACGAGCCGCATGGATGACTCGGGAACGATGTCCCGCACAATGTAGGGGCCGCTGGACAGGTACAGGGACGGATCGTCAGGAAGCGATTTGGTGTCGAAGCCGGAGTTCCAGAAATCGCTGATCGCCTTCAGTTCCGGGTTGGCTTCCGGCTTCTCCGGGTTGCCGCGGGGTGAATCCCGCAGCAGTTCGACGAGGTCCTCCTCATCGTTCAGGCCGCCCTTGGCGGCCACGACGTGCGCCGGCAGCCCGACGTCGAACGCCACTTCCCAGTCAGCGTAAGGAGTCGCATACTCCAGGGTGATCGAACGGCCGTCGTCGCCAAGTTCGGGAAAGACGGTCCCGGCCAGTCCGCTGGTGTCGGCAGCAGCGGAAAAGAAGGTGGTGCCCGTCCCGGCCTGGGGGTCGGCGTCGTCGAAATATCCTGAGCCGGCCGCCCAGCTCAGGAGGAGGTCCCCGGCGTCAATAGCTTCGCCGTCGGACCATTTAACGCCCTCGTTGACGGTGTACCTGACCTTCAACGGATTGTCCGAGACCTTCTCAAACCGCCCGAACTTCTCATTGCGGACTACCGCTGCTTTGTCATCCAGGTAGTAGAACCCCGAGTGGGTGATGTAACCGATCTTGGAATTGATGTCCGTGTTGCCGTCGGCGCTGTAGGGGTTGAAGGAGGAGAACGCGTTGACCTCTGCAACGGTGGCGACGCCGCCGCGTTTCACCTCCCCCACCATGACGGGCGCCGTGCCGCCGCCCGAGCAGCCTGACAAAACCAGGGCAGCCGCAGCTGCCGCCGTGATGTACCGCGCCAGGCGCCTGAGCCGCACGCCGCCTCCTTGTGTTTTTGTCCCGGGAGGTGGACCTGGAGCAGCCAGGATCACGCCCTATATAAGTCAGGATAAGGTCTGCAACCGGCCGGGCGTTGGACCCGTCAGACGTTGAAGCGGAACTCCACGACGTCGCCGTCGGCCATAACGTATTCCTTGCCTTCGATCCGGACCTTGCCGCGGGACTTCGCCTCGGCCATGGAGCCGGCCTCCACGAGATCGTCGAAGGACACTACCTCGGCCTTGATGAAGCCGCGCTGGAAGTCGGAGTGGATCACACCGGCTGCCTGCGGTGCAGTGTCGCCCTGGCGGATGGTCCAGGCGCGTGCTTCCTTGGGGCCTGCGGTGAGGTAGGTCTGCAATCCGAGGGTGTGGAAGCCGACGCGGGCCAGCTGGTCAAGACCGGATTCTTCCTGGCCGTTCATCTCCAGCATCTCGCGGGCTTCTTCTTCATCGAGTTCCACGAGGTCCGCTTCGAGCTTGGCATCCAGGAAGATGCAGTCCGCCGGGGCCACGAGGGCGCGCAGCTCCTCCTGCTTTTCCGGGCTGCCGAGGATGGCTTCGTCAGCGTTGAACACGTAAATGAAGGGCTTGGCCGTGAGCAGGCTGAGCTCCTTGAGGTGTTCCATGTCCAGCTTGTCGCCCTTGATGGCGGAGTAGATGGTGTCCCCGCGTTCCAGAACCGCCTGTGCGGCCTTGATGGCTGCCAGTTCGGCAGCCTCCCGCTTCTTGATCTTGACCTCTTTTTCGATCCGCGGGATGGCCTTCTCGATAGTCTGCAGGTCGGCGAGGATGAGCTCGGTGTTGATGGTTTCCATGTCCGAGCGGGGGTCCACCTTGCCGTCCACGTGAACTACGTCGGGGTCATCGAACACGCGCACCACTTCGGCGATGGCTTCGGCTTCACGGATGTTGGCCAGGAACTGGTTGCCCAGCCCTTCGCCCTCGGACGCACCCTTGACGATGCCGGCAATGTCCACGAAGGAGACGGCCGCCGGCAGCACGCGCTGCGAGCCGAAGATCCCGGCAAGCTTGTCCAGCCGCGGGTCCGGCAGGTTCACGACGCCGACGTTCGGCTCGATGGTGGCGAACGGGTAGTTCGCGGCCAGGACCTGGTTGCGGGTGAGCGCGTTGAAGAGGGTTGATTTGCCGACGTTGGGCAGTCCGACGATGCCAATAGTAAGAGCCACGAGCATTGATTCTACCCGCAGGGCGTCCCGGGCCAGTAACGCCGGATGTCACTGCCCGGGATTGTCAGAGCCCCGTGCCACAGTGAGGGCATGGATGTTTTTGCGTTGATTCTGGCCTTGTTCATGCTGCTGCTGGGCGCCCTCGCCGGTGCCGCTGCCACGTTTCTTGTGCTGCGGAAGAACTCGCATGCCCTGGAGGCAGACTTCGACGCAGTCTCGTCCCGGCTTTCCGAGGTCAGCGCGCTATTTGCAGCGGCCGACGCCGAGCGGCGGCTTTTGGCGGCACAGAACCGTGAGCTCGGCGAGGCCCGGTCGCAGGACGGCAGCGTGCTCCGCGCGCTGGCGCCGGTGGCGGAGAAGCTTTCCGCGGTGCAGCAGCAGGTTGCCCTGCTGGAACGCGACCGGGTGGAGCAGTACGGCCAGCTCGCCCAGCAGCTCCAGGAAGCCCGGCTTTCCGACGAGCAGTTGATCCGTTCCACCCATGCGCTGGAATCGGCACTGCGGTCCAACAGCGCGCGTGGCCAGTGGGGTGAGGTCCAGCTGCGGCGGGTGGTGGAGGCTTCCGGCATGTTGCGCCACGTGGACTTTGTGGAGCAGCTGCACAGCGCAGGCAGCGATTCCACGGTCCGTCCCGACCTCGTGGTCCAGCTTCCCGGCGGAAAGCAGCTGGTGGTGGATGCCAAGGTTCCGCTGTCGTCCTACCTGGAAGCCCAGGAGTTGAACGGGCCGGATCCCCGGAACTTCAGGCCGGGGTCGCCGACGGCGGCAGACGGCCGTTCGCAGCAGGCGCTGCTGGCCGCCCACGCCAAGGCGCTTCGTGCGCATGTGGACGCGCTCAGCAACAAGAAGTATTGGGACATTCCGGGCAACTCCCCCGAACTGGTGATCTGCTTCATTCCTGCCGAATCCATTCTCGCTGCCGCACTCGCGGCGGACGCGGAATTGCTGGACCATGCGCTGTCCCGGAACGTGGTGCTGGCATCCCCCAGCACCCTGCTGGCAGTGCTGAAATCGGTGGCTTTCACGTGGCGGCAGGACGTCCTGACCGACAGCGCCCGGGAGCTGTTCGACCTGGCGCGGCAGCTCTACGACCGGATGGGTACGCTCGGGGAGAACGTCAGCAAGCTGGGGGCCTCACTCAAAACTTCGGTGGACCGCTATAACTCCATGGTGGGCACCCTGGAGGCCCGGGTGCTGCCCACCGCCAGGAAGCTGAACACGCTGGAGGAGTCCGGCCTGGCCGCTCCGCCGTCCGTGGAAGTGACGCCCCGTGCGCTGGCCGCTCCAGAGTTACAGGGCGAGGAGGCAGCTGCCTGATCCCCGTGCAGCGGGAAGGGCTCGGCCGTTTGGTCAGCTGCGGGGCCTGCGTCCGCCCAGGGCACGGCTCACATCGCCGGCCTGCTTCAGGGTGGCGCGGAGCTCCTTGGGCAGTGAGAAGAGCAGGTCTTCCTCGGCCGTGACAACCTCTTCCACGGTCCCGTAGCCGTAGTCTGCCAGCAGCCGCAACACATCCTGCACCAGGACTTCCGGTACGGACGCGCCGGAGGTCACGCCCACCGTGGCCACGCCTTCCAGCCAGGATTCGTCCACCTCGTTGGCGAAGTCCACGCGGTAGGAAGCCTTGGCCCCGTATTCCAGGGCCACCTCGACGAGCCGGACCGAGTTGGAAGAGTTCGCCGAGCCGACCACGATCACCAGGTCTGCCTGGGGCGCGATCTTCTTGATGGCCACCTGCCTGTTGGTGGTGGCGTAGCAGATGTCATCGCTGGGCGGATCCTGGAGCGTGGGGAACCGCTCCTTGAGCAGCCGGACGGTTTCCATGGTTTCGTCAACGCTAAGGGTGGTCTGGGACAGCCAGATGACTTTTTCCGGGTCGCGGACAGTCACCTTGTCCACTTCGTGCGGGCCGTTGATGATCTGGATGTGCTCCGGCGCTTCGCCCGAAGTGCCTTCTACTTCCTCGTGGCCGTCGTGCCCGATGAGCAGGATGTCGAAATCGTCCTTGGCGAAGCGGACCGCTTCTTTGTGCACCTTGGTCACCAGCGGGCAGGTGGCGTCGATGGTCCGCAGGCCCCGCTGTTCTGCCGAGTTGACCACGGCCGGTGAAACGCCGTGGGCGGAGAAAATGACCAGGGCGCCCTCTGGGACCTCTTCGAGTTCCTCCACGAAGATCGCGCCCTTTTCCTCCAGCGAGCTGACCACGTGGACGTTGTGCACGATCTGCTTCCGCACGTAGACGGGAGGTCCGTAGTGCTCCAGGGCCTTTTCGACGGCGATCACGGCGCGGTCGACTCCGGCGCAGTATCCCCGCGGGGCCGCCAGCAGCACCTTCTTGTTGCCGAGCACGGGGGCTGCAGCTGCTACTTCCTCGGGAGAGCGGCGCCGACGGGGGACAGTAGGCATCGAAAGGGAAACAGCGGTCGAGGTCATCACTCCATGCTACCGGCTTGTGCCGGCCCGCCTCCGCGATGCGATGCCCGCCACAATGCCCATCACCAGCAGGACTGCGCCCGTGACCGCCGCGGCCACGGTCCAACCCATGAAGTCGGCGTTGGCCGCTGCCACAAACTCGTCCCGGAACAGGTTGGCCACTTCGTTTCCGGTGTCCGTGGCCAGTGCCGCCGCGGAGCCAATCTGCACCCCCACAACCCAGAGGCCGGCCAGCAGCAGGCCGCCAAGGCCGGCTCCCACCAGCACTTTCCAGCGCCGCCGGGCTGCCACGAGCGCAAGAAGGAGGGCAACCCCGGAACCGGCGGCAAGCAGGTATCCCATAGGGGCGTACGTGGCCAGGCGTTCGGTCCATTCCCGCTGTGCCGGCTCACCAACGTTGATCAGCGTCTCCCCCGGCGGTTCCAGCGGAAGGCGGGTGGCAGTAGAGATCTCCTGCACGCCCAGGGCCACCAGCGGGGCAACGTCCAAAGTCAGTGACGAGACCGGTTTGGCGGCAGAAGGATCATCACCAGGCTGGGGAAAGCTCAGGCGGTGGCTTCTGCGCAGTGTTTCCTCCCACGCTGCGGGATAGCCGGGCAGTCCTGCCATGGAGGTGGCGGCCTGCTCCAGCACCGGCTGGACGAGGTTGGAGAGGAATCCGGGGACGGCACTGGTATCGATGGTTCCCACGGCGGCTGTCGCCAGTTGCTGCTGGAACTCCGAATTCTTGCCCAGCGGGGCCGCCAGCGCCACGAAACCATCCTCCTGGACAATGTTCCGGTCCAGCCAGATGGCGGGCACGGCCACGGCGGCCAGCAGCACACCCAGCACGGTGGCAACGGCGGAGACAAAAGTGCGCACAGCAGATCCTTCAGGTTGGTGGCGGTAGTCCCCCATCCTAGGCAGGGATCCTGGCCGGATTCTGTCAGTCCCGCGTGCTACAGCTTATGGATAAGGTTGAATGACCGCCGTACAACAGACGAAGGACCCCATGCCCGCAGCACCAGTCCCGCAAGGGCGTTTGCATGTCTGAACAGGCTTCCCTGCCCGGCACAGCCCCCTCCACCCTTCCCGCCACGGCCGCTGAAACCACGCCGGACAACCCCTGGCCGCTGCAGCTGCTCTCGCAGAAGCTCAAGGCGCATATCGACCGCACTCCCTCGGCCTGGGTGGAAGGGCAGGTCATCGAGCTGAACCGCCGCGGCAGCAACGCCTACCTGACGCTGCGGGATGTCGATGCGGAAGTGTCTCTGCCCGCGTCGGTGTGGACCAAGGTGCTCGAACGCCAGAACCTGCCGCTGGAGCGCGGATCCCGCGTGGTTGCCCTGCTGAAACCGGAGTTCTGGCTGAAGACCGGCCGGCTCAACATGCTGGTCCGCGATATCCGCCCCGTGGGCCTCGGCGACCTGCTCGCCCGGATCGAACGGCTGCGGCAGGCGCTCTCCGCCGAGGGTCTTTTCGCGGATTCACGCAAGAAACCCCTCCCGCTGCTCCCGCACCGCATCGGACTTATTACGGGCCGGGATTCCGACGCCAAGAAAGACGTCCTGCGGAACGCCGCCCTGCGCTGGCCTGCCGTTGAATTCGAAGTCCGCGAGGTGGCTGTCCAGGGCAACACCGCGGTGTCCCAGGTTGTAAAGGCCCTTCGTGAGCTGGACGCCCATCCCGTGGTGGATGTCATCGTCATCGCCCGCGGCGGCGGTGCGCTCGAGGACCTGCTGCCCTTTAACAGCGAGGAACTGATCAGGGCGGTGGCTGCGGCGGCCACACCGGTGGTGAGCGCCATCGGGCATGAGGCGGACCGTCCGCTGCTGGACGATGTCGCGGACTTGCGGGCGTCCACGCCCACGGACGCCGCGAAGCGCATCGTTCCCGAGGTGTCCGAGGAACTGGCCGGGGTGCGGCAGGCGCGGGACCAGCTGCGGCGCTGCATTGAACGCCTCGTGGACCGGGAAACGGACCGGCTGGCGTCCCTGCATTCGCGGCCGGTCCTGGCCTCGCCGGAAGGGCTGGTCACGGTCCGCGCCGAGGAGGTCGAGCGGCTGCTGCGCAGGTCCTCCGCGGCGGTGAATTCCACAGTGGTCCGTGCCGCCGACCAGCTTGAACACCTCAAGGCCCAGGTGCGTGCGCTCTCGCCGCAGAAGACGCTGGACCGGGGGTACGCCGTCGTCGAGCTCGAAGGCCAACAGGCAGGTCCGGCAGCCATCGCCGGACACGCCGTTGTGCGGCGTCCGGCGGATGCTCCTGCCGGCACGTCGCTGTCCATCCGCGTGGCGGAAGGCCGTTTCGGCGCAACCTCCACAGGGGCTGCAGGCACCCAAGGATCCAATCCCGACAATCCGCAAGAAGGAGACGCTCGTGAGTGAGCAGAAAACGGACGCCGGCGTCGCGGGCCTGAGCTACGAGGAAGCGCGCGAACAGTTGATTGCCGTGGTCGGCCGGCTCGAAGCGGGCGGCGCGAGCCTGGAAGAATCGCTGGCGCTGTGGGAACGCGGTGAAGCGCTGGCAGCGCGCTGCGAGGAATGGCTGGAGGGGGCAAGGAAGCGGCTGGCCGCTTCCCGCGACCAGCCGCTCTAGGATCCGCCCCGGAACGGAAACGGGCCGCAGGGCCTGTCAGGACCGCAGGATCAGTTCGCGCTCCGTGGGGACGTCAAAGTCCGCTTTCGGCCATTCGGGGTTCAGCTCCGCCAGCGCACCGATGAGCAGCTGCTGCACGGCGATGCGGGCGTACCACTTCTTGTTGGCCGGGATCACGTGCCAAGGGGCGTCCCGTGTGCTGGTTTCGTCGAAGGCAGCCTGGTAGGCGTTCATGTAGTCGTCCCAGAACGCCCGCTCGTCGAGGTCGCCCCTGTTGTACTTCCAGTGCTTTGCCGGGTTGTCCAGCCGGGCCAGCAGCCGCTTCTTCTGTTCCTCGCCGCTGATGTGTAGCATCACCTTCACCACCCTTGTCCCCGATTCGATGAGGCGCCCCTCGAACTCATTGATGGCCACGTAGCGCCGTTTGATCTCCTCCGGGCTGGCCCAGCGGTGGACGCGATGGATCAGGACGTCCTCGTAGTGGGACCGGTCGAAGACCCCCACCATGCCGACCGCAGGGACCTCCTTCCCGATCCGCCAGAGGAAGTCGTAGGACTTCTCCTCCGTGGTGGGCGCCTTGAATGCCTTGAACTGCACACCCTGGGGATCCATCGCCCCCATAACGTGCTTGACGATGCCGCCCTTGCCGGCCGTATCCATGGCCTGCAGGATGAGCAGGATCCTTTTGCGGCCGCCAAAACGGGACTCGGCGAACAGCCTTTCCTGCAGGTCGGCCAGCTCGTCGTCCATCTCGCCCAGCAGCGCCTTGCCGTCATCCTTGGTTCCGGTGTAGCCCGGAGTGGAGTCGGGGTCGATATCGGACAGGCAAAATCCGTCGCCTGCCCTCAGGGTTTCAGAAGGATGCTGTTCGAACCGAAGGGCGCCTGCCATAGGGAATCCTTTCCGCGAAGTGCTTCCGGGCCGAAAGCGCCCGTGAGCACAGGCTAGTTCCCCTGGTACCTGCTCAGGAAGTCCCCCATCCTGCCCACGGCCTCTTCGATGTCCTTCACGTTCGGCAGGGTGACCATGCGGAAATGGTCCGGCCGCACCCAGTTGAAGGCGCGTCCGTGGGAGACGAGGATCTTTTGCTCACGGAGGAGGTCCAGGACGAACTTCTCGTCATCGCGGATGTGGTAGACCTCGGGATCCAGCTTCGGGAACAGGTACAGGGCTCCCCTGGCCTGCTGCGTGCTCACCCCGGGAATGGCGTTGAGCATGTCATAGGCCTTGTTGCGCTGTTCCAGCAGGCGTCCGCCGGGCAGGATCAGGTCGTTGATGCTCTGGTATCCGCCCAGGGCCGTCTGGATGGCGTGCTGCGCCGGGACATTGGCGCAGAGCCGCATGTTGGCCAGCAGGCTGATGCCCTCAAGGTAGTCGGCGGCGTCCTTCTTGGGGCCGGAAATGGCCATCCAGCCGGCCCGGTAGCCGCAGACGCGGTATGCCTTGGACAATCCGCTGAAGGTCAGGCACAGGACGTGGTCGCCGGTGAGCCCGGCAAGGTTGATGTGGACGGCATCCTCGTAGAGGATCTTTTCGTAGATCTCGTCGGCAAACAGCACCAGGCCGTGCTTCTCGGCCAGGGCAACAATCCGTTTCAGCGTCTCCTTGGGGTAGACGGCGCCCGTGGGGTTGTTCGGGTTGATCACCACGATGCCTTTGGTGCGGGGCGTGATCTTGGCTTCGAGGTCCTCCAGGTCAGGCTGCCAGCCGGAGTCCTCGTCGCAGAGGTAGTGGACGGGCCTGCCTCCGGCCAGCGCCACGGAAGCGGTCCACAGCGGGTAGTCGGGCGTGGGGATCAGGACTTCATCGCCGTCGTCGAGCAGGGCCATCAGGGACATGGTGATGAGCTCGCTGACCCCGTTGCCCAGGTAGATGTCGTCCACGTGGATGTTCTGGATGCCGCGGGTCTGGTAGTACTGCGACACGGCGGTGCGGGCTGAAAAGATGCCGTGGGAATCGCTGTAGCCCTGGGCGTGGGGAAGGTGGCGGATCATGTCCACCAGGATGGCGTCGGGCGCTTCGAAGCCGAACGGCGCGGGGTTGCCGATATTGAGCTTGAGGATCCGGTGGCCCTCGGCTTCCATCTGCTGGGCGGCCTGCAGGATCGGTCCACGGATGTCGTAAAGGACGTTGTTGAGCTTCGTGGACTGCCTGAATTCTGCCATTCCTCAAATATGCCACAAGTGTGATGTTCGGCCGTTGAGACGTCGCCCACACATGCACGACGGCGGCTGCCGGACTTTTGCAAGCCCGGCACCCGCCGTCGTAATCACCGTGCAGGCAGCCTGACGGCTGCACGGAAGGTGCCTACTTAGCGATGCCCTTCTCCTTCAGCCAGGCGTCGGCCGCCTCCTTGGCGCCCTGCTTCTGGCTGCCGCTGACGGCGCGGTTGAGGTTGATCAGGTCGTCCGTGGTCATCATCCGGGAGACGTTGTTCAGCGCTTCCTTGGCCTTGTCCGTCATCTTGGCCTCGTTGTAGAGCGGGACAACCTGCTGGGCGATGAAGTTGTTCTTGGGATCCTCCAGGACCACCAGGTCATTGTCCGCGATGGACGGGGTGGTGGTGTAGATGTCCGCCACCTGCACCTGGTCCTCGAGCAGCGCTTTGAGGGTCAGCGGGCCGCCGCCGTCACTGAAGGGCTCCAGCTTCCGGGGCTCGCAGTTGTAGTTCTCCTTCAGGCCCGGCAGCCCGTAGGCCCGCTCGGCGAAGGTGGCCGGGGCGCCGACGGTGATCTCGGAGCAGACCTTGGCCAGGTCCTCGATGGACTTCAGCTGGTACTTCTCCGCCGTGGCCTTGGTGACTACCATGGCATCTTTGTTTTCCGCCTTTGACGGTTCCAGCACGGCGAGGCCGTCCGGCAGCTTGTCCGGAAGGGCGGCGGCGATGTCCTCGGCCGATTCCTCGGTGGCTTCCTTGTCCACGTGCAGCAGCAGGTTGCCTGTGTAGTCGGGCACCACGTCCACGGAACCGTCCTCTACTGCTTTGAAGTAGACCTCGCGGGAGCCGATGTTCGGTTTGGTGGTGGCCGTGACGCCGGCGGCGTTGAGCGCCCCTGCGTACAGTTCGGCGATGATCTGGCTTTCGGGGAAGTCGGCCGAGCCTACCACCAGTGAAGTCGCCCCGCCGGATGCCTCGGCACTGGTCGCCGGGGCATCGTCCAGGGGATCGGACGAGCCACCGCAGGCGGACAGCGCCATTGCCAGTCCGAGCCCTGCGGCCAGCCCGCCGAAGGACCGCCTGCCCAGGCGTGGGTGATGGCTTTGTTTCATGGTTTACCTCCTTGGACAACAGCCTCCGCGGGTACGGGGCCTGTGGGATCGGCCGCAGCCTGCTGGCTGCGGCGGGACTGCCGGGCGGCGCCTGCGGTCAGGAACAGCCTCTGGAACAGGGAAAGGAGAAGATCGACGGCGATGGCCAGCGCCGCGATGAGCAGGGAACCACCCAGCATCTGCGGGAAGTCGCTGAGGACCAGGCCGTCAAAGAGGTAGCGGCCCAGGCCGCCGAGGTTGATGTAGGCCACCACGGACACCGTGGCAATC
This sequence comes from Pseudarthrobacter sp. NamE2, assembly GCF_005796205.1. Lineage (GTDB taxonomy): Bacteria > Actinomycetota > Actinomycetes > Actinomycetales > Micrococcaceae > Arthrobacter. The sequence continues at coordinate 209,062 of NZ_VAHN01000002.1, read as the reverse complement.
ACCTGCAGCACGCCGGTCCGAAAGCCCCCGAACATTACGGTCAGGGCGTTGGGCAGCTCCGCCCGGAAGAGGACCTGCAGTTCGGTCATCCCCATGGCGCGGGCGGCGTCCACCACGTTGCGGTCCACGCTGGAAATTCCGGCATAGGTTCCGGCCAGGAGCGGCGGCACCGTGAGGATGACCAGGGCCCAGACCGGCGGCATCAGCCCGATGCCGGCGAGCAGCACGAAGAGGGTCAGCAGGCCGAGCGTCGGCAGGGCGCGCAGGGCGCCTGCCAACCCAACGATGGCCACGCGTCCCCTGCCGGTGTGTCCCACGTAGAGCCCCACCGGCACGGCGATGGCTGCGGCAATCAGCATCACCAGCCCGGTGTACTGAAGGTGCTCGCCCAGCCGGGCGGGAATACCGGTGCTGCCTGTCCAGTTCTCCGGGTCGGCCAGCCAGGCGAAGGTATCGGAGAAGACGCTCATGCGTTTCCTCCGGTCTTCGGCAGGGACAGGCCCAGGTCAGCGTCGGCAGCCCCGCCGGCGTTCTCCGGTTGCGTCCGCGGACCGCGGCCCTTCCCTGCCCGCTCCCAGGGCGTAAGGATCCGCTCGAGCAGGACCAGGAGGGCATCCATCAGCAGCGCCAAAACCAGGATGGCAACGATGCCCACTACCACTTCGGTCACAAAGTCGCGCTGCAGGCCGGAGGTGAACAGCATGCCGAGGTTGCCGATCCCCAGCAGCGCGGCCACGCTCACCAGGGAAATATTGCTCACCGACACTACCCGCAGACCGGCGAACAGGACCGGAAGGGACAGCGGGAGGTCCACCTGAAGGAACCTGGCGAGCGGCTTGTAGCCCATGGCCACGGCGGCCTGGCTGACGTCAGCGTCCACGGAATCGAAGGCGTCCAGGGCTGCGCGGACCAGCAGTGCCACGGCATAGATGGTCAAGGCCACCACCACGTTGAGCGGGTCCAGGATGCGGGTGCCGAGGATGGTGGGCAGGATGATGAACAGGGCCAGCGACGGGATGGTGTACAGGAGCGATGAGGCTGTCAGCACCACGGACCGCAGGGCGCGGTGCTGACGGGCGAGCTGGGCCAGCGGGATGGAAACCAGCAGCCCAAGGACCATGGGCACGATGGCCAGCACCATATGCTGGCCCGCGCGGTCCAGCACCATGCCGCTGTTGGCGAGGAACCACTCCATCAGAGGGCAGCCTGCCGCAGCTGGCGTGCCTCTTCAATCAGGGCAAGGACCTCGCCGCCGCGGATGACTCCCCGGACCCGGCCTTCGGCGTCCACTGCCACGCCCAGGCCCGACGGCGATGACAGCGCCGCGTCCAGGGCCCGGCGCAGGCTGTCCCCGGGGTGGAACAGGGAACCACCGGGAATGACCTCCGTTTCGGATCCGGGAATGGACCAGCCGAGCGGGCGCATTGCCTCGTCCACCACCAGCTGCCAGCCGCCGGCAGCGGAAGGATCCGACGTGGAACCGGACGGTCCCTGGACAATGGTCGGCACCTGGTGGAGCGTGACGCCGTCGGACGGAGTGAACCCAAGGTGCCGGAACCCCCGGTCCCTGCCCACGAAGGACGCCACGAAGTCGTTGGCCGGGGCGCGCAGGATCTCTTCCGGTGTGGCGTATTGGGCCAGCCTGCCGCCCACCGCGAACACGGCCACCTTGTCGCCCAGCGTGGTGGCCTCGTCGATGTCGTGGGTGACGAAAACGATGGTCTTGGCCAGGTCCTTCTGCAGCCGCAGCAGTTCCTGCTGGAGTTCGTCCCGTACCACCGGATCAACTGCGCTGAAGGGTTCATCCATGAGGAGCACCGGCGGGTCCGCGGCGAGGGCGCGGGCCACGCCCACGCGCTGCTGCTGGCCGCCGGAAAGCTGCGAGGGATACCTTTTTCCGAGCGGGCGGGCCAGTCCCACCACGTCCAGGAGCTCCTCCGCCCGTTTGCGGGCCTGGGACTTTGGCACGCCGTTCAGCCGGGGAACGGTGGCGATGTTGTCCAGCACGGAGCGGTGCGGCAACAGCCCGGCCTGCTGCATGACATACCCCATGGAGCGGCGCAGTTCCGCGGCCGGGACCGAGGTGACGTCCCTCCCGCCCACGGTGATGGTGCCGGACGTCGGCTCCACCATCCGGTTAATCATCCGCAGCGAGGTGGTCTTCCCGCAGCCGGACGGTCCCACGAAGACAGTGATGGACCCTTTCGCGATGGACAGCGACAGGTTGTCCACGGCCGGCTGCCCGCTTTGGTACTGCTTGGTCACGCTCTGAAACTCGATCATCGCCTGGTCCATGGTGCGGACTTACCTGTTCTCTTGGTCGGCGCCAACCGGCACCGCGGCACTGTCATCGGCACGCTGTAGTTACGGTAACCCAATCCGGAGCCGGCATCACCAGCAGCAGCACCTAATCCGGGCAAAGGAATCCCTACTGTGACCATTCGGGGCCGAGGACCTTCCGGATGGGCCCCTTCCCCGTTTGGCAGGGCAAACAGCGCCCGCCCCGACCCGTCACGCCGGCGCGGGCCTAAAGTTGGAGGGTGACCAACTTGGAGATATCCCCCCAGCAGGAAGTTTGTCCTCCGGCGGGCGCTGAGGGCAGCGCGGGCCCCTGCCTGCAGCTGTGGCCCGAACGCGAAGTGCCGCTGGGCGGGGTGCGTGCCATGAACGTGCAGCGGACACTGCCGCAGCGCGGCCTGCCCACCATTGGGGCCTGGTGCTTCCTGGACAGCTTCGGTCCGGACCGGACCGCGATGTCCGTCCTGCCCCACCCTCACATCGGGCTGCAGACGGTCACCTGGCCGCTGGCCGGCCACATCCGCCACCGCGACAGCGTGGGCAGCGACGTTGTGGTCCGCCCGGGCGAGCTGAACATCATGACGGCGGGCCGTGGCGTATCCCACTCGGAATTCGCGATGCTTCCGCCGGCCGGGGAGGAACTGCCCCTGCAGCGCGGCCTCCAGCTGTGGGTGGCCCTGCCCGACGACGAGCGGCACCGGCAGCCGGCGTTCGAGCAGCACCGGCAGCTGCCCCAGGTGAGCGGTGAAGGTTTCACCGCCACGGTGATGGTGGGCGAACTGGCCGGCGTGGCGTCTGCAGCCACAATGTTCACACCGATTGTGGGTGCGGACATTTCCTGTGGGGGTGCCGCGGTGCTGCCCCTGAACCCTGACTTCGAGCACGGCATCCTGGTGCTCGACGGCGGGCTGGCGCTGGACGGGCAGGAGCTGCCTCCCGGTCCGCTGGGCTACCTGGGAACCGGCCGGCCGGAACTGCGGCTGGAGGCCCGTCCGGGCACACGCTTCCTGCTCATCGGCGGGGAGCCGTTCCAGGAGGAGCTGCTGATGTGGTGGAATTTCGTGGGCCGCACGCACGAGGAAGTGGAGCAGGCCAGGGAGGACTGGGAGGCTCAGGCGGAGCTGCCGGAGCCGGAGACGGCGGCAGCCAGGTACGGCCTGGTCCCCGGCCACGGCCAGGATGCGGGAGCCGAAGCCGGCCGCATCCCGGCTCCTCCGCTGCCGGCAGTAAGGCTGACACCCCGGAAACGGGCTGTTTGAGACCGGGCCCTTCAGGGGCCGGGCTTAGGCCGGCTCCGCCACGAGCTGCAGCACACCGAACACCGGTTCCTGGTCCAGGACGCGGACATCGGTGACCCCCTCGCTGCCGAGGTGCCGCCGGAAGGATTCCTGCAGCGGTGCCACGTTCATGCCCAGCCCGCCGCCAAGGATGACAGGCCCGGCTGCCCCCAACTGGCGGAGCACCTGCTGCGCCAGGGCTGCCAGGTCCCGGCCGGCCTGGTCCAACAGGGCCTGGCTTTCGGGATGGCCCGCCGCAGCCGCTTCCACCACATGCCGTGCCTGCTGCGCCCAGAACCGGCGGCCGGTGTCCGGCGAGTGGAAGAGCGCAATGAGCCGGTTGGGGTGGTCCACCCCGCACGACTGCAGCAGGGCAGCGGTGAGGCCATCCACCGGCAGCCCCTGGTTCATGCGCCTGAGGCTGTGCCGGACTGCTTCCCGGCCCAGCCAGTATCCGCTGCCTTCGTCGCCGAGGAGATAGCCCCAGCCGCCTGCCCGGGCTTCGGTGCCCGCAGTGTTCCTGCCCCAGGCGGCCGATCCGGTTCCGGCGATCACTGCCACGCCGGTGCTGGCGCGGCCCGCGGCCAGCAGCAGGCGTGAGTCATGGACCACGGTGACCCGGGCCCCGGGCACGTGCGGCTGGATCAGCGATGCGAGCGCCGCCGCGTCCTCGTCGGTATCGATTCCGCCTGATCCCGCGTACACCTGCGACACGGTTCCGCCGCCGATACGGCTGAAAAGGTCGGCGATGTTCCGGGCCGCTTCCTCACGGCTGACGTTCTGGACGTTGGAGCTGCCGGCGGATTCGTCAGCCACGGCCACTCCGTTCTCGAACCGGATGCCGTGGGTTTTGGTCCCCCCAATGTCCAGGCCGATGATGACGCCGGCCGGCCCGGTGAAGACGGATGGCGCGGTCTGATCCGCGGGAAGGGAGGAAGGTTTTTCAGCGTTGGTCACGTCACAAGAGTAATAGCCGCCCGCAACAGCAGGGATCAGCGCCGGGTCCGTTGCCTGACCAGACCGGCGAGCAGCCGGGGACCCTCGGCGACCACCATCTCACGGAACAACCGGACTGGCACCGGTTCCGTACCGGGCTTGCGCCGCCGCCAGGTCAGACCCACCTCGCGGAATGCCAGTGCGGACCCAAGCGGAACCTCCACCCAGCCCAGGTTCCCGGTCTCCGGGCTGACCGTCCGGCCAGGACCGTCGCCATCGGGTGGCAGGATGCTCACACCCAGACCTGCGGACACCAAACCGCGGGCAGTATGCGAGTCCTGGCTTTCGAAGGCGATGCGGGGCCGGTATCCCGCCTCCCGGAACAGGGCGTCGGTGAGGGAGCGCATGCCATACCCCGGCTCGAGGGCCACAAAGGGGTCATGCCTGATGTCGGCGAGCGCCGCCGTCGGACGCCCTGCAAGCGGATGGCCGTGATGCACCACCAGGCGGAGCGGCTCCCGGTACAGCGCCGCGGACTCCACATCCCTGCCCGCTGTTCCCACGGGCGCGGTGAGGGCCAAGTCCGCTTCACCGGAGGCCAGTTGCTCCAGGCAGGCGTTGCGCGCGCCCTGACTCAGGGCGAAACCGGCGCCGGGATGGCGGCTGCGGAAGGCGCTGATGAGCAGGGGCAGGGTGGCCTCGCCGAAGGTGTGCTGGAAGGACACCGAAATCCTGCCCCGCACCACTTCCGATTCATTCCGGACCAGGTCCAGCCCGGCCTGGAGCTCCGCCAGTGCCTGCTCGATGTAGGGCAGGAGGGTGCGGGCAGCGGGTGTGAGCCGGACGCCCCTGCCGTCCCGGACAAGGAGTTCCGTGCCGACGACGGCGCTGGCCCGGGCGAGCGCGCGGCTCACCGTGGACTGGGGTACTCCCAGGAGTTCGGCCGTCCCAGTCACGTGCGCCGTGCGTCCGAGCTCAGCCAGCACGGGCATGAGCGGCAGCAGTTGCACCAACTGTTTGTGGTCCGCCTCCACCTGGGGCTCCTCCCCTCTCCCCTGCCTGCCCTCAATTGACTAAGTAGCGCGATTTCCCATTTAAGCGCCCAAACGCCACTTCGGAATATATCCGTTTTTGCGATCGATTGTGAACTAATTATGCATTGGAGGCATGCTTTGCGCCGGGGCTACCCTTGCTGCATGCCGCACCAACCAAGCGTCACCGGGTCCTTGCCGCTCTGGGACGGACACCCGAAGGGGTCCAAGGCCTACGGACGGATCCTCGCCGGCCTGTCCTTCGCCGGCGTCGCGACGTTCGCCCAGCTTTACTCCACGCAGGCCGTCCTGCCGCTCCTGGCATCGGACTTGCGCATCACCGCGGCCGAGGCGGCCCTGACCATCTCCCTTGCGACGGTGGGCCTTGCCGTGACTGTCATCCCCTGGTCGTTCCTGGCGGGCCGGATCGGCCGGGTCAGGGCGATGACGTGGGGCATTTCGATTGCCACGATCCTGGGCCTGCTGGTGCCGCTGTCCACCAGCTTCGGCGTGCTGCTGGCCCTGCGGCTCCTCGAGGGCATGGCCCTGGGCGGGATCCCGGCCATCGCCATCGCCTACCTCAATGAGGAGGTAACCAAGGCCCATGCAGCCCTGGCCGCGGGCAGCTACGTGGCGGGGACAACCCTTGGCGGCCTCGCGGGCCGGCTCGTTGCCGGACCGGCCGGGGAACTGTGGGGCTGGCGGGCAGCTGCCCTGGCCGTGTCCGCCCTGGCGACCCTTGCCGCCGTCGGCTTCCTGGTCCTGGTGCCCAAGGCCCGGGGATTCATGGCTGCAGGAGCCGCCGGGTTCGGCGGTGGACTCCGTATGCTCGGCGGCCACCTGCGGAACATCCGGCTGCTGGCCCTGTACGTCCAGGCGTTCCTGATGATGGGCGGTTTTGTGGCCGTCTACAACTACCTGGGCTTCCGGTTGTCCGGCGAACCCTTCAGCCTCCCGGCCACGCTGATCAGCTTCATCTTCCTGGCCTACCTGTCGGGCACCGTCTCGTCGCGCTGGGCCGCGGGGCTGGCAACGCGCTTCGGCCGGCGGAACGTCCTGCTCGCCGGGCTGGCCCTTACGACGGCGGGACTTGCCCTGACGCTCGCATCGCACCTTCCGCTGATCCTGGCCGGGCTGGTGGTCTTCACCGGGGGCTTCTTCGCAACACACAGCATCGGCGCCGGCTGGACGGGCGCCATTGCCAGCACGGGGCGGGCGCAAGCCGCCTCGCTGTACAACCTCGCCTACTACCTTGGATCCAGCGTCATTGGCTGGGCCGGTGGGCTGGTGTTCCAGTCATGGGGCTGGGACGCCCTGGCGGCGGCCATCATGGTCCTTGCCTGTGTCACCGGCGCCGCCATCGCCGCCGTGCATACGGGCAGTGAGCCGCATGCATGATCCCGCCCAGCGCCGCGTCGCGAATGATTTGCCTGCTGGCCGGTTCTTCCCTTGCTGAAATTCGGCAGGAGGCGCGGGAACAGGCGTGATGGCCTGAATTCGGCGGTCTAGGATGAACACAGGACCGTTGGAAGGAAGATCCGTGAGCACGAACGCCAGGAATCCCAGGCCGGGAGCCCATCTGGAGCCGCTGGACGCCATCGACGAGCGGCTCCTGGCTGCACTGGTGGCCGATGCGAGGATCTCCAACAAGCAGCTGGCCGAACTGGTGGGCATCGCCCCCTCCACCGCCTTGATGCGCACCCGTGCCCTTTCCGAGCGCGGCATCGTGCAGGGCTACGAGGCCAAGCTCAGCCTCTCCGCCATCGGCAGGTCGGTGCAGGCGCTGGTGGCGGTCCGTCTTCGCGCGCACGACCGCGACCAGATTGACCGTTTCACCTCCCGCGTTCCGCACCTGCCCGCGGTGTTGTCCACCTTCCATACCTCCGGTTCCGTGGATTACCTGCTCCACATCGCGGTCGGAACCACGGAAGACCTGCGGGACTGGGTGCTGGACAACCTTGCTACGGACCCGGTCGTGGGACACACGGAAACCACGCTGGTGTTCGAGCACATCCAGGGAAACCACGGGCCGCTGCCGGAGTAGTTCCGGGCCCTGGCCGACTGCCTACGGCCGGCGTGCCGCCCGGAGCAGTGCCACGGCCGAGAGCGCCAGCGCAGCGGTACCGCAGCCGGCTATGAAGCCACCGGCGGCGGCAGTTTGGCCCACCATCCCCGCCGCCCAGCCCAGCCCGAGGACGGGAACCGCGCTTCCCAGGTAGGTGAGAACGTACAGCGTGCTGACAACTTGAGCGTGGCGGGCAGACTCAACCCTCGCCGCCACCTCGTTGAAGGCGGTCCGAAAGGCAAGGCCCTGACCGGCACCTGCCGCGACTGCGGCGACGATCAGCAGCATGGGGCTGTGCCAGGGCCCGCCCGCGCCCCCGAGCAGGAAGACGGAGCCGCCAAAAACCGCCAGCCCCGCCGGGAGCACGTAACGCCCCCGTGCCGTAAGCAGCTGGCTTGCAGCGGATGCCGCGAGCGGCAGGCCGGCGAGCAGGCCGATCACCGGGCGGGCATCTGTCTCCAGGATCTGCGCGAGGTATCCCGGTGCCAGCGACAGGCAGAAGCCAAACACTGCGAAGCTGAGGAATCCGACCCCGGAGGCGAGCCAGAACGCGCTGCGGGCATCCCGGGCGACTGACAGGGGCCGCGGGGCAAGCACATGCAGCGGCCTGGACGGAGCGGGAAACATAATGGCGGGCCGGGCCTTGATGAGGTACAGCGGCACCAGGAGCGCGGCGAGCACCATGGAGTACACGGAGTACGGGGCGATAGTGGCGCCGGGGAGCAGGGACATCAGCCCGCCAAGGAAGGGCCCGGCGGCCACTCCCCCGGACGAAGCCAGGAGGGTAAACCGGGATGCCCACTCCGGACGGGACGGCAGCAGTTCACGCAGGGCGGCAGCGCTGGCTCCGGTGGCCAGGCCCACGGCGATCCCCTGCAGGGCCCGGCCCGCACACAACGCGGCAAGGGTTCCGGCCCCGGCGAAGATCCACCCGCCTGCGAGTCCCATAAGGACGGCCAGGAGCAGCGCGGCCCGGCGGCCAATGTGATCCGACCAGTGACCGGCCAGCACGAGCGTTGCCACCAGCGCGATGACATAGCTGGCGAACGCAGCAGTCACATCCAGCGTGGAAAGACCCAGCCGGGCCTGCAGGAGCGGATACAGCGGGGTGGCCAGGTTCGCGCCTGCGAGCAGGACGAATATGACGGCGCAAGCCACCACCAACCGGGAGGTGGTGGAGGCGTTCCAGCCCGTTGCCGTAGCTGGCGCTGGACGCATCCGGAGTTCACTGAAGACTGTCATGGAGCCGCCTTCCTGCTGTACCGCGGCAGTTGGTCCTTGTGGGAGCCCGGCGCGGAGTTGATCTTCGATGGCACCAGATTGCGGCACGGGTGCCTTTTTGATTCGTCTTTCATGGGAAAATTGGGCAGGAGTATCAAAAATGCCCGTCGATGATGATCCGGAGTGACCATTTGAACAATCTCGACTCCACCGACCTCAAAATCCTTCTGGCCTTGATCCGTGACCCCCGGATCCAGATCGGCGGTCTGAGCGACGCGGTGGGCGTGGCGCGGAACACTGCCCAGTCACGGGTCCGCCGCCTGCTGCGTGCAGGGGTCCTGCGCCCGGGAGGGCGGGAAGTGGACCTCGAAGCCGTCGGCTACGACGTGGTGGCTTTCGTGACCATCGAGGTAACCCACCGTGAGCTGGATGGGGTGGTCGCCGCGCTAAGGCTCATTCCCCAGGTTCTCGAAGTCCACGAAATTTCCGGCCGGGGTGACGTCTGGTGCCGGGTGGTGGCCACGGACACGCACAACCTGCAGGCCTCATTGCGGCAGGTCCTGCGGATCAAGGGCGTCATCCGGACCGAGACAGTACTGGCCCTGCACACGCACATCCCTTACCGGACGGAGCCGCTGATCAGCGGACTGGCCAAGTCCGCCGGCTAGGATTTCCCGAATGGATTGGCTCGCCCACGTTTCACGATCAACTGGCTAGCGGTCCTGCTTGCCGTCCTGGCCAGCATCGCCATCGGCTTCGTCTGGTACCTGCCCGCCGTGCTGGGCCATCCTTCACGCCGTCCTTTTCAAGGAGCTCGGACTCAGCCGTGACGCTGATCGATTCCGGACACCACCTGGTTGCCATGACTGTGTCCGGAGGCATCATCGGGGCAATGCCCTGACCATGCCAGGCCCCTTGCAGAAAAGGAAAAGCCCCGCGCTAACGGGGCTGAAGGAGTGGAGCTAAGGGGATTTGAACCCCTGACCTCTTCGATGCGAACGAAGCGCTCTACCAACTGAGCTATAGCCCCGGAACGTGCCGCCTGCTGGTGCGGAACCGGTGACCCTAGGCTACAAATTTTCCCTGCCTAACGCCAATCCGCCGCCCAGGCGCTTCTCCGCGCCCTGGGAACGTCCGCCCTCGTACCTTGACAGCATCCGCTCCTGCGCGGGGGCTTGGCTATGCCCGTCGGCGCTGCAGGACGTCGTCGAGGTTGCTCAGGGCGCTCTGCGCCTTGCCGGGCTGCTCGGCTTCAGCGGCAACCGGCGCAGCTGCAGGTGTTCCTGCGGCGCCCTGCTTCAGTGACGGCTTGCCCACGGCTTTAGGGGCGGCCGGCAGCTCCAGGGGTTCAGGCTCCGGGCGCTCCGCCTTTGCAGCCTCAACGTACACAGGCTTGGGAACTTCCACCGGTTCCCAGGGTGTTCCGGCGGGCACGCCTTGGGCCGTTGTTGCCACGCTGGCGTCCCCCGCGGCCACGGCAACGGCCAGCGCAGCCTCGCGCAGTTCCTGGGCCGTCAGCTGCTGGACTTTCGGCTGATGGGCCTCAGCGTCGAAAAGCTTGCTTTCGCGTGGAGCGGGAGCCGTTTCCGGCTTGGACGGAATATCCAGCGCCGCGGGCTGGGATGTCTCGGGCTGCGCGGCCGGCGCGGCCATTGCGGAGCGGAACGCCGCGTTGACCTTCGCCTTGCGGTCGCGGACAGCCAACCAGCGCAGGATGGCGATGGACCCCGCCGTCAGCGCCGCGCAGGCCAGCGGAAGCGCAGGCGAGCCCAGTCCGAACAGCAGCAGGAGCGCCGACACAAGCGCAGTGGCCAGGGACAACAGACCGGCCAGCGCAAGGGCTGTGCGGCCGTAACGGATCCGGAGGGGCTTAGGTGCCGGCCCTGAAGCTTTTGCTGCGGGTCCGGCACTCTTCCTGGCATCCATGGGCTTCTCCTGCTGGGCTGCGACGTTCAGGACCAGGCCGGCGGGCGGCTCCGGTTTATCCTCGGCGGCGGCGCCCGCCACAAGGTCGACGGCGGGCTGGAACTGGTGCCGGCGGTTCCGGAGGACGTAGGGCGCAACCCACACAATCCAGAGCACGACGGCAACCACAAGGATCACTGAGCTGCTAAGGGGGAAGTCCACACTCAAAACCGTATGAGTATCGGGTGTCCTGCAGGCGCATTGGTGCCGGTGTGTCGCAGTCCCGGACGCAAATGAGTGGATTTATGACGGGCGGGAGGCAAGCCAGCGTGGCAGCAGTCCGTCCGGCACCTCTTCCGCGGTCAGGGCGAATGACCGGTGGTCGGCCCATTCGCCGTTGATGTGCAGGTAGCGCGGGCGGTACCCCTCGTCCCGGAACCCCAGCTTTTCCACCACGCGCAGGCTCGGCCCGTTCTCAGGACGGATGTTGATCTCCATCCGGTGCAGCCCCAGCGTCTGGAAACAGTGGTCGGTCACCAGCGCCACTGCCGTGGGTGCGATCCCACGCCCTGCCTTGGCCTGGTCCACCCAGTACCCAAGGGTGGCCATCATGGCGGACCCCCACACGATGGAGGACACTGTCAGTTGGCCGATGATCGCCGGGTTTCGAAGTCCGGGGACCCGTTCGGTGATAACGAAGGGCAGCGCTGTTGCATGGGCCGCCTGTACGTTCAGTGAACGGACCATCTGCCGGTAGTCCGGCAGCCCGCCGCGGGGATCCGGGTTGGAGGCCTCCCATGGCGCCAGCCACTGGCTGTTGCGGGAACGGACCTCAGTCCATTCCTTCTTGTCCCGGTACCTTATGGGGCGCAGGACCAGGTCCCCGCATTCCAGGGTTACGGGCCAGATGGGGCCGGGTCGCATGGGACTTACTTTGACAGGCCGGCGGCGAAGCCCGGCAGCCACTCCCGGAGCCCGGGGCCAAGATCTTCGCTGTCAATGGCCAGCTGGACGCAGGCTTTGAGGTAACTCAGCTTGTCGCCGGTATCGTAGCGGCGGCCGCGGAACACGACACCGTAGACACCGTGTCCTTCGCCGTCCCCGGTAGCCAGTTCCTGCAGAGCATCGGTCAGCTGGATCTCCCCGCCCCGGCCCGGACCGGTGCGCTCCAGCACCTCGAAGACGGCGGGATGCAGCACGTACCGGCCAATGACGGCAAGGTTGGACGGGGCCTCGTCGGCGGCCGGCTTCTCAACCAGGCGGTTGATGCGGACGTAGCCTTCCCCGTCGATCTCCGAGACGTCAGCGCAGCCGTAGGCGCTGATCTGCGACGGCTCCACCTCAATGAGCGCGACGACGGACCCTCCCGTTTTGGCCTGCACGTCGATCATGGTGCTGAGGAGTTCGTCCCGGGCGTCAATCAGGTCATCGCCCAGCAGTACCGCGAAGGCTTCGTCGCCGACGTGCTGCTTGGCCCGCAGCACAGCGTGGCCCAGCCCGTTCGCGTCTCCCTGGCGCACGTAGTGGATGTCGCCCAGGTTGCTGGCCGCCTGGATGGACGCCAGCTTGCGGGTGTCCCCTTTGTCCTCCAAAGTGGACTCCAGCGCCGGAACCCGGTCAAAGTGGTCTTCCAGCGCGCGCTTGTTCCGGCCGGTGATCATCAGGAGGTCGTTCAGGCCCACCTGGACGGCTTCCTCAACCACGTATTGGATGGCAGGCTTGTCCACCACGGGAAGCATTTCCTTGGGCATGGCCTTGGTTGCGGGAAGGAACCTGGTGCCCAGCCCGGCTGCGGGGATGACGGCTTTGCGAACTCTCGGGTTACTGGTAGTCACCGCACTAATCTAACGTCAGCGTCATGCATTCAGTAATCAGCGGACCGGCAGTTTGCTGCCCGGAACCGTGCAACGACCGCCCTTGGGCGGGTGAGGAGGCACAATGCCTGAGGAGTTGACGATGGTTAAAGACGGCATCCGCAAGGAACACCGCCGACGGCGTGCCGCCCTCACCCCGGCTGACCTTGAGGCCGCCGGAGCAGCAATTGCGCTCCACGGCGCAGCCTGGGCCGAAACCGTCACCGGTGGCGGGCCGGCCACCTTCTGCGTCTACCTGGGAGTGGGCGTTGAGCCGCCTACCCTTCCGCTGATCAGCGCCCTCCACATCAACGGACACCGCGTCCTGCTTCCCGTCTGTGAGCCCGGGCGGGAACTGAGCTGGGTCTATTGGAGTCCGGACAGCGAGTTCGTGCGCAGCAGCTACGCGCCCATCATGGAACCGGCCGGGCCCCGCCACGGGCCGGATGTGGCCGGCGGTGCAGCGGCCCTGTTCATCCCGGCCACAGCGGTGGACCTCGACGGCAACCGGGTGGGACAGGGCGGCGGGTACTACGACAAGTTCCTGGGCCACCTGGCCACCGCAGGGAAGGAAATCCCGCTGGCCGCCGTTATTTACGACGATGAACTGCTGCCGGCCGGAAGCATTCCTGCCGAAGAGTTCGATCGTCCCGTTCCCGCCGTCCTGGTGCCGTCCGGTTTGCGCCCGCTCGGGAACATCGCCTAGAGCAGGGTGGCGGTGACGGGATGATAGAATTAGCACTCAGGCCCTGCGACTGCTAACGGATTGCCGGCGGCAGCACGGGACCTCTCGTTTGCCCAAGAGGAGGAGCACCAGTGCCAACTTATGCTTACGCCTGCAAGGATTGCGGCCATGCCTTCGACATCGTCCAGTCATTCACGGACAGCTCATTGACGTCCTGCCCCGAATGCCAGGGCGCACTGCGCAAGAAGTTCAACAGCGTGGGCGTTGTGTTCAAGGGCTCCGGTTTCTACCGCACGGATTCCCGCGACTCCAAGGGCAGCACCGTTTCCGCAGCCCCGGCTGCCTCCTCCCCCGCTCCCGCCGCCCCTGCCGCGTCCGCGCCTGCATCGCCCGCTCCGGCAGCCGCCGCCAGTTAGCATCCGGCTTTCGCCGTTCCGACGGCGGCCCCGCCTTTTCCCGGACATTGTCCACATAGGCGCGGGGCCGCTGTCGTTTCCATATCCCGCGCACCTAGCGTGGGAGCATGCCTGCACATCCGCTCCGTGCCCGCCAAGGTAGTCCCGGATTCCGCCATCACAGGCGGCCGCCCGCCTCCGTCCGCCGTTCGCACAGCCGCCGTCCTGCCGCGAAACTGGGAGCCTGGGTAAGCCGGAACCGCCGGCTCGCAGCGGCGCTGCTTCTGTGTGCCGCTGCCGCACTGAGCGTCCACCAGCTCACCCCCGCACCTGTCCATACAGTCACCGCCTTGGCCGCGGCGCGGGACCTGCCGGCGGGATCGGCCCTGGCATCCTCGGACCTTGCCCCCATCCAGGTTCCTCCCGGAATGCTTGCCGAGGGTGTCCTGCGGAAACCCGCGGATGCGGCCGGCAGGCAGCTGGCGGCTCCGCTGCGGAAAGGCCAGTTGCTGGCAGACGCCCAGCTGCTGGGTCCCGGTTTACTCACCGGCAGCATGCCCGGTTCGGCGGCCGTTCCCCTGCGGATGGCCGATGCGCCCGCAGTCCAGCTGGTTTCTCCCGGCCAGCTCGTGAATGTGGTGCTCACCTCCGCCAACGGCTTCGACCAGCAGGAGCCGTCCGAAGTCCTGGCCTCCGCCGTGCCGGTCCTGTGGACGTCCGCTAAGGGCGGCCAGGGCGGGCAGTGGCTTGGAACGCAGGAGACGGACGGCCTGATGGTTGTGGCCGCCACGGCAGAGCAGGCGGCACGGCTTGCCGGGGCTTCCACCCAGGGGAAGTTGTTCTTCGTCCTGGTGGGTCCGCCGTCCCCACCCGCACCCTAGCCTCGCAGGGCCACGCGGGCGCGCAGGAATCCGTCAGCCCCAGTGCGGAGGCCGCTGTTCCTTCAACCAGGCGTCGTGGTCCTCGTCCCGGTCACCCCACACCCGGGGGTCGTCCTCGGACGCTGCCTTGGGCAGGACCCCGCCGGCAGCGGCCCGCTGCGATGCACGGGTAGCGGGAGCCGCATCGGGTTCAGTCCCGTTCCGGGAATCCGCCTCCTCCGCGGTTTCCGGGGACGCTGCCCCAGCAACGGCCTCGTTCGTTTCCTCGCTGGGCATCTGACCCACCTCCTTGCTGTCCTTCGCGGCCCGCGCCGGCTCAACACCCTGGTGAACGGCGCGTCCTTGATTACCGTGGCCGGCACGCCTGCTGCCAGCCGGCCCCGGGAAGTTTGTGACGTTCGAAACCTGGGTGGGCTCCGCAACGGCGTCCATATCATTCAGCGCCTGGTCAACGTCATCGTCAAGGAAGCCGGGGGACGTTGCCGGCCGGCCCGGGAGTACAACCTTTTCCAGGCCCAGGTACTTGGCGATCCGGTCGGCGCAGGACGACGGGTCGGTGAAGACTTCGATCGTCCACAGCGGCATGTAGCGCCAGCCCAGCCGCTCCAGCAGCTGTGGTCGCAGCCTGCTCCGCTCCCGCACGCTCATGGTGCGGTACCGTTCGGTGCCATCGGACTCAATGGCGACCGGCCATGGGAGGTCCGTCTCGTCCTGCCCCATGGTGCTGAGGGGATCGGCGGCGGCCACCATGTCAATGGCGCCGTCATACTGGTGCCAGACCCGCGCACCGCGTGCACGCAGCCGGTCCCCCAGGTCTGCCACCAGCGGGTCCGCGCCCAGGGCCTGTTCGCTGGCGGCCGCACGGGACGCGGGAGTGCCGAGGTCCGTGTTGCCCGTGATCTCGCGGTCCAGGAGCGCGTACAGGTCCACGGCTCCATGCGTCAGCCGGGTGTGGTCCAGGTCTTCCGGCCGGAAGCAGGTCAGGACGTGCATCGAGCGGCGGGCACGCGTCATGGCCAGGGCAAACTTTTCCCGGCCGCCCTCAGCGGACAGCGGGCCGAAGCTGTGCAGGGCGCGGCCGTGGGGGGTGCGGCCGAAGCCTGGCGAGAAAATGACATGGTCGCGCACCAGGCCCTGGGCGCGCTCAAGGTCCACCACCCGGAAGGACTCCGGGCCGGCGCCGAAGAAGCTGGCCAGGCCCGGGTGGTTGGGCAGCTGCAGCCGGATCGATTCGCCGATGCGGGCTGCGTGACGGAGGCTTGCGGTCACCACTGCCAGTGAGGTCCGCGGCCGCAGGCGGGCGTGCTCGAACACGAGCTCCACCACCCTGTTAACCTCTGCCACCACGGATTCCACACCTTCGTGGTCCGCGCTGGGCAGACCGGTTCCGTCGGGGAGGTACTCAACCAGCAGGGACCTGTCCAACCCCGTGGCCGACTGGCCTTCCGGCAATCTGCGCAGGCCGCCGTCGTAGAAGTTCTTGCTCAGCTGCAGGATCAGGTCCTCGTCCACCGCCCGGTAGACGAAGTTCAGGCGCCAGACCGGCAGCACGGCGGACAGCGCGGTAAAGGTGCTCTCCACCCTCTGGTGGGCTGACTCGCCCGGGGCCAGGCGCTCCACGCCGACCGTGAAGGTGCGTGGGCTTGCGATACGTGCGTCGCCGAAGGCGATCACCTGCCGGCCGCGGGCAATCGACGGCAGCACCGCCTGCAGCGACGTTGCCTCGGCGTCCAAAATGACAACTGCGTCGAAGTGCTGTCCCGCCGGCAGCAGCCCGGTCATCAAGTAGGGGCTCACGGACCATACCGGGACCAACGTGCCGAGCAGGTCGGGCGCCTGCGCCGTCAGTGCCGGCAGGGACACACGGCCGTCCTTGAGCAGGCTGCGGAGGAGGTCCGCCTGGCGGGGCTGCTCCTCAATGGCGGTCCGCCAGCGCTCCGCGAGGTCCCAGCGGAGCCTCGCAGCCCCGCTCGCAATGTGCGCGTTGTCGGCCAGCCGGTACTCGGCTTCCAGCTGGCGGAGGGCGTCGCCGTCTGACATCGCCAGGTAGTCGTCACCGCTGATCATCGCTTCCAGCGCCGACTGCCACCAGGCAAGTTCAAGCTCGGCCGCCACGGACCCCGCCGGCACCTCGCGTTCTGCCAGGTCGGCCAGGAGCTCCCCGAGCCCGTGCTCCCGCATGTTCTCCATCAGGAGCGTGCGCTCCGGCAGGGTCTTGAGTGTGTCCGCGTCCCCCGCCAGCCGCTCGAGGCGTTCCATGAGCTCTTCATAGCGCACCGTGGCCAGCGAACCGCCCGCTTCCGTGTGCTTCAGGGCCTCGCCCAGCCGGGCCAGCTCGCGCTCCAGCTCCCGGTACACCGCATTCATCTCGGCAAGTCCGGAGGGAACGGCCGGATGCCGCTGCGTGGTGGCGTACCCTGCCCAGAGGGCGCGCTGTTCCTGCACCAGGACCAGCGAGCTGTGCAGGTCGGCGATGTGCACGCCGGGCCGCACGTACTCTTTGGCCACCCTGCGCAGCCGGGAACGCTGCATCGCGGTCATTTCGATCCCGCGTTCCCGCCGCCACGCGGAGGGAGCGGTGGCGGAGATGAGGTCCGTTACCGGACGGTCGAAGATGTCAGGCGTGAACTTATCGAGGCTGCCGCGGACAGCCACCAGGAGTTCCAGCTGCTCGCCCCACTCCGCGAAGGATGCGCCCAGCCGGATTTCCGCGTGCTCGGCCACGGCCTTCATCCGGTCACGCAGCACCGGAAGGCCCTTCTCCACGGAGCGGACCAGGTCCTGCGCTTCCTCGGTTTCCTTGCGGGTAAGGAGCCGTGCGCCGTGCCAGGGACTGGTGGTGGCCGCCTTGCTGAAGCTGCCGAGCTCCGCCGCCCGGCGTAGCCTTTCGGCCAGCTCGTCCCGGTCCCGGATGCTGTCCAGCACGCTCCGCTTGAGCCGCACGGTGGTGGCCGGGGCGGGATCGATCGAGGTGAGCTCGGCCAACGACTGCATGGCCTGGTACGGCGAGCAGCCCCAGCGCTGGCGCACGTTGTGCAGAGACGCCACATGGTCCATCAGCGCGTGCCGGTGCCCGGTCAGTGTGTTGTGCAGGTTTTCCAGCTGCGGTTCCAGCGACTTTTCGTTCCGGACGATGGCGCGGACCAGCTGGCCCTTCAGCTGCTGCGCGGTCACGTTCCCGGACAGCTGGAACAGGATGGATTCGAGGCCCAGCGACTCCAGCTGACCGGACACCTCGTTGAGGCTGGCGCGGCGGTCCCCCACCACCAGGACGGTCTTGCCGGCATCCACCAGGGCACCGATGGTGTTGATGGCAGTCTGTGTCTGGCCGGTGCCCGGCGGGCTGCTGACCACCAGGGAGTCCCCGGCGCGGGCGGCGTCGATGACGTACTGCTGGTCCGTGTCTGCGTCAAGCAGGAGCAGCTCGTCCTTGGGATGCCGGCTGTCCAGCGGCGGAAAACGGGACGGGTCAGGTTCCTCCACGTCCACTACTTCTCCCCCGGCCGCCGTGGCCAGGGCGGACACGATGGGGTGGGAGTCGTTGATCCAGGGATCGTCCAGATTGCCGGACAGGTCCGCGAACGTGGAAACGAGCAGGTTGTGCTGGGTCTCCGCGCCGTGGATGGGGCGGATGAGCGTGCCGAGGCGGTCCAGCACGGGCTGCGGATCGAAGCGGGCGGTGCTGTAGGCGAGGCGGGTGACCGCGTTGACGTCGAACACGATGCCGTGGATGTTCTTCAGGTGCCGCACCAGCGCCGGATTGATCTGGGCCTGCTCGGTGAGCTGCAGTTCGTAGTCGTCTTCGCCGGGGCGGACGGTGAGGGAGATGGCGGAGAGCATTACGGGCGCAGAAACCCGTTGGGGTTTGCCCCCGACGCCGGACGTCCACACCACGGTGCCCGCCGAAAGGTAGCCGGCATCGATGCCGCGGTCGTTGGCGAGCTCGAAGATCTTGGACCGGATGTTGCGCGAGGCCCGCGCCGCCACGATGTACTGCTGCCGGTCGCGGATCAGTGTGGACAGGCGCGTCTTACGGCCGGCCATGAGCTGGGCCAAGCCGGACGGGTGGGCGTGCGTCAGGTCGATGGACCCTTCCGGGGTCTTGGTGAAACGCAGCATTGTGTCCGCCCCGGTGACGGGTTTGAGCCCGGACAGCCATTTGCGAAGCTCTTCCGAGCCTTCCGGGTGGCCTTGACCAACTGACACTACTGCCTTCTTTTCTGCGCTGTCACGTGACGCCCTGGACCATACCGGCATAGGTTCGAGCGTAGCCGCTTCCCCGCCGGACTCGAGAGACCGCAACACTGGAGCACCCAAATTAGGGGAATTTCCTCAGGGAACAGGAATGGCCGGCCTCCGCGGCGGAGACCGGCCATTCAATCTGCTATTCCCACTCGATGGTTCCCGGCGGCTTGCTGGTGACATCAAGCACCACGCGGTTGACGCCCTCCACCTCGTTGGTGATCCGGCTGGAAATCCTGGCCAGGAGCTCGTACGGCAGGCGCGACCAGTCGGCCGTCATGGCGTCCTCGGAGGAGACCGGACGGAGCACGATGGGGTGGCCGTAGGTACGGCCGTCGCCCATGACACCCACGCTGCGCACGTCGGCCAGCAGGACCACAGGCATCTGCCACACCTCATGGTCCAAGCCGGCGGCGGTCAGTTCGGCGCGGGCAATAGCGTCCGCCTTGCGCAGCAGGTCCAGCCGCTCCTTGGTGACCTCGCCAACGATCCGGATGCCCAGGCCGGGGCCGGGGAACGGCTGGCGCCCCACGATCTCCTGCGGCAGTCCCAGCTGGGCACCGACAGCACGGACCTCATCCTTGAACAGGGCCCGCAGCGGCTCGACGAGTTCGAACTGCAGGTCCTCGGGCAGGCCGCCCACGTTGTGGTGGCTCTTGATGTTCGCGGCGCCCTCGCCGCCGCCGGATTCGACGACGTCCGGGTACAGCGTGCCCTGGACCAGGAACTTGATCTTCTCGCCGTGTGCTGCGGCTTCGGCGATGATGGCGCGTTCGGCCTCTTCGAAGGCCCGGATGAACTCGCGGCCGATGATCTTGCGCTTGGTCTCGGGATCGCTGACGCCGGCCAGTGCGGACAGGAAGCGTTCCTGCTCGTTTGCAACGTAGAGGTTCACGCCGGTGGCGGCGACGAAGTCGCGTTCCACCTGTTCGGCTTCACCTTCGCGGAGCAGGCCGTGGTCCACGAACACACACGTGAGCTGGTCGCCCACGGCACGCTGGACCAGGGCGGCCGCCACAGCGGAATCGACGCCGCCGGAAAGGCCGCAGATAACCCGGGCATCGCCCACCTGCCGGCGGATGCGCTCCACCTGCTCCTCGACGATGTTGCCGGTGGTCCAGTTGGGCTCGAGCTTCGCGCCCTTGAAAAGGAAGTTCTCCAACACCTGCTGGCCGTAGGCCGAGTGCTTGACCTCGGGGTGCCACTGCACACCGAAGAGGCCCTTGTCCTCGTTGGCGAAGGCAGCCACCTCGGCGCCCGCCGTCGTGGCCAGGACTTCAAAGCCTTCGGGCGCCTCGTGGACGGAGTCGCCGTGGCTCATCCAGGTTTTCTGGTGCTGGGGCATGCCCTCCAGGACGGAACGTCCTTCACCCAAAATGGTGGTTTCCGTGGAGCCGTACTCCCGCAGCCCGGTCTTGTCCACCTTGCCGCCCAGCGCGTTGGCCATGGCCTGGAAGCCGTAGCAGATGCCGAAGACGGGAACCCCGGCCTCGAACAGGTCCGCACCGACGCTCGGGGCGCCGTCGGCGTAGACGCTGGAGGGGCCGCCGGACAAAATGATGGCGGCGGGGTTCTTGGCGAGGAGCTGCTCGGTGGAGTAGGTATGCGGAACCACTTCCGAATACACATTCGCTTCCCGGACGCGGCGTGCAATCAGCTGCGCGTACTGGGCACCATAGTCAACTACCAGCACCGGCTTCTGGGAAGTCTGGGATGCAGTGGGAGTAGTCACCGTAATAGCCTACTGGGCGCCGTTGTACCGGCGCACCTTGAGAAGCGGCGCTGTGACGCAGCAGACGTTCGACGGCGGGCGGCCGGTCCCGGTGCCGGGAACCGGCCCTGCCGGTTCAGTACCGCTGCGGCGCCTGCGGGTTGGCTGCGAGTTCGGCCTCCACCTCGGCGTGGACCTTTTTCTCGACGATGAAGGACAGGAACGGGACCACGCCGCCCAGGGCCAGGAGGATCAGCTTGAGGAAGGGCCAGCGCATCAGCGCCCACAGTCGGAAGTTGGACATCAGGTACACCACGTACATCCAGCCGTGCACGATCAGGACCGTGACGGACAGGTTGACGCCGTTCAGAACACCCGGCGGTTCGGCGCCTGCGAAGCCGAAGCCGAACGGCTGGCCGGTAAGCGCGTCGGTGCCGCCGGCGAACAGGTACTGCCCGAAGCCGTACCGCGCCACCAGTTCGGCACAGAGCAGCAGCAGCATGGCACCGGTAAGGTACGCCAGCACCTTGTAGAACTTCAGGGCCGACCGGATCTGCGCCTCGGTGCCTCCGAAGCGCCGCTTCTTGCCGGAGGTCTTGCCGGCTGCGGCGGGGGTGGCAGGTTTCGGATCAATCATGGCTGTACCTTTTGCTGGGTCTGTTCAGGGTGCTGGGGCTTCGGTTCCAGTCCGGCGGGAGCCGGAGCGTCGTCTTCGTCGAGGCTGTCCTCGAGGTCGCGATGGTAGTCGTCCTTGACCAGCCGCCACCATATGAAGAGGGCAAAGCCTGCGAAGACCACCCACTCCAGGGAGTAGAAGAGGTTAAGCCAGTTGATCTGTTGCGCGGGCGGCTGCGGGCCGATCCTGAGCGGAAGCAGTTCACCGGGAACCGCTGCGGGGCTGACGTCCACTCCCCCGGCCAGTTCGGTGGTGGCCGCGACAAAGCCCGGGTAGCTGCTGACTTCCCAGTAGTTGATGAGTTCAGCCACGGAGACTGCTGTGGCTTCGCCGGGCTTCGCAGCAGTGTTGGGAAGCGGCGCCTCGGACGGCAGCAGCCGGCCGGTCAGTTCGATTGGGCCCGACAGCGGTGCTGCCGCGTCTCCGGGTTCCGCCACCCAGCCGCGGGCAACGGGGATCCATGTCTGTGGTGAGGCGGCTGCCCCGGCGAGGGTGGGGGCGCCCTCGACGGCGAACGCCGTGACCACCCAGTAGCCTGTTTTCCCGTTGTGGAGCCGGCCCGGGACGAGGACCTGCTTGCCCGCGTCGTAGGTTCCGGTGGCACGGACCATCTGGTCGGCGTCGGTACCGTGGAAGAACTCGCCCGGCTGGAGGGTCTCTGTGAGCGGCTGGACCTGCTCGGTGGCGGGGTTGACCGGCTGCTCAGGCTGCGTGGACCGCCCGAACTGCCACTGGCTGAGCAGCACGAAGACCCCGGAGACGGCAATCGCAAAGATGAAGCCTGCGATCCATCGGGGCTTTAAGGCTGTTTTCCACACGTCTTAACCGTACTTCGTACCTTTGTAGAACAACTAAACGCCGGCGCCCGGCACGTGTCCGGCATCGCCACGAACCGGCTCAGTGATCGAAGAACACCAGGCTGGAGTTGATCAGTTCGGAGATCACCTCGGCGTCGTAGGCGCGGCGCAGCGATTCGCGGAACGACTCCTTGGACAGCGAGCGGGCCAGGGTGGCCAGGACTTCAAGATGGTCGGAGAACGAACTGGCCGGGGTGGCTATCAGCAGGACCACCGTCGCTGGCCCGTCGGCAGCGCCGAAGTCCAGGGCGTGGCCGTACTTGGCGATGCCCACGGCAATGGAGGTGCGGGACACGAACTCGCTGCGCGCGTGCGGCAACCCGATTCCACCGGGAAGCCCGGTGGCCAGCTGGTGTTCCCGGGCGTTGACGTGCTTCAGGAATCCCTCAAGGTCTGAAACGCGCCCGGCGGCATACAGGCGTTCCGCCAGCTGGGTGGCGGCATCGGCCTTGTCCGTTGCTTCCAGTTCCAGGATCACCATCTCGGGGGTGGTGAGATCGGCATCATAGGGGTCGAGCGGTTCCGCCAAGTCGTATCCCTTCAGTCAGCGCTACGGGCCATCTTTCCCTCAGCGCAAGGGCACGATGTCTTCCACGCCCAGGCGGGCGGCGTCTGCGGATTCGTCGTCCGGCTGCTGCTGGCTGAGGCGTTCCGCCTCCACGCGGGCAATGTAGTGCCGCACCTCGTTTTCACGCTGCGCGTCACTCCAGCCAAGGACGTCACCCATCAGTTTAGCGACAACGGGCACGGCGGACACACCGCGGTCCCAGGCTTCGATGGAAATCCTGGTCCGCCGGGTCAGGACGTCATGGACGTGCCGGGCACCTTCATGCGTGGCGGCATAGACGGCCTCGGCCTGGAGGTAGTCGTCGGCACCCGGGATCGGCTCGGCGAGTGCCGGATTCTCCTCGATGATCGCGAGCACCTCGGGCGTCAGGGATCCGTACCTGTTGAGCAGGTGTTCGATCCGGGCCACGTGCACCCCGGCTTCCTCGGCGGTGCGGTTCCGCCGGTTCCAGGCTGCCCGGAACCCGCTGGCACCGAGCAGCGGAATGGTTTCAGTGCAGCTGGGCGGGACGCGCTCGTCCATGGTGCGGGTGGCCTCGTCCACGGCGTCCTTGGCCATCACCCGGTAGGTGGTCCATTTGCCGCCTGCGACGACGACGAGTCCCGGGACGGGGTGCGCCACCACATGCTCTCGGGACAGTTTGGCCGTGGAGTCGTTTTCGCCGGCCAGCAGGGGACGCAGCCCGGCATAGACTCCTTCAACGTCCTCCCGGGTGAGGGGCCGCTTGAGGACCCGGTTGACGTGTTCGAGGATGTAATCGATGTCCTTGCTGGAGGCCGCGGGATGCGCTTTGTCCAGGTGCCAGTCGGTGTCCGTGGTGCCGATGATCCAGTGCCTGCCCCAGGGGATGACGAACAGCACGGACTTCTCGGTGCGGAGGATGAGCCCCACGGTGGACTGGAAGCGGTCCCTTGGAACCACCAGGTGGATGCCCTTGGAGGCCCGAACCTTCAGCTGGCCCCGCTCGGTGACCATGGCCTGGGTTTCGTCCGTCCACACCCCGGTGGCATTGATCACCTGCTTGGCGCGGATCTTGAACCCGGTGCCGTCCTCGCGGTCGATCACCTTCGCCCCCACCACGCGTTCACCCTCGCGGAGGAAATCCACCACCGCCATCTGGTTGACGGCGTGCGCCCCGTAGTAGGCCGCAGTGCGGATGAGGTTGGCAACGTACTTGGCGTCATCGACCTGGCCGTCGTAGTAGCGGATGGAGCCCACAAAGGCATCGTTCTTCAGGCTTGGCGCGGCCCGGAGGGTCCCACGCTTCGTCAGGTGCTTGTGGAAGGGCACTCCCCGGCTGTGGCCGCTGGAGATGGACATGGCGTCGTAGAGCGCGATGCCGGCACCGACATAGGGCCGCTCGATGAAGGGTTTGGTGAGCGGGTAGAGGAAGGGCACCGGGCGGGCGAGGTGGGGTGCCAGTTCGGACAGCAGCAGCCCGCGTTCCTGCAGGGCTTCCTTGACCAGGGCGAAGTCGAGCATCTCAAGGTAGCGCAGGCCGCCGTGAATGAGCTTGGAGGACCGGGACGAGGTGCCGGCTGCCCAGTCGCTGGCCTCCACGATGCCAACGCTTAGTCCGCGCGTGACGGCATCCAGGGCGGCGCCGGTACCAACAATTCCACCGCCGACAATCAGGATGTCCAGTTCCTGGCCGGGCTCGGAGGTGGCCCGCAGCCGCTGGATGGATGCTTCCCTGGCTGCCGGGCCCAGAGCCCCGGTGTTTGCAGGATTGGTCTTCATTGAACGCCTCCGCTGCCTCTAGTGCCGGTAGTAACCCCACACTACTGGGTGACGGAGCGCTTGGGCAGGCTGGCCGGGGCGGAAGCGGGCCCCGGCCAGCAGCGCGCGGCCTTAGTTCCCGGCGTAAGGGGAGACCACGACGTCGACGCGCTGGAATTCCTTCAGGTCCGAATAGCCGGTGGTCGCCATGGAGCGGCGGAGCGCGCCGATGAGGTTGGACGTGCCGTTGGTGTGGTGGCCCGGTCCGAAGAGGACTTCCTCGAGCGGGCCGACGGTCCCCACGTTTACGCGGTCGCCCCGGGGAAGCTCCAGGTGGTGGGCTTCCTGCCCCCAGTGCCAGCCCTTGCCGGGCGCTTCTTCGGCGCGCGCCAGGGCGCTGCCGAGCATCACGGCGTCGGCGCCCATGGCAATGGCCTTGACGATGTCGCCCGAGGCGCCCATGCCGCCGTCGGCGATCACGTGGACATAGCGGCCGCCGGACTCATCCATGTAGTCGCGGCGTGCGGCGGCGACGTCCGAGATGGCGGACGCCATGGGCGAGTGGATGCCCAGGGCACGGCGTGTGGTGGTGGTGGCACCGCCGCCGAATCCCACCAGCACGCCGGCCGCGCCGGTGCGCATGAGGTGGAGGGCGGGGGTGTAACCGGCCGCGCCGCCGACAATGACGGGGACGTCGAGTTCGTAGATGAACTGCTTGAGGTTCAGCGGCTCGTGGTCCTTGGACACGTGCTCTGCGGAGACGGTGGTGCCGCGAATGACGAAAATGTCGACGCCGGCCGCCACCACGGTCTTGTAGTGCTCCTGCGTGCGCTGCGGGGTGAGGGAACCGGCTACGGTGACCCCGGCGTCACGCATCTCGGCGAGGCGGGAGGTGATCAGTTCCGGCTGGATGGGCGCCTGGTAGAGCTCCTGCATCCGGCGGGTCACCGCGGGGCTGTTGGTCTCGTCCTTCAGGGCGCCGATCTCGTCCAGGATGGACTGCGGGTCCTCGTACCGGGTCCACAGGCCCTCGAGGTCCAGGACGCCGAGGCCGCCGAGCTTGCCCAGCGCAATGGCTGTTGCCGGGGACATCGCCGAGTCCATGGGTGCGGCGATGACCGGCATGCTGAACTGGTAGGCGTCGATCTGCCACGAGACGGAGACGTCCTTGGGGTCGCGGGTACGACGGTTAGGGACAATTGCAATGTCATCCAGGGAGTAGGCACGACGCCCACGCTTGCCACGGCCGATCTCGATCTCATAAGTCACTGCACTAGGTTATCCCAGCAGGAGTCCGGTCCTTGGCTAGAGTGGGGCGGTCCTCCGCTGCCCGCCTGGTGCGCCTGTCGTCGCGGGCACTGCCGACGTCGCCGAAGTAGATGTTCTCCGCCGCGGTGGCGAACTCGTACTTGAGGAACTCCTGGCTGAGGACGGCCAAATGGCGGTGCCAGGAAGTGACGTCGACGGCGGCGAGGTCCACGCCGCCGTCGAGCAGGAGTCGGAGAACCGCTTGGCGCGGTCGTAGAGGTCCACGGTCTCTTTGTCGTCGTAACGCCAGAACTCCATAGCGATGAACCGCTCGTACATCTGGTCGCCAACGATGGAGCCCACCTTGAAGGCGCCCCAGAAAAGGCCCAGGCAAGCGGTGACGATGACGTAGACGACGGCGAGCTGGCCTGCTCCGGCGTCACCGGCATAGGCGGCGGCCAGGGCGGTGGTGGTCAGCGCGGCAAGTACGTGGTGACCAGCGGAAGCACGGCGGAAATGACCGCCTGCCGCAAGGACCAGGGCTAGTATTCCTCGCCGTACTCGTACCCGGGGAACTCGAAGCACGCGCTGTATCCGGCCACCCGAAGGGTCTCGGGTGCATCGCTGAAGGACACCAGCAGGTGCGTACCGTCGCTGTGCAGGAGGTTCAGTCTGCGCTCGCCGCCCGCGGCCTTGGCGTCATCAACCTGCCAGCCGTCCCGGGACTGCATTGATTCGACTACCGCGTCCAGGAACGAGTCCCGGTCCACGCCCGGAGCAAGTTCGGCCTCCGCGTCCCCGCTCCATTTCTTCTGCTCGCCCGGGCAGGCCATCAGCGGCGAGGTGTCGTGGGCGAAGCTGCGGATGACCTTGTCCTGGGGTAGCATGCCGATGATGTCCTGTTCCGCGGACATGACCTTGTTCTTGGCTGTTTCGAGGGTGACGTCCATCGTGTCTCCATTTCCTGCCTGCCCGCATGATGCCACTATCGCCATAAGCACGGCTGCCCCCGCAAGACGCCGGGCTGTCCCTGCCTTACCGTTCGTGGATCTCGGCCAGGATGTCTTCAAGGGCTTCCTCGTTTTCGGGTTTGGTGGTGGCGATCAGGCTGTGGTTGTCGATGCTGTAGAACTCCTGCACTGTGATGCCCCCGGGTGGGATGTAGACATGCTTGTCGAAGGCAGGCTCCCGCATGGGATAGTTCTCTCCCACCAGCCCGTTGGCCTCGGCGGTCAGCAGGATATCCGGATAGGTGTAGCTGGTGTAGTCGGTCCCCTGCGTTGGCGTCCAGCCAGGCGGCATGGCGGCACCTGAGAGGGCGATGAGCTTGTCGTAGCCGGCCCCTTCCATTTCGGCTCCCGTCAGGTTGCGCAGGCCCCAGCTGTGGCCGATGCCCACTGACTGCGCCTGCCGCGGCAGTTCCAGGTCCACTGCACTTTGGAAGGCGGCAAGTACCGGTGCAGAGCCGGCTACGAATTCGTCATTCCTGGCCTCCACCAAAAAGGCTTCCGCGGGATCACCGTCAGGAAACTCGGAGCCCTTGTAAATGAACGCCGCGGTACCCCCGGACGTGTCAGCCTGAACCAAACGCCGTGGAACGTCCTGCGGGCCGCCGTCGTAGAAGGATGCCTCGTTGGTAGTGGTACCGGGCACATAAGTGATGACCGTCCTCGTGTCCGCGTTGCAGGTGCCGATCAGCTCCACAATGGAGTGGGCTCCGGGATCGTAGGCAACCAGCTGGATCTTCCCGTCGGCAACCCGTTGCAGGTACCCGATACCTTCCTGCCGCGTCCGCCAGGCTTGGTGTTCGGCAGCGAAGCGTGCGGGATAGCTTGAATCCACGATCCAGGGATTCATGGGATTCATCACCGGCTCGGGATCGCTGGTGCGCAGCCAGTCAACGCGGGCCTGCGCGTTAAGCCGGTTGGCCTCAATCCGCGCCTCGAAAGGGATGCCATTGGTGTTGCCGGCCAGCCGCGGGTGATCCCTGATAAACGCTTCCTGCTGCGCGGCGGAAAGCCCCAACCACCAGTCGCGGACCTCCGCGGACGGCTTTCCCGCAATATCGGCGGGGCCTGGCGTACCCCCGCCGTTAGCCAGCGGCGGCGTGGTCCTGAAGTTGCCGGTTCCCGCTCCTGCCGAACTGGCCCCCCTCCTGCTCCTGCGCGTGGCGGAGAACAGCTTCCGCGGCACTGTTCAGGAACGAGGCCGCGGCGGACAGGGAACTGCTGTGGCTGGCCTGCCACGCCCGGCGGAACCTCTCGGCATCGGGCCCAGGCCAGCGGACGGTGGTTACCTGCCCGGCCAGGGACTGCTGCTGGCCTTCAAGCCGGCGTCCGGCTGAGCGCAGGCTTGCCGCAAGTTGCCGCAGCTGGGCTACATCTGCCCCGTACACATTGCCCAAACCGGCGTCCCCCAAAGATCAGCAGTAGTTACCGCCAAATGTACGCGAGGGCACTAAAAAGCCGGGATGGGCACAAGTGCCCATCCCGGCTTTTTGGTCTTAGCGGGAACCGTAGTTCGGCGCCTCGACTGTCATCTGGATGTCGTGGGGGTGCGATTCCTTCAGCCCGGCCGGGGTGATCCGGACGAACTTGCCCTTCGCCTTGAGCTCGGGGATGGTGGGCGCGCCCGTGTAGAACATCGTCTGGCGCAGGCCGCCCACCAGCTGGTAGGCCACGGAGGCCAGCGGGCCGCGATAGGCCACACGGCCTTCGATGCCTTCAGGGATCAGCTTGTCGTCACCGGAAACGTCCGCCTGGAAGTAACGGTCCTTCGAGTAGGAGGTGTTCTTGCCGCGCGACTGCATGGCACCGAGGGATCCCATGCCGCGGTAGGACTTGAACTGTTTGCCGTTGACGAAGATCAGCTCACCCGGGGACTCGTCGCAGCCGGCCAGGAGGGAACCGAGCATCACCGTGTCGGCGCCAGCCACCAGGGCCTTGCCGATGTCGCCGGAGTACTGCAGCCCGCCGTCGGCGATCAGCGGCACACCGGCGGGGATGGCGGCCTTGGCGGACTCGTAGATGGCGGTGATCTGCGGCACGCCCACGCCGGCCACCACGCGGGTGGTGCAGATGGAGCCCGGTCCCACGCCCACCTTGATGCCGTCGGCACCGGCGTCGATCAGTGCCTGCGCGCCTTCACGGGTGGCAGCCTGGCCGCCGATGATGTCCACGTGGGCTGTCACGGGGTCCGACTTGAGGCGGCGGATCATGTCCAGTACGCCCTGGGAGTGGCCGTTGGCGGTGTCCACGAACAGGGCGTCGACGCCGGCGTCCACGAGTGCCATGGCGCGCTCCCAGCCGTCCCCGAAGAAGCCGATGGCGGCGCCCACGCGCAGGCGGCCTTCGTCGTCCTTGGTGGCGAGCGGGTACTGCTCGGCCTTGGTGAAGTCCTTGGTGGTGATCAGGCCCTTCAGCCGGCCCTGCTCATCGACAAGCGGCAGCTTTTCGATCTTGTTGGTGGCCAGCTTGTGCGAGGCTTCCTCACGGCTGATGCCCACGTGGCCGGTGACCAGCGGCATCTTGGTCATGACGTCGCTGACCAGCCGCAGCGGGTAGTCAGACTCCGGGACAAAGCGGGTGTCGCGGTTGGTGACGATGCCGAGCAGGCGGTTGTCCTCGTCCACCACGGGCAGGCCGGAGACGCGGTACTGGGCGCAGAGGTTGTCCAGTTCCTGCAGGGTTGCCTCGGGGCGGATGGTGAGCGGGTTGGTGATCATGCCAGACTCGCTGCGCTTGACGCGGTCCACCTGGTCCGCCTGGTCGGCGATGGACAGGTTGCGGTGCACCACGCCCAGGCCGCCCTGGCGCGCCATGGCGATGGCCATCCGGGATTCGGTGACGGTGTCCATGGCCGCGGAAAGCAGCGGCGTCTGCACCGTGATGCGCTTGGAGATCCGCGAGGAGGTATCGGCGTCGGACGGGATGACCTCGGTGTGTCCCGGCAGGAGGAGGACGTCGTCGTAGGTCAGGCCGATGAAGCCGAAGGGGTCGTGTTCGGGCTGGGTCATGAATGCGCCTCTTACCTAGGTTGCTGAACGGGCAGGGGTTGCAGCCGATGACCAGCCCGTCATTACGGGTCTGGCCTGTGCAGGTGGCGGGGGCGCCGCATCACGCGGCGTTCCGGAGCAGAAAGTGTTGAGTAAATATTAGAACCTCCGCGCCAATCCCCCTATTCCACGGCTGCAATGTGAGCAACCGCACCTGCTTACCTAACTCCAGCCGGTTGCCGCCAGCAGCCGCTGCTCGAACATAGGGATCATTGTCTCCACATAGGTCCTGGTCAGGTGGTTATCATCCTTATACACGTAGACGTTGCCCACCACGGCCGGACAGACGCCCCGCGCGCAGATGAAGTCGCTCATGTCCATCAAATGCAGGCCCTCAAGCCGGCCCCGGTAGTTCTCCAGCGGTGACGGCTCCACGAGCGATTCAGCCAGGGACGGGTTGCACTCCGGAGCGTCGGCGCCGTGCCGCTGGACGCACTCGGGCATGTTGAACGTGAAGCGGGGGTTGTCCCGGATGCCCACTACCTCGATCCCGGCCTCGGTAAACGGGCTTATCCCGTCCAGGTAGCCTGGGACCTCGGTTTCGAAGGGAGCCTCCTCGTGCGTCAGCGAGGCAACCGTGAAGACGGCGTCCGGGCGGTGCTCCAGCACGTAGGCCGTACTGGCCCTGTTGTAGGCGTTGCACTCAGCGTTCCTGGTATCCGACTCGGCGCCAAACCGGCAGGCCGGCATCAGCAGCGTGACCAGTTCCCAGCCCCGGGCCTCGGCGATGGGCGCCAGGGCACCGAGGTACTGCTGCGAGTGCGAGTCTCCCAGCACCACGACCCGTTTGGTGGCACCCTCGGCCGGGACGGCCTGGCGGCAGCCTTCCAAGATGGGGTCTGCCGTGGCGTTGGCGCCGGTACAGGGGGCGTGAATGCCGGCCCAGTCGTTGTCCAGCGCGGAGGGCCCGGGGATGATCTTTGCCAGGGGCGCGGGCTGCCCGGCGTTTTCCGGGCTGAGTGCGGCAGCTCCCGGCGTCAGTTCCCGCGGCTGCGCCGCCGTCGCGGCTTCTTCCGCAGTGAGCGTGGTCTGCCAAACCGCCACCGGACCGGCCAGGACGGCGCCGCAGGCGGCAATCACGACGGCGGTGCGCCAGGCCCGCAGCTTGGGCCAGTGCCAGTCGCGCAGCGGCTTTTCCACAAAGCGGGTGGTGAGGACGGCGAGCACGACCGAGGCGGCAACAATGCCCAGGCCCTGCATCAGGTTTGGTGCCTCCACGCCGGTGGCCGCGAGCGCCAGCACCAGGACCGGCCAGTGCCAGAGGTACAACGCATAGGAGTTGTCGCCCAGGGCCACGGCCGGCCTGCTGGCCAAAAGCCGGTCCACGCCGATCCGGCTGCCGGTCTGTCCCGCCACAATAATCGCGGCAGCCGCCAGGGTGGGCCAGAGGGCGACGAAACCCGGGAAGGACCGGTCCACGGTCAGCAGCAGGCCGCAGGACACCATGCCGGCGAGGCCCGCCCATCCCAGGACCACGCGCACAGCCCGGCAGGGCTTGAGATACGGCAGGGCCAGGGCGAGCAGCGAGCCGAGCGCGAACTCCCAGAGCCGGGTGCGGGTGTCGAAGTAGGCGTACGCCTGGTTGGTTGCGGTCTGCTGCACCGAGTACGCGAGCGAGACGGCGAACACCGCGCCGAAGACCAGGGCCAGCAGGCCCCGGTAAGTCAGCCCCTTCGCGGAGGCGAAACGGCGCAGCAGCGCCAGCATCGCTGCACCACCGGCGAAGACCAGCGGCCAGAGGATGAACACCTGTCCCTGGATGGACAGCGACCAGAAGTGCTGGAGCGGGCTGGCTCCGGCATGGTCCTGGGCGTAGTAGTCCACCGCGGTGTCCGCAAGCAACCAGTTCTGGCTGTACAGCAGCGATGCCCATGCCTGGTCCAGCACCTGCGGCCAGCGGCCTTGCGGGAGGATCAGCCAGGTGCCTGCCAGGACGGCGAGGATAACGACGACGGCGGCCGGCAGGAGCCGCTTGAACAGGTGCAGCCAGTGCGCCAGGAGTCCGAAAGGGTGCCCCGATTCGGCCTTCCGGACAAAGGACAGTGTCAGCAGGAACGCCGAGATGAGCAGGAAAATGTCCACCCCGCCCGAGACCCGGTTCAGCCAGACGTGGTACGCCACCACCATCAGGACGGCGAGCGCACGGAGCCCCTGCACCTCCGGGCGGAAGGTCGGTTTCCGGCTCTTGGCACTGGCTTGGGAGGGCGGTCCCGCTGCAGCCTCTGTTCTCGCTATCGACACAAATAGACCTCACTGGCGCATAGACAAAACATCCATTCTACCCAGCACCGCCGGCATTTTCCGGCGAGGTGGCGTGCGTCACGGCCCACTCCGGGCAGGGCGGGCACAAGCGGGAGCCGTCAGGGGCGCAGCAGGGCGCGCAGCGTCTGGATGGTGTCCGCTTCCGCCGCCGGCTTGTCGTCCCGGTAGCGCTTGACCCGGGCGAAGCGCAGCGCGATGCCGCCGGGATAGCGCGAAGACTGCTGCACCCCGTCCAGGGCGATCTCCACCACCGTGACCGGTTCCACCCAGACTGTCCCGGCCGTGCGGCGGACCTCGATCTCCTGGAACCTATCGGTCTGCCAGCGCAGCAGGGCATCCGTCAGGCCCTTGAAGGTCTTGCCCACCATCACGTAGCCGCCGGGCTCGCCGAACTCCCCGGCGGGGTCCAGGGCGCCCAGGTGCAGGTTCGACAACAGCCCTGTGCGCCTGCCGGAGCCCCACTCGCAGGCAAGCACCACCAGGTCGTAGGTGAGGACGGGCTTGACCTTGATCCAGTTGGAACCGCGCCGCCCGGCCTCATAGGGCGAGCCGACCGCCTTCACCACCACGCCCTCGTGGCCGGCGGCGAGCGCGTCGCGGGAGATACGCCCGGCCACAGCGGGATCCGCAGTAACTTCCCCGGGGATGCGGTGCCTGGGGGCGATGCTGTTGAGGACGCCGATGCGGGTGGACAAGGGTTCCTCGAGGAGGTCGCGGCCGTCAACGTGCAGGACGTCGAAGAACCAGGGATGCAGCAACGTGGCACGCGCCGCCTCGGCCCCGAACCGGGACATGGTTTCCTGGAACGGCCGCGGACCGCCGTCCTCGTCCAGCGCCAGGGTTTCGCCGTCCAGGATCACGTCGCGTACGGGCAGTCGGCGCACCAGATCCACCACCTCGGGCAGCCGGTGGGTCACCTCGGCCAGGGTGCGGGTGAAGATCCGCACCTCCTCCCCGGCGCGGTGCACCTGGATGCGGGCGCCGTCGAGCTTGTATTCGACGGAGGCTTCACCGGTGGCTTCGAGCGCCGCTTCCGTGGAGGAGGCGGTGGCGGCGAGCATGGGCTGTACGGGGCGTCCGACGACGAGGCCCACCGCGTCAAGGTCGGCGGCGGTGCCGGTCATGGCCAGCAGCGCGGTGCCGCCGAGGTCCCCGGTCAGCATCGCAGCGCGGCGGACGGCGGCAACGGACCTGCCGGCGGCGCGGGCGATCGCATCGGTCACCACGCCTTCAAGGGCGCCGGTGCGGAGCTCGCCGAGCAGGACGCCGGCGATAAAGGCCTGCTCGCGTTCGGTGGCGGCGGATGTCAGCGTGCGGAGGGCCGCCGCCCGCTCCGCAGCGGAACCTGTCCCTGCTGTGGCAGCCAGCCGGTCGAGGGCAGCGTCAAAATCAGCGATGGTCAGGCCCGGTTCGGTGGCGGGCTCCCCCATCGCTGCGCCCATGCCGCGCCAGCCGACGCCCACCCGGCCCTGCCGCGGCCTGGCAACCAGGAAACCCACCGCCGTAACGATTTCCGCGGACTCGAGCCGGCGCAGCACGTCCGCGAGCGCCTCAACCTTTGCGAGCCGGGAGCGGGTGGACGCAACGGCCTCCGCGGTTTGCACAAGCTCGTCGAGCAGCATGGCACCAGTCTGCCATCAAGCGGGGTCTGGACAGGGCCGGCTCTGGACAGGGCCGGGACGCCGTTCCAGAATGGGGCGCGTGGGCAACATCGTCGCGAACCTGTTCATCACCCTTGACGGCGTCTACCAGGCGCCCGGCGGCCGGGAAGAGGACACCGAGACCGGGTTCGCGTTCGGCGGCTGGCAGCTGCCGGTGTCCGATGACCAGGCCGAGGCCGCCATTGAAGCGGAAATCCGCCGCATCGACGCCCTGCTCCTGGGCCGGAAGACCTATGACATCTTCGCCGCCTATTGGCCGCACCAGTCCGGGGACATCGGCAACACGCTGAACCGGGTGCCCAAGTTCGTCGTCTCCGGCACATTGTCCGCTCCAGACTGGCAAGGCACCACGGTGCTGCCCGACGCCTCGGCCGCCGGCAGGCTGCGGGAGGAGTACAACGAGGTGCACATGTTCGGCAGCGGCGTCCTGATTCGTTCCCTGCTGCAGGCAGACGTGCTCGACCGGCTCCACCTCTGGCTCTACCCGTTGACCCTCGGGCAGGGAAAGCGCCTCTTCGACTCCGGAACAATCCCCGCCACGTTCCGGCTCGCCGAACCGGCCCGCTCCTTCCCAAAAGGTGCCGTGTCGCTGGTATACGAGCGTGCAGGCGACGTCCGCACGCAGGACATGCCGGGCATCTGAAGCCGTGTTGCTGCTGCCGGCACGGTCGGCCTTCGAATCGACTGTCAAGGCCGTGAGCTCGACGTTCGCCACGCACGTGCGGTACGCCGTCCGGAAGTAGGGCAACAAAAAACCGGCCCGGCAGGTGCCGGACCGGTTTTCTGTGTGCCTGGGAGCTCACCGAAGGGGAGATCAGTGGCTGTGGCCTGCGTGTTCGTCTTCCTCGGCAACCTTCTCGACAACCAGGGTCTCAGTGGTGAGAACCAGGGCAGCGATGGAGGCTGCGTTGCGCAGGGCGGCACGGGTGACCTTGACGGGGTCGATGACGCCCGCAGCAATCAGGTCCTCGTACTCGCCGGACTTGGCGTTGAAGCCGTGGTTCGCTTCGAGCTCGGCAACCTTGGCCACGATGACGTAGCCGTCGAAGCCGGCGTTCTGGGCGATCCAGCGCAGCGGCTGGGTCAGGGCGCGGCGGACAATGCCGACAGCTGCTGCAGCGTCGCCTTCGAGGGCCTGGACAGCCGGGTCCTCATCGAGTGCCTTGAGGGCGTGGATCAGGGCAGAACCGCCACCGGAGACGATGCCTTCCTCGAGGGCAGCGCGGGTGGAGGAAACGGCGTCCTCGATGCGGTGCTTCTTTTCCTTCAGCTCAACCTCGGTGGCAGCGCCAACCTTGATGACACCGATGCCGCCGGCCAGCTTGGCCAGGCGCTCCTGGAGCTTTTCACGGTCCCAGTCGGAATCGGTGCGGGCCAGCTCGGCACGGAGCTGGGCCACGCGGGCGGCAACGTCCTCTTCGGAGCCGGCGCCGTCAACGATGGTGGTGTTGTCCTTGGTGACCGTGATGCGGCGGGCGGTGCCCAGCACCTCAAGGCCAACGGTGTCCAGGCTCAGGCCCAGCTCCGGAGAAACAACCTGCGCACCGGTGAGGGTGGCGATGTCCTGCAGCATGGCCTTGCGCCGGTCGCCGAAGCCCGGAGCCTTGACGGCCACAACGTTGAGGGTGCCGCGGATGCGGTTGACGATCAGCGTGGACAGGGCCTCGCCTTCGACGTCCTCGGCGATGATGAACAGCGGCTTGGAAGCCTGCAGTGCCTTCTCCAGCAGCGGCAGGAATTCCTGCAGCGAGGAGATCTTGCCCTGGTTGATCAGGATGAGGGCGTCCTCGAGGACGGCTTCCTGGCGGTCCGCGTCGGTGATGAAGTACGGGGACAGGTAGCCCTTGTCGAACTGCATGCCTTCGGTGAGGACCAGTTCGGTCTGCGTGGTGGAGGATTCCTCAATGGTGATCACACCATCCTTGCCCACCTTGCCGAAAGCCTCGGCGAGCAGTTCACCAACCTCGTCGCTCTGCGCGGAAATGGAGGCGACGCTGGCCACCTGGGTGCCCTCGACGGGGCGGGCGTTCTCCAGCAGGCGGGCAGCAACGGCTTCAACCGAAACCTCGATGCCGCGCTTGATCTGGCCGGGGGCCGCCCCGGCTGCAACGTTGCGCAGGCCTTCCTTGACCAGTGCCTGGGCCAGGACCGTCGCGGTGGTGGTGCCGTCACCGGCAACATCGTTGGTCTTCGTGGCGACTTCCTTGGCCAGCTGCGCGCCAAGGTTCTCGTACGGGTCATCCAGCTCGACTTCGCGGGCGATGGTGACGCCGTCGTTCGTGATGGTGGGCGCGCCCCACTTCTTGTCCAAAACGACGTTGCGGCCGCGCGGGCCGAGCGTCACCTTGACGGTGTTGGCGAGTTTATCGATGCCGGCCTCAAGGGACCGGCGGGCAGCGTCTTCAAACGCAAGCTGCTTTGCCATGGTGGTGTCCTTTCAAGACAGAACCCCGCACTGCCGGGCAGCAGAAAGCATGGCCGGCGGCACGGGGATTCCGAAAGAGTTACTTGACGACGATCGCCAGGACGTCGCGGGCGGAGAGCACGAGGTACTCGGTGCCGCCGGTCTTGACTTCGGTTCCGCCGTACTTGGAGTAGATGACGACATCGCCGACAGCTACATCGACCGGGACGCGGTTGCCGTCTTCGAAGCGGCCGGGGCCTACTGCAACAACTTCGCCTTCCTGGGGCTTCTCCTGTGCGGAGTCCGGGATCACCAGGCCGGAAGCCGTGGTCTGCTCGGCTTCGAGCGGGCGGACAACGATACGATCCTCAAGAGGCTTAATAGAGACCGACACTCGGACCTCTCCTTTTCGTCAGCAAATTCGTGGACTTGGCAAGCTTTCCGCCGTGGCTGGCAAACCGTCGTCGCGGTGCCGGCAGCAGCCTGGCTGGCAGCTCTTCAGTATTAGCACCCTACTAGGGAGAGTGCTAATGAAGACTCTATGTAAGGGTTAGCACTCGGTCAAGGCGAGTGCCAGCGTTTCGTCATTGGCGGACGCGAGGGCGTGTACATTGAACCGGTGCGAGCCGCCATGTACCTGATCCTTGCCAACCTGTTCTGGGCCGGAAACTTTGTAGTAGGACAGGCCGCCATGCAGTCCATGCAGCCGCTGCAGCTGACCTTTTGGCGCTGGGCACTGGCTGCCGTCCCGCTCCTTCTGCTGGCACAGGTCATCGACCGGCCGGACTGGAAGGCGGTGCTGCGCAAGTGGCCGGTCCTGCTCCTGTTGAGTGCCCTGGGCATGAGCGGCTATACCCTGCTGCTGTACAGCGCGCTCCAGCACACCTCGGCGCTCAACGCTTCCCTGGTGACGGCGGCGAATCCGGCACTCATTATGGTGCTGGCCGTAGTGCTGATGAAGGACCGGCCGCGGCCGGTGAGCTGGGTGGGCATCGGGCTGGGCCTCGCAGGCGTTCTGCTGGTCCTTACCGGCGGTGACCTGCAGCGCCTGCTGACATTCTCGATCAACACCGGCGAACTGCTGATCCTCGCTGCGATCACCGTCTGGGGCTTTTACACGATCATCGCCCGCCGGCTTACCCTGCCGGCCATCACCTCCACGGCGGTGCAGGTGGCGCTGGCAGCTGTAGTTTTGACGCCCGTGGCCGCGGCTGCCGGGGCGGGCCTGCCCTCCGCTCCCGCCGAAGGCTGGTCCCTTGCGTTCATCGCCCTGTTCCCGTCGCTGGGCTCCTACCTGCTGTGGAACCTTGCGCTGAAGAGGACCACGGCTGCCAACGCCGGCAACTACCTGAACCTGATCGCCGTCTTTACCGCCATCATCACGGTGCTGCTGGGCCAGCCCATCACTTCGGCACAGGTGCTGGGCGGCATCCTGGTGATCTCGGGTGTCCTGCTGACCAGTGCCGGGCAGCGGCCTCAGCGGCCCAGGTCGTCGAAATCCACGTCCTCGCCGCCGTCGGAATCGCGCGGGCCCCGGTTCCTGCCCCGGTAGAGGACCGCTGCTGCCGCGGCGGCTGCCAGCAGGGAGGCAACCAGGAAAACGATGCTCCCGGTGCGGGCGCCCGTATACAGGCCCCGGATGTCGCGGGCTTCCTGGGTGTCGTCCTGGATGCTGTTGCCGCCCACCGAATAGACCGTGGCATTGAAGGTGTCCAGGAAGAAAATGATCACCAGCAGCACGATGCAGGTCACCGCCACCACGGATGCAGCGATCAGCACCGGACGCGCGTACCTGGCGGGACCCCTGTCCGTGGGCTGGTGTTCTCCGGACTGAGGGGGCCTCGAGCTGTCTTCCATGGTTTCAACCCTATCCACATCCTCGACGACGCTCCTCCACTAGGCTGGAGCCCATGCCCCAAGCTCCACAGGACCAAATAGCACCCCTGCTCACCCCGGAAGGCTGGGATCTTCTGGCGTCCCTAAAGCCCTACCGGGAGGACGCCTCGTTCGAACTGAATGCAGCGTTGCGCAAGGCCGGGCATACCCCCGAACTGGTGTCCGCCGTGCTCACCCAGTCCAGGCTGCGCACCAAGGCGGAAGCAAAGTTCGGCGAATTCGCGGGCCAGATGCTGTTCACTCAGGCCGGGCTGGAACAGGCCACACGCCTCAATGTCGCCGCCCGGCACGCGCAGCGGTTCGCCGCTGCCGGCATTGGCCATGTGGCAGACCTCGGGTGCGGCCTCGGTGCTGACTCGCTTGCCCTGGCCTCCCTCGACATCACCGTCACGGCAGTGGAAATGGACGAAACCACCGCCGCCTGCGCCACCGTCAACCTCATCCCTTTCCCCAACGCGACGGTGGTGCACGCGGACGCCACAACGGTGCCGCTGGACGGGATCGACGGCGTCTGGCTGGACCCTGCCCGTCGGGTCACCTCCACATCGGGCACCAAACGGATCTGGGACCCGGAGGCCTTTTCGCCGCCGCTGTCCTTCGTGGAAGGCCTCGCCGCCGCCGGGAAAGCGGTGGGCGTGAAAATGGGACCGGGCATGCCGCATGATTCGGTCCCCGGCAACTGCGAAGCCCAGTGGGTATCCGTTGGCGGTGACGTGACCGAGGCGGCGCTGTGGTTCAACGCCGTCCGCCGCCCGGGAATCCGCCGCTCGGCACTTGTCCTGGGGCCCGGCGGCGCCGCCGAGCTGACCAGCGCCGAGGACTTCGGCGGCGGACCGGCCGCACCCGTGGGGCCGGTGGAGGGCTACCTCTACGAACCTGACGGCGCCGTCATCCGGGCGGGGCTGGTGGCGGACGTCGCCCTTGAGCTTGGCGGACACCTGGTGGACGAGCACATCGCCTACATCTGCTCCCCCGGCCTGCTGGACACGCCGTTCGCCCGGGCGTACCAGGTCCGGGAGGTGATGCCATACAACGTCAAGGCGCTCAAGGCCTGGGTGAAGCAGGAAGGCATCACGGTGCTGGACATCAAGAAGCGCGGGATGGCGGTCACGCCGGAGGAACTGCGGAAGCAGCTGCTTGCCCCAGGGAGAACCGCAGGTAAGAAGGGTGCCGGGAAGACGGCCACCCTGGTCCTGACCCGCATAGGGGAGGACCGTGTGGCCATCGTGGTGGATCCAGTCCCGGACCCCCAGTAGCGCCTACTGTGCGCGCATGAATTCCTCGGCAGCGCGCACCTGCTCCGGGCTGGGCCGCACCCCGGTGTAGAGCACGAACTGTTCCAGCGCCTGGATGGTCGCCACCTCCGCCCCGGTGATCACGGGCTTGCCTGCGGCGCGGGCCGCTTGAATGAGCGGGGTCTCCGCGGGAAGTGCTACGACGTCGAAAACGATCGTCGCCGCTTCAACCGCCCCGGCAGGGAAGGACAGCGTGTCCGCTTCCGGCCCGCCCGCCATGCCCAAGGGGGTGACGTTGATGATCAGGTCCGCCGTGCCGCCGTCGAGCGCTGCCCGCCACTGGAAGCCGTACTGGTCCACCAGCGCCCGCCCGGTGCTTTCGTTTCGCGCGATCACCGTAACGTCCTTGAAGCCGGCGTCCCGGAGCGCCGCCACCGTGGCCTTGGCCATCCCGCCGGCCCCCTGGACCAGGACGGAGTAGCCGGTAGGCACCGAGTTGGCGGCGAGCAGCTGCTCGATGGCGGTGTAGTCAGTGTTGTAGGCCTTGAGGTGGCCGTCCGTGTTCACGATCGTGTTGACGGAGTCGATGGCTTTGGCAGAGGGGTCCATCTCGTCGATGAGGGCGATGACGTCCTCCTTGTACGGCATCGAGATGGCGCAGCCGCGGATGCCCAACCCGCGCACCCCGGCGATGGCCTGTTCCAGGTTGGTGGGGGCGAACGCCTTGTAGATCCAGTTGAGTCCCAGCTGTTCGTAGAGGTGGTTGTGGAACCTTGTTCCGTTGTTGCTGGGGCGGGCTGAGAGCGAGATGCAGAGGGTCATGTCTTTATTCAGAATGGGCACCTGACTATTAAACGCGTTTCCCAACTGGCTGGCAGATAACGCAGCGAAACCGGGCGAATCGCTACGTTAACTGCGAGTCAGTTGGGGGCGCGCGGCAGGGCTAGGGGCAGCCGGTTCCGGGCGGAAGGGTTCCGACGGCGGCGGGCAGGTTTCCGGGGGCCGGCGCCTTCCCTGCCAGCACGGCAACGAGTGCGTCGAACGC
Organism: Pseudarthrobacter sp. NamE2; assembly: GCF_005796205.1. Classification (GTDB taxonomy): domain Bacteria; phylum Actinomycetota; class Actinomycetes; order Actinomycetales; family Micrococcaceae; genus Arthrobacter. The sequence goes on along the minus strand of NZ_VAHN01000002.1, from coordinate 168,937 downwards.
GGCGTCGGTGCGCCCGTACAGTGCCAGCCGGACCGGGGCAGGGGAAGCCTGCAGCGCCCACGGGGCGTCCAGCGCCACCTCGATGTCCCCTCCCCCGGGCCGCCCGCCGAACCCGATCAGGTTCACCACCGGCCCCGAGCCTAACGCGAGCCCGGCCCGTGCGGCTGCCGCCTCAAACCGCTGCCGGTCACCGGGCCTGCCGCCTGCCACCCGGACGGCTCCGGGAACCAGGGGTCCGGCACATGGCCCGGAAACCACCGTGACTGCCGCGGCCGAGACCCGGGCGGACACGGGCGCGGCACCGCCCGCCGGGACTCCCGGCGGGGTACCGCGCCGGCCCTGCCAGGTCATCATGGTTGCCACGCGCAGGACTGCCTCGTCCAGCCGCGCCGCGGGAAGGCTGCCGGACTTGACGGCCCCGACGATGGCGGCGTGGGCCTGCGCGACGTCGGCCGGCATCAGCAGGAGGTCGGCACCGGCAACGAGGGCCATCACCGCCGCCGTACCGTTCGGGTACTGCTTGGTCACGGCGCCCATATTGAGCGCATCCGTTACGGCCACGCCCTTGAAGCCGAGCCCGCGCAGCGCTGCGTACGTGGGCGCGGAGAGCGACGCCGGGACGCCCGGTTCCAGCGCAGGCACGGCGATGTGCCCGGTCATCACCATAGGCGTGCCGGCGTCGATGGCCGCCTGGAAGGGCTTCCAGTCCCTGCCGCGGAGTTCCTCGACGGCGGCTGGCTGGGTGGGCATGCTGTGGTGGGAGTCCGCGGTCACGGACCCATGCCCCGGGAAATGCTTGACGGCCGGAAGCACGCCTGCCGCCAGCATGCCCTGCGAAAACGCGACTCCATGCGCGGCAGCCAGGGCCGGGTCGGCGGACATGGACCGCGCCCCGATGGTGGGGTCCATGGGCCCCATGGTGACGTCGGTGTCCGGGGCGAAATCGACGTTGAAGCCAAGCGGCACCAATTCACCGGCGAGGCCCTGCGCGGCTTCCCGGGTCAGGGGTTCGCTGCCGGCTGCGCCGTAGCTCATGGGAGCCGGCCATTCCGTCAGCGGCGGACCAAGGCGGGCCACCATGCCGCCCTCCTGGTCCACGCCGATCATTCCAGGCCAAGGGTCGCCGTCGGCAGCGGCAGCCTGCGCCAGCCGGCGGTTGATGGCACCCATGCCGGCCACATCCACGTTGCCCTGCGCATCCCTGGGAACGTTGTCGCCCATGATGATCGAGCCCGCAAGGTGCAAGCGTTCGATGGTGGCGGCATGGGCCTCCACCTGGTTGCCCGTATAGAACGGCAGCAGGACCTGCCCGGCTTTTTCCTCGATGGTCATCCCGGCAACAGCCGCGGCGGCTGCGTCCTGGTCCCGCTGCTGCGGGCCCCAACCCAAGGGCCGGGAACCCGGATCCGGTGAGGGGGACGCGGTGGGTTGGGACGGCGTCGGACGCGGTGTTGGCGAAGCGGGCGCCGAGGCAGAAGCCCCCGCGCCGGGAGCGGACGACGACGGGCCAGGAGCCGGTGCGGCGGTACAGGAAGCAAGTGCCATGGTGGATAGGGCGGCGATGAGGAGAATAGTTTTGTGTGAACTGTCACGCAGGCTGGGGAACGGAGACATCATTAGGATGCTACCCCTGCGCTATAGACTTGAAACACCCGATCGCCTGCCGGCAGCAGCCCGGAAGCGGCGCAGCCAGCGGCCACCGGACAGTAAGGAAACGCGTGAAAATTGAGTTCGCTCCATCGAGGCAGTCAACCCTCGGTGTTGAATGGGAGCTCGCGCTGGTGGACGGCAAAACGGGCGAGCTCGCCTCGGTGGCCAACCAGGTGCTGCGCGGCGTCGCCTCCCGCCATCCCGAACTCAACGAGAACGACGAACACCCGCACATCAAGCAGGAACTGCTGCTGAATACCGTGGAACTGGTCACGGGGATCTGCGAGACTGCGGCGGAAGCCAAGGAGGACCTCAGCCGGTCCCTCGCCGCTGTCCGCGAAATCACCGATCCCATGGGCGTGGAACTGTTTTGCGCGGGCAGCCACCCGTTCAGCCCGCCGCAGCTGCAGCCTGTGACGGACAAGGAACGCTATGCCAAGCTGATTGACCGCACGCAGTGGTGGGGCCGGCAGATGGTGATTTACGGGGTCCATGTGCACGTGGGGCTGGACCGGCGCAGCAAGGTCCTCCCGGTCCTGGACGGCCTGGTCAACTACTTCCCCCACTTCCAGGCGCTGTCCGCGTCCAGCCCCTTCTGGGGTGGCGAGGACACCGGCTACGCGTCCCAGCGCGCCCTGATGTTCCAGCAGCTGCCCACGGCGGGACTGCCGTTCCAGTTTCCGTCCTGGGAGGAATACGAGTCCTACGTCCAGGACATGTTCACTACCGGCGTTATCGATACCATTTCGGAAATCCGGTGGGACATCAGGCCGGTGCCTGCCCTCGGGACCATCGAGATGCGCATTTGCGACGGCCTGGCCACCCTGGAGGAGGTGGGCGCCATCGCCGCACTCACCCAGTGCCTGGTGGACGAATTCTCCACCACCCTGGACTACGGCGGCAGCATCCCCACCATGCCGCCGTGGCACGTGCAGGAGAACAAGTGGCGCGCCGCGCGGTACGGCATGGACGCCATCATCATCCTTGACGCCGCCGGCAAGGAACAGCTGGTAACTGACCACCTGCTGGAGACCCTGAACCGGTTGGAGCCGGTGGCCGCGAAGCTGCGCTGCTCGGACGAGCTTGCCGACGTGGAGAAGATCATCCGCCGCGGCGCGGGCTACCAGCGCCAGCGCCGCGTCGCAGCCGGGAACGGCGGCAACCTGCAGGCCGTGGTCCTGGACCTGGTCAAGCAGATGCGGAACGGGCCCACCGCCTGATCCTCCCCGTTGCTTGTCAGGTATGGTCCCCCCACCCCCCCTGTTTGAGAACCAAATTTGTTAGGGCAAGTGGGGTTTTAGGCGGGGAGCGAAACCGAGGTGACCGGCAGGGACGAGTCCGGGGCGAAGCTGATGCCGCTCGGTTCGATGCCGGCCATCACCAGCTGCGCTCCCAGCGCGGCCACCATGGCGCCGTTGTCCGTGCAGAGGTCCAGCGGCGGCACATGCAGCGTGATACCCGCGGAGGAACACCGCTGGCGGGTCAGTTCGCGGAGCCGTGAGTTTGCTGCCACACCACCGCCGAGCAGGACATCCTTGATGCCCTGCTCCCGGCAGGCCAGCACGGCCTTGGAGGAGATGACGTCCACCACGGCTTCCTGGAAGGCGGCGGCGATGTCCGCCACCGGCACCTCCTGGCCGCGGGCCTCGAACTGTTCCACGCAACGTGCCACGGCGGTTTTCAGGCCACTAAAGGACCAGTCATAGCGGTGCGGGCCGGGTTCTTCCGCGGTGCCCATGTACTTGGGCTGGCTGAGGCCCCGGGGGAAGCGGATTGCCTTGGGGTTTCCGGTGCGGGCCATCTTGTCGATGGCCGGGCCGCCCGGGTAGCCGAGCCCAAGGATGCGGGCCACCTTGTCATAGGCCTCGCCCGCGGCGTCGTCGATTGTGGAGCCCAGCAGGACCACGTCGTCCGTGATGCTGTTGATTTTCAGGATCTCGGTGTGGCCTCCGGAGACCAGCAGCGCGCCCAGGTTCCCGGGAAGTTCCGGGGCATTGCCGTCCTTGCCGTCCAGCAGCCCCACGCCCACGTGCGCCACCAGGTGGTTGATGGCGTACAGCGGCTTGCCGGTGGCCACGGCCAGCGCCTTTGCCGCGCAGACCCCGACCATCAGTGCCCCCGCCAGGCCCGGGCCGGACGTGACGGCGATGGCGTCGACATCGTCCAGAGTTACGCCGGCCTGGGAAAGGGCCTGCTCGAGGGTGGGAACGAACGCGTCCAGGTGCGCCCTGGAGGCTATCTCCGGGATGACGCCGCCAAACCGGACATGCTCGTCCATCGACGAGGACACGGTGTTGGTGAGGAGGGTGGTTCCCCGGACAAGACCGACGCCGGTCTCGTCGCAGGACGATTCGATGCCCAGGACCAGTGGCTGGGTGCGGTTCATGGCTGGTTTCCTTCGTGTGTTTCCGCCTCGGGGACGAGCTGGAGCCGCATGATCAGGGCGTCGACGCCGTCGCGGTAATAGCGGGGGCGGACGTGGATCTGTTCGAATCCGAAGCGCCGGTACAGTTGCTGCGCCCGCGGGTTGTCCGCGCGCACTTCCAGCAGCACATCCGCGGCGTTCCGGCGCCTCGCCTCGTCGATGAGGCCGGTGAGCAGCGTCCTGCCGATGCCGCGGCCCTCATAGCCGGGGACGACGGCGATCGTCTGGATGTCCGCGATGGGCTCGATGCACATCACGCCGGCGTAACCAACAATGCCTTCGCCGGCCTCGGCCACGAAGTAGCGGCGGGTTTCGGGCTGGGCCAGTTCGTCGAGGAACATCTGCAGCGGCCAGGCGTCCACGGGAAAGAGCTGCTGCTCAAGGGCATTGACGGCGGGCACGTCCTCAAGGGCCATGTCCCGGATCACGATGCCGTCCAGGCGGGCACCCTGGGCCGGGTTGCGGTTGTGCGCGTCGTTCACAGGGCCCTCTTCCGCGGTCCGGGCACCTGTGCGTCGGATTCCCGGAGGTACAGGGGCGTGGAGTCGAGGAGTCCGTTGCCGGCGGCCAGCCGCGCCAGCGCGAACTGGCCGAGGTACAGCGCGTCGGGCTGCTCCAGGGCAAAGTCGGGCACCGCCTTCAACGTGTCCTCGTATAGTCCTGCCCCTGCGCCAAAGGCGGGCAGGTCCGGCAGATCCGCGGCGAACCCGACGTGCGGCCCGTCCTCGAGCTGTGGCAGTTGGCCTTCGGCCAGTGTGTAGCGCGCCCAGTAGACCTCTTTACGCCGGGCGTCGGTGACCACCAGGAATTCGGGGACGGCGGCGGTGGACTCGGCCACTTCCAGGGCTACCGCATCCAGGCTCATCAGCCCGTGCAGCGGTTTGCCCCACACGAAGGACAGGGTGCGCGCCGTCGCGATCCCGGACCGCAGACCGGTGAACGGACCAGGCCCCACGCCCACTACCAGGGCATCGATGCCACTCCCGGTGACACCGGCGGCTGCCAGCATGTTGTCGATGCCCGGGGCGAGGACTTCGGCGTGGCTGCGGGTGTCCTCGGTGGAGAAGCTGGCCACCACGCCTTCCAGGACATCGTCCGAGACGAGGGCCGCGCTGGCAACGGCGGAAGTGTCAATGGCGAGGATCAGCATCAGTGGTTCCCTTCCGCGGTGCCCAGCTCCGGGGCAGCCGGCCAACGCGGACCGTAGCCGCGCATAACGATGTTCCGCGGCTCATCCGTGTCTTCGTCGTCGAAATCGAGGGTGCCGCCGGGCTCCACAACGCCGCCGCCGGCTTCCAGTCCGCCCAGGCCGATGGCACGGTGCAGGTCGATCTCGAGCCTGCTCTCGCTCAGGTGCTCCACCCGGTCGTGCCCCCACTCCACCACTGTCACTGAGCTGTCCATGGTGTTCTCGAGGTCGATGTCATCGATTTCGGCGGCCGAGCCCAGGCGGTAGGCGTCCACGTGGACCAGGTCAGGTCCGCCCGGCCGGGGACCGTCCGGCAGGTTGGGGTGGATGCGGACCAGGACGAACGTGGGCGAGATAATCCCTGGCCGGACACCCAGGCCTTCACCCAGGCCCTGCGTGAACGTCGTCTTGCCGGCCCCCAGCTCGCCGGAGAGGACCAGCAGGTCCCCCGCCTCAAGCACCCCGGCGAGCCGGGCCCCGAGCGCGGACGTCTGTTCCGCCGTCGTCGCCGTGAAGGTCTTCTCCCAGTTGGGCACAACGGCTTCGACGGCGGTCATGCGGCGCCTTCCCGGTGGAGGGCAGCGGAGCGCGCGGCCGGGGACGCGTCCTGTTCGTTGATGAAGCGGCGCGGCACCCGCGGACTGATCCGGGTGACGATCTCGTAGTTGATGGTGCCGGCGGCCCGGGCCCAGTCGTCGGCGGTGGGGCCGCCGTCGTCGCCGTTGCCGAAGAGCTCGGCCTCGGCGCCCAGGAGCGCCCCGCCCGCGGGCCCAACATCGCCCAGGTCGATGACCATCTGGTCCATGGCGATCCGGCCCACCACGGGGTACGTTTTCCCGGCCACCCTGACGGGACCGCCCGTGGCGATGCGCGGCACGCCGTCCGCGTACCCCACCGGAATCAGGGCCAGCGTGCTGCGCCCCGCCGTGTGGTAGCGGAGGCCGTAGGAGACGCCCTGCCCGTTGGGCACTTCCTTGCACTGCGAGACCAGGGTGCGCAGCGTCATGGCCGGGCGGAGCCCGAGTTCTGCCGAGCTTTGGCCGTCGAACGGTGAGAGCCCGTAAATGCCCAGGCCGGCGCGGACCAGGTCGAAGTGGGTGTCGGGCCGGGACAGCGTGGCGGGGGTGTTGGCCAGGTGCCGGACCTCCGGGTCCACGCCGGCGTCCTCGGCCACCGCGAGGGCCTCGCGGAAGGCGGCCAGCTGCTGGTCCGTTTCGGGACGCTCGGGTTCGTCGGCGACGGCCAGGTGGGAGAAGACGCCGACGACGCGCAGCAGCCCCTGGTCCTGGTACTCCATCGCCTCGCCCACCAGGTGGTCCCAGGTTTCGAGGGTGGCTCCGTTGCGGCCCAGGCCGGTGTCCACTTTCAGGTGCACGCGCGCGGGGCGTTCCTGCTCCCTCGCCGCGGCAACAATCCGGTCCAGTTCCCAGCCGGAGCAGCCGATATCGACGCCGGCAGCCACCGCCGCGCCGAAGTTGCTGTCCACGGTGTGCAGCCAGGCCAGCAGTGGAGCGTCGATGCCGGCGGCCCGGAGCGCGAGGGCTTCGGAGATATGAGCGACGCCCAGCCATGCGGCTCCGGCCTCGAGCGCTGCCCGGGCAACGGGAACGGCACCGTGGCCGTAGGCGTCCGCCTTGACGACGGCCATGACCTTCGCCGGGGAAGCGGCGGCGGCGAGCCTGCGGACGTTGTGCCGGATGGCCTCAAGGTCGATCACGGCGGACCGCTCGTGGCGGGGGTCCGGTCCGGGGGCAGCACTGAAATCACCGGTTGTTGCGGGATAAGTCACGCTACTGATTCTAGTGCCGGGGCTTCGGGCCGAATAATCACGGCGGCGCGGGCCCGTTTCCGGAACGGCGCGGCAGGAACGTACGATGCCGGCACTCGCCCGGGGTGCCGGCGTCGTGCCTTAAGCGTCAGAGAGGTGTGCGATGGTGGCCGCGGCCCTGCGCTGGGCGGCGAGCGGAACGTCCTGGATGATGTCCTCGAGGAACCCGAAGCGCCGCAGCCACTGGCTCATCTGACGTTCCGGCCGGGCGTTGGCGCGCTTCCACCAGTCCGCGATGTCCCCCCAGCCCGGCGCCGCCAGGGAGCCGCCCACCTCCTGCACCGCCAGCGAAGCGCACAGGTTGGCGAACCGCAGCCGGTTGCCCAGCGGCCAGCCCGCCAAACTGCCCACTATGAACGCGGCGTCGAAGCAGTCGCCCGCGCCGGTGGGGTCGAAGGCCTTCACGGGCAGGGACGGCACCCACTCCTCCTCCCCCGTTTCCGAATCCACTGCCATGGCACCCTGCGGACCCAGCGTGACCACGGCGACGGGAACCCGGTCCGCCAGCGCGTAGAGGGCGGCCCACGGATCATCCTTTCCGGTGAAGGCCATGGCCTCGCGCTGGTTGGGCAGGAACGCGTGGAAGTACTGCAGGTTTTCCAGGCGTACCGGCGCCCACTCCCCGGTGGGGTCCCAGCCGACGTCGCCGAACAGTTTCACCCCCGCCTGGTGCGCCGCCTTGGCCCACGGCTCCACCTCCACCCCCACCTCGGCGATCCCGGCGAGCGCCGGTGGCGGGGTGCCGATCAGCTCTGAGGAAGTGATGGGGGCGGCGTGCCCGTGGGTGACCATTGAGCGGTCCCTGTCCACGCACAGCGAGACGGTGACCGGCGAGTGCCAGCCGGGGACCCGGCGGGACAGGCTGAGGTCCACGTGCTCCTGGCTGGAAAGGATCTTCCAGTTGAAGTCGCCGTAGCCGTCGTCGCCGAACGCCGCGGCCAGGCCGGTCCGGAGCCCCAGCCGGGCCGCCGCGATCGCCTGGTTGGCCACGCCGCCGGGGCAGCTGCCCATGCCGTCGCTCCAGACTTCGGTGCCCGGTTCCGGGCTGTGCGGAAGGCCGGTGAAGATGATGTCCTGGAAGACCGTCCCGGCCAGGAGGACGTCAAACCCGGGCTCAGCGGGTGAGCGGACGGCAGCCAGGGGGTCGAAGGGGCGGGCTGGGATCGCGTCCATGTCCGGCACGATACGCCCTGCCGCTGACATCCGGAAGTAGCCGTCCGGCTTTGCGGCAGGGGTGGCCCGGGCCTGCCGTAGGGCCAATGTCCGGCCGGGCCTAGACTGCTGGTTATGCGGCTTCTTATTGCCGGCGGCGGGGGTTTCCGGGTGCCGCTGATCTACAGGGCACTGACCTCCGGCCGCTTTGCCGGGCTGGCCACCGAACTGGTGTTGTACGACGTCGATGCCGCCCGCCTGGACGCCGTCACCGCCGTGCTCCGCGCCATGCCCGCGGAGCCGGCTGCCCGCCTCCCGGTCCGTGCCACCACCCGACTTCCCGAAGCCCTGGCCGGCGCGCAGATGGTGTTCGCGGCCATCCGGCCCGGCGGCACGGCAGGCCGGATTGTGGACGAGAAAGTGGCCCAGGACCTCGGGCTGCTGGGCCAGGAAACCACCGGCGCCGGAGGCATCTCCTATGCCCTGCGGACCATCCCGCACATGCTCAACCTGGCCCGGCAGATGAAGGAGCATTGTCCGGACGCGTGGCTGATCAACTTCACCAACCCCGCCGGCATGGTCACCGAGGCGCTGGTGCCCGTGCTGGGCCGCCGGGTCGTTGGGATCTGCGATTCGGCGGGCGCGCTGGCGCTGCGTGCCGCACGGGCAGCCGGGGTCTCCCTGCCGGAGGGGCGGCTCGACGGCGTGGGCTACTACGGGCTGAACCATCTGGGCTGGCTGTACCGGCTGGAGTCCGGCGGCCGGGACGTGCTGCCGGATTTGCTCGCTGACCCGCAAGCCCTGGAGTCCTTCGAGGAGGGCCGGCTGTTCCCGCAGCCTTTCCTTGCCCGGCTCGGTGCGCTGCCGAATGAATACCTCTACTACTGGTACCGGCGCGACGATGCCCGGAAGGCCATGCAGGCCATGGCCTTGACCCGCGGGGAGTCCATCCACGGGCAGCAGCAGGAACTGTATCCGCGGCTCACCGCCGCCGGGAACGATGCTTTCCGGCTGTGGGAGGAGGCCCGGCGGTCCCGCGAGGAGGGCTACCTGGCCGAAGCCCGTTCCGACGGCGAGCGCCGGGACGAGGAGGACCTCACCGGCGGCGGTTACGAAAGGGTGGCGCTTGCCGCGATGAGGGCCCTGTCCGGGGCCGGGGACACGCAGCTGATCCTCAACACGCGCAACTCGTTGCCATCGCCGTCCCGCCCGGCCCCGGCTGAAGCACCCCGCGCCCAGGTTGCCATCCCGGGATTGCCGGCGGACGCCGTCGTCGAACTCCCCTGCACTGTCACCCCGGACGGCGCGGTGCCGCTGCCACAGCAGCGGCCCCCGGAACCGCAGCTGGGGCTGCTGCGCAGGGTCAAGGTAGTGGAACAGCTCACGGTCAGGGCCGCGACGGACGGCGACCGCGGTTCCGCACTGGAGGCCTTCGCCCGCCACCCGCTGGTTGATTCCACGGACCTGGCGGCCGAACTGCTGACCCGGTACGAGCAGGCGCTCCCCGCGCTGCGGGAGCTGTGGCAGGGCGGCGGGCGTTAACAGACTCCGGCGGGCGCCAGGGGAAGGAGTAGTGTTCTTATCGAACGCGCACTGATCCGGTGCCCACTAACCCGCGCCGGTGACCGGAAGGAGGTCCCGTGGCATTGATCCGCAGGGTCGCATTACTCTCCCTCCACACCTCCCCCATGGAACAGCCCGGGTCCGGTGACGCTGGCGGCATGAACGTCTATATCCGGGAGCTGGCCTCCGCGCTGGCAGAAGCAGGCGTGGAGGTTGAGATATTTACGCGCGCCACCTCCGCCAACCAGCCCGCCGTCGAACATCCCGATCCCGGCGTCTGCGTGCACAACGTCCCGGCCGGGCCGCCCCGGAGAGTCCCCAAGGAAGAGCTGCCCGAGCTGCTGCACCACATGGTGGCCGAAATCGAAGAGATCCGCCGCCGCCAGCCGCACGGCCGCTACGACGTCATCCACTCGCACTACTGGGTGTCCGGCATCGCGGGCCTGGAGCTGTCCGAACTCTGGGGCGTGCCGCTGGTCCACACCATGCACACCATGGCAAAGGTCAAGAACCTGCTGCTGGAATCCGGGGAGCAGCCCGAGCCGCGCCGGCGCGAGGTGGGCGAGCACCGGATCGTGGACGGCGCCGCGCGGCTGATCGCGAACACCAGCTCCGAGGCCGCGGAACTCGTTTCCCACTACGGGGGAACGTACGACCGCATCGACATCGCCCCGCCCGGGGTGGACCTCAGCACGTTCACGCCGGCTTTCCGCACACGGTCACGCAAGGAGCACGGCATTGAACCGGGCGTGTTCCACCTGCTGTTCGCCGGCCGGATCCAGCGCCTGAAGGGACCGCAGATCCTGGTCAAGGCGGCCGCGCTGCTGCGGCGCCGGCGCCCGGACATCAATGTGCGGCTGACCATCCTGGGTGCGCTGAGCGGCAACAAGGAGTTCAACCTCCGGCGGCTGGTGGCGGAGGCCGGGATGGACGACGTCGTCACGCAGCTTCCGCCGGTCAAGGCACCTGAGCTTGCGTCCTGGTTCCGCGCCGCGGACGTTGTGGTGATGCCGTCCTTCAGCGAATCCTTCGGGCTGGTGGCGCTGGAGGCCCAAGCCTGCGGCACTCCGGTGGTGGCCACCCGGGTGGGCGGGCTCTCCCGCGCCATCTTCCACGGCCGGACCGGGCTGCTGGTGGACGGGCACCACGCCGCCGACTGGGCCGACGCGCTGGAGGCCCTCTACGACGACCCCGCTACCCGGGAGGACATGGGGCGGGCCGCAGCCATCCGCGCCCAGAACTCCGGGTGGGCCCGCACGGCTGCCATCACGCTGGAGAGCTACCACGCCGCCGTCGACAACCATGTGGGGCACCGCCTGCTGCCGGCGGTACCCGCGTCCTGACGCTTGTGCTGGTGCCTGCGTCGCTTTACTCGAATTCCCCGGCACCTGCGTGCGGGACCTGAGGCTGACGAGGGACTAACCTTTGACGGACACGGTACGGACACCCGCACCGGGAAAGGACAACGATGTCTGCACTTCCCTCCGACCTTGAAATTGCCCGCGCCGCCCGGATCCTGCCCATCGGTGAAATTGCTGCTGCTGCAGGGATCAATGAAGATGCCGTTGAGCAGTACGGGCGGTACAAGGCGAAGATCGATCCGGACCGGCTGGAGGCGCCGCCTCCCTTTGGCAAGGTGGTGCTGGTTTCGGCGATGTCCCCCACCCCGGCGGGCGAAGGAAAGTCCACCACAACCGTTGGTTTGGCCGATTCGCTTGCGCGGGCCGGGCACCGGGTAATGATTGCCCTGCGTGAACCGTCGTTAGGTCCAGTCCTGGGCATGAAGGGCGGTGCCACCGGCGGCGGCTACTCCCAGGTGTTGCCCATGGACGAGATCAACCTTCATTTCACCGGCGACTTCCACGCGATCACATCGGCCAACAACGCGCTGATGGCTCTGGTGGACAACCACATCTACCAGGGCAACCAGCTCAATATCGACCCCCGGCGCATTACGTTCAAGCGGGTACTGGACATGAACGACCGTGCCCTCCGCGAGGTGGTGATCGGACTGGGCGGGCCCCGGCAGGGGGTTCCGCGGCAGGACGGCTTCGACATCACCGTGGCATCCGAGATCATGGCGGTGTTTTGTCTGGCTACCGGCTTTTCCGACCTCCGCGAGCGACTGGGGCGCATGACATTCGGATACACGTATGACCGTGCCCCGGTGACCGTGGCGGACCTGGGTGTGCAGGGGGCTCTGGCGTTGCTGCTCAAAGAGGCCGTCAAGCCGAACCTGGTACAGACTATCGCCGGCACTCCGGCCCTGGTCCATGGCGGGCCTTTCGCCAACATCGCGCATGGCTGCAACTCGCTGATTGCCACCCAGACTGCCAGGCGGTTGGCGGACATCGTGGTGACCGAGGCGGGGTTCGGGGCGGACCTGGGTGCCGAGAAGTTCATGGACATCAAGGCACGGGTCGGCGGCCTGGCACCCGCCGCCGTAGTGGTGGTGGCTACCGTGCGTGCCCTGAAGATGCACGGCGGCGTGCCCAAGGACCAACTGGGGACGCCGGATGTTGCGGCCCTCGAATGCGGCGTGGAGAACCTGCGCCGGCACGTCCACAACGTGGAGAAGTTCGGCGTTTCCCCGGTGGTGGCCATCAACCGGTTCGCCTCGGATTCGGACGAGGAGCTCCAGTGGCTGCTGGCGTGGTGCGAGGCCGAGGGGGTCCCGGCCGCCGTCGCGGACGTCTGGGGACGCGGTGGTGGCGGAGACGGCGGCGACGAACTCGCATCCCTGGTGGCGCAGGCGGTGGCCGGGCCGGCAAGTTTCCGGCACCTCTACGCGCTGGGCCTGCCTGTTGAGGACAAGATCCGGACCATTGCGCAGGAAATCTACGGGGCCGATGGTGTGGAGTTCTCCGTCCCCGCCCTGGCACGACTGGCTGAAATCGAGCGGAACGGGTGGTCCGGGCTCCCGGTGTGCATGGCCAAAACCCAGTACTCGTTCACGGACGACCCAGCCCGGCTCGGTGCCCCCAAAGGTTTCACCATCCATGTCCGTGACCTGTTGCCCAAAACCGGTGCCGGGTTCATTGTTGCGCTCACCGGCGCGGTAATGACCATGCCTGGGCTGCCGCCCCGCCCCGCAGCCCTGCGCATGGACGTGGACGACGCCGGCAACCCCATAGGCCTCACCTGACCCCGACGCTCTCTCACTTCCCGCACACTTTCCCCAAACCCTCTCTCACTCCCTGCGCCCATTCCCCAAACCCTCTCTCACTCCCTGCACCGTTTTTCAAGACGCTCTCCCGTACGAAGGTTCAACTGCGGACGCCTGTGGATAACTTCTGCAGCCCTACGGCGAAAGCGCCAGAATTCAAGGATGCGTTTAGAAGGTCACCTCCCTTTCCCCCTGTCGGCAGCTCCTTTCACGTACGAGTCAGCGATGGCAGCCGGCATTACTCCGGGTCGCTTGAGGCACAGGGACGTAATTCATGTGGGGCGAGGACTGTACCGGCCCGCTGGCTGGGACTTTGACCTTGAGTCCGCCGCGCGGGCACTCTCCGCTGCTTCGCCCGGCGCCTGGATCTCACACGTCACTGCTGCCCGCCTGAATTGTCAGTTGTTGCCGGCATGGCTCGCTGACTCAACTGAACTGCACATGAGCAAGCCAAGAGCACTTCCTTCTGTGCGGCGAAAAGGCATCGTCGGCCATACCGTAGTCGCCCGGGAAGAGGAGATCGACACAGTGGACGGCATACGTCTTAGCACCCGGTCCCGAACCTGGCTCGACATGGCGCGGCGCCTCTCCGTCGGGGAACTGGTCTGCATGGGAGATCAGCTCATCCGCATCCCGCGGCCAAACTTTGAGGACCGCTCAGTTCCCTTCGACACGGTGGACGGACTACGCACACTCGTGGCCCGGCACCCGAACCTGCAGGGAGTGGTCCGGGCACGCGAAGCCCTCGATCTGATGCGCGTGGGCGCCGATTCCGCGCCGGAAACTCTCCTGCGGCTATCCATAGCGGATGCCAACCTCCCTGAGCCGGAACTACAGCTGCGGTTGCGGAGCCAAGACCCCATGTCACCGACAGCGGACATGGGCTACCGCCATATCCGGCTGGCAATTCAGTACGACGGCGGTCACCACCTCCTTGAGGCACAGGTGCTTAGTGACAGGCGCCGGGACAAAGCTTTTGAAGCCGCGGGGTGGACTGTCCTGGTTGCTAGCAAGGATGATCTTGCCGACGAATTCGAACAACTCATTTTGAGCATCAAAAAGCATCTGCGGTCAGCGCCACCGGACCATCCCGTTGCTGCGGGGTTTGCCGACCGGTGAGAGAGGGAGGTACCGAAAGTTGCGGTAAGTGAGAGACCGCTGCTCCCAAAGCTGCAGGGAGTGAGAGAGGGTCCGGTATGGCATGCGGGGCTGCGGCTTGGAGAAGGTTGCGACGGCGGGAAGCACGCCAGCCCTCGTCGCACGGACGCAACACACGGTCTCGCCGGTTAAGACGCAACGCTCCCCCACAAAATGAACTGGTCAAGAAGTGAGAGAGCGTTGCGGGAAAAGCTCCGAGAAATGAGAGGGGGTTAGCGCTCCAGGTCGCCGCGGATGAAGGCTTCCACCTTTTCGCGGGCGAGGTCGTCGTTGTACTGCTCCGGCGGGGACTTCATGAAGTAGCTGGAGGCGGAGAGCAGCGGGCCGCCGATGCCGCGGTCCAGGCCGATCTTGGCGGCGCGGATGGCGTCGATGATGACACCGGCCGAGTTCGGGGAGTCCCAAACCTCGAGCTTGTATTCGAGCGAGACGGGGGCGTCGCCGAAGTTGCGGCCCTCGAGGCGGACGAAGGCCCACTTGCGGTCGTCGAGCCACTGGACGTAGTCGGAGGGGCCGATGTGGACGTCCTTGGCAGCGAGTTCGGCCTCCACGTTGGAGGTCACGGCCTGGGTCTTGGAGATCTTCTTGGACTCGAGGCGGTCGCGCTCCAGCATGTTCTTGAAGTCCATGTTGCCGCCGACGTTCAGCTGGTACGTGCGGTCCAGCGTGACGCCGCGGTCCTCGAACAGCTTGGCCATGACGCGGTGGGTGATGGTGGCGCCGATCTGGCTCTTGATGTCGTCGCCGACGATCGGGACGCCGGCGGCGGTGAACTTGTCAGCCCATGCCTTGGTGCCGGCGATGAAGACGGGCAGGGCGTTCACGAACGCAACACCGGCGTCAATGGCGCACTGGGCGTAGAACTCGGCGGCGTCCTGCGATCCCACCGGCAGGTAGCACACCATGACATCGACGTTGGCGTCCTTGAGTGCCTGGACCACGTCGACGGGCTCTTCGGTGGACTCCTCGATGGTCTCGAGGTAGTACCGCCCGAGGCCGTCCAGGGTGTGGCCGCGCTGGACGGTAACACCGGTGGGCGGCACGTCCGCGATCTTGATGGTGTTGTTTTCGCTGGCCGTGATGGCGTCGGCGAGGTCGTGGCCGACCTTCTTGCCGTCAACGTCGAACGCGGCGACGAACTCAACGTCACCCACGTGGTACTGGCCGAACTCAACGTGCATCAGGCCCGGAATGGTGGCGTTGGGATCGGCGTCCTTGTAGTAGTGGACGCCCTGGACCAGCGAGGCGGCGCAGTTGCCTACGCCGACGATCGCAACACGGATCGGATGTGAAGACACGGAACTCCTTTGAGGAAAAACGTCAGCCGGCCGGTGGTACGTCGGGAAGGATGCGACGGCGGCCGGCTGGTATGGCGCCGCGCGGCGCCTTTTCATACTACCCAACACAAGGGGGCAGGGCATTGTTCCTGCCCCCTTAACAATCAGGAAACTGGCTGCTTCCACAGGTTGATGTCCGATTCCACCGCGAATTCATCGATGGCTGTCAGTTCCTCGGAGGTGAAGCCAAGGTTGTTGATCGCAAAGAGGGAGTCCTCCAGCTGCCCGACGCTGGAAGCACCAATGAGCGCGGACGTGACCGGTGAACCCTTCTGCTGGTCGCGCAGGACCCAGGCGATGGCCATCTGTGCCAGCGACTGTCCGCGGTCTTCGGCGATATCGTGCAGGCCGCGGATGCGCTCCAGTTTCTCGTCAGTGATGGCGTCTTCGGACAGGAACCGGGCTTTGGCGGCACGGGAGTCTGCCGGAATGCCGTTGAGGTAGCGGTCGGTAAGCATGCCCTGCGCCAGCGGCGAGAAGGCGATAGAGCCGGCGCCCACCTGGTCCAGCGCCTCGTACAGATTGGGCGAACCGTCCTCCGTCCACCGGTTGAGCATGGAGTAGCTGGGCTGGTGGATCAGCAGCGGTGTGCCCAGGTCCTTCAGGATGCGGGCTGCCTCGATGGTCTGTTCCGGTGTGTAGGAGGAGATGCCGGCATAGAGGGCCTTGCCGGAGCGGACGGCGTAGTCCAGCGCACCCATGGTCTCTTCCAGCGGGGTCTCCGGATCCGGGCGGTGGCTGTAGAAGATGTCCACGTAGTCCAGGCCCATCCGTTGCAGCGACTGGTCAAGGCTGGAGATGAGGTACTTGCGCGAGCCCCACTCGCCGTACGGCCCGGGCCACATGTAGTAGCCGGCCTTGGTGGAGATGACGAGTTCGTCACGGTAAGGCCTGAAGTCCTCTTTCAGGTGCCGGCCGAAGTTGGTTTCCGCGGAACCGTCCGGGGGCCCGTAGTTGTTGGCGAGGTCAAAGTGGTTGACGCCGAGGTCGAAGGCGCGGCGGAGAATGGCCCGCTGCTCGTCGAAGCGCTTGTCGTCGCCGAAGTTGTGCCACAGGCCAAGGGAGATAGCCGGGAGCTTCAGCCCGCTGCGGCCGACGCGGCGGTAGGGCATGGAATCGTAGCGGTCCTCCGCTGCTGAAAAAGTCATACGTTCCATCCTGCCAGCTGTGACGGCCGCTACATTACAACGAAGGAAAAGTTACGCCGCGGGCTGACTACTGCCAGCCCGCGGCGTCATTTCAACCGGGTTCAGTACTTCACAATGGCCGCGCTCCACGGCGCCAGGGCGAGGGCCTCTCCTTCCAGGCCAATCCCTTCGTCCGTCGCCAGCAGGACGGTCCCGGAAACGCTGTCCAGCCGAACCTTGGCGTCCGAGAAGTTGAGGAGTACCTCAACGCTGCCGCGGCGGAACCGCAGCCAGCCTGCGTCGTCGTCGAACGAAACATCCGTTTCCGTAAACCCAAGGCCGGCCAGCTCGGAGTGCGTGCGGCGCAGGGCTGCCAGGGATTTGTAGAGCTCCAGCAGCCGGGCATGGTCGCCCGATGCTGCCTCATCCCAGTTCAGCTTGGACCTGGTGAAGGTTTCCGGGTCCTGCGGGTCAGGCACGACGGCGGGATCCCACCCCATGCGCTCAAATTCCTTGATGCGCCCTTCCGCGGTGGCCTTGCCGAGCTCGGGTTCCGGGTGGGAGGTGAAGAACTGCCAGGGTGTGCTGGCGGCAAACTCTTCACCCATGAACAGCATGGGAGTGAAGGGTGAGGTGAGGGTGAGCACCGCCGCCACGGCCAGCTGCCCGTGGGACAGCGACTGCGAGAGCCGGTCCCCCGTGGCCCGGTTGCCGATCTGGTCGTGGTTCTGGTTGCACACCACCAGCGCCGCGGGGTGCACCAGGGATGTGTTGATGGGCCGCCCGTGGTGCCGGCCGCGGAAGCTGGAGTAGCTGCCGTCGTGGAGGAACCCGTCCTTCAGGACCTTGGCCAGGACCGCGAGGGACTGGAAGTCCTCGTAGTACCCGGTGGTTTCACCGCTGACGTTGACGTGGACGGCGTGGTGGTAGTCGTCGCTCCACTGTCCGGCCAGCCCGTATCCGTTGGCGTCCCGCGGGTAGAGCAGCCGCGGGTTGTTGAGGTCCGACTCGGCAATAAGCGTCTTGGGCAGGCCGGTTTCCGCGGCCACGGCGTCGCCAAGGGCACCAAGGTCCTCGAGGAGATGCACGGCGCGTTCGTCCCGCAGGGCGTGCACGGCGTCGAGCCGGAGCCCGTCCACGTGGTAGTCGCGCAGCCACAGGGCGGCGTTGTCCAGGATGTACTCGCGCACCACATCCGAGCCGGGTCCGTCCAGGTTGACGGAGTCGCCCCACGTGTTCGCGTCGCCCTGCTTCAGGTAGGGGCCGAACTTGGGCAGGTAGTTGCCGCTGGGTCCGAGGTGGTTGTAGACCACGTCCTGGATGACGCCCAGCCCCGCAGCGTGCGCCGCGTCCACAAAGCGCTGGTACGCGGCCGGTCCGCCGTAGCCCTCGTGCACGGTGTACCACTGGACGCCGTCATAGCCCCAGTTGTGGGTTCCGTTGAAACCGTTGACAGGCAGCAGTTCCACAAAGTCGACGCCGAGCCCGGCCAGGTAGCCCAGCTTTTCCGCCGCGGCGTCCAGGGTTCCGTCCGGCGTGAACGTACCGACGTGCAGCTCGTAGATGACCGAACCCTTGAGCTCCTTGCCTGCCCACCCGGAGTCCTGCCAGGAATGGGCAGCGGGGTCGAAGGTCCTGGACAGCTGGTGAACCCCGTTCGGCAGGCGCCGGGACCGGGGATCCGGCACCGGGTGGCCGTCGCCGTCGAGCAGGTAACCGTAGTCCACTTCGCCCTCGGCCGGGGCGTCTGGGGCTGTCCACCAGCCCTCCGCACCGGGCTGCGTCTCCTTCTGCAACATGGGGTACTGCCGGCCGTTCGCCAACAGGATCACGGACGTGGCATTAGGCGCCCACACGTCGAAGCGCTCGGGACCACCATTGACCAAAGTCATGCGTTTTCTCCATCCACCGGTACCAGCAAGGCCACCGGGTAGGTACCCAGCACATCGCCGACCAAAACGGAGCCCGGCCCGTAGCTGGCCCCCGTAAACTCGTCACGCATGGGAACGGTAAGTTCGACGGCGGTGTCATGCCAGCCGCCCTTGGCCTCCAGCCCGGCGGGGAGCCGGGTGGCAAGGGTCAGCGCTCCCGGGGAGCCGTCACCACTGCCGCGGGAAAACGCGAGCAGGTGCGCGGAGGCCGCATCAGCAGCCGTCACCGGGCTGTAGCCCTGGAACAGTTCCGGCCGGTCCCGGCGGAGGCGGAGTGCCCGGGAGGTGACCAGGAGCTTGCTGGCCTCGGTCCCCGCCGCCGGCATTGTGCCGCCGTCGATCCTTGCCAGCTCCTCCTGGCGGAGGGCGAAGTCCACCGGCCGCCGGTTGTCCGGGTCAGTCAAGGACCGTTCCCAGAATTCGCTGCCCTGGTAAACGTCCGGCACACCGGGCATGGTCAGCTGGACCAGTTTCGCGGACAGCGAGTTGGAGGCGGCGTGGGCGTCGATCCTTGCCACGAAGTCCTCCACCGCCTTGTTCACCCGCGCATCGTCGAATGCAGCATCCACCGCAGCCTTCACCCGCGCCTCGAAATCCTCATTGGGCTTCGTGTATGTGGTGGAGTTTCCGGCTTCACGTGCTGCCTTCAATGCGTAGCCCTGAAGCCGCTCACGGCTGGCCGGCCACGCCCCGACGATAGCCTGCCAGAGCAGGTTCTCGTACGGGCCGTCCGGGACCGGGGCCAGTTCCCGCAGGGTGTTCAGCGTGGACGTCCACTCCTGGGGCAGTTCGGCGATGACGGAAATCCGTGCCCGGGCGTCCTCGCTGCGCTTGGTGTCGTGGGTGGACATTGTGGTCATCGAAAGGGGCAGTTCCTCCTGCCGCCGGCGCATCCGGTGATGGAACTCCTCGGGCGAAACGGCGAACTCGGCGGGGTCGGCGCCCACTTCGGTCAGGGTGCCCAGGCGTGTGTAGCGGTAGAAGGCGGTGTCCTCCACGCCCTTGGCCATGACCATCCCGGAGGTCTGCTGGAAGCGGACCGCGATCGGGTTGGCCGGCTCCAGCAGCAAGGGCAGGAGCGTTCCCACGGCAACCGCGAGCTCCGGCCGGTGCCCGGCTGCGGCTTCGCAGGCTTCCTTGAGGATCTCCGCGCCGGTGGGCAGGTAGGTCCGGTAGACCGGGAAGGCGGAGATGATTTCGGCCAGTGCGTCCGCCGCCTGCTCAACCGGCAGCCCGTAGGATTCCGGCACCAGGCGGGCCAGGCGCAGCACCTCGGACCGAAGGATGCCGTCGGCGATCATGCGCTTGGTACCGCGGATCATTTCCGCGTAGTCCGCCGGCTCCGACGTGCCGCGCAGCTCCGCATCCAGGGCATCAAGTGCGCCCTGCCCGGCCGGGTCCACAAACACCCGGTCCACATCCGCCAGGGCGTCGTAGCCGGTGGTTCCTTCGCAGGCGAAGTCGCCGGGGAGCACCTCTCCGGGTTCCAGGATCTTTTCCACCAGGACGTAGGCGCCGCCGGTGAGGTCCTTGAGCCAGCGCAGGTAGCCGCCCGGGTCTGCCAGGCCGTCCGGGTGGTCCACGCGGAGCCCGTCCACCAGGCCCTCACGGAACCAGCGGCCGATCTCGGCGTGGGCTTCCTCGAAGACCTGTGGGTTCTCCACCCGGATCCCGGCCAGTGTGGTAACCGCAAAGAAGCGGCGGTAGTTGAGTTCGGCATCGGCCCGGCGCCAGTCCATCAGCTCATAGTGCTGGCGGCTGTGGACTTCCTGCGGGGTGTCTCCCTCGGAATACGTGCCTGGCGCCAACGGGAAGCGGTGGTCGTAGTACCGGAGTTCGCCGTCCTCGATGGTCAGCTTGTCCAGGTCCTCGCCCGAACCGAGCATGGGCAGTCGGATCTTTCCGCCGCCCAGGTCCCAGTCGACGTCGAATGCCTCGGCGTACGGCGACTCCCGGCCCTCCTTCAGCAGGGACCACCACCACGGGTTTTGAACCGGCGTGGCCACGCCCACGTGGTTGGGAACGATGTCCACCAGGACGCCCATGCCGTGCTCCCGTGCAGCGCGGGACAGTGCCAGCAGCCCTTCCGGCCCGCCCCGGTCGGGGTCGATGGCAGAGGGGTCGGTCACGTCGTAGCCGTGGTCCGAGCCCTGCTCGGCGGTGAGGATGGGTGAAAGGTACACCCAGTCCACCCCAAGCGACTTCAGGTACGGGACCTGTTCGGCGGCGTCGAACAGTGTGAACTCGCGGCGGATCTGAAACCGGTACGTGGACGCGGGCGCTCTCACTTCTTCCGGTCCTTCCGAGCCCCGATCTTAGTGGTCTTGCCGGGCTCTGCCACTACTGGGGTGCTGATGGACTCCGCTTCACTGGTGGTGGACTGTGTCAACGCCGCGAGGGAGGCTGCCACAGAGTGGTCCGGCTCCGCCTCAGGCTCGCTGTGCGCGCGGAGCACCACCAGGGACTTGGCCTCCACGGGCAGCGGCTCGCCGGCGCTGACCGGCTTGGTGTCCGCGTTCTGCCCGGCGGTGTCAATGATGATGTCCCAGGCCTTGGCATATTCGTCCGAGGGCAGCGTGAACTTCACGGTGTCGTCATGGGCGTTGAAGTACAACAGGAAGTTGACGTCGGTGATCCGGCGGCCGCGGCTGTCCTTGCCCTGGATGCCGTCACCGTTCAGGAAGACGCCCACGGACCGGCCGAACCCGTTGTCCCAGGCCTCGGGCAGCATGGTTTCCCCGGAAGGGTCCAGCCAGACGATGTCCGGGAGGCGTTCGCCTTCGCCCCGGCGGACCGGGCGGCCGTCGAAGAACCGGCTTCGGCGGAACGTTGGGTGCTTGGCGCGGAGGGCGTTCACGGCTGCGGTGAACTCCACCAGCGGCTGGTCGATAATCTCCCAGTTGATCCAGGTCAGCTCGGAGTCCTGGCAGTAGCCGTTGTTGTTGCCCTGCTGGGTGCGGCCCATCTCGTCGCCGTGCAGGATCATGGGCACGCCCTGGGACAGGAGCAGCGAGGCGATGAAGTTACGCTGCTGCCGGGCCCGCAGCGCCAGCACCTCGGGATCGTCCGTGGGGCCTTCGACACCGCAGTTCCAGGAGCGGTTGTGGGATTCGCCGTCGTTGTTGCCCTCGCCGTTGGCCTCGTTGTGCTTCTCGTTGTAGGACACCAGGTCCGCGAGGGTGAAGCCGTCGTGCGCGGTGACGAAGTTGATGGACGCCACCGGGCGCCGGCCGGAGTGCTCGTAGAGGTCAGCCGAACCGGTGATGCGGGACGCGAACTCGCCCAAAGTGGCGGGCTCGCCGCGCCAGAAGTCGCGGACCGTGTCCCGGTACTTGCCGTTCCATTCGGTCCACTGCGGCGGGAAGTTGCCCACCTGGTAGCCGCCGGGGCCGACGTCCCACGGTTCCGCGATCAGCTTGACCTGCGAGACCACCGGGTCCTGCTGGATGAGTTCGAAGAAGGTGGACAGCTTGTCCACGTCGTAGAACTCGCGGGCCAGGGTGGAGGCGAGGTCGAAGCGGAAGCCGTCAACGTGCATCTCGGTGACCCAGTAGCGGAGGGAGTCCATGAGCAGCTGCAGTGAGTGCGGCTGCCGGACGTTCAGCGAGTTGCCGGTGCCGGTGTAGTCCATGTAGTACCGCTGGTCGTCCTCAACCAAGCGGTAGTAGGCGGCGTTGTCGATGCCCTTGAAGGACAGAGTGGGGCCCAGGTGGTTGCCTTCCGCGGTGTGGTTGTAAACCACATCGAGGATGACCTCGATGCCGGCCTGGTGCAGGGATCGGACCATGGCCTTGAAGTCCTGGACCTGCTGGCCGGTATCCCCGGTGGAGCTGTACGTGTTCTGCGGCGCGAAGAAGCCGATGGTGTTGTAGCCCCAGTAATTGTTCAGGCCCTTGTCCTGCAGCGTGCCGTCATTGACAAACTGGTGCACGGGCATCAGTTCGATGGCGGTGACGCCGAGCTTCTGCAGGTGCGCGATGACGGCCGGGTGGGCCACGCCGGCATACGTGCCGCGCTGTTCCTCCGGCACGTCCGGGTGCAGCTGGGTGAGGCCCTTGACGTGTGCCTCGTAGATGACGGACTGGTGGTACGGAATTCGCAGCTGCTGGTCGCCTTCCCAGTCAAAGTAGGGATTGGTGACCACGCCGAGCATCATGTGCTTGGCGGAATCTTCGTTGTTCACCGAGTCCTCGTCGCCAAGGTTGTAGGTAAACAGCGAGGGGTCCCAGTCCACCTGGCCGTGGATGGCCTTGGCGTAGGGGTCCAGCAGGAGCTTGTTGGGGTTGAACCGGTTGCCGGACGCGGGATCGTAGGGTCCGTGCACGCGGTAGCCGTACTTCTGGCCGGGCTGGACCTGCGGAATGTAGCAGTGCCAGACGTAGCCGTCCACCTCGTCAAGCGTGATGCGGGTTTCCTCGCCGTCGTCGTCGAAAAGGCACAGTTCCACTTTCTCGGCTCGTTCGCTGAACAGGGCAAAGTTCGTGCCCGTTCCGTTGTACGTGGCGCCCAGGGGGTAAGCCGATCCAGGCCAGACTTCCATAATGCTCCTCTTAATTGATCGGCAGCGGGCAAACACTCCCCGCCGCCGGTGCGAACTATGCCTACCGTAACGGGTGGCTGTGACTATTACGTTTCCTGCCACCGACGTTACTAAGCATGCTGACTTTACCCCAGACTTGGGGTAAAGCGTCGGCAATTACGCCAGCAGTGATCGGACCGCCGGAACGGATATCCGACGCCGACCTCCCGGCTTTTCCGTGTAGCGCCGCTCCCAGCGCAGCAATGGCGGCCCACCGGCTGTCGTGGTCAGTGTCCGGAAAGGGGAAGAGTTCGACGCCAATTCCGGCCTGGGCAAGCAGCGCGCCAATGATGCCGGCGAGGACGTCGCCGCTGCCGGCCGTGGCGAGCCAGGGGGTGCCGTCCGCCTGGCTGTAGACCTCCCCGGTGGGTGCGGCAACCAGCGTGGTGGCCCCTTTAACCAGGACGGTGGCCCCGGTCCGTTCGGCAGCGCGGCGGGCTGCGCCCAGTGTTGCGGCTTCCACCGCCTCCCGGTCCTCTGTCCCGCCGAGCCGCTGAAGGAGCGCGGCGAGTTCGCCGGCGTGCGGGGTGAGGACCACGTGCGCGGCCAGCCGGTCGGGGAGCGCGGGCAGCGCACCGGCGTCCGCTATGGTGGGCAGCCCGGACTGGACAGCATCCCGTGCCCGGGCGAGCTGGTCGTGGTCGTCGGGGCCTATACCGGAACCCACCAGCCAGGCCTGCACCCGGTTGCCGGCCACGGAGCCGGTGCTGCAGACAACTTCCGGGCATGACTGCCGCACCACGTCCGCAACCTCCGGCGGGCCAAGGTACCGCACCATGCCCACCCCCGCGGCCAGGGCGCCGCGGCAGGCCAGTACTGCAGCACCGGGGTACTGCGTGGATCCGGCAACCACTCCCAGCACTCCGCGGGAGTACTTGTGGGCGCGCCGGGCAGGGCGCGGCAGCAGCACAGCGAGGTCTTCCTCCTCAAGCCGGCGGAGGCCAGGGCGCGGAAAGTTGCCTTCGATGCCAATGGGCACCACATGGACCCGCCCGGCGAAGTCGGCGCCCGGGTCGGCCAGGAGCCCGCTCTTGGCAGCCCCGAAAGTGACGGTCAGGTCCGCCCCCAGGACGGGCGCAGCAGCTTCGCCGGTGTCCGCGTCCACGCCGCTGGGCAGGTCGCAGGCCACCACGAAACCTTGCCCGGGCTCGTTCCGGGCTTTGGTGACCGCGTCGACCAAGGCGGCGGCGTTCCCCCGCAGCCCGCCTTTTGCCCCCGTTCCCAGCACCGCATCGATCACGACGTCGGCGCCGGCGGCTTCCGCTGCCAACGCGCCGAGTGCCGCATCAGTCAGTTCCTGGGCACGTCCGCCGGCGCGTTCGAAAGCAACCAACGCCTGTGGATGGGCCGCACCGGAGGTGAGGACCGCCGTCGTACGCATGCCCCGGGCGGCGAGGAACGCTGCCGCGTACAGGCCGTCACCGCCGTTGTTGCCCTTCCCGGCGAGCACCACGATGCGGCAGCCGTAGAGGCGCCGGCGACGGGAGCGAAGTTCGGTGATGATGGCGTTGGCCAGGCCGTGGGACGCACGCTGCATCAGAACGTCGCCCAGCCCGGCGGCGAGAAGCGGCTCCTCGGCCGCCCTGACCTGCGTGCCGGTATAGGCGCTAATCATCTGGAACGGTTCCGGCGGTCAAGGTCAGCCCTCGGCCAGGACAGTGGCGGTGGCGATGCCGCCGTCGTGGCTGATTGACAGGTGCCAGCGCTTGACGCCCTTGGACTCGGCGACGGCCAGCACTGTGCCCTTGACCTGGACAGTGGGACCGTTCTGGTCGAGGCCGATCCAGCAGTCCTGCCAGTTCATGCCCGCCGGCGCGCCGAGGACTTTGGCCACTGCTTCCTTGGCTGCGAACCGCGCGGCCAGCGAGCGGGTGTTCAGTTCCCGTTCCGCCGGGACAAACAGGCGGTCCCGAAGACCGGGCGTGCGCTCAAGCTGGCGGCCGAACCGTTCGATGTCAACAACGTCTACCCCAATGCCTACGATCATGGCACTACTCTACGGTGACCCTCCGACGTTCCCTGCCCTTACACGGTGCCGGCAGGAATGCTTCACTTTTGGATCGTCAGCCAAGGACGGACCGCGTGTTTCCGCGGACCTTGCCAGTTGACGTGGGCAAAAGTGACGCAAACAAACTGTTTAAACGCGGGAAACCCCGGCTGACATGGCCGGGGTTTCCCGCTGCGAACTTATTCGACGGTGACGCTTTTGGCGAGGTTGCGGGGCTGGTCAACGTCGTAGCCCTTGGCCGCGGCGAGTTCTGCTGCGAAGATCTGCAGCGGAACGGTGGTCAGCAGCGGCATCAGCAGGGTCGGGGTTTCCGGGACGTAGAAGACGTGCTCGGCGTAGGCCTTGACCGCTTCGTCGCCTTCCTCGGCGATGACCAGGGTACGGGCGCCACGGGCGCGGATTTCCTGGATGTTGCTGATCACCTTGGCATGCAGCGATTCGCGGCCGCGCGGGGACGGGACGATCACGAACACCGGCTGGCCCTCGTCGATCAGCGCGATCGGGCCGTGCTTGAGCTCACCGGCGGCAAAACCCTCGGCATGGATGTACGCGATCTCCTTGAGCTTCAGCGCACCCTCGAGCGCGACCGGGTAGCCGACGTGCCGGCCCAGGAACAGCACGGACTTCTCGTCCGCCATGGACCGGGCGAGTTCACGCAGGGGCCCGGCGTTGTCCAGGATCTTCTGGATCTTTTCCGGGATCTTGTTCAGGTCCGCCAACACATCCCTGATCTGGCCGGAGAAGATGTTGCCGCGCAGCTGTGCCAGGTACATGCCCAGCAGGTAGGCGGCCGTGATCTGGGCCAGGAACGCTTTGGTGGAGGCCACCGCGATCTCCGGGCCGGCGTGCGTGTAGAGCACGGCGTCGGACTCGCGCGGGATGGTGGAGCCGTTGGTGTTGCAGATCGAGATGGTCTTCGCACCCTGTTCGCGGGCGTAGCGGACGGCCATCAGGGTGTCCATGGTCTCACCGGACTGGGAGATGGACACCACCAGGGTCTTGCCGTCCAGGATTGGGTCCCGGTAGCGGAACTCGTGCGCGAGTTCGACCTCGGTGGGGATCCGGCACCAGTTCTCGATCGCGTACTTCGCCACCAGCCCCGCGTAGGCGGCGGTGCCGCAGGCCAGCACGATGATCTTGTTGACCTTCTTCAGCAGCTCCGGATCGATCCGCAGCTCATCAAGGGTCAGCTTGCCCTCCAGGTCCGAACGGCCCAGCAGGGTCTGCGCCACGGCGTCGGGCTGGTCATGGATTTCCTTCTCCATGAACGAGGTGAACCCGCCCTTTTCCGCAGAGGCAGGGTCCCAGTCCACGTGGTATTCCTTGCCCTCGGCCGGGTTGCCGTAAAAGTCGGTGATCTCCACCGTGTCCGCGGTGATCGTGACGATCTGGTCCTGGCCCAGCTCCACCGCCCGGCGGGTGTAGTCGATAAACCCGGACACGTCAGAGCCCAGGAAGTTCTCCCCCTCACCCAGGCCAACCACCAGCGGCGAGTTCCGCCGGGCAGCCACCACAACGTCAGGCTGGTCAGCATGTACCGCAAGCAGGGTGAAGGCTCCCTCGAGCCGCTGGCAGGCGAGCTCCATCGCCCGGGTCAGGCCGCCGTCGGACGTGTCCCCGCCCAGCTTGTTCCGGAAAATGTCCGCCAACAGCGCCGCGGCCACCTCCGTGTCCGTCTCGGAGGCGAACTCCACGCCCTTGTCCAGCAGCTCAAGCTTCAGCTCGGCGAAGTTCTCGATAATGCCGTTGTGGATCACGGCCAGTTTCCCGCCGTCGGCCAGGTGTGGATGCGCGTTCCGGTCCGTCGGCCCGCCATGCGTGGCCCACCGGGTATGCCCGATCCCGGTAACAGTCTCCGGCAGCGGCCGGGCCTCCAGCTCGGCCACCAGGTTGCTCAGCTTCCCGGACTTCTTCCGCGCCTCAATGCTCCCCCGGGACACCACAGCCACGCCCGCGGAGTCATAGCCCCGGTACTCCAGGCGCCGCAGCCCCTCAAGGACAACATCCAAAGCACTGTGACTTCCACCGTTCCCAGAACGGCCCACATAACCCACGATTCCACACATAGCCCCAAGACTATCGGCTGCAAGGTGCTACCTCTAAACTGTGGGACAGCCGTGACGGGCTGCTGTGGCAGCGCCCACAACAGGGTCCCATTTCGCTATGTGCGGGGCGAGGGGCAGAATCACTAACGTGACTTTGCAACGCAACGAGGCGAACGGAGAGGGTGTTTCCCCGTTCGTGGAGCTGGACCGGCAAACCTGGTCCCGGCTCGCGGACGAGATGGAACAGCCTCTGAATGAAGAGGACATTGTCCGTCTCCGCGGCCTGGGCGATCCCCTGGACCTGAACGAGGTCCGGGAGGTTTACCTGCCGCTGTCCCGGCTCCTGCACCTCTATGTTGAGGCGGCGGGGCAGCTGCACGCCGCCACCACCACCTTCCTGGGCGAGCACACCCAGCGCACCCCGTTTGTGATCGGCGTCGCCGGCTCTGTGGCGGTGGGCAAGTCGACCATTGCCCGCGTGCTGCGGGAGATGCTGCGGCGCTGGCCGGGCACCCCGAATGTTGAGCTCATCACCACCGACGGTTTCCTCTATCCCCTGGCCGAGCTGAAGCGCCGGCAGCTGCTGGACCGCAAGGGCTTTCCGGAGTCCTACGACCGCCGGGCCCTTCTGAGGTTTGTGAGCGAGATCAAGAGCGGCGCCGAGGAAGTCCGGGCACCCTGGTATTCACACGTCACGTACGACATTGTTCCCGGCAAGGAAGTGGTGGTCCGCCGGCCGGACGTCCTGATTGTGGAGGGCCTGAACGTGCTGGCGCCTGCGCGTCCCCGGCATGACGGCCGGCAGGGCCTGGCGCTGAGCGACTTCTTCGACTTCTCCATCTATGTGGATGCCAAGACGGCCTACATCGAGGAGTGGTACGTGGACCGGTTCCGGAAGCTGCGGAGCACCGCGTTCGCGCAGCCGGAGTCCTATTTCCACCGGTACGCCAGCCTGTCCGACGAGGAAGCGGAGACCACCGCCCGGGACATCTGGAAACGGATTAACGAGCCCAACCTGGAGGAGAACGTCCTTCCCACCCGGGGCCGCGCGCAGCTGGTGCTCACCAAAGAGGCGGACCACACCATCCGCCGCATGCTGCTGCGGAAGGTGTAGCACAGGTGTGCTACGACTGTTCGTCCTCCTCGGGGCCTTCTGACCCCAGCCGCCGCAGCTTCGCCCGCTTCCTCGCAGCGGGCGCCGGGCTGACCGTACTCACCGCCTGCACGCCGGAGGCACCCAGGGCGGCGGCGCCGTCGTCGTCCCCTTCTTCGGCGTCCCCCTCCCCCGCGGCGGTCACCGCATCGGCAACCCCGACGGCGGAAGCCGCCACGGTGCCTCCCGCACCTTCCGAACCGGCACCGCCGCCGTCGCCCTCACCATCCGCTGCGCTGCCGCGGCAGTTTTCGCTGACCGACCCGGCCAGCCCGTGGCTTATCGTGAACAAGCATCGTCCCCTGGTCCCGGCCGCGTACGCGCCGGCGGACCTGGTGCGCCCCGCCGTCGCGATGACCGTTTCCGGCGAGTCGGCGCTGTTGAACAGCACGACGGCGGGCGCGGCCGAGGCGATGTTCGCGGCAGCCGCGCGGGACGGCGTGTCAATGGTGCTTGCCAGCGGCTACCGCTCGTACAGCACGCAGGTGGCCACCTACAACGGGTACGTCGCCGCGCGAGGCCAGGCCGACGCCGACACCGCCAGCGCCCGCCCGGGCTATTCCGAACACCAGACGGGGTGGGCGTTCGATATCGCCGACGGCGGGGGCGTGTGCGGCTTCCAGCCATGCTTCGCCGACCAGCCGGCGGCGGTGTGGGCGAAGGCGAACGGGCACCGGTTCGGATTCGTGGTGCGGTACCCGTGGATGTTCCACCCGATTACCGGCTACTACTACGAGCCGTGGCACCTGCGGTACATCGGGGTGGAGCCTGCGACGGACATGGTGAACCGCGGGATCTTTACGCTGGAGGAGTACTTCGGCGTGGGGCCGGCTCCAGGGTACCTGTGATGCGATGGGCTAGCGTGGTGTCCATGCTGACTGGATTCAAGAACTTCATCATGAAGGGCAACGTGGTTGACCTTGCTGTCGCCGTTGTCATTGGTACTGCCTTTGGTTCCGTGGTGACGGCCCTGGTGAACAACGTGCTGATGCCGTTTGTGGCGGCGGTGGTGGGATCGCCGAACTTTGACAGCTTCGCCCGGGTGGACCTGAACGGCAACGCCATCGAGTTCGGTGTGCTGCTCACGGCCATCGTTAATTTCCTTCTGATTTCCGCTGCCATCTACTTTGTGGTCGTGATGCCGATGAACCTGATGATCGAGCGCCGGAACCGGCGGCTGGGAATCGGCCTGGACGTCAAGAAGGAGTCCGCCGAGGACCCGCAGATTGCTTTGCTGACCGAGATCCGGGATGCGCTGAGCAGCCGGTCTTCCTGATCTCCGCGTAAACCGCTGCGGCCCGCTTCCTTGAAGGGAAGCGGGCCGCTTTTGCTTTTGTTACTCGCTCACGAGTTCCAGGGCGAGCTCGGTCCGGACAACCTGGGCGAGGTGCTCGGCAATGGACTGTGCGGTCTCTTCATCGCCCGCTTCCACCATGACGCGCACCACCGGTTCGGTGCCGGAGGGGCGGAGGAGGACCCGGCCTGTCTCGCCCAGGGCTGCCTCGGCCGCTGCCACCGCCTGGATCAGGACATCGCTGCTGCCGACCTTGGTACGGTCCACACCCTTGACGTTGATGAGGACCTGCGGGAGCTTGGTCATCGCGGTGGCCAGTTCCTTAAGGGGCTTTTTAGTCAGGGCTACCTGGGCTGCGAGTTGCAGTCCGGTGAGAAGGCCGTCTCCGGTGGTGGCGTAGTCGGAGAAGATGACGTGGCCGGACTGTTCGCCGCCCAGGTTGAAGCCGCCGTCGCGCATCTCCTCCAGCACGTACCGGTCCCCCACTGCCGTTTCGTGGATGCTGATGCCTGCGTTGCGGAGTGCGATCTTAAGGCCGAGGTTGCTCATGACGGTGGCCACCAGGACGTCGTCCTTGAGCTTGCCGGACTTCTTCAAAGCGAGGGCGAGAATGGCCATGATCTGGTCGCCGTCCACCTCGTTGCCCTCGTGGTCGACGGCGAGGCAGCGGTCCGCGTCGCCGTCGTGGGCAATGCCGAGGTCCGCGCCGTACTTGACCACCGCTTCCTTCAGCGGGCCGAGGTGGGTGGAGCCAACGCCGTCATTGATGTTGAGGCCGTCCGGTTCGGCGCCGATGACGATGACGTTGGCGCCGGCGTCCTTGAAGACCTGGGGCGAGCAGCCGCTGGCGGCGCCGTGGGCGCAGTCCAGGACGACCGTGAGTCCTTCGAGGTTATGCGGAAGGGTGCCGAGGAGGTGGACGATGTAACGGTCCTCGGCGTCCGAGAACCGCTGGATCCGTCCGACGTCGGCGCCGGTGGGGCGCACGGCTTCCTTGCTCATCTGGGCTTCAATGGCGTCTTCCACGTCGTCTGGAAGTTTCTGGCCGCCGCGGGCGAAGAACTTGATGCCGTTGTCCGGTGCCGGGTTGTGGGAGGCCGAGATCATGACACCGAAGTCAGCTTCCAGGTCTGCCACCAGGTAGGCCGCCGCGGGTGTGGGGAGGACGCCGGCGTCGTAGACGTCCACGCCAGAGCTGGATAGCCCGGCTTCCACTGCGGCTGCAATGAACTCACCGCTGGCGCGTGGGTCCCTTGCCACCACGGCGCGCGGCCGGCCGCCGTTGGAGTTGCGGTCATGGCCGAGCACGACGGCGGCCGCCTGGGCCAGCTGCATAGCCAGTTCTGCTGTCAGCAGGCCGTTGGCCAGCCCCCGGACACCATCAGTTCCAAATAATCTAGGCACCGGACAAGTCTAGAGGATGGGGGTAGCGAGACCTGCGTAGGTGTCCCGACTGCGTCCTGTTCTACTTGTTGGGTACCTGTGCACGGCAGGGGCAGATTACTGGGACTACTTGGTTTTTTCCTTCCCTACCTGTCTTTATCCAAAACCCTCGCCACGCCTATTTGGAGGCCCCTACGATCCATGCATGACACCTAGCTATGGGGGCTTGGCGCTCGAAATTGTTGTACCGGTTTACAACGAAGAAGCGGTACTCGAAAGCAGCATCACAAGGCTCGCCGAATATCTGACACACGAAATGCCGTCGACGTGGAAAATCACCATCGCCGATAATGCAAGCACCGACCGGACGCCGGTGATTGCCGCTCGACTCAGCGAGCACATGCCGAACGTCGATTATCGCCGTTTGGAAGTTAAGGGCCGTGGGCTGGCTCTGAGGGATGCCTGGGGCGCTTCGGAGGCGAAGGTCCTCGCCTACTTGGACGTGGACTTGTCTACAGATCTGGCCGCGCTGCCGCCGCTGGTTGCCCCTTTGCTTTCGGGGCATTCTGACATTTCCATAGGTACGCGCCTGGGCCAGAGCTCGCGCGTGAGCCGAGGTCCCAAGCGGGAATTCATTTCCAGGTCATATAACTTCCTGCTCCGCCGGACTATGCGGGTGCGTTTCTCGGATGCTCAGTGCGGTTTTAAGGCAATCCGTGCCGATGTTGCCAAACGGCTGCTTCCGCACGTGGAAGATAACGGCTGGTTCTTTGACACCGAGTTACTCATCATCGCTGAGCGATCCGGGCTCCGAATTCATGAAATTCCCGTGGACTGGGTGGATGATCCTGACAGCAGGGTGGACATCAAGCAGACGGCAATCGATGATCTTAGGGGTATGGCACGGGTGGCTGGATCCCTGGTCAAGGGTGTCATCCCGGTACAAGCCATTTATGCCGAGCTTGGCCGGCGTCCGATTGTGCCTGTTGGCCGACCGAGCTTCTTCGGACAAGTCCTGCGCTTCGGCCTCGTGGGTGTTGCTTCAACCCTTGCTTTTGCGCTGCTCTACCTCATCCTGCAGGGTCCGTTTGGTGCACAGGAAGCAAACTTCCTAGCGCTTCTTCTGACAGCCGTTGGAAATACGGCTGCTAACCGCCGCTTTACGTTCGGGATCAGTGGACCTGAAAAACTGTTCACACAACAGTTCCAGGGGCTCATCGTCTTCCTGCTGGCTTGGAGCATAACCTCGTCCTCGCTGTTGGTTCTGCACGCGGCACAGCCCGACGCCGCCCCAAATCTGGAACTGCTCGTTCTTACGGCCGCAAATGTCCTCGCCACACTGATGCGATTTGTCCTCCTGCGAGTGTGGGTGTTCCGAGTTCGGCAGAGTAGTAAAGCGACGATTCTTGGAGCCCTACTTCAGACCACGGAAGCAGTTCGGTGAGTGTTGCCGAAACCAGCTGCGATGACGCGTCGACAGTCAAGGCGACAAGCCAGGGCCGGCGTTGGCAAGCATCAGCACTGGTGTTCCTTCATTTGTCTGCTGCCACCACTTACGTCTGGGGTGTCGATCGAAACGGATGGGCAAACGCCTATTACTCGGCTGCAGTTCAAGCTGGGCAGCACGACCCACAGGCATTCCTCTTCGGGTCGGCTGACTGGGGTAACTCCATAACGGTTGACAAGCCGCCGCTCAGTCTTTGGTTGATGGGCTTGTCCGCACAAGTTTTTGGACTCAGTCCGTGGTCAATAATGCTGCCCCAGGCCGCGGTAACTGTAGTCAGTACGTTTCTTGTCTACAGCCTGATGGCTCGTCATTTTCCTTTTTGGCTGGCGCTATTCGCCGCTACGGCGTTCGCGTTCGCTCCGATTACGGTCCTGCTGGCACGCTACAACAACCCCGATCCCCTAATGGTTCTGCTGATGGTGGCAGGTCTTTACGCTGGTATTTGCGCCACGGAAACCGGGCGTCACAGATACCTCTACCTAACATCCATATTGCTCTCTTTGGGTTTCCTTACGAAACAGCTGCAAGCGTTTTTGGTTCTGCCTGCGATAGTCATAACGTTCTTGCTGTTCGCCGGCTATAGTCTACGAAAACGCCTGTTCGTGCTTATCGGCGCAGGCTCACTACTATCTGCAGCTTCTTTAGCATGGCCGTTATTCATGGACCTAACCCCCTACTCAAACCGGCCTTACATCGGAGGATCGTCGACAAATAGCGTCATTGAACTGATTCTTGGCTACAACGGGATAGAACGCGTTCTAGAACAAGGTGATGTTCCATCCACTGCTCTTATTCCCGAGCAGTTTCGAAGCGTTGACAGCGACGCGGGATTCTTCCGGTTGTTCAACGTTAATTATGGTCAGGAACTTGGATGGCTCCTCCTGCCAGCTTTGGCGTCTTGCGTTGTTATTCTGGTGAAGCTCATTCGTCGAAGTTACGACCATCGGCAGTCCATTACGGCTTGCGCCTCACTGGTTTGGATGCTGACTACTTATGTAGTTCTTAGTTTTATGGGAGATAGTTTCCACTCCTACTACACTGCTTCTCTAGCGCTTCCCATGGCCCTGTGCCTCGGCCTGGGGATGCACGCCACCTGGAGCAGGACATCACCTGCGGGGCGACTTTGCGTAGCGGCTGTCCTTGTAGCCAGCTTCATCTTCTCCCGGGCGATGTGGCAGCTAAGTTCTGCTTTTCCTGAGTGGCTTGGCACGGCGGTGTTTTTGCTCGGTCTTTGTGCTGCAGCAGCACTTTCGCTTCGAGCCCCGAGACCTTGGATAGCACAAACGGCGAGAGCACTTGCAATATTTGCCCTCTTACTCGGACCTTTCTACTGCTCGGCATTGACCCTGCAAGGGGTCCAGGGCGGTTCTAATCCCCTGTCCGGCGGCATCACCAAAAGTTTCAACAGCCTCAGCCGGTTTCTTGCAGGAGTGAAGGAAAGTGATCCTGCGTGGGCGGCAGGCGTAGCAGTTGGCTTCGAGCCACCCTCTCGGCTTGCGGATGTTCTTCGAAACACGGCATCTGAGTGCACTTGGGCTGCTGCAACCTATCCCGGTCAGACCGCGGCTCGCTACCAATTGACGATTGATCGCCCCGTAATTGCTATTGGCGGCTTCGCAGCAACCGATCCCAGCCCCACACTCGCACAGTTCAAGGACTGGGTGAAGCAGGGAGACATCTGCTACCTCGTGGAGCAACCTCACCAGCTTGAAGTGCCCGGCAATAGTCAAGAACTCACTGCCATCCAGCAGTGGGTCACCGCCACTTACAATTCGGAGGTAATCGGTGGTGTCACCGTTTATGACCTCACTTCCTGATCTTGCTGTTCCTCGCACCCCAACCAACTACGGTTGGTGGCAGAAAAGCCTACCCGCCATGGCTTTAGCCGTCGTGGCGGCTGCGGTCTACTCCTGGGACCTTACTGTGAACGGTTGGGGGAACCCCTACTACGCAGCCGCCGCGCAAGCCGGCGCCCAAGACTGGTCCGCGTTCTTCTTTGGATCGGCCGACGCGGGAAACGGACTCAGCGTTGACAAACCGCCGCTTCACCTTTGGCTTATGGCTTCGTTTGTCAAGGCCTTCGGTCTAAGTTTCGCTAGCGTGCTGATACCGCAGGCCTTAATGGGTGTGGCAACGGTACTACTCGTGCATGGCACAGTCTTGAACTGGGCAGGACGGCGCCAGGCCTTCATGGCAGGGCTGTTCGTAGTGTTGACGCCAGTGACATCGATAGTTTTCCGCTTCAACAACCCGGATGCTTTGTTGCTCCTGCTCTGGGCAGCAACTGTGTACTTATCAGTGCGTGCAGTAAAGCGCAGTAGGGCGCGAGACCTTTACTTAGCCGCTTTTGTTTTGGGGCTGGCATTTTTATGCAAGCAGTTCCAAAGTTGGATACTGGCGCCAGCAATCATTGCTTCAATCTTTGCCTTTGGGTTCGACACCCTAATGATGCGAGTCCGGCGCCTGCTGCTAGCCGGACTCGTGATGCTTACACCGGCTGTTGCGTGGATAGCCGCTGTGGAACTGACACCACCTTCCAGCCGGCCGTGGATTGGCGGATCAACGACAAACAGTTTCCTTGAACTGACGTTTGGGTATAACGGTCTGGGTCGACTAACGGGCCACACGAGCCTGGGCGCTGTGAACCCGAAGGACTTTGACGGGGTCGTAGGTCACGACGCAAGTCTTATCAGACTGGTGACCATAAATTATGCCCCCGAAATTGCTTGGTACCTTCCGTTGGCAGTTGCCGCGGCTGCCCCCATGGCGATCGGACTCTGGAACCGTCGGTATACCAGGATTGAATCCTACGCGGCCACGCTCATCCTCATCTGGTTCGCCACAACCTTTTCTATTGTGAGTTTCATGACGGGGGACATCCACCCCTACTACACAGCGATGCTCGTCCTACCCATGGCATTCCTGTCGGCTCACGCTTGCGAACAAGCTTGGACGAGACGGACAAAGGCTGCCTATGCACGCGGAGCAGCATTCACAACCCTTGTTTGCGTTTTCCTTGCTTCTGGCATACTCACATGGTTCCACGGGTGGAACCCGTGGGCCGCAAACGCCATCAAGCTGGCAGCCCTTGCCTCAGCATGCGTGTTGTTGCTACCGCGACCGGAAACGAGACCCCTCACCACGAAAATCTCGCTTCTCATCGCAGGCGTATCAATAGTTCTAGTGCCTGGACTCTTCATTGGAGAGTCGATACGAACGCCCCAGCAGGGCTCGTTTCCAATATCGGGTCCAGTCCCTACCGCAGAAAGCTGGCACAAGCGCGACGCTGAGCAGCTCCGGCTAGGTGAGAAGACTAAATATGCGCTGGCGCGAGGTGAGCCCGTTATTCCTCAAATTGCCGCACTCATTGAATCGGCGCAATCAGACGTGCGCTGGGCGGCAGCCACGACCGGCAGCGAAAACGCTGCCCTTTATCAGCTTTCGACCGAGCGCCCCATCATGTCAATAGGCGGTTTCTCAGCCTTGGATTCGTTCCCGGCGCTGCCAGTGTTCCAGCAATACGTCAGTGACAGGAGCATTCGGTACTACATCCACCAACCAGGAATCCTGCACTGGAGTGCAGGCAGCAATACGCTTTCAGTTGTGACTTGGATTGAAAGCAACTTTAATCATCAAGAATTTGACGGTGTGCGGCTTTACGACCTAAGGAGCCCGCTGCATGATTAGATGCAAGGAGCCCGCCCCGCCAATGGCGGGACGGGCTTTTTGTGCAAGCGAATTTAGCGCTTGGAGTACTGCTGGGCCTTGCGGGCCTTCTTAAGACCAGCCTTCTTACGCTCGATGACACGGGCGTCGCGGGACAGGTAACCGGCCTTCTTCAGGGTGGCGCGGTTGTTCTCGACGTCGATCTCGTTCAGTGAACGGGCGATGCCGAGGCGCAGGGCACCTGCCTGGCCGGAGATGCCACCTCCGTGGATACGGGCGATAACGTCGTAGGCACCTTCAAGATCGAGGATCTTGAAGGGCTCGTTGACGTCCTGCTGGTGCAGCTTGTTCGGGAAGTAGTTCGCCAGCTCGCGGCCGTTGATGGTCCACTTGCCGGTGCCGGGCACAACGCGAACGCGGGCAACGGCTTCCTTGCGGCGGCCAACTGCAGCGCCGGCAACGGTCAGGGCCGGGCGCTCCTTCTTGGGAGCAGCTTCAACAGCAGTGCTCTCAGAGGTGTAGCTGGTCAGGTTTTCCTCGGCCTCAACGGCCTCGGTGGTCAGTTCTTCGTTCTGAGCCACGATTCTCCTTGGATAAGTAAGTTGTTTGGTGGCCAGGACTACTGGGCGACCTGGGTGATTTCGAAAGTCTTGGGCTGCTGGGCGGCGTGCGGGTGCTCAGCACCGCGGTACACCTTCAGCTTGCTCAACTGCTGGGCAGCCAGGGAGTTCTTGGGGAGCATGCCCTTGATGGCCTTCTCCACGGCACGGACCGGGTTCGACTCGAGCAGCTCCGCGTAGTTGACGGAGGTCAGGCCGCCCGGGTAGCCGGAGTGGCGGTAGGCGCGCTTCTGGTCCAGCTTGGAGCCGGTCAGGGCAACCTTTTCAGCGTTGATGATGATGACGAAGTCGCCCATGTCCATGTGGGATGCATAGGTGGCCTTGTGCTTGCCGCGCAGCAGGATTGCGGTCTGGCTTGCAAGACGGCCAAGGACAACGTCGGTGGCGTCAATGACGTGCCACTGGCGGTTGATATCGCCGGGCTTCGGGGTGTACGTACGCACGGTGTTTGCCTCGTTCTTGTTCTGGCGTTCTTGTTTAGGCGCCACACGAAAGTGGACGCCTGCTATCTGCGCGTTACCGGAGCAGAGGTGAGGACTCTATGTACCAGTCATCCTGAGGTTCCGAATGTGCCTGCCGAGTAGTTATCCTGCAACCGGATTCTCAGACGGGCACGCGCCATCGGAATAGGACACGCACAACGACTATCAAGATTAGCGCGATAAGGGGTTCAGGGTCAAAATGGGGTAGCCGGATGCCGCTTGAGCGCCTGCCGGCCCGAGGACGCAGGGGGTCGCGGTGTTTGCAGCAGGTTACGACAGCTCTTCATGGTGGCCTTGGGTCGTGGCCATGGCACTCCTAGGTTGCGTCCTTTCCCCTGCCACGGAGGCCCTGATAGCAAGGCGCCTGCCCAGGCTGGGCAGGCTTCCCTCCCTTCCTGTCAGAATCACGACGGCGGCTCTTACCGGGCTTGTCTGCGCCGCCTTTGCTGCGCGCATTGGAATCAGCCTCGGACTGCCGGCATATATTTTCTTGGCCGTTTTAGGGGTGCAGCTCGCGCGAATTGATATTGCCCTGCATCTGCTGCCCAACCCGCTTGT
Organism: Pseudarthrobacter sp. NamE2; assembly: GCF_005796205.1. Taxonomy (GTDB): domain Bacteria; phylum Actinomycetota; class Actinomycetes; order Actinomycetales; family Micrococcaceae; genus Arthrobacter. The sequence continues at coordinate 131,116 of NZ_VAHN01000002.1, read as the reverse complement.
ACTGGCGCTGCTCGCAGGCGGCCTTTTGCTGCTTTTGGCGCCCGGAATACTCAATCAACAAGCTGACAATTTGTTACGGGCAGTGCTGGGAGCCGCAATTTTGTTTGCCGGGTACCTTCTTTTGGGACTAATTTCGCCCGGCGGCATCGGCATGGGCGATGTGAAGCTGGCAGCGCCGGTCGGGCTGTACCTCGGGTACCTAGGTTGGAGTCATCTGCTCCATGGCGGTCTCCTCGGGTTCGTCCTGAATGGCCTTATCACAGTGGTCGTTTTGCGCCGGAAGAGCAGCGAGACGGTGACAGAAGTGGCTCACGGCCCCTCCATGCTTGGCGCTACTGCGTTCGCCGCGCTCTTCTTCGCGTAGCAGCTTCAAGCGCCTCTTTCCCGGCGCGCAGACCACAAACCAAGTAGTGACTCCGTGTACTCACCTCGCCTCTGAGTACTCTGGGCCCGTTTCAAGTACGTACATTTTGCGTTCCTTGAAAAAGTCGAGTACCACTACGCATTGTTGCAACTAACCCCCGAATGACAATCTCTTCTTAGCGAAGTCCAGCCGCTAAATGTTTATGGGGGCAGCTGGAAATTCGTTGGAATCAAATCAATCCATTTCACCGAATTAAGGACATTACAATGACTTCTCTTATGGTCTCGATGATGGCATTTGTCGCTGGCGTCAAGGATCGCTTCTCTTCCGAAAAGGGCGCCACGGCAACGGAGTACTCGCTCCTGGTCGGTCTCATCGCGCTCGTCATTGTCGCCGGCGTCACCCTCTTCGGCGGCAACCTCAACACCTTCTTCAACGGCCTCGCCGGCAAGGTCGGCGCCTGGTAAGCATCGACAACGGTGTGCCGCGCAACAGCGCGGCACACCGCACCTATTTCCTAGCCCAGCAGTCCAGCAGCCCAGGGGGACGCGTTGAAACGCAGACAAACAAACGCGGATGACAAGGAGCGGGGCGCCGTCGCTGTCGAGTTCGCCCTTGTCGCCCCCGTCTTGGTGGCGTTACTTATCGGCATCGTTGAATTTTCGAATGCCTACAACATCCAGGTTTCCGTGACCCAAGCCTCGAGAGAAGCAGCTCGGACCATGGCAATCACCAAGGACACCGCTAAGGCCACCGCCGCCGGCAAGGCAGGCGCACCCTCAATTAACTCGAGCCTGCTGAGCTTTGACTATTCGGCAGCCACCTGTCCCGCAACATCGCCCGCATCGAACGCCCTGGTAAAGGTGACCTACACCGGTCCATCATTGACTGGTTTTTTTGGGTCCAGCCTCTCTGTGACAGGGAAAGGAGCCATGCAATGCGGCGGTTAATTAGAGTCATGCGATCCCGGAACTCAGGTGAACGGGGTGCGGCAGGCGTAACCGTGGCGATCATGATGTTAGTGCTCATCGGGGCCGGCGCTATGGCAGTTGACGTAGGCCAGATTTATTCGGAACGTGCTCAGCTACAAAACGGGGCCGACGCGGGCGCCCTGGCGGTAGCGCTCAGCTGTAAGCAAGGCACCTGCAATTCGGCTCTAGCAGACGGCTTAGCCAACTCCAACTCGAACGATGCCGCCAGCATGGCCGCCGTTGACCTTAGTGTACCCACCCAGGTCACAGTGACCACGTCCACTAAGAACGGCTCATCCAGCTTCCTAACGAACTTGTTCGCGAATGCCATAAATGCGGGTCCCGTGACTGTGGGAGCGCAAGCGGTCGCCGGCTATGGCGTACCTGGAAGTGGATCAGGATTCCCGCTGGCATTGTCGGACAACTGCTTCAACTTGACCTCAGGTAGCCAAACGGCGGAGGTGCAGAAGATGTCGTACAAGCCGGGTGGAACTTGCACAGGGCCTTCCGGTACGCAGATCGCAGGTGGTTGGGGCTGGCTGGATGAAGACACCCCCTGCAATGCGGTCACACACGTTGGGACGAATGATATGGGCTCAGACCCAGGAAACAATCCACCCAGCGGCTGCGCGACCATCCTGGAGAACTGGAAAACCACAATTTTGGAGGGGGGAGAAGTCAAAGTGCCGTTCCCCGTCTTCGATGTCGCTAGCGGCACAGGCCAGAACGCCACATTCAACATCATTGGCTATGCGACCTTCAAAATTTGGGGCTGGAAGTTCGGCAACAACGGGGTTTATGAGTTCCGGAACACCAGCGCCGATCCCGGCATGACCAGTGCTTTGGCCTGCACTGGCGGCAATGACCGATGCGTCATTGGCCAATTCGTCAAGTTCGCAGCAATCGGCTCAGGCAGTTCTGTTCCCGGAGGCGTCGACCTCGGTACATCTGAAATCCGACTCATCAAGTAGTAATCAATAAGGGGAAGCAATGAAAGCACGCCTACTGGGAGGCATTGCCGCATTGGTTGTAGCGATCATAGGCACGGTCCTTCTATTCAATTACGTGCAGGGCGCGGATAGACGCGCACTCGCCAACACTGAAACGGAAGATGTTTTGGTGGTCAAGCAGGAAGTGCCGGCCGGAACACCAGCCAACGAGCTTGGCCAGTACCTTGCTACAAAAACTGTTCCTCGGACTGCCGTGGCAGAGGGTGTGGTGGCCGACCTCGCGTCCGTCAGCTCGAAGGTAACGGCGGTGGCACTGCAGCCAGGTGAACAACTCTTGACCAGCCGCCTGGTAGACACAACTGCCTTCCTTGGCCCGGCGAGGGTAAAAGTTCCTGAAGGACTCCAAGAGGTCACTGTACGGCTCAGCATCGACCGGGTTGTGGGTGGCAAGATCCAGGCTGGCGACACGGTAGGCGTGTTCATTTCACTCAATGATGCGACGCAGTTGACCTTTCACAAAGTTTTAGTGACGGCGGTGCAGTTCGGCTCCGGGCAGGCTGCACAGACGCAGGGCGAGGCTACGCAGGCCAGTGCTCAAGGCGCCCTGAACTCTGAGAATTCGGACAAGCCAGCTTCGAGCGACTCTTATCTCATTACATTCGCCAGGAACGCCGTTGATGCTGAAAAGCTGGTTTACGCCGCCGAGTTCGGAAAAATCTACCTCTCCAAAGAACCGGCAGACGCTACCGAAGGCACCAACGGGGTCGTCAATAGCGCAAAGGTATTCCGATGAGCCGTTTCATATTGATTTCCCCATCGACTGACTACGAACGCAAAGTTCGGGCGTCGGTGGCCCCTCTGAGCGGGTCACTCCAGTATTTCCAGGCTGACTACCTGCCCGAATCGCCCGACGACATCCTTCGCCTGCAGGCAGGCGAACCGCCGGAAGTACTGATCCTCGGCCCCGGCCTTCCACAGGACGAAGCCCTCAAATTCGCTGCAGTGATGGACCTTCAGTATCCGGAGATCAGCATCGTCCTGGCAGCAAATGACGACGGAGAGCTGGCACTGAACGCGATGCGCTCAGGCATCAGGGACCTGCTGCCGCCCTCCGCTGACATGGATCAGGTGCGAGCTTTAGTGGAACGCGCCAGTCTTGCCGCGGCTGGCAGGAGACGGGGATTAACTCCCAGCACCGCTGAACGCCCCACTGCAGAGGGTGGACGTGTGATCGCTGTTATGTCCCCTAAAGGCGGAGTGGGCAAGACAACCGTTGCCACTAACATTGCGGTCGGCTTGGGCCAGGTCGCCCCGATGAGCGTAGTGGTTGTGGATCTCGATTTGCAGTTTGGCGACGTAGCAAGCGGATTGATGCTGGAGCCCGACTTCACCATTACAGATGCTGTAGTTGGAGCTGCAAGCCAGGACGCTATGGTGCTCAAGACTTACTTGTCCATGCACCCGGCAAACATGTATGTCCTATGCGCTCCCCGCAATCCCATCGACATGGACAAAATCTCCGGGGACCATATTGGTCATTTGCTTGGCCAACTGAGGGCCGAGTTCCAATACGTTGTGGTCGACACTGCACCTGGGCTTGGGGAACATGTGCTTGCCACGCTGGAGCAGGCCACGGACGCTGTATGGGTTTGTGGGATGGACGTTCCGAGCATTCGCGGCTTGCGGACCGGGTTCCAGATTCTTTCGGAACTTGACCTGCTGCCTGATAACAGGCACGTAGTGCTCAACATGGCCGATCGAAGGACGGGCCTTACGGTGCAGGACGTAGAAGCAACCATCGGCGCTCCCGTAGATGTGGTGCTGCCGAAGTCCCGGGCGGTTCCATTCTCAACCAATAAAGGTGTTCCCTTGCTACAGGACGGTAGCCGGGACTCAGCCGCCAAGGGCCTCCGGCAGCTTGTCGAGCGTTTCAAGCCAAACTGGGAAGCCCCGCGTAAGAAGCTCCACAGAAGGGCGGTAGTACAGTGACTCTTTCACACAGGTTTGCAAAATTGCGGGGCGAAGAAGTCGTTGGGTCCGAGCTAACCGCCATCCCGGAAGCAGCGCCGCTTCCATCCACACTGGGCGCCATCCAGCAAGCCCAGGAAGCCGAACAAGCTAACACGAGCCTTTTAGAGCAGGTGAGCACGGGTCATGCCAGTGAAGCCCTTGCCGGCCTGAAAGAGCGTGCCAGCCAGGCTCTTTACGAGCGGCTTGGTTCCCGCATCACTGATTCCTCCCTCGAAGAGTCAGAACTGCATCAGTTCGTGAAAGATGAGCTGAAAGCGGTGGTTGACGAGGAACAGGTTCCACTGTCCCAAGGAGAACGCCAACGCCTAACTAGGGAAATTATCGACGACGTCCTGGGGCATGGTCCGATGCAGCGTTATCTGGACGATCCCTCAGTCACTGAAATTATGGTTAACCGTGCCGATCAGATTTATGTGGAGAGGAACGGCCATCTGTTCCTAACAGATACAAAGTTCAGCAGCGAAGATGCGCTACGCCGGGTAATCGAGAGGATCGTGACGCGGATTGGACGCCGCATCGACGAGTCCTCACCACTGGTGGACGCTCGCCTTCCGGATGGTTCACGCGTCAACGCGATCATTCCACCACTTGCGGTAAACGGGGCCTCTCTGACAATCCGGAAGTTTGGGCGCGAAGCACTCACCGTCGAGAAGCTCATCAGTTTCGGAAGCCTTTCGCCGGAGATGGCTGAACTTCTTCAGGCTTGCGTGCACGCACGTATGAACATCATCGTCTCCGGCGGTACAGGTACGGGAAAGACGACGATGCTGAATGTTTTGTCGTCCTTCATTCCCGCGACCGACCGCATCGTGACCATCGAAGATGCGGTGGAACTTCAGCTTCAGCAGGATCATGTGGTGCGGCTTGAAAGCCGGCCTGCCAACATTGAGGGCAAGGGCGAAGTTTCAATCCGTGACTTGGTTCGCAACTCGCTGCGTATGCGCCCTGACCGAATAGTCGTAGGTGAGGTCCGTGGCGGCGAGTCGCTGGACATGCTCCAGGCCATGAACACGGGGCATGACGGCTCCATCTCCACGGTGCATGCTAACTCCCCGCGTGACGCGGTCGCGCGTCTGGAGACACTGGTTCTCATGGCCGGAATGGACCTGCCCCTTCGGGCAATTCGCGAGCAGATCGCCTCGGCGGTAAATCTAATCGTCCACATATCACGGCTTCGAGACGGTACTCGTCGGGTCACCCACATTACGGAGGTTCAGGGTATGGAGGGTGACATCGTCACCCTCCAGGACGCCTTCGTTTTCGACTACTCGGCGGGGATCGATGCGAACGGCCGCTTTTTGGGTAAGCCTGTCCCGACTGGAGTTCGGCCCCGGTTCACTGACAGGTTTGATGAACTTGGGATCAGGATTTCTCCGTCAGTATTCGGCGCCCAAGCGGTAAGGGGACGGTGATGGGAACCGCCGAGCCCTCGGTCATGATGATGGTGCTGGGTGTCCTCCTGATCTTCGCGGCAGTCCTTGTGCTGTTCACCGTGGTCTTGAAACCTCGGCACACAATTCCTCTTTCGCGCCGGCGGCCTGACGTAGCTGCAGCGACCTCCCGATTGACCATCCTGACTGATACTGCGGTTGGGGCAATCAACAAGCGACTGAAAGGCAAGAAAGAGTTCCTGATCAGCCGCGAGAAACTCGAACGGTCCGGTGTCAAGACTGAGCCGGCGAATTTCCTGCTCATGATGGGCGCCGGGGCGCTGAGCGGCAGTGTTCTCGGTTTCCTCTTTGGCGGTTTATTTCTCGGAATAGTCATGCTCATTGTGGTTCCTGCCGGAATGCTCGCATACCTTTCGGTGCTCACAGCCAGGCGTAAGAGTAGGTTTGACGAACAGTTGCCGGACACGCTCCAGATGCTCACGGGAAGCATGCGGGCTGGTCACTCTCTCCTCAGGGCTATCGATGCCTCTGCAAAGGAGTCCGAGGCGCCGATGTCGGAGGAACTGAGCCGCATTGTCAACGAAACCAGGATCGGTCGTGATCTGGGTGAGTCCATGATGGACGTCTCGGCCCGCACCGGCAGTGAAGACTTTTCGTGGATCGCTCAGGCTATCGAGATCCACCGCGAAGTGGGTGGAGACCTGGCTGAGGTCTTGGACCACGTGGGCGAGACGATACGTGACCGGAACCAGATCAGGCGCCAGGTCAAGGCGCTCAGCGCGGAAGGCAAGATGTCCGCTGCAGTCCTCATGGGCCTGCCGGTTGTCCTCTTCTTCGCATTGATCTTTATCAATCCCCAATACTCGAAGACCTTCACGAGCACGGTTCCCGGGTACCTGATGCTTGGCGTCGCTGCTGTGATGCTCACGGCCGGTGGAATCTGGCTCAGCCGTCTAATCAAGCCGAAGTACTAGGAGGATGGACATGTCACCGATAGCACTGGGCGCGATCTTGGCCATCATTCTGCCGGTCACTTACTTGGTATGGTCCGTGGCTGCCACTGACAGGGTGGCTCTACGTAATATCCAGGCAAATCTCGGACAGCGGGCGCGGAACGCTGCTCCCCAGAATTTTGCTGCAGGATTTAGCACCATTGCACGCAGGATGGCACCGGTCGGTTATATCGCTTGGCTTGATAGGCAGCTCGCTGGCCTCGGACGCCCTAAGGAATGGCCGCTTGAGCGTCTCCTGATCGTCAAGCCCCTGCTGGCCCTAGGTCTGGGATTGCTGGGGTTGCTCAACTTCCTTGCCTCGCCGGCCCCGGCCCGCTTCGGCATCCTGATCGCCGCGCTTGCCTTCGGATACTTCACACCGGATCTGCTGGTGCGAACCAACGCGGAAAAACGGAGGGCAAAAATTCGGCAGGAACTGCCAAACACTTTGGATCAAATGCTCATCTCCGTGCAAGCTGGACTTGGATTCGAAGCCGCCATGGCCCGCACTGCCCAAAACGGCGCCGGACCTCTGGCAGATGAGATGACCCGTACTCTGCAAGACATGCAGGTAGGACGCTCCCGTAAGGAGGCCTACCTGGCAATGTCCGACAGGGTAGACGTGCCGGACCTGCGCTCCTTCATTCGGGCAATAGTCCAAGCGGACGCCTACGGCATCGCTATTGCAAAGGTGTTGAAGGTGCAGGCACATGAGATGCGGCTGAAGCGCCGTCAGCGCGCCGAGGAACACGCCATGAAGATTCCGGTGAAGATCCTCTTTCCGCTGATCTTCTTCATCTTTCCGACCCTCTTCATCATCCTGCTGGGGCCCGCTGTCATGAACATAGTCGCGGCCTTCTCCTAGCAAATCCCATCCAGGCCCGCCTGGGAACGCGCATGTGCGCCCATAAACCGGACCCCCTCGGCACCCAGAACCGAGGGGGTCCGTTTGTGTGCCTCGACATACGAATTGCAAGAGTTTCCGCAGCAAAAACCAAGCAAAAGCACAAGAAAAGTACAGGTGCGAAAGCCTTTACACAGGATGCTCCAAGATCCGGCTTTAGGACGAATATCCGTTGCTAACTTCGTATCAGCGCTGGTGCAGGACCAGCCATCCGTCTCGCTCAGGAGTCACAAATGCTTTCTTTCTACACCAACCTCATGACCCGTCTTCGCCGCGATGAAAAGGGCGCTACCGCCGTTGAATACGGCATCATGGTTGCACTTATTGCCGTTGTCATTATCGTCGCTGTGAGCACGCTCGGCGGAACTTTGAACGGGATGTTCGAGACCGTAAGCACCGACATCAAGACTCCTCCCACTGCTGTCGCAACTCCCTAGTACCCCGGTTCCGGACCCCATATCGGAACCGTCTCCCCCAACATGGGCCAGAACACGTTCAAGAGGAGGTGCAGCAGGTGCGGAACGATTCGGAGCGCGGAGCAGCCGCCGTCGAATTCGCCATCCTGTTGCCCCTCCTCTTGATGCTGGTCCTGGGAACTATCGAATTCGGCCGCGCCTACAACGCCCAGATCACGCTCACCAACGCTGCCCGCGACGGTGTCCGCGTGATGGCCATCGCCAACGATCCCACAGCCGCGAAAACGGCGGCCAAAAATGCTGCCGCGTCCGTCAGCACGAGCATTTCCGATGCAGACATCACCCTCAGCACCAACGTCTGCAGCACCGGAAACCAGGTGACACTCAGCATCAACCACAACCTGTCCACCATCACCGGCATCGCCGGCCCGTTCCCGATGACCGGCAAAGGAGTCATGCTGTGCGGCGGCTAGGCGGCAACAACGAGAAGGGCGCCGTCAGCGTCATCATCGCCATCCTCATGGTGACCCTCCTCGGCTTCGTGGCCATCGCCGTCGACGTCGGAGTCGTTTACTCCGAACGCGCCCAGCTGCAAAGCGGCGCGGACGCCTCCGCCATCGCCCTCGCGCAGAAGTGCGCCAAGAACGGCACGGACGCACAATGTTCGACGACAGCAACCCTCGCCACCAGCCTCGCCAACCAGAACGCTTTGGACGGCATGAGCAAGGTCCACACCATCGAACTGGACAAGGCAGCGCGCAAGGTCAGCGTCACCACCACAGCGAAGGAACAGGGCGGCCCGGACAACAGCGTCTCCCTCTTCTTCGCAAACGTCCTCGGCATTCCAAGCAAAGAAGTCGGAGCGCGGGCCTCTGCCGAATGGGGAAGCCCCAATGCCGGACGCACCGCCTTCCCCCTGGCTTTCTCGATCTGCCAGGTCAAAGGCCACGTGGACGGCTCACTCCAACTGCTCCAGGATCACGGGAACAATGCCAACCCGGACTGCAACTACGGCCCGTCAGGGGCCGCAGTCGCCGGAGGGTTCGGCTGGTTGGCACCAGATCCAGGAAAATGCGGAGGCACCATCGACCTCGCCGCCAGCGAGGGCGGAAGCGACACGGGCAGCAACGCCCCCACCCACTGTTCAACCGAACTCACCAAGTGGGCCAGTGAAATAACCGCAGGCAGGAAAGTCACCGTCCTCCTGCCTGTGTTCAACAAAGTCACAGGAACAGGTTCGGGCGCCGTGTACGGCCTTATATCCTTCGCGGCATTCGACGTGACCGGCTGGAAATTCAGCGGTGACAGCGGCCTTCCCTATACCTTCCAGAACCGTGCTTCCACGGCCACCGGTGTTACGTCAACCACCGAATGCCGGGGCAACTGCCGAGGCATCATCGGCAAATTCGTCAAATACGTTTCACTCGCCGACGGCTACACCTTGGGCCCGGTGGACGAATACGGGGCCACCATCGCCCGGCCCACCCTCTGACCGGCACCACCCGAAGTACAACCTTGCTCAGGAGCTGAAAGTGAAGTCTCGCCTGCTCGCCGGAACGGCCGCCGTCGCCCTGGCGCTCGTGGGAGCCATCCTCATCATCGTCTACGCCAACGGCGCGGACCAGCGCGCCCTCGCCTCCACGGAACCAAAAGAGGTCCTGGTGGTCAAGGAAGCCATCCCGGCCGGAACGCCGGTGAACGATATGGCCGCGAAACTGGTCATCGAGCAGGTTCCCGCGGCCGGCGTTTCAGAGACGGCAGTCAGCACCCTGGACAACAAGGCCGGCACCGTGGCTGCCGTGGACCTGGTCCCCGGCGAACAGCTCCTGGCCGAACGGCTCGTGGCCCTGGAGGACGTCAAGAAGCAGGGTGCGGTGGAGGTTCCCGCCGGGCTGCAGGAAGTCAGCTTCCAGCTCGAACCCCAGCGCGTGGCCGGGGGCCGGATCAACGTGGGCGACCATGTGGGCATTGCATTGAACTTCGACAACGGGGCCTACAAGGCAAAGGCGGAAGACGCCACCACCCAGCTCACCCTCCGCAAGGTCCTGGTCACCGCGGTCCAGCGCGCCCCGGGAGCGGCGAGCGCGGAACCGGCGGAAGACGGTTCCAACCCGCAGGACACCACCCTCCCCGAAGGCTCCCTCATGCTCACCGTCGCGGTCAGCGATGTGGACGCGGCCAAGATCATCTTCACCTCCATCAACGGAAGCCTCTGGCTGACCAAGGAACCCCTGGACGCCCAGGACAACGGCCCCCGGGTCGAACGGAAGGAAGTGGTGTACAAGTGAGCCGCTTCATCCTGCTCTCCCCCAACGGCGAGTTCGACCAGAAGCTGCGCGCCGCCGTCGCGAACGGCCTGCGCGGCAGCGTGCAGACCATCGCCTCGGACATCCTCCCCGCCGGCCCGGCCGAGCTGTTCGCCCTCCTCAACCAGGAACAGCCGGAAGTTATCATCATCGGCCCGGACGTTCCCTACGAGGAAGCGCTGCGCTTCGCCAAGGTCTTCGACGTCCAGCTGCCCGGCCTCAGCCTGGTCCTGGTCAGCGAAGTGGACCCGTCCTTCCTGCTGCACGCCATGCGCGCCGGCATCCGGGACATCATCAGCCCCCAGGCGGACGCCGCCGAGATCCGGGTGCTGCTGGAACGCGCCTGCCAGTCCTTCGCCACGCGGCACCGCAGCTCCGAAACCGCCCCGGCGGAAAACGGCGCCAAAGGCCTGGTGATCGGCGTCTTCTCCCCCAAGGGCGGCGTGGGCAAAACCACCCTCGCCACAAATATCGCCATCGGCCTTGGCCAGATCGCGCCCATGAGCGTGGTCATCGTGGACCTGGACCTGCAGTTCGGCGACGTTGCCTCCGGCCTTTACCTCAACCCGGAGCACACCGTCACGGACGCCGTCACCCCCGCGGCGGCGCAGGACTCCCTGGTCCTCAAGGCCTTCCTCACCGTCCACCCGGCCGGCATCTACGCCCTTTGCGCCCCGCCCAACCCGGTGGACGCAGACCACATCACGCCGGACCAGATTACCCGCCTGATCGAGCAACTGGCCCAGGAATTCCAGTACGTAGTCATCGACACTGCCCCGGGCATGCCGGAGATCGGCCTTGCCGCGATGGAGCAGTGCACCGACGTGGTGTGGGTCAGCGGCATGGACGTGCCCAGCCTGCGCGGCCTGCGTTCCGGCCTTGAAGTCCTCCGCCAGCTGGACATCATGCCTGAATCCCGGCACGTGGTCCTCAACATGGCGGATTCCAAAACCGGGCTCAACGTCCAGGACGTGGAATCGACCATCGGCGCGCCCGTGGACGTCAGCGTCCCACGGTCCCGTGCTGTTGCCTTGTCCACCAACCGCGGCGTCCCCGTCCTCCAGGAATCCAAGAAAGACCCCGCTGTGAAGAGCCTCCGCCAACTGGTGGAGCGGTTCAATCCGGCGTGGCGTGCCCAGACCCAGCGCAAGCTTCACCGAAGGGTGGTTATCTGATGAAACTCTCCGAACGGATCAGCGCGGCCCAGAACCGCTGCCAGCCCTCCGGCACGTCCACCGCCGTGCTTGAGCGGCCCCGTGCCGCTGCGCCCTCCGCGCCCGCCCCCGTTGCGACCGCGGAGGGGCACCTCCCAGCGCAGCCCGCCGTCGTCGTTCCCGCGCACGACGCCGGCGCACAGCAGGTGCATACCGCACCCAAGGTGGACGTCTTCGCAGCCATGAAGCTTCGGGCGGCCAACGCCCTTTTCGAGCGGATGGGCGCGCGCTTCAACGACGCGGCCGTCACCGAGCAGGAGCTCCGGAGTACGGCCAAGGAGGAGCTCAGCCGCATCATCGACGCCGAGCAGGTGCCCCTCACCTCCGAGGAGCGCACCCGCCTGGTCCGCGACGTGGCCGACGACGTGCTGGGCTACGGACCGCTCCAGCGGCTGCTGGACGATCCCGCCATCACGGAAATCATGGTCAACCGCATGGACCAGATCTACGTGGAGCGCAAGGGCAAGCTCACGCTCACTGACTCCCGGTTCAGCTCCGAGGAGCACTTGCGCAAGGTCATCGAGCGCATCGTGTCCAAGGTGGGCCGCCGCATCGACGAGTCCTCGCCCCTTGTGGACGCGCGCCTCGAGGACGGCTCGCGCGTCAATGCCGTGATCCCGCCGCTGGCCGTGGGCGGTTCCTCGCTGACCATTCGTAAATTCAGCAAGACCCCGCTGACGGTCCGGAACCTGGTCGACTTCGGCACCCTGACCCCGGAGATGGCAGAACTGCTCAACGCCTGCGTGAAGGCCAAGCTGAACATCATCGTCTCCGGCGGTACCGGCACGGGAAAGACAACCCTGCTTAACGTGCTGTCCTCCTTCCTGCCGCACGACGAACGGATCGTCACCATCGAGGACGCCGTGGAACTGCAGATCCAGCAGGATCACGTGGTCCGGCTGGAAAGCCGGCCGCCGAACACCGAAGGCAAGGGCGAGGTGACCATCCGTGAACTGCTCCGGAACTCGCTGCGTATGCGCCCGGACCGGATCGTGGTGGGCGAGGTCCGCGGCGGCGAATCACTGGACATGCTCCAGGCCATGAACACCGGCCACGACGGATCGCTCTCCACCGTGCACTCCAACTCGCCCCGCGACGCCGTGGCCCGCCTGGAAACCCTGGTGCTGATGGCGGGCATGGACCTGCCGCTGCGCGCCATCCGCGAACAGATCGCCTCCGCCGTCAATCTCATCGTGCAGATCTCCCGCCTCCGCGACGGTTCCCGCCGCATCACCCACGTCACGGAGGTCCAGGGCATGGAAGGCGACATCGTCACCCTGCAGGACGCCTTTGTGTTCGACTACTCCGCCGGTGTGGACGCGCAGGGCCGGTTCCTCGGCAAGCCCGTGGCCACCGGCATCCGCCCGCGCTTCATCGACCGCTTCGAGGACCTCGGCATCCACGTTTCGCCGGCCGTCTTCGCCACGCCGCAGAACCCGGGCGCCCAGGCACCCCTCGCGCAGAACAACCCCGGAAGGTAGGAGCCCGCCGTGATCCTCGCCGCCGGAGCCGTCATCCTGCTCGCTGCCGTCTGCCTGCTGGGTGTCGCCGTGATTTTGCCTGGCGCCCCCGCGGTGCCGCTGGACCGCCGTCGTCCGTTCGAAGCGGAGCCGCCGTCCTCCCTCTCGCGCTTCGCACTCTCGGCCGTCCGCTCCTTCGAACGCCTCCTGGCCGGACGGAACATCACACTGTTCTCCCGCGCAGAGCTTGAAAACGCAGGGCTTCGGCTGAGCCAGGCCGAGTTCTTCCTGCTGGTGGGCATCGGCGCGGTCGTCGGGATGCTGGTAGGCACCGTTACCGTAAACCCGCTGGTGGGGCTGCTCCTCTCCCTGCTGGCACCGTTCGCGGGCAAACTCGTCCTCGGGTTCCTGGCCGGAAAGCGCAGGGCCGCGTTCGACGGCCAGCTGGGCGACACCCTGCAGCTCCTCTCCGGCGGCCTCCGCGCCGGCCACAGCATCCTCCGGGCCATCGACGCCGCAGCCACCGAGTCGCAGAAGCCCACGTCCGAGGAGATGCGGCGGGTAATCACCGAAACCAGCCTGGGCCGTGACCTGCTGGCCGCCCTCAACGACACGGCGGACCGGATGAAGAACGAGGACTTCATATGGATCTCCCAGGCCATCCAGATCAACCGCGAAGTGGGCGGCAACCTGGCCGACGTCCTGGACCAGGTGAACGAAACCATCCGCGAGCGCGCCGAGATCAAGGGCCATATCAAGGCGCTCGCGGCTGAAGGCAAGTTCTCCGCCTATATCCTGATCGCCATGCCGTTCGGCATTGTGGCCATGCTGCTGGCCGTAAGCCCCGGCTACATGAACTCCATGTTCACCCATCCGCTGGGCTGGGCCATGATCGGGGCGTCGTTTGTCCTGATGACCATCGGTGCGCTGTGGATGCGCAAGATCATCGACCTGAAGTTCTGAGGACCCATGAACGTGATCGTCTTCCTCGCCATGTTGCTGGTCTGTGTTCCGCTGGGCGCACTCGCCTGGTCCGTCCTGACGGTGGACCGGCAGGGCCGGCTGGCCGTCAATGAGCTGCTGGCCCGGGGTTCTGCACCCTTGACGGTTGCGCCGGAACACAAGCCCGGGCTTCTGGAAGCTGTTGGACGCCGCCTCACTCCCCCCGCGTACGTGGCCTTCCTGGACCGGCTCCTGGCCCTGGCCGGTCGGCCCGTGTCCATGCCGCTCGGCAAGGTGCTGGGCTCCAAGCTGGCCATCGGCCTGGCCGGGTCCAGCGTGGGCCTCTACCTCACCGCCATCGGCAGCACGCCGCTGATGAAACTGGCAGGACTCTTTGTCCTCGTCCTCGGATACTTCATTCCGGACCTCCTGCTCTACAGCAAGGGCCAGGAACGGCAGAAGGTCATCCAGCTGGAACTGGCAAACACCCTCGACCAGATGCTGATTTCAGTGGAGGCCGGGCTCGGATTCGAAGGCGCCATGGCCCGGGCCGGCGAGAACGGCAAGGGCCCGCTCGCTGAGGAACTGGTCCGCACCCTCCAGGACATGCAGGTGGGCCGCAGCCGCCGCGAGTCGTACACCGCCCTGGCGGAACGGACCAACATCCCGGAGCTGCGCAGCTTTGTGCAGGCCGTGGTCCAGGCCGATACCTACGGCATCGCCATCAGCCGGGTACTGCGGGTGCAGGCGAAGGTGATGCGGGTCAAGCGTCGCCAGCGGGCCGAGGAAAAAGCCATGAAGCTGCCGGTGATGATCCTCTTTCCGCTCCTCTTCTTTATTTTCCCGGTCCTCTTCATCGCAATCCTGGGCCCGGCGGTGGTCAACACTGTGATGACGTTCAGCGGCCAATAGGAGGCTTAAGGCCCGCTGAAGAGTCGCTCAAGGTTTGCACAGCTTCACCCGAAATCGGCCAACGAAGGAATTCCAGGAAGTAGCCTTGAACAATGCACAGTCAAGATTCCGGCTCCAGCAACGAGGGCCAGGCTGCCGGTCCTTTGCCCGCCGGAATCCCTTCCGCTGTCCAGTCCGCCCCGTCACAGGAAGCAGCCAGGCTCTTGCCGCTCGTTGACGCCACGGTCCTCGAAGAGCTGGAGGACGAACTCGCAGGCACCGGCATCGCCCAGCGCTTCGCCCGCGACTACGCCGCCATGTGGGACCTCCGCTACACCCGGCTTGCCGCAGCAGTGGACCGCCGGGACGGTGATTCCGCCCTCGATGCCGCCATCAGCCTGAAGATCAGTTCCGCTATGGTGGGCGGGCTGCGCCTCGCCAGACTGGCAGAACTGCTGGAAACGGTGATCCGCCAGGGCGACTTCGGCAGCGGGCAGGTGCTGATGGAGCGCGTTGCCCAGGACGGCGGCCTGACGGTCTCTGAACTACAGGCCACCTACATCCTCGAAACCGACTAGGACTCCTCAGGCGGCCGGGCCGGCGCCAGCCTGTACCCCACGCCGCGCACCGTCTGCAGCCAGCGCGGCGACAACTGGTCTTCCTTGAGCTTGCGCCTCAGGTTGCCGATGTGGACCTCGACGGCGCGTTCGTCCGCCTCGCTGATGTAAGTGTCCTCGTCGTAGTACTCGCCGCGCACCGCCCGCACCAGGTCCGCCCGGGTGCACACCGCCCCGCCGCCTTTGAGCAGCACATGCAGCAGGTCGAACTCGCTGCGCGTCAGCGCCAGCGGTTCCCCTTTCACTTCCACACTCCGCGTCCGGTGGTTCAGGACCAGGCCGTTGTGCTGCAGGACAGCGGCGTCGTGGTGCCGAGCTGCCGGGGCAGCCGGTGCCGCCCCCCACGCGGCAGCCGGGGGACTCTGTCCGCCGGGTACTGCATGCCCGGTGGTTTCGTGCCGCGGCCGGCGCATCATCGCCGCCACCCGGGCCCGCAGTTCACGTGGCCTGAACGGCTTTGCGATGTAATCGTCAGCACCGGCGTTCAGCGCGGAGAGCAGGTCCGGCTCCTCGGTCCGGCCCGTCAGCATCACCACGTACGCGTTACTGAAGTGGCGGATTCGCCGCAAAACCTCGAATCCGTCAATATCCGGCAGGCCGATGTCCAGTGTCACCACGTTAGCCTGCTTGTTGCGGACCACCTCAACCCCGGCCCGCCCATCAACGGCTGTGTGCACCTCAAATCCCGCCTGGCTCAGAACCCCTTCAAGGAGGTTCCGAACGTCGGCGTCGTCTTCGATGACTACAGCCACACCAAGATCGTCGTCCATTGCCATCCCTGCGTCAGGCGGAGCATGACCCCCCATTGGCCCAGCGCCAATGCCATATCCGCTCGAACCCTTTATACGGTACTAGTAAGCCGGGCTGATCACATCTGTTTGATCATTCATTGGCAAAAGTCAATTATCATGACAAGACATGTGCATTATCGGCTGGGAAAGGATGTGCATGACGGTGACCTGCAGCATTTTGGCCGTGCGCAAGGCCCCTGCCTGGAGCATGGTGCCGCGGCTCAAGAACGGCCTTCATGGCTGAACCCCTGTTCCGGCGCGGTCCGCTGCGCTTTTTCCGGGAATTGGGGACCCGCTCACAAGTTGCACTGTGCCAGCTGCCGCTGACACTAGTGGTTGCTGCGCTGGCAGTTGCCACGCCGTTCGCCTGGCCGTCGCTGCTGCAGAATCCTGTCTATCTGGCCGGCATTGTCCTGCACGCAGCACTGTTTGCCGCATGCTTTCTGGTGCCGTGGGAGAGGCTGCCCCATCGGCCGTACCTGCTCATCCCCGTCCTGGATTTCCTTGCCATCGGCCTGCTGCGCAACGGTGCCATGCCCCTCCTCCCCGGCCTTGCCGTACTGGTGGTATTCCCGGTCATCTGGCTCTCTGCGTCAGGAATGCTTGCGAGGAGCAGCCTGGTCCTAAGCTTCGTGGGGCCGATGCTGATCATGCTCCCACCCGTTCTGGGCCGATTCCCCAACCTCACAGCCTCCGACGTCACAACCGTATTCCTCTTCCCGCTGATGATGCTGGCTGTATCGCTGGCCATCCGCTTCGCCAGCATTAACCTCCGGCTGCAGCAGCGGGAACTGGCCAAAAAGGACCGTGAACTCCGGCGCCTCCTGCACCAAAGCCGGGAACGGGAAAAGCTGCTCGAAACCGTCCTCGACGCCACCGACGTTGGAATTGCCGCCGTCGACCGTTCAGGCCACTTCCTGGTCTCCAACATCCGGCAGCGGGACTTCCGCCGGGCAACCCGCGCGGACGACGCCGTCCCCGGGCAGGGGCACCAGCTGATTTTCGGGCCGGACAGGCGCACCCTGCTCCCGCCTGAGAAGCGGCCAATCAGCCGGGCCGTGGCCGGCGAGTCGTTTGCGGACTACCTGGTATGGGCCGGCGAGGGCAACGAGCAGCGGGCGGTATCCACCGCCGCACGGCCATTGATGAGCGAGGACGGCAGCCTCACCGGCGCCGTGGTTGTGTACAGCGATGTCACCGGCTGGGTGGAGGCCCTGACAGCCAACCAGGAGCTGGTCTCCAACGTCTCCCACGAGTTCAAGACGCCACTGAACTCAATCATCGGCAACGTGGACCTGGTGCTCGACGACGTTTCAGCCCTCCCGCCGCAGGTATCGCGCCGCCTCGAAGTGGTGCAGCGCAACGCCGAGCGGCTGCTTGCGCTCGTATCGGACCTGACAGCATCCGCATCCACGGCCTTGAACGTGCACCCGAAACGGACTGACCTGGCCAGCCTTGTGGAGACCAGCGTCGGCTCAGCCCAGGCACAGGCGGAGCAGGCGCATATCGAGCTCACCGCGGACGTTCCATCGCCACTGTGGGCTTACGCTGACCCGATCCGGATCGGGCAGGCGCTGGACAACCTCGTGTCCAACGCCATCAAATACTCCCCCGACGGCGGCCGGGTCAGGATCAGCGCGGAAGCCGGCAGCGACTGGGTGCAGCTGAGCGTCAGCGACACCGGAATGGGCATCAGCAGCGACGACGCCGCCCGCGTTTTCCGGCGTTTCTTCCGTTCCGACGCGGCCCGGGACGCGGCCATTCCAGGGGCGGGCCTGGGGCTGTCCATCACCAAGATGATCGTGGAACGGCACGGCGGCACCATCACCTGCGTCAGCGGCCAGGGCGAAGGAAGCACCTTCACCCTCACGCTCCCCGCAGACGGCCCCCCACCGTCGTTCTAACTATTCGCGGACTGCCCGAGTGAGCTCGGCACGCGCCAGCAGCCGGCCGTCGGCCGGGTAGGCCACTTCCTCAAGCACCAAGGGATGCGGCGCTGCCAGCACGGACTTTGCATCCCTCTTCCGGGCGAGCAGCCGCTCGTGGAGCCAGCCGGGCTCCACCACGCCCTCCCCCACGTACAGTGCGGACCCCACCAGGGCACGGACCATATTGTGGCAGAAGGCATCAGCCTGGACGGTGGCGACGATAACCCCGTCCTCCCCGCGCGCGAATTCGAAGCGCTGCAGGTCGCGGATGGTGGTGGCGCCCTCCCGGGGCTTGCAGAAGGCCAGGAAGTTCTGCAGGCCCAGCAGTTGCGAGGCGCCCTCATTCAGCAGCGCAACATCCAGCGGGCTCTTGTGCCACAGGGTGAAGTACCGCTCGAGGGGATCCCACAGCGCGGGGCCGTCGGCGATCCGGTAGCTGTAGCGACGCCAGAGGGCGGAAAAGCGGGCGTCGAACCCCTCCGGCGCGAGGGCGATGCGGTGGACTTCGACGGCGCCGTGCAGGTTCCCGAGCACGCGGTTCAGGGCGCCACGGATCCGTCGCAGCATGGCGACGGCGGGATCGGGTTCGTGCCCGCGGGCCAGTCCCAGCCACTCGGCTTCGGCAAGGTCCAGGTGGACCACCTGGCCGCGGGCGTGGACGCCGGCGTCGGTGCGCCCGGCAACCGTGACCCGCACGGGGCGGCGGACCAGAAGCTCCAGGGCCTCCTCCAGGACGCCTTGGACTGTGCGCAGACCGGGCTGCACTGCCCACCCGCTGAACGGGCCGCCGTCGTACGAAAGATCAACGCGGATACGCAAAAACCCGCTGCCCCCTGGAGCGGGGGCCGCGGGTTTTTGGTGGTTCATAGACCCAAGTCTATGCGAAGCGGATCAGCGAATTACTTCGCGTCCTTCTCCTCGGCAGCCGGAGCTTCGGCAGCTTCCTCAGCGGCCGGAGCCTCTTCGGTTGCAGCCTCGTCAGCGGCAGGAGCCTCGGGAGCTTCTTCAGCAGCGGGAGCCTCAGCAGCTTCGGTCTCGGCGACCTCGGCCTCGGGAGCTTCCTCGGCGGCCGGAGCAGCCTTGGCAGCAGCCTGGGTGGCTTCCGCGACTACGGCCTGCTTGGCGGAAACCGGCTCGAGGACCAGTTCGATGACAGCCATGGGAGCGTTGTCGCCCTTGCGATTGCCGATCTTGGTAATGCGGGTGTAGCCGCCGTTGCGGTTCTCCACTGCCTGGGCAATGTCGGTGAACAGCTCGTGGACAACGCCCTTGTTGCTGATCAGGCCCAGGACGCGGCGGCGGGAAGCCAGGTCGCCGCGCTTGGCGAAGGTCACCAGGCGCTCTGCGTAAGGCTTCAGGCGCTTGGCCTTGGTCACCGTGGTGGTGATCCGCTTGTGCTCGAACAGGGATGATGCCAGGTTCGCGAGCATGAGGCGCTCGTGAGCCGGGCCGCCTCCGAGGCGCGGACCCTTAGTGGGGGTAGGCATAATTGTTTCTCCTCATGTGGAAGCCGTGGGCTGCACACCATGGTGCAGTCCGCCGGCCAAGGTCTGGTTTAGAGTTCGTCGTCGCCGAAGGCGGCGTCGTCCTCTTCGATTGCTGCGGCGCGTGCTGCGAGGTCAAAACCGGGAGGCGAATCCTTGAGGGACAGGCCCAGTTCAACCAGCTTTGCCTTGACCTCGTCAATGGACTTTGCACCGAAGTTACGGATGTCCATCAGGTCAGCCTCGGAGCGGGCAACGAGTTCACCCACGGTGTGGATGCCCTCCCGCTTGAGGCAGTTGTAGGAACGGACGGTGAGGTCCAGATCCTCGATCGGCAGTGCCATATCGGCTGCCAGGGCAGCGTCGGTGGGCGACGGGCCGATCTCGATACCTTCAGCTGCGGTGTTCAGCTCACGGGCCAGACCGAACAGTTCCACCAGGGTGGTGCCTGCGGAAGCAACGGCATCGCGCGGGGCGATGGCCTGCTTGGTCTCGACGTCGACAATCAGCTTGTCGAAGTCGGTGCGCTGCTCAACACGGGTTGCTTCCACGCGGAAAGTAACCTTCAGCACCGGCGAGTAGATGGAGTCGACCGGAATGCGGCCGATCTCTGCGTCGCCGGACTTGTTCTGAGCTGCCGAAACGTAGCCGCGGCCGCGCTCGATGGTCAGTTCGAGCTCGAACTTGCCCTTCGAGTTCAGTGTGGCGATGTGCAGATCCGGGTTGTGGAATTCGACGCCGGCCGGCGGAGCGATGTCCGCGGCGGTGACGACTCCGGGACCCTGCTTACGCAGGTAAGCCACAACAGGCTCGTCGTGCTCGGAGGAAACCGACAGGTTCTTGATGTTCAGGATGATCTCGGTGACATCTTCCTTGACACCCGGAACCGTGGTGAACTCATGCAGCACGCCATCGATCCGGATGCTGGTAACGGCAGCACCGGGGATGGAGGAGAGCAGGGTACGGCGGAGGGAGTTTCCGAGGGTGTAGCCGAAGCCCGGTTCCAGCGGTTCAATGACGAAACGCGAACGGTTTTCGGAGACTACCTCTTCGGAGAGGGTGGGGCGCTGTGCAATGAGCACTTAGGTTTCCTTTCGGCGAGCATCCGCTATATGACGCAACACAGGTGGTGGAAATTCGGTCTGAAGACTTAACGCGCGGGGCTTGCCCGGACCATTGCTGGTCCGGGCAAGCTCTGCAGCCGAAAAGAATTAGACGCGGCGGCGCTTCGGGGGGCGGCAGCCGTTGTGGGCTGCGGGGGTGACGTCCTGGATGGAGCCAACCTCGAGGCCTGCGGCCTGCAGCGAACGGATAGCGGTCTCGCGTCCGGAGCCCGGTCCCTTGACGAATACGTCTACCTTGCGCATGCCGTGCTCCTGCGCACGCTTGGCAGCAGCTTCGGCTGCCATCTGGGCAGCGAACGGGGTGGACTTACGCGAGCCCTTGAAGCCAACCTCACCAGAGGAAGCCCAGGAAATAACAGCACCGGTCGGATCCGTGATGGAAACGATGGTGTTGTTAAAGGTGCTCTTGATGTGCGCCTGGCCAAGCGCGATATTCTTCTTGTCCTTCTTACGCGGCTTGCGGACCGCGCCACGAGTCTTCGGGGGCATTTTTTCTCCTACAGAAAGTTATTGGGGAAAGCTGCGTTAATCCCGGCGGGAATTAACGGGCCTTCTTCTTGCCGGCGACGGTACGCTTCGGGCCCTTGCGGGTACGTGCGTTGGTCTTCGTACGCTGGCCGCGTACGGGCAGGCCCTTGCGGTGGCGCAGGCCTTCGTAGCTGCCGATCTCAACCTTGCGGCGGATATCTGCTGCCACTTCGCGGCGAAGGTCACCCTCAACCTTGTAGTTGCCTTCAATGTAGTCACGCAGCTGGACCAGCTGGGCGTCGGTCAGGTCCTTGACCCGAACGTCAGCGCTGATGCCGGTGGCAGCCAGGGTTTCGTGTGCACGGGTCTTGCCCACGCCGTAGATGTAGGTAAGCGCAATTTCCAGCCGCTTTTCGCGGGGAATGTCTACGCCAGCGAGACGAGCCATAGTGGCAGTACTCCTTGAATAAACCGGAGGTCGTAGGCAGTACACCCGCACTTTGCGTACGGCCCCAGCCTCCGACCGGGGGTTAGCTGTCCGGACTCGTTGAAGCCCAATGTTCCAGATCAGCTTGTGCTGCCTTTATTTACTTGCGTGGGTTAGCAACCCGGGATTTCCTTCGGAGGAAGGAAATTAGCCCTGGCGCTGCTTGTGGCGCGGGTTCTCGCAGATCACCATGACCCGGCCGTTACGGCGGATCACTTTGCACTTTTCGCAGATCTGCTTGACGCTCGGCTTGACCTTCATGGCATTCCTTTGCGTGTGGCAGTTGGTCAACTGGAACAGCGTCAGCTTCCGCTGAAGCCGCCCAGCAATTTACTTGTAGCGGTAGACGATACGACCACGGGTAAGGTCGTACGGGCTCAGCTCCACCACTACGCGGTCCTCGGGGAGGATTCGGATGTAGTGCTGACGCATCTTTCCAGAGATGTGTGCCAGGACGATGTGCTTGTTGGTGAGCTCAACGCGAAACATCGCGTTAGGCAGCGCCTCAGTCACAACGCCTTCGATCTCAATGACCCCGTCCTTCTTGGCCATACCCTCCGCTAACTGTTGTTGCCGCAGCCCTGCCGGATTGCACCGTGCATGGCCACGAACGTTTGTGTTGGATCGGTTGCCCGCCCCAGAGCCCATGAGGGCACGGCAGTCCAGACAACCAACAAACAACACTACGCCATCAGGCGGTGAAAGTTAAATCCAGCCATGCTAGCGTATCTGCCCGCCGTACGCACCAAAGTCACCTGCCGGAGTGCTGACGGCTTCGGCGCTGGCCACTCCGTCCAGGATGGCAAGGCGTACGACGTCGGCTGCCGCACTTTGCAGCGTAATGAGGCTGACCTGCCGGGCAGTTTCGTCCGAACGGTCGAGTGCCACGGTGCCGGTGGCGAGGCAAAAGACGGTGTCCCCGTCGGCCAGGGTGTGGCTGGGACTCAATGCACGGGCGATGCCGGCATGCGAAGCGGAGGCAGTCCGCTTGCACTCGGCCACATCAAGGACGGCATTCGTGGCGACAACAACAAGGGTGGTGTTCAGCGGCGGGCCAGTTACCGATTCCTTTAGCAACGAGTGCTCGACCAGCGGCAGGCCCAGGGCGTTCACCACGGCAAGAGCCCCTACAATGACGCCGCCGTCGAGCGTGACCGAAGCCGTCCCCACCCCGCCCTTGTAGGTCCTGCCAAGCAGCGCTCCGGTGCCGGCGCCCACATTGCCGCGTCCGACGTCGTGCCCTTCCTTTTCGGCGGCAGCGGCGGACGTTGCCGCGTAGCCCATGTCGGGCGTCGCGCGGGCCGCGAAGTTCCCGCCACGGCCGAGGTCGAAAATGGCCGCGGCCGGCACGATGGGCACCACTCCTCCGGGCACCTCGAAACCCCTGCCGTTCTCCTCGCACCAGCGCTGGGTGCCGGCTGCTGCAGCGAGGCCGTAGGCGCTGCCGCCTGCCAGCACCACGGCGTCCACCTGGCTTACCAAACTGGTGGGATCGAGCGCATCAGTTTCGTGGGTGGCAGGGCCGCCGCCCTGGACGTCCACGGAACCCACCGTGCCCGGCGGCGGCAGGACAACCGTCACTCCGGTAAGCCAGCCGTCGCCAACCTTCTGGTCATGCCCCACCCGGACACCCGGCACGTCAGTAAGAGATCCCATACCGTCCATTTTGCCTGTTGCTTTACCTATCGACTATCGATAGCATCCGATTGTTGCTCGACAGAGGAGAAGGAAAATGGGAAAGCTCACCGTGCTGGCGCTGCGCACCGTGATTGGGCTGGTCCTCGCCGGTTCACTGTTCGTGCAGGTGTGGATGGTGCCGCTGGTGTCAATCGATTTGCAGGAAGCAGGAGCCCCTGACGGTCCGCGGATCACGCTGCTTGCGATCGTGGTCCTGGGCATCGTCTGCGTCCAGGCCGCCGCTGTGTGCGTCTGGAAGCTGCTGACCATGGTCCGCCGCGGAACGGTGTTTTCCTACCGCGCCTTCCGGTACGTCGACATCATCTTCGGCGCCATCGCCGCGGCGTCACTGCTAGTGTTCGGGATTGCCGTGCTGCTTGCGCCTGGCGAGGTGGCTCCGGGAATCGTTGTGCTGATCTGCGGCGCGTCCCTGATGATCGCCGGCGTGGCTTTGATCGTGCTGGTGCTCCGGACCCTGCTGGCCCAGGCCGTGGCCCGCGACGCCGAAGCCAAGCACCTGCGATCCGAGCTCGACGAGGTGATCTGATGGCCATCATCGTGGATATCGACGTGGTGCTGGCCAAGCGCAAGATGCCGGTTGGAGTCCTGGCGGAACGGGTGGGCATCACCCCCGCCAACCTTGCCGTGCTCAAGAACGGCCGCGCGAAGGCGGTCCGGTTCACAACTTTGGAGGCGCTGTGCGAGGTTCTGGAGTGCCAGCCCGGCGACCTGCTGCGGTGGGAACCTGACGGGTCGCCCGCTGGGAAAGGCGCCCGCTCCCCCAACTGACAGGCAGTTAACGTCGCCAATCGGGTTTTCACGACGTTAACTGCGAGTTGGTTGGGCTAGGGAATCGGAACGGGGGTGACGCCGAGGGGCGCAAGGTGCTCCGCGCCGCCGTCGGGCGCTGACAACACCCAGATACCCTTTTCATGCACCGCCACCGAGTGCTCCCACTGGCAGGACCGTTTGCCGTCCGTGGTGACAACGGTCCAGTCGTCTTCCAGGACGGCGGTCTCGATGCCGCCCCGTACCAGCATCGGCTCGATCGCCAGGCACAGGCCGGGCTTGACCTTGGGGCCCCGGTGGCTGGTCCGGTAGTTCAGGACATCGGGTGCCATGTGCATCTCGGAGCCGATTCCGTGCCCCACATAGTCCTCGAGGATGCCCAGCGGTTTGCCAGGGACGGACGAGACGTAGTCATCGATGGCGGCACCGATGTCGCCCACATGGGTTCCGGTGGCCAGTGCCGCGATGCCCCGCCACATCGCAGCGAAGGTTACGTCGGAGAGCCGCTGGTCTTCCGGGTCGGCAGTGCCCACAATGACCGTCCGGGCAGAGTCCGAGTGCCAGCCGTCCACAATGGCGCCGCCGTCGATCGAGATGATGTCGCCGTCGCGCAGGACCTTGCTGCCGGGAATCCCGTGCACCACTTCCTCATTGACCGATGTGCAGATCGTCGCCGGGAAGCCGTGGTAGCCGAGGAAGTTGGACTTGGCACCGGCTTCATTGAGCACCGCCGCGAAGACGTCGTCGAGGTGCTTGGTGGTGACACCGGGCACGGCCGCGGCAACGGCGGCGTCCAGGGCACGGCTCAGGACCAGGCCTGCCTCGTGCATGGTGCGCATCTGGTCGTTGTTCTTGTATTCGATGCGGGGCTGGCCAAAGGCCATGGTGTGTCCTTTCAAAATGGCTGAGGCCCCTCCCCTGTGCCGGGGAGGAGCCTCGGTAATACGTGCCTTGGTCAGGCTGCCTGTGCCGCCTTGATGGCCTGCATCACGCGGTCGGTCACCTCGTCGATCGCGCCGATGCCGTCCACCTGGGTGAGGATGCCGCGCTCGGCGTACTTGGCCACCACGGCCTCGGTCTGCTCGTGGTACAGGTCAAGGCGGTGGCGGATGACGGCTTCGTTGTCGTCGCTCCGGCCCGTTTCCTTGGCCCGGCCCAAAAGGCGGTGCACCAGTTCCTCGTCGTCGGCAGTCAACTGCAGGACGACGTCGAGCTTTTCCTCGCCCTTGGCGAGGATCTCGTCAAGGTAGTCCACCTGCGCGGTGGTGCGGGGGTAGCCGTCCAGCAGGAAGCCGGATTCGACGTCGGCCTCGCTGAGCCGGTCGCGCACCATCTTGTTGGTGACGCTGTCCGGTACGAAGTCTCCGTTGTCCATGTACTTCTTGGCCTCGATGCCAAGCGGCGTTTCGCCCTTTACATTCGCACGGAAGATATCGCCGGTGGAGATGGCCACAACGCCGAGGCGTTCTGAAATCCGCTCCGCCTGCGTTCCTTTTCCGGAACCGGGAGGTCCAATAATCAGCATTCTCGTCATCGCAAAAGCCCTTCATAGTGACGTTGTTGTAGCTGCGCATCAATTTGCTTGACGGTCTCCAGGCCAACGCCCACCATGATCAGGATCGAGGTGCCACCGAACGGGAAGTTCTGGTTCGCGTTGATCAGTACCAGTGCCACCAGCGGAATCAGCGCCACGAAGCCCAGGTAGAGGGCACCGGGGAGGGTGATCCGGGAGAGCACGTACTGCAGGTAGTCAGCGGTCGGTTTGCCGGCGCGGATACCTGGAATGAAGCCGCCGTACTTCTTCATGTTGTCCGACACTTCTTCTGGGTTGAAGGTGATCGCAACATAGAAGTAGGTGAAGAACACGATCATGGCGAAGTACAGAACCATGTAGATCGGTTGGTCGCCGCGGACCAGGTTGTTGTTGATCCATTCGACCCACGGCTGGAGCTGCTCGCCCGCGGCCGGCTGGTTGAACTGGGAGATCAGGCCGGGCAGGTAGAGCATGGAGGAAGCGAAGATCACCGGGATAACACCGGCCATGTTCACCTTGATGGGGATGTAGGTGCTGGTGCCGCCCACTGTGCGGCGTCCGATCATCCGCTTGGCGTACTGCACGGGGACGCGGCGCTGCGACTGCTCCACAAAGACCACCAGGGCCACGGTCAGCAGGCCGACGGCGAGCACGGTGAAGAAGGTTGCCGGACCCTGCGAGGTCCAGATGGCGCCCAGCGAGGTGGGGAACGTTGCCGCGATCGAGGTGAAGATGAGCAGGGACATGCCGTTGCCCACGCCCTTCTCGGTGACCAGCTCGCCCATCCACATGATCAGGCCGGTCCCGGCCGTCAGGGTGATGATGATCAGGATGGTGGTGATGATGCTGTCGTCGGGGATGATCGGCAGCGCGCAGCCGGGCAGCAGCTGGCCGGAGCGGGCCAGGGACACCAGCGTGGTGGCGTTGAGGAGGCCCAGCGCGATGGTGAGGTACCGCGTGTACTGGGTCAGCTTGGACTGGCCCGATGCGCCCTCTTCGTACAGCTGCTGGAAGCGGGGAATGACCACCCGGAGCAGCTGGACGATGATGCTCGCCGTGATGTACGGCATGATGCCCAGGGCGAAGATGGACACTTGGAGCAACGCGCCGCCACTGAACAGGTTGACGAGCTGGTACAACCCGCCTGCCGTCTGACCGTTCTGCAAGCATTGCTGGACATTCTGGTAGTCCACACCAGGCGAGGGAATGAAAGCACCCAAGCGGAAGATGGTGATGATTCCCAGCGTGAACAACAACTTGCGTCGCAGATCAGGCGTGCGAAAGGCCCGGCCAAATGCGCTAAGCAAGCGTCCTCCTGTGGTGTTTATAAGGGTGGAGTGGTGGGACTCAACAAATCCCAACAACCGAGTCTAACGGTTGGATGCGTCATGCGAACAATCCGGGACTGCGCCCGTGCGCCCGATGGCGGGAAAAATACGGCGTGTGGATGTGAAAAACTCCCGGTGACCAGGGCCTGGGCCCCGGTCACCGGGAGTTCACCAACGGGCAGTTGCCCACCGGCTCTAGAGAGCGGTGGTGCTTCCGCCTGCTGCTGCGATCTTTTCAGCGGCGCTGGCCGAGAATGCGTGGGCGGTGACGTCAACCTTGACGGTGATGTCGCCGGTGCCCAGCACCTTGACGGGCTGGTTCTTGCGAACGGCACCCTTTTCGACCAGGTTCTCGACGGTGACAGTACCACCTTCCGGGAACAGCTCGTTCAGCTTGTCCAGGTTCACAACCTGGAACTCGACGCGGAACGGGTTCTTGAAGCCGCGCAGCTTGGGCAGGCGCATGTGCAGCGGCAGCTGGCCGCCGGCGAAGCCTGCCTTCACCTGGTAGCGGGCTGCCGTACCCTTGGTACCGCGGCCGGCGGTCTTACCCTTGGATGCCTCACCACGACCAACACGGGTCTTGGCGGTCTTGGCACCCGGAGCAGGACGCAGGTGGTGAACCTTCAGGGCGTTCTGCTTCTCAGCAGCCTGAGTGTTATCAGCAGTGTTCTCTGCCATTTACTTCGCCTCCTCTACCTTTACCAGGTGCGGAACCGTGTTGAGCATGCCAACGGTCACGGCGTCGGCGGTGCGGACAACGGTGTGTCCGATCCGCTTCAGGCCCAGCGACCGCAGGGTGTCGCGCTGGTTCTGCTTGCCGCCAATGGCGGACTTGATCTGAGTGATCTCCAACTGGGAGTCGGAGGGGACCAGGTTCTTAGCCATAACCTAGACACCTGCCTTCGAGTTCATCAGCGTGCGCACCAGGGCGGCCGGAGCAACCTCGTCCAGCGGCAGGTTGCGGCGGGCTGCCACAGCTGCGGGCTCTTCGAGGCGCTTCAGGGCATCAACGGTCGCGTGGACGATGTTGATGGCGTTGGAGGAACCGAGCGACTTGGAGAGGATGTCGTGGATGCCCACGCACTCCAGTACTGCACGGACCGGACCACCGGCGATAACACCGGTACCGGCCGAGGCCGGACGCAGCATTACGACGCCGGCAGCGGCTTCACCCTGAACGCGGTGCGGGATGGTGCTGCCCACGCGGGGAACGCGGAAGAAGGACTTCTTGGCCTCTTCAACGCCCTTGGCGATAGCAGCGGGAACTTCCTTGGCCTTGCCGTAGCCGACGCCGACCATGCCGTTACCGTCACCAACGACGACCAGTGCGGTGAAGCTGAAGCGACGACCACCCTTGACGACCTTGGAAACGCGGTTGATGGTGACAACGCGCTCTACGAACTGGTTCTTCTCGGCTTCGCGTCCGCCGTCGCGGCCGCCACGGCCGCCGCGGTCGCCGCGGCCCTGGCCGCGTTCGCCACGCTCGCCGCGGCGGGCACCGCCGCGGCGGTCCTCGGCTGCGGGGGCAGTGGTCTCAGCAGCTGCGGCTTCGGTCGCCTTCTGATCTGCAGACACAGTGTCCTTTTCCTTGTTTGCTTCGGTCACAGCGACAGCCCACCTTCGCGTGCACCGTCAGCGACGGCGGCAATCCGGCCGTGGTACTTGTTACCACCGCGGTCGAAGACAACAGCTTCGACGCCGGCAGCCTTGGCACGCTCGGCAACGAGTTCGCCGACGCGCTTGGCCTTGGCGGTCTTGTCACCGTCGAATGCGCGCAGGTCGGCTTCCAGGGTGGAGGCGCTTGCTACGGTCTGGCCAATGCTGTCATCGACAACCTGGACAAACACGTGGCGTGCGGAGCGGTTGACCACCAGACGGGGGCGGGCAGCCGTACCGGCAATGCGCTTGCGGATACGAAGCTGGCGGCGGCTGCGGGCAGCAGCCTTGCTCTTGTTCGTGCGCTTCTTGTTAATGGCGATGGCCATGGTTACTTACCAGCCTTTCCGACCTTGCGGCGGATAACTTCGCCGGCGTAACGGATGCCCTTGCCCTTATAGGGGTCAGGCTTCCGCAGCTTGCGGATGTTGGCAGCAACCTCGCCGACCTGCTGCTTGTTGATGCCTGAGACAGAGAGCTTGGTCGGACCCTCTACTGCAAAGGTGATGCCGGCCGGAGCCGAGACGTTGACCGGGTGGCTGAAGCCCAGAGCGAACTCGAGGTCAGATCCCTTGGCCTGAACGCGGTAACCGGTACCAACGATTTCAAGCTTCTTCTCGTAGCCTGCGGTGACGCCCTGGATCATGTTGGCGATCAGGGTGCGGGTCAGGCCGTGGAGCGAACGGGAGGCGCGCTCGTCGTTCGGGCGGGTGACGGTCAGGGTGCTGTCTTCCAGGGCAACCTCGATGGGGCTGGCCACGGTGTGGCTCAGCTCGCCCTTGGATCCCTTGACGGTGACGACAGAGCCGTCAACCTTGACCTCAACGCCGGCAGGAACGGTGATGGGGAGACGTCCAATACGTGACATTATTCTCTTCCTTTCCCGTTACCAGACGTACGCGAGGACTTCGCCGCCCACGCCCTTCTTGCCGGCCTGCTTGTCAGTCAGGAGGCCGGAAGAGGTGGACAGGATTGCGATACCCAAGCCACCGAGCACGTGCGGCAGGTTGGTGGACTTCGCGTAAACGCGGAGACCCGGCTTGGAGATGCGGCGAACGCCAGCAATGGAACGCTCGCGGTTCGGACCGAACTTCAGCTCGAGGGTCAGCTTCTTGCCGACCTCAGCGTCCTCTTCCTTCCAGCCGGCGATGAAACCTTCGGCCTTGAGGATGTCGGCAACGCGTGCCTTGAGCTTGCTGTACGGCATGGACACGGTGTCGTGGTATGCCGAGTTTGCGTTACGCAGGCGCGTAAGCATGTCTGCGACAGGATCTGTCATTGTCATGGTGGGCTCTTGCCCTTCCTCGTAACGGTTTCCGCCGCGGTCTGCTCAGCAGCGCGGCCGGACCTTTTACGTAGTTGATTAAGCTTCGGTCTTGAACGGGAAACCAAGCGCCTTGAGCAGCGCACGGCCTTCGTCGTCGGTCTTGGCAGTGGTCACAACCGTGATGTCCATACCGCGGACGCGGTCGATCTTGTCCTGGTCGATCTCGTGGAACATAACCTGTTCGGTCAGACCGAAGGTGTAGTTGCCGTTGCCATCGAACTGTTTGCCGTTGAGGCCGCGGAAGTCACGGATACGGGGCAGGGCCAGGGTGACCAGGCGGTCCACGAATTCCCACATGCGGTCGCCACGCAGGGTAGCGTGCGCACCGATGGGCATGCCTTCGCGCAGCTTGAACTGTGCGATCGACTTGCGGGCCTTGGTGACCTGCGGCTTCTGGCCGGTGATCTGGGTGAGGTCGCGGACGGCGCCGTCGATCAGCTTGGAGTCCTTGGCGGCATCTCCAACACCCATGTTCACAACAACCTTCACCAGGCGGGGTACCTGGTTCACGTTCTGGTACTTGAATTCATCCAGGAGCGCTGCCTTGATGGATTCTGCGTACTTGGTCTTCAGACGAGGAACGATCTTCGTTGCCGGAGTCTCGAGAGTCTCAGTCATTAGATGTCCTTCCCGGTGCTCTTGGACACGCGGATGCGGACGGTCTTCTTGACGCCGTCCTTCTCTACGGTGTCGAGGCGGAAGCCCACGCGGGTCGGCTTCTTGGTCGACGGGTCAACCAGGGCAACGTTGGAGATGTGGATCGGGGCTTCAACAACCTCGATGCCACCAGTCTTGGTGCCGCGCTGCGACTGACCGACCTTGGTGTGCTTGGTGACGCGGTTGATGCCTTCAACCAACACCCGGTTGGTTGACGGGAACACGCGCAGGACCTTGCCCTGCTTGCCGCGGTCGCCGCCGCGCTCAGCCTTGGCGCCAGTGATGACCTGGACCAGGTCACCCTTCTTGATCTTAGCCATGGACTAGAGCACCTCCGGAGCCAGAGAAACGATCTTCATGAACTTCTTGTCACGCAGTTCACGACCAACCGGTCCGAAGATACGGGTACCGCGGGGGTCGCCGTCGTTCTTCAGGATCACAGCTGCGTTCTCGTCAAACTTGATGTAGGAACCGTCCGCACGGCGGCGTTCCTTCTTGGTACGAACGACGACAGCCTTGACGACGTCGCCCTTCTTCACGTTGCCGCCAGGGATTGCGTCCTTGACGGTGGCGACTATGACGTCACCGATGCCTGCGTAGCGACGGCCGGATCCACCGAGAACGCGAATGGTAAGGATTTCCTTAGCACCCGTGTTGTCGGCGACCTTCAGTCGCGACTCCTGCTGAATCACTATCTACTCCTTGCGTCGCGCCGGTTCTCAGACCGAAAATCTTCCTACGGAATGAGCCTTGCGGAACGGTTGATCGGGGTGTCTCTTGACCTGCCTGGATTTTGCCAGGCCAGGCCTAAACGCCCGTGCCAGAAGCAGTTGCCCCCATCCGGTCCGGGACTGGTCCCGGGCGCAAGAAAGCACTGTGCTGTGGCACGCTTGTTTACGAGTTTGATGAACAGCGCCCGAAAGGCGCCATACAAACTCAATATCCTAGCATGATTTTCACTGATCCCCATATCACCAGTTCCGCTTCCCCCGCAAGACGGACGACGGCGTCACGCACGGCAGCCTTTTGTCCCGCCTGGGGTGCCGCTCCCCCCGCAAAGCCGCCGCACCGCCGTCGTATGTCCACCAAAAGCCTGCTCCCCGTGACGCGTTAAAACGAGGAAGCCCCCGCTCCCGAAGGAGCAGGGGCTTCAACAGCTTCCGCAGCGGATGCTACTTGGCCTTCTCGAGGATTTCCACGAGCCGCCAGTTCTTGGTGGCGGACAGCGGACGGGTCTCGGCGATGACAACGAGGTCGCCGATGCCGGCGGTGTTCTCTTCGTCGTGTGCCTTGACCTTGGAGGTACGGCGGATGACCTTGCCGTACAGGGCGTGCTTTACGCGGTCCTCAACCTCAACAACGATGGTCTTTTCCATCTTGTCGGAGACAACGTAACCGCGACGCGTCTTGCGGTAACCGCGCTGACCGGCCTTGGCGGCGGTAGCAGTTTCCGTCACGTTTCCGTCCTTTTCACTCACTTGGCGTCCTCCTCGGTCTCAGCCGTTTCAGCCTCATCGGCCTTCTTGGCTGCAGCCTTCTTGGACTTCTTTTCTTCCTTGGCTTCCACAACCGGTGCGGCAACCTCGGCACGGATGCCCAGCTCGCGCTCACGGAGAACGGTGTAGATGCGGGCAATGTCCTTCTTGACCGCGCGCAGACGACCGTGGTTCTCCAGCTGTCCGGTGGCGGACTGGAAACGCAGGTTGAACAGCTCTTCCTTGGCCTTGCGGAGTTCTTCAACGAGACGTTCGTTGTCGAAACCGTCCAGCTTTGCGGGAGCCAGATCCTTGGACCCTACTGCCATTTCTATTCACCACCCTCGCGACGCACGATGCGTGCCTTCAACGGCAGCTTGTGGATCGCCAGGCGCAGGGCCTCGCGAGCTACCTCTTCATTGACACCGGAGAGTTCGAACAGAACCCGGCCCGGCTTGACGTTTGCAACCCACCACTCCGGCGAACCCTTACCGGAACCCATGCGGGTTTCGGCAGGCTTCTTGGTCAGCGGACGGTCCGGGTAGATGTTGATCCAGACCTTACCGCCACGCTTGATGTGGCGGGTCATGGCGATACGGGCGGACTCGATCTGGCGGTTCGTGACGTATGCCGGGCTCAGGGCCTGGATACCGAACTCACCGAAGGTGACCTTGGTGCCGCCCGTAGCAGCGCCGGAACGACCCGGGTGGTGCTGCTTACGGTGCTTGACTCGACGTGGGATAAGCATTTAAGCCTGTCCTCCTTCTGCTGCGGGTGCAGCAGCTTCAGCTGCCGGTGCTTCGGCAGCAGGAGCTGCGTCGGCGGCCGGACGCTCGTTGCGACGGCGGCGGTCACCACGGTCAGCGCCACCCGGGCGGCCCGGGCGGTCACCACGGCCACCGCGGGACGGGGCCGAAGCGGCCTGTGCGGCCAGTTCCTTGGCGGTGACATCACCCTTGTAGATCCAAACCTTCACACCGATGCGGCCGAAGGTGGTCTTGGCTTCGTAGAAGCCGTAGTCGATGTTCGCGCGGAGGGTGTGCAGGGGCACACGGCCTTCGCGGTAGAACTCCGAACGGGACATTTCAGCGCCACCCAGTCGACCGGAGCAGGCGATACGGATGCCCTTGGCACCTGCACGCTGCGCGGACTGCATCGCCTTCTTCATGGCGCGGCGGAATGCCACGCGGGAAGTCAGCTGCTCCGCAACGCCCTGGGCAACAAGCTGGGCTTCCATCTCGGGGTTCTTGACCTCGAGGATGTTCAGCTGGACCTGCTTGCCGGTGAGCTTTTCGAGCTCGCCGCGGATGCGGTCTGCTTCAGCTCCACGGCGGCCGATGACGATGCCGGGACGGGCCGTGTGGATGTCCACGCGGACGCGGTCACGGGTGCGCTCGATCTCGACCTTGGCGATGCCAGCACGCTCCATGCCGGTGGACATGAGCTGGCGGATGCGGATGTCCTCGCGGACGAAGTCCTTGTACCGCTGGCCGGACTTGGTGCTGTCGGCGAACCAGTGCGATACGTGATCGGTGGTGACGCCGAGTCGGAACCCGTGCGGGTTTACTTTCTGTCCCACTTAGCGAGCCTCCTCTTTCTCCGGGGTAGCGACTACCACGGTGATGTGGCTGGTGCGCTTCTTGATCTGAAATGCACGACCCTGGGCACGCGGCTGGAACCGCTTCATGGTCGGGCCTTCATCAACAAACGCTTCGCTGATGATGAGGTCGCCTTCGTCAAACGCCACGCCGTCGCGGTCCGCGAGGACCCGGGCGTTGGAGATTGCCGACTGTACTACCTTGAATACCGGCTCCGAAGCTGCCTGCGGGGCGAACTTCAGAATTGCCAGAGCCTCATTCGCTTGCAATCCACGAACAAGGTTGACGACGCGCCGGGCCTTCATAGGCGTTACGCGGATGTGGCGCGCAATTGCCTTGGCTTCCATTGCTTTCCTTCTCTCGTCTATGACGTAAGTACAGGCGCCTTAGCGGCGCTTGCCCTTACGGTCGTCCTTGACATGGCCGCGGAATGTCCGCGTGGGAGCGAATTCGCCGAGCTTGTGCCCGACCATCGACTCGGTGACAAACACCGGGATGTGCTTGCGTCCGTCGTGTACGGCGATCGTGTGCCCGAGCATGTCGGGGATGATCATCGAACGGCGGGACCAGGTCTTGATGACGTTCTTGGTGCCCTTTTCGTTTTCCCTGGCTACCTTCACAAAGAGGTGCTGGTCAACGAAAGGACCTTTTTTCAGGCTGCGTGGCATGTGTCCAGGCTCCTATCGCTTGTTCTTGCCAGTACGACGGCGACGCACAATAAGCTTGTCGCTCTCTTTGTTGGGGCGGCGCGTGCGGCCTTCCCGCTTACCGTTCGGGTTGACGGGGTTACGACCACCGGAGGTCTTACCCTCACCACCACCGTGCGGGTGGTCAACGGGGTTCATGGCGACACCACGGACGGTCGGGCGGACGCCCTTCCAGCGCATACGGCCGGCCTTGCCCCAGTTGATGTTGGACTGCTCGGCGTTGCCCACCTCGCCGACGGTTGCGCGGCAGCGCACGTCGACGTTGCGGATTTCACCGGAAGGCAGGCGCAACTGGGCGAAGCGGCCTTCCTTGGCAACGAGCTGGACCGAAGCACCAGCGGAGCGGGCCATCTTGGCGCCGCCGCCCGGACGCAGTTCAACCGCGTGCACAACGGTACCCACCGGGATGTTGCGCAGGGGCAGGTTGTTGCCGGGCTTGATGTCGGCGTTGGGGCCGGCTTCAACGAAGTCGCCCTGGGCCAGCTTGTTGGGAGCGATGATGTAACGCTTGGTGCCATCAACGTAGTGCAGGAGTGCGATGCGGGCCGTGCGGTTCGGATCGTACTCGATCTCGGCAACGCGGGCGTCAACGCCGTCCTTGTCGTGGCGACGGAAGTCGATCAGACGGTACTGGCGCTTGTGTCCGCCGCCCTTGTGGCGGGTTGTGATCTTACCGGTGTTGTTGCGGCCACCCGACTTGGGCAGCGGACGCAGCAGCGACTTTTCCGGCGTCGATCGCGTGATCTCGATGAAGTCCGCTACGCTCGAGCCACGACGGCCCGGTGTAGTCGGCTTGTACTTACGGATTCCCATAATTTATGTCCTCGTTAAAGTGGTCTCCGCTACGCGAGCGGACCGCCGAAGATGTCGATGGTGCCTTCTTTGAGGGTGACAATCGCACGCTTGGTGCTCTTGCGGGTGCCCCATCCGAATTTGGTGCGCTTGCGCTTACCGGCACGGTTGATGGTGTTGATCGATTCGACCTTGACGGAGAAGATCTTCTCCACGGCCAGCTTGATCTCGGTCTTGTTCGACCGGGGGTCCACCAGGAAGGTGTACTTGCCCTCGTCGATCAGGCCATAGCTCTTTTCCGACACGACGGGTGCAAGCACGACGTCGCGGGGATCCTTGATGGTGGCTGCGCTCACTTGGCATCCTCCTCGTTCTTAGCCTTGGCGGCAACGAATGCGTCGTAGGCAGCCTTGGTGAAGACAACGTCATCAGAGACGAGAACGTCGTAGGTGTTCAGCTGGTCTGCGTACAGAACGTGAACATCGGCGAGGTTGCGCACGGACAGTGCAGCAACATCATTGGCGCGCTCGATGACAACCAGCAGGTTCTTGCGGTCGGAAACACCGCGGAGCGTTGCCAGTGCAGCCTTGGCGGACGGCTTGTCGCCTGCCACCAGCTCGGAGACAACGTGGATGCGTCCGTTGCGGGCCCGGTCAGACAGTGCGCCGCGCAGTGCAGCAGCAATCATCTTCTTGGGGGTGCGCTGGCTGTAGTCACGCGGAGTGGGACCGTGGACAACGCCACCGCCGGTCATGTGCGGAGCGCGGACGGAACCCTGGCGGGCCCGGCCGGTGCCCTTCTGCTTGAACGGCTTGCGTCCTGCACCGGAAACTTCAGCGCGGGTCTTGGTCTTGTGGGTACCCTGGCGAGCAGCAGCGAGCTGGGCAACGACAACCTGGTGCAGCAGCGGCACGTTGGTCTGGACGTCGAAGATCTCTGCAGGCAGGTCAACCTGGACAGTGTTAGCCATTGGACTAGGCTCCCTTCACGGCGGTGCGTACGAAGACGACCTGGCCGCGGGCACCGGGAACGGCACCCTTGATCAGGAGCAGCGACTTCTCGACGTCAACCGCGTGAACGGTGAGGTTCAGCGTGGTGTGACGAACGGCGCCCATGCGGCCAGCCATTCGCATGCCCTTGAAGACGCGGCTCGGGGTGGATGCACCACCGATTGAACCGGGCTTACGGTGGTTCTTGTGGGCACCGTGGGAAGCGCCAACGCCGGAGAAGCCGTGACGCTTCATAACACCGGCGAAGCCCTTACCCTTGGTGGTTCCGATGACGTCGATCTTCTGGCCGGCCTGGAAGAGCTCCACGGAGAGTTCCTGGCCCAGCTCGTACTCGGCAGCATCTGCGGTACGGAGTTCGACGACGTGGCGGCGAGGCGTGACGCCTGCCTTTTCAAAGTGACCAGCCAGCGGCTTGGTGACCTTGCGGGGATCGATCTGGCCGTAGCCGATCTGGACGGCGACATAGCCATCAGTCTCAGCGTTGCGCAGCTGGGTGATGACGTTCGAATCTGCCTGGACCACAGTGACGGGGATGAGCTTGTTGTTCTCGTCCCAGACCTGGGTCATGCCGAGCTTCGTGCCCAGCAGGCCCTTTACGTTACGGGTTGCGGTCATAGTTTCTCAGCACCTCCCTACAGCTTGATTTCGATGTTCACGTCGGCCGGCAG
Source organism: Pseudarthrobacter sp. NamE2 (assembly GCF_005796205.1). GTDB lineage: Bacteria > Actinomycetota > Actinomycetes > Actinomycetales > Micrococcaceae > Arthrobacter. Next base: position 94,164 of record NZ_VAHN01000002.1, on the reverse strand, counting down.
GTCGAGGCGCATGAGCGAGTCGACGGCCTTGGGCGTGGGATCGATGATGTCGATAAGACGCTTGTGCGTGCGCATTTCAAAGTGCTCGCGGCTGTCCTTGTACTTGTGCGGAGAACGAATCACGCAGTACACGTTCTTCTCCGTGGGCAGCGGCACGGGGCCAACTACCGTTGCGCCTGCGCGCGTGACCGTCTCAACGATCTTCCGTGCTGAAACGTCAATGACCTCGTGGTCGTATGACTTCAGCCGGATGCGGATTTTTTGTCCCGCCATGTCGCCTGACTCTCTTTCAGTCTGTGCTTCCCCGGTTTAGGGCTGCCCTGTTCACTTTCTCGTTGTATGGCTGCCGAAGCATTTGAGGTCGTAACCACCACCCGCCGCACAAGCTGAATCCGGATGAATCCGGGTTCCTCACCTTGCCGGCGCAACCGACCCCCGCGGTCGGGCGTGTCGCGCTCAACACGCATACAAATCCGCAATTCCATTGGGGTGGGTTATGTTTGGTCTTCAACTTGGACCCTGCATCCGGCATTATCCGGACCGGGACACGAAGAAGCGCTTGAACAACTCATCTAGTTTGCCAGAAATCCGGGGCAGATGCGAATCGCCCCTTCTCAGGCAAGCCCGGGCAGGTCATTGCCCTCGGGTGTCCGCGAATAGATGATAAGGACATGACGCTGGAAAGCACTGAATCGGTGACGGAACTGGCCAACCGCATGCCGCCGTCGTTCACCCTGGGCGTCGCCGCCGCGGCCTTTCAGGTCGAAGGCGCCCTGCGCGAAGGCGGCCGCGGACCCTCCGGCTGGGACGCGTTCGCCGAGAAACCCGGCGCCATCGTTGACGGCCACTCCCCCGCCGTCGCCTGCGACCACTACAACAGGCTTCCCGAGGATGTGGCACTGCTGCGGGAGCTGGGCGTGGACTCCTACCGGTTCTCGCTGTCATGGCCCCGCATCCAGCCTGACGGGCGGGGCCGTTTCAATGAAGAGGGCCTGGATTTTTACGACCGGCTGATCGACCAGTTGCTGGACGCCGGCATTGCCCCGATGGCCACCCTTTACCACTGGGACACCCCATTGCCCCTGGAGCACCGCGGGGGCTGGCTGAACCGCGAAACCGCGGAACGCTTTGGCGACTACGCAGCGGCAGCCGGTGAACGGTTTGGGGACCGCGTGGCGCAGTGGGTGACCCTGAACGAACCCCTGTCAGTCACCCTGAACGGTTACGCCCTCGGGGTTCACGCCCCCGGCCATGCGCTGATGTTCAACGCCCTTCCTGCAGTGCACCATCAGCTGCTGGCACACGGGCTTGGCGTCCAGGCCCTCCGCGCCGCCGGAGTTGCCGGCGGCGTGGGCGTAACCAACCTGCACGCGCCTGTCCGCCCTGCTTCCGGAAGCATCGGCGACAGGTCGATAGCCCGTATGTACGACCTGCTGATGAACAGGATTTACGCTGACCCTGTCCTGCTGGGCCGTTATCCTTCAGTCCCCCTGTACGCCAGGCCGTGGCTGCGCTCCGGCCGAAGGATGTCCGACGCCGACCTGAGGACTGTACACCAGCCACTGGACTTCTACGGGCTCAACTACTACTACCCCATCAAGGTCGCCATCGGATCCGGTGTGACACCCATCCCTGCTGAACCGCACAAGGCGGTAGCCCGGCTGCCGTACCGCGAGGTGGGGTACCCGGACCTTCCCCATACGGGTTTCGGCTGGCCGGTGGCTCCCGGGCACCTGGGCATCCTGCTGAGGGAACTGCAGGACCGCTACGGGGAGGCGCTGCCGCCCGTGTACATCACCGAAGGCGGAGCGAGCTTTCCGGAACCGGACACCGTGGACGGAACGCTCCAGGACGAGGAACGCGTGCAGTACCTGGCCAGCCACCTGCGGGCAGCCCTGGACGCCACGTCCCCGGGCGGCATCGCGTCCGGCGTTGACCTGCGGGGGTATTACGTCTGGACCCTGATGGACAACTTCGAGTGGGCCGCCGGGTACTCCCAGCGCTTTGGTCTCGTGCACGTCGACTTCAATACCCAGGAACGGACCCCGAAGCAGTCCTATTACTGGTACCAGGCCCTTTCCCAGGCCAAGAGAGCCCGGACCGGCCAGTAACAGGCCAGCCCGGTCCTCCCCGTTTCCCGTTGGTGCCGGGGCTACTGGTTTTTGTTGGCCCTGTTGATGCGCTTGGCGCGGTCAATCTCGTGGCGGAAGTGGTTCTTGGCCCAGAACACGCCTGCCACCACGGCAACCACGATTATCAGGAAGATAAGCCAGCTCATGACGATCTCCTTTCGGTCCAGCCAGAGTATCAGGGACAAGTGAAACAAAAAGAACAGCCCCGCTGCTCATGCAGCGGGGCTGTTCTTCAGTTCAACAAGAATTACTTGATGATCTTGGTAACACGTCCCGAACCAACGGTGCGGCCGCCTTCGCGGATAGCGAAGCCGAGGCCTTCTTCCATAGCGATCGGCTGGATGAGCGCAACGGTCATCTCAGTGTTGTCGCCGGGCATAACCATTTCCGTGCCCTCGGGCAGGGTGATAACGCCGGTAACGTCCGTGGTACGGAAGTAGAACTGCGGGCGGTAGTTCGAGTAGAACGGGTTGTGGCGTCCGCCTTCGTCCTTGGAGAGGATGTAGACGTTTGCCTCGAAGTCGGTGTGCGGGGTGATGGAACCCGGCTTGACGACAACCTGGCCACGCTCGACATCGTCGCGCTTCAGGCCACGGAGCAGGAGGCCACAGTTCTCGCCGGCCCATGCTTCGTCGAGCTGCTTGTGGAACATCTCGATACCGGTAACGGTGGTCTTCTGGACCGGGCGGATGCCGACGATCTCGACCTCGGAGTTGATGGCGAGGGTACCACGCTCGGCGCGGCCCGTAACAACGGTGCCACGGCCGGTGATGGTGAAGACGTCTTCGATCGGCATCAGGAACGGCTTGTCGCGGTCACGAACGGGGTCCGGAACGGACTCGTCCACAGCAGCCATCAGGTCCTCAACGGACTTGACCCACTCGGGATCGCCTTCCAGTGCCTTCAGGCCGGAAACGCGGACAACCGGAGCGTCGTCGCCGTCGAAGCCCTGCGAGCTCAGGAGCTCACGAACTTCCATTTCGACGAGGTCGAGGAGTTCCTCGTCCTCAACCATGTCAGCCTTGTTCAGCGCGACCAGCAGGTAGGGAACACCAACCTGGCGGGCGAGCAGAACGTGCTCGCGGGTCTGAGCCATGGGGCCGTCGGTGGCAGCAACCACGAGGATTGCGCCGTCCATCTGGGCAGCACCGGTGATCATGTTCTTGATGTAGTCAGCGTGACCGGGGGCGTCAACGTGTGCGTAGTGACGCTTCTCGGTCTGGTACTCCACGTGGGAGATGTTGATGGTAATACCGCGCTGACGCTCTTCGGGAGCAGAGTCGATCGACGCGAAGTCGCGCTTCTCGTTGAGATCCGGGTACTTGTCGTACAGCACCTTGGAAATGGCGGCCGTCAGCGTCGTCTTACCGTGGTCAACGTGACCGATGGTGCCGATGTTGACGTGCGGCTTAGTCCGCTCGAACTTTGCCTTTGCCACAGGTTCCTCCTAGAACGTTTTCAAATGGCTTGCCCTCTAACCGCGCTTGTCGCGGCAGAAACTCAGGCAAGTCTATCTGGGGGCTTTGGGATTGGTGAAATTGCAGATTCAGGAACTAATACTAGTCCCTTGAGCCTGTTCGTGCAGATGGCCGAAGCCGGGCTGGCCGGACTGATCCGGCCGGCCCCGGCCACCTGCACCGGCTGCGCTTTCCGTTGCCGGCCCGCGCACCCGAGGTGTTCGCTTTGAAAGTCCGAAGGACTACTCGCCGCGGCTCTTCTGGATGATCTCGTCGGCAACTGCCTTCGGGACCTCGGCGTAGCTGTTGAACGTCATGGAGTAAACAGCACGACCCTGGGTCTTCGAGCGCAGGTCACCGATGTAGCCGAACATGCCGGACAGCGGGACGTGTGCACGGACAACCTTGACGCCTGCCGCATCCTCCATGGACTGCATCTGGCCACGACGGGAGTTAAGGTCACCGATAACGTCACCCATGTATTCCTCAGGGGTGCGGACCTCGACATCCATCAGCGGTTCAAGCAGGACAGGGTTCGCCTTCCTGGCGGCTTCCTTGAAAGCCATCCGGCCGGCGATCTTGAACGCCATTTCCGAGGAGTCGACATCGTGGTAGGCGCCATCGATCAGCGTTGCCTTGATGCCGACAACCGGGTAACCGGCCAGCACGCCGTCGTTCAGCGCGTCCTGGATACCGGCGTCAACCGACGGGATGTACTCGCGCGGAACGCGGCCACCGGTGACCTTGTTCTCGAACTCGTACAGCTCGCCCTCGGCCGTGTCGAGCGGCTCGATGGCGATCTGGACCTTTGCGAACTGGCCCGAACCACCGGTCTGCTTCTTGTGCGTGTAGTCGTGGCGCTCCACGGCACGCTTGATGGTTTCGCGGTAAGCGACCTGCGGCTTACCCACGTTGGCCTCGACCTTGAATTCGCGGCGCATGCGGTCCACCAGGATGTCCAGGTGGAGCTCGCCCATGCCGGCGATGATGGTCTGGCCGGTGTCTTCGTTGAGGGACACCTGGAAGGTGGGGTCCTCAGCGGAGAGCTTCTGGATAGCCGTGGACAGCTTTTCCTGGTCGCCCTTGGTGTTCGGCTCGATGGCCACGGAGATCACGGGCTCGGGGAAGCTCATGGACTCCAGGACGATCTGGTTGCTGGCGTCGCACAGGGTGTCACCGGTGGTGGTGTCCTTGAGGCCGATCGCTGCGTAGATGTGGCCGGCGGTTGCTGCCTCAACAGGCATTTCCTTGTTGGCGTGCATCTGGAACAGCTTGCCGATTCGCTCACGCTTGCCCTTGGTGGAGTTAACCACCTGGGCACCGGACTCGACGTGACCGGAGTACACGCGGATGAAGGTGAGCTGGCCGAAGAACGGGTGGGCCGCAATCTTGAACGCCAGGGCCGAGAACGGCTCGTCGGCGGAGGGCTTGCGGGTCAGTTCCTTGGCTTCGTCCTTCGGATCGTGGCCGATCATCGGAGGAACGTCAAGCGGGTTCGGCAGGTAGTCCACAACTGCATCGAGCATGGGCTGCACGCCGCGGTTCTTGAACGCGGAGCCACAGAACACCGGGTAGACCTCGGAGTTGATGGTCATCTTGCGGATGCCGGCCTTGAGCTCGTCGATGCTGAGCTCTTCGCCTTCGAGGTACTTCTCCATGAGCTCCTCGGAGGACTCTGCAACGGCCTCAACGAGCGCTGCGCGGTACTCTTCGGCCTTTGCCTGGAGGTCGGCCGGGATCTCCTGGATCTCGTACTTGGCACCCATGGTCACGTCGCCCTTGGCGTCGCCAGGCCATACGAGGGCACGCATGTAGAGCAGGTCCACGACGCCGATGAAGTCGTTCTCGGCACCGATGGGCAGCTGCATGACCAGCGGCTTGGCACCGAGGCGGCTGATGATGGTGTCTACGGTGAAGTAGAAATCAGCACCAAGCTTGTCCATCTTGTTGACGAAGCAGATACGCGGGACGTTGTACTTGTCGGCCTGGCGCCACACGGTCTCCGACTGCGGCTCAACGCCTTCCTTGCCATCGAAAACTGCGACAGCGCCGTCGAGGACGCGCAGGGAGCGCTCAACCTCAACGGTGAAGTCAACGTGGCCGGGAGTGTCGATAATGTTGATCTGGTTGTTTTCCCAGAAGCAGGTCACGGCGGCAGACGTGATGGTGATGCCGCGTTCCTTTTCCTGTTCCATCCAGTCAGTGGTCGAAGCGCCGTCGTGCGTTTCGCCGATCTTGTGGTTCACACCCGTGTAGAAAAGGATGCGCTCGGTTGTGGTGGTCTTGCCGGCATCGATGTGGGCCATGATGCCGATGTTGCGGACCTTGCTAAGGTCGGTAAGCACGTCCTGTGCCACGGGGTCTCCTTTTGGGATGGACTACACGTTCGCCGCCGGCTCTGCTGAGCCGGCGGCGTCCGGGGAGTATTACCAGCGGTAGTGTGCGAAGGCCTTGTTGGACTCGGCCATCTTGTGGGTGTCTTCGCGACGCTTCACAGCGGCACCGAGACCGTTGGAGGCATCCAGGATTTCGTTCTGGAGGCGCTCGGTCATGGTCTTCTCACGGCGGGCCTTGGAGTAGCCCACCAGCCACCGCAGGGCGAGTGCGGTGGAGCGGCCCGGCTTAACCTCAACCGGAACCTGGTATGTGGCGCCACCGACGCGGCGGGAGCGGACCTCGAGGGAAGGCTTGACGTTGTCCATGGCCTTCTTCAGGGCCGCAACGGGGTCGCCGCCGGACTTGGCGCGGGCGCCTTCGAGGGCACCGTAGACGATGCGCTCCGCCGTGGACTTCTTGCCGTCAACGAGCACCTTGTTGATGAGCTGGGTAACCAGCGGGGAACCGTAGACCGGATCCGAAACGAGCGGCCGCTTGGGGGCCGGACCCTTGCGAGGCATATTACTTCTTCTCCATCTTTGCGCCGTAGCGGCTGCGGGCCTGCTTACGGTTCTTCACGCCCTGGGTATCGAGGGCGCCACGGACGATCTTGTAGCGGACACCCGGGAGGTCCTTCACACGACCACCGCGAACGAGCACAATGGAGTGCTCCTGCAGGTTGTGGCCAACACCGGGGATGTAGGCGGTTACTTCAATGCCGCCGTTGAGGCGCACACGTGCCACCTTACGCAGAGCCGAGTTCGGCTTCTTGGGGGTGGTGGTGTAAACGCGGGTGCAAACACCGCGGCGCATCGGGCTGCCCTTAAGGGCGGGAGCCTTGGTCTTTGAGACCTTCGGCGTGCGGCCCTTGCGGACCAGCTGGTTAATCGTAGGCACTCTCGTGTTCTCCGTTTTATCCGGAGCAGCCGCTTCCGGCCGCTCTCTTGTTGCGTTGCCCCGCCGCCCGGGCCTTGGAGGAAACCCCAGGGCGGCGAAGGCGAAGCCTTAATAGTCGGATCACAAGCCAGTCGGGATAACGCGGAACGAAAAGTCCCTAGGCATGCGAAAATGTGGCATACGTTGCACAAGAACCCTGCAATCCGGAAACGTCGCTCTGGCCCAGCTGTTCAGCTGTAACCGGCGCACTCATCCACTGCCACAATAACAATTGGTAACAAGTCTAGCATGGACGGACTCCATGCCTTAATCGGGCCCCTACTCCCCCAAACTGGGTAAAGCGGGAAAGCCCCGCCTCCCCCTTGCCGAAAAGCAGGGTGAGGCGGGGCTGGCAAGAAGTCCGGTTTACCGGAAGTCGTTGCCCAGGTCGTAGTCATCCAGCGGGATGGCGTGGAACTCGGGAGCTCCCTCGCCGCCCAGGGTGTCGTACGAGAAGTCGCTGAACGCGCTGGGGCCGGTGAACAGGTTGGCCTTCGCTTCTTCAGTCGGCTCCACCGTGATCTCGGTGTAGCGCGGGAGGCCCGTGCCGGCCGGGATCAGCTTACCGATGATGACGTTCTCCTTGAGGCCCAGCAGCGGATCGCTCTTGCCTTCCATGGCCGCCTGCGTAAGGACGCGGGTGGTCTCCTGGAAGGAAGCTGCGGACAGCCAGGACTCGGTGGCCAGCGACGCCTTGGTGATACCCATGAGCTCGGGACGTCCGGAAGCCGGAGTCTTGCCCTCGGACACAACACGGCGGTTGGCGTCCTCGAACCGGGCGCGCTCTGCCAGCTCGCCGGGGAGCAGGTCGGAGTCACCGGACTCGATGACCGTGACGCGGCGCAGCATCTGGCGGACGATAACCTCGACGTGCTTGTCGTGGATACCGATGCCCTGGCTGCGGTACACGCCCTGGACCTCGTCCACCAGGAACTTCTGTGCAGCACGGGGACCCATGATGCGCAGCACCTGCTTGGGATCGACCGGACCGTTGATCAGCTTCTGGCCGACCGTGACGTGGTCGCCGTCTTCGATCAGCAGGCGTGAACGGCGCAGGACCGGGTAGGCGATCTCTTCGGTTCCGTCATCCGGGGTGATGACCAGGCGCATCTGGCGCTCGGACTCTTCGATGGTGATGCGTCCGGCTGCCTCGGCAATCGGGGCGACACCCTTCGGAGTACGGGCTTCGAAGAGCTCCTGGATACGGGGCAGACCCTGGGTGATGTCGTCGCCGCCGCCGGCGGAGACTGCACCACCGGTGTGGAACGTACGCATGGTCAGCTGGGTACCGGGCTCACCGATGGACTGTGCGGCAATGATGCCCACGGCCTCGCCGATGTCCACGGTCTTGCCGGTGGCCAGCGAACGGCCGTAGCACAGGGCGCAGGTGCCGACGCTGGACTCACAGGTGAGCACGGAGCGGACCTTGACCTCGGTGATGCCTGCCTTGAAGAGCTCGGCGATGACGACGTCGCCGCAGTCGGTGCCGGCGGCTGCGAGGACGTTGCCCTCGGAGTCCACGACGTCGACAGCCAGCGTACGTGCGTAGGCGCTGTTCTCCACGTTCTCGTCCAGCACCAGCTCACCGTTGGAGTCGGCGACGGCGATGGGCGTGACCAGGCCGCGCTCGGTACCGCAGTCCTCTTCGCGGACGATGACGTCCTGGGACACGTCCACCAGGCGTCGGGTCAGGTAACCCGAGTTGGCGGTACGCAGAGCGGTATCGGCGAGGCCCTTACGGGCGCCGTGCGTGGCGATGAAGTACTCCAGCACCGACAGGCCCTCACGGTAGGAGGACTTGATGGGGCGCGGGATGATCTCACCCTTCGGGTTGGCCACCAGGCCACGGATACCCGCGATCTGGCGGACCTGCATCCAGTTACCACGTGCGCCGGAGGACACCATGCGGTTGATCGTGTTCATCGGGGACAGGCTCTCGCGCATCACCGAGGCGATGTCGTTGGTGGCCTTGTTCCAGATCTCGATCAGTTCCTGGCGGCGCTCGTCGTCGTCGATCAGGCCCTTGTCGTACTGGCCCTGGATCTTGGCGGCGCGCTCCTCGTAACCGGCGAGGATCTCCGGCTTTGCAGCCGGCACCTCGATGTCAGAGATGGCAACGGTGACGCCCGAACGGGTGGCCCAGTAGAAGCCGGCGTCCTTCAGGTTGTCCAGTGTTGCGGCGGTGACAACCTTCGGGTAGCGCTCAGCGAGGTCGTTGACGATGCGGGACAGCTCGCCCTTGTCGGCAACAGTCTCAACCCACGGGTAGTCCTCGGGCAGGGTCTCGTTGAAGATGACCTGGCCCAGGGAGGTGGTGACCAGCGCGGGCTGGCCCGGCTCCCAGCCCTCGGGAGCTTTCCAGCCGGCGTACGGCACGAAGTTCTCGAGGCGGATCTGGACCTGCGAGTTCAGGTGCAGCTCGCGGGCGTCGAACGCCATGATGGCTTCCGCCACCGAACCGAAGACGCGGCCTTCGCCGGCTGAACCCTTGCGCTTGGTGGTCAAGTGGTAGAGGCCGATGATCATATCCTGCGAAGGCAGGGTGACCGGGCGTCCGTCGGAGGGCTTCAGGATGTTGTTCGAGGACAGCATCAGGATGCGGGCCTCAGCCTGGGCCTCGGGGCTCAGCGGCAGGTGCACTGCCATCTGGTCGCCGTCGAAGTCGGCGTTGAAGGCGCCACAGACCAGCGGGTGCAGCTGGATTGCCTTGCCTTCAACAAGCTGGGGCTCAAACGCCTGGATGCCCAGGCGGTGCAGGGTAGGTGCACGGTTGAGCAGCACCGGGTGTTCGGTGATGATCTCTTCGAGCACGTCCCACACCTGCGGACGGTAGCGCTCCACCATGCGCTTTGCCGACTTGATGTTCTGGGCATGGTTGAGGTCAACCAGGCGCTTCATCACGAACGGCTTGAAGAGCTCCAGCGCCATCTGCTTGGGCAGGCCGCACTGGTGCAGCTTCAGCTGCGGACCGACCACGATGACCGAACGGCCCGAGTAGTCGACGCGCTTGCCGAGGAGGTTCTGGCGGAAACGGCCCTGCTTGCCCTTGAGCATGTCGCTCAGGGACTTCAGCGGACGGTTGCCCGGCCCGGTGACCGGACGGCCGCGGCGGCCGTTGTCGAAGAGGCTGTCAACAGCTTCCTGAAGCATGCGCTTCTCGTTGTTGACGATGATCTCCGGAGCACCCAGGTCAAGCAGGCGCTTGAGGCGGTTGTTGCGGTTGATCACGCGGCGGTACAGGTCGTTGAGGTCGGAGGTCGCGAAGCGGCCACCGTCCAGCTGGACCATGGGGCGGAGTTCCGGCGGGATCACCGGGACGGCGTCGAGGACCATGCCAAGCGGGCTGTTGTTGGTGGTCAGGAATGCGTTGACCACCTTCAGGCGCTTGAGGGCGCGGGTCTTGCGCTGGCCCTTGCCGTTGGCGATGACGTCGCGCAGGGTGTCGGACTCGGCCTGCATGTCGAAGTTCTCAAGGCGCTTCTTGATGGCTTCGGCACCCATGGAGCCTTCGAAGTACATGCCGTAGCGGTCGCGCAACTCGCGGTACAGACCTTCGTCACCCTCAAGGTCGGCGACCTTCAGGTTCTTGAAGCGGTCCCAGACCTGCTCGAGGCGCTCGATGTCGGCGTCGGCGCGCTTGCGCACGTTCGCCATCTGGCGGTCCGCGGAGTCGCGTGCCTTCTTCTTGTCGGCAGCCTTGGCGCCTTCGGCCTCCAGTCGGGCAAGCTCGCCTTCCAGGTCGCGGGCGATCGCCGCGATATCGGAATCGCGGTTGTCGATCAGCTGCTTCTTCTCGATGTCGTGCTCAACCTGCAGGTTGGGCAGTTCCTCGTGGCGGGCGGCCTCGTCGACGCTGGTGATCATGTAGGCAGCGAAGTAAATGACCTTTTCGAGGTCCTTCGGAGCCAGGTCAAGGAGGTAGCCCAGGCGGGACGGGACACCCTTGAAGTACCAGATGTGCGTGACGGGTGCGGCCAGTTCGATGTGGCCCATGCGCTCACGGCGGACCTTGGCGCGGGTGACTTCGACGCCACAGCGCTCACAGATGATGCCCTTGAAGCGCACGCGCTTGTACTTGCCGCAGTAGCATTCCCAGTCGCGGGACGGGCCGAAGATCTTCTCGCAGAAGAGGCCGTCCTTCTCGGGCTTGAGCGTGCGGTAGTTGATGGTTTCCGGCTTCTTAACCTCGCCGTACGACCAGCCGCGGATGTCTTCCGCGGTGGCGAGGCCGATTTGCATGAGGCCGAAGGAGGATTCGCTGGACATTTGGTCCCTGTTCTCTCTTGTTCTCTAAATTCTGAAGTCTTTGGTTACGGGGTTTCGACAGGCTCAACCACCAGTCCCCCGCTTTCGCGGAGGAGGTGAGGTACGACGGCGGGTGGGCACCCGCCGTCGTACGCCCGCCGTTAAACCTCTTCTACGGAGCTGGGCTCTGCACGAGACAGATCGATGCCCAGTTCTTCCGCAGCCGTGAAGACTGCGTCATCAGAGTCACGCATTTCAATCGTGGTTCCGTCCGTGGAAAGCACTTCCACGTTCAGGCACAGCGACTGCATTTCCTTGATCAACACCTTGAAGGACTCGGGAACGCCCGGCTCCGGGATGTTCTCGCCCTTGACGATGGCCTCGTAGACCTTCACGCGGCCGTGGATGTCATCGGACTTGATGGTCAGGAGCTCCTGGAGGGTGTAGGCGGCGCCGTATGCTTCCAGCGCCCACACTTCCATTTCACCGAAGCGCTGGCCACCGAACTGTGCCTTACCACCCAGCGGCTGCTGCGTGATCATGGAGTACGGGCCGGTGGAGCGGGCGTGGATCTTGTCGTCCACCAGGTGGTGGAGCTTCAGGATGTACATGTAGCCCACGGAGATCGGATCCGGGAACGGCTCGCCGGAGCGGCCGTCGAACAGGCGCGTCTTGCCGGAGGAGTTGATCAGGCGCTCACCGTCGCGGGTCACGTTGGTGGAGTCGAGCAGGCCCGTGATTTCCTCTTCGCGGGCACCGTCGAACACCGGTGTGGCAACAGTGGTGGGGCCACTCTCGCGCGGCAGGTTGGGCAGCTGCTTGACCCACTCGGGCTCGCCTTCGATCTTCCAACCGGTCTTGGCCACCCAGCCGAGGTGCGTTTCGAGCACCTGGCCCACGTTCATGCGGCCCGGAACACCCAGCGGGTTCAGGACGATGTCAACGGGGGTGCCGTCGGCAAGGAAGGGCATGTCCTCGACCGGGAGGATCTTGGAGATAACACCCTTGTTGCCGTGGCGGCCGGCGAGCTTGTCGCCGTCGGTGATCTTGCGCTTGGCAGCGACGTAGACGCGGACCAGCTGGTTGACGCCCGGAGGCAGTTCGTCGTCGTTGTCGCGGTCGAAGACGCGCACGCCGATGACCGTGCCGGACTCGCCGTGGGGCACCTTCAGGGAGGTGTCACGCACTTCGCGGGACTTCTCGCCGAAGATGGCGCGCAGCAGGCGCTCTTCCGGGGTCAGTTCGGTTTCACCCTTCGGGGTGACCTTGCCGACCAGGATGTCGCCGGCCTCAACCTCGGCACCGATGTGGATGATGCCGCGCTCGTCCAGCCCTGCCAGGACTTCCTCGGACACGTTGGGGATATCACGGGTGATTTCCTCGGCACCGAGCTTGGTGTCGCGGGCATCGATCTCGTGCTCCTCGATGTGGATGGAGGACAGGACGTCCTCGGCCACGATGCGCTGCGAGAGGATGATGGCGTCCTCGAAGTTGTGGCCTTCCCAGGACATGAATGCCACCAGGAGGTTCTTGCCGAGGGCGAGTTCACCCTGGTCAGTTGCCGGGCCGTCGGCGATGATGCCGCCGACTTCCAGGCGCTGGCCTTCATTCACCAGGACACGGTGGTTGTAGCAGTTGCCCTGGTTGGAGCGGGCGAACTTGTTGATGCGGTAGTTGGTTTCCGTACCGTCGTCATTGAGCATGATGACGAGTTCGGCGGAGACCTCGGTTACCACACCGGCCTTCTTGGCGATGACGACGTCGCCAGCGTCCACGGCTGCGGCGCGCTCCATGCCGGTGCCCACGAACGGGGCCTCGGAACGGACCAGCGGCACGGCCTGGCGCTGCATGTTGGCACCCATGAGTGCGCGGTTGGCGTCGTCGTGCTCGAGGAACGGGATCAGGGCGGTAGCCACGGACACCATCTGGCGCGGGGAAACGTCCATGAACTCGACGTCCTCGGCCGGAACCAGGACGGGCTCGCCTCCACCACCGCGGGCACGGACCAGGACGGTCTCTTCAGCGAAGCGCTTGTTCTCGTCCAGCGGCGCGTTGGCCTGGGCGATCAGCACCTCGGCTTCGTCGTCTGCCGTGAGGTACTGGACCTCGTCGGAGACAACGCCGTCCTTGACCTTGCGGTAAGGGGTCTCGATGAAGCCGAACGGGTTGATGCGTCCGTAGGAGGCCAGCGAGCCGATCAGACCAATGTTCGGGCCTTCAGGGGTTTCGATGGGGCACATACGTCCGTAGTGGGACGGGTGCACGTCACGGACTTCCATGCCGGCGCGGTCACGGGAAAGACCGCCGGGGCCAAGGGCCGAGAGGCGGCGCTTGTGGGTCAGGCCCGAGAGCGGGTTGTTCTGGTCCATGAACTGCGACAGCTGGGAGGTTCCGAAGAACTCCTTGATGGCTGCCACGACCGGGCGGATGTTGATCAGGGTCTGCGGCGTGATGGCCTCGACGTCCTGGGTGGTCATACGCTCGCGGACCACGCGCTCCATGCGGGACAGGCCGGTGCGGACCTGGTTCTCGATGAGCTCGCCCACGGCGCGGATACGGCGGTTGCCGAAGTGGTCGATATCGTCGATTTCGACGCGGAGGTCCACTTCCTGGCCGTCGCGGACACCCTTGATGGTCTTCTCGCCGGCATGCAGCGCGACGAGGAACTTGATCATGGCGACGATGTCTTCAACGTGCAGGACCGAGGCTTCCTTGTCGCCAAGGAAGCGGTCGATGCCCAGCTTGCGGTTGATCTTGTAGCGGCCAACCTTGGCCAGATCGTAGCGCTTGGAGTTGAAGTACAGGTTGTCCAGCAGGGACTGGGCAGCCTCGACGGTGGGCGGCTCGCCCGGACGCAGCTTGCGGTAGATGTCCAGCAGGGCGTCTTCGCGGGTTTCGGTGGCGTCCTTCTCCAGCGTGGCGCGCATGGAGTCGTACTGGCCGAACTCTTCGAGGATCTGGCCTTCGGTCCAGCCGAGGGCCTTCAGCAGGACGGTGACGGACTGCTTGCGCTTGCGGTCGAGGCGGACACCGACCTGGTCGCGCTTGTCGATTTCGAGCTCGAACCAGGCACCGCGGGACGGGATGATCTTGGCGGTGAAGATGTCCTTGTCGCTGGTCTTGTCAGCGGCACGCTCGAAGTAGGCGCCCGGGGAACGGACCAGCTGCGAGACGACGACACGCTCGGTGCCGTTGACCACGAAGGTGCCCTTCTCGGTCATCAGCGGGAAGTCGCCCATGAACACGGTCTGCTGCTTTATTTCGCCCGTGTTGTTGTTCATGAACTCGGCCTTGACATACAGCGGAGCGGAATACGTGGCGTCCCGGTCCTTGCACTCGGCCATCGTGTACTTGGGGTCGGCGAACTCCGGGTCGGAGAAGCTCAGGGACATGGTGCCCTGGAAATCCTCGATCGGAGAGATTTCTTCGAAGATGTCCGAGAGGCCGGACGTGGTAGCGACGCTGAGATCGTTTTCTTCGACAGCCTTTGCTACGCGTGCCTGCCAGCGCTCATTGCCGACCAGCCAGTCGAAGCTGTCCGTCTGCAGGGCAAGCAGATTCGGAACGTCAAGAGGTTCGTGAATCTTTGCGAATGAGAGCCGGCGAGTGGCACCATCAGTGCTGTCGGCGGTGTTAGCGGTTTCGTTATTAGAGGTGCTCGAGGCGACCAAGAGGGATCCTTCCACAGACCTTCAGGCGTTTTCAGATCTCCCCCGCTGTGCACCCTGCGGAGATACTCCGCAGCGCTACCATCCGGTTCCGCTATATGACCCGGGACCTGTACCGGCTATGCTGTGACGTTGTTACGGCACGTTGATTGCCAGCTGCCAGGCGAAGCCCACCGCTATATGAAGGCTGAAGGTAAACAGGGAAGACGCAAATATCTACGATACGGCAAAACCGCCTACGTGTCTACCCCACATCCGCCCGGAATGCAAGCACCTGTTTTGACGCTGCCGGGTCCTGCAAAAGTTCCGCCGTGCGCCCTTCCTCCGCGCCGCCGTCGCGCTCCCCGCAATGATGACTGAACCTCCGCTGAGCAGGAATGCCTGCACAGGCTGGGACGTTTGAATAGTTAGGTGACCCGGGTCACGATACCCTTGGTGCCTACATCGGATCGGAGCGGAAGAGACAACCATGGGCAACTCTCCTGACAACAGCGACGTTGTTATCCTCGCAGCGGCGCGGACGCCGACAGGCCGCATCAACGGCCAGCTGGCGAGTTTCACAGCGGTGGACCTGGGCGCGCACGCCATCACGGCCGCGCTGGACGCCAGCGGTGTGGACGCGGCGGACGTCGAAGCGGTGATCATGGGCCAGGTGCTGCAGGCGGGCGCCGGCCAGAACCCGGCGCGGCAGAGCTCAATCGGCGCCGGTATCGGCTGGAATGTACCGGCGGTAACCGTCAATAAGGTGTGCCTGTCCGGCCTGACAGCGGTGATTGACGCTGCCCGGATGATCCGGGCAGGCGAGGCAAATGTGATAGTGGCCGGCGGCCAGGAGTCGATGACCCGCGCGCCCCACCTGCTCCCCGGCTCGCGGCAGGGCTGGACATACGGTTCCATCCAGGCGCTGGACGCCGCCGCCCAAGATGGACTGACCGACGCCTTCGACGGCCAGTCCATGGGCCTGTCCACCGAATCCCGGAACCTCACGCTGGGCATCGACCGGACGTCCCAGGACAACGTGGCGGCGCAGTCGCACCAGAGGGCTGCGCTGGCCGCCAAGAACGGAACGTTCGACGACGAGATCGTCCCCATCAGCGTGAAGCAGCGCAAGGGCGATCCGATCGTGGTGGACACTGATGAGGGCATCCGGCCCAACGCGTCCATAGAGTCGCTCGCGGGCCTCCGGGCGGCCTTCGTCACGGACGGCACCATCACCGCCGGTAACTCCTCTCCCCTGTCCGACGGAGCCGCGGCCCTGGTGCTGTCCTCCCGTGGCTACGCGGAGGAACACGGCCTGGAGTATCTCGCAGTGGTGGGAAAGCCCGGTCAGGTTGCCGGACCTGACAACTCCCTGCACTCGCAGCCCTCGAACGCCATCATGAACGCCTTGGGCAAGGCCGGCTGGACGGTGGCTGACCTCGACTTCGTTGAAATCAATGAAGCCTTCGGATCAGTGGCCGTCCAGTCCCTCAAGGACCTGGACTATCCGCTGGAGAAGTGCAACATCCACGGCGGGGCCATCGCCCTCGGACACCCGATCGGTGCCTCCGGTGCCCGGCTGGCAGCACACGCGGCCCACGAACTCAGGCGCCGCGGAACGGGCAAGGCTGCCGTGTCCCTGTGCGGAGGCGGCGGGCAGGGCGAGGCCCTCCTGCTGTACCGCGACTGATGGCGGGCGCAGCTGCGAACGGAACGGCCGGCGTCGGGCAGGAGCGTTTCCTGGCCGACGCCGCAGCCCGCGGCCTGCATGTCGAAGTGGTGGAAAGGCCCGCTGCCAGGAGCCTTGAGGAAGCGGCCGGCATCCTGGGCATCAGCCCCGCGGACGTCGTCAAGTCACTGGTGGTCAAGCACAAGGACGGGACGTTCCTGTTCGCCCTGATTCCCGGCGACCGGCAGATCTCCTGGCCGAAACTGCGGACCCTGGTGGGCGTCAACAAACTCTCGCTGCCGCCGCCGGAAGTGGCGCGGGAAGCGACCGGCTACGAACGCGGGACCATCACGCCGCTTGGAAGCAGCAACCCATGGCCCGTCTATGCGGATGCCACCATCACCGGCCGGCGGATCTCCATGGGCGCCGGAGCCCACGGCTACAGCGCCTTCGTGGACGCGGACGCCCTCACCGCCGCCCTCGACGCAGTGGTGGCGGACATCTCCGACCCAAACTAGCTCGCCAACTGTCATTTTGAGGCTCCAAAACGGCAGTTGCCGCTACCTACTTGGGCCGGGACGCAGAAAACCCCGCCCACCGGAGTGGACGGGGTTTTCCGAAAGAATGCGCTGTTACTTGAGGGTAACGGTAGCGCCTGCAGCCTCGAGCTGCTCCTTGGCCTTCTCGGCGGCTTCCTTGTTGGCACCTTCGAGGACAGCCTTGGGGGCACCGTCAACCAGGTCCTTGGCTTCCTTGAGGCCGAGGGAGGTGATGGCGCGAACTTCCTTGATGACTGCGATCTTCTTGTCACCGGCAGCTTCGAGGATGACATCGAAGTCGGTCTTCTCTTCAACCTCTTCAGCGGCACCGCCGGCAGCGGGGCCGGCAACTGCGACAGCAGCAGCGGTGACTTCGAAGGTCTCTTCGAAGAGCTTGACGAACTCGGAGAGCTCGATGATGGTCAGTTCCTTGAAAGCTTCAATGAGCTCTTCGTTGCTGAGCTTCGCCATGGTAGGCGTCCTTCCTGTTGTGGTGTCCGGCGGCACGGGGCCGGGGCGGACACCGGAGTCTTGTTGGGGAGAGAGAATTAGTTCTCTTCGGCTGCAGGTGCTTCGGCGGGAGCCTCGGCTTCGGCGGCGGGAGCTTCTTCAGCGGCAGGCGCTTCGGCAGCAGCCGGGGCACCGTTCTCTTCTTCAAGCTTGAGGCGCAGTGCGTCAATGATGCGTGCAGCTGCGGCGGCGGGTGCCTTGAGGACGCCTGCAACCTTGGCGAGCTGCAGCTCGCGGGACTCGAGCGCTGCCAGTGCGGCAACCTCGCTGGCGTCCAGTGCCTTGCCCTCGAAGTAACCGGTCTTGATGACCAGCTGCTTGTTGGCCTTGGCAAAATCCGTCAGGCTCTTGGCAGCGGCAACTGCGTCACCCTTGATGAACGCGATGGCAGTGGGGCCGGCAAGCTGGCCGTCGAATGCTTCGACGCCGGCTTCCTTGGCTGCAATGGCGGTCAGGGTGTTCTTAACGACCGCGAACTTGGTGTCCTGGCCGAGAGAAACACGCAGCTGCTTGAGCTGTGCAACGGTGAGCCCGCGGTATTCGGTCAGGACAGCGGCGTTCGATTCGTTGAAATCGTTAGTGATCTCAGCTACTGCTGAAACCTTGGTAGGCGTTGCCATAACCCTCCTTCCGGGGATAGTGCCGGTATTCGACGGCCCCCGCTCTGGTGAGCTAAAACTAAAAACGCCCCGCGCAGATGCACGGGGCTTGGCTCAACACGGTTATCCATGGAGCTTTGCTTCGTTCACCTGCGCCGGCCGCCCTATGTCAGGGTCCTTCGTCAAGAAAGCCACTGGGCCTCCCGCGCGCAACCACAGAGGTGGGCTGTGTTCGAAAGAGTGGATTTCCATTAACCGACGGTCTTTGGTCATCCCAGTCTACGGGAGGGCCCCGCACTCCACCAAATCGTGCTTCAGCCGCTGCTCCGCGTATGCAGCTTGGGCAGCTCTTTCTGCCAGATCCCTGTGACGCCTGCCGTGCGGAAACCCAATTGCTGGTTGACCGTCAGCAGGTACCGGTTTTCCGGGGCGTTCCAGGTGTAGATCACGCGTGCATCGGGGAACTGTTCGGAGAGCCGTTCCATGTTGGCCACCTTGATCAGCAACCCCAGTTTGTTGCCGCGGTGCTCCTGCAGGACCAGGGTGTCGTCCTGGAAGACGACGTCCGCCCGGTGGGCCAGGACCGTGATGGTGGTCAGTCCCACCAGGGTGCCCGAGGCGAGATGCTCTACGGCGGTGACAACCGTCCGCCTGCCTTGCGCAATGGCGACGTCCTCGGCTTCCCGGAGGATGCCGCCGTCGAACACCATGTCCTGCTCCACCGGCACGTCCAGGGAAGGATCGACGTCGGCGCCCGCCTGGTTCTCGAGGGTGGCGACAGCCTCCAGCCAGCGGTCGGGGCAGCGGTCGGTCCAGTGGTGCAGCCGGTACCGGCCGTTGTTGGCCTCCTCCGCCTCGGCCTGCAGGTCGGCTACCAGCTTGGAGTCCAGCGGCAAGGAGCAGGCGCTGAACTGCTCGATGTGCTGGAGGGTGTAACCCGTCTTTTGCGCGAACTCCACCTCGCGGCTTTCCAGTGGCACGAACCCCTGCCCCGAACCTGGCACCAGCTGGGCCTTTTCAAACTCGTGAAGCGACGCGCCGGGATGGTTGGTGTCCACCAGGATCATGGTGCGGCCTTCAGCGCGGGCAAGGTGCTCGGCGGCCTCCAGCAGCCGCCGTCCGACGCCCTGGCGCTGGAACTCGGGCAGGATGTCCAGCGTGAACTCTGCAAGGTCAAGGTGGTCCGTCATGGGCAGCGCGATGTCCACGGTGCCGACGATCTCGCCGTCCACCTTGGCCACCAAAATGAGCTGCCGCTCATAAGGGTCCTCGAACTCAAGCAGCTTCTCCAGCGGCCCGTAGGCGAGGTCGTCACTCCCCCACGTTTGCATCCTGACCTTACGCCCCACCTCGACGGCGGCCAGGAAGTCGGCTGCGTCCGGCGCGTCCAGGGAGTCGGGAATCCATAGCTGCTCGATCTTCACGTCCATTTCGGGCATCATCCCAGCCGTTTCTGCCACTCACCCTCATAGCCTGCGGGTTTGAATCCAAGCGCGGTATTAATCGCCAGCATATGCTGGTTTTCGCTCGCGTTCCACGTCAATATCGAACGCGCCACCGGCCACCGGGCCTGGGCACGCCGCAGGTTGGCCAGCTTAATGAGCATGCCAAGGCGGTGTCCGCGGTGCTCCCCCGTTACCAGGGTGTCCTGCTGGGCGATCGACGCGGGAACCGCCGGGCGCCAGTTCAGGACGGTATAGCCAACCAGTTCGCGGGTGTCCCTGTGCAGGGCCGCGGCCACCACGGACTGTACTCCGCTGCGGACCATCACCTGCTCCTCCTGCCGCACCCGCGCTGGATCCCAGGCTTCCCGTTCCCAGTCGAGCCCTGCCGTGGGAACGTCTTCGCTCATGCGGGCCTTTAGTTCCGCATAGCCTGCCACCAGGTCCGCGGGACATTCCTCGTCCCAGCCAATCAACTCGTAATCTCCCGCCTTCGCCAGCGCATCCGCTTCCAGCCCGGCCAGCAGGTCCGGCGGGACCGGAAGGGCCAGCATGCTGGAACGTTCCACCTGCTCCAGCTCGTATCCGGCGGCCATGGCAAAAGCCGTTGCCAGGTCGTTGAGCGGGAGCCCGCCTGCGCCGGACTTGGCGGGAACCATGACGGAGCCCGGCTGCACGAGTGCGAGCGGCACCTCGTGATACGCATCGAGGGACGTGCGGCCGCGGCCCCGGGCGAGGGACTCTGCATGTTCCAGGAGTGCGCGGCCGTATCCCCTGCGGCGGCACGGCGGGTCAACCAGGACATCGATGCCGGCCGTTGCGGTGTTTTCCCTCAGGGGCAGGGTGACCGAGCACAGCCCCACGGGCTGCCCGTTGAGCCTGGCGAGGAACAGGTGCCGTTCTTCGTAGCCGGTGCCCCGCCAGTATTCGAGCGCCTCAGCCAGGGTAAGGCACCGGTCCAGGTTGCCCCAGAGTGCGAGTTCGTGTTCCTCGCGCATGGCCTGGCAGGCGGCAAAGTCCGGAACTGGCACGACGGCGGCAGGCGGGGTTCCGGTGCCAGGCACGGGTTCGCCATGCCTTGGCTCTGCCGGGGGAACGGCGACGCGGGTAATTGCCAGGGCGCCAGGCGCGGGAGCACCTGATGGTTGAAGGGGCTCCTTGTCGGCCATTTCCCCAGCTTAGGCAGAGGCTGAAACCAAGTTAAGCAAAAACCGCCCGGCACGGGGCCGGGCGGTTTTCAGCTGCCCCGGATCACTCCGGGACGGGGCTTCAAGAGGACTTACGCCTCGATGAGCACCTTGGTGACGTTGGGGTCAACCGAGATGCCGGGACCGAAGGTGGTGGCAACGGTTGCCTTCTGGATGTAGCGGCCCTTGGCAGCGGAAGGCTTCAGGCGAAGAACCTCTTCCAGTGCGGCTGCGTAGTTCTCGGCCAGCTTGGCGGCGTCGAACGAAACCTTGCCGATGATGAAGTGCAGGTTGGAGTGCTTGTCGACGCGGAAGTCGATCTTTCCACCCTTGATGTCGTTGACGGCCTTGGTGACGTCGGGGGTCACGGTGCCCGTCTTCGGGTTCGGCATAAGGTTGCGGGGGCCCAGGACCTTACCGAGGCGGCCAACCTTGCCCATGAGGTCAGGGGTGGCGACGGCGGCGTCGAAGTCGGTCCAGCCGCCGGCGATCTTCTCGATCAAGTCATCGGAACCAACAAAGTCGGCGCCGGCAGCGAGTGCTGCTTCAGCCTTGTCACCCGTGGCGAAAACCAGGACGCGGGCGGTCTTACCGGTGCCGTGGGGCAGGTTGACGGTGCCGCGGACCATCTGGTCAGCCTTGCGGGGGTCGACGCCGAGGCGGAAGGCAACCTCAACGGTGGCGTCGAACTTGGACGGGTTGGTGTCCTTGGCGAGCGTTACTGCCTCGAACGGGGCGTAGAACTTGCCCGTCTCGATCTTGGCGGCTGCTGCCTCATATGCTTTGCTGCGCTTTGCCATGCTGCTTATTTCTCCTTGTGCAGTTGTGGTCTGCGGACCGCGCTGGGCCCTGCCACAGTCGGGGTCCCGGTCTCGTTATGCGGCCCGGTGCCCGACATTTCAATTTTCTGTAGTACCGGTTTCCCGGCGGTGCCGCCCGTCGTCGCCATGCATCCGACTCCGGAAGGCTGCGGGGGTGTTAGCCCTCGACGGTGATGCCCATGGAGCGGGCGGTGCCGGCGATGATCTTGGCTGCGCCTTCCAGGCTGGTGGCGTTGAGGTC
Source organism: Pseudarthrobacter sp. NamE2 (assembly GCF_005796205.1). Classification (GTDB taxonomy): domain Bacteria; phylum Actinomycetota; class Actinomycetes; order Actinomycetales; family Micrococcaceae; genus Arthrobacter. Next base: position 72,363 of record NZ_VAHN01000002.1, on the reverse strand, counting down.
TTCCATCTTGGTGGAGGCGATCTCGTTGACCTGGGCCTGGGTCAGCTTTGCAACCTTGACGGTGTGCGGGGTGGCCGAACCCTTGGCGACGCCTGCAGCCTTCTTGATGAGCTCTGCAGCCGGCGGGGTCTTGGTGATGAACGTGAAGGAGCGGTCCTCGTAGACCGTGATTTCCACGGGGATGACGTTTCCGCGCTGGGCTTCCGTCGCAGCGTTGTACGCCTTGCAGAATTCCATGATGTTGACACCGTGCTGGCCAAGCGCAGGACCGATCGGCGGAGCCGGGTTAGCGGCACCTGCCTGGATCTGCAGCTTGATGAGGCCGGTGACCTTCTTCTTGGGAGCCAATGTAGGGTCCTTCTCTCAATAACGTCCTGGGACACAGGAGCGTGCCTCAGGTTTTTGGCCGCCATGGCAAGGCGGCCGGCCGTTCCGGCACCGCTAAGCGGGCGGCACCGGGACGAAATTTAGGGTTGTCAGATCTTGGTGACCTGGTTGAACGCCAGGGTAACCGGCGTCTCGCGTTCGAAGATGGAAACCAAAACCACGAGGGTCTGGGACTCGGGCTTGATCTCGGAGATCGTGGCCGGAAGGGTTTCGAACGGGCCTTCCTTGACGATGACGGACTCTCCGACCTCGAAGTCGACAGCCACGGGAGCCTGGTTCTGCTTGTTGACCGGCTTGCCCTTCTCGGCCTGCTCCTCTTCGAAGACCGGGGCCAGCATGGAGAAGACCTCGTCCAGGCGCAGCGGCACGGGGTTGTGGGCGTTGCCCACGAAGCCGGTCACGCCCGGGGTGTGGCGGACCGCGCCCCAGGAGGCGTCGGTCAGGTCCATGCGGACAAGGACGTAGCCGGGGATGCGGACGCGGTTGATGATCTTGCGCTGGGCGTTCTTGATCTCAACCACTTCTTCCATGGGCACCTGGATTTCGAAGATGTAATCTTCCATGTCCAGGGTCTGGATGCGGGTTTCGAGGTTGGCCTTCACGCGGTTTTCGTAGCCGGCGTAGGAGTGGATGACGTACCAGTCACCTTCCTGGCGGCGCAGCTTGGCCTTGAATTCCTCGGCGGGATCGGCAGCCGTGGCGGCGGCGGCAGCGGCGAGGGCATCATCGGACTGATCGTCGCCGGCGTCCCCTTCAGCAGCTGCGGCGTCGGAGAAGGCGTCCCCGGATTCGGGCGCGGAGGACTCAACCCCAGACTCGTCGCCGGCTTCTGCCGTGATGTCCGCGGACTCTTCCAGCTCAGTCTCGGTTACCCCGAGCTCCTGCTCAGACACTTGGTCTCCTGCTTCCTCATTGCCTAACATGCCTATTTAAATGGCGCAATTCCGCACACCGGCGCTTGCCTCCGGTTTCCCGGGGAAGCGCGCAGCCTGCGGACCGTGCAGCCTTAGCTGTCCGTGGAGCCGGTACCGCCGAAGATCCAGCCGACAGCGGTTCCGAAACCGATATCCAGCAGGCTGACGATGACCATCATGATGGCCACGAACACCAGCACCACGATCGTGTAATTGATCAGTTCCTTGCGGGTTGGTGCAACAACCTTCTTCAGTTCGCCGATGATTTGGCGGATGAAGAGCGCAATGCGGGCGAAGATGCTTGCCTTGGCGTCCTTCTTAGCTGGGCGGCCCTTGGAGCTGCTGGCAGCTGTTTCGGTCACCTGGTCCTCGCTCATCTTTGCAATGCTGGATTACCCGGCTCTGATCAGAACCATGGTTGCTGCGCTTGCCCCGGATTTGTGCCCGGGACAGCTTGCGCAGGGCAGACAGGACTCGAACCTGCAACCTGCGGTTTTGGAGACCGCTGCGCTACCAATTGCGCCACTACCCTATGGAGTGAATGTCCTCGGAGGACGAACCGCCAGCTGGAACTGGGGCGCACGCCATCATCCGTGTTTTCAACACCGGTGAACCAGTCTACGGCAACATCTTCGCGTTCGTAAAACCAGCCCGTTTCCGGCCCCTTCCGCTGCGCCGTCCGCCGTGTCTGCCGGGGCATTCACATTTCAAGACAGGCACCCCGGAGGGTCCGGTGAACAGCATAGAGTAGAACTCGTCGAATCCCACATTCCAGCCTCACGGCTGCAAGCGAAGAACGGACCTGCCATGTCTGCCGCCCGCGTTTCCCAGCGCATTTCCGCTATTGCCGAATCCGCAACCCTTGCCGTTGACGCCAAGGCGAAGGCGCTCAAGGCAGCTGGCCGGCCGGTTATTGGCTTCGGCGCAGGCGAACCGGACTTCCCCACCCCGGACTACATTGTCCAGGCGGCCATCGACGCCGCCAGCCAGCCCAAGTACCACCGCTACTCTCCCGCCGGCGGGCTGCCCGAACTGAAGAAGGCCATTGCCGAGAAGACGCTCCGGGACTCGGGCTACGCCGTCGATCCTTCCCAGGTGCTGGTGACCAACGGCGGCAAGCAGGCCGTGTACAACACCTTCGCCACCCTGGTGGACCCGGGCGATGAAGTCATCGTCCCCACCCCGTTCTGGACCACGTACCCGGAGGCGATCCGGCTGGCCGGCGGCGTGCCGGTTGAGGTGTTCGCCGGCCCGGAACAGGACTACCTGGTGACGGTCGACCAGCTCGAAGCAGCCGTCACGGACCGGACGAAGATCCTGCTGTTCGTCTCGCCGTCGAATCCCACGGGCTCCGTGTACCCGCCGGAGCAGGTTGCGGAGATCGGCAAGTGGGCCGCGGCCAAGGGCCTGTGGGTGGTTACCGACGAGATCTACGAGCACCTGACCTACGACGGCGTTTCCTTCACCTCCATTGCCACCGCCGCCCCTGAACTGGGCGACAAGGTGGTCATCCTCAACGGCGTAGCCAAGACCTACGCGATGACCGGCTGGCGCGTGGGCTGGATGATCGGCCCGGCCGACGTCATCAAGGCCGCCACCAACCTGCAATCGCACGCCACTTCCAACGTCTCCAACATCCCCCAGATCGCTGCCCTTGCCGCCGTCTCCGGACCGCTGACCGCCGTCGACGAGATGAAGGTGGCCTTTGACCGCCGCCGAAAGGCCATCGTCGCCGGCCTGAACGCGATCGAGGGCGTGGAATGCCCGACGCCGAAGGGCGCCTTTTACGTCTACGCGGACGTCCGCGGGCTGCTGGGCAAGGAGTTCCCGACGGCGACCGGTACCGCCACGCCGCAGACCTCCGCCGAACTGGCCTCGCTGATCCTTGACGAGGTTGAGGTGGCAGTGGTCCCCGGCGAGGCGTTCGGCCCGTCCGGCTACCTGCGCCTGTCCTACGCCCTCGGCGACGAGGACCTGGCCACCGGCGTGCAGCGCCTGCAGGACTTCCTCGGCAAGGCCCAGTAGGACACTCTCCCACTTCCTGCACAAAAGCCGTAAGCGCTCTCTCACTTCCTTTAGGGAAGTGAGAGAGCGCTGCGTTTTATGGTGCATCGAGTGCGAGAGCGTTTGGGAATAGGCTGCAGGAAAGGAGAGAGCGTCGGTTAGAGGAGGCGGCGTTCGGCGGCCCACTTGGTGAGTTCGTGGCGGCTGGAGAGCTGCAGCTTCCGCAGGACGGCCGAGACATGGGTTTCCACCGTTTTGATGCTGATGAACAGCTCTTTGGCCACTTCCTTGTAGCTGTAGCCGCGGGCGATCAGGCGCATGACTTCCAGTTCCCGTGCCGAGAGCTTGTCCAGTTCGTCGTCGGCGATGTCCGCCGGGGCTGTGCCAAAGGCGTCCAGGACGAACCCTGCCAGCCGCGGCGAGAATACAGCATCGCCACCGGCCACACGGAACACGGCGTCGGTGATCTCTGCACCGGAAATTGTCTTGGTTACATACCCGCGGGCACCGGCGCGGATTACCGCCACCACGTCTTCCGCGGCATCCGACACGCTCAAGGCAAGGAACCGGGTGGAGCCCAGCAGCGCGGCGGACCCTGCGATGACTTCGCGTCCGCCGCCGCCCAGGCCGCCGGGAAGGTGCACGTCCAAAAGCACGACGTCGGGGCGCTGCTCCGCGATGACGGCAACAGCCTGTTCCACTGTGGCAGCTTCGCCCACCACGTGGATGCTGGGGCCGAGGTCGGCTTTAAGGCCGGAGCGGAAGATGGCATGGTCGTCCACAATGACCACGCGGACAGGGTTCGCGGGGCGGGGGTCGGCGGTCCCTTGGGTCAGGTTCATGGTTTTCCTTCCGCAGCATCAGTGCCCGCGGACTGCAGCCGCAGCCGGACTTCCGTGCCGGTGCCTGTGTTGAGGATGGCGGCGGTGCCGCCGTGCCGTTTCATTCGGCCGATGATGGACTCGCGGACGCCGAGCCGGTCCTCCGGCACGTCTGAGAGCTCAAAACCAGGCCCCCTGTCCTTGATGAAGATCTCCGCCTGCGCCTCGGAGGCCTCCAGGTAGACCGAGACTGTGCCGCCCCCGTGCCGGGAGGCGTTGAACATGGCTTCGCGGCTGGCCTGCACCATGGCCTCGTGGGCCTCGGTCATGGCGGCGTCCCCCACGCTGACAACCTCGACGGCGTTGCCCAGCAGGTCTTCCACCTCGGCTGCCGCCGCCTTGATCCGGTCCGAAAGCTGGCCCGCTTCCCGGCCCGGGTCCTGGAACAGCCAGCCGCGGAGTTCGCGCTCCTGCGCCCGTGCCAGCCGGACGACGTCGTGCTCGTTGCCTGCGCGGCGCTGGATCAGGGCGAGCGTCTGCAGGACCGAATCGTGGAGGTGGGCGGCGATCTCCGCCCGCTCCATCTCCCGGATGCGGCCGGCCCGCTCGGACTCCAGGTCCCGCCAGAACTTCAGCGCCCACGGAAGCAGGACGAGCACCACCCCGCCCAGGACAGCCACCGAGGACAGCAGAGCAAGCCAGGTCTGCTCCCAGGAGCCGGAGCCGGACACCATCACCAGCACGCCTGCCACCACCAGCGCCAGGCCTGCGGCCAGCCGGGCCCAGCCCCCGGCCTGGTCAGCCTTGGTCTTGTCCACCAGGCCCGCGCGCCGGGTCTCGTCCAGCTGCATCCAGGCGATGGAGGCACCGCCCAGCACCGCCGCGGCGGGGATCAGGGTTCCGAGCGGAACGTCCACGCCCAGCATCTGCGCGATCATGATTCCGGCCACCAGCAGCAGGCCGCAGCCGAGCAGTATTTCCTTGCCATACTTCATGCTGCGGAAACGGAACCAGGGCGTTGCCTCGGGCTGGCCCGCATCCGCCGTGCTGCTTCCGGAAGCTCCGCGCAAAGGCGAGGCACCAGCTGCAGATGGAGGGCCGGGCAGAGGGGCGGCGGTCATGTCCGCGGCTGCGGCGCCCTGGGCTTGTACAGCAGGACTCGCGATACCCGGGGCAAAGGCCCCGGGGCCGGACGGCTGGCTCACGGCAGGCGCAATGGGCGACGCCGGGCGGCGGGCGTTGCGCCGGGCGGCCTCATCGGCGGTGGGAACCATGATCCACAGCCAGGCATAAAATACCAGGCCCGCACCACCGGCAAGGGTTGCAAGCGCCATGCCAACCCGCACATTCTTGACCGGCCAGCCCAGGTGGACCGCCAGGCCGGAGCACACGCCGGCGATGACGCGGTCGCTGCTGCGGGCCAGCGGCGGTCTTACGGGGATGGTGGCCATGGAACAATCCAAGCACGGATCAGGGTTTACCGGACCGCTTTCCGGCATCAACCGGGGGCGACTCAGGGACCGGTCAGGGTATCCCCCAGTAGAGCGCTGACCAGCACAAACAGGAGGATTTAGGTATGAACTCGAAGCCCTCCTCCCCTGACGACGGCCAGCCCACCGAGCCCCTGCCAGCAGGCAACCAGCGGCCCACCGAGCCCCTGCCGTCATCGTCGACCACACCTTCGGATCCGTCCGAGCACACCTCCGCAGCACAGGACTCCGGTTCGCCGGAAGGCGCCGGGAACGACGCCGGCCACACCGGCAGCAGCGGCGACGCTGGCTACTCGGGCCAACAGGGCAGCCAGGACGCGCCGTCCGGCCAGTTCCCCGGCCCGCGGTACGGCTCCTCCACCACAGCGCAGTCCACGGACTTCTTCAGTTGGGTCCGCAGCCACGGCATCTACCGGGGCAGCGAGCGCTGGGTGGGCGGCGTGTCCAGCGGAATCGCCCACCGTTTGGGCGTCGATCCGCTCATCATCCGCGGCGTCTTTATTGTCCTCACCCTCTTCGCGGGCATCGGCGTCCTGCTGTACGGCCTCGCCTGGGCCTTCCTGCCGGAACCGGATGGAAGGATCCACGTCCAGGAAGCCGGAGCCGGCCGCTGGTCCACCGGCATGACAGGTTCGCTGATCGCGACTGTCATCGGCCTGACCGGGCTGGGCGGCGGCTTCTGGGGATGGAGCCATAACGGCTTCGGCGGATTCCTTTGGACAGTCTTCTGGGTGGGCGGTGCCATCTACCTGATCTACTACCTCTCCCAGCGCAACAAGGGCACCCGGCCCGCCATGGCCGGGGAACGAACCAGCGGATACAGCAGCACTTACGGGGCGGACTACGGAACGTCCGGCACCTCCTCCTTCTCGGCAACCGGCACCACCTACGGCACCTCCCCGGCCGCGGGCTCCATGCCGTCCTACGGCGGCAGCTATGGCGGCGGCTCCTTCGGCGACGGAACCGGCAGCAGCGGAACCCCGTACGGCGGCAGCACCCCGCGGCCGCCGAAGCAACGGCCGGCAGGCCCCGGAGCTCCCGCCGTCGCCATCGCCGCAGGGGCAGCACTGCTGGCAGGCGGCGGACTCAAGGCCCTGGACGCTGCCAACGTCATCAATCTCGGCGACTCCGCGAACGCCATCGTGTGGGCCACCGCGGCGGCGGTTTTGGGCCTTGGCATCCTGATCTCCGGGATCCGCGGCCGGACTGCCGGGGTCCTCAGCCTCTTCGCGGTGATCGCACTGATTGCCGGCGGCGTGTACAACGTGGTGGGCAACGGCGACCGGCTCCGGTTCCAGCAGGTGAACTGGAGTCCGGCAAGCATCGCCGAGGCCCGCGACGGGATCGACATCACCGCCGGACGGGGAACGGTGGACCTCACCAACCTGGGGGCGACCGCCCCGCTGCCGTCCGACGTCGTAATTCCCCTGGACATCACGGCAAGCAACGTCACCGTCGTGATCCCGGACAACATGCCGGTGGACATCAAAGCCGATATGACCATGGGAAACCTCAACGAGGCGACGGGCCAGCGCGGCGGCACCACCACCCGCGAAAGCAGCTACAACACCGACGAACCCGGCGCCCCGCTGGTCGTCCAGATCGACGGCACCTTCAGCAATGTCACCATCGAGGAAGGCAACTGAGATGAGCAACAGCAATCCGGCACCGGAGCCCTACGTGCCCGGCAGCTACTTCACGGAAACCCCGACGACGGCGGGTAACGAGGCTACGGGACCGGCAAGCGCCCGGGTGGGCACCATCGTGTGGGGACTTATCGTCCTGGCGCTTGCGGCTCTCATCATCGTCGCGCAGCTGGGGTTCGTGACCCTCAACGGCACGTATGTGCTGATCGGCCTCATGATCGGAGCCGGCGCAGCACTGGTGGTGGGCGGCCTGCTCTCCGCCCGGAAACGTGACAACGACACAACAACACGGAAGTCTTGAGCCATGGACAAGTTTTTCAGCATCGTCAGGGGCCTCGGCCTGAAGCGCGGCCCGCAACGGTGGCTCGGCGGAGTCCTGGGCGGCATCGCAGCCAAGCTGAACGTTGACGTCGCCTACGTGCGCATCGCGTTCCTGGTCTTCTGCCTCCTGCCCGGCCCGGCGGTCATCTTCTACCTGCTGGCGTGGGTGGTCCTTCCGGACCAGCGCAATGTGATCCCGCTGCAGACGTTCCTGGACCGCCGCTCGCTCAACCGGCCCTAAGCGGAAACTACCGGCCACTGAAGCTCCTGCCCTCATTGAGCAGGAGCTTCAGGCGTTGACGGCTTACTGGCGGCGGCCTTGTAACGGGTTTGTGTCGTAACCCACACCTCCCACTACACTTCTAGGTGAGCTCAGCGTGGCGCTCTGCCTGTAAACACTCTCCCAGGATTTGAGCCAAATCATGAAAATTGGAATCCTTACCAGCGGTGGCGACTGCCCCGGTTTGAACGCGGTCATCCGCGGCGCCGTCCTGAAAGGCATCGCCATCCACGGCCACCAATTTGTCGGATTCCTCGACGGCTGGCGCGGCGTGGTGGAAGGCGACATCATCGACATCCCCCGCACCATGGTCCGCGGCATCGCCAAGCAGGGCGGCACCATCCTCGGCACGTCCCGCACCAACCCCTTCGACAACGGCGGCGGGCCCGAGGTCATCAAAGCCCACATGGACCGCCTGGGCATCGACGCCATCATCGCCATCGGCGGCGAAGGCACCCTCGCAGCCGCCAAACGCCTTACCGACGCCGGGCTGAAGATCGTCGGCGTCCCCAAGACCGTGGACAACGACCTCGACGCCACCGACTACACCTTCGGCTTCGACACCGCCGTACAGATCGCCACCGAAGCCATCGACCGGCTCCGCACCACCGGCGAATCCCACCACCGCTGCATGATCGCCGAAGTCATGGGCCGGCACGTCGGCTGGATCGCCCTGCACGCCGGGATGGCCGCCGGCGCCCACGCCATCCTCATCCCCGAACAAAAAGTCAGCATCGACCAGGTCACCGAGTGGGTGAAGGAAGCCCACGCCCGCGGCCGCGCACCCCTGGTGGTCGTCGCCGAAGGCTTTGTCCCGGCGCACATGGAAACCCCGCACTCCGAACGCGGCCTGGATACCTTCGGCCGGCCCCGCCTCGGCGGCATAGCAGACCAGCTTGCCCCCGAGCTCGAAGCCCGCACGGGCATCGAAACCCGCGCCACCATCCTGGGCCACATCCAGCGCGGCGGCGTCCCCTCCGCGTACGACCGCGTCCTGGCCACCCGCCTGGGCATGGCCGCCATCGACTCCGTCGTTGAAGGCTACTGGGGCACCATGGTGGCCCTCAAAGGCACTGACATCCGGCACGTAGGATTCCAGGAAGCCCTCGGCCAGCTTAAGACCGTCCCCCAGCGCCGCTATGACGAAGCGGCGGTGCTGTTCGGCTGAGCCTTCCGGCAGTCCTAGGCTGGGAGCATGACACTCGACCCCGGTTCTGCCGCCATCATCCAGCTTGCCTGGGCCCGCCGCCTGGGACTGGACGACGACGCCTTCGGTGATGCCCTTGCCTCAGGCGAGCGGATCGTGCGGGCCGACGAGTCGGCCCGCACCGTGGAATTCATCCGCCTGTTCGGAAGTTCCGCGCTGGTGGGGCCGCAATGGATCATTGACGCGGCAGCGGGGATACCGGACGAGGAGATGGCACAGCACGTGACGCTCCTGACCCTGACCCGTGCCCACGGCGGGCACGGGCTGGGGGCAGCGGCGCTCTTCTTTGCGGACGACCTGCCCCTGCAGCAGCCCGCCGGGGAGATGACCGTCTCGCACGGCAACCCGGAGGCGATAGAGCTGGAGGGCAGGTGCCCGCCGGACGACGTCAACGAAGTTGGCCTGTCAGATCTGGAGAACCGCTACACGATCCTGCATGAGGTGGACGGACGGCGGGTTCCCCTGGCATGCGGCGCCTACGCCGAGTGGGAGGGACTGCTGGCCCACCTGGGGGTCCTGGTGGATCCGGCATGGCGCCGGCAGGGGCTTGGGTCACTCGCGGCATCCATCGCGGCGCATGAAGCCCTGGCAGCAGGCTTGACGCTGCAGTGGCGAACGGACGTCAGCAACACGGGATCGCTCGCGCTGGCGCGGAAGCTGGGCCTTTCAGCCGGTGGAATCCAGACCAGCGTCCACCTTGGCTGAGGCAGGGGCCCCGCCCCAGTGCCCCACCGGCTGAGGTTTCGCGAAGAACAACGCCACAACCGCGCCTACCAGGACCACCGCGGCGGGCAGCAGCATGGACTGGCCCATCGCCGTCGAAAATCCGTTGTGCAGGGCTTCCGGTAGAGTACCCGTGAGGGCCATCCCCTCACCCGAAGCTTCCGGGCCGGTTTGCCCTTCTGCGGACAACTCCGCGGCAAGCCGGGCCTGGATCAGCACGGCGATTGCGGCACTGCCCAGCACCGCGCCGAACTGCCGGGTGGTGTTGTAGACGCCCGAGCCGGCACCCGCCTGCTGCGGCGGCAGGTTCCGCGTTGCGGTGGTGCTGATCGGGGCCCAGATGCCGGCATTGGCGAAGCCCAGGACGGCGCTGGGCAGCAGGAACATCAGGATGGGTGTGTCCGGCTGCATCAAGGCCGCGTTCCACACCAGCGCCACCGCCATCAACAAGAGGCCGCCCACGGCGAGGTACTTGGGATTCACCCGGTCCACGATCCTGCCCACCACCGGCGCAAGGCCGCCGGAGATCAAAGCCATGGGCACCATCAGGAGGGCGGACTGCGTGGGCGTGAGCCCGCGGACCATCTGGTAGTAGAAAATCAGTGGCAGGCCGAATGCGGTTACGGTGAAGCCGACGGTGGTGATGCCGATGTTGGCGAGGGAGAAGTTCCTGTCGCGGAACAGCCCCAGCGGCAGGAGCGGTTCGCCCTTGTTGAACCGCTGCCACACCACGAACGCCGCCAGCACGGCCAGGCCGGCGATAATGAGCCCCCAGACGTTCACGGGTCCAACAATGGTTCCCCAGTTATACGTCTCCCCTTCCTGGATGCCGAAGACCAGCAGGAAGAGGCCGACGGCGCTGAGCACCACCCCCGGGATGTCGAACCGGTGCGGTCGGGTGCTGAGGTCAGGAACGTTGCGGAGCACCAGGATGAAGCCGGCGATCCCCACCGGCAGGTTGATGAAGAAGATCCACTGCCAGCCCAGTCCGTCCACGAGGACTCCACCCAGGATGGGACCGACCAGCGTGGCCATGCCGGCGGTGGCGCCCCAGACGGACATTGCCGCCCCGCGCCGGTTCGGCGGAAAGATCCGCGTGATGACGGCCATGGTCTGGGGTGTCATGATCGCCGCGCCGAGGCCCTGGAGGACACGGGCGGCGATAAGGGTTTCCACATTCGCGGACAACCCGCACCACAACGAGGCGAGGGTGAACACCACCAGCCCCGCGAGGTAGAGCTTCTTCGGACCAAACCGGTCGCCCAGCCTGCCGGTGATCAGGAGCGGGACGGCGTACGCCAGCAGGTAGGCGCTGGTCACCCAGATCACCGAGTTGATGTCCGCGCCGAGGCCCTCCATGATCCGCGGGTTGGCCACGGACACGATGGTGCTGTCAATCAGGAACATGAAGAACCCGATGACCAGCGACCACAGGGCCGGCCAGGGCTTTGCTACGTTTTCCACTCGATCATCCTTCAGGGTTTGGCTTCCGGGCGGACCCGGAGAGGCTAACCCAGGAGATCGAGGATCTCCTGGCGGGCAAACATCTGCGCCGCTGCGCGTGCTGACGGGGTGCCGGCGTCAGGGTCGGCGCCGGCGGCCAGCAGGACGCGTGCTACGTCGGTGTAGCCCTTAAACGCGGCTCCAGCGAGGGGCGTCTGCCCGCGGTCATTCGCAGCATCCGCCCCGGCGCCATGCTGCAGGATCAACTGCACGGTGTCAGCGTGGCCGTGGTAGGCTGCGAGCATCAGGAGCGAATCGCCGGCGGCGTTGGTCAGCCCGGCCGGCGCTCCTGCTTCCAGGTAGGCACGCAACAGCTCCGTGTTCCCTTCCCGGGCACCTTCGAAGAGGGTGTGCGCCAGGGCGACGGCGTCGTCGTCCGGCCCTGCCGTTGCTTCGGCACTGTCGTTGGTCATTCGCGTGGCCCCCTGAGGAATCCGGTCTGGCGCCCCACCACCTGGCCGGCGTCCGGAGCGACGATGAGTTCTTGGCTGGCGGGGTACGGTTCGTCCCCGTCAAGGACCGTCAGTATCTCATCCGGAGCCACCGAACGTTTTATGACCGCCAGCGCCACCGGTCCCATCTCGTAATGCTGGGCAACGGAGGTTACGGTTCCCACCTTGCGCTCCCCCGCCAGCACCGGGCTGCCGGCGGCGGGCATGGTGTGCTGTGACCCGTCCAGCTGCAGGAACACCAGGCGCCGCGGCGGGTGACCCAGGTTGTGGACGCGGGCAATAGTTTCCTGGCCCTTGTAGCAGCCCTTGGCCAAGTGGACCGCGGTACGGAGCAGGTCGAGCTCGTGCGGAATGGTCTTATCGTCCGCCTCGGCGCCGATGCGCGGCCGCCAGGCGGCTACGCGAAGGGCTTCGGCGGCCAGGGTGCCGGCAAGGGGGCGGTCCGCCACAACCTTCTCCAGCTCTGCTGCTGGTACGAGGTACTCGAACCAAGGGCGCTCCAGGCCGGGGTGGTCCTCCTCGGACACGGTGGCATAGGAGTAACCGCCTGCGCTGACGTGCGGCCAGGGGTCCTGCCAGGCAAGCAGGCCGGACCATTCGGGAACCGCCCTGGTACTGCCCATCACAGCCCAGTCGGCGGAAACGTCGGCCACCTCCACCCGGAGCATGAACTTCATCCTGTTGAGGTATTCCGCCAGCGGCGCCGCTTCGGCAGCCTCGACGATCAGCCAGGTGGTGCCGCCGTCGTCGATCACCCGTGCGTCGAAGTCGATCCGGCCCTGCACGCTGAGGAGCAGCAGCTCGCTGGACTCCCCCGGCGCAAGGTTGGTGATCTGCTGGGAGGACAGCGTGTTGAGCCAGCTCAACCTGTCCGGTCCGGTGACGGTCACCACGCCGCGGTGGGAAAGATCGACGACGGCGGTTCCGGCGGCGAGGGCGCGCTGCTCGCGCAGGGGCTCGCCATAGTGCAACGCGACGCCCGCGTCCGCACCGGCGGCCTCAACCGCGCCGGGGCGCGACAACAGAGGGCTGGGGATAGTCATATTCAGGCCAACGTCCTTCAGTGGGCGGGTATTCCAGCCCGGCAGGGGTCAGGAGACTCTCTTCAGGAAGGCTGACGCGTGCGCTTCCAGGCCCTTGCCGCCCCCTCCGCCTGTTGCCACGTCCCACCGCCACAACAGGTTGCCGTCCACCAAACCGAAGATCCGGGTTGCGGCACTGTAGTCCTTTGAATGGCTTCCCCGCATCACCATGTCGGTGGTGAGCCGGATCTGCGGTCCCTTGATCTGCCCGTAGTACAGCTCGGAAATGCCGCCGGGATGGGCGATGGAAACCGAAATGTCGAAGCCGCCCTCGCTGTTGCGGAGGGCTTCCACCTCATCGGCGCTCTTCAGCGCCGGCACGATGTCTGCCGGCACCAGGCCCGGACCGCCGTCGGCATCAAGCTGCTTGCGCTCCAGCGCCCAAAAGCCTGTCTCAACAGTGAGCGGGCGAAGGCGCGTGCCGTCGTCGTCGGTCAGCCAGCTCTCCGCCCGGTACTGGAGGTAGGGCAGGCCGTTATGCGTAAAGGAAACGTGCTGCAGGAAGTGCTCCGAGTCCTCATCCCCGCTGCCGAGCCGGCCGCGGCCCTCCCACTCGCCGATGAGCCAGGAAAGGGGGACAAGTTCAGGGGTCAGATCCGTGGGAATCTCAATGGGCACAGCTATTACCTCGAAATACGGCTAGCTCCGTGAAGGGTGGTCTACTTCTGGCCCTTGAAAAGGCGGTAGACCACGAAGCCGGCGAACCATGCCATGGACAGGCTGGCGATGCCGAGCAGGACAAGGAAGAAGATTTCAAAAGCAAGTACGGACATGATGCCATCCTAACGCGTTAGTAGATGAGGAGCTTGTCTATGAAGTAGGCGAGCGAGCCCACGGCGGACACGGGTGCAAGGCCCATGCTGAGCGCCGCGGCAAGGTTCAGGGGGGCACCGCGGAGGGTCACCATCCGGCGGAAGCTGGCCAGCACCGCGCCGACCACGACGCCGAAAACAGCGGCCGGCAGGACAGCGATATCGGACAGCACCAGCCCGGCAAGCGGGCCGGCAAGCCCGGCCAAAACCATGCCCAGCGGCGCCACCATCCGGTCCGGCCAGCGGATAAGCCCTGTGAGCAACGCCACAGCAGCACTGATGGCCGCCACGAGCAGCATTTCCCGGATTCCGTTGAACCTGGCCCCGGCCACCCAGCCTGAGCCCAGGCAGGAGAGCAGGACCCCTACGCAGCAGCCAAGCGTTGATTCGAGCCGTTGGGCCTGTCCGGTGCCGCGGATCAGCTGAACCACAAACACGGCCATCATCCCCAGCGCCATGAATCCGGGGGTCCAGTCCAGGTAGCCGGGGGCGGGGGCGACCGCGGCGGCGGCAGCGGATCCCGCACCGGGCAGCGCGATGACTGCGGCGAGCGTCTTTTTGGCCGGGATCCGGAGGAAGTGCGGCCAGCCGATTCCGACCGCTGCGGCGATGAGGACAGCAACAGCCACGAGGGCCTCGCGGGAGCTGTAGACGCCGGCGATGATCGCTGCCAGGCCTGCGATTCCCGCAATGCCGATAGTCCAGGAACCGAGGGAGCGCGCGGGCGCCTGCAGTTCTGCCGTCATGCGGAACCCGGCCTGCGCTTCATCTCTGCACTCACTGCGCTGTCATCCCATCCTGGCGTCGACCGGCGGGGTGTCCCCCTTCATGGCAGGGCATGCCGCCCTTGCTCAATCCTGCCTTATGTGACCGGGATATGTCGCAAAACGTGCCTTTGCAGCCCGGTAATCTCTGGCCCAACAGGGGCTGCCGGGTATACTCAAGGTTCAGCTACGCTCCCTGTCCAGGTGGCGGGCCGGCAGCTCCACACCGGCCTTGAATCCGGGCAGGAAGCCTGTACCGGCCGGTGAAAATCCGGTTTAGTCGCCCAATGATGCGCGGACAGCCCTTGGAGGAACAATGTCGCACATCCTGTTACTGACGAACAGCACCGGCTCTTCGGTAGACATCCTGCCTGCTCTGGAGTTGCTGAACCACCGGGTGCACATCCTCCCCGCCGAGCCTACCGCCCTGCTCGAGACCGATCCCTGCGACATCGTGCTCCTGGACGCGCGGAAGGACCTTGTGGGGGCCCGCTCCCTCACCCAGCTCCTGAAAGCCACCGGGCTCAGCGCACCGCTGGTGCTGATCCTCACCGAAGGCGGCATGGCGGCCGTGTCGTCCGCCTGGGCTGTGGATGACATCGTCCTCGATTCGGCCGGCCCCGCAGAGGTGGAGGCACGCATCAGGCTTTCCGTCGCCCGGGCGGTACCCGAGCAGGAGGACGCGCCCAGCGAAATCCGTGCCGCCGGCGTCATCATCGACGAAGCGAGCTACACGGCCCGCGTCAACGGCGCGCCGTTGAACCTGACCTTCAAGGAATTCGAGCTCCTTAAGTACCTCGCCCAGCATCCCGGCCGGGTATTCACCCGCCAGCAGCTGCTCACCGAGGTGTGGGGCTATGACTACTACGGCGGCACGCGCACCGTTGACGTCCACGTCCGGCGGCTCCGCGCAAAGCTGGGACCGGACCATGAGAACCTGATCAGCACGGTCCGCAACGTCGGGTACCGCCTGACCCTGGTACGGCAGCAGGAAGACGAGCTCACCGAGGCCTGACCGGGGCCGTGACCCGTATAGCCTTGCCCTATGACTCCAGCGCACCCTGAAAAGTGGCCCGTCCTTGTTGTCCGCGGCGGGGTTGACCCGCAACTCCTCCAGGATTGCCGCGGCCTGCTGGCAGCTGCAGAGGAGGCGGACGGCAACCCCTCGATCTCCGAGCAGACACTGGTGACCATGCGCGCCGGGAACTCCGCTGAGCATTCGTTGCTGACCCTGGCGCTGTATGCCCCTGACGAGGACTCCGATCCCGCCACCGGCCAGGACCTGGCGGGATTCGCCGTCGTGGTTGAAGAGCCGGACGGCACCGGCATCCTGGAAATCGCCGTCCACCCCTCCTACCGCAACCAGGGTGTGGCGGACCGGCTGGTGGGTGCCCTGCTGGAGGCCCGCGGGCTGGACGGCCTGAAGGCCTGGTCGCACGGCAACCATGAGGCCGCGGCCGACCTCGCTGCCCGCTACGGGTATGCACCGGTGCGTGAGTTGTGGAAGATGCGCATGACGACGGCAGGCACCGACCTTCCCGACGCCGGCCTTCCGGACGGTGTGTCGCTGCGCGCCTTTGTTCCGGGCCAGGATGAGGATGCCTGGCTGGCGCTCAACAAAGCGGCCTTTGCGCACCACCCGGAGCAGGGCAGCCTCACCCGGGCGGACCTGGAGGCACGGATGGCGGAGGAATGGTTCGACCCTTCCGGCTTCCTCCTTGCCGAGGATGCCGGCGGCCGTTTGCTCGGCTTCCACTGGACCAAGGTGCATCCGCAGCACGGGTCACACCCGGCGATCGGCGAAGTGTACGTGGTGGGGGTAGCGCCCGAGGCACAGGGCATGGGTCTTGGCAAGGCGCTGACCATCGCCGGGATCCGGTACCTGCAGGATCTGGGCCTGCACGCGGTGATGCTCTACACGGACGCGGACAACACTCCCGCCGTCTCCTTGTACCGGCGGCTGGGATTCACCCGCTGGGACATGGACGTGATGTACGGACCGGTGGCGGCCAGTTAGGCCAGTCGGCTTACTTCACGGCCGGAGGACCTGAATCCAAGGCTTTCCGGATACGGATGCTTGTAAGGTTGAAGCAGAACCGCGCGGGCCGGAAGCGCCAGCATCAAGCGCCCAGGTAAAGGAGATGCCATGAACCCGGAACCTTCCGGAACAGCCACGTCCCAGGATGTTGCAGTGCCCGTGCGCGCCCGCTTCGGCTCATCCGAGGTGCCCGCATCCCGGGCCACCCAGGACCGCATCGACATTCCCGAGTTTGCACCCAACCTGCAGCCCGACGGAGACATCCGCCCGGACCGCTTCCTGGACCGCGAACTGAGCTGGCTCGCCTTCAATTCCCGGGTCCTGGAGCTCGCCGAGGATCCGTCCCTGCATCTGCTGGAACGGGTCAACTTCCTGTCCATCTTCGCGTCCAACCTCGACGAGTTCTTCATGGTCCGCGTTGCCGGGCTGAAGCGCCGCATCGCCACCGGCCTCGCCGTGCCCTCCCCGGCCGGGCTGAGCCCGGTGGAGGTCCTGGAACAGATCAGCGAGGAAGCCCACCGGCTCCAGCAGCGGCACGCGCAGGCGTATGCGGAGCAGATCCGCCCCGCACTGGCCTACGAGCACATCCACCTCATGCAGTGGGATGAACTGGACGATGCCGCCCAGCAGCAGCTCAGCGTTATGTTCGCGGAGAAAGTGTTCCCCATCCTGACGCCCCTGGCAGTGGACCCGGCGCACCCGTTCCCCTACATCTCGGGCCTGTCGCTGAACCTCGCCGTGGTGGTGCGGAACCCCATCAGCGACAAGGAGCTGTTCGCCCGCGTCAAGGTGCCGGACCAGCTGCCCCGCCTGATCTCCATCGACGGTCCCCGCGCGGGCGCCGTGCCAGGCCGGGTGGCCCGCTTCATCGCGTTGGAAGATGTCATCGCCGTACACCTGGACAAGCTGTTCCCGGGCATGGAGGTCCTGGAACACCACACCTTCCGGGTCACCCGCAACGAGGACGTGGAGGTCGAGGAGGACGACGCCGAGAACCTCCTGCAGGCACTCGAGAAGGAACTCCTGCGGCGCCGCTTCGGCCCGCCGGTGCGGCTCGAGGTCACCAATGACATCAACCCCAACATCCGGGCGCTCCTGATCCGCGAACTGGGCGTGGAGGAATCGGAGGTCTACTCGGTGCCGGCCCCGCTGGACCTCCGCGGGCTGTCCGTCATCGCCGGCATTGACCGCGCGGACCTGCACTACCCCAAGCACGTCCCGCACACCTCCCGTTTCCTTAACGAGTCCGAGACGTCCAAGGCCGCCAACGTCTTCGCTGCCATGCGCCGCCGCGACATCCTGCTGCACCACCCCTACGACTCGTTCTCGACCTCCGTCCAGGCCTTCCTGGAGCAGGCCGCGGCCGACCCCAAGGTCCAGGCCATCAAGCAGACCCTCTACCGCACCTCCGGCGACTCACCCATCGTTGACGCCCTGATCGACGCCGCGGAGGCCGGCAAGCAGGTGCTGGCCCTGGTGGAAATCAAGGCCCGCTTCGATGAGCAGGCCAACATCTCCTGGGCCCGCAAGCTTGAGCAGGCCGGCGTGCACGTGGTGTACGGCATCGTGGGGCTGAAGACGCACTGCAAACTGTCCCTGGTGGTGCGGCAGGAAGTGGACGGGCTGCGCCGCTACTGCCACATCGGCACGGGCAATTACCATCCCAGGACAGCCCGCTACTATGAGGACCTGGGCCTGCTGACCGCCAACGACCAGGTGGGCGAGGACCTGTCCAAGCTGTTCAACCAGCTGTCCGGGTACGCGCCGAAGTCGACGTTCAAGCGCCTGCTCGTTGCGCCGCGGTCCGTGCGGTCCGGGCTCATTGACCGGATCGAAACCGAAATCCGCAACGCCAGGGCCGGAGTGCCCGGGCGGGTGCAGATCAAGGTCAACTCCATGGTGGACGAGGCCATCATTGATTCCCTGTACCGGGCCTCGCAGGCCGGGGTGAAGGTGGACGTGGTGGTCCGCGGCATCTGCTCGCTCCGCCCCGGCGTTCCGGGACTAAGTGACAACATCACGGTGCGCTCCATCCTGGGCAGGTTCCTGGAGCACTCCCGCGTGTTTGCCTTCGCCAATGGCGGGGATCCCGTGGTATACGTCGGATCTGCGGACATGATGCACCGCAACCTGGACCGCCGCGTTGAGGCGCTGGTGCAGCTTGGCAGCGCTGACGACATCAACTACGTCCTGGACCTGCTCCGGCGCTACCTCGCTCCTGAAACCGCCAGCTGGCACCTGGACAGCGGGGGCAACTGGACCCGGCACCACCTGACCGAGGACGGGAAACCCCTTGAGGACGTCCAGTCATGGCTGCTGGCGTCGCGTCCCCGGCAGCGCAGCCTGAGCCGGCGGTAAGGGCAACAGTTTTGTCGAGCGATGCACTCGTAGCTGACCAGACAGACCATCCGGGGGAACCAGTAGCAGTCACTGCTGCCGGAGCCATTCCCTGGCGCGTCACCAAAGACAGGCTGGAAGTCCTGCTGATCCACCGTCCCCGCTATGACGACTGGTCGTGGCCCAAGGGCAAGATCGACGACGGCGAGACCATACCTGAATGCGCTGTCCGTGAGGTGCGGGAGGAGATCGGGCTGGACGCGGCACTGGGGATTCCGCTGCCGGCCATCCACTACCACGTGGCGTCGGGCCTCAAAGTGGTCCACTACTGGGCCGTCAAGGCCAACGGAACCGGTCTCGTTCCGGACGGCAAAGAGGTGGACGGTCTCATGTGGTGCACCCCGGAGAAGGCGTCCACGCTGCTGTCCAATCCCACCGACGCCAAACCTTTGCAGTACCTGCGCGAAGCGCACGAACGCGGGGAGTTGGACACCTGGCCGCTCGTGGTCCTCCGCCACGCAAAGGCGAAACCGCGCTCGTCCTGGACCAAGGCGGAAGGCGAGCGGCCCCTCGCCGTAACCGGAACCCGCCAGGCGCAGGCCGTGGGGCGTCTGTTGCAGGCCTGGAAGCCGCCGCGGGTGGTGACGAGCCCATGGCTGAGGTGTGTGGCTACCGTTGCACCGTACGTCAAGGCAGTGGGCGCGAAAGTGAAGATGGCCGAAGCCCTGACCGAACACCGGCACGAGCGAAGTCCAAAAAAGACTGCTGCCGTGATCGAGTCGCTCTTCGACAAACGGCGGCCCGTGGTTGTCTGCACCCACCGCCCCGCGCTGCCCACCGTTCTCGGCCAGCTGGCGAAGCACATGCCGGCCGCGCTGGCAAAACTCCTGCCGTCCGAGGAACCGTACCTCTCGCCCGGCGAACTGGTGGTCTGCCATGTGGCACCTGGTGCGAAAAGCAAGGTGGTCGCCGTCGAACAGTTCCGGCCGTTTGACGACTGAAAACTGCTTCCGGGGTTTCCAGCCACATGTCGGAACCCCGATAGACTGGGATGCGTGAGCATCCCAACGCCCTATGAAGACCTCCTGCGCGACGTCATGGCCAACGGCACGCACAAACCGGACCGGACCGGAACCGGAACCACCAGCGTCTTCGGGCGCCAGATGCGCTTCGACCTGGGCAAGAGCTTCCCGCTGATCACCACCAAGCGGGTGCACTTCAAGTCCGTGGCCGTTGAGCTGCTGTGGTTCCTGCGCGGCGAGACCAACATCAAGTGGATGCAGGACCAGGGCGTGACCATCTGGAACGAATGGGCGGACGAGGACGGCGACCTGGGCCCGGTGTACGGTGTCCAGTGGCGCAGCTGGCCCACACCGGACGGCGGCCACATCGACCAGATCGCCGAGCTGGTGGATAGTCTCAGGACCAACCCGGACTCCCGCCGGCACATCGTCTCCGCCTGGAACGTGTCCGAGCTTCACGACATGGCGCTCCCGCCGTGCCACGCCTTTTTCCAGTTCTACGTAGCGGACGGCAAACTGTCCTGCCAGCTGTACCAGCGCTCGGCGGACATGTTCCTGGGCGTGCCGTTCAACATCGCCTCATACGCCCTGCTTACATGCATGCTGGCCCAGCAGGTGGGCCTCGAGCCGGGAGAGTTCGTCTGGACCGGCGGGGATGTGCACATCTACGAGAACCACATGGACCAGGTCCTCAAGCAGCTGGACCGGGAGCCCTACGAGTATCCGCAGCTGAAGATCAGCCGCAAACCAGAATCCATCTTCGACTACACCCTGGAGGACTTCGAAGTGGTCGGCTACCAGCACCACCCCACGATCAAGGCGCCGATTGCCGTATGAGCACCGGAAACTTCACCGACCCGCAGTCATTCACCGAGGAGCTGGCCGCCTCGACCACCGGCGTCGGCCTGGTGTGGGCGCAGACACCCGACGGCGTCATTGGCAAGGACGGCGACATGCCCTGGCACCTTCCCGAGGACCTCAAGCACTTCACGCGCCTGACCACCGGGCACCCGGTCATCATGGGGCGCAGGACCTGGCTCTCCTTCCCGGACAAGTACCGTCCCCTGCCCGGCCGCACCAATATCGTCATCACCCGGCAGAAAAACTGGGCGGACATGCCCGAGGCGGAGGGCGCCGTCGTGGTTCCTTCCCTGGATGATGCGCTGCTGGAGTCGCAGTTCGTGGACGGCGGCGACACCGTATGGATCCTTGGCGGCGGCGAAATCTTCCGCCAGTCCACGGAACTCGCCAACGTAGCTGTGGTCACCACGATCGACATAAAGGCCGACGGCGACACGTTCGCTCCCGTGCTAGGCACCAGTTGGGAGGCCACCGCCTCAGTCCCGCCGGACGGGTGGCTTACGGGCGCCAACGGCACACGCTACAGATTCACCAAGTGGTCAAGGACAGAGGGCTAGGACATGCTGAAAAAGCCGGAAACCCTTTTTGTCCTCGGATACATGCTGCTGCCGTTGCTGGCGCTGCTGTCCGCGATTGTGGGGCTCACCATGATCCTGGGCGGCAACAAGATCGCCGGCGCCGTGGTGCTCGTGGTGGTCACGCAGGTCTTCGCCTTCGGCGCGTTCTTTGCGCTGCGTGCCCGGAAAGCTGCCGTCGTGGAGGAGACCAAGCGCGGCTAGCCGGGCTGCAGGGGTATGGGGAGTCCAGCCCATCGCGGTCCCTGCCCGTCCTGGCCTAGGTTGGATCCGCAGTGGCAGAGGCTGCTTCATGAAGACAAGTATTGGGGGATGCCGGGGTGGCAGGAACATTGTGGGGCGCCGACGTCGCGCAGCTGCGCACGCTCGCACAGCAGTTCAGCAATACTGCGGACCTGCTGCTGCAGCAGTCGGCGCAACTGAGCGGCCAGATCAACAACAGTCCCGCCTGGAAAGGCCAGGATGCCGCCCGTTTCCGTTCCGACTGGAACAGCAGCCACCGGATGCTGCTGCAAAAGACCGCGTCCCGACTGAAGCAGGAATCCAAGCTGCTCCTCACGCACGCCGATGAACAGGACCGGGCAAGCAACGCCGGAGGGACAGGCGGCCCAGGCGGGTCCGGGCCGGGAGGGACACCAGGGAGCACAGGTCCTGGCGGGAATGCCCCGGGGCGGGCAAGCAACAACCCGTGGGGCCCGGACTGGCTCGCAGACCCGGACTCACCCTTCCGCGACGGCTGGGACATCTACGGCCTCACCAAGGCGTTTCCAAACTTCCGTGCAGGCATCTTCGACATCGCCGCAATGCTGCACAAGTCGCGGATCGGCGACTTCCTGGACCCGGTGGCCTGGCGGGCGTTCCAGAACTCCAACGAGTTCAGCAAGTTCTTTAACCTTTCCAACAACCTTTTCGAAGGCAGGTTCCACGAGGTCCTGGACCTTGCCGAAGGGTCAAGGGCATTCCAGTACAGCGACGTCTTCAGTAAGGGACTGGGCGTTGTCGGCGTGGGCCTGGACAGTCTGGACGCCTTCAACAACTTCCAGGAAGGTGACTACGGGGCGGCAGCGTACTCCACCACCAAGGCCCTGCTGGGCGCCGGCTCGTTCCTGCCGCCTCCCGCCGGGACAGTCTGCATGGTGGCCAGCGGCGCCCTTGCCCTGTATGACAACGTGCCCGTCATCCGGGACTCCGTGAACTACGTCGGCGACAAGATTGCGGACGGGGCGGAGGCCGTTGGCGGGGCCATCAGTGACGGTGCCGACGCTGTCGGCGACTTTTTCGGCTTCTGAGGAAATAAGGGGAACAACCAGTGACTGAAACGACTACAGCCGCCCCGCCGGCAGCCCAAAAGAGCTTTCCTGACGCCATCGGTTTTGGCTTCGCGGAACTACTGGTGCTCCTAAACCTGCGGCGCAACTCCGCTGCCGAAGAGTCGGCCAGGGCACTGCGCCTTGAAAGGGAACTCGACGATGCCTCCTTGCTGTCTGCCGGTGCGTCATCCCTTGTGGCCCGCGGCGCCGCCACGGCAGGCCCGGGCGGCGAACTGTCCGTGGAGGGGCCCGTCGCAGCCGTCACCAGTGCACTGACGGAGGCCACCAAAAGGGTACAGATCAACCTCCTGACAGCGGACTCTACGGACAATGTCCTGTCCGTTGAGTCGCCGGATTACACGATCCTGTTGCAGCCCCGCGCCTACCTCAGCTGGTTCGCAATGGCCCAGCGACCCGATACCACGCCGGCAGAAGCCAACTTCTTCATCGTCCGCAAGCATCTCGAGGACAACCCGGCGGGCGGGGCCACCATACGGCTGCTGCAGGACGGCGCCGGCAAGCAACTCCTCATCAAACGCAACGGAACGGACTGGACAGTAGGGTACGGAGCCCTGGATGCGCCCTCTGAACCCATCCAGGAAATTGCGGGCCTCACCAGCGGGCAGGTGCTGGACCACATCCGATCAATCCGACAGGACTAGCGTGCAGAACGGTTTTCCCGGCAGCAACCCGGGTTCCAATTCCGAGGACCAGATCCGTTTCAACCACGACCAGGCGGTGGCGCGCGGGGAAGAACGTGTCCTTTTCCGTACCGTGGACGGTAGGCTCCACAGCTATGCCAGGGATGAACTGGGAGTGGTCACCGCCAGTTCCCACCCGCAGGTGCGGTCTGCGGGCGGCTTTGTGGTGACGGCGGTCTTCTTCGCGGCCCTGGCGGTCTTTTCCGTCTTCCTGGTGGCAGGACCCACCAGCCGCGGTCAGGATCCTATGTGGGGCGCCCTGCTCCTTACCGTGGCAGGCTTGGGCGGCGTGCTCTACGCGGCGCGGATGGCAGGTGTGGCCGCAAAGGCCAAGCGTCTTCGGGCAGAGCGGGGCATCCCGGAGCCCACTGCCCGCCAGTTCGACAGGCCCTGACTGCTGCGCCTGGAACTGCCACCGCGAGGCGCCTCACCAAGGCGCTTCCCGCCGTCGTAATCTGCCTCTCCGGGAGTGACGTAACCGACTGCGCCCTTCCGGTTGCGACGTCTAAAATGGACGAATGACTACAGCAGCTACCCCTTCCGTCGGCCTGGTCGGATGGCGCGGCATGGTCGGCTCCGTCCTCATGCAGCGCATGCAGGACGAGGGCGACTTCGCCAACATCAACCCGGTGTTCTTCTCCACCTCCAACGCGGGAGGTGCCGCGCCGTCGTTCGCTGACGGCGCCGGCAAGCTCGAAAACGCGTTCGACCTCGAGACCCTGGCCAAGCTGCCCATTATTGTCACCGCCCAGGGCGGTGACTACACCAAGCAGGTCCACGGCGAGCTGCGCAGCCGCGGCTGGGACGGCCTCTGGATCGACGCCGCTTCCACGCTCCGCATGAACGATGACTCGATCATCGTGCTGGACCCGATCAACCGGGACGTCATCGACAAGGGCCTGGTCAATGGCACCAAGGACTTCATCGGCGGCAACTGCACGGTCTCCTGCATGCTGATGGGCCTCGGCGGCCTGTTCAAGAACGGCCTGGTGGAGTGGGGCACCTCCATGACCTACCAGGCTGCCTCGGGCGGCGGAGCCCGGCACATGCGTGAACTGCTCAGCCAGTTCGGCACCCTCAACGCCGAGGTCAGCTTGGAACTGGACGATCCCGCGTCGGCCATCCTGGACATCGACCGCAAGGTCCTGGCACACCAGCGCACCGGCATCGACGCCACCCAGTTCGGCGTCCCCCTGGCCGGCTCCCTGATCCCCTGGATCGACGCCGACCTGGGCAACGGCCAGTCCAAGGAAGAATGGAAGGCCGGTGTCGAGACCAACAAGATCCTGGGCACGTCCGAGGAAAACCGCGTCATCATGGACGGCCTCTGCGTCCGCATCGGCGCCATGCGCTCCCACTCCCAGGCCCTGACCTTGAAGCTTCGCGAGGACCTGTCCGTCGCCGAGATCGAGAAGCTCCTGGACGAGGACAACGAGTGGGCCAAGGTGGTTCCGAACACCAAGGAAGCCTCCATGGCCGGGCTCACCCCCGTAGCCGCCTCCGGCACCCTGGACATCCCCGTGGGCCGCATCCGCAAAATGGAGATGGGCCCGCAATACATCAGCGCGTTCACCGTGGGCGACCAGCTCTTGTGGGGCGCCGCCGAGCCGTTGCGCCGCATGCTCAACATCGCCACCGGCAACCTGTAACTCTTCCAGCTGCCTCACGAGCGGCCCTGGCCCAGACGGGTCGGGGCCACCTCTGCTTCCCGGGCACCGTCAGGTCTCCAGGAACTCCAGGTACCGCCGGGCGGAGCGGTGGAAAGCAGCTCGGGCTGCCGGGCCAAGCGCGCGGGTGCTGTCAAAAAGCTCGGGTACGACGGCGGCAGTCCGGCTGGTGCCTTCCCGTCCCCAGGTGCCAATCACCTCCCCCGCGGCAACCACCGTCTTCCTGAAGACCCCGTTGCCGCCCGGAACAATGTTGTTGGCATGCTCGGGCGGCAGCACCAGGCTGCGGTCCGTGTAGCCCAGCAGGAACTCGTCGAAGCCGGGCAGCAGCAGGACAGAGCGGGAACCCGGAACGCCGGCGTCTAACAATGCCGCAGTCTCAGGGGACATCCAGTAGCCGGTACCGTCCAACACCAACTCAACGAGCTGGCTGCGGATCTCCTCCAACGCAACCCTGACCTCGGTCAGCGGAATCTGCGTCCACCACGCGAAGTCGCGAAGAGTGGCCGGTCCGTGGCTGCGGAGGTAGCGGAGCAGGAACTCTGCGATCGCCTCAGCCCTGTCTATGCAGCGTGACACAGGAATCCATTCATCGAAGGCCACCAGCAGCTGCTGGTTTCCGGCCACTGGTCCCTGTAGCAGCCATCCGTGCCGGCACAGTGTCCCCAGGATGTGGATCCCGCGCTGGCCCTCGGTAGGCTGCCCCGCGGCGTCGAACTCCTTGAACAGGTCTGTCCGGCTGACGGGCCCGCCCGCGCTGATACGGCCGAGGGCGATGTCCCGGCATGCCTCCACGTCCGCCCAGGTAATGCCAAGCGCCCGGTGACGGGCCGCGATGCCCTTCGTCAGCCGTTCTGCGGTGAGGTCCAGCATCCAGCGCAGGTCCTCCGGCGCCACCAGGTGCAGGGTTCCCCGCATCGGCCATGACCGGACCACAGAACCGGAATCGAGGGCTGAGCGAATTGCGCTGAGGCCCGAACCCGGGAGCCGGATGCCCACGGCCCAGAGCGCCGCCTGGAAGTCCTGCGCTTGCATCGCCGTCATCCACCGCACCACGTCCGCTACGGACCCCGGGTGCTCCCCCATGGGCAGCAGCTTCTGGGATACAAGCCTCAGCCGGCCCATCAGCCTGCGGTCCGGACGCTTCCCCACCTCTGCAGCCATGCCCTCATCCTACGATCGTGCCGGAACCCCGGCAGCAGGGCAGTTAGGGTGGCACCAGCCAGCCCGAACCCCTGCGGCTCCTCCCCTCCCTCGTGATGAGCCTGGGTGGCGGTTACGCAGTACTCTTTCCGGCGATCGGGATCAGCCTTGGGGGCGTCCGCATCCACCGTGACTGGCGGCGTCAGCCCTCATGGGAGCAGCCGAGCTGCGGCGCCAGGCCGTGCGGGACGTCCCGAAGGTTACAGCTCCAAGCCGATAAGCAGCGGTTCCGGGTGCAGTTCGATGCCAAAGC
Organism: Pseudarthrobacter sp. NamE2; assembly: GCF_005796205.1. Taxonomy (GTDB): domain Bacteria; phylum Actinomycetota; class Actinomycetes; order Actinomycetales; family Micrococcaceae; genus Arthrobacter. The sequence goes on along the minus strand of NZ_VAHN01000002.1, from coordinate 45,990 downwards.
GGCGTACGACGCCGGCACGCACCTCGCGTGCCACCGCCACCATATCTGCCGCCCGGGCTGAGCCGCGGTTGGTAATGGCGAGGGTGTGCTTGGTGGACAGCGACGCGCGTCCGGCGGATACGCTGTCCTGGTCCAGGCCGAAGCCCCTGCCGAACCCCGCCTGCTCGATCAGCCATGCGGCGGAGAGCTTAACCAGCCCGTCGGCGCCGGCGGGATACCGTGGTGCCGATTCAGGCAACGCTGATGCTGCCTCCGCCGGGACGATGGGGTTGGTGAAGAAGGATCCGGTGGAGTACGTATCCCTGTCCTTCGAGTCCCACACCATGCCCTTGGAGGCCCGCAACCGCAACACCTCACGGCGCACATCGTTAGCGTATGCCCGCTTGCCCGGCTCCACCCTCAAAGCCTTCGCCAGCTCGGCGTAGCGGATGGGCGCGCTCATCCGGCCCAGGGGCAGCTGGAACTCCACGGTCAGCACCACGTAGCGGGGCGAACCGTTGACGGTGGTCTGCTTGAGGATGGAGTCGCGGTAGCCGAACTTCAACTCTGAATTGGTGAAGGTCTTCACCGCGTTCCGCTCGCGGTCCCAGGTGCGCACCGCGGCAATGGTCTGCGCGACGTCGGCACCGTAGGCACCGACGTTCTGGACCGGCGTCGCGCCTGTTGATCCCGGGATCCCGGACAGCGCTTCAAGCCCTGACCAGGCGTGGCGGACGGCGTGCTCCACCAGCTGGTCCCAGTTGTGGCCGGCCTGCACCACCACGGCCACTCCTCCGCAGGAGTCCTCGGCGTTGACCGTGAAGCCCTCGGAGGCGATCTTGATGACCGTTCCGGGGAACCCGTCGTCGGAAATCAGGAGGTTGGAGCCGCCGCTGATGATCAGGACCTGCTCCCCTGCAGCGTCTGCTGAACGGACAGCCTCGATGATCCCGGCCTCTGTGCGCGCCTCGATGAACTTGTCGGCAGGGCCGCCGACGGCGGACGTAGTCAGGGAGGAAAGCAGGGTGGAATTCACCAAACCACAGTACTTGAAGTTACTCGACGGGCGCAGTGACGCAGGGTACCTACGCGGGCTTCCGGGCCACCGGCGAGAGCAGGAAGCTCACAGCCAGCATGACCATGACGGCAAGCAGGGAGTGCAGGATGCCTATATGTTCGGCCAGCAGGCCAAGCAGGGGCGGTCCGCACAGGAACGCGCCATAGCCGATGGTGGACACCACCGACACCCGGGCTGCCGCCTTGGCCGGATCGTCGGCTGCAGCGGACATCCCCACCGGGAATCCCAGCGAGGCGCCCAGGCCCCAAACGGCGAGACCCACAAATGCCAGCCACGGTGCGGGCGCGAAGACGAACAACCCGAGGCCCACCACGGCCAGCGCAGCGCACCAGCGCATCACCGGCACCCTGCCGAAGCGGTCCAGGACCAGGGTTCCGGCGAACCGTCCAATGGTCATGAACGTGACGAACAGGCCGTAACCGGCGGCACCGGCAGCGTCGGTCTGGCCGTGCCCGTCGGCCAGTGCCAACGCTACCCAGTCCCCCGCCGCACCTTCGGCGAGGGCAAGGCCCAGCACCAGCACACCGAGGAGCAGGGTGCGGCGGTCACGCCACGCCTGGGTGATCTTGCGCTTGTTGTCCAGCGGTTCGTCTGGCCGGGTTCCTGTGTCGATGAGCGGGATCGGACCCGTGGTGGGGTCCTCGAAGGTGTCCGGCGTGTAGCTCCGTTCCCGGGCAACCGGCGTGGCGTCGGCGCGGAACCAGGAGGCCGCCGTCGCCACCGAGCCGGCAACCACCAGGCCAGCTGCGGCAAGGTGCAAGGACACCGGCAGGGATGCCGCTGCTGCTGCGGCTCCCAGCCCGGCCCCTGCAACGGTCCCCAGGCTGAAGGCGCCGTGCAGCCGCGGCATGATGTGTCGGCCAACAGCGCGTTCCACGGCCGCGCCCTCCACGTTGGACGCCGTGTTCCAGCTGCCGGTTCCCAGGCCAATGACGGCCAGGCCCGCGGCCGTGGCCACTGGGCTGCCGAGGACCGAGGTGCCGAGACCGGTGAGCAGGAGGCCTGCGCCCACCATGATGCTGCCGGTGCGGATGGTCCGCTTGGAGCCGAGCCGCAGGACGATCAGCCCGGAGGCGGACACGGAGGCGAAGGAGCCCAGCGTCATGCAGAGCAGGAGTACACCAACGTTTCCCGGAGTGAGGTCCAGCGCGTCCCGGATGGCGGGCAGCCGGGAAACCCATGAGGCGAACGCCAGGCCGCTGGCTGCGTAAGCGACAACGACGGCATTGCGCCAGTTTCGGACTTCTGTAGAGGTAGTCGCGGTTCCCGCGCGTAATTCCAAGAGCTAGGAAAGCTTGACGATGGCCTGGGCCTTCATCAGCACCTTCTGCCCGGCCGAGACCACGGTGAGGTCCACCCGGGCGGTGCCGGCGTCGGCGTCGATCTTTCCAACGGCGCCGCTCACCTCGATGGTGGCGCCGGGCTCGCTGGTCCCGGTGGTGTCGGTGACCACCACCGGCTTGGTGAAGCGGGTCTGGAAGTCAACGACGGCGGCGGGGTCGCCTGCCCAGTCGGTGACCAGCTGGACGGCCGAGCCCATGGTGAACATGCCGTGGGCGATGACGCCGGGCAGTTCAACGCCGGTGGCGAAGGCCTCGTTCCAGTGGATGGGGTTGAAGTCGCCGGAGGCCCCGGCGTACTTCACCAGGTCGGTCCTGGTGACTTCGACGGTGCGGCTGCCGATCTCCTGGCCTGCGCTGAGTTCGCTGATCTTGGGGCTCATGGTTATTGTCCCTCTCCGCGGACCAGGATGGATGACGTGGTGGTGGTGACCTGCTCGCGGGCATCGCCGTCGCCGAGGGCGAAGATTTCGGAGCGCGTGGTGATCATGGCCCCGCCGCCCATGGCGCGCACGCCGTCGACGTGCAGTTCGGCTACCAGGCGGTCACCGGCGAAGATTGGCCGGTGGTGGGTGAAGCGCTGGTCCGCGTGGACAACGCGGGAGAAGTCGATGCCGGCTTCCGGATCCTCGATGAGCTGGGCATCTGCGCGCTGGGCGATGATGATCGCGAAGGTGGGCGGGGCCACCAGGTCGCTGTGGCCCAGGGCCTTGGCTTCCTCGACGTCGAAGTGCGCGGGATGGGTGGCCTTGACGGCGCGGGCAAACTCGCGGATTTTTTCGCGGCCAACGTCGTACACCTCAGCGGCAGGGTAGCTTCGGCCCTGCAGATCCGGATTGATAGTCATGGCCTCCAGCCTATCGCCCGGCCGCTGGCACCCGGATAAGGCGGGCAGGAGCTAGCGGCGGAGGTTCTTGCGGATGGCCTGGCCGCGGACAACGATTCCGGCGACATGCAGGACCAGGCCCAACCCGATCAGCGGCAGGGATGCCATGGCCAGTCCCTGGTTGCCGCTGGTATTGCCCACCAGGTTCAGGATGATGCCGACGGCGATCAGTCCCATCGCGCCGAAAACCAGGACTTTGTAACGGGTTGGCGCAGTGGCCCAGAATTCGTTCAGCACCCCGCCAGTTTACCGGGCTTTAGAAGAGGGCTTCCTGCACGGCCGGCACGTCGGAGGAATAGTCTCCGAGGATGATCGTCCTCGCGGACAGTTGCCCGAGGTTGACCACGAACATGGCGTCCGTATTGTCCAGCCCGGCCAAGGCAATCGGGCCGGTCAGCGCGGCGACGTTGAAGCCGTGCCGGCCGGTGTCCAGCGGATGCGGATAGGCGTGGCGGGCGGCGGGGCCGTGCAGCGATTCCGCCTGGGCGGGGCGCAGCCAGGATTCGTCCACTGCGGCGAAACCGTCGACGGCGGTCCGTTCCAGCAGTGCGCGGACCTCGCCCGCGCGGCGGGCATTGATGGCGTCAAGTTCCGCCGCGGGCAGCGGCCGGAGCAGGGCTTCGGCCTTGGCCGCGGACCGGATCTGCTGGGTCAGTCCGGCCTCCGCCGTGACAAGGTCCTCGAGGATCCGGACCACGCGGCCGTCCCGGGCATGGGCAACGTACCGGGCAGCGGCCGCGCCCTGCTCCGCGAGCCGGTTCCACTTGCGGGGGCCGGAGGCGGTTCCCACCTTGGTGCTGCCGCCGGCGAAGGTGGCCACGTACAGCCAGTGTTCCTGCATCAGGTAGTCCCGCAGCCCGGGGGTGACGCGGCCGCCGCGGTGGAAGTCGTGGATCAGCCGGGACTCGTCCAGCATGAAGCAGCGTTCACACTGCTTCCCCCGGGCGGCAGGAGCACCGGCGGAGCAGAGGACATGGTCCCGCCGGGCCGACGAGTGGACCCGGATATGCCCCAGGCAGGACCGCACGGGATCCGCCACCTGGAAGCCGAGCCGTGCACCCCGGTGGAGGGAAAGCTGCCGGAAGAACCCGTCTGGTGACTGGAGGCGCAAAGCCGGGGCGCCGCCGTCGTACTCTGCTTCGGACGCTGGCTGCCCATCCCAAAAGACCCCGTGGACCAGGTAGCGGGTACCGGTCACGGGGCCTTCGGAAGCGGCGGGGGCGGGCATTAGAGCGCCGGCTGCACCCCGAAAGCCACGGCGAGCTTCATGATCTTTTCAGCGCGGCCCAGGCGGGGCAGGTCCGAGCCGTCGCGGATGACGCGGCCGTTGGCTTCGAAGTCGTTCATGAAGTCCGTGGCCCAGGCGACGTCGGACGGCGTGGGGCTGATGACTTCGTTGATGACGGGGGTCTGGTCGATGGCCAGGCAGAGCTTGCCGGTCATGCCCATCATCACGGTGATGCCGGTCTGCTCGCGCAGGATGGGGTGGTTGGTGCCGACCGTGGGGCCGTCGATGGGGCCGGGCAGGTTGCCCACGCGGCTGGCGACCACCAGCTTGGCGCGGGGGTAGGCCATGGCCTCCGGGGTGGCGGCCATGCCGGTGTCGCGGCGGAAGTCGCCGGAGCCGAAGGCGAGGCGGAAGGCGCCCTGGGCCTTGGCGATGTTGTTGGCTTCTTCGATGCCGACGGCTGATTCCACCAGCGGGATGACGGGGGTCTTGCCGTCCATGCGGTGGAAGCTTTCGGTGACCTGGTCGGACGATTCGGTCTTGGCGAGCATGACGCCCAGGAGGCCGGGAGTGCCGCGCAGGCCGGCGAGGTCATCCGCCCAGAAGGGGCTGGTGGCGTCGTTGATGCGGACCCATGCCTTGCCGCCGGCGGTCAGCCAGTCGATGACGTTGTTGCGCGCGTTGTCTTTCTGCGACGGGTCTACGGCGTCTTCGATATCCAGGATGATGGAGTCCGCCCGGGACACTGCCGACTGGTCGAAAAGCTCGGGTTTCATGGCATTGACCAGCAGCCAGGAGCGGGCGATCTCTGCAGGGATGTTGCGTTCCGGCCTAACAGTTTCGGCGGCGATGGTAGACGTCATGCTTTCTACAGTATCCGTCCCGCAAGCGGCACGGCGACGAAAATGGCCTGCTTGTGAGGATCAATACGAACTAAACCCGATGTGACCGGCGCGTCCTTGAATGCAGGTAGCAGCAAGTGCCGTTTTGGGGTCCATAACGTCACTTGCTGCTACCCGGTTGGGAGGTCAGGGGATGTCGCTGCCGCGCGCCGTGACCCAGAGTCGGTACCAGTCCGCGCGGGACATGTCAGCGGCGACTTTTGCCGCATCTGCACAGGCGCGGATGCGGCCCGGGTTGACCGTGCCGATCACCGGGGCGATGCCCGCCGGGTGCCTCATCAGCCACCCGAGCAGGATGGCCTCCCCGGTGGTGCCGTGCTCCCCCGCCAGTTGCGCCACCAGTTCCGCCGTTGCCGACTCCGCTGACCCGGGGGTCTCCGGCTCGGCGCCGGTGTACATGCCGCGGGCCAGGGACCCGTAAGCCTGCAGGGTGATGTTGTTGCGGGTGCAGTATTCCAGTGTGCCGTGCGGGAAGCTGTACTCCAGGTGCCCTGGGTGGTTCACCAGGACCTGGCTCTCCAGCCAGGCGCGCTTGAGCAGGCTCATCTCCAGCTGGTTGGCCACCACCGGCGTTTCCAGCCGGTCCTGCAGCACCTCGATCTGCGCCCCGGACATGTTGGACACGCCCAGCTGCCGGACCTTGCCTTCCGCCATCAGCTGCCCGACGGCGGCAGCCACCTCCGAGGGATCCGCCAGGGGGTCCGGGCGGTGCAGCAGGAGGATGTCCACATAGTCGGTTCCCAGGCGCTGCAGGCTGCCGTTCACCCGTTCCAGGATGGACTCCCGGCTGAGGTCGTAGTGCGTCTGCAGGCCGCGTTCGTTCAGCCTGATGCCGCACTTGGTCTGCAGCCGGATCCGGTCCCGCAGCCCGGGCGTGGCGGCCAGCACCTCGCCGAAGACGGCTTCGGATTTGCCGTTGCGGTAGATATCGGCGTGGTCGAAGAGCGTGATGCCGGCGTTGAGGGCCGCCTGGACGGCGGCAGCGGCCTCGTCCACATGGTTGCTCGCATGCGGCTGGCCGGACCAGCTGCCGCCAAGGCCCATGCAGCCGTAAATCAGTTCCTGCATGAGCGCTTCCGGGCCTCGCCGGATGCCGGCATCAGCGCAGCCACGCGGTGGTGTTGGCCGGCAGCTTGCCATCTTCCAGCGGGACGCTGCTGACCAGCACCTTCCCGGCGGGAAGATCGACGGCGGAGTCCCCGAAGTTGGTCACTGACTGCCAGCCGTTGGGGCGCTTGAAGTGCAGGATGTCCGGGTTTCCGGTGTCCACCCATTCGAGCTCCTCGCCGGTCTGCAGCTCATGGCGGAGCTTCAGCGCGGTGCGGTACAGCTCCAGGGTGGAGCCTTCCGTCCCGTCCTGGGCCTCGACGGCGTACTTGCTGAACCAGTCCGGCTGCGGCAGGTGCGAGCCGCCCTCACCGAATCCGAAGGAGGTGCCTTCCACCTTCCACGGCAGCGGCACGCGGCAGCCGTCGCGGCCGATTTCCACACCCTTGTTGCGGAAGAAGGAAGGATCCTGGCGCTCTGATTCGGGAATGTCCGCCACCTCCTGCAGGCCGAGCTCCTCGCCCTGGTACAGGTAGGCGGAGCCGGGTACGGCGAGCATCAGCAGGGTGGCTGCGCGGGCGCGGCGTTCACCCAGCCCAACGTCCAGCTGGTCGACGGGACCGCCGGCGAGCAGCCAGTCTTTTCCGTCCTGGCCCTTGGCTCCGGCCTTTTCCTTGGCCACCTGGGGCAGGCCGTAGCGGGTGGCGTGCCGGACGACGTCGTGGTTGGAGAACACCCAGGTGGACGACGCACCGGTGGCGGCCGCCTCGGCGAGGTTCCGGGTAATGATTTCCTTGTATTCGGCGGCGTCGAAGTCGGCCTGCAGCAGGTCGAAGTTGAACGCCTGGCCGAGGCCCGTCGGGCTGGCGTAGCGGGCGCGGCGGGTGGCGTGGACCCAGGCTTCCGCGACGGCGGTCCGCGGCGGGTTGTACTCGTTGAAAACCTCGCGCCACTCTGCATAAATCTCGTGGACCTCGTCGCGGTCCCAGAACGGGTGCGTGCCGTCGTCGAACCCGTCCACGCCGGTGTTGGCCGCGCTCAGTTCCAGCTTGGAGAGCAGCGGTTCGGTGAGGTCTTTGGTGAGCGCGTGCGCCACGTCCACGCGGAAACCGTCCACGCCGCGGTCCGACCAGAAGCGCAGGGTCTTGAGGAAGTCCTCGCGGATCTCGCGGTTGGACCAGTTCAGGTCCGGCTGCTCCTTGGCAAAGATGTGCATGTACCACTGGCCGGGGGTGCCGTCCGGTTCGGTAATGCGCTCCCACGCGGGACCGCCGAACACGGAATCCCAGTCCGACGGCGGGTACTCTCCGTTCGGGCCCTTGCCGTCACGGAAGATGTAGCGGTCGCGGGCCGGGGAACCTTTCGGTGAGGCCAGCGCCTCCTGGAACCACTTGTGCCGGTTTGAGGAGTGGTTGGGGACGATGTCGGCAATCAGCTTGATGCCGGCGTCGTGCAGCGCCTTGGCCATTTCGTCAAAGTCCTCAAGCGTGCCCAGCTTGGGGTCGACGTCGCGGTAGTCGTCCACGTCGTAGCCCCCGTCAGCGAGCGCGGACGGATAGAAGGGGCTCAACCATACGGCGTCAATACCAAGCGCCTTCAGGTACGGAACCTTGGCGGTGATGCCTTTCAGATCACCGATGCCGTCACCGTTGGAGTCGGCGAAGCTGCGCGGATAGATCTGGTAGACAGCGGCCTGGCGCCACCAGTTCGGATCGCCTAAGCGGTCGGAGTCGGACAGGGTTGCCAACGTGGCGGTGGTGGACAAGGGGTGGTCCTTTTCTGCTGGTCGCGTATATTTATTTTGGGTCTAAATTTAGTTCCTCAAGCATTATCCGGCCCTCTCGACGGAAAGGTCAACAGCATGCCCGACTGGATTCCGGCGACCCCCCAGCTGCTCCGCCGTGTGAGCGCCGGGGCGGTGCTCGATTTCATGCGGTCCTCCGGTGCGGTGACCGTCACGGAGGTCATGGAGGCGACCGGCCTGACCCGCGCCACGGGGATTGCGGTGTGCGAGGACCTCAAGGACCGGGGCTGGATCCGGGAGTTGGAGAACCAGCGGTTTGTGGGGGGCTACCAGAAAGGCCGCCCTGCCCGCCGGTTCGAGCTGAACGAGCAGGCCGGCGTGGTCCTCGGCATGGACATCGGGTACTCCAAGGTGACCGTGGTCGTGTCGGACCTCCGCGGCAATACCGTGGGAAAGGCCAGCCGGCCCTTCAATGCTGCCGGGCTCGATGCCGGCGGCCGCATCGCGCATATTGACGACGTTGCGCTGGCCGCGCTCAGCAGCGCAAGGGCCGGGCCGCATTCAGTACTGGCCGTTTGCGCCGGAGTGGCAGCACCCGTTGACCGCCACGGGGACGTCCTGGCAACGCAAAAATTCTGGGGCTTGTTCGACATCGACCTGCGCCAGGCGTTTCAGGAGCGGCGGGGCTGGACGGTGCTGCTGGAGAACGACGCCAACCTGGCCGCCCTAGGTGACCGCTGGATGGGTGCAGCAGAAGGGGTGGACGACGTAGTGGTCATCCTGGCGAGCGAGCGCCTGGGCTCCGGCGTGATCGACGGCGGCCGGCTGGTGCACGGCAGCCGCGGCAGTGCCGGCGAGCTGGCCTACCTGGAGCTGGTTGAGGGCGTGGGCGACACGTTCGGCATCGCGTACCTGGCCAGGACGTGGGCAGCGGAAGCCCTGGCCGGTACCGGACCGTCCGTGCTCCGTTCCATCGCCCCGGCACAGGTGGAAGCGGAGGACGTCTTCGCTGCCGCCGACGAGGGGGATGCGGTGGCGCTCGGGATCCTCGACCGGCTGGCCGAGCGGATGGCCAGGGTGATCGGCACGGTGGGCACCATGTGGAATCCGGAACTCGTGGTGATTGGCGGCGGCGTGGCCAAATCGGCCGGTGTGATGCTAGGACCGATCAGTGAACGCCTGGGCAGCTTCACCGCCACACCGCCCCGGGTGGCTGTCTCCCCGTTGGGCGACAGTGTTGTCACCGTCGGCGCGGTACGCGGAGCACTTGACTACGTGGAAAAGCACTCCCTGGACCTGGAACTCCCCGCAGCTACCGGGTGAGGCCGCCCAGCGCCGCGGCAACGGGCAAAGTGCCGTCACGGAATTCGATGGTCCGGCCCGCTGTCTCCGGCAGATCGAGGACCGCCGCCGCCACGATCGCGGTGTTGGCGCGGGAGGTTTCCGCTCCGCCTTCCCGAGGCGGGTCCACCTCGATCCGGCCGCTTCCCGGTTTGTCCGTGAGGGAGCCCGGTCCCAGGATGGTCCAGGCCAGGCTGGTTTCCCGAAGGTACGCGTCCGCGGCCGCTTTGGCTTCAGCGTAGGGGAAGAAGCTGTGGTCCTGCGGTACGCCGTGGTTCCTGGCGGCCCCGAGGTATGACACCATCACGTAGCGGTCCACGCCGGCCTGGGCTGCCGCATCCATGGAACGGATGGCGGCGTCCCGGTCCACCGCATAGGTGCGTGCCGGGTTTCCGCCGCCCGCGCCGGCAGACCAGACCACGGCATCGTGGCCCTTAAGCGCCTCGGCGAGGGCCGCCGTCGTCGAATTCTCCACGTCCAGGACCGACGGCGCTGCGCCCGTCTGCTCAACGTCGGCGGCGTGCTCCGGGTTGCGGATGAACGAGGTGACGCTGTGGCCCTCGTCGGCGAGGAGGGTGGACAGGCGGAGGGCCACTTTGCCGTGGCCGCCGATGATAGCGATTCGGGTCATGGCCCCATTCTGCCTGCACGGACAGCCCATTGCGTGGCGGATAGAGAACTTTGTTGGTGTCAGGCGGGAAACAGCAGGAATGCCATTGGGGTCACGAGTATGAGCGTCAGGACAACCCTCTGGAACCAGATCACCACCAGTTTCCACACCGGGAGAGGAATGTCCGTGGCCATGATGCACGGCACGAGGGCCGAGAAGAATATGATTCCGGAGACGGAGACCACGCCCACAACAAACTTCACGACCGGAACCGACTCCGCTGCAAGCAGGGCCGGCAGGAACATCTCGGCGACACCTACCGCGCTGGCCTTAGCAACGAGCATCGGTTCGGGTAATTGGAGCGCCCAGGTGAAGGGGTAGAAGATGTAGCCCAGCCAGTCGAAAGCCGGCGTGTACGTCGCCAGCACCAAGCCCAGCAGGCCGATGGACAGGATGGACGGCAGGATTGCCATCGCCATCAGTACCCCGTCCCTGACGTTGATCCACACGTTGACGGGAAGGGAAGGAGCCGCTTCCAGGGTTGCGCGGGCTTCACGCCAGGCCACGGCTAAACGACGGCCGGAAATTTCCTCTTCGGGCTGCGGCACGGCTTCCGGATGGTAGTCATCAGGAATGCTGTTCAAGGGCCAGATACGGACCGTGATGGCGGTGACAATGAAAGTGACCAGGAAGGTGATCCAAAAGTAAGCGGTCCATTGGCCCATCAGGTCCAGCGTCTTGGCAACGATCACCATGAAAGTTGCTGAGACGGTGGAGAAACCGGTGGCGATGATTGCCGATTCGCGCGCTGTGTATTTCCCTTCCTTGTAGACGCGGTTGGTTATCAGCAGTCCCAAGGAATAGCTGCCCACAAAGGAGGCCACGGCGTCGATTGCCGAGCGTCCGGGCGTGCGCCAAAGCGGGCGCATAACGCGCTGGACCATGACGCCGATAAATTCAAGCAGTCCGTAACTGACAAGCAGCGCCAGGAACACCGCACCGATGGGAACGAGCAGGCCCACCGGGATAACCAGCTTCTCGAACAGGAACGGACCCATGCCCGGTTCAAACAGCCATGCCGGCCCAACCCTGAAGACCATCATGAAGCCCACCAGCATACCCGCCACTTTGAACAGCGAGAACACCACTTCAACAGGTGACTTTTTCCATGTGCCCGTGATGAACGGGTAGACGGCCCCTGCAATAATGACCGCCAATGCGTAGTAAGGGAGGACCGGGCCGATACTGCCCTGCAGGAACGAGACGATGTGATCCAGCATGATGGTGTTCTTGCCCCCGATCGTCACCGGTACGAAGAACATGAACGCGCCGATGCCGCTGTAAACAAACAACTTCCACATCTGACGGAGCGGTGCGGTGCGCGGGGCCTCGGAGGTGATGGCCATCGGTCTTTCTCCTGACATATTGCTGGCCCGGCAGGGCCAGCGCTTTCATATACCGAACCATCCCATCGCGGACCGGAGGACGGGACAATGGAATTCGCGACTCAGCAGTCTCGGATATGAGACTTACATCACGGAAGCTGTTGTAAGGGGGAAAGTACCGACGGACAGTCATATGCAAGAAAGCGGGAAACAGGAAAGCCCCCGGGATCCAAGATCCAAGGGGCTTTTCCTGTAGCGGTGGGGAGGCTCGATCTCCCGACCTCACGATTATGAGTCGTGCGCTCTAACCAACTGAGCTACACCGCCACGAATGAGAAAAACCTGTGTCAAGCCGGTCAAACCGCCTTGACACAGGCCCTCATTCAGAGCCCCCCACCGGAATCGATCCGGTGACCTCGTTCTTACCAAGAACGCGCTCTACCACTGAGCTAGGGGGGCAACGAGTAAATACTCTACCGGAAGATTTCCGCACCAACAAATCGGGCTCCGAAGGGGCGCTCCGGCTACGATGCAGTCCCGCTCTGAGCCTGTTTTCCGCGCCAATACTGGGAAGTACTGCCTGCGGGAGGCCGCCCGAACAGAGCCGCGGCCGCGCTTCCGGACCGTCCCGGGGGCGCAACTGTGTCCAGCCCCACACCCCTCAGAGTTTTTGTCCAGATATGCAGGGCTGAAGGGCCCTCAAGCCGGCATACGTGGCCAAAAACTCCCAGGGGTTAAATGACGATGGGCCGGCTCGAAAGCCGGCCCATCGCCGTCGTTATTTGCCTACCCGCGGCAGGGCTTACCACTTGCCCTTGCGGTTGTAGTCGCGGTGTCCGCTGTCGTTGCCGTGGCGGGGCTTGCGGGAGCCGTCACCGTGGCCGCCATACCGGGAGTCGCTTGACTGCCGGTCGCTGAAGGAACGCTCGGAACGCTCGCTGTACGAGCGGCCGCCGCGGTCCGCGGAGGAGCGCTCGCCGTCGTTCTTCCGAAATTCCTTCTTGAACCCGCCGCTGCCCTTGAAGTTGCCTCCGCGGTTGCCCTGGTAGCCGCCACGGTCGCCGGAGGGCTTGCGTCCGGAATCAAGTTCGAGGTGGATCAGCTCGCCGCCGATCCGGGTGCGGGACAGCGCACGCAGCTGCTCCGGGCTCAGGTCCGCCGGCAGCTCCACCAGGGAGTGGTCGGAGCGGATGTCGATGCCGCCGATCTGCGAGGACGAGATGCCGCCCTCGTTGGCGATGGCGCCCACGATTGAGCCGGGCATCACGCGCTGGCGGCGTCCGACGGCGATCCGGTAAGTGGCGTTGCCCTCAGTCAGCGCACGGGTCGGCCCGCGGGAGCCGAAGCCGTCCTTGGAACGCTCGCGCTTCTGGAACTCGGGGGCCGCAGGCAGTTCCTTGACCAGCAGCGGCTGGCCGCCCTGGGCCATCACAGCCAGTGCCGCAGCGATTTCGGCTGCCGGCACGTCGTGCTCTTCCTCGTAGGAAGCGATGAGATCGCGGAAGGCCGCAACATCTTCTGAAGCCAGGGTCTCCGTGATGCGGTCGGCGAACTTGCCGAGGCGAAGCGTGTTGACAGTCTCGGCGGTCGGCAGGTGCATCTGCTCCACCGGCTGGCGGGTTGCCTTTTCGATGGAACGCAGCAAATACTTCTCCCGCGGCGTCATGAACAGGATGGCGTCACCGGAACGGCCTGCACGGCCGGTGCGGCCGATGCGGTGGACGTAGGACTCGGTGTCATGCGGGATGTCGTAGTTGATGACGTGGCTGATCCGCTCCACGTCGAGGCCACGGGCGGCGACGTCGGTGGCCACCAGGATGTCGATGCGGCCTTCCTTCAGCGCGTCAACAGTACGCTCACGCTGCTGCTGCGGAATGTCACCGTTGATCGCTGCGGCCTGGAAACCGCGGGCCTTCAGCTTGTCGGCCAGGTCCTCGGTGGCCATCTTGGTCCGCACGAAGGCGATAACGCCGTCAAACTCTTCAACCTCGAGGATGCGGGTCATGGCGTCGAGTTTGTGCGGGCCCATGACCTGCAGGTAGCGCTGGCGGGTGTTGGCGCCGGTAGTGGTCTTGGACTTGACGGAGATCTCGGCCGGGTTGTTCAGGTACTGCTTGGACATGCGGCGGATCTGGCTCGGCATGGTGGCGGAGAACAGTGCAACCTGGCGCTCCGACGGGGTCTGCTGGAAGATCTGCTCCACGTCTTCGGCGAAGCCCATGCGCAGCATCTCGTCAGCCTCGTCCAGCACCAGGTACTGCAGTTCGGACAGGTCCAGCGAACCCTTGGCGATGTGGTCGATCACGCGGCCGGGAGTACCCACAACCACCTGGGCGCCGCGGCGCAGGCCGGCCAGCTGGGGACCGTAGGCGGAACCGCCGTAGACGGGCAGCACGGTAAAGTCGTCGATGTGCTTGGCGTAGGAGGTGAACGCCTCCGCAACCTGCAGCGCGAGCTCGCGGGTGGGGGCCAGGACGAGGGCCTGGGTTTTGCGGGACGGGCCGTTCAGGTCGTGCAGCTCAGCCAGGCGGGACAGGGCCGGCACTGCGAATGCTGCAGTCTTGCCGGTACCGGTCTGTGCCAGGCCGACGACGTCCCGGCCTTCGAGCAGCAGCGGGATGGTGGCTGCCTGGATAGGGGACGGCTTTTCGTAACCCACATCCTTCAGGGCGGCGAGGACGCGGCCGTCGATGCCGAGGTCGGCGAACTTCACCGTGTTGTCATCGGAGTCCGCCTCGGGGCCCGTTGCGGGGGCTTCGGTCGCTGCAATCGGAGCATCAATCTCGGCGGCGTCGATAATTTCGTTTTGGTTTTCGGGCATAGGGAAAAATTCCTCATCCATAGGGGGCCAGGCGGCACTACCCGAGGTGAGTGGAGCCGCAGTACGTGTGCCGTGGACGCCGGGCATACGTTGACCGGCCGGTCACAGAAGTCCGGCGCTTTCGCAATCCCGTGGCAGGACTTCCCGCTGCATCTCTTGGCTGCTATCCCAGCAGTCTGTACAGCGTTTTCTTCAGCCGGCTCTCCCTATGAAACTGCCCGCATCACAGTTGCGGGCCCCAACACTTGCCAGTCCTGCCTCAAAAATTGGGCAGGAAAAAGGGATTTCCGGAGTGGGGGATGCTTCAAGTGTACGGCACCGGGTGCCGGGAGTCCCAATTCAAGCGTCCGACGGCGGCGGTGAGCTTGGGCACATCCCGCACGTCCGGCGTCGTACTCCCCCCGCGTCAGCCGCGAAGCTGGCGCTGCAGGGCCTCGAACTTTTGGTTGAACTCGGGCTGCTGCAGGCGGATCTCGCCATCGGCATCCGCGTCCTTGAGGGCCTCCATGGACTCAACATCCGGCTCGCTGAACCACTTGCCCACCGTCACGCCGTGCCTGGGGACGTAGAGCTTGTGGAGGTGGTCCCCGGCCCGGATGGTTCCCACCTTGATGACCCGCAGGTACGCGCCCACGCGGCCCTCGTCTGTGAAGCGCTTGACGAACCGGGACTCCCCCATCCGCCGCTGGAACGTTGCGCACGGCGTGCGCGGCGACGTCACCTCGACCTCCACGTCCATGCCGATCTTCCACCGTTCCCCGATAACGGCACCGGTGGCATCAAGGCCGGCAACCCGGAGGTTTTCGCCGAAGAACCCCGGTGGAACCTCCCGCCCGAGTTCGGAAGCCCAGAAGTCGGCGTCTGCCTGCGAGTAGGCGTAGAGGGCCTGGTCCGGCCCGCCGTGGTGGACCCGGTTGGCCTGGATGTCGCCCTGGAGGCCAAGTTTGTGGACCTTAACCGGCCCCTCGGCCGGACGCTTGTCAATCGCCGTCACGCCCACGTTCGAGGCATCCGGAAGGAGTTGGTGGACACGGCAGACAGCGAGCAGGGACGCGGTTTCCATGGCACAAGTGTAGGGTCATGCCCTGGCACCGGGCCTGATCGGCACTTTTCCCCTTCCTCCTGCTCGCAGCGGGGACTGGCAAGGACTACGCTGATTCGAGGATTGCAATTGGGGGTGCAGCGCTGTGCCCAATTCACGTGGACGACTGAGGGGGACGCCGTGGACCCAAATAGGCAGGATCCGGACAAGCAGGATCCAAACGGGGGTCCCGGGCGCCAGGATCCGGCGCAGCAGGACCCCGCGGACGGCACCAGCGGCAGCGCGCCGCCCAGCCCTGGCGGCAACAGCCCGAAACCGCCGCCATGGCAGGTACCCAAGCCGGAGCTCCGCCCCGAACTGCTCAACGAGCCCGTCAAGCCGGTGGATCCCTTCGCCCGGGACCGGGAACGGCAGGCCAACGAGGCAAAAGCCCGGAAGAAGCGCTCCCAGCGGCGCACCGTCGTCGTCGGCCTGGGCGTGACCGCCCTGCTGGCAGGGACCATCACAGCCGTCGTGGCGAGCAACCAGGACGATCCCGAATACGCACAGGTGTGCTTCAACGACGAGACCGGCGAGCGCGTGGAGGACCGCAACTGCGACAGCTCCGCCGGACGAGGCGGCGGTATCTACGCCTGGTACTTCTTCTCCCGCGGCGCCTACGTTCCGCCCATCGGCCAGAACCGGTCGACGGCGCCCAACTACACCCGGACCGTCCCGAGTGGTGCCAAGGCCTCCACCGGCTACAGCACCCAGGGCGGCACTGTCAGCCGCGGCGGCTTCGGCACCAGCGCCAAGAGCGGCACCAGCGGCGGCAGCAAGGTCTCGGGGGGCTGAGGGTGAAGCGTTTGCTGTCTGAACCCCGGCCCGGGTGGAAGCAGAAAATCGAAGAACAGGGACTGGTCTTCTCCACCACCACCATGGAGGACGGCCGGAAGATCGAGTACTGGAACGAGTCCGCCTACTACGAGTTCAGCATGGACGAGGTGGAGACCCTTGAGGAAACCGCCGAGGAGATGCACCGGATGTGCCTGGAGGCGGCCAAGTTCCTGGCCACCGGGGCCATGGGAGGTATCGGGATCGGCCCGCAGGCGCTGGAGCTCGCCGCTGACTCCCTGCAGGCCGGGGACATGGACGTCTACGGCCGGTTCGACTTCGTCTACGACGGCCAGGGCGGGCCCGCCAGGATGCTCGAATACAACGCGGACACCCCCACCGGCCTGATCGAAGCCGCGGTGGCGCAATGGTTCTGGCTGCAGGACGTCTTTCCGGAGAAGGACCAGTGGAACGGCATCCACGAGGCCCTGATCCGGCAGTGGAAGAAGGTGCAGTACCGCACGGGCATGAGCACACTGCACGTTGCCCATTCCGAGGTGGAGGAATCCGGTGAGGACTGGATGACGGCCGCCTACATGCGGGATGTGGCCAGCCAGGCCGGGTGGACCACCATCGGGATCAAAATGTCCGATATCGGCTGGGACCCCAACCTGAACCGCTTTGTGGACCTGGACAACTTCATGATCAGCACCATCTTCAAGCTCTACCCCTGGGAGCTGATGATGAAGGAGCCGTTCGGTCCGCGGCTGCTCGAACGCGCGCACAATCCGCGCTGGGTGGAGCCTGCATGGAAGATGCTGCTTTCCAACAAGGCCCTCCTCGCCGCGCTCTGGCACCTCTACCCGGAACACCCCAACCTGCTGCCGGCTTACCTCAATGAACCCGGCCCCTTGAAGGAATGGGTGGCCAAGCCGCTGCACGGCCGGGAAGGGGACAACATCAGGATCCACGCTGCGGGCATCAACCTGGAACAGCCCGGCGGGTACGGCCGGGAGGGCTGGTGCTACCAGCAGTACCAGCAGTTGCCGGACTTCGACGGGAACCATCCGGTCCTGGGCCTGTGGGTGGTGGACGGTGAATCGGTGGGCTGCGGCATCCGCGAATCCGACGGCCCCGTCACCGACTACTTCTGCCGCTTCGTGCCCAACACCATCGACGCGCCGGCGCCGCTTTCGGCGGAGGCATCCTCCAGCAAGGCAGGTATCACCTTATGAGCACAGACATCACGACGGCGGGAGGTCCGGGCGGTGCCTCCGGCGCCCCGGTCCCGGCCAAGGGACTGCGCGCCGGAATCCTGGACCTTGGCGACTCGGTGATGCTGGGCCTCGCGTCCACGGCTCCGGTCTATTCGCTGGCTGCGACGCTGGGCCTCATCGTGGCGGTCAACGGGAACTACACTCCCCTGATCCTGCTCGTCGGTTTTATCCCGGTCCTGTTTATCGCCTACGCCTTCCGCGAGCTCAACAGCGCCATTCCGGACTGCGGCACCACGTTCACCTGGTCCCGCCGCGCGTTCGGGCCCTGGGCCGGCTGGCTGGGCGGCTGGGGCGTGGCGCTCGCCGGCATCGTGGTACTGGCCAACCTGGCGCAAGTGGCAGGCCAATACCTGTGGTTGCTCATCGGGGACGGGTCCCTGGCCGAAGACAAGCTGCTGGTCACTGCAACCGGTGTGTTGTTCATCGCCGTGATGATTTGGGTCAACTACCGCGGCATCCGGCTGGGCGAACACGTCCAGCGCGTGCTCACATACGTGCAATACATCTCGCTGGGTATCTTCGCTCTGGCCATTGTTGTCCGCATCGTCGGCGGGGCGCCGGAGGGGCAGGCCTTCGACTTTGAGTGGTTCAACCCGGTGGGTGCTTTCGCCGATCCGGGGGCCGTGATGCACGGCGCGCTCCTGGCGCTGTTCATCTACTGGGGCTGGGACACCTGCCTTGCCGTGAACGAGGAGACCGAGAACCCTGCCACCACCCCTGGCAGGGGTGCCGTGATTTCGGCCTTCGTACTGGTGGCCATTTACGTGTCGGTGGCCCTGCTGGTGATGATGTACGCCACCGTCGGCCCCGAGGGCATCGGACTGGGCAATGAAGCCAACCAGGACGACGTGTTCGTGGCGATGAAGGATGTGGTGCTGGGGCCATGGGGCTGGCTGATCGTCGTCGCGGTCCTTGCCTCGGTGCTGTCCTCCACCCAGACCACCATCCTTCCCACCGCCCGCGGGACGCTGTCCATGGGCGTGCATGGGGCGCTGCCGGCAAAGTTCGGCGAAGTCCATCCGCGGAACCAGACTCCGGGCTTTTCCACCCAGGTGATGGGCGCCGCAGCCATCGCCTACTACGTGGCCATGAGTTTCCTGAGCGAGAACCTGCTCGCGGACTCGATCAGCGCCATCAGCTTGTTCATCGCGTTCTACTACGCCCTCACCGGCTTCGCCTGCTTCTGGTACTTTCGCGGCACCCTCCGCGCGTCGGTGCGGAATCTGTGGTTCCGCGGGATCCTGCCGCTGACCGGGGCCCTGCTGCTCACCGCGGCGTTCTTTATTTCCGCCGTGCAGATGTGGGACCCGGCCTACGGCGACACCCAGATCTTCGGCGTCGGGGGTGCCTTCATCAGTGGCGTGGTGCTGCTGGCGCTGGGCGTGGTCCTCGCCGCCGTCTGCCGGTTCGCCCCGGCCACGCGCGGCTACTTCACGGGCCAGCCCCGCACGGCCCACTCCCCGACCCCCTCGCCCAAGTAACCCCTCCTCCGACTGGGTAGCGCTAACTGTCGTTCTGGACCCTTGGCTGGATGCGGTGATTGCACCACCTGATTACTGAGGGGTGTTGATTTCCATGGCTGTGTTCTCAAATCGGCTAATGGCATCGCCAACCGTCGTCGAGCGGACCACGGGATGCCTGATGCTGGTTGTGCCGGCGCTTACGGGTGGCCGGCTCCAGCGGGCGGCAAATTGAGACCGTGAAAATCGGTGGTTTTCGGGATAGGATGCGGTAATTGCCGGCAGCGCCTTGGGTGTAGGGCAGCGATCTCTTTGGACTCATCTACCTCAGGGCACTGAGAGAGACACTTGGGGGTTACGCTCATGACGTCATTACTCTGCATCCGTGCAGGGCGTACCGCAGTGTCGGTACTCCTGGCATGCACCGTCATACTCACCGCTGGCTGCTCGATGGGGGGCGCCGGACTGGAGAAAAAGCCGGTACGGGAGTCGGGAGAGGCTTTCCTCCTTGCGCCTAACCGGAACACCCACGGTACCTACCAGCAGGTCAGGCTCGACCCGGCGGACATTCCTCAAGCGCCTATCGACAATGCTGATTTTGTTCGTCCGGAGGTCCGCGAAAAGTATTCCCCTGAGCAGCTCGCAGAGGTCTACCAGTTGGGCACGAACATGATGGTGGAGGTCGGATTGGACTCACCTCTGAACGGCGACCTGACCATCTTCGACGAGTGGTGGGAGACCATAAAGCACCTGGTTTTGGACGAAGCGGAGTCCGAGTTTTATGAGACTTTCAAGCAGGAAGGCGTGGCATTTACGGCTTGGCAGCCCTGGCATCCGGACTACGACAGCGTCATCGATTACCGGTATGAGCCGGACAAACCACGCTTTTCCGACGTGGTAATTGACTCGCCACGCGTTTGGCTTGCCGAAGACGGAGAGTCAGTCGCCCTGCAGGCCAAAGTGCGCTACGTTGCCCACCTGCAGGATAAAGAGAAGAACGAGCATTTCACCCAGGCACTTCGCAGCGAGTTTACCTACGAATTCGCATTGGTTCACGGCCGATGGCTAATGAACGGTTATGAGGTGAATCCCACGGTCCCTGTCGATGGGAACGGAAACGAGATCCAGATCTCCAAGTTCGCTGCTGGTTAGCCGAAGGCCACCAGCACCGACTAGAGCCGGTACATGTTGCGGCTACATAGTTTCATGTAAACCATGCGAGGACCTTGTTGTCGTCGTGCCATGTATCGCCGCCTGCCTCAGACCGCATCGGCCACAGGATTATAAGCCACCGGTAGAAGTCTTGTTACCTGAGATTCACCCAACGTTAATGGTCATCAGTTCTGCCCATCGGCGGTCACCTAATTTGCCCGCTACGGGTTGTTCTGCAGGACCCTAACATCCCCTAATAGCGCCCCCTAATAGCGCCCCCTAGCAACCCCATAAGTAATAGGGGGAGGAAAAGACAAGTAGCAAATACTGATGGACGGCACCGAGGCGGTCCATAGAGTGCAGAGGGTAAGAGCGATTGCCGCTGCATATGGAGTGTTTCTGCGTTGTGCCTACACCCTGCCATCTGTCCCCCTTTCCCCCCGCCGCCCCTCTTCCTGAATGCAGCGCCCTGGTCCGAAGGCCGAAGGTCGGGCGCACCCTTTTAGCAAGTAAACCTCGGGTTTGTAGGTTCAGGGCGGGGCATGGCGACATGCTGCGCTGCCTCTGGGTGCACCACATGGAACCGTTCGAATTACCCGCTTTAGGAGTGCATAGTTGGATCCTACAAACTCTTCAGGTACGTCACATCGCGGTGTCGTATCAGCGGGAGGCAGCAGCAGCGACACACCCGCTGCCGTGCCACCCACTGATTCCACGACGGCAACCGAGTCGATCAAGGGTCCTGCCGTGTCCAGCGCTCTGCACGGACAGCCGACGAAGTTGTCAGGTGCAGCCTTCTTTCCGGTTACGGAAGCTCCGCAGGCACGGACCCTGGTCCAGATCATCCAGGAAACAATTGCGTTGTACCCTGCTGCGCCGGCTCTTGATGACGGGAACGTGGTGTTGACCTATGAGGCCCTTGGCGAGCGAATTATCCACGTATCCCGGAGGCTGTGGAGCGCGAATATCGGCGCTGGAGACCGTGTTGGTGTTCGTGTTCCGTCAGGTTCCGTAGACCTGTATATCGCAATTTTGGGGGTACTGGCTGCCGGCGCGGCGTATGTTCCTGTTGACGCTGATGAACCGGAGGACCGGGCTGAAACGGTCTGGTCAGAAGCAGCTGTTTGTGCAGTTATCGGTGAGGGCCTTGAACTCACCCTTATCGGGGGGGTGCGCACTCGGGGGCATAGCCCGGAAGCGCACTGTGAGGATGACGCCTGGATCATTTTCACGTCCGGGTCCACCGGCAAGCCAAAAGGTGTTGCCATCACCCACCGCTCGGCGGCTGCCTTGGTTGACGCCGAAACGGAACTTTACTGTGTCAACAACCCGCTCGGGCCGGGCGACCGGGTGCTGGCCGGATTATCTGTCGCGTTCGACGCCTCCTGTGAGGAGATGTGGTTGGCCTGGCGGAACGGGGCATGCCTTGTTCCTGCTCCCCGGGACGTGGTTCGTTCCGGCGCTGATCTCGGTCCGTGGCTGGCGCAACGACACATAACAGTCGTGTCCACAGTGCCCACCCTTGCAGCGCTATGGCCGGGCGAGTCACTGGCCAAAGTCCGGCTGCTCATCTTTGGCGGCGAGGCATGTCCTGCGGACCTTGTGGCCAAGCTGGCCAGCCCAACACGCGAAGTTTGGAACACATACGGCCCCACGGAAGCAACAGTCATCGCCTGCGGAGCATTGGTGGATGGCCAGTCCCCTGTGAGGATTGGGCTTCCGCTGCACGGGTACGCCCTTGCCGTCGTCAACGCGGATGGCGAACCGGTTAACTGGGGGGAGGAGGGCGAGCTGGTTATCGGCGGAGTAGGGCTCGGCCGATACTTGGACACGGCGAAGGACGCGGAAAAGTACGCCCCAATCCCTGCTCTAGGGTGGCCGCGGGCCTACCGCAGCGGTGACCTCGTACTGGCGGATCCGGCCGGTCTGGTATTCGTCGGCAGAGCCGACGAGCAGGTCAAGCTGGCGGGCCGACGTGTCGAGATGGGTGAAGTTGACCAAGCTCTCGCCGGACTGCCGGGAGTGGCCGCAGCTGCCGGGGCCATCCAGACGAGCCCCAGTGGCAATAAGGTGCTCGCGGGATATTTAGTGCCGGCAAAGGATTCGATTATCGATCTTGGCGAATGCCGGGCGCTTCTTGCAAAAAAGCTTCCCGCGCAACTCGTTCCCACCCTTGGCATCATCGAGGAACTTCCCATTAAGACCTCGGGCAAGGTGGACAGGAAAGCCCTCCCCTGGCCGCTCGGCACTCATAGTCAGGATTCTCCCAAGGAACTTACAGGCGAATTATCTTGGCTGGCTCAACAATGGAGGGACCTGCTTGGTCCCGTGCCACTCACCGAGAAGAGCAATTTTTTTGCCGCCGGCGGAGCTAGCCTGGCGGCCGCGCAGCTGGTGTCATCCTTGCGGGCTCGCTACCCGGATATTTCGATCGCCGACATTTACGCGTTCCCGACCCTCGGCGAACTGGCAACGCATCTGGCGGGCAGTGCGAGTTCGGTCACCACGACGCGGCACACGGCCCCTACTCCCGCATCCACCGGTTGGCTCCAGGCAGCAGTGATCTTCGCGCTGTACTCCATCACGGGCCTGCGCTACATCACCGGCATCATGATCGTCTGCATCATCCTCTTCCACACTGGTAACTACTTGTGGGTTCCGAATCCGCCGCTGTTGCCCACAATGATGGCGTGGGTTGTCCTCTACAGTCTTCCTTTCCGGTTTCTTCTCGTAGTGGCATGCGCCCGTCTCCTGCTTGCGGGGATCAGACCCGGAGTTTACCCTCGGGGAGGCCCAACCCACCTGAGGTTGTGGACTGTTGAACGGGTGGCCACCTACTGCAAACTCGAGCCGCTTATGGGCACGCCCATGGCAGCCTGGTATGCCCGCGCGCTGGGATGTGAGGTCGGCAAGGACGTCCACCTCGATGCCATGCCTCCCGTCACTGGGCTTGCGACCTTCGGGGCCGGCGCATCAATCGAGCGTGAAGCGGACCTGGCCGGGCACTGGCTCGACGGTGACGTCCTGCACATCGGCCGCGTCAGAGTCGATGACAACGCGCGCGTTGGGACGCGTTCCACGCTATTGAATGACAGCCATGTAGGGGCTCACGCGGAAATTGCACCGGGTACATCCGTGACAGGGAAGGTACCGGCGGGTCAGCTTTGGGCTGGATCGCAAATGGAGCATGTAGGAGAAGCGGGCACCGATTGGCCCTCCACTCCCTGCCACGGCCGCCCGTCACCGATGATCTCGCTCCTTTATCCCGTCTCGCTCTTCGGTTTGACCCTTATACCTCTGGTGTCTGTGATTCCGGGGGGACTCCTGGCGCTGCACGCCATTGAAGGCAGCGTCTCGCTGCAAAACGCCCTCTGGAGTTTGGCGGCCTGGAGTCCGGTGTTCCTAATAGCTACGCTCGTTGTCTATCTGACCCTGACGGTAGCGTTGGTGCGCGCTCTGAGCATTCTCCTAAAGCCGGGGTTTCATCCGGCGAATGGCGCAGTCGCGTGGGCGGCTTGGTTGACTGAAGCCTTGCTTACGAAATCGCTGATCTCCACCTACCCCATCTACGCCAGCTTGTTCACGCCGGTATGGATGCGGATGATAGGCGCCCACGTTGGCAAACACGTTGAAATCTCGACAGTAGAGACCCTGCCGCACCTCACGCGGTTCGCGGACCGATCATTCCTGGCAGATCACTCCATGGTTTCCTCGAAACGTGTCCGCAACGGCTGGCTCCATCTAGGCGTTTCCAGCGTGGGAAAAAGATCCTTTGTCGGCAATTCCGCGATTGTAGGACCGGACTGCACGGTTCCCGATAACTCACTGCTCGCTGTCCTGTCCTCTGCACCAAAAGACATGCCAATAAACTCGTCGTGGTTTGGACGTCCTCCCGTGGAACTTCCCCGCCCGGTGGACAACGGTGACTCCACCCTTACGTACAACCCTCCACGTCATCTCCTGATTGCACGCGCAGCAGTCGAAGCGTGCAGACTTCTTCCGGCGGTCATCACGTCATGGCTCGCCTTGATCACTGTAGGGGTTTTGACCGAAATCTACCTTGGAGCCGGTTTCGTCGTCACAGTCCTGTGGTCCGGGCCGGTGCTGTTGGGCAGCGGCGTCGTGGCTTCTCTCATGGCGCTAGCTGCGAAATGGGTTCTGGTGGGGCGCTTTGAAGTTACGCAATACCCGCTTTGGACTTCCTTCGTTTGGCGCAACGAGCTCGTCGACGTGTTTGCCGAGTCACTCGCGGTCCCCGGTCTTATCCGGCTGAGCCTGGGGACACCCATCTTAAACTGGTGGATGCGGTTAATGGGCACCAAGGTGGGCAGCGGCGTCTGGTGTGAGACTTGGTGGCTGCCGGAGTTCGACCTGATCACCTTGGGCAGCGGCGTCAGCGTGAACCGCGGGACAGTGCTGCAGACACACCTCTTTCACGATCGCATCATGCGGATGGACGAAATACGGCTTGATACCGATTCCACGTTAGGCCCGAACAGCATTGTGCTGCCGGGCAGCACGGTCATGGAAGGTGCCACGGTTGGTGCGGCATCCCTCGTGATGCGTTCGGAGACTGTTCCCGCGGGCACCCGTTGGGCCGGAAACCCAATCCGCCAATGGTCGCCAGGTGCGGTCCCACTTCGCCCGCGCACGAGGAGGCATTAATGCCCAAGAACCAAGGTAGTCGTAGGGCAAACAACCGAGAGGTGGCCGTATGGGGCGCAATCATCATGAGCAAGGAACAAGTATGAAAACGACGAAAAAGCAGCGCCTTGTTGGAGTCGACGCCGCCAGGGGAATCGCATTGATCGGGATGATCGCCATCCACGTCCTGCCCGGGTTTGACGAAAACTTTCAACCAACGCTCGTTTGGACCGTTCTTTCTGGCACGTCGGCAGGTCTGTTTGCTCTCCTTGCCGGGGTTTCGCTGACCTTCTCTTCCGGCGGGATGCATCCGCTCGCAGGGCCCGCACTGACGGCCGCCAAGGCGTCCCTGGCAGTACGAGCACTTGTCATCCTCGCCATCGGCCTACTCATCGCCTACCTAAACCCTCCCGCAGCAATCATCTTGGCTTACTACGGGGTCCTGTTCCTGATGGCGGTTCCCCTGTTGGGGTTCGGCCCTCGCGTACTTGCAGTCGCCGCCCTGGGCTTTGCCGTACTCGGCCCCATTTTTATGCAAGCGGTCCGCGACGACCTGCCGGACCTTGGCGGTTTCGATCCAACGTTCGCCTCACTTATCATCGAGCCAGCTGCAACCATCTCGGTACTATTGGTTGACGGGAGCTTTCCCGCCATCCCATGGATGGCCTATATCGCGGCGGGTCTTGCTCTGGGCCGGCTTGACCTGCGTTCGCATCGGATGCAACTCAAAATGGTTTGCGGCGGGCTCGGAGTGGCAACAGGCGCGTGGCTGGCATCGGAAATTCTGCTAGGTCCCCTCGGAGGCAGGGCGCGACTGCTGGAGGCCACCCCTTGGCTGGACAGCGAGGGAATAAGTGACCTGTTGATCTGGGGTCCCGACCCGACCTTACCGACTTCATCATGGTGGTGGCTTGCGGTCCTGTCGCCGTATTCATCCACGCCCCTGGAACTCCTGAACACGATTGGAATCGCTGTGGCCGTTCTGGGCGCGATGCTGATCCTGGGTAATAAGGCAGCATCAGCACTCATGCCACTGGCCGTAATGGGCGGAATGACGCTGACGCTGTACGCGGGTCATCTCATACTCCTCTCCACAGGCTTCCTCCTCGACCGGCCGGGCGTATGTCTGGCAATCCATCTGGTCGTCGCGGCCGTTTTGGCAATAATCTGGAGAAACGTGACAGGCGGCAAGCAAGGGCCGCTGGAACGGCTGGTGACCGGCCTTGCTGAGCATGCACGTCAGCGGGTGCTCGGCAAAGCATTATCTGCTGAAAACACGCCGTTGGGCCCCTCTGCAGCCTCCGGTAGCAGGACCGAGGCTGGGCCACAGAGTCGCAGGGCAGACGGGAAGCCAGCCTCTACCAGCACTGAATTTCATCGAGGTGCGCAACAGCAATGATGAATCAGCTGTTGGCAGCACCTTTGGCTCTATCAGCAGTGTTGGGTCTTCCGCCAATCCCAAGCCCAGCCGCACCTCTCGAGGGGATCGTGACCAACGCGTGTGAACGATTAACTGCAGGCGAAGTGCTCTATCCCACCTACGGCGCGAAACGGGTGACGTTCGCCACCGCAAAATCCTATGGTGCTACCGAAGTCCTCATTACTGGTTGCGCCAAGAAAGGGGAAGAGTACGTCCAGGAGTGGCAGAGCAGAGGGTTTGCCGGAAGGTCCGGTTTCGCCCCGCCGGGCGAGATGTGGCAAGACACTCTCTACTCGCCGTCGGGGTCGTTTTCCTTTACCGAGGCACTGGGCAGGAAAAACCCAGGAACGAGGCTTAAATACCACACGATCAACCGCCTCTCGCGGTGGGGCGGTGAACCAGGCCCCACATACAACCAGTACTTCGAAGGTAAAGACGGCGGCGCCGACGAAGACCTCTGGTTTTATCTTCGGCAGGGCGATTACGAGCAGGCGGCGGTCATCAATTGGAACCGTGAACCGGACATGCCTACCGTTCAGGGCGCTTCCTTCGCCATCTTCCTGCATGCCGGCAATTCAGTCACTGCCGGATGTATTTCGACAGACCTCGAAACTGTGACCCGCCTCCTGGTAAGCGCCACGCCTGGAGACCGGATTGTCATGGGAGTGGAGCCAGCCGTTTACGCCGCCGGTACGAAAACCACCCCCGGTCCCAAAGCAGACGGCACGAGAAATGCCACCGCCCCCCAGCCCGCCATGCCGCACGCGATGGCACGCGTCGTGGCCGGTGTCGCGGGGGCCGCAGCCATCCTGACGGGCGTCGTCGTCATCGCACGAAAGCGCCAGCGCCTTCACTAGGCTGACGGACTGGGCCACCTAGCGTTCCCTAGCCTGAGGAACCCCCTGGTTAAGCCTTGGAGTAAAGCTCCGGGAGGAAAGCTCAGCCACACTGATGCAACGACGCGGAGCGCTACTGTGGGGGTCAAACTTACTCGTGTGACACTGCTGCCCTCCTGCACTGTGGCAACAGGCATAAAATCGTCAAAGAGGCCCGTAGGGCCGATTCCGGCAGCACAACTCTGTGCACAAGAAGAAGGTCAGTTACTGATGAAGGAGCATCCCGCCAGGGAAAGGACGTGCGCGTGGTTTCCGCTTCGACCATGAGCCCAGGTTCCTTTGATGGCTGATCTTGCAGACGCGGGGAAGGCATTGTACGAGGAACGACTCAAATTGTTGCCGGGCCTTTGGATGCCGTCCGCCCCCGCGTGGGAGGATCTGCCCGAGGAGGTAAAGGAAAGATGGCGGTCTTATGCGGAGGGTAGCGACGCCGGCGACTCCCACTAATAACTTGCACCCGCGCCGGTCTTTTACCGTGGTTTTAGTGCATTTACTTGCTGGTTCATAAACAGCGGAATTTCCACCACCTTCCCGTGGCGGTGTCCGGATGCAGCAACTGATATTCGAAGATTTGCTGAATTGTCATTCCATAAGACTGGACCGACGGATTTGGCCAGCAATGAAACCAACAGCCGCGGGTCGGAACACCAGCGATGATGCGCTTCATGCTGGAAGACGAAGATGACCAGGCCAATGTCTGTATCAACCGAAGGGATAACCGGGACAAGGAACTTCCCGGCAGGTCCCACACCGGAGTGCTGGCCAACTTTCCTATTCCCCGCCGAAATGCTCATAAATTCGTCCTCCTGATTGTTGCTACCTTCGAGCCCGCTGTGTGACAGACAGGATCGAAAATGTCGGCATTGCAGCATGGGGCTATCGGCAATTATGCGAGTCCCCATTCAAGGTGCGCCTGAGGCGCAGCGCGTGTGAATCTTTTCAACCCTCGCTGAAACTGGAAGTGGCACAGGATGCAGGAATTATTCCACTTTGAATGGGAATTGTTAGTGGGATTACGTGGTATCCGGCCGCTTTATTCCTACCCTTCGCACTCTACGGATAGTTTCGGTGCAGTCCATCAGTAGTCGCTACTTGTTTTTTCTCCCGGGACTACTTATCCACGGGGGATGGTGGAGAGACATCGAGACCTTCTGAAAGCCCAGCGGGCACCGCTGGGAAATATGAGGTATTCCTCAGCCCTTCGGAGCGTGCCCGCAGCCCCGGTTAGTCGGGACGGACAACCGTGAGGCAGAGGGGGTGGTCGGCCGGGTCCAGCAGCATGCGCCACTGACCGGAAGCGGTCTGGTGCGCGGCCACGGTGACGCCCACAGCGATGGCAGCGTCCGCGGTGCTGTCCAGTTCCTCCACGGCTATGTCCAGGTGAAGCTGCTGGCACTGCGGCCATCAGGCCAGTGGGCGGGGACGCAGCTGTCCACCCGCAGAAGGTTCAGCATGGGGCCGGCCCGGGCAGCGACGGCAAAAGCACACGCGAAACCACCCGATGCCTCAACTAGCCATCGCCCGCGAGGTCTGCCGGACCCTGAGCAACCCGCTCACAATCGCACTGATCGAGGACCTGCGCCCCAAACGGCTCACCCACAAACTCACCCTGCAAGCCGCCGCCCACCTCGGAGTCCAACCAGCCCGGATCTCAGAACTCGAACGCGGAAAACTCCACGACACAGCCCTCACCAACGCCTACCGCCAATAGCTCAACGCCGCTTGACGAGACATAGGAGCATCAGTTAGCACTACCAAGTTGAGTGGGGGGCGGGTAAAACGGGGGCCGGGCACTCAGGCCGAGAAGCCGCCGTCGGACTTGATCAGCTGCCCGGACACCCAGCGGCCGGCCGGGGACAGCAGGAACGCCACCGTCCCCGCGACGTCAGCCGGGGTTCCGAGCCGGCCCCTCGGCTGGCGCTCAACGAGGGCGTCCCTGACGTCAGGCGTCATCCAGCCGGTGTCAACAGGACCAGGGTTGAGGACGTTCGCGGAAATGTTCCGTGACCCCAGTTCCCGGGCGGCGGCGATCACGATCCTGTCGAGCGCACCCTTCGAGGCGCCGTACGGAAGGTTGAAGGCAGTGTGGTCACTGGTCAGCGCAACGATAGCGCCGCCGTCGTCCGTTGCCTGCCGGGCGAACGCGGCAATCAGCTGCCAGCTTGCCCTGGTGTTCACGGCGAAGTGCCGTTCGAAGGACTCAAGGCTGGTGTCCAGCAGTCCCGAGTCGACGGACTCGGCGTGGCTCAGCACCAGTCCCTGCAGCGGGCCGGCCAGCTGCACGGCCTCGGCCACCAGGCGGTCCGGGATTCCCGGATCCTGCAGGTCGGCTGACAGGACGTGGACGGCGGCGCCGATGGCCTCGAGCTCGGCGGTCAGGCGCACCACATCCTCGGGCTCACTCCCCCACGGCATCCGCTCGTCGTACTCCTGCCAGTAGGACAGGACCAGGTCCCACCCGTCGGCTGCGAGCTGGCGGGCGATGCCGGCGCCGATACCTGCCAGCCGTCCGGCGCCCGTGATCAGGGCAACGTTGCGGGCGGCGGTTTGCGAAGGGGTCTCCATGGGACCAGCGTAACGGCCCGTGCTTAGGGTGCAGGAACCGGCTGCGCTTCCCTGCTGCCCGAGCTCCGGCGGATGGTGCCGCTGATGACGGCGGCGATGGTGCGCACGGCGCCAGCCGGATGCGATGGTTCCCACGATGTCAAAGATTCCGACGACGGCGAGCAGCCCGGCGGCAGCGGTTTCCAGCATGCCGTGGTCATGGGCGGAGGGGATGAAGTGGGTGACGATCAGCCCGTCAGTAGCCAGCCCGGGTCCTGCGCGATCATGGCGATGAACGGAAGGAACACCAGCTGGCCGCCCGCGCTGCCGGCCGTGAGGATACCGATCACCAGCCCCCGGCTCGTGACGAACCAGGTGTTGGCGATGGTGGCGGCGAAAACCAGGGCCATCGATCCGGTGGCTGCGAAGGGAGCCATCAGGTCAAACAGGACCAGGTTGATGCTCACTGCCGCGGAGAGCACAATGGTGGACCAGCCGAACTCCTGCTGCAGCGGCACGCGAGATGGCAGTCATCGGCAATGTTTGCGGCCCGGACTGCCGGTAACTGCCATCTCGTGGAACTCACGGGATCGAGCTGAAGGCCTGCTCCAGGTCTGCGATCAGGTCCTCCACGTCCTCGATGCCGCAGGAGAGTCGCAGCAGATTGACTGGAACTGCCAGTTCGGTGCCCTTGACCGAGGCGTGGGTCATCTCGGACGGGTAGTTCATGAGTGACTCGATGCCGCCGAGGGACTCCGCCAGCATAAACACCTTGGTTGATTCGGCCACCTTCCGGGCCGCCGCCTCGCCGCCCTTGAACTGCACGGACACCATGCCGCCGAACTGCCGCATTTGCTTCCTGGCCAGCTCATGGCCGGGGTGGCCGGGCAGGCCCGGGTACAGGACCGCCTCCACCTCGGGACGGTCCAGTAGCCACTCGGCCACGGCCTGGCCGTTAAGGCTGTGCCGGTCCATACGGACGCCCAGGGTCTTCAGGCCACGGGTGGTGAGGAAGGCATCCATCGGGCCGGAAACGGCGCCGACGGCGAACTGGACGAAGCCGATCTTCTCCGCCAGTTCCGCGTCCTTAACCACGACGGCGCCGCCCACCACGTCGGAATGCCCGCCGATGTATTTGGTGGTGGAGTGGATGACGACGTCGGCACCCAGGGCGAGCGGGGTCTGCAGGTAGGGGGACGCAAAGGTGTTGTCGACGACGAGGAGGGCGCCGGCGTCGTGCGCAATCTCGGCGAGCGCCGCGATGTCCGTGATCTTCATCAGCGGGTTGGAAGGCGTCTCCACCCACAGGAGGCGGGTTTTGTTCGCCCCGACGGCCTGCCGGACGGTGTCCAGGTTGGCCATGTCCACGGGGGTGTTGCCGATTCCCCACGGGCCGAGTACCCGGCTGATGAGCCGGTAGGTTCCGCCGTAGGCGTCGTTGCCGAGCACGATGTGGTCGCCCGGCTGTGCCAGCCCGCGGATGAGGGCGTCTTCGGCGGCGAGGCCGGAGCCGAAGCTGTACGCGTGGGTACCAAGCTCCAGGGCTGCCAACTGCTCCTGCAGGGCATCGCGGGTGGGGTTCCCGCCGCGGCTGTATTCATACCCGTCGCGGAGCCCGCCGATCCCGTCCTGCGCATAGGTGGTGGCAAAGTGCACGGGCGGGACCACGGCGCCGGTACGGGGCTCGAAATCCTGCCCTGCGTGTACGGCACGGGTATTGAAGCCTTGGTTCGCGGACATGATGCTCCTTCGTATGCGGGGGTTTCGACAGGCTCAGCCACCGGAGGTGGCAGGCTCGATCGCCGGGATTTAGTTGCTGAGGTAGGCCAGCAGGTCGTGCCGGGTGAGGATGCCGACGGGGGCGCCGACGAACGTGACCATCACGGTGTCCACGTCCGAAAGCAGCTCACGGGCGGCCGAGATGGTTTCCAGCGAGCCGATGACGGGCAGCTTGGGGCCCATGTGCTCGGAAATCTTGTCCGTCAGCTTTGCCTCGCCGCGGAAAAGCTTGGCGGTCAGCGTCCGCTCGTCCACCGCGCCCAGGACTTCGCCCATCACCACCGGCGGCTCCTGCGACAGCACCGGGATATGGCTGACGCCGAACTCATTCATGATGTTGATGACGTCGCGGACGGATTCGTTCGGGTGTATGTGCACCAGGTCCGGCAGCTCGCCGGTCTTGGACTTGATGACCTCGCCCACGGACGTTTCCTCGCCGCCGGACAGGAAGCCGTAGGAGCGCATCCACTGGTCGTTGAAAATTTTGCCCAGGTATCCGCGGCCGGAGTCGGGCAGGATCACCACGACGACGGCGCTTTCCGGAAGGTCCTTCGCCGCCTCCAGCGCGGCCACCACAGCCATGCCGGACGAGCCGCCCACCAGCAGTCCCTCTTCCCGGGCGAGCCGGCGGGTCATGGCGAAGGAATCGGCGTCGCTGACGGCGATCACCTGGTCCGGGACCGTCTTGTCGTAGTTCGCCGGCCACATGTCCTCCCCCACTCCCTCTACAAAGTAGGGGCGCCCCGTGCCGCCGGAGTAGACCGAACCTTCCGGGTCCGCTCCGATGATCCGGACCACGCCGCCGTCGGACTCCGGCCTGTCCGCCGAAACCTCCTTGAGGTAGCGGCCGGTGCCGGTGATGGTGCCGCCGGTGCCGGCGCCGATAACGACGTGGGTGACCTTGCCGTCCGTATCGCGCCAGATCTCGGGCCCGGTGGTCTTGTAATGGCTCCCGGGCGCCGCCGGATTGGAGAACTGGTCCGGCTTGTACGCGCCGGGCGTCTCGCGGACCAGCCGGTCCGAGACGCCGTAGTAGCTCTGCGGGCTGTCCGGCGGGACGGCGGTGGGCGTGACCACCACCTCCGCGCCGTAGGCCTCCAGCACAGCCCGCTTGTCCTCGCCCACCTTGTCCGGCACCACGAAGACGCACTTGTAGCCCTTCTGCTGAGCCACCAGCGCCAGCCCGACGCCGGTGTTGCCGGACGTGGGCTCCACGATGGTGCCGCCGGGCTGCAGCTTGCCCTCGCGTTCAGCGTCCTCGACCATCTGCGCAGCGATGCGGTCCTTGATGGAGCCGCCAGGGTTCAGGTACTCCAGTTTCACCAGGACAGTGGCCTTGATGTCCTCTGTCACATGGTTGAGTTTGATGAGCGGGGTGTTGCCGATGAGATCCAGGATGGACTGGGCGTACTTCATAGGTACAAAGCTACCGCTTCCTGCCCGGCATGCTCAGGCGGCGAACATCAGCCGGAGAATCACGGCGGGGAAGAATGACTGCACCCGAACGCTTATATGGAGAAGCTGTCCGCCGCTGAATCAGTGCCCGCGTCCTGCCCCGCCTGCCCCGAGGGAAGGTTCTCCCACAAACCCATTACGTTGCCTTCGGTGTCCCGGAAGTACGCGAATGCGCCCATGCCGGGGATGGTTTCCCTGGGCTTGACCACGGCACCGCCCAGGGACTCCACGGTCTGGAGGGTGGCGTTGATGTCCGGCACGTCCACCGTGATCACCGGTGTCTTCAGGTCCGCCTCGCGGGCAAACATGCCGCCGTTGATCGCCCCGGGTTCGGTGGGTTGGCCGGTGGACTCATCCATGGGCGTGGTGACCACCATGTTGTAGTCCATTCCGGGGACGGGATCGATCCGCCAGCCAAGGACGTCCTGGTAGAACTTCCTTGCCCGCTCCTGGTCGTCCGCGGGAATTTCGAAATGCACTACTCCGCCCATTGCTTCCTCCTGGTTTCCGGGCCGTTCGGCGCCTTTGCCGGCTCCTACAGGGTGGAGTCTAGTCCCGGTATCCGCGCTGGTTAAGCGCATTTTTCCCTGCCCGCGGGCCATCCTGCGGAAGCCCGATGTCACAGGAGCGTGGGACGATGGAAACATGACCATTGCAGAGGCACCTTCCCGGCTGGCTGCCGCGGCTGACGTGTCCCTGCGCTGGTATCCCGGTGCCCCGTACAGCCTGGGCCGGACCCTTGGGCCCCTGCTGCGCGGCAACAGCGACCCCTCCTTCAGTGTCCAGGGCGGCGTTATCTGGAATGCCTTTACGACGCCGGACGGCCCCGCCACGCTCCGGCTCAGCCCGGCGGGCGGCGGCACAGGTCCGCAAGCCTTGCCGGAGCGATTCGTGGACATCCAGGCTTGGGGTCCGGGCGCCGCCGCCGCGGTGGAAGCAGCGCCCCGGCTGCTGGGTAGCGACGACGACTGGCGCGGCTTCGACGAGCCGGCCTTCCACGCCACGCTTCCCCACATGGTGCGGGAAGCACGACGCCGGAGCCTGGCACTGCGGCTTCCGGCCAGCGGGCGCATGGTGGACCAACTGGTGCCCATCATCCTGGAGCAGAAGGTCACGGTGATTGAGGCGCGGCGGGCCTACCGGTACCTGGTGCACCGGTTTGGATCACCGGCACCGCGGGCAGGGTCCTCCACGCCTCCCGGCCTGGTGGTGCCGCCCACTGCTGCACAGTGGCTGCAGGTCCCCAGCTGGGAGTGGCACAAGGCGGGCGTGGGGCCGCAGCGTTCGGCGACCGTTATGCGGGCGCTGCATTCCGCCGCCGCGCTTGAGCGCCTGGCTGCTTTGCCGGCCGGCGAGGCGGGAGCGAAGCTGCAGACCATCCCCGGCATCGGCATCTGGACGGCGGCGGAGGTTGTGCAGCGGACGCACGGTTGCCCGGACTCCATCTCCGTGGGCGACTACCACCTCGCCGGGTATGTGGGTGCCGCTCTTACCGGCCGGCGGACGGATGACGCCGGAATGCTCCGGCTGCTGGAGCCGTGGCAGGGCCACCGCCAGCGCGTGGTGCGGATAATCCAGAGCACCGGCTTTCGCAAACCCACGTTCGGTCCGCGGATGACGATTCAGGACCACCGGCGGCACTAGCCGGAAGCCCCTGCCCAAGCCGGGCAGAAGGGGCGTGGACGGGCGCGCCCGGCGGTGACGTCGTGAGGACGGAGTGATCGGCCGAGTTGTTTCTGCAGCTGGCAGACATCACCGCATATGCCGGCTACCAACACCTGCTGCGGCATGAAGGCAAAGAATTTTCCTGGCCCCTAGGTGTGCAGTCCTCACGCACCCTTGAAGCTGCCGTCAACAACGCATGGAACAAGGTCGTGGTGCTGGTCGCCGCTGCAAAGTAGACATAGAGAACGAAAGGCTCCGTCGGGAAACCTGCGGACCCTTTCGTGTTTAGGGGGTGGCCAGCGGAGAACGGACTTGTAATGTGGGGACGGTACAACGACAGGCCGGTGAAGGCTCAGCTGGGGAGCGAATTTATGGAACCGCTTAAGGTTGACGGCGGCAAAGGTGTAGTGAGTCTGGAACCACCGGGGTTGATTCACCTTGTGTGGGATACACAAGTCCGTATCGAGGAAGCGGATGCCAAGGCGGCGATGGCTGCAGTCAACGAAATAGCTGGCGGTGCTGAATACCCGCTGCTTGTCGACATGGCCAGCACAGCATCGGTGACCCGGCAGGCGCGGGCGGTGTTTTCTATCCCCTGCGCGGCCTCCCGGATCGCGCTTCTGGGTGCCAGCCCGGTTGACCGCATCCTGGCCAATTTTTTCCTCGGCGTCCACATTCCCCCGTGTCCGACCCGGTTTTTTACCTCCCGCGCTGAAGCCCTCAGTTGGGCGATGAGCGGCACGCCCTGAGCAGACTTTGAGACGGTACGTCCAGACGTGAAATCTGCTCTGGCCGCCAAAATCAACGTATGTCCCCCGGCGAGCTCGTGGCATTTCTGGGCCTTGCCGAGCGTGAGCTTTTTGCCGGAACCATCGGTAAGCATTCACTGTGGGGACTCGTGGCAGCAGCGGTGACTGCCGCCGTCGGACTTGTAGTGGGTGTCCGGACCATCAGCCGGGGCCGGTATGGTGAAATGCATGAGTGCACCCATCGACCTGCAGGCAACGTTCATCCCTAATGACGGCGAGTTCTTCCGCGTGAAGCTCGCCTTGGAAATCGCCATCGACGAGGTGGTGAACGAGCCGGGCTGCATCCGCTACGAACTTACCGAAGCCACCGAGGAGAAGCTGGTGCTCACAGAGCAGTGGGCCTCCGAGGAGGACCTGGACAAGCACTCCAGGGGCATCGCCGTGCAGGACCTGAACGAGTCCCTCAGCGCGCTGCTGGCAGAGCCCGTCAAGGTGGAGCGCATCTAAAGAAGACTTAAACGCCGCACGGGACCTTCCAGCTGAAAGGTCCCGTGCGGCGTTTAAAGAGCCTTAGAGGTCCGGAATCTGCGTGCCGTCCTGCGGGCCGGCCTGTTTGCTGGCGGCGGCGGCTTCTTCCCGCTGGCGCGCCACGTGCGCATGGACTTCCTCCATGTCCAGGCCCTTCACCGCGTCCACCACCTGTTCGAGCTGCTGGGCGTTCAGCGCCCCGGGCTGGGAGAAGACCAAAACCTTCTCGCGGAAGGCCATCAGCGTGGGGATGGAGGAAATGCCCGCTTCAGCGGCGAGCTGCTGTTCGGCGTCCGTATCCACCTTGGCGAAGAGGACATCCGGGTGCTTCTCGGAAACAGCCGAGTAGGTGGGGGCAAACTGCTTGCAGGGCCCGCACCAGTCAGCCCAGAAATCGACCAGGACAATGTCGTTGCCCTCGATGGTTGATGCGAACTGTTCACCTGTGATGTCAAGGGTAGCCATGGGTCCACGCTACGCGGGTTGGCGCCCTTTGTCGTGGCCGGGGTGCCCATGTTCGCTTCCCGCGTCATTGGGAATAACCCGGGACGGGCCCTACAAAGCACCCCGGAGTGCGCTGCCGCCGCGCTTGAACGGCGCGACGACGGCGTTTGAATCAGGCGCCCGCGTCCCACAGGTGCGGGGCAGGTGTGCGGCTGCCGGGCAGGGCACTTGAGGCGCGCCATTCGTGCAGCCACGCTGGCAGCACCAGGTCCGCAGGCGGAGCGCCGAACTCGCGGAAGATGTCCTCCAGGCCGACCGGCCCAGCCTTGGTGACCAGGCGGGTGGCGATGTAGGCACGTGCGTAAATCTCGCCGTCGGCCACCATCCGCTGCTCGAAGTAGATGGCCTTCGCATCCAGCCCGATGATCCGGGTCTCGATGGTGTACTGCTGCCAAAGCTGCAGCGACTTCCGGAACGAGATGGTTTCCGCGGCAACCACGGGGCTCCAGCCGCGGCGCCGCATCCGTTTCCACACCCCGCTGCGCACCATCAGATCGAACCGGCCCAGGTCCATCAGGGACAGGTACATGCCGTTGTTGACGTGCATGGCGATGTCGATATCCGTCGGCAGGACGCGAAGCGGCAGCGAGGCACTGTCCCACACCCGAAGCGGCGGCCGGCGGGATGACGCGAACAGCAGGATGAAGGTTCTCAGGAGCAGGTGCATTCCCTCATGCTACCCGCGGGTAACATCGGTGTGGCGGGCCCTGGGCTGGCCCCTGCGCCTGCTGCGGCTGGTCACCCTGCTGTCCGTCCTGCACCGGACGGTGGGCGAAACCCTTCGGGGCCGGGTGGTCACCTACGTGGCCGGATCGGCGGCCATGCTCATCTTCGTGGGCGCCCTGGCAGTGCTGGATGTGGAGCAGGCGGCACCCGATGCAAAGATCGTCACCTTCGGCGATGCTCTGTGGTGGGCCATCACCACCATCACCACCGTGGGCTACGGCGACCTCTTTCCAGTGACGCCCATCGGCCGGCTGGTGGCCGCCGCCCTGATGATGAGCGGCATCGCAGTCCTTGGTGTGGTGACGGCATCCATCGCGTCATGGCTGGTACAGCGGGTGGAGGACACTGCAGAGACCGTCGCCGAAGCCGTCGAGGAACCGGTGAGGACCGAGGTGGCGGAACTCGTGGCCGAGATTGCCTCCTTGCGCCGCGAAATCGCGGAGCTTAAGGAAGAGCGCACGCCGTAGCAGCTTTCCGCCTGGCCGGGCCAAGGGTCGGGCAAGTAGCCGGTGTTTTGTGTTTGCGTAGCAGGTCCGGCAGCCATCAAGTAGCCGTCCCCGAAATTCGGGTAATTCCTACTGGTGCTACCGCCTCCGGCTGCTCCCTAGACTCGGGATTCCTAGGACCAAACGCGCACTGCGGGTCACCCGGGCCGGCCTTCCGGGTGCCCGCTTCCACGCGGAGCCTCCGCATTTTCTGGGTATGCGGGCGCCTCCATCGTGCGCCGTTTGGCGGCTCCGGCATTGGCCGGTGCCGCCGCGGTGCTGCATCCCGATCCGCCCCGCTGCCCGCTACAACGACTGTGGCTCCGCCAGCCGGGACCGACCCCGATGGGCCACCCATGAACCAGCCTTTCACCACCACCGGCGAAACCGAGAGCAGAAGTTTCGCCACCGATGAACCCCGCAACGGTCTCACAACCGGCCGCCCCGCCATCAGCAACAAGTTATGGGCAGGCATGGCCACCGCCGCCGTCGTGGCAGCGGTAGGCGTTGGGGCGCTCGCGCCCCTGCCGGATTCCCTTCAGCAAAGCGCGACGCCGGCCGGCCAGGTTGCCGGCGCGGCACCTGCAGAGGTAGCGGCAGCCGCGGAACAGGCGGACGCCGCTCCCGAGGCTCCGGTACCTGCACCGGCCGCGCCGGCAGCCGAAGTTCCACCCGCCGAAGCACCTGCCGCGGCGGAGCCAGTGCCCCCGGCACCTGCTCCGCCTGCTCCCGAGCCGCCTGATCCTGATCCGGCGGCCGCGCCGGCAGCCGACTCGAATCTCTACACCGTGGTGTCCGGTGACACGGTGGGCGAAATCGCCGCACGGCACGGCGTGGACATGAATGCCATGCTGGCCGCCAATGGACTGGGCCCGTACAGCATCATCGTCCCGGGCGAGGCACTTCTCCTTACCGGTCCTCCGGTAGCGGCCCCTGCACCGGCTGCGCCTGTTGCCGCCGCGGAGCCTGTTGCAGCGCCGGCTGCTGCGCCCGCTGCAGCACCGGCCCCTGCTCCCGCACCGGTTCCGGCTGCCCCGGCAGTCAGGACCATTTATGTTGCCGGCGCAGGCGGCCAATCGCTGCTGGACGCCTGTATCGGGCCCATCCACTACACGCCGAACGACGGTTATTCGCTGTTCATCACGGAACACGACTACTGCGGCGGCTGGGCACGGTTCTCAGGGATCGGCGTTGGTGAAACGGTGACGATCGCCGGCTACGGAACCTACACCGTGACGGCCAGGGGCCAGGTCCCTAATCCAGGCACCACCAACGATGTCCTCAATGTGTTCGGCGGCTTCCCCCGCGCGATCCTTCAGACCTGCATTCCCGGCACCAGCCAGATGCTGCTGATCGCGCTGAATTGATTCCGCCCATCAAAAGCTTGTCCGCGGATCCTGACCCTCAAGGTCGGAATCCGCGGACACGGCCATGCCGTTCGTAGTGACGCTAGACGTGGTGGCGTTCGGAAATATGTTCCACCAATTCGCCCACGCGCTGCTCGGAGTAATTCCGGGCAATGTCACCCTGGCTGATGATGCCCACCATCCTGTGGTCGGAGATCACGGGCAGGCGGCGGACCTGGTGCTTTTCCATCATGTCGATGGCCTCGTCCACATTCGCATCCGCGTCAATCCAGTAGGGCGTGCCATTT
The DNA here is from genome assembly GCF_005796205.1 of Pseudarthrobacter sp. NamE2. Taxonomy (GTDB): domain Bacteria; phylum Actinomycetota; class Actinomycetes; order Actinomycetales; family Micrococcaceae; genus Arthrobacter. The sequence continues at coordinate 6,836 of NZ_VAHN01000002.1, read as the reverse complement.
GCAAGCTCCCGCGCCATGGTCTCGGCCGGGTTCCGGCCGGCGGCGACGCACTTGAGCACAATGTCGCGGTCGGTGATCATGCCTTTCAACCTGCCGTCGTCACCGCAAATCGGCAACGATCCGCAGTCAAGGTCCATCATCATCCTGGCTGCATCCACCAGGGTCTGGTTTTCGGTGATACACCGTGCATCCGTGGTCATGAACTCACGTACAGCACTCATTGAATCCTCCTTCATCGATGGATATATCGACGCAGGGCATCGGAGCACATGCGCCGATACCGCCAGCCTACGCCGCCCCCGGGGCACTGTCGACGGCGCGATCGGAACGGATCCCGCATACGAAAAAGCCTCCGGAACCTGTGGTTCCGGAGGCTTTCCCTGTTACGAAGCGCTGCCCATTCTGGGGTAACACGGTCCTTTTCGGTTTACCTGTACGTGAGCACCAGTTTCGGAGCGTATGCCCCGCTACTCGCCTCCTTCGAGTTGAGGTCCAGTCCGTCGCTGCTGTTGGCGTCCATACCGAGAGAGAGCATTTGGCCTAGTTCACCGGCGAGACTGCTGGCCGTCAGCGTAATGCTGTAGTTGGTATTGGTTGTTGTCGGGCCAAAGGTTCCGACGCTTGAGCCGAGCGTTGGACGCAGGTTGTAGGTGATCCCGCCTTCGGTCCAGCTGTCATCTGCAACCAATTTGACGTTCTGGGTGCCCGTTGACCCGCTTCCGGCGCTGCGCAGCTGCAGCGTGGCACTTTCCAGCGTCTTCCCGGCAAGTTGCGTCAGGTCGAACTTCAGGTACGTGACCTCCACGGGGCTGTTGTCGACGGACAACACACTGCTCGTGCCATAGTTCGTCGTACCCGATCCGCTGGAGACATAGCTGTCAGCGGTGGCCGTGAGCGTGACAGTATGCGATGTGCTGCTGGCCGCGGCGGTGGTGAAGGTCCAGGTCTTGTCTGTCGCCAAGGGGTTGCCGGCCAGATCCTTCACCCCGCCGGCGCCGCCCTTGATAGTCGCCGTATACGTCGTCCCTGCCGCCAGGTCAGCGCCCGGGTCCAACGTGGCCACCTTGTTGGTGCTGTCATACGTCACAGCCGCTGACACCGGTGTCGTCGTTGTCCCCGCCGTCAACGTGAACGTGCTCGACGTCATCGTGGCCGCGTCCATTGCCTCCGAGAACGTCCCCGTCACGTTCGACCCCACGGCGATACCAGTGGCTCCGGCAGCTGGAGAGGTTGCGGTCACCGTGGGAGGGGTCGTATCCGTAGTGCTGGCGGAGGCTGTGGTGAAGGTCCAAACCTGGTCCGACGCGAGCGGGTTGCCGGCAAGATCTTTCACTCCGGTTGAGCCGCCCTTAATGGTCGCCGTATAAGTCGTACCCGCTGCCAAGTCCGCACTCGGATTCAACGTGGCCACCCGGCTTGTGCTGTCGTAAGTTACGGCGGCTGACAGGGGCGTGGTCGCTCCCGGAGCCATCAAGGTGAAGGTGCTCGTCGTGATTGTGGTCGCGTTCATCGCTTCGGAGAACGTGCCGGTCACGTTGGTCCCCGCCGCCACACCCGTAGTGCTGCCAGCCGGAGACGTACCTGTTACCGTCGGAGCAGTGGTATCCGTGGTCCCGCCGCCGCTTTCGTAATGGTGCCAGTACCGGCTGGTCGCGTTCACGTCGGCGAGCAGCAGCAATCCACTGTTTGATGTGCCCCATCCCGGGCTGTTGAGGTTCTGCTTGGTAGAGGTGACGTTGTGGACGTACTGGTCCGCATCCACGATGCGGGCCGTCTTGGTGGTGGTGAAACTGATGCTGCCCAGCGATGTGGACTTCTCATAGATCGCTCCGCCCGAGCTGGTGCACACCCCTGCGTTCGTTGTCCCGCTCGGCTTTGGATAGGTAGCGAACGTCCGCAGCTTCTGCGCGGCCTCGTCAATCATCACAATCACACGGTTCGGGCACTCGGCCACGGTCGCGATGGTGTGTGCCGTCCACGCCGAGGTCGACGTGTCCAATGCCAGCAGCTGGATCAGCGGCTGCGACGAGGACGTGTACGAGGTCTTGATGGCGGCGAAGACCTTGTCAGACGAAGCGTCCAGCCACTTCAGGTTCATGTGGTCGTCACCGCTGCGCTGGCCCTTCACCGCCGCTACGGGAGTGGTCCAAGAAGTGTTCGACGCTCCATCGTTGTGCACGCTCCAGTACATCCCGTCCGTGCTGTCACCAACCTGCCGGCTCCACATCACACCGATCTTGTTCCCGCCGAACGCAATCACAGCAGAGTTGTCATCCACCGACACGTTGCTCAACGACGCAGGATGCGCGAATGGCGTGCCCCAGGTCTTGCCGTCCGTGGCGGTGACGTTCAGGTAGATGCGGTTCCCCTGCTGCCATGTGGCCCACACCCGGCCGGTGGAGTCCTTGTCGATGGACAGCGCCTCGACGCGGTAGTTGTTGATCTGGGATGAACCAAGGAGTGTGTAAGATTTCGTGCTCGAGTTGTAGCTGTACCGCCGCATAGTGGTCGGAAAGTTCACTTCAGCAGGCAGGCCATCATTGACGAACCGGTAGCTCGCCACATACAGGGTGGTGCCATCCCACAGGACGTCGTGATGAGTGCTTGCCCGCGTGTCCGTGGTCACACCCGTGCTTGCCCACGTGCTCGTCGAGGCATTGAACCGGAAAATTTCGAAATCCGAACTGGCTGTGTCCCAGAGATTTCCCCACCAGATCCCGTCATTGAACCACAGCGCGTTTGTCTGCCGTTTAGTCCCTGTCGGCGTTCCCGTCCCTGAGTGCGAGGGACCCTCGACGCCAACGTCACCCGTAGCGGCTGATGCCGTGGCCGGCACCACCAGGGCAGCCACTGCAACCACCAGTGCTGTGAACAGGGAACCGAGGGTCAATTTCCCGGATCGATGCAGACGAATGCCTGCCGGGGGATCACCCCGCCCTATACCGGACGAGGAATTCCTGCGGCCTCTGCCGCGGTTGCCAAAGAGAAAGGGGGGATCGTACCGCATTGTTGCTCCCTGGAATAGAACATGAACCCTCAAGTTCGTCCAGTCTCAGGTGCCAAAAAATCAAAAGCAATCCCTAACTGCGGCTACGTAACCCCCCTATTTTCCGGCGGCGGCAAGCCCCTAGCAGAAGGCCTCGAGCAAGTATCACCGCCTGGCGATTTGAGTACATACAGATCCCTTCCCACTTCCGCAGTGTGTGCCCCTCCGATAGTCTTGCTGCAAAGTTTTGCGAGGGAATCATGAAGCCTTTGAGCATACTGCCCGTCATGGTCCTGGCTCTTGCAGGTTGCACAGATCCTGCAGCCGTGCAGGATCTTCCAGCCTCTGGGATAGCAACCTCTTCTGCCACGCCGCCGTCGCCCGCATCACCAACACCGGTAGTGGATTCACCAACGTCCGTACAGGAACGGACCTACAAGCTCACCACGGCATCGGGTGCGGAGATCAGCTTTCTGCTGCCGGCATCTGCCACCGACCCGGCTGTGGAAGCAATCGAGGCTTACAGGGTCAAGGCCGGAGCGGAACCTGTGTCCTACCTTGTAGCCGATGTGGACAACCGCAGGGGGAACGCGCCCGTCGACATGTACATGGTGAACGTGTTCGATGACCAGGGACGCCAGCTCAGTTTTTCCAGGGTCACCGACGTCATCCAGAGCTGGGGCCCTACCTACAGCTACGACTTTAAGTGGACGATGGGTGATGGCAACCCCGTGGACGAGGGTGTGGGTGCAGGGCTGAAGCGCGAGGCGACAGCCCTTCAAAACTCGAACCTGGATGACGCGGCTCCTGGCGAGCAAACCAGGATCGTCCTGGCGTCCGCCGACGCCGACCTACCTTTAAAGGTCGCACGGGTGACTGTCCAGCCCTCGGGCATGGGCACTGAAGAGGAAGCCCGGCCTGCTTCCTGGGGTGACTGAACGGGGCAACAAGAGCGCTTCGCGCAATAACCTCAAAAAGGAAAAACCCGTCCGGATCTCGCACGAGATCCGGACGGGTCCGCTGTGGCAGATGAGGGATTCGAACCCCCGTAGGCAGTGCCAGCTGATTTACAGTCAGCCCCCTTTGGCCGCTCGGGTAATCTGCCGAACTTCAAAAGAAGACCCCGGCTGCAGTCTTCAGAACGGCAGTTTCCGTGCCGTTCCGCTTCCAGTAACCGCGGGCAAGACAACTTTACAGAACTTCCGCCGAAGAATCGAATCGGGGCCGGCAGCGAACCAAAAAGCCCGTAATCGCGGGGAATTCAGGATCCTCACACCTCGTTGAGGATCCTTCCGGCCAGCTTCGCCTCAAACCTGGCTGCCTGCTCCTCGGTGATCTGGTTTAGCTGCACGGCCCGCTGGAGGTCGGCATGGACGCCCTCCATCCGGGACGATGCATCCACTGCGGGGCTGAAGATGACGGAGGCGGCTACCGCAGCCGCCGCCACGGAGGTTGCGGCGGTCGCCACTGCCCCTGCCGCAGCTGACGTGGTTCTCGTGACGCATGTGGAGGCTTTGCGGTGCATGGTGTTCCCTTCGGGCAGCTGTCTAACGGGTCCAACTCTTCCCGCCACTCCTTCGTTCCCTCCGTGAGTCCGCTGAGAGGGAACTCTGAATCCTTCAGCCCGGCCGGCGGCGCATCCGTATTAGGCTGGAAGGCAGAGATTCAGCCCTGCCGGCGCGCAGGGCCCACCCGCAAAAGGAGAGTCATGGCAGGCGAGTCAACGTTCGACGTCGTAAGCAAGGTGGACAAGCAGGAAGTCGCCAACGCGCTTAACCAGTCCCAGAAGGAAATTGCCCAGCGTTACGACTTCAAGGGCGTTGGTGCCGAGATCGACTTCAGCGGCGAGAAGATCCTCATGAAGGCCAACTCGGAAGAACGCGTCAAGGCTGTCCTCGACGTCTTCCAGTCCAAGCTGATCAAGCGCGGCATCTCCCTCAAGTCCCTGGACAGCGGCGAGCCCTACGCTTCGGGCAAGGAGTACCGCCTGGAGGCCTCCATTAAGGAGGGCATCGCCCAGGACCTTGCGAAAAAAATCAACAAGCTGATCCGCGACGAGGGCCCGAAGTCTGTCAAGTCCCAGATCCAGGGCGACGAACTGCGCGTATCGTCCAAGTCCCGGGACGACCTGCAGGCCACCATGGCACTGCTGAAGGACTTTGAGGAAGCGGACCTGCAGTTCGTCAACTTCCGCAGCTAAGCATCCGAGTGCGTCGATAGCAGACGCGCAAAAATACTGTTGCTGCAAGACAAGGCCGGCGAACCCGAACGGGGTGCGCCGGCCTTGTACGTGCCCGGGGGCTACCGCTGCGGCCGCTTATCGGAGTAGCCGCCCGGCCATCCGCTCCAGCCTGGCGATCCGGTCATGCATCGGCGGGTGCGTGGCGAACAGCTTGTTGATTGCGCCGCCGCGGAACGGGTTGGCGATCATCAGGTGCGACGCGTTGACCAGCCGCTGGTCCTGCGGCAGCGGCGCAATGCCGACGCCGCGCTCTATCTTGGCCAGGGCCGAGGCGAGTGCCAGCGGATCGCCCGTCAGCTGCGAACCGTCCTCGTCGGCGTCGTACTCCCTGGTGCGGGATATGGCCATCTGGATCAGGGACGCCGCGAAAGGTGCCAGCAGCGCCAGCGCGATCATTGCCAGCGGGTTGGCATTGCGCCGGTCGCCGCCGCCGAAGAACAGCAACATCTGGCCCACCGAGGTGATAACGCCCGCGACGGCGGCGGCCACGGACGAAGTGAGGATGTCCCGGTTGTAGACGTGCATGAGTTCGTGGCCCAGGACACCACGGAGTTCACGCGCGTCCAGGAGTTGCAGGATTCCTTCGGTGCAGCAGACGGCGGCGTTCCGGGGGTTGCGGCCAGTGGCGAAGGCGTTCGGATTCATCGTGGGCGAGATGTAGATACGCGGCATCGGCTGGTTAGCGCGGGCCGAAAGCTCCCGGACCATCCGGTAGAGCTGGGGCGCCTGCGCCTCCGTGACGGGGTAGGCCTGCATGGAGCGGATAGCGATCTTGTCGCTGTTCCAGTATCCGTAGGCTGTGGTGCCAACGCCTACCAGCGCCATGATCCAAATGGGCGCCGAACTGCGCGTCCCGGCACCGACCAGGGCCCCAAGTCCCAACAGCACGGCCCACAGCACGCCAAACAGGGCCACAGTCTTCAGTCCATTGTGGTGCTTGTGCACGTCCGTTCCCCTTTGCCTGTCTGCTGTTACAGCTTAAGAAACTGGGCAGCGTGCGGTGTAGTTCCGTCCAGCCGCTGCAGCCCGGCATGCTCCCGGCGCCGCCGTCGTCGTGCGGGCTTTCCGCTCTTTTTGCCTTCCCGCCCCGAGGTTAGCCAAACCTTATTGTGAGATATTCATAATAAGTGCTTCAATGGAGCCATGACGGAGCACACTGACGGCCACGAAGACTGGTCTGTAGCCCTGCGCGCCCACGGACGCCGGGTGACGAAGCAGCGGCTCGCCGTACTCGCCGCCGTCGAACGCCACCCGCATTCCCCGGCCGAAAGCATCCTGGCGGCGGCCCGCGCGGAACTCCCCGAGCTGACTGCACAGTCCGTGTACGTAGTCCTCGGAGACCTGACCGACCTGCATATGCTGCGCCGGTTCGAGCCCCCGCACTCCCCCGCGCTGTACGAGACGCGGGTTGGCGACAACCACCACCACGCCATCTGCATCAGCTGCGGCCGCGTGGAAGACGTGGACTGCGCAGTGGGGCACGCCCCCTGCCTCACGCCCCGCTGGGATGAAAACTCCAAGCCGATGACGATCCAGATCGCAGATGTCATGTACCAGGGCATCTGCCAGGACTGCCAGCAGTCCCAACAACTTCCTTCCAATCGTCCC
>NZ_VAHN01000019.1 GCF_005796205.1 Pseudarthrobacter sp. NamE2 | reverse complement strand
CCTTGAGGTGGGGCCCTTCTTGTTTAAGGCTCGCACGACGGCGGCGGCCGCCTTTGCGGTTATTCGTCCCCGCGGAGGATGGCCAGCAGGCGGATGATTTCCACGTACAGCCAAACCAGGGTGACGGTCAGGCCGAAGGCCGCGGTCCAGGAGAAGCGCTGCGGAGCGCCGCTGCGGACGCCCTCCTCGATGCTGGTGAAGTCCATGATCAGCGAGAACGCGGCCAGGCCGATGGCCAGCAGGCCGATCAGGACGCCCAGCGGGATGCCGAAGATTTCCACGCTGGTGCGCAGGCCGAACGGCTCCTGCACCGCACCGGTCCACATCATCACCATGTTGACCAGCGAGAACACCAGGTAACCGATGATGGCGATCATGAAGAACCGCATGGCCTTCGGGGTGGCGCGGACCTTGCCGCTCTTGAACAGCACCAGCGTCACGGCGAAGACCGAGAGCGTACCGATAACCGCCTGCAGGCCGACGCCGGGGAACTGCGCGTCAAGGATCCGGGTCAGGCCGCCCAGGAAGAAACCTTCGAGGACTGCGTAGGCCAGGATAAGCGCCGGCGAGGGCTGCTTCTTGAAGGTGTTGACCAGCGCCAGCACGAAGCCGCCGAGGGCGCCGACGATCATCAGAAGCGACGCCAGGCCCATGCCCACCACCAGGGTGACCGCCGCGCCTGCGATGACCGCGCCGAGGCAAGCGGCCGTCTTGACGATGACGTCGTCGAACGTCATCCGTCCGGTGTCCACAGGACCGGCCGAAGGCTGGTTGTACATCTGGCGCAGCTGCTCATCGCTCATGGGCTGCGTGTTCCAGCCCTGCTGGCCGTAGGGGGCCTGGGCGTAGGGCTGCTGTCCGTAGGCCGGCTGGCCGTAAGGATTGTGTCCGTAGGGAGCCTGCGGGACAGGCGGTGCCTGCGTGGCTCCTCGGAAACTTCTTCCGTTGAAGATCGGGTTGCCGCCAAGTGCCATTGCGGAGTTCCTCCATGTGGGTGTGTTGTGAACCTTAAGGTTTACGCTACCAATTACCACGCCAATGCACCTCTGAAAGTTCCCGCCAAAACGGGGGTGCAACGCAACCGTAACCCAGTCTGGACCCACGGGAGCCGGCGGCTCGGAATCTTGCCGCCCCCGGCAGGAGGAACAGACACCGTGGCTCAACAAAGGTTTCGCAGCAGGTTTCAGCGATGCCGCGGTGTTGCATTCCGCGAGTTGTTACCTGATCGCTACCAATAAGGCCTGGACCTCGCCATTTAGCGCATCCTGCGCGCTGTAGCATAAGCCAAGCAGGGTGACGGAACTCACACCCGTGACGGTGCCGGGCGAGATGGCGCCTCCCCGCCCTGCGTCCGTTCGCAGCGGCTGTTAAGGCGCAGCCGAGACCGCCCCCAAGTGGAGGTTTTTCAATTTGAGAAGTACACCCCAAGGCCAGCCGGCCGCACGACGCCGGAGATTGCCAGGGCTGCTGGGTGCCATCAGCGCTGCCATCCTTGCACTCCTCCTGGTTGCCGCTCCGGCAACCCAGGCCGCTTCCCCCTCACCGACGCCATCCCCGACGAACCAGACCTTCCAGAACAACATCAGTGGATTCCTCCGCGATGACACCCGCGCACCCCTGGCGGACGTGACCATCACCGCCACCAAGGGCGACTTCACCGGCACTGCCAAGTCGTCCGCGAACGGATCCTGGAACATCGGTGTGCCCGAGCAGGGCACCTATACGGTGGAACTGGATGAATCCACCCTGCCGGAAGGCATCACCCTGGCCGAGGGGCAGGAGAACCCCCGCGAGGTCACCTTCAGCCAAACCTCAAACCTGTCCGTGATCTTCGCCTTCGGCAAGGGCATCGTGGTGCAGCAGCAGGACTTCGGGCAAAACCTGCTGAACCGCCTGGTGGCCGGGCTGAGCTTCGGCCTCCTCCTCGCCCTGGCATCCGTGGGACTGTCGCTGATCTTTGGCACTACCGGCCTCACCAACTTTGCCCATGGCGAAATGGTGACCCTGGGCGCCGTCCTGGTCTTCACCTTCAACGCCATGGGGTTGCCCTTCTGGCTGGCGCTGGTCCTGTCCCTGCTGGGCGGCGCCCTCTTCGGGTATGCCCAGGACCGGGGCCTCTGGCGGCCGCTCCGCCGCCGGGGCACGGGCCTGGTTCCCATGATGATCGTCAGCATCGGCCTTGCCCTGGCCGTGCGCTACGTCATCCAGTTCTACTTCGGCGGCGCCACGCAGCAGCTGCCCTTCGCCCAAAGCCCCGAAGTGCAGCTGGGTCCGGTGTCCATCTCGCCCAACAACCTGTGGTCCCTGGGCATCAGCGCCGTGGTCATCGCGCTGCTCGGCCTGGTGCTGCTCAAGACCCGGCTGGGCAAGGCCACCCGTGCAGTAGCGGATAACCCCGCGCTGGCGGCTGCCTCCGGCATCGACGTTGACGGGGTCATCCGCCTGGTCTGGATCACGGGCGGCATGCTCGCGGCACTCGGCGGCATCCTGTGGGCCTACTACCGGCCAGGCGTCACGTTCGACATGGGGTCGGCCATCCTGCTGCTGATTTTTGCCGGCGTCACCCTCGGCGGGCTGGGAACGGTCTTCGGCGCGCTGGTGGGGTCCATCATCGTGGGCATTTTCGTGGAGCTCACCACCGTGTTCGGCCTCGCCGCCGACCTCAAGTACGTAGGAGCGCTGTTCATCATGATCGTTGTCCTGTTGTTCCGGCCCCAGGGCATCCTGGGCCGGCGCGAGCGCGTGGGTTAGGAAACAGCCGTGGATTTTGGATTCATTCTTGCCAGTGCCGCCGGTGAAATCTTCAGCCCCACCACTGCCGCCTACGCCCTTGCCGCGCTCGGTCTCGCTGTGCACTTCGGGTACTCCGGGCTGCTGAACTTCGGGCAGGCAGGCTTCATGGCGGTGGGCGCCTATGGCTTCGCCATCTCAACCCTCACCTTCGGCGTACCGTTCTTCGTGGGACTCCTGATCGCCGTCGTTGCCTCGTCCGCCTTTGCCCTGCTGCTCGGCATCCCCACCCTGCGGCTCCGGGCGGACTACCTGGCAATCGTAACCATCGCCGCCGCGGAAATCGTCCGCTACATCGTGACCACGAACCAGCTCACCTCGGTGACCGGTTCAGCCAACGGCCTTGCGGCGTTCGAAGGCGGCTTCTACGCCATGAACCCCTTTCCCGCAGGCGACTACTTCGGCATGAACAACCGGGACTTCTTCATCCGCGTGGTTGGCTGGGCCCTTGTCATCCTGTGCTGTACCCTCGTATGGCTGCTGATGCGCAGCCCCTGGGGGCGCGTGCTGAAGGGCATCCGCGAAGATGAGAACGCCGTCCGCTCCCTCGGCAAGAACGTGTACGCCTACAAGATGCAGGCACTGATCATCGGCGGCGTGCTCGGTGCACTGGCCGGCATGGTCTTCACGCTCCCCCGCGGAGCGGTGCAGCCGGCCAACTACGGCACGGAGCTGACGTTCTTCCTCTACACCTGCCTGCTGCTCGGCGGACTGGCGACCGTCCTGGGACCCGTCATCGGCGCCATGATTTTCTGGGTGGTCCTCTCGCTCACCCAGGGCATCCTCTACGGCCTGATTGAATCAGGCGCCGTCACGTGGCTGAACACCGTCCAGGCGGGCCAGCTGCGCTACATCCTGGTTGGCGTCGCCCTGATGCTGCTGATGATCTTCCGGCCCCAAGGCGTCTTTGGAAACAAGAAGGAGCTGGCGTTCGCATGAGCATGCACAGCGAAGAAGCGAAAACTGCGGGCGGGGGCACGTGGGACTACATGAATGACACCCGCCCCATAGCCGCCGGAGAAACAGGCCCGGGCTGCAAGAAACGGGACCCCATCGTGGTCGCGGAAAACGTCACCCGGAGCTTCGGCGGCATCAACGCGGTGGACGTCGACTACCTCGAAATCCCCCGGCACAAGATCACAGCCCTGATCGGACCCAACGGAGCCGGCAAAACCACGCTGTTCAACCTGCTCACTGGCTTTGACACGCCCAACAGCGGGAAGTGGCAGTTCGAGGGCAAGAGCCTGGCCGGAGTGTCGCCCTACAAAGTGGCGCGCATGGGCATGGTCCGCACCTTCCAGCTGACGAAGGTCATGGGCAAACTGACCGTCATGGAGAACATGCGGCTGGGAGCGGCAAACCAGCCCGGCGAAAGCCTCGCCAAGGCGCTGTTCAAGGGCATCTGGGGCAACCGGGAAAAGGAGATCACGGCCCAGGCGAACGTACTCCTCGAGAAGTTCAAGCTTGATACCAAAAAGGACGATTACGCGGCGTCGCTTTCCGGCGGCCAGCGCAAGCTGCTGGAGATGGCCCGGGCCCTGATGGTGCAGCCCAAGCTCGTGATGCTGGACGAGCCCATGGCCGGCGTCAACCCCGCCCTAACGCAGTCGCTGCTGGACCACATCAAGAACCTCAAGGCCGAAGGCATGACGGTCCTTTTCGTCGAGCACGACATGCACATGGTCCGCCATATCGCGGACTGGGTGGTGGTCATGGCCGAGGGGAAGGTGGTTGCGGAAGGCCCTCCGGGTGAAGTGATGAAGAATCCCGCGGTCATCGATGCATACCTGGGCGCCCACCACGACGTCGACCTGGGCGACTCCGAGGGCATCAAGGAGCTCGCTGCCGAACTGGTAGCCGACAAAGAGTCGATTGTCGGCACCGAAAACGCCGGGATCATCTCACTGGACACCGTGAACGAAGAGGAGGGCAGCCCGCGGGGTACGGCAAATGCGGGCCGCAGCAGCCGCCTCGGCAGTACGGACCGGGACATCACAGAGCACCGTGCAGAGAAGGACAGCCAATGAGCAGCAGCACCAGCACAGCCCCCGCCGCCCAGCCCGTCAATGATGGCGACGCCGTCGTCAAGGTCAGGGACCTGGTAGCCGGATACCTTCCCGGGGTCAACATCCTCAACGGATGCAGCATCGAGGCCCGCAAGGGGGAACTGATCGGCATCATCGGCCCCAATGGCGCCGGCAAGTCCACCCTCCTGAAGGCCATGTTCGGCCTGGTGAAGGTGCACTCCGGTACCGTCGTGGTCCGGGGCCAGGACATCACGGGGCTCAAGGCGAACAAGCTGGTCACCCGTGGGGTGGGTTTCGTCCCGCAGACCAACAACGTGTTTGCCACGCTGACCATCGAGGAGAACCTCCAGATGGGCATGTTCCAGCGGCCCAAGGACTTCGCCGAGCGCTTCGACTTTGTGACCAGCCTCTTTCCCGAACTGGGGAAGCGCCGTGCCCAGCGGGCCGGTTCGCTCTCCGGCGGCGAACGCCAGATGGTGGCGATGGGCCGCGCCCTGATGATGGACCCGGCCGTGCTCCTGCTGGACGAGCCTTCAGCCGGCCTCTCCCCCGTCAAGCAGGACGAGACCTTCCTGCGCGTGCACGAGATCAACCGTGCGGGCGTATCCGTGATCATGGTGGAACAGAACGCCCGCCGCTGCCTGCAGATCTGCGACCGCGGCTACGTCCTGGACCAGGGCCGGGATGCCTACACCGGCACCGGGCGCGAACTGATGAAGGACCCCAAGGTCATCCAGCTCTACCTCGGCACCTTGGCCGACACAGTCGAGTAGCAACAACTCTCCAGGACACAAAGGAGCCCCCGTCCGGTTGGACGGGGGCTCCAGTGCTGTATGCAGGCTTCCTACAGCTTGCCGAACTCCGCCTGGACGGGCTCGAGCTTGTTGTCGTTCGTGTACCGGTAGATACCGATGTACGCTTCGGTCGGGTCACCGGCGTCCGAGAAGGTCACCGGACCGGACTGTCCGTCGTAGTCGATGTCCTTGCCCTCGCGCAGCAGCGTGACGCACGAGGCGAAGTTGTTGCACTTCTCGCCGGACTCGGAGACTGCCTTGAGCTGCTTGGCGATTTCCGGACCGCTGGTGCTGCCCGCCGCCTCGGCCGCCAGGGCAATCAGGTTCACGGCGTCGTAGGACTCGCCACCGTACGTGAAGTCCTTCAGCGCCGGATCAACTTCAAGAAGCTTCTTGGTGAAAGCCTCATTGGCGAAGGTCCCCGGGAAGGTGCCGTGTGCACCCTCCAGTGTTCCGGGCTGGAAGTCCTTGCTGTAGTCGGCGGTGTTGCCGTCAACCAGGAACATGTTCCCGGACTCGAAGCCCTTGCCGCTGATCAGCGGAACGATGCTCTTGGCCTGGTCGAAGGTGATCAGGGCAATCGCGTCGGGCTTGGCAGCGAGGACCTTGTCCACCTGGCTGCTGAACTGGGTGTCGCCCTCGTTGAACAGCTCCTCGGCAACAATCTTGCCGCCGGCGGATTCGAAGGCTTCCTTGATGTTCTTGGCCAGGCCGGTGCCGTAGGCATCGTTGAGGACGATCATGCCAACAGTCTGGGCGCCACACGTTGCCATGTAATTGCCCAGGACCTTGCCCTGCAGGACGTCGGAGGGAGCGGTGCGCCAGTACAGGCCCTTGTCATCCCACGTGGTGAAGTCCGGGGAGGTGTTGGCCGGGGAGAACTGGACGACACCGGCACCGGTGATCTGGTTGATGACGGTCTTGGAGACACCGGATGAGGCTGCACCGATGATGGCATTGACGCCCTGGCCCAGCAACGCCGTCGTCGACTGGGTGGCGATATCCGTCTTGGTGTCGCCCGAGTCGCGGTGGATCACTTCCACCGGCTTTCCGAGGACACCGCCGGCGTCGTTGACTTCCTTGACGCCGAGGTTGACACCGGCAATTTCGGGCGGGCCGAGGTAAGACAAGGAACCCGTGGTGGGCAGCAGCGAGCCGAGCTTCAGCGGAGTCTCAGTCGAGCCCTTGGACGGCGGCACCGCGCCGCCTGCGCCGGTTGCCGGGGCTGAGTTGCCGCCCGTGGCGCCGGGTTCGGGGCACGCAATTCCTGCCGCTCCTCCGGTGTTGGTCTCGGTTGCCGTGGGTGTGGACGAACCGCCGCAAGCCGTTGCCATGAAGGCGACGCCGATACCAAGCGCTGTCAGCCTGGCAACGCGGGTTCCCGACTTGGGGAATAAAGTCATTTACGAGCTCCTCGATCTAAAGGTGCGAACGGCCTTTGACACGAAAAATCAGGGATTCCTGATTCAGGTTCAAGCTAATGCATATCCCCGGCGAACATAAGTGAGAGAGGTCACATCCTTATAACAGTCGTTGCATATGTGGAATTAAACGAAGAAGGCCGCCCGCGGGTGCGGGCGGCCTTCGGTCCGGCGGCCTTCTTCGCCGCCGGCTGCCGTTCTGTACCCCAGGTGGGACTCGAACCCACAACACGCGGATTTTAAGTCCGATGCCTCTGCCAATTGGGCCACTGGGGCGCCGGGTCAATGGTATCCCGTTACGGCCGGGCGAAAGGTTCGGCATACCGAGGCGCCTTCAACCCGGGAGATGCAGAACGGCGGCCGCCCCCGCAAGGGGACAGCCGCCGTCGTACGCTGTGCGTTACTACTTGGCCCGGGCCGGAACCGATTCCTTCGGCTGGACTGCCGTGGAGCCGGCGCCGCCCGCGGCGGGAGCTGCAGGCGCGGAAGCAGCAGCCGGCTTGGGGGCGGGGGTGGCGGCAGCGACGAACGCGCCGCGCGGGTTGTCCAGGTCCAGCAGCTGGGTGGTGTCGCGGCCGGCGAAGAAGCTGATGATCCAGTTGAAGATCACCCGGAACTTGCGCTCGAACGTGGGCATGGCCAGCCCGTGGTAGCCGCGGTGTGCCAGCCAGGCGAGCCCGCCCTTGAGGCCAATGCTGCCCACCAAGTTGATGTTGGCAACGCCCTTCCACTCGCCGAAGCCGGCCACAGCACCCAGGTTCTTGTGCTTGTAGTCCTTCAGCGGCTTCTCCCACCGGGAAGCCCAAAGGTTCTTGGCAAGGCGCTTGGCCTGGCGGAGGGCATGCTGGGCGTTGGGCACGCAGGTGCCGTCCGGGAGGCCCTTGCCGGTGAGGTCCGGGACCGCGGCGATGTCGCCGGCAGCCCAGGCGTTTTCAACAATGCCTTCGTCGCCGGAAACACGCAGGTCCGGGAGGACGCGGACGCGGCCGCGGGGCTCCAGCGGGAAGTCGGTGGAGCGGACCATTGGGTTGGCCTGCACGCCGGCAGTCCAGACGAGGGTGTCGGCTTCGAATTCCTGGGCAGGGGTCTTGTCCGGCAGGTTGATGAGCTTGAGGGTGCCCTCGGCGCTGTCCAGCGAGGTGTTCAGCAGGACCTCGATGCCACGGCTGCGCAGGTGCTCAACAACCCACTCGGCCTGCTTTGCGGTGACCTCGGGCATGATGCGGCCCATAGCTTCCACCAGGACGAAGCGGACTTCCTCCTGCTTGATCCGGGGGTTGTTGCGGACAGCGGCGCGGGCCAGGTCCTCCATCTCGGTGATGCATTCGATGCCGGCGAAGCCGCCGCCCACCACCACAAAGGTGAGCGCCCTGGCACGGGCGGCAGGATCGGTCATCGTGGAGGCAACCTCGATGCGCTCCAGGAGCTTGTTGCGCAGTGCAACGGCTTCCTCGATGGTCTTCAGGCCGATGCCCTTGTCCGCCAGGCCATTGATGGGGAAGGTGCGGGTGATGGCGCCTGCCGCCAGGACGACGTCGAAGTAGGGAATTTCGAAGTTCTCGCCACCGTCGGAGGGTGCAACCACGGCCGTGCGGTTGGCGTGGTCGATCGAGGTCACACGGCCCTGGATCAGTTCGGTCTGCTTGAGGTGCTTGCGGTGGGAGACCACAGCGTGGCGTGCCTCGATGTTGCCGCCTGCCACCTCGGGCAGGAACGGCTGGTAAGTCATGTAAGGCAGTGGATCCACGAGGGTGACGATGCCACCGGCATTCGCGATCTTCTTCTGCAGTTTGAGTGCTACGTACAGGCCGACGTACCCGCCGCCGACGACGAGTACCCTGGGACGGTCCTGGAGCTCTGGGGTGGTTGCCATAGTTTAAGGATAGCGCAGTTTGTGAAAATCTTCACTAACTGCTCCGCAGGTGCGTAATGCTAGGGCTTCTGCCCCGAATCCACCTTCTCCAACGCCCCCGTTTCAGGGTCCTCCGACGCCGCGAGGGCCGGGTCCCCCGCTGCCCTGCGCAGCTGCACTGCTGCTGCCGCGATGATGGCAACGAACAGCAGGGCGAAACCGATAACGACGGCGGCGCCGATGGCGGTGTCCCGCTGTGACGGAGCCTCTGCTGCGGGCACAGTGGGGTTGGGAAGCGTTGGCGCTGCGCTGGGCACTTCGGCGCTGGGTACGGGGGTTGGAGTGGCGAGGTTGCCCCGCCGGTGCACCCTGATCCATTCCGCAATCGTTCCCAGGGGGTTGGCCTTGGCCTCCGGTACGTCGGCTTTCAGTGCTGCCTCGGCGTTGAGGATGCCGTAGCCGTAAAGCGGGTCCTTGCCCGGCGGCCCGGCGTCCTTGGCCGTCGAAACAATCCGGTTGATCACCTGCTCTGCAGTCATCGCAGGCCACTTTGACCTGATGAGGGCTGCAACGCCGGCAACAATAGGCGTGGAGCCGGACGTTCCCGCCCATTCGGCGTAGCCGCCGCCGGGCAGCCCGCCCAGCAGGTTCTGGGCCGGCGCAGCCACACCGATGCTGATGCCCTGCGAGGATGCATCGACGCTGGCCGTTCCCGTGCGGTCGAGGCCGGCGACGGTCAGGACACCGGGAATGGTGGCAGGAGCGCCAACCTGGGTGTTGCCGCCGATCCGGTTCCCGGCCGCGGCCACGATCACCACGTCTTTCTGCTCGGCGTAGAGGAAGGCAGCGTCCCAGCTCTGCGGCCATTCCGGCGTGTTGCTGCCAAGCGAGATATTGATGACTTTGGCGCCGTTGTCCACTGCCCAGCGCACTGCTTCGGGGATCTGGTCCTGGTCGCTCTTCCCGGAGGGGTTGGGGGAACCAAGCCAGGTGGAGACCGCGAGGATCTGCGCCTCCGGCGCAACTCCCATAATTCCGTCCGGAGCCTGGGCTGCCGGCCCGGGGGCGGGCGTGGGTGTGGCACCTGCGGACTGGTGGCCCCGTCCGGCAAGCATGGTGGCTACCAGCGTGCCGTGTTCCGGCTTTGCGCCGACGCTCTTCTGCCCGTCAGGCTGCCCGGAGCCCGAGGCGTCGTAACCGCCAACAATGGCGCCTTTCAGGTCAGGGTGCCCGGCGTCGACACCGCTGTCGATGACGGCCACCTTCACCCCCGCGCCCTTCGACACTTCCCAGGCCTTGGTGATACCTGATTCCGCCAGCCAGTACTGTTTGTCCCGCCACTCGTCCGCCCGAGCCGCCGGCGCGGTGATCAGGCCGGTACACAGGCAGCAGCCAGCCAGGACCAGGGCCAGCAGCGCGGCTCCTGTCCTCTGAAGCATCGGGTGGGTGGAGGATTGCATGGAACTCAGCCCAAGCCCGGGGCAATACTCAGGGCGATGCCGTCGAGGATGTCGTGCTCGCTGGCTGTGGCCGTGGTGATCCGTCCGCCGCTGAGTCCGCCGAGGCGTTCCAGGATGCGGCGCCAGACAAGCGCTCCCGCCCCGATGACGTCCACGCGGCCGGGGTGCATGTACGGCAGCGCGGCACGGCCGGACCGGACCATCTCCAGGAGGTCGGTGGAGGCTGCACGGACGGTGTCGATGGGAAGCTCGGTGCCGTGGATGATGTCCGGGGTGTACTCGGGCAGCCGAAGGGCGTGGGCGGTGATGGTGGTGATGGTGCCGGCAACGCCGACGACGGCGGTGGCGCGTTCCAGCGGAACGTCCTGTCCGGCACGGGCGATGGCTGCGTCCACGTCGGCTTCCGCCGCCGCGATCTGTTCAGCGGTGGGTGGATCACTCCGCAGGTGGCGTTCGGTAAGGCGGACGCAGCCGATGTCCACGGACTTCGCTGCGGTGACTCCTGCCGCCGTACCCAGAACGAACTCGGTGCTGCCGCCGCCAAGGTCCACCACGAGGACCTGCTGCCCGTCAAGGATGGGCAGCACGCTGCTGGCCCCTGCGAAGGACAGTGCCGCTTCCTCCTCACCGGAAATCACTTCCGGCTCCACGCCCAGGAGATCGCGGATACCGGCTACGAAGACGTCCCTGTTGCGGGCATCCCGGCTGGCGGAGGTGGCAACAAAACGGACGGCCCGGGCACCGTGTTCACGGATGAGGCGGGCGTAGTCCGCTGCGGCCGCGAAGGTACGCTCGAGCGCTTCCGGCGCCAGTTCGCCGGTGGCGTCAACGCCCTCGCCCAGCCGTACCACGCGCATCTCCCGAATCACGTCCTGGAGGGTGGCTGCGCCGTTGGTCCGTTGAATGTCTGCGATCAGGAGGCGGATGGAGTTCGTACCGCAGTCGATGGCGGCTACCCGGGTCACTGGGCTGCCTCCGACTGGGTGGCGGACTTCCTCACGGGTGCCGGCCGGCCCACGATATCCGGCAGGCCCTGGGGCCCGTGCCGGCTCAGGTCCTTCGAGGGTGCTTCGCCGGTGGTGTCCCAGGCGCCGTCGCAATAGCACTTGTCCTGCGTCCACCATTCGCGGATCTGGCGGAGCGCCTCGTCGCCGAGGGGGTTCACTCCGGGGCCGGCTGCCAGCGACTGCCCCACCAGGACATGCAGGCATTTGACCCGGGTGGGCATGCCACCGGCAGACACACCCTCGATTTCGGGCACGGCGCCGATGCCCGCGCGTTCCCCGATGGAGTTTCGGGCCGCCAGGTAGGCCTCGTGGGCGGAGCGGTAGGCGGCGGCAAGGCCGGGATCCGCTGCCAGCTGCTCGTTCATGGCGTTCATGGTGCCGGCTGCTTCAAGCCGGGACACAGCGGAGGTGATGACCGGATGCGTCAGGTAGAAGGTGGTGGGGAACGGGGTACCGTTGCCCAGGCGCGGCGCCGTTGCAGCCACCAGCGGATTGCCGCAGATGCAGCGGGCCGGAATTTCCACCACGTCGCGTACCGGACGTCCGAGCTGCCGGCTCAGTACTTCGAGGTCGTGCGGGGATGGCTGGCGGGATTCCTCCCGGGCGGCTTCCGTGCTGTTTTCCACTGTCGCGGGCCGTCCTTCCTGTGGCGGTTCAGTCTGTGGCCGCGCGCGTGATGGACTCCCACAGGGAATCCACCCACGGCAGATCGGCGGGGTCTTGTGCTGCCGCGGCGGTCTGGCCACTGGTTTCCGCGGCGGGCATATCACTGCCGAAAACCCAGTAGCCGGTTTCACCCGGCATAACCATGTTAATGCGGTCGCGGGCCTGCTGTTTCACGTAGTTGGGGTCCTGCCAGCGGGACACCTGCTGGCGGAGGGCGTCGCCTTCAGCCTCCCTTGCGGCGATGTCGGCGTTCAGCGCATCGATCTCGGCCTTTTTGTCGAAGAAGATCTTGACGGTGGGCGCCAGCATGATGGTGATGGCGATCATCACCACTGCGAGGGCCAGCATCCGGCCTGAGAAGGCCTTGGCCGGCACGGGATGCTGGTCCTCCGCCGCGGAATCTCCGCTGGCTGCGCTGCTGCCCGTGCGGGCAGCGTCCGGGCGGGACGGACCTTCCTTGCGCTCACCGCTGCGGCCCTTCGCCGCGGAGCCGCCGGCGTCCGGCCCCAGGCCTGCCCTGTCCTGGCCTGAGCCATCCTTGCCTGAGCCGAAATCCGCCTGGATCACGTGCGCGCCCTGGCGGGACCCGCCGTCGTTGTTCTCCCCGGATGAACGGGCGGGGCTGACCTTGGGGACTTTGGGACGGCGCGTAGCCATGACACTCCTGAAACGCGGCCTGCCTGGGCCGCCACTGTCTGGGCTGAAACAACAACGGTGGCTATGGTCTTTCAACCATAGCCACCGTCCGTTGGTTTACGCGGCTACTAGCCCTTGAAACGCGGGAACGCGCTGCGGCCGGCGTAGCGTGCGGCGTCGTCGAGTTCCTCTTCGATGCGCAGCAGCTGGTTGTACTTGGCCACGCGCTCGGAGCGGGCCGGCGCGCCGGTCTTAATCTGGCCGGCGTTGGTGGCCACCGAGATGTCGGCGATGGTGGTGTCCTCGGTTTCGCCGGAACGGTGCGAGGTGATGGTGGTGTAGCCCGCGCGCTGTGCCAGGCTGACGGCGTCCAGGGTCTCGGTCAGGGAACCGATCTGGTTGACCTTGACCAGCAGCGAGTTGGCGGTCCTGGTCTCGATGCCGCGCTGCAGGATGGACGGGTTGGTGACGAAGAGGTCGTCGCCCACCAGCTGGACCTTGTCGCCGATGGCGTCGGTCAGGGTCTTCCAGCCGTCCCAGTCGTTTTCGTCCAGCGGGTCCTCGATGGAGACCAGCGGGTAGTCGGAGACGAGCTCGGTGTAGTACGCGCTCATCTCCGCGGAGCTCAGGGACTTGCCTTCGAACTGGTAGCCGCCGTCCTTGAAGAACTCGGAGGAAGCAACGTCCAGGGCCAGTGCGATGTCCTTGCCCGGGGTGTAGCCGGCGTTCTTGATGGCTTCCTGGATCAGGTCCAGGGCTGCACGGTTGGAGGGCAGGTTCGGGGCGAAACCGCCCTCGTCGCCGAGCCCTGTGGAGAGTCCCTTTTCCTTTAGGACGGACTTGAGGTTGTGGTAGACCTCGACGCCCCAGCGCAGGCCCTCGGAGAAGGTCTCGGCGCCGATCGGGGCGATCATGAATTCCTGGATGTCGACGTCGGAGTCAGCGTGCGAGCCGCCGTTCAGGATGTTCATCAGCGGAACGGGCAGCACGTGGGCGTTGGGGCCGCCGAGGTACTTGTAGAGGGGCAGGTCGGCGGAAGCTGCTGCGGCATTGGCCACGGCCAGGGAGACGCCCAGGATGGCGTTGGCGCCCAGCTTGCCCTTGTTGGCGGTGCCGTCCAGGTCCAGCATGGCCTGGTCGATGCTGCGCTGGTCGGTGGCGTCGAAGCCGGTCAGGGCCGGGGCAATCTGGTCGATGATGGCGTCCACAGCCTTCTGGACTCCCTTGCCAAGGTAGCGGCCCTTGTCGCCGTCACGCAGTTCGACTGCCTCGTGCTCACCGGTGGAAGCGCCGGAGGGGACTGCTGCGCGGCCGATCTGGCCGTCGGACAGCAGGACCTCGACTTCCACGGTCGGGTTGCCACGGGAATCGAGGATCTCGCGTGCGTGGATGGCATCGATAAGCGCCATGAATTTGCTCCTTATGGGCGATTAACGGGGAATCTGGCCGAAAACTCGACGTACTCGTCAGGGACCAGCGTAGTCGAGAGTGGTGCGGGTTACGGAAACTTCACCCGCACCGGACGTCATGATGGGTGTTGGTGCTGCGTTTCCTGCTGCTGGTAGCGGCGGACGGCACCGCGCAGCGCGCGTTCGGCATCGAGACCGGCGGCGTGGGCGGAGCGTACGACGGCGAACAGGTGGTCCCCGAGCTCGTCTTCGGTTGCGAAGGGGCCGGCTTTGGTATTACCGGACCCAACCACCGGTGGTTGAGCGTGTGGAGACCCGGCCCTTGCGGCGCGGTCGATGGACTTTTGCGCCCGGGCGAGGGCGGGAAGCGCCCGCGGGATCCCCTCGAACGGGTCGTTCCGCTCGGGGCGTTCCGCGCGCTTGACGGCGTCCCACTTGTGCACGATCTCTTCCACGGTGGCCGGAAAGCTGTCCTGCAGGGAACCGTCCGGCCTGAAGACGTGCGGGTTGCGGCGGACCATCTTGGCAACCAGGCCGCGCGCCACGTCGTCGAACGTAAATGAATCGCGCTCCTGGGCGAGCCGGGCGTGCAGCACAACCTGGAGCAGCACGTCGCCCAGCTCGCCCTGCAGCTCGGCGTCGGGATGTCCTGCCTCGATGGTTTCCGCCACTTCGTAGGCTTCCTCGATCAGGTATTCCACCAGCGACTCATGGGTCAGCGCGCCCATCCACGGGCAGTGTTCGCGCAGCTGCGCTATTACCGTGAGGAGCCGCTCGACGGGGGTTTCAGCCAAGGTTGGCGTAGGCGTCGTTGATGTACTCCACCAGCGCTTCCTTTTCCTCAAGGGGCAGGAAGGAGGCCTCGGCAGCGTTCAGGGTCAGTTCGAGCAAGTCGTCCAGGTCGTAATCGAATGTCTCCACCAGGAGTTCGAATTCGTCCGTGAGGGTCACGCCGCTCATGAGCCGGTTGTCCGTGTTGATGGTGACGTTGAAGCCCAGCTGGTACAGCATGTCCAGCGGGTGGCTTTCGATGCCTTCGCCGAAACCGGCAATCGCGCCGGTCTGCAGGTTGGAGGAGGGGCAGACTTCCAGCGCGATGCCGCGGTCGCGGATCCAGCTGGCGAGGTCGCCCAGCGTGACCAGCCCGACGGTTTCCCCGGCGTCTTCGTCGTCGTCGAACTCCACCATGATGTCTTCCGCGATCCTGACGCCGTGGCCCAGGCGCAGGGCGCGGCCGTCCACCAGCGCGGACTGGATGCTCTCCAGCCCGGCGGCCTCCCCCGCGTGCACGGTGGCGGGGAAGTTCTGCCGGGCCAGGTAAGTAAAGGCGTCCCGGAAGCGGGACGGCAGGAAGCCGTCCTCGGCACCGGCGATATCGAAACCAACAGCGCCCTTGTTCCGGTGGCGGACGGCGAGTTCGGCAATCTCCTGGCCGCGGTCGGCATGGCGCATGGCCGTGATCAGCTGGCCCACCTGGATCTCGCGGCCGCTCTCCCCCACCGCTTCGACCCCGGCTTCCAGGCCTTCCTGGACCGCTTCCACCGCTTCATCCAGCGTGAGGCCCTTCTGCAGGTGCTGTTCGGGTGCCCACCGGACCTCGCCGTACACCACGCCGTCGTCCGCCAGGTCCTCGACGAATTCCTTGGCCACCCGGACCAGGCCTTCGCGCGTCTGCATGACGGCGACGGTGTGGTCGAACGTTTCGAGGTAGCGGACCAGCGAGCCGGAGTCGGCAGATTCCCGGAACCACTGGCCCAGTGCCACAGGATCGGTGGATGGAAGGGTGTGGCCAACGGCCTCAGCCAGTTCGATGATCGTTGCCGGACGGAGGCCCCCGTCCAGATGGTCGTGAAGGGAAACCTTGGGCAGGTTCTTCAGGTCGAAATCGATGGCAGGGGCAGCGTCAACAATAGGCTCAGTCACGTTCCCACCTTAGGGTGGGCAGGGATTCAAAGCCAACGGCTAGGACGCGGCAGGGCCGCCGTCCGCCGACGGCGCCATGAGGGTTGAGCCGGAGGCGCCGCTTCGGGCTCCGGAGGGCCCGCCGTCGAGCCACTCGTCCACCTCTTTGGCATCATTGCGCGCAAGGTGCTTATGCCACCAGCGGAGCCCGTGGTCGATGAGGATTCCCAGGACAATCGCGAAGACCACGGCGATCCCGGCGCTGAGCAGCGGATTGTGGTGCAGCCAGGGAAAGGAACTGGCCAGCAGGCCGATGCCGATGGAGTACCCCACCCACGTAATGCAGGCGAAGGCGTCCAGCAGGAAGAACCGGCGGTGCGCGAAGCCCGTGCTGCCGGCAACATAATTGACGGCGACGCGGCCCCAGGGAATGTACCGGGCCGTGAAGATCAGCACTGCGCCGCGCTTGTCCAGTTCATACCGTGCCCAACTGAAAGCCTTGCGGACTTTTGGGCGGCGCATCCATTTCCACCGGTCCAGCCCGATTCTGCGGCCCAGCATAAAAGCCATGTTGTCGCCGGCGATTGCACCGACCAGCGCCGTGGTTCCGAGGATCCAGAGGTTGGGTTCCCCGCTGTGACGGGAGAAGGCAGCCAGCGCCACGATGAGCGTTTCGCTGGGGACCACCATGGCGAAGCCGTCAACGAAGAAAAAGATGAGCAGGACCGGGTAAATCCACCATTGGCCCGCTGCATGGAGCACGGCCTCATTAATAAACTCCACGCGGTCTTGCTCCTACACCTGATGACGCAGCCAAAGCGACGCTGCCATAGCGGAAATCGTCCCTAAGTGTCCCACGGCCGGGGCGTCGTTCGCTACGCCCCGGCCCCGGGAACACCCTTTCCACGCTATGCTCCAGAGCGGCCTGAAGGCCTCGTCCCTGCGGTTGATATCCGGTGCCCCATGCCTCGTGCTGAAAGCTGAGCGGCGGCTGGCCGGCCTGCCGTCAGGGCTCAGGTTCGCGCATCCGCTCGATAACGTGGGGCTCGCGCCGCACCTTGTTGACCACCAGGTCCACCACGATCCCCAGCGCTACCGCGCAGATGATGGCGATCACTGCGCCGAGCAGGTGGTTATCCTCGAACCACTGCCCAAAGAAGAGCCCGATGCCCACTGAGTAGCCGGCCCAGAGGGTGGCGGAGAGGACAGTGAGTGCCACGAACCGCAGGTGCGGATAATGGGTCACCCCCGCGGTGAGGTTGACCGCAACGCGGCCGATGGGAACGAAGCGCGCAACCAGGATGAGGGAGGCAGGCCGCTTTCGCAGTTCCCTGCCAGCCCAGCGGAAAGCGCTCTGCATCCGCGGCCCCCGCATCCAGGACCACCGGGTGGTTCCCACCCGGCGGCCGATGAGGTAGGCGATGTTGTCCCCCGTGAAGGCGCCCAAGGCAGCCACCAGCATCAGCAGCCAGGGGTTGGGAACATCCGCGGTTGCGGCGACAGCCGACAGGCCCACCACCACGGACTCGCTGGGTATGGGCGGGAAGAAGCCGTCAATGACGCAGCATGCCAGCACCAGGAAAAGCACCCACGGCTGCCCGGCTGCGGCGAGGATAAAGTCATTGATGGCCTGCATGGGTTCCTATGCTATGCGGTCCAGGATCAGCCGCTGTGCCGGCCGCGATCCCGCGGGCGCGATCACCACCGCGTGTTTCAGCGCTTCCCTGGCCCGGGCAAAACGCTCAGGCGTGTCCGTAAGCAGGGTCATCAGGGGCTCCCCTGCCCGCACCACGGCACCGGGCTTGGCGTGCAGCCGGACTCCCGCTCCCGCCTGGACCGCGTCCTCCTTGCGGGCACGTCCGGCTCCCAGGCGCCAGGCAGCCACACCCACTGCGAGGGCATCGAGCTCCACAAGCACCCCGTCCGCCGGGGCGTACACCACGTCGGATTCCCTGGCCACCGGCAGCGCCGCCCGCGGATCGCCGCCCTGCGCCTCGATCATCCTGTTCCAGACGTCCATGGCACGGCCGTCCTTCAGGGCGGCGGCGGGATCGGCGTCGTGCACTCCGGCAGCGGCGAGCATCTCCTCGGCAAGCCGGACCGTCAACTCCACTACATCGGCGGGACCGCCGCCGGCGAGCACCTCCACGGATTCCTCCACCTCGATGGCGTTGCCCGCCGTGAGCCCCAGCGGGGTATTCATGTTGGTGAGCAGGGCCACGGTGTTGACCCCGGCGTCCTTACCCAGCGCCACCATGGTTTCGGCGAGCTCCCGCGCCGAGGCTTCGTCCTTCATGAACGCCCCGCTTCCCACCTTGACGTCCAGGACCAGGGATCCGGTGCCTTCGGCGATCTTCTTGCTCATGATCGAGGAGGCAATCAGGGGGATCGCTTCAACGGTTCCGGTGACGTCGCGCAGCGCGTAGAGCTTCTTGTCCGCCGGAGCCAGCCCGGCTCCGGCGGCACAGATTACCGCGCCCACGTCCTGCAACTGGGCCAGCACTTCCTCGTTGCTGAGGGTGGCACGCCATCCGGGAATGGCCTCCAGCTTGTCCAGGGTTCCACCGGTGTGCCCCAGGCCGCGGCCCGAGAGCTGTGGCACGGCGACGCCGAACACCGCCACCAGCGGCGCCAGCGGCAGGGTTATCTTGTCCCCCACGCCGCCGGTGGAGTGCTTGTCCGACGTGTACTTCAGGCCGCCGTCGGGCCGGCGGAGGCTGGAAAAGTCCATTGTCTCGCCGGATGCGATCATCGCGGCGGTCCAGCGTGCAATCTCCGTGCGGTTCATGCCGTTGAGCAGGATGGCCATGTTCAGCGCGGCCATCTGCTCGTCGGCTATGACGCCGCGGGTGTAGGCGTCGATGGTCCAGTCGATCTGCTCCGGGCTCAGGGTACCTTTGTCCCGCTTGACGCGGATGATGTCAACGGCATCGAAGGCTTCAGCTTTGCTGTCAGTCACCGGGTCTCCTCGAGGTGTTCGGGACCGAAGGCTCCTGGCAGCACCTGGTCCATGGTCTTGATGCCCTGGGTGGTCATGAGTTCCATGTCCGGGGCGCGGAATTCGTACAGGAGCTGCCGGCAGCGGCCGCAGGGCATCAGGATGTTGCCGCTGCCATCCACGCAGTAGAAGGCGCGCAGCCGTCCGCCGCCGGTCATCTGCAGGTTGCCCACCAGGGCGCATTCAGCGCACAGGGTCAGCCCGTAGCTGGCGTTCTCCACGTTGCAGCCGCTGACGATCCGGCCGTCGCCGGTGAGGGCCGCAGCCCCCACCGGGAACTTTGAGTAGGGCGCGTAGGCGTTCTTCATGGCCGCGACGGCGGCGGCCTCCAGGGCCTGCCAGTCCACGGTTGTTCCTTCCACGGCCGTCAACCCTTGACGTACGGGATGCCGCTGGCGGCGGGCCCCCTGGACTTGCCCACCAGCCCCGCCACGGCGAGGACAGTCACCAGGTACGGCAGCATGGCCATGAACTGGCTGGGCACCGGGGTTCCGATGATGGTGACGATGCTCTGCAGGTTGTCCGCGAACCCGAAGAGGAGCGCCGCGAAGAAAGCCCCGATGGGGTTCCACCTGCCGAAGATCAGGGCTGCCAGTGCGATGAAGCCGCGGCCACCGGAAATCTCCTTGGTAAAGCTGTCGATGGCCACCAGGGTGAAGAAGGAGCCGCCAATGCCGGCCACCGCACCGCCCAGGGTGACGTTCCAGAAGCGGGTGGCGTTGACGTTGATGCCAAGGGTGTCGGCCGCCTGGGGGTGTTCACCGACGGCACGGACCCGCAGGCCCCACCTGGTCTTGAACAGCCCAACCCACACCACCAGGACCGCGATGTACATGAGGTAGCCCACCAGTGTCTGCCGGAACAGGATGGGGCCGATGATGGGGATGCTCGACAGGACCGGGATTTCGATGGCGTCCAGGCCGGGCGGGGAGTTGTACCGGTCGCTGTCCTCCTGCATGACGGTGCTGAAGAGGAAGCCGGTGACGCCGGAAACCAGGACGTTCAGGACGACGCCCACAATGATCTGGTTCACCAGGTACTTGATGCTGAACAGGGCCAGCACCATGGACACCAGCGCGCCGGCAACGGCGGCGGCCAGCAGCCCGATGAACGGGTTTTGCGTCATGCTGGCCACGATGGCGGCCGTGAAGGCACCGCCCAGCAGCTGGCCTTCGATGGCGATGTTGACCACGCCCACCCGTTCGCACAGGACGCCGGACAGGGACCCGAACACCAGCGGCACGGCCAGGGTGACCGAACCGGCGATCAGGCCGGCCAGGGAGATGCTGGGGGTGCGGGCGCCGCCCACAACCCAGATGAGGAATGCAGCCACAAACAGGACGATGAAGGTCACGGTCAACCAGCCGGGAGCGGGCCGTCCCTTCGTCTTGAGGTAGATGGAATAGGCCGCCAGCCCCACGAGCAGCGCGGACAGCACAATGCCGCCGGCGAAGGCGTTGATGTCCAGTGCGGGCAGCTGGAAAAAGTCTTCACCGGTGGAGATGCCGAAGCTTGCATTCCGGTTGGGAGCGAGGAACCCGAAGAACACCAGTGCGATGAGGGCGAAGGCGGCCAGCAACACGGGTGTCTTCCAGCTGACCGGCTTGGCGGACATGGCGGCCGGGTTGTCCGGCGCTCCGGCATGCCGGGGCGTGCCAGGCCTGGGCGAGGAAACTGTTGTGCTCATGCTGCACCTCCGGTTGTGGCGGCCTGCCGGGACTTGGCGGCACGCGCGGGCTTTTTCCGCCGCGGGTTCATGCCGAAAATTGCCCGGACCAGGGGCGGCGCCGCGATGAACAGGACAATCAGCGACTGGACAACCAGCACGATGTCGATCGGTGTGCCGGTCTGGATCTGCATTTGGACCGCTCCGGCGCGGAAGGCGCCGAACAGCAGGCCGGCGGCGAACGTGCCCCACGGCGTCGAACGTCCCAGCAGTGCAACGGTGATGGCGTCAAAGCCGTAGGTGGCGGCCACGCCATCCGTGAGCACCTTTTCCGTTCCGGCCACCTGCGCGACGCCGGACATACCGGCGAGTCCGCCGGCGATGGCCATCACCAGGATCGTGGACCGGGAGACGTTGATCCCGGCGGTCTGGGCTGCCTTGGGGTTGGCGCCGACGGCCCGGAATTCAAAGCCGACGGTGGAGCGGTTCAGCAGCCACCAGACAAGGACAGTGGCTGCGATGGCCAGGATAAAGCCAAGGTGGAGCCGGTACTGGGTGCCCAGGATCTGGGGGTAGACGGCGGTGGGGTCCAGGATCGGCGAGATCGGGTTCGACTCCCCCGGCCGCTGGAACGCCGGTGTGTTCAACAGGTACCGCAGGAAGTACAACGCGATGTAGTTGAACATGATGGTCAGGATGACCTCGTGGGCGCCGGTGCGGGCCTTGAGGACGCCCACCAGTCCGCCCCACAGGGCCCCACCGGCAATGCCGGCCACCAGGACCAGGAGGAGGTGCAGGCCAAAGGGCAGGTGCAGTGCGAAGCCTACCCAGGCCGCGAAGATGCCGGCCACGATGATCTGGCCCTGGGCGCCGATGTTGAATAGCCCCGCCCGGAAAGCCAGTGCCACGCCCAGGCCGGCCGTGATAAGCGGCGTGGCAATGGTGAGCGTCTCCATGAAGGGTGCGAACTGGGCGGCCACGCTGTTGCCGCGCGGGTTGAACACCGAGCCCTGGAAGAGGGCGATGTAGGAACGGGTGGCCGCATCCCAGACCGCTGCGAGGAAGTCGGTGGGCCGGGCCAGGAAGTAGCCGGCTGTGGTTGCCACGCGCTGGTCGGTACTGGCGATCAGCAGGCCGCCGATGATGAGGGCCAGCAGCACCGCGAGGACCGAGACCATGCCGCTGCCGGTGAAGATCCTGCGGAGCAGGGTGTCCGGACCGCCCGGCAACTGCCCGGACTGGGCTGTTGCCGGGACGGCGGAGGGCTCCATGGCGCCGCCGGCGGTGTCCACGGAGACGACGGCTGCTGTTTCCTCCTCGGCAGGGGTGGTGTGGTGGTGCCTGCCGGACGGGGTGGTGCCGTGCCCGCCGTCCGCGTGCTTGGGGGGATGCTTGTCAGACATGGTCGTCTCCCTCGGCGTCAGGGGTGGAAGCCGGGCGCTGGCCGGCCTGGGACGTGTGTGCGTGTTCCTCGGGCGGGATGCCGGCCATCATCAGGCCGAGGGTGTCGCGGCTGGTGCCGGCCGGAACGATGCCCACCAGCCTGCCCTTGTAGAGGACGGCGATCCTGTCCGCGAGTTCCATCACCTCGTCCAGTTCCGTGGAGATGATCATCACCGGGGTGCCCTGGTCGCGTTCTGCCACGATCCGGCGGTGCAGGAATTCGATGGATCCCACATCCACGCCGCGGGTGGGCTGGGAGGCGATGAACAGCCGCAGCGGCCGCGAGAGCTCCCGGGCCATCACCACCTTCTGCTGGTTGCCGCCGGAGAGGGTGCCGGCAGCCGCGGCCGCCGACGGGGTCCGCACGTCGAACTCGCCGATGCGGGCCTTGGCGTTTTCCAGGATTTTTGCCGGACTCATGCTGATGCCCTTGGCGAACGGGGGCTTGTCATAAAGGTCCAGCACCAGGTTTTCCGCCACCGAAAACGTCCCCACCAGTCCGTCCACCTTGCGGTCTTCCGGGACGAACCCGACCCCGGCCTTGAGGACTTCCTTGACGGGGCGGCCCAGGAGTTCCTTGCCGTCGAGCGTTACGGAACCGGATACCCGCTCCTGGAGTCCCAGGATGGCCTCGGTAAGTTCGGTCTGCCCGTTGCCCTGGACGCCCGCGATGGCCAGGATCTCGCCGCGGGCAATGTCGAAGCTGAGTCCGTCCACCACGTGCTGGCCGTTGGGGGCCACCACCGTCAGGCCCCGGACCTCGAAGGTCTTCTCCTGGGGCTTGGCCGGAGCCTTGTCCAGGTTCAGGCTTACCGCACGGCCCACCATCATGGAAGCCAGTTCCGTGGTGGGGGCGGAAGGCTCGGCCGTGCCCACCACCTTTCCGCGCCTGATCACGGTGATGGTGTCCGATACTTCCTTGACCTCCCGCAGCTTGTGGGAGATGAAAACGATTGAGGTGCCGGCGGACTTGAGCTGGCGCATGATGTCCAGGAGTTCATCGGTTTCCTGGGGCGTCAGCACGGCGGTGGGTTCGTCGAGGATCAGGACCTTGGCGTTGCGGACCAGTGCCTTGATGATTTCCACGCGCTGCTGTACGCCCACCGGAAGGTCTTCCACCAGTGCGTCGGGATCAACGTCGAACCCGTACTGGTCGGAAATGTCCTTGATCCGGCGGCGTGTCTCGTCCAGGTTGAGGAAGCCGGCCGCCTTGGTGGGTTCAGCGCCCAGGGCAACGTTCTCGGCCACCGTGAAGACCGGCACGAGCATAAAGTGCTGGTGCACCATCCCGATGCCTGCGGCCATGGCGTCGCCCGGTCCGCGGAAGGACACCGGCTTGTCGTCGAGGAGGATTTCGCCTTCGGAGGGCTCGTACAGCCCGTACAGCACGTTCATGAGGGTGGATTTGCCGGCCCCGTTTTCGCCCAGCAGACAGTGGATTTGTCCGGGTTCAACCACCACGTCGATGTGGTCGTTTGCGAGCAGGGTGCCGAAGCGTTTTGTGATCCCTCGGAGTTCAAGTTTCAAAACTCTGACCAATCTTCAGGCGTCCAGCGATCCACCGGACGGGATATGCGGCTGCAGCACCAGCCTAGTGGGTGCAGCCAGGGGATGAGCGGGTGGCGGCCCGCAAAATGGCCAGCAAAAAGCGCCACCGCCCGGCCGGTCAGTGACCGGCCGGGCGGGGCGCCTGCTGGAGGGATCAGGCCTTCGGGCTCGCTGCCGACTCGACCTTGATCTTGCCGTCGATGATGTCCTTTTCGAGCTGTTCGAGTTCGGTCTTCAGCTCGGCCGGAACCTGCGAATCGAGGTCATGGAAGGGTGCCAGCTGGACACCGTCGTTGGCGAGGGTGCCGACGTACGGGGTGTTGTCGAACTTGCCGTCCTTGTCGTCCCGTACCACGGTTTCCACGGCGTCACCCATCAGCTTCATCACGGACGAGAGCATGATGTCCTTGTAGTCGGGGGCAGTAAGGTAGCCGTCCGAGTCGACCCAGATGAGCTTGACGTCCTTGCCGGCCGCCTTGGCCTCCTGCAGCGCTGCTCCCGCGCCCTTGCCCACCGGACCGGCGACGGGCATCACGATATCGGCACCCTGGTCGAGGAAGTTCTGGGTGAGCTGCTTGCCCACGTCCTGCTTTTCGAAGTCGCCGGTGAAGCTGCCGTCCTGGGCGTCCTTGTTCCAGCCAAGGAGCTTGACGTCCTTGCCCTTCTGCTCGTTGTAGTACTTCACGCCGTCGGCATAGCCATCCATGAAGATGGTCACCGTGGGGATCTTGATGCCGCCGAAGGTGGCAACCGTCCCGGTCTTGGTGGTGCCGGCTGCCAGGTAGCCGGCCAGGAAGGCCGCCTGCGCGGTGTCGTAGATGATCGGCTTGACGTTGGCTATGGGCGTCTCGTAGCCGAAGTCGACAATGGCGAAGTGGCTGTCCGGGTTCGCTTCGGCCTGCTTCTTGGTGGCGTCGCCCAGCAGGAAGCCGACCGTGACAGTCAGGTCGCAGCCTGCAGTGACCATGGCGCGCAGGTTCGGTTCGAAGTCGTTGTTGGTCTTGGACTCCACCTGGTTGACCTTGATGCCCAGGTCTGCCTCGGCCTTCTTCAGGCCCTCGTACGAGGACTGGTTGAAGGACTGGTCGTCAAAGCCGCCGGAGTCGGAGACGATGCAGCCGGTGTAGTCGCTGGCGCCTGCGGTGGTGCCGCTGCCGGTCTCGGGGGGTGCGCCGCAACCTGCCAGGACGAGCGCTGTGGCGCCCATGGTGGCGAGGCCTGCGACTGAACCGCGCTTGAGGTGTCCACGCAGTGATGTCATCAAGATTCCTCCAGGATGATGAGAGTGGCGCTACGGCTCGAATTCAATGAGTGTCCGTTTCTGCACCGAAATTCTGTTGTCACTGATGGCTCGCAGCACTGCGCCGGAGCGCACTGATGGCTCCCACTTTAGTGGCCTGCGCCGCGTGCCAGTAGCACAACAGGACGTGATCTTCGAGATTGTTTACAAGTTGTTACCAAGCAGTAGGGCGCAGGAGGAAGGCGCAGCGGCGGCAGCTGCGCAGCTGACGCCGTCGGGCCTTCCTGCAGACTGCCTAGAGGTCGCGGATGGTGCGCAGCGCGGCTGCGGTGAGGACCCGGATGCCGTGGCCCAGCGCGCGCTCGTCCAGGATGTAGTCGCCGCGGTGGAGGTCGTATTCCTCGCCGCCCGGGGTTTTGGTGCCAAGCCGCATCATGGCCCCCGGCCGCTCAGCGAGGAACCAGGCAAAGTCCTCCCCGCCCATGGACTGCGGGGTCAGCACAACGGCATTTTGGCCGATTTCGGCCCTCGCGGCAGCCTCGATGATGGCGGTCTCGTGTTCCGAGTTCACCACCGGCGGCACTCCCCTGGTGTGCTCCAGCTTGACCTCGACGCCGTAGGGCGCAGCCACCTGGTGCACCACCTCGTCCAGGAGCTCACCGGCCTCGTGCCAGGCGTCGCGGTCCAGGCAGCGCATGGTGCCGGCCATGTAGCCGACGCCGGGAATTGCGTTGGGCGCGGAACCGGCGGAAATCTGGCCCCACACGACGGAGACGCCGCTGCGCACGTCCACGCGCCGGGACAGGACGGCGGGAACGTTGACCGCGATCTGGGCCAGTGCGAACACCAGGTCCTCCGTCAGGTGCGGACGGGACGTGTGGCCGCCGCGGCCGGACAATTCGATCCGGATGGTGTCCGACGCAGAGGTGATCGCGCCGATGCGCGTGCCGACCTTGCCCACCTCTATCCGCGGGTCGCAGTGCAGGGCGAGGATCCGGGGCACGCCTTCCAGGACGCCCTGCTCGATGCAGGAGTGGGCGCCGCCGGGCATGGTCTCCTCGGCCGGCTGGAAGATGATGCGGACGGTGGCCCCCAGCGGTTCATCCTGGTGCATGCGGTGCAGCACCAGGGCGATCCCCAGCATGGTGGTGGTGTGGACATCGTGGCCGCACGCGTGGGTGACGCCGTGGTTCTTCGAGGCGAACGGCAGTCCGGTTTCCTCGATGATGGGCAGCGCGTCGATGTCACCGCGGAGGGCTGTGGCAATTGGGCCGTCCCCGACGTCCACGGTGAGCCCGGTTCCCTCAAGGCGGCGCGGTTTCAGGCCGGCCTCCTCAAGCCGCTCCGCGAGCTTGTCCGTGGTGCGGAATTCCTTGAACGAAAGTTCCGGGTGCGCATGCAGGTCCCGGCGGAATTCGATCAGTTCCGGCAGGAGCGGCTCGAGCCATGGCGACACCACGACGGTGGGCTCGGCTTCAGTAGTGTAATTGCGCACTGGATCACTTTAGCGAGGATGATTGCGTTACCGGCCATCAGGTCGCCGCGTTACATACCGGGCACCGCTGAGTACACGGCCTGCAACCCGGCCCGGGTTACAGCACGTCTGTGTCTCCGCTTGCCTTAAGGGCATCAACAGCCGCCTTGACCCGCTGGGAGTTGGCCTTGGTGGTGACCAGCAGGGCGTCCGGCGTGTCCACGATGACTACGTCCTCGATGCCGATCAGGGCGATGACGCGCTTGGTATCGGTAACCACAACGCCGCTGGAGTTCTCGGTGAAGACGCGGGCCCCTTCACCCAGGACGGTGACGGCGTCCACTTCCCTGGCGGAGTTGAGCCGTCCCACGGAGGCGAAGTCCCCAACGTCGTCCCAGCGGAAGGCTCCGGGCACGACGGCGACGTCCCCGGCTTCGGCGGCGGGCTCGGCGACGGCGTAATCGATGGCAATCTTCGGCAGGGTGGTCCAGATGCGGGACGTGACCTCGTCCCGGGCGGGGGTGTCCCAGGCACGCGCGATCTCCTGCAGCCCCTGGAACAGCTCCGGCTGGTTCTCTTCAAGGTGCTTCAGCAGCAAGGCCACCGGGGCCACGAACATGCCGGCGTTCCATACGTAGTTGCCGCTTTCCACATACTGCTGGGCAACAGCCTCGTCCGGCTTTTCGACGAACTCCACGACGTCCTGCGCGCTGGGCGCGCCGTCGATATGCAGGTCCTGGCCGGACCGGATGTACCCAAAGCCGGTTGACGGGTGCGTGGGCTTGATGCCAATGGTGACAATCTTGCCCGCGGCCGCAGTGTGGATGGCTTCGCGGACTGCCTGCTGGAAGAGCTGGTCCGGGCTGATCACCTGGTCCGCCGCGAAGGAACCCATGATGGCGTCCGGGTCCCGCTCATGCAGGATGGCGGCAGCCAGCCCGATTGCCGCGGCGGAGTCCTTGGGCTCGGACTCGAGCACCAGGTCAGACTCCTTCACCTCGGGCAGCTGGCGGCACACGGCTTCCCTGTGGGCCTGGCCGGTAACCACGAGCATGCGGCTCCCGGCAAGCGGCTGCAGCCGGTCGTAGGTGGCGCGCAGCAGCGTGCTGCCCGAACCGGTGAGGTCGTGGAGGAACTTGGGAGCTGCGGCGCGTGACAGGGGCCAGAGGCGGGTCCCCACTCCGCCGGCCGGAATCACCGCGATGAAGCGGTCAAGGGGTGATGCCGGGCTTGTCACTTTGTCTGTACTCATCACGGCCTACTTTAGCCGACGGACCCAAACGCCTCCCCGGCAGGATCTCCTGCCCTTTAGCAGTCCCCCCGCAGCGCACATACCGAATTGTGGTGTTTGTCTCATAATTTTCGAAAATCCGCGCCAGTACAGGGCACCAAGGCGTTCCTAAATTGAATAAGCTGTTAGCGGAGCCTAGATTTAGGCCTGAGCTACGAGTGCTCTCGCAGCAGGCGTTCCCCCCGCGTGGATCTCATGCCAGCGCCGCTGTGTTGCAGGGAGGTTTATCAGTGCCGACAAAACCAGCTGGCACCTTGTACCGCGGCCGTGAAGGCATGTGGTCCTGGGTAGGACACCGCATTACCGGTGTAGTGATCTTTTTCTTCTTGTTGGTCCACGTTCTGGACACCTCTTTGGTGCGTGTGTCACCGGAGGCATACACCGCCGTGATCGGAGCATACAAGAACCCCCTGATGGCTCTGGGTGAGACCGGCCTTGTTGCGGCCATCGTCTTCCACGCCTTCAACGGCCTTCGCATCATCGCGGTCGACTTCTGGAAGAAGGGCGCCAGGTACCAGAAGCAGATGCTGTGGGCAGTCCTGGCCCTGTGGCTTGTCACCATGGTTGCCTTCTCCATCCGCCACCTGTCACTCGCCCTCGGAGGTCACTAAGCGATGAGCGCAACAATCGAGAGCCCCCGCAGCGGGCGGATTGCCCCCCAGTACCGCCGCACGGGCGGCAGCCGCGGCAACTTCGAAATGATCGCGTGGCTCTTCATGCGCCTCTCCGGCGTGGTCCTGGTGGTGCTCATTTTCGGCCACCTCTTCGTAAACCTCATGGTGGGCGAAGGTATCCACGCCATCGACTTCGGTTTCGTGGCCGGCAAGTGGGCCGATCCCTTCTGGCAGTTGTGGGACCTGACGATGCTGTGGCTGGCCATGCTGCACGGCACCAACGGCGTGCGCACCATCATCAATGACTACGCCGAGAAGGACACCACCCGCCGCTGGCTGAAGACGGTCCTGTACTCGGCAACGGTTGTCATCGTCGTACTGGGCACCCTGGTCATCTTCACCTTCGACCCCTGCCCCGTGGTTGACGGTGTCCCCCTCCCCGGTGGGTTCTGCCCTGCCTAGCAGCAGCACCACCCCGGGCCCGCGGGCATTACCGCGGGCCCTGTTTTGCGGAGCAGGCCAGGCCGCCCCGTAGTTCCATAGCGAATTTTGAGAGAAAGAGCATCCCGTATGCAGGTCCATAAGTACGACGTCGTCATCGTCGGTGCCGGTGGCGCTGGCATGCGCGCCGCGATCGAATCCGGTCAGCGTGCGCGCACCGCAGTACTGACCAAGCTCTACCCCACCCGCTCGCACACCGGTGCGGCACAGGGTGGCATGTGTGCAGCCCTCGCCAACGTCGAGGAAGACAACTGGGAATGGCACACGTTCGACACCGTCAAGGGCGGCGACTACCTGGTTGACCAGGATGCCGCCGAAGTCATGGCCAAGGAAGCCATCGACGCCGTGCTTGACCTGGAAAAGATGGGCCTGCCGTTCAACCGCACGCCCGAAGGCCGCATCGACCAGCGCCGCTTCGGCGGCCACACCCGCGACCACGGCAAGGCACCGGTCCGCCGCGCATGCTACGCCGCGGACCGCACCGGCCACATGATCCTGCAGACGCTTTACCAAAACTGCGTCAAGCACAACGTCGAGTTCTACAACGAGTACTACGTCCTGGACCTGCTGACAGTCGAAGAGGATGCCGTCCGTGCGGACGGCACCCCATACAAGCAGAAGCGCGTGGCCGGCGTGGTCTCCTACGACCTCGCCTCCGGTGAACTGCACGTCTTCCAGGCCAAGTCCGTGGTGTTCGCCTCCGGCGGTGCCGGCAAGGTCTTCAAGACCACCTCCAACGCCCACACCCTTACCGGTGACGGCATGGGCATCGCCTTCCGCCGCGGCATCCCGCTGGAGGACATGGAGTTCTTCCAGTTCCACCCCACCGGCCTCGCCGGTCTGGGCATCCTCCTCTCCGAGGCGGCCCGCGGTGAAGGTGCCATCCTCCGCAACTCAGAGGGTGAGCGTTTTATGGAGCGCTACGCACCCACCATCAAGGACCTGGCACCGCGCGACATCGTGGCCCGGTCCATGGCCAACGAAGTCCGCGAAGGCCGCGGCTGCGGCCCGAACAAGGACTACGTGCTCCTGGACCTGACCCACCTGGAGCCGGCACATATTGACGCCAAGCTTCCGGACATCACCGAGTTCGCCCGCACCTACCTGGGTGTTGAGCCCTACACCGAGCCGGTTCCCGTGTTCCCCACGGCCCACTACGCCATGGGCGGCATCCCCACGAACATCGAAACCGAAGTGCTCCAGGACAACGACACCGTGGTCCCGGGACTCTTCGCCGCCGGTGAAGTAGCCTGCGTATCGGTCCACGGCTCCAACCGCCTGGGCACCAACTCCCTGCTGGACATCAACGTGTTCGGCAAGCGGGCCGGCGTCGCAGCCGCAGAGTATGCCAAGACGGCAGATTTCGTGGAACTGCCGGAAAACCCGGTGGCGTACACCACCGAACTGCTGGACATTGCCCGCAACGGCAGCGGCGACGAAAAGGTGTCAC
This sequence comes from Pseudarthrobacter sp. NamE2, assembly GCF_005796205.1. Taxonomy (GTDB): domain Bacteria; phylum Actinomycetota; class Actinomycetes; order Actinomycetales; family Micrococcaceae; genus Arthrobacter. The sequence continues at coordinate 29,403 of NZ_VAHN01000019.1, read as the reverse complement.
AGATCCGCAAGGAACTGCAGGACACCATGGATGCCAACATGCAGGTGTTCCGGACGGCGGAGACCTTGAACCAGGTGTTGGGCGATATCGCCTCCTTTGAAGAGCGGTATAAGCGCATCAATGTCCAGGACAAGGGCAAGCGCTTCAACCTGGACCTGCTCGAGGCCGTCGAACTCGGCTTCCTGCTGGAACTGGCGAAGGTGATGACCGTGGCTGCCCTGCACCGCGAGGAATCCCGCGGCGGCCACTTCCGCGAGGACTTCCCGGAACGCAACGACGAGAAATTCATGAAGCACTCCATGGCGTACAAGGACGACCAGGCTCCCGCGGGATCGGCAGAATCCATTGCCGGCATCCGCCTGGACACCAAGCCGGTTGTCTTCACCCGCTACGAACCGATGGTGAGGAAGTACTAAGATGACCGCTGAAATCGCTGAGCCAGCCTCAAAGGTTGAACTGCCTGCCGGCGTCGGCGGGGGCGGCGAGATCCCCACGTTCGATGTGCACATGCGCGTCCGCCGGTACAACCCGGAGGTCTCCGAAGAGGCCACGTGGGATGATTTCCACCTCACCATGTACGGCACTGACCGCGTCCTGGATGCCCTGCACAAGGTCAAGTGGGAGACCGACGGCAGCCTGTCCTTCCGCCGCTCCTGCGGCCACGGCGTGTGCGGTTCGGATGCCATGCGCATCAACGGCCGCAACCGCCTCGCCTGCAAGACCCTGCTGAAGGACCTGGACACGTCCAAACCCATCACGGTTGAACCCATCAAGGGCCTGCCGGTGGAAAAGGACCTCATCGTGGACATGGAGCCGTTTTTCCAGTCCTACCGCGAGGTCATGCCGTTCCTCATCAATAAGGGCCACGAACCCACCCGGGAACGCCTGCAGTCCGCCGAGGACCGTGAGCGCTTCGACGACACCACCAAGTGCATCTTGTGTGCTGCGTGCACGTCCTCCTGCCCGGTCTTCTGGACTGACGGCCAGTACTTCGGCCCGGCAGCGATCGTCAACGCGCACCGTTTCATCTTCGATTCGCGTGACGACGCCGGTGACATGCGCCTGGAGATCCTCAACGACAAGGAAGGTGTGTGGCGCTGCCGCACCACCTTCAACTGCTCCGAGGCATGCCCCCGCGGCATCCAGGTGACCCAGGCAATCCAAGAGGTCAAGCAGGCCATCCTTTCGCGCAAGATCTAGGGATTAACCCGCGGACGACGGCGTCGCTCACCGTGTACGGGAAACGTACGGTGGGCGGCGCCGTCGTCGTAATGACCCCTAAAGCAGCCCCCACCAGAAGAAAGGGGACGCAGTGTCCCGCTCAGAAAAGGTGTCGTTCGCCGGCTCCACCGGCGAAATCCTTTCCGGCATCATTGACGTCCCGGAGGGGCCGGTCAAGGGCTGGGGCGTCTTTTCGCACGGCTTCACGCTCGGTAAGGACTCCCCGTCCGCCTCCCGGATGTGCAAAGCCCTGGCGGACAGCGGTGTGGGCATGCTGCGCTTTGACAACCTGGGGCTGGGCGGATCAGCCGGCGAATGGTCCGCAGGCTCCTTCAGCCACAAGGTTGCGGACACGGTCAAAGCGGCCGAGTTCATGCGCAGCCAAGGCAAAGCGATCTCCCTGCTGGTGGGCCACTCCTTTGGCGGGGCTGCCGTGCTCGCGGCAGCCCGGGCAATTCCGGAGCTCGACGCCGTTGCAACCGTCGGTGCCCCGTTTTCACCCAATCATGTGGCCCAGGTCTTCGACGCAGCCCTGGACAAGATCCTGAGCGAGGGCAGCGCCGAAGTGGACCTGGGCGGCAAGCGCGTGGAAATCCGGAAGCACTTTGTGGAGGACCTGGAGAACGCGGACCTGACCGACTGCATCCGTCAGCTCCATAAGCCGTTGATGGTGCTGCACTCCCCCACGGACAACACGGTGGGAATCGAGAACGCCAGCACCATCTTCCAGACCGCCCGGCATCCGCGGAATTTCGTGTCCCTTGAGGGCAGCGACCATCTGCTGACTGGCAAGGGCCAAGCCGCCAGGGCTGCGAAGATTATTGCCGCGTGGGCCGACCAGTACCTGGACGCAGGAGAAGCATCCTGAGACTGGCCGGCCGCTGCCGGACCTTGTCCGCCTACCTGCCGATCGCTGACTTGCTTTCGTTCAGCCATTGTTCGGCGGCGCGCTCCGGGCTCAGCCGGTTGAACAGGACATCCGTGTTGATGCGGGCGGTGATTTCCGAGACCGCCGTTGAGCCGGTGGGGCCGATGAACGTGGGCGCAAAGTCCATTTTGCCGATCTCGTCGATGTAGGCCGCCTCAACCTTGCCCTGCGGGGACAGCAGGTCCTGGATCGCGGACCGCATGTCGGAGTTGCTGGGAACTCCGCGGTCGCTCTGGATGATCTTGGCGGCAGACTCGTTGTTGACCAGGAAGTCCACCAGCTTGGCCGCGGCCTCGGGGTGCTGGCTGCGGGCGGAGATGGTGTAGAACTGCGAGGACTGCAGCCAGATTCCCGGTTGCGGCGTCTCCCCCGGGAGTTTCAGCAGTTTAAGGTCGGCGCCCGAGGCCTTGCTCAGCGCGGACAGGGAGTTGCTCCAGGTGAGCATCATGCCTGCCTGTCCCGTTCCCATCAGGGTCTGTTCCGTGCTGACGTTGAGCTTTTCCACCGTTTCCGAGGCGTTCGGGGCGGCACCTGTCTCGCTGAGCTTCAGGGAGTACTCGAAGTATTCCCGAACCGTTTCCTTGCTCAGGCCCAACTGGCCGTCCTGGGTGTACAGTGCTTCACCGCGCTGCCGGGCGAATGCATCCAGCGAATCGTGGGTGAGGACCGTTGCCGTTCCGTAGGTGCCCTTGGGACTCTTGGCCGTGATGTCAGCGGCGGTCTGCGCGAAGTCCTCCCAGCTCCACGCGGAGTCGTCCGGGAGCGGGATCCCTGCCGCTTCGAACACTTTGGGGTTGGCGACGATAGCCAGCGCGTTGGCTCCCGTGGACACGCCGTACTGGCTCCCCTGGACCTGGCCGTTTTCCAGGGCGCCCTGGTCCATCTTTGACAGGTCCAGTTGGCCGCTGACCGTGGACAGGTCCAGCAAGGCGCCCCGGTTCGCGTATTCGGCGGGATAGGCGCCACCCAGGGTGATGACATCGGGAGCGTCGTTGGCTGCAACCTGCGTGGCCAGCTTGTCGAAGTAGCCGCTGATGTCCCCGAATTCGGGTTTGACCTTGATGTCCGGGTTTGCCGCCTCGAACTCGGCGATGGCTTTATTGGTCAATTCGGCACGGCCTGCATTGCCCCACCACGAAAAACGAAGCTCCACCGGACCATCGTTGGATCCGCCCCCGGACGGAGCGGAACAGGCGGCGGTAAGGCTAAGCAATCCCACGGCCGAGAGGATGGCGACTGACCTGCGGAGGCTTCGAACAACTTTACGCGTCATCGGGCAAGCTTCTTTCTCGTGAGAAAGCGGTTTCGCAGAAACGTATCAACGAGAAACATGGCGGGTCAAGGGCTTGAAGGTGGTCCTGCTGGATTGCAGCACCGTCAGGTATGGGGATTGGTCCGCTTCGCTCCGAGGATCGTTTTGCGGGAGGACGCCCCGGACGTATCCCGCGCGTCCGCTTCCCGAACAGCTGCCCATCCTGCCGAAACCAGGTAGACCTGGCTGACCAGGTTGAACCAGATCAGCAGGCCGATGATGATCGCGAACGAGGCCAGGATGGGATTGCGGCCCGCACCGGCCAGCAGCTCGGTACTGAAGATCTGCAGCACCGTTGTTCCCACGGCCGCCAGGATGGTGCCCTCCAGCAGCGCACGCCGGGACAGCTTCAGCCCCGCGGCCAGCCGGTACATGACGAACGCCGTAACCCAACCCAGGACCAGCGGCACCCCGATCTTGATGGAGGTTGTCAACGGGCCGGCCAACACGTCGTCGAGCCGCAGGAAATCGGTCACCCACCGGGCCGCCGTGCCGAACACCAGGGAGGCTCCCGCACTGATAACGAGGGCAACGCCCAGCAAGAGGAGGATGCCGGCGTCGCGCAGCTTCAGCAGGATCGGGTTGAGCAGCAGCGGAGGAAGGTTCAGCACGCCGCGAAGCCCCTCCCTGATACCTGAAATCCAGCGCAGCGACGTCACGATGGTGACGAGCGAGCCAATGACCGCGGTCCAGCCGAGCCCATCCGGGTTCAGCATGTCCTGGGGGTCCACCAGGCCCTGGCCGCCGTTGACCTTCAAGAGTCCCGGCGCGCTCTGGGCCACGCTGCTGACGATGGTGTCCAGCAAGGCGGGCTGCCCGCGCAGTACCAGGCCTGCAATGGAAAACCCGGTGGTGAGCAAACCGGTGATGGAGAAGAACATGTTGAAGCCGATCCCTGCGCTCATCAGCGGCCCCCGCTGGAGGCTGTAATGCCGGAACGCACGCACCGGGCGCAGGACGTTGACGCAGGCGCTAAGCCACTGGACCATTGCCATGAGTGCCGCGAACGGGCTGCCGCCGGATCTGCGCGCCTTGTTCCAGTCCATCCTTTTTTGGATGACGGCCAGCAGCAGCTGCGCCCGCTCAGTGGGAAGAGGCTGCTGCTCCGCCTGCTTTTGCTGCTGCTTCCGCGGCGGCTTCCGTAAATCTGGTGCCGGCGTCGTTGTCAGTCTCGGTCCCAAAGTCCAGCTCTTCCCGTAGCTGCCATATGCCGTCGGCATCGTGCTCGTAGAGTCCCATGCTAACCACGGGGAAGGTGGCCCTGTAGCTTTTCAGCGCCGTTTCGGCATCATCGAGGCTCTCAGGTGGGACGTCGTGGGCTATGGTGACGTGCGGGTGGTAGGCAAAAGGCAGTTCCCGCTGCAGCGGGCCCTGCTGGAGCTTTTCATGCAGCTCGACGCACTCCTCGAAGCCGTCCTCCACGTTGATAAAAACCACCGGGGAAACCGGACGGAAGGTCCCGGTTCCGGCGATGGTGACCATGAAAGGGCATTGCTGCCGCGCTACTTCACGGACGTGCTCCCGGGTGGCTTCCCAGTCAGAGGTGGGAGTGGTGGTCACCAGCGTGATGTGCGCCGGCACCACGTGCGCCAGCGGGTCGCCGAACGACGCACGCCAGCGCTGCAGCTCCTCCGCTATGTCAGGCGGGAACCCCAGGATGACGCCTACGCTCGATGACATGGCGCTAGCGGACTCCTGCGAGGCTAAGCGAAGGAAGGAAGCCCATGCGCTCGTAGACCTGGCCCAGCGTGACCGACGCGATCTCGCGGGCACGTTCGGCACCGGAGGCCAGCAGCCGGTCCAGCTCGGCGGGGTCGGACATCAGTTCGTTGGTCCGGTCGCGCAGCGGCGTCACGAACTCCACCACGACGTCGGCGAGGTCAACCTTCAGGTGACCGTACATTTTCCCCTGGTACTCGGCCTCGAGCTCGGCCACGGACTTGCCGGTCAGGGACGAGTAGATGGTGAGCAGGTTTGAGACCCCCGGCTTTTCCTCGGGGTCGAAGCGGATCTCGGTGCCGGCGTCGGTCACCGCGGATTTGATCCGCTTGGCCGCGATCTTGGGATCCTCGAGCAGCTGGATGGCCCCGTTGGGCGATTCACCGGTTTTTGACATCTTGGCGCTGGGGTTCTGAAGGTCGTAAATCTTGGCGCGTTCCTTCACGATGGTCGCCTCCGGAACGGTGAAGGTGGCACCGAATTTGGTGTTGAAGCGCTGGGCCAGGTTGCGGGTGAGCTCCAGGTGCTGGCGCTGGTCCTCGCCCACGGGCACCAGGTCCGTCTGGTACAGCAGGATGTCCGCCGCCATCAGGGTGGGGTAGGCGAAGAGCCCCAGCGTTGCTGCATCCGCGCCCGACTTCTGGGTCTTGTCCTTGAACTGCGTCATCCGCGAGGCTTCACCGAAGCCAGTGATACAGTTCAGCGCCCAGGCCAGCTGCGCGTGTTCCGGGACGTGGGACTGGACAAAGAAAATGCTCTTGTCCGGGTCGATGCCGGCAGCGATGTACTGGGCGGCGACGATGCGGGTGCGCCTGGCCAGCTCCGACGGGTCGAAGTCCACGGTGATGGCATGCAGGTCAGGGATAAAGAAGACGGCGTCGTACTCCGCCTGCATGTCCACCCAGTTGCGGACGGCACCGATGTAGTTGCCCAGGTGCAGCGAGTCCGCTGTGGGCTTGGCTCCGGACAGGATGCGCTTCTTTACGGCCGGGGAGGTCTGGCTAGTCATTGGGCGGGAAACTTTCGATGGCTTAGAGCTGGTAATCCACTACCAGCGGGGCATGGTCGGAGAATCGGGTGTCGTACGTGGCGGCGCGGTCCACGACGGCCGAGATGGCCGAGGACGCGAGTTTCGGACTGGCCAGGTGGTAGTCGATGCGCCAGCCGGCGTCGTTGTCGAAGGCCTTGCCGCGCCAGGACCACCAGGTGTATGGCCCGTCCATCTCTCCTGCCATGGCGCGGTGAACGTCGTGCCAGCCGATGTCCTCGCCGAAGAACCGGTCAAAGTAGGCACGTTCCTCCGGCAGGAAGCCGGCCTTCTTCAGGTTGCCCTTCCAGTTGCGGATGTCCAGCGGCGTGTGGGCGACGTTGAGGTCGCCCACCACCAGGGCGTGGTCACTGTGCTTGGTCAGCTCAGGCAGCCGGACGCTCATGGCATCCAGGAAGCGGTACTTGTCGTCCTGCTTGGGCGTGCCCGCCTCGCCGGAGTGAACGTAGGCGCTGGCCACCGTGAGCTGCACCCGCTCCCCCGCGGCGTTCGTCTGCCGGAAGTCGGCTTCGACCCAGCGTCCCGCCGTCGCAAAGTAGTCATCACCGATGCCGTTGCGGGTGGCCAGCGGCTCTTCCCGGGAGGCAATCGCTACTCCCGCGCGTCCCTTGGCTTCCGCTTCGGCATGCAGGATATGCCAGCCATCGCCCAACAGCTCCCGGACGATTGAGTCCGGTGCGCGGACTTCCTGGAGGCAGAGGATATCCACATCGCGCGGCTCCAGCCACGCCGCCATGCCGTTCTTGTAGGCAGCACGGAGCCCGTTGACGTTGACTGATGCGACGCGCAGGAAATCCTTGTTCAATGCCGAGCTCACCCGCTCCACTTTAGTCGATGATGGTGCCGGCAACCGGCTCCCCGCTTCCGCCCGAGGACTTGATCATGTCCCGGGCATTCGTGGCAGTGATCTCGATGGTTTCCAGCGCGCGGTTGATCGTGTCCTGGTTTGCGGCAGCTCCCTTGGCGCGTTCCTCTTCCACAACGCGGATCTGCACCTGCACGATCTTGAATGAGTGGTCCAGCTTCAGGTCGCGGACCTCATCGGCCTGGCTCCGTTCGGCAACAACGCGCGTTCCGCCCTGGTCCGCGGTGGCGTAGCGTCCGCGGCCGGTGAAGGCGTTCTGCGCCTCGGTCAGCTTGGCACCGGCCTTCTTGGCGGCCTTTTGGATGCTGAACACCACGAAGCATGCCAGGGCGAGCCAGAAGCCGGCGATGATGGCAACTACCCAGCCCACGACGTCGTTCTGGTTGGCGGCGAAGATGACGGCAACCACGAATGCCGTCACCAGGACCATCAGCCCGGGACCGCTGATGCGGAACATGGAGAATCCGCCCTTGGCGGGTTTGGAGGATGACGCAGAGCTGCCCAAAGATCGCATGAAGCTATTCTCTCAAACCCCGCAGAGTGCTCCGGCCGGCTTCCACCTCCGGCGAACACCCCTCCCTCCCCAACTCACTCGCAGTTAACGCACTGAAAACCCGGTTTGAGTGCGTTAACTGCGAGTCAGTTGGGCGGCAGTGCTATTTGAGGAACAGCGCGCGCAGGCGGAGGGTTGTCAGCAGCATTCCGACGGCGGTCATCGCCAGGTAGTAGCCGATGTGGACAGGGGTGGCGGCCGTGAAGGTTCCCACGCTGATCTGGCGCAGCAGTTCCACCCCGTGCCACAGCGGCATGGCCTGGATGAACCACTGGATGGGCTCCGGGTAAACGCTCAGCGGGTAGAAGGTGGCACTGAACAGGAACATCGGAAGCAGGATGAAACTGATCCAGTCCATCTGCTGGAAGGTCTTCAGGAAACTGGTGATGCCCATCCCCATGCTTGCGAAACCAAACGCGATGAGGACCGAGGCCGGAACCATGAGGAGCGCCCACGGGGAGGTTATCAGCCCCATCACCCCCATCACGGCGGTGAATCCGGTGGCGTACAGCATGCCGCGGAGCAGCGCGAGGAAGATCTCGCCCAGGGCAACGTCCAGCGGACCCAGCGAGGTGTAGAGCATGCCCTGGTACAGCTTGGCGAAGTGCATCTTGAAGAAAACGTTCCAGGTGGAGTCGTATACGGCCCCGTTCATCGCGGACACGGCAAGCAGCGCGGGGGCGATGTAAGCGGCGTAGCTGATCTCCCCGCCGCCCGGCCCCTCCACTGTGCCCACGATCGCGCCAAGGCCAACACCCATGGAAACCAGGAACAGGACAGGCTCGAAGAACCCGGACAGCATCACCAGCCAGTTGCTGCTCCGGGTGGCCATCAGGCCGCGGGAAATGACTGCCCGGGCGTTGCGTGAGTAAAGCGGACCAAAGGCCCTGTTCCGTGCCTCCTCCGCGGCCCCGGGGTGCTCAGCCCGGCGGACGTCCGGACTCATTGCCCCATCCGCTTCTCGAACCGGCGCCGGGTCAGGATCCAGCCAACGATGGCGAGTCCCGCCAGGACAGCGACGTGCACCATGGTCAGCAGCGGCGGTTCCCCGTAGCCGTAGCCGGCCACCCGGCCCAGTTCCGTGCCGTGCCAGATCGGCGAGATCCAGCCGATCCACCGGAGGGCCAGCGGAAGCGTGTCCAGCGGGAAGAATGTTCCGGAGAACAGGAACAGCGGCATCACGATCAGCCGCATCACCAGCGCGAACTGGCCCTTGTCCTCGGTGATGGATGCCGAGTACGCCATCAGCGGCAACCCGAAGGACAACCCGGCGAGGGTGGCGGCCAGGATGCCCAGCCACGCCCCGCCGTGCGGCGTGGCTCCGAACATCGCCACGGCGGCGAAGTAGATGGCCGATTGCAGGAGCAGGCGCAGCGTCACGGCCATAATGTGTCCGGCCGCGATCTGTGAGGGCGTCAGCGGTGAGGCGTGCGGGCCAAAGTAGGTCCGGCGCCATTTGAATCCCGCCATCACGGGGAAGGTGAACTCGTTGGCGGCGGTCATGACGGCGGCGGACACCAGCAGCGCGGGCGCAATGAAGGTGAGATAGCTGACGCCGCCAAACGCCGCGGCGTCCTGGCTGTCCACCAGGGTTGCCAGGCCAACGCCCATCGCAAACAGGTAAGCAACGGGCTGCCCCACGCTGTACATCAGCATGGACCAGGCGTAGTTCTTCATCACCCGGAGCACCTGCTCCGCATAGTAGAACGCTCCCCACCGCCGGGCCTTCGCGGCAGCCACTTCCGGGCTGTGGGCGCCCAGGCCTCCGGAACGCGGAGCCTGCACGTCAGTCAACGAGGCTCCGTCCGGTGAGGCGCAGGAAGACGTCCTCCAGGGACGACCTGCGCACCAGGGACGTCAGCGGCCGCAGGCCGCGGGAGGCCACCTGCTCAAGTGCGCCCTCGCCGTCGTGTGCGTAAATCAGCACGCGGTCCGGCAGGACCTCGAGCCGCTCGCCGATACCGTCCAGCTGCGCGGCGATGGTGGTGTTGCGCTCGGATCCGAAGCGCAGTTCCACCACTTCCCTGGTGGAATGGTCCCGGATGAGCCGGGCGGGCGACCCTTCGGCCATGATCCGGCCCTTGTCCACCACGATCAGCCGGTCGCACAGCTGCTCCGCCTCGTCCATGTAGTGCGTGGTGAGGATCAGCGTGACGCCCTGTTCCTTGAGCCGGAACAGGCGGTCCCACAGGATGTGGCGTGCCTGCGGATCCAGCCCGGTGGTGGGCTCGTCCAGGAGCAGGATGCGCGGTTCGTTGATGAGCGAGCGGGCGATGGTGAGCCGCCGCTTCATGCCGCCGGACAGGGCATCCACCTTGGACTTTGCCTTGTCCGTCAGCTGGGCGAACTCCAGCAGTTCGTCGGCCTTGGGCCCCAGGTAGCTCATGGGCAGGCCGAAATACCGGCCATAGATGAGGAGGTTGTCCCGCACCCGCAGTTCCTCGTCCAGGTTGTCCTGCTGCGGCACCACGCCCAGGTGCGCCCGCACTTCCGGTCCGTGCGAGTCCGGGTCCAGGCCCATGATGCTGAGCTTGCCGGACGTCCGGCCGGTAACACCGCCGATCATCTTCATGGTGGTGGACTTGCCCGCGCCGTTGGGGCCCAGCAGGCCGAAGGACTCACCCGCCGACACGGAAAAGGAAATGCCGTCCACCGCGGCCACATCGCCGTAAGTCTTGGTCAGGTTTTCCGCCGCGATGACGGTGCCGGCATGCGGCAGTCTGCCGGAACGGGTGCCCGCCGGCATCATGGCTTCGTTGTGCACCCTTCGCACACTAGTAGAGCTGCGGGACAGGTGGAAGGGCACTTCCAGTGCCGCCCGCTCTAACTACGACGGCGGCGCGGCGCCTTTCGTGCGAAAGGGGCCGCGCCGCCGTCGTACGCTTTGCGGGTAACTACCGGGCGGGCTGCGCCTGGCGTTCCGCCGCCTCGACCACGTTGGTCATCAACAGCGCCACCGTCATGGGCCCGACGCCCCCGGGGTTGGGCGAGATCCAGCCGGCCACCTCGGCAGCGGCGGGATCGATGTCGCCGTGGACCCGGCTCTTGCCGGTCTCGGGGTCGGTTTCGCGGGTCACCCCGACGTCCAGCAGCGCCGCCCCCGGCTTCACGTCAGAGGCCTTGACGATGTGCTTGACGCCCGCAGCACCCACGATGACGTCCGCCTGCCGCAGTAGCCCGGACAGGTTCTTCGTGCCCGTGTGCGTCAGGGTCACGGTGGCGTTCACGTCCCGCCGCGTGAGCAGCAGGCCGATGGAACGGCCGATCGTGACGCCGCGGCCCACCACGACAACATGCTTGCCCGCGAGGCTGTAGCCGTTGCGCTCCAGCAGCTCGATGACGCCGCGGGGCGTGCACGGCAGCGGCGAGGTGATCCCGGTGTTGACGTTGAGTACCAGCCGGCCAAGGTTGGTCGGGTGCAGGCCGTCGGCGTCCTTGGCGGGATCGATGCGCTCCAGGATGGCGTCCGTGTCCAGGTGCTTGGGCAGCGGCAGCTGCACGATGTACCCGTGGCAGGCTGGGTCCGCATTGAGTTCGTCAATGAGGGCCTCCACCTGCTCCTGGGTGGCATCCGCCGGAAGCTCGCGCTGGATCGAGTTCATCCCGATTTGCACAGACTGCTTGTGCTTCATGGAGACGTAGAGCTGCGAGGCAGGGTCCGCACCCACGAGCACAGTGGCGATGCCGGGGGTGACGCCCTTGGCCTTGAGTGCGGCCACGCGTTCGGTCAGCTCGGCCTTGATGGCAGCAGCGGTGGCTTTGCCGTCAAGGATCTGTGCGGTTGTGGTTTCAGCCATTGGTCACCACTGCTCGTGCTGGGGGTAGAGCGGGAAGTCGGCCGCCAGCTTGTCCACGCGGGCCTGCAGGGCGTCGACGTCGGCGCTGTTGCCTGCCTTGAGGGCGGTGGCGATGATCTCGGCAACCTCGGTGAACTCGTTTGCGCCGAAGCCGCGGGTGGCCAGGGCGGGGGTGCCGATGCGCAGGCCGGAGGTGACCATCGGCGGGCGGGGGTCGAACGGCACGGCGTTGCGGTTGACGGTGATACCCACGGAGTGCAGGAGGTCCTCGGCCTGCTGGCCGTCCAGCTGGGAGTTGCGCAGGTCCACGAGCACCAGGTGCACATCGGTGCCGCCGGTAAGGACGGAAACGCCTGCTTCTGCCACGTCGGCCTGGTTCAGGCGGTCGGCGATGATCCTGGCGCCTTCCAGGACGCGCTCCTGGCGCTCCTTGAATTCCTGGGTGCCGGCGATCTTGAAGGCCACGGCCTTGGCGGCGATGATGTGCATCAGCGGCCCGCCCTGCTGGCCCGGGAAGACGTTGGAGTTCAGCTTCTTTGCCCACTGTTCCTTGGCCAGGATCACGCCGGAGCGGGGACCGGCCAGGGTCTTGTGCACGGTGGAAGTGACGACGTCGGAGTGCGGCACCGGGCTCGGGTGCAGGCCCGCGGCCACCAGGCCGGCGAAGTGTGCCATGTCCGTCCAGAGCAGCGCGCCCACTTCATCGGCGATGGAGCGGAAGGCGGCGAAGTCGAGGTGGCGCGGGTAGGCGGACCAGCCGGCGATGATGACCTGCGGCTTTTCCTTGATGGCCTGCTCGCGGAGCTTGTCCATGTCCACGCGGAAGGTGTCTTCCTCCACCTGGTACGCCGCCACTTCATAGAGCTTGCCGGAGAAGTTCAGCTTCATGCCGTGGGTCAGGTGCCCACCGTGGGCCAAGGACAGGCCGAGGATCTTGTCGCCGGGGTTGATCATGGCGGAGAGCGCGGCAGCGTTGGCCTGTGCACCGGAGTGCGGCTGGACGTTCGCGAACTCGGCGCCGAACAGGGCCTTCACCCGGTCGATGGCCAGCTGCTCTGCAACGTCAACGTATTCGCAGCCGCCGTAGTAGCGGCGGCCGGGGTAGCCCTCGGCGTACTTGTTGGTGAGCACGGAGCCCTGGGCTTCCATCACGGCGCGGGGAGCGAAGTTCTCGGAGGCAATCATTTCCAGGGTGCCGCGCTGGCGGCCAAGCTCCTGGTCCAGGACTGCGGCGATTTCGGGATCGAGCTCAGCCAGCGGCTGGTTGCTGACGGCTGTGGTTGAGGTGGCTGTACTGGTCACGGAAACTCCTGGTGAGGGATGGAGGCACTGCTTAGGTCAGGCTACCGGCTGGCGCACTTTCCTGCCCTGTTGGTGAACAGACGTGAAAGCACGGCGATGACACTGCGGCACTGACGCGGCGCAGCCCCACTTCCGGCAAAACATGACCCTCGGCCCAGGCGTACGATCCGTGGTCTTCGTGATTGCCGCTCCCTGGTGGTTCGCCACCCAACGCCAGTTGCGACCTCCCCAGCCTACCAAAATCGCTGCCTTCCGCGCGGGTAGGCTTGTACGCGTGAGTGAACAGCAGCTGAACCAAGCGTACGTAGTAACCCTGTCCTGCCCGGACCGCCCCGGAATCGTCCACGCCGTGGCCGGCGCCCTGCTGGTGGCAGGCTGCAACATCACCGACTCACAGCAGTACGGCAGCCCCGCCACGGGAAACTTCTTCATGCGTGTTGAGGTGGTGACAGCTGCCTCCGGGTCCGAGCTGCGCGCAGCTCTTGAGCCCGTGGCCGAGGCATTCAGCATGCAGTGGAGCCTCAACACCGTCGGGCAGAAGGTCCGCACCCTCGTGATGGCCAGCACGTCCGCCCACTGCCTCAACGACCTGCTGTTCCAGCAGCGCTCCGGCACCTTGCCGGTGGAAATCCCGGCCATCGTGTCCAACCACCAGGACCTCGCCGGGCTGGCCAAGTTCTACGGCATTCCCTTCCACTACATCCCCGTGACCAAGGACACCAAGGCGCAGGCCGAAGACAAGCTGCGCGCCCTCATCGCCGAACATGACATCGAACTGACCGTCCTGGCCCGCTACATGCAGATCCTGTCCGACGAACTCTGCACCGAGTTGACCGGCAAGGCCATCAACATCCACCACTCGTTCCTGCCGTCCTTTAAGGGCGCCAAGCCGTACCACCAGGCACACGCCCGCGGCGTGAAGCTGATTGGCGCCACCGCCCACTACGTCACCGCCGCCCTTGATGAAGGCCCCATCATCGAGCAGGAAGTCATCCGCGTGGACCACGCCCGGACGCCCGAACAGTTTGTGCAGATGGGCCGTGACGTGGAGGGCCGCACCCTGGTCCAGGCGGTGCAATGGCACGCCGAGCACCGGGTGCTGCTCGACGGCAACCGGACTGTGGTCTTCAATTAGGTCACCCCCTTTACCCTCCCCCAACTAGATCGCACTTAACGTCGCGAAAACCCATTTTCCCGGCGTTTACTGCGAGCTAGTTGGGCAGGGCCGGGAGGGAGTCACAATCGCGCACCCGGGCGGCCGCGCGCAGGGGTGGCTTAGGGTGTTGCCATGGCTCCCCTGTACCCTTTTGCCGGCACCACCCCGGCTGTCCATGAATCAGCTTTCGTTGCGCCCACGGCCTCGATCATCGGCAATGCCAACCTGGGCCCGGACTCCAGCGCCTTCTATGGTGTCTCCGTCCGCGCCGACACCGCAGCCATCAGCGTGGGTGCGGGCAGCAACCTGCAGGACAACGTGGTGCTGCACGCCGATCCCGGGTTCCCCTGCATGGTAGGCGAGCGCGTGAGCGTGGGGCACGCCGCCGTCGTGCATGGCTGCACTGTGGAGGACGACTGCCTGATCGGTATGGGCGCAACTATCCTCAACGGCGCGGTGATCGGCGCCGGCTCGCTTGTGGCGGCCGGCGCCGTTGTCCTCGAGGGGACAGTGGTCCCGCCCCGCTCGCTCGTGGCGGGCGTCCCGGGCAAGGTGCGCCGCGAACTCACCGGGGAGGAGTACGACGGCGTGCGGGCTAACGCGGCGCGGTACGTGGAGTTGGCGGCGAAGCACCGCGAGTTGCATCCTTAGGTTTCGACAAGCTCAACTACCGGTGACGGGTTAGTCCAATGAAATGGGGCCCATCTCGTCCAGGAGGTCGCCCGGGCCGGGATTGCCCGGCGCTGAAGAGCCGCCCAGGTGCTGCACGACGCCCCAGACCGCGTTCAGCCCGGTGGTGACAGCGCCTTCCGCCCAGCCGGCAGTAAACGAAACGTCGTCGCCGGCCAGGAAAATGCCGCGCTGGGATTCGGGCAGCTTGTCCTGCTTGAAGTGAGTGAACAGCCGCTGCTGGTAGCGGTAGTGCCCCGGCAGGTTCGCTTTGAAGGCGCCCATGAAGTTGGGGTCGGCCTCCCAGGAAACGGTGATGGGCTGCCCCACGATGTGGCCGGCGATGTCAACGCCCGGGTAGATCTGCTCCAGCGAGTGCAGCATGAGTTCCACGCGTTCGTCGGCATCCAGGGCCAGCCACTTCAGTGCGTCGTCATTCCAGGTGTAGGAGAGCAGGATGACCGCCGGCTGGTCAGGCCCGTTGTCCAACAGGTAGGTGGCCCGGTTCAGCCGGTCCGTCAGGGTCATGGACAGGACCTCGTTGCCGGTCTCCGGGTCGATGTCCTTCCAGAACGGACGGTCCACCATCACGAACGTCTTGGAAGACTGCATGTAGTGCGAGCGCTCCATGGCGGTCCACAGCTCGGCGGGGAACAGCGCTTCCTCGGTATGGATCCGGGTGGACAGGAGCCAGGACTGGCAGGTGGTGACCACGGCCGGGTAGCTGGCCTCGCGGCCCCACCGTTCCCGGACCCGCAGGTTCCCGTCGGGGTCCCGGCTGATCTTTCCCACGGCGCCGCGGGGCGAGCCGGCGTGCAGAGACGCCAGGGAGGTGCCCTCCGGCCAGTGCTTCATGCCCGACGGCGCGTGCTGCCACAGTGCCTCGGGGAGCCTTTGCGCTCCCCCGCGGATCAGGCGGTGCTGGTCGTCCGCGTCCGTATACACCACCCGCAGGATTTCCAGGATCGAGTTGGGGAAGTCGGTGTCCCAGCCGCCGGTGCCGAATCCCACCTGCCCGAACGCTTCCCGGTGCGCGAACCCTGCTTCCTTGAAAGACTCGCTTGCGGCGATGAAGCCATAGAACGTCTGCTCGTCCATCAGCGGGAGCAGTTCGTTCCACAGTTCCTTGATCCGGGCCGTGTCCCGTCTACGGATGGCGTCCTGCATCTCACCGAATTTGGCGCCGTCGTTCACGGCGTCCTTCCAGGCGTCGGCGACTTCCCTGAAGAACGGGGGCAAATCGGAGGGCTTTTCCGCGTAGTGCTTCCTGCCGGCCAGCTCGATCACCGTGCTGGACGTGGCTTCGGCGAGCGGGTTCGGGAAGTCCTGGGTTTCCAGTCCCAGCAGGTCCACGTAGTGGTAGAAGGCCTTGCCCGACACCGGGAAGCGCATGCCGCCCAGGTCCGCCACCACTCCCGGGGCTGCCGGGAAGGCCGCCGTCCGCAGGCGCCCGCCGATCCGGTCGGCCTCGTACACCACCGGCCGCAGCCCGAGCTTCATCAGTTCGTATGCGGTCACCAGCCCGGACAGTCCTGCCCCGATGACCGCCACCTCGCTACCCAGCAGTTCCCCGGGCACGGACCCCAGCCCGTCCGGGTGGGCGAGGTAATGGTCGTAGCTGAACGGGAAGTCCGGGTTGAGCATGGTGATGGGAGCCGTCTGCGCCTCCGGACGGCGGCGCCGCGCGTCCTCCGCGAGGGTGGAGGTGCTGGACGGGTCGGAGGCCGGAAGCTCGGTGGCGATGGTCATGGAATGTCTGCCTTATGTTCGTGCGTGGTGTGGAAGGGGTGCAGGATAGGTCAGGGCTTGACGGGGCAGGGCCTTGTTGCGGCCGTGGCGGACAATTCAAGGTATTCCTCGTTGTCCAGCGCCGCCACTTTGGAGTTGCGGCGTCCGTAGCCGAAGTAGGCGGCCAGTCCCACCAGCATCCAGACGGCGAAGGTTGCCCAGGTGTCCGCTCCGAGGTTGACCATGAGGTAGACGCACATCAGGGCGCCGAGGATGGGCGTGAGCGGAAACAGCGGCACCCGGAAAGTCCGCTCCAGCTCCGGGCGTGCCCGGCGGAGGTAGATGACGGCGACGTTGACCAGGGCGAACGCGAACAGGGTGCCGATGCTGGTGGCGTCCGCGAGCGCACCCAGCGGCACCAGCCCGGCGGTGAGCGCGACGGCGATGCCCACCAGGAGCGTGCCTGCAACGGGAGTGCCGGTGCGGCGGGAAACGCGCCCAAAGATGGCGGGAATAAGGCCGTCCCGGGACATGGACAGCAGGATGCGGGTCTGCCCGTACAGGACGGTCAGGACGATGCTCGCGATGGCCAGCACGGCGCCGGCGGCAAAGATCAGTGCCATCCAGGGCTGCCCGGTGATTTCCTCAAGGATCTTCACCAGCGCCGCCTCGGTGCCGTCGAACCAGCCCCAGGGGCGGGCGCCGATGGCTGCAACTGCCACCAGGACATAGATGGTGGTGACGATCAGCATGGAGAGCATGATGGCGCGCGGCAGGTCCCGCTTGGGATTGCGGGCTTCCTCTCCCGCGGTGGAGGCGGCGTCAAAGCCGATGTAAGAGAAGAAGACGCGGGAGGCTGCGGCTGAGACACCGGCGGCGCCCATCGGCAGAAGCGGCTCGAAGTTCCCGGCGTTGAAGGCGGTGAACGCGACGGCGCAGAAGAAAACCAGGATGCCCACCTTGACCACCACAATGGAGGTGTTGATCCAGGCGCTTTCCTTGGCACCGCGGACCAAAAGGACGGTAGCGAGCACCACGATGACCAGGGCGGGGATGTTGACCACACCGCCGTCTCCCGGCGGCTGCGAGAACGCATCCGGCAGCACCGAGCCGAAGACGGCCAGCGTCTCGTTGACATACTGTCCGGCGCCGACGGCCACTGCCGCCACGGACACCGCGTATTCCAGGACCAGGCACCAACCGCAGATCCAGGCCATGCCCTCGCCCATGGTGGCATAGGTGTAGGAGTAGCTCGATCCGGCCACCGGAACCAGGCCCGCCATCTCGGCATACGAAACAGCTGACAGCAGGGCCGCAAGGCCTGCGATGGCAAAGGAGATCCAGATGGCTGGACCGGCCAGTGGAACAGACTCGCCCAGGATCACCAGGATGCCCGTGCCCAGCGTGGCACCCACGGAGATCATGGTCAGTTGCAGGACACCAAAACTGCGCACCAGGCGCGGACCGCCCTGCCCTGCTTCGGCTTCTTCAACCATCTGCGCGATCGGTTTGCGGCGCAGCAATTGCGCGCCAAGGGTGGGCCGTCCGGCGCCGCGGGCCGGAACCGGGCCGGAGAGTGTAGGCACAGTCATCATTGACGTCCGTTCGTAGGTCGGTAGGTGGTTGGACTGGTTTTCCCCTCCCCCAGCCTAGGGTTGTGAGACGCATCTCAACCTGTGCAAAGTGACCTATAGTCTTCAGGCATGAGACGCAATGCACCATCACTCGCAGAAGCGGCAGCAGGTCTGCCCGCCCAACTGGATGCCGTGACCTTGGGCCATTTCCTGGCGGCGCTCCCCGCCGGCGTGGTGGTGCTGCATGATGCCGGCAACAGCCGGGCGCCGCTGCGCTGGGTGGAACCCAGTGAACTGGAGGATCCCACGCCGTACCTGCTGGACGGCGAGTTCGTACTGACGGCGGGCCTGCCCTTCCGCAGCAACGGACAGGAGCACGACGGCGGCACGGCCTCGGGCAGCGCAGGTGCGCGCGGGCAGGTGGCCGGGGCCGACGATTATGTCCGGAGGCTGGTGGCAGCGGGAGTTGAGGCCCTGGGATTCGGCCTTGAACCGTACTTCACTGCGGTACCTGATGACATCGTCCGTGCCTGCCGGGAGCACGGCCTGACACTGGTGGAGGTTCCCGCAAGTATCCCGTTCGCCGCGCTCGGGCTCGAGTTTTCCAAACTCCTGGAGTCCGGTAACGCCCAGGTGTTCCGCCAGCTTGCCGAGACTAACCGCCACCTGATGCGGGCCGTCCTGTCCGCGCGGCCGGAGCATGAACTCCTCGCAGCGCTGACACAACGGGTCCCGGCCTGGGCTGTCCTGGTCGGCGCTGACGGGAGGGTGCGTGCCCGCGCGGGCGCCGCCGTCGAGCCTTCCGCCCTCCAGCCCCTGGTTAAAAGGCTCCTCGCGGGAAGCGGGCCGCGGGTGGAAACCGAGGCGTTTGATGCGTCCGGTTCCGCCATGGTGTTCGGTCATCCGCTGCGGAGCAGCAGGGATGCCACGCTTGGCGGCCTGGTGCTGGGGACCGACAAGCCTCTAAGCCCGGCCCAGAACAGCGTGGTCTCCTCCGTGGTGGGCCTGCTGGAACTCCTGGTCCGGCAGCGGACCAGCGGCTCCCTGGCGCCCAGCCAACTGGCCACCGCCCTCCTGCTCCATCCTGAAAGCCTCGCGGGCGCCAGCAGCAAGGAGCTGGACAACATGCGGGACCTGCTGGCCCAAAGCGTAGGCGGCACGCGCACCGTTCCCTTGCGGGTGATCCAGGGCGTTCGCACCGATGCAGTGGACACCCGGGACGGACCGGTCCGGGAACTGCTGCAGTGGCGGCGGCTGTTCGATACCAAGATGGTGGAGCTCACCGGCTACGGCTTCGCAGCCGTGACACGGCTGAAGGTGGATGACCAGTTGCTGGCGGAGGTGGAGCAGCTGGGATGGCTGCTGGTGGTCGGTCAGGCTGCCGAACTGCCGGGACTGGCCGACGCCTACCGGAAGGCATCCGCCCTGCGTCCGCGGGTGCTGGCCACAAGGAGGACGGTCCGCGAAGAAGAGCTGACGTGGTCCGTTGCCGGACTGCTGGGAGGCGATGCCGGCGCAATGCTGGCTGCGAGGCTGCTGGCACCGGTCCTCGAGCAGGAGACGGGCCGCCGGGACAACCAGCTTCAGGTCCTGCGCTCGTGGCTGGGCGCCAACGGCAACTGGGACGCCACCGCCAAGGACCTGGGCCTGCACCGTAACAGTGTCCGCCGCCAGGTCAATGCGCTGGCGGAACTTCTGGACCTGGACCTGGGACTGGCGTCAACGCGGGCGGAGTTGTGGATCGCCCTTCAGTTTGTTGAGGGTGTCCGCTAACGGGCAGCGCAGCCCTGCCGTTCACGCCTCCCACGTGCGGTAGACGTCCGGCCTGCGCTCGTCCAGGTAAGGTACAGCGGCCCGCTCACGGCGGACGGACTCCCGGTCCACCTCTGCAAACAGCAAGTGCGGCCCTTCACCGGCTGCCGCGAGGAGCCTTCCGTCAGGACCGGCGATCACGCTGCCGCCCAGGAACCTGCAGCCATCCTCGATTCCCGAGTGGTTGGCATAGGCGATGGCAAGCTGGCTTTCCAGGGCCCGCGCCCGCAGCAGCACTTGAGGTACATCATCGAACCCGTGCGCCAGGGCGGTTGGCACCAAGAGCAGCTCGGCTCCGCCCGCTGCCGCTGCCCGCACCGCTTCCGGGAATTCCACGTCATAGCAGATCACCATGGAAGTGGGGATGCCCTTGAAGTCCACGACGGCGGGGCGCTCTCCGGCAGGCGCAAAGGCGGCCCGCTCGTCGGAGCCGAACAGGTGCACTTTGCCGTACTCCAACAGCACGGTGCCGTCGGCGTCCACCAGGGTGGCACTGATCTGCCAGTCCCCTTCCGGGGTCACCCGCGGCAGGCTGTACACGAGCCCGATGCCGTTGTTGCGCGCGATGTCCGCCAGCTTCTGGTGGAGCACCGGCAGGAGGGCAGGGTCCAGCTTCGCCCGGACGGGCATCGGGGCGTATCCGACAGGAAAAAGCTCAGGGGTCACCAGCACGTCGGCGCCGGCGGCGGCAGCTTCGCGGGCAGCAGCATCAACAGCGGCGCAATTTGCCTCAGGATCAAGGACCTCAGAGTTTGCCTGCAGGAGTGCCAGCAGCACTGCTACCACCTTCCATCATCGGGCGCGTCCCGGAACCGGGTTCTTTCTCCAGCCTAACTACCGGCAGGGTAGAGCTGCGGGTCCTTTTGCACCACGAGACACCGGCTTCCGGCCGGATCGTCCTGCCTCTACTGTTTTCCCTCAACGTGCCTTTTGCGTTAACTTCTTGACTCCAAGACGAGCGATAGGGCAATGTTCTTAGCATGTCCGCAACCCCGCGCTCAACGAGGAGCAAGCCGAAGAATCCCGGTTCACAGTCCGCCCTGCGGCAGCTTAACCAACAGCGGATCATCGAGAGCCTGATGGACGGCCCCTCCACCCAGGCCGAGCTGGCCCGGCAGACCGGCCTGTCCACGGCCACGGTCTCAAATATCGTGAAAATCATGCTTGACTCGGGGCTGGCCTCCACGGAACCGATCACCAGCTCCGGGAGGCGCGCCCTCAATGTCCGGCTCAACAGCAACGGCGCCGTCGCCGTCGGAATCGACTTCGGCCGCCGGCACCTGCGGGTGGTCCTCGCTTCGCTCAGCTACCACGTCATCGCCGAAGAATCCGTCATGCTTCCGCTTGGCCACCAGGCTGAGGAAGGCATCCAGGCCGCGGTTGCCCTCCTCGACAAACTGCTCCGGGACAGCGGTGTGGACCGCTCCGCAGTGGTGGGGGCCGGCGTCGGAATTCCCGGCCCCATCGACCGCCGCACAGGCACCGTCGCGCAGGGGGCCATCCTCCCGGAGTGGGTGGGGATCAATATCCTGCAGCATCTTGAGGAAACCTTGAGAATCCCCGTGTTTGTGGACAACGACGCCAATCTCGGCGCCTGGTCCGAGGTCACCTGGGGGCAACACACCGGGGTCAGCAACCTGCTGTTCCTGAAGATCGGATCCGGCATCGGCGCTGGCCTGATCCTCAACGGCGCCCCCTACTACGGGAATGTTGGGATCACAGGGGAAATCGGCCATGCAACCATCCACGAGCAGGGACTTGTGTGCCGCTGCGGGAACCGCGGCTGCCTGGAAACCATCGCCTCAACCACCACCATGATCGAGCTCCTGAGCCGCGGCGGGGACAGGCCGCTGACCCCGGCGGACATCGTCCGGAAGGCCCTCAACCGGGACCCGGCCACCCTGCGCGTGGTGGACGATGCGGGCCTTTCCGTAGGCCGCGCCCTGGGCAATGTCGCCAACCTGATCAACCCGGAGGTGATCGTGGTGGGCGGGCCGTTGGCAGGCCTCGGGGACCTCCTGCTGGAGCCTATCCGGCGTGGTTTGGTCCGGCACGCCGTGCCGGTCATCGGCGAAACCACAACGCTGGCCATGTCCTCTCTCGGGGACCGGGCGGAGGCATTGGGAGCGGCCGCCCTGGTGTTCCGCCACGCCGGCATTCGAAAGACGTAAATCGTTTTCGTTATCCAGCCGTTGCGTTAAAGACTTGACGACAACTGCCGTGATCAAGTTTACTTTTGCATCAGACGGCCCTGCGCTTTGCCGGCCGGACAAAGAAGTCATTGCATTGGAGGGTTAGGGCATATGACGTCCCAGACCACGCAAGCGGAGCCGATCATCCTGGAGATGCGCTCCATAACCAAGGAATTTCCCGGGGTCAAAGCCCTCTCGGACGTGAACCTCCGCGTGAAGGCGGGGGAAATCCACGCCATTTGCGGCGAGAACGGCGCCGGAAAGTCCACCTTGATGAAGGTCCTGTCGGGGGTCTACCCGCACGGAAGCTACGACGGTGACATCGTCTATCAGGGGCAGGTCCAGCAGTTCAAGGACATCCGCGCCAGCGAGCACGCAGGGATCGTGATCATCCACCAGGAACTCGCGCTGATCCCCGAACTGTCCATCATGGAGAACATCTTCCTCGGCAACGAACCCACCAAGCGGGGCGTCATCGACTGGTCCGAAGCGCGTATCCGTTCCACCGAGCTTCTGGCCCGGGTGGGCCTGCGGGAAAATCCGGACACGCCCATCAAGGAAATCGGCGTCGGCAAGCAGCAGCTGGTGGAAATCGCCAAGGCGCTGAACAAGTCCGTCAAGATCCTCATCCTGGACGAGCCCACCGCGGCGCTGAACGAGTCGGACTCCCAGCACCTGCTGGACCTCATCCTGGGACTCAAGGGCCGCGGGATCACGTCCATCATCATCTCCCACAAGCTCAACGAGATTGAACAGATCGCCGACTCCATCACCATCATCCGCGACGGCAAGTCCATCGAGACGCTGGACGTCAAGGCGGACGGCGTGGACGAGGACCGCATCATCAAAGGCATGGTGGGCCGCACCCTGGAGTCGCGGTTCCCGGACCACACACCCAAGATCGGCGAGGTGTTCTTCGAGGTCAAGGACTGGACGGTGGGCCACCCCAACGTCCAGGACCGGCTGGTCTGCAAGAACTCCAGCTTCTTTGTCCGCCGCGGCGAGATCGTCGGGTTCGCCGGACTCATGGGCGCCGGCCGCACCGAGCTGGCCCGCTCGGTCTTCGGCCGCTCCTACGGGCGGTTCATCAGCGGCCACATCTACAAGGACGGGAAAGAGGTGGTCCTCAAGAACGTCCGCCAGGCCATCGACGCCGGGCTGGGCTATGTTACCGAGGACCGCAAAACCCTTGGCCTGAACCTGCTGGACGACATCAAGACCACCACCGTCGCCGCCAACCTGCGCAAGATCAGCCGCAACTCCGTGGTGGACCCCAACCAGGAGTTCACGGTGGCAGAGCAGTACCGCAAGTCGCTGCGCACCAAGACCCCGTCGGTGGAGGAAGGCGTTGCCAAACTCTCCGGCGGCAACCAGCAGAAAGTGGTCCTCGCGAAGTGGATGTTCACCGACCCCGACCTGCTGATCCTTGACGAGCCCACCCGCGGCATCGACGTTGGCGCCAAGTACGAGATCTACGGCATCATCCAGCAGCTCGCCAACCAGGGCAAGGGAGTCATCGTCATCTCCTCGGAACTCCCCGAACTCCTGGGCCTGTCCGACCGCATTTACACCATCTTCGAAGGCGCCATCACCGGTGTCCTGAACAAAGACGAGGCCAGCCAGGAAAGCCTGATGAAACTGATGACCTCGGCCCGCAAAGCCGCCTGACCCTCTGGATCATCCAGAACCTTCCGGACACAAGGACTGAACCATGAACGCCCTCAAGAAGCTGTTTGGCGGCAACACCCGCCAATTCGGCATGATCTTCGCCCTCGTGGCACTGATCATCTTCTTCCAGATCGCCACCGAAGGCCGGACACTCACCCCCGGCAACGTCATCAACCTCTTCAACGGCAACTCCTACATCCTGATCCTCGCCATCGGCATGGTCCTGGTCATCATCGCCGGCCACATCGACCTTTCCGTCGGTTCCGTGGCCGCGTTCGTCGGTGTTACTGTCGCCCTCGCCATCCGCGACTGGGGCATCCCCTGGTACGCCGGGGTGCTGCTGGGGCTGCTGCTCGGCGCGCTGATCGGTGCATGGCAAGGCTGGTGGACGGCCTACGTGGGAATCCCGGCCTTCATCGTGACCCTGGCCGGCATGCTCCTCTTCCGCGGCTTCAACCAGTTCGTCGGCAAGTCCAACACCATTCCGGTCCCGAACGACTTCCAGTACCTTGGCGCCGGCTACCTTCCCGAGGTGGGACCCAACACCGGGTTCAACAACCTCACCCTGCTGCTGGGCATCGCCGCCGCCGCATTCGTGGTCTGGGGCGAGCTCCGCTCGCGTGCCCGCGCCAAGGCCCTGGGTGCCGAGGTTCCGGAAATGTGGGTCACCGCCCTGAAGCTGGTCCTGATCGCCGGCGCCATCCTCTACGCCACCTACCTGTTCGCCACCGGCCGTCCCGGCACGTCGTTCCCCATCCCCGGCCTGATTTTGGCCGTCCTGGTCCTGCTGTACGGCTTCATCTCCTCCCGGACCATCCTCGGCCGCCACGTGTACGCCGTCGGCGGCAACCGGCACGCAGCCGAACTCTCCGGCGTCCAGTCCAAGAAGGTCAACTTCCTGGTCATGATGAACATGTCCATCCTGGCCGGTTTGGCCGGCATGATTTTCGTCGGCCGCTCCACCGCATCCGGCCCGTTCGACGGCGTGGGCTGGGAACTTGACGCCATCGCCGCAGTCTTCATCGGCGGGGCCGCGGTCACCGGCGGTGTGGGCACCGTGGTTGGCTCCATCGTTGGTGGCCTGGTCATGGCCGTCCTCAACAACGGCCTGCAGCTCCTGGGCGTCGGCGCCGACCTCACCCAGATCATCAAGGGCCTTGTCCTCCTGATCGCCGTCGCATTCGACGTCTACAACAAGAGCCAGGGCAAGAGGTCGATCATCGGCCTCCTCACCAGGAACTTCAACCGCCCCGCCGGCGGTGGCCCCAGCAACCCCCTCCAGTCCGACGAAACCACCTCCACCAAGGAAGCCATCGCTCGGGAAGCCTGAGCTTCGCAGCCTGGACACCGTTACACCACAACAGAGAAAGAGAACCAACAATGAAAGTGTTTGGTAAAGCAGGAAAGGCCGCAGCAGTTGCTGCCATCGCAGCACTGGCGCTGACGGGCTGCGGACGCTCCGAGACCACGACAGGCGGTGCCACCGAAGGCGGCGGCTTCGAGCAGAACGCCTCCATCGGCGTCGCGCTTCCGCAGAAGACCAGTGAGAACTGGGTCCTGGCCGAAAAGCTGTTCAACGACGGCCTCAACGGTGCAGGCTTCAAAGCTGACGTGCAGTTCGCCAATGGCGGCGTGTCCGAGCAGCAGAACCAGGTCAGCGCCATGGTCACCAAGGGCGCCAAGGTCATCATCGTGGGCGCCATCGACGGCACGCAGCTCGGTACCCAGCTCAAGCAGGCCAAGGATGCCGGTGCCACCGTCATTGCCTATGACCGCCTGCTGCTGAACACCGAGAACGTGGACTACTACGTGGCCTACGACAACTTCAAGGTAGGTGAACTCCAGGGCCAGGCACTGCTGGAAGGCCTCCAGGAGAAGAAGGGTTCGGGTCCCTACAACATCGAACTCTTCGCCGGTTCCCCCGACGACGCCAACGCCAAGGTCTTCTTCGACGGCGCCATGAGTGTCCTGCAGCCCAAGATTGACGACGGCACCCTCAAGGTCGTTTCCGGCCAGACCAACTTCGAGCAGGCCGTGACCCAGGGCTGGAAGGCCGAAAACGCACAGCGCCGCGCTGACACGCTGCTCACCGGCAGCTACACCAGCGAGCCCCTGCACGGCGTGCTGTCCCCGAACGACACCCTGGCCCGCGCCGTCCTGACCTCCGTCAAGGCTGCCGGCAAGGAGCTCCCGATCGTTACCGGCCAGGATTCCGAGGTTGAATCGGTCAAGTCGATCATGGCCAACGAGCAGTACTCGACCATCAATAAGGACACCCGCAAGCTCGTTGAGCACGCCCTCACCATGGTCAAGGACCTCCAGGCCGGCAAGGAACTGGAGATCAATGATCCCAACTCCTACAACAACGGCGTCAAGACCGTTCCGGCCTACCTGCTGGAGCCGGTCATCGTGACCGCCGAGAATGTGAAGACCGCCTACACTGACGATCCGGTCCTCGGCCCGATCACCAAGTAGCAGGTCTGATACAGGTCAAGCCCGGTCCCCTTTTCAGGGGGCCGGGCTTTTCCGTGCGTGGTTGCGGCTACTGCTACACGTACACGGTGAGCAGACCGGGTCCCGTGAACTGCAGTGCGTGGTTCCGCATTGCCTCAGGCGTAATGAATGCTTGAAGCTGTAGGCATCCGCCGGGTTCCAGCCGACGACGGGTGGTGAACTCCCAGCCCGTCCAGTCGGGGGCCGGGGTTCCGGACAGTTCCGCTTCAAGAGCGGTGTCCGTTGTAGCTGTTCACCACTGGTGGCGCTGAGGATCACGATGTTGGCGCAGTATTCGCTCCACACCTTTCCGTCCGGCCCGAAGCAGGAGATGTACTTCTGGATGTCGTAGCCCGGGGCGTAGTCCCGCTCGCCGAGCATGCGGCCGTCGGCTGCCTGGTTTTCGTCGATTATGCCGTTGACATAGAGGACCTTGGGTGCCGTCGATGCGCCCCTCTTTGCCAGCGCCGCCCGCTGCGGCGGGGGCGGCGGAAGCGAGTCCCGCGGCAAGCGCCACGGCCGATACGGACGCGGCAAATTTCGCTGTCCTCCGCAGCCTATCGAAAGTAACAGTGCGACCGCAGCCGCTTTCGGCTGGCAGGCAGGCCGACAGAGGAGCCCACCGCAGCCAGCGGGCACTCCCGGTGACTGACCAGCGGGACGGGGGTGCCCGCCATCGTGCCCTCCCCAAGCCCTCCCGCGCGCCTGTGGCAGGATGGGCGCATGAGTGCCCCCATCGCAACGCCGTGGTTGTCCAGCCAGTCCGATACGGATCCCCGTTCCGCCTCCGGCGCTACCCTTCGGTGGGGCATCATCGCTACCGGCGGAATCGCCCGGTCCGTGGCGCAGGACCTCGCGCTGCTGGCCGACGCCGAACTGTACGCCGTCAGTTCCCGCGAGCAGGCCACAGCGGATGCGTTCGCCGCCACCTACGGGGTTGGTAAAGCGTACGGGGACGACGGCGGGGTGCACGGCTACCAGCGGCTCCTCGCCGATGACGGGGTGGATGTCGTCTACGTGGCCACGCCCCACGCCCAGCACCACGAAATTGTGCTCGCAGCACTCAATGCCGGCAAGCATGTCCTCTGCGAAAAGGCCTTCACCATCAACGCGCGCGAGGCTGCCGAACTGATCGATGCAGCGCGCGGCCGGAACCTTTTCCTGATGGAAGCGGTGTGGAGCCGCTTCCTGCCCGGCATGCAACGGGCGTTCGAAATTGCCGCTTCGGGTGAACTTGGAGACATCCATTGGGTCACCGCGGACCTCGGCTTTCCCGCCCCCTACTCCCCCACTTCCCGGCTTTGGGCGCGCCAGGACGGCGGGGGAGCGCTGCTCGACATCGCGGTCTACCCGCTGCTGTGGGCGCTCGGGACCCTGGGTTTCCCCCAGACCGTGAGCGCGACGGGCTTTGTGAATGACGACGGCGTGGACTCTCAGAACGCCTTGACGCTCGGGTACAGCCATGCCGCCCAGGTCCAGCTCACCTCATCGCTGTTGTCCCATGGCCCGCGCACTGCAACAGTGGCAGGCAACCGGGGCTATCTGCAAAGTGTCGGTTCCATCAACAATCCCCGCCACCTTGTCGTGGCCACGGGGCGGGATGAGCGACGGACGGAAGAGTTCGATGTCATCGGCAAGGGGTACACCTATGAGCTGCGTGAGGTGACCAGGTGCATCCAGCAGGGACTGACCGAGAGCCCCGTGATGCCGTTGGAGGATTCGCTTAACACCATGCGGCTTTTTGACGGTGTGCGTGCCCAGATTGGCGTCACCTATCCGAACGACAAGCACTGAATTCCGGCGGTACCAGCGTTATACCTGCTAAATGCCGTCACAGGCATAAGAGGTGCCTGTCACGAATCATGCCGATGTTTTCTGTTTTGTCGAATTGTTTTAGGAGTCCCTAGACTTTCTGCAATATCTCGTTTTACCCTATAGACGTTGTCGAATGCATCAGTACTGGGGGTGGTACGCATGGGTGAAGCTCGTTCCCCGTGGCGTGCCCTGCGGCCTGTCCTTTTGGCGGGCGCCGCGGCGTTCACCTGGCTGAGTTTTTCTTCGACCGCCGCGTCTGCGGACACCCTGCCGGACACATCTTCGCTGCTGGGGGGCGTCACCGGTTCAGTTACATCGGTGACGGAGAACTTGGTCCCGGCCGTGCCTGCACCGCCAGCTTCCACTCCCGCTGCCCCGCCTGCCAGCGGCTTGGTTCAACCAATTGTCGGCCAGCTTTCGGGCGGCGTGGATGACCTGATTACGGCCTTTCCAGTGGTGAACCAGGTGGTTCCCGCTGGCACTGTTTCGTCAGTGTCGGCTCCTGTGGCCCATATCGCAGACGGAGCAACTGCAACCCTTGCCGAAACTGTGGTCCCGCCGGTTGCTGAAGCCATTCCGGTGCTGGAGCCCGTGGCAAACCTCGTCACCGGCACTGCACCGTTGCCGGCACCGGTTCCCGAGTTACCCGCAGTTGTGGTCGAAGACGGCGCTCCCGTCCTTCCGGAGCCCGCAGCGGCAGACCTGGAAGGCGCATCCCTGGAAGCTGCGGACGCGGCTTCCGGCGAGTCCGCCGTCGAGATTCGCCGTGAACAGGCACCCGCTTCGGCCGTAACCGCCGCGGGCGCCCTTGCGGTAACTTCTGCCTTCCCGGCAGCAGCGGAGGGCGCCGCTTTGATGAGGAGCGGCGACACCGCGCCTGCGCACCCGTCGTCCTACCCGATCCACGCTCCGGCTGTTCCCGGTTCCGGCGCGGGCAGTGGCGGCCTGACCGGAGGCGGTTCCGGCTCCGCAGCATGGCTGAGCCTCTTTGACTTTGCCTTCCCCCTCGCTGGCCTTGTCATTGCCGGTGAGGCACCCGATCATGCCCTGGCACCGGTGTCATTCGACCCCGGTTCTTCTCCTGACTAGTTGAGTCCGCCCTGCCCTCTTAGGGCAGCACGCGTCCCCACGGGCAGCTGGAACAGCGCCCATAACTCAACTTTTTCAGGAGACACCACCATGAGTTCCAACCTTCGCAGGGGGCTGCTTGGCACCCTCTTTGCCGGAGGGCTTCTGGCCCTCGGCTGCACCGCGGCCAATGCTGCGGACACGACCAGCGGATCGGATCTTTCCGCTTCCGCATTGATCTCGGCGGGGGCGTCCGCTGATACGACGTCGTTGGGCCTGCTGGGTGACCCAACGCCGTCCGACTTAGCGGACGTCGCCGCCGTAGTGGACGTCGCGCTAGGGACTGCCACTGGAACCGACACCACCGCAGACGTCGCTGCAATAGCAGACGTCAACCTCGGCCTCGGCGGCACCGACGGGACCGCCGCTGACGCAGACGTTGCCGCTGACGTGGCCCTGGGCCTGGGTTCCGCCACCGGAACC
>NZ_VAHN01000018.1 GCF_005796205.1 Pseudarthrobacter sp. NamE2 | reverse complement strand
GGACGGCAAATGCCCGTTCCCCGGCTGCAGCAACCACTCCCTCGACAATGAAGCCGACCACCTGCTGGCCTGGCACCACGGCGGAACCACCGGAATCACCAACCTCGCCCAGCCCTGCCCCAAACACCACCGCATGAAACACACCAGCGCCTGGCAACCCACCCCCGCCACCAAAAACGAACCACCCGGCTGGATCTCACCCGCCGGACGCCGCTACACCAGCGAACACCAGGACTGGGAACCACCCCACTGGCCACCCGCCCTGACTGAGGATCTGCTCAGCCATGATGTCCTGCTGCCTGAAGTTTCAGCCGACTTTCCGCCGGGCATCCCATCGAAAAGCCACCCGCGAACACCTCATAAACCCAGCGACATCCCACCCGGGCACGGGCTCCAGGACGAATTCCTCGCACTGCCCATCACGCTGCCCCCGGCCCCACGCAAGCAAGAACTGGGAATTGGCATGTAGCTGACCTCAGGCTCACTGGAACGCTCCACGCCGTCAAATTTTCCCTCCCGACACCGGTCCGGCTAGATTCATCAGCAAGATGACTACCTCACAAAATCCCGTCCGCGCCACCGCATACTGGACCACCGCCCGCGAACACGGGGAGCTCCGCACGGAGGAACTTCAACCTCCGGGTCCCGGCGAAGCCCTGGTCCGTGCGCTCTACTCCGGAATCAGCAAAGGAACGGAGATGGTGGTCCATAAGGGTGCCGTTCCGCCGCGGGTCGCCGAGGAGATGCGGGCGCCGCACCAGGAGGGGCAGTTCCCCGGGCCGGTGAAGTTCGGCTATCTCTCCGTCGGCATAGTTGAGGATGGGCCGGAGGACTGGAGGGGCCAGCGCGTCTTCTGCCTGAACCCGCATCAGGACCGCTACGTCGTCCCGGTCACGGAGCTCACCAAGATTCCCGACGCCGTCCCCTCAAGGCGTGCCGTCCTCACCGGAACAGTCGAAACCGCAGTCAACGCCCTCTGGGAGGCCGGGCCGCGGATGGGGGACAGGGTGGCCGTAGTCGGAGCCGGGTTGGTGGGCGGCATGGTGGCGACCCTCCTGCGCACATTTCCGCTTGCCCGGTTGCAGCTGGTGGAGCTGGATGCGGGCAGGAAGCAGTTCGCGGACACTCTGGGCGTGGACTTCACCCACCCGGATGATGCCCTCGCAGACTGCGACATCGTCTTCCACTGCTCCGCATCACAGGAAGGCCTTGAACGCAGCCTCCAACTGGTCGGTGACGAAGGTGATGTCATTGAGATGTCCTGGTACGCCAACCGAGAGGTCACCCTGCCGCTCGGCGAGGACTTCCACGCCCGCCGCCTGTCCATCAGGGCCAGCCAGGTGGGGGTCGTGGCCCGGGCCCGCCGCCACCGCCGCACCAACGCGGACCGCCTCAACCTCGCAGTGTCCCTGCTCGAAGACCCGGTGTTCGACGTCTTCCTGACGGGCTCGTCGCCGTTTGAGGAACTGCCGGAGGTGGTCCAGAACCTGGCACACGGCACACTGGACGCCCTCTGCCACGTTATTGAGTACCCGGACAAAGAGTAGACACCACCAGAAACAGCGCCCGCCAACCATAAGGGGAACGAATGTTCAGCCTGACCGTCCGCCGCCACTTCATGATCGCCCACAGCCTGCCGCGCGAGTCATTCGGCCCGGCCCAGGCCCTGCACGGGGCCACCTTCGTCGCCGAAGTGGCCTTCCGCCGTCGTTCGCTCAATGATGACGCGATTGTCCTGGACATCGGCGCTGCCGGCACGGTGATCGAAGAGGTCCTTGAAGGGCTGAACTACCGCAACCTGGATGAACATCCGGACTTCGCCGGCAAACTCAGCACCACCGAAGTGCTTGCCCGGTACATCGCCCAGGCCGTGGCGGAAAAGATCAAGGACCACGACGACGGGCGGCACCTTGACGGCATCGACGTCACCCTGCGCGAGACCCCGGACGCCTGGGCCACCTTCTCGCTGGACCTTACCGCCTGACCCATGCTCCCTATCCGCCTGCTGGTGCCAGGCAACATTCACCACAACTCGGGCGGGAATGCCTACAACGCGCGGCTGGTGCGCGGCCTGCGGAAGGCGGGCACCGACGTCGAGGTCCTCTCCGTGGAGGGGGCATGGCCGGAAGCGTCAGCAAAGGACCGACGCCGGCTCGGCAGCCTTCTGGTCGCCTGGGAACCGGGGGCCGGAAGCGGGCAGGCCGTGGGCGTCGTGGACGGGCTGGTGGCCGTGGGTGCCCCGGACGAACTCGAGTACGCGGCCAAGGCCGGCAAGGCGCCTTTGGTCCTGGCCCACATGATTGTTCCGGAAGCGTCCGGCCCCGCGGCCCTGGAAAGTGAGGGACGGGCGCTGCGTGCCGCCTCCGGCGTCATCTGCACCAGCTCCAGTACGGCCTACGCCCTCAAGGAGCGCCATGGGCTGCGCGGCGTGCGGGTCGCCCTGCCAGGCGTGGATCCCGCCCCTGTCGCACAGGGTTCCCGGCCGCCGAACGTCGTCGTCGTGGCGGCGCTCCTGCCGGTCAAGGACCAGCTGCTCACTGTGGCGGCCCTTGCGCTCCTCAAAGACCTGGAGTGGAGCGCCGCCTTGGTGGGATCGGACCAGGCGGATCCGGAGTACGCGTCAAGGGTGCGTAGCGCCGTCATGGACAACGGCCTGAACCGTCGGATCCGCCTTACCGGCGAGCTGCTTGGCGAAGCCCTGGAACGCGAGTGGGAGGCGGCAAACCTGAGCCTCCTTGTGTCACAGGCCGAGGCCTTCGGCATGGTGGTCACCGAGTCGCTTGCCCGCGGAATTCCCGTTGTGGTGCGCCAGGGGACAGGCGCGGTGGAAGCGCTGGGACTGGCCGGTTTGAGGAATGACGACGGCGGCCTTCGCCTTCCAGGTTTGGCGGTGCCGCTGGCACCGGATGACCCGGAGGCCCCCGCCGCGCTGGC
The DNA here is from genome assembly GCF_005796205.1 of Pseudarthrobacter sp. NamE2. Lineage (GTDB taxonomy): Bacteria > Actinomycetota > Actinomycetes > Actinomycetales > Micrococcaceae > Arthrobacter. Next base: position 74,401 of record NZ_VAHN01000018.1, on the reverse strand, counting down.
CGAAGTCCTCCGGCGATGGCTGGAGGATGCCGGTTTGAGGCAAACCTGGCGGACAGCGGCACTGGACGCCCGGGATCGGTTGCCCGGCTGGGACCGGACGGCCGCGGCGGTGCTGGCTGCGGTGGAGGGCACTGCCGGATAAAGAGACCGTGCTACAACCGGGTCCGGTGGCCGGCGAAGAATTCCCGCAGGAGCACGGCGCACTCCTCCTCTCGCACGCCGGGGTAGACCTCCACCCAATGGTTAAGGCGTCGCTCCCGAAGGACGTCGAACACCGAGCCTGCGGCGCCGGCCTTCTCGTCCCAGGCACCAAAGACCACCCGCGGAATCCGCGCGAGGACAATCGCCCCGGCGCACATGGCGCACGGTTCCAGCGTGACCACCAGTGTGCAGTCGGACAACCGCCAGCCGTCTGCCTGTCCGCCATCGCGCGCAGCGCGTTCGCGCAGCCGCTCCGCCGCCTGGCGGATCGCAACCACCTCGGCGTGGGCCGTGGGGTCTCCAAGTTCCTCCCGCTGATTGCGTCCGGAACCCAGCACCGCGCCGTCGGGCCCCAACACCACGGCACCGATCGGCACGTCCTCAGTTGCGAGGGCGCGCCGGGCTTCCTCGAGGGCAAGCGCCATCCAGGTGTGGTGTTTTCCAGCGGAGACCATGGCTCAATGATAGTTTCGGAAGAAACTTGAAGCCCGTGACGACCATCGCCGGGAGGCACAATGAGCACCGTCAGAGACCGTGTGGACAAGTGGTTCAAGCCGTATGCCGCGCTGTGGCTGACCATGATCATCGGCGGTGTCCTGGTGCTCGCAATGGCGTTGCTTGGCGCCGAGGTGTATTCAGACGTGGTTGACGAGGAAGGGCTCGCGAGCCTGGACATCCCCGCCCTGGACTACTCACAGTCGCTGCGCAACCCGGAGACGGACGCCTTCGTCACCGGCTTTACGAATATTGGCGGCGGCGTGGGGATGCCGATCCTTGCAAGCATTCTTACGGCCTGGCTGACGTTCCTGAGCAGATCGTGGCGGCCCATCATCCTGGTGGGCGGGGCAGCCGCGGTGTCCACAACGGCCACCACCCTCGGCAAGAGGCTCGTGGGCAGGGAGCGCCCAGACCACTCCGAAGCCGTACCCCCGTTCGAAAGCACCCCGTCCTTTCCCAGCGGTCATACGCTGAACACCACCGTGGTGATCGGCGTGCTCCTGTACATCATGTGCCTGCAGTTCCGGATGCTTTGGGCCCGGATCACCGCCATCACTACCGGCGTGATATTCATCATCGCCATGGGACTCAGCCGGGTGTTCCTGGGGCACCACTGGCTTACGGACGTGATGGCCGGCTGGCTCCTGGGGCTTGCGTGGGTGGGCATGGTGATCCTTGCCCACAGGCTGTTCCACCTGACCAGACGCAGGGAACATGCGGGTCCGGCGCCCACGTTCGAGCGCCCGGTGGTGCGCGACGTTGTGGCCGAGGCCGTGCATCACGACCGGCCCGCGGACCGCAGCAGCGGAGGAGGGGCCAACAACGGCGGGTGATAGTTTTTACGCATGCGCACTCTCGTTGTGGACCACCCGCTCGTCGCCCATAAGCTGACCGTCCTGAGGGACAGGAACACCCCGTCCCCGGTGTTCCGCCAGCTGACCGAAGAGCTGGTGACACTCCTGGCCTACGAGGCAACACGTGAGGTCCGCACCGAACCCGTCACCATCGAAACCCCGGTCAGCACCACCGTCGGGACCGCTTTCACCAAGCCAACCCCTCTGGTTGTTCCCATCCTGCGCGCCGGGCTCGGGATGCTCGAGGGCATGACCAAGCTGGTCCCTACCGCTGAGGTGGGCTTTTTGGGCATGGCCCGGGACGAGGAAACGCTGGACATCATCACCTATGCCGAGCGTTTGCCGGAAATACTCACGGGCCGCCAGATCTTCGTACTGGACCCGATGCTGGCCACGGGCGGAACCCTTCGCGAAGCCATCAAGTTCCTGTTCAAGCGCGGCGCCTCGGACGTCACCTGCATCTGCCTGCTGGCCGCACCCGAGGGTCTGGCCAAGCTTGAGGAGGAACTGTCTGATGCCAACGTGACGATTGTCCTGGCATCCATCGACGAGAAGCTGAATGACAAGTCCTACATCGTTCCCGGGCTGGGCGACGCCGGCGACCGCCTCTACGGCATCGCTGGCTGAACTCCGGGCGGCAGGTGCTTAACGGGTGCCGTAAACACAAGCCTTCCGCAATCTCAGGCACGCCCGCAGCCTGTGCCCAGTCCAGGACTGGGGCCACTTTGTGTACTTCGCCGATCCCGACGGCAACAGGTGGGCGGTGCAGTACATCCCCGGACGCTGATGCGGCCGGGGATGTACAGTGCCTTGCTCAGGCCGGGCTTAGTACCAGTTGTTGGCGTAGTGGAAGTTCAGCGCACCGCACGGGGACTGGTAGCGCTCCTTGATGTAGTTCAAGCCCCAGTTGATCTGGGTCCGGTAGTTGGTGAGGTAGTCCGGACCGGCACTCGCCATCTTTTCCGCAGGCAGGGACTGGACAATGCCGTACGCGCCGCTGCTGGGGTTGGTGGCCGTGGTGGTCCAGTCTGATTCCTTGTCCCACAGGGTCACCAGGCACGGCATCTGGTCCTGGGCCCAGCCGTAGGAAGCAAGCTGCCCGGCGGCGTAGGCCTGTGCACCGGCGGGGTCATTGACCGCGACGACGGGAGCAGGCTCGGGTGCCGGAGCCGGCTCAGGTGCGGGGGCCGGAGCGGGTTCCGGCGCGGGCGCAGGAGCCGGTTCCGCAGCGGGTGCCGGCTCGGGCGCAGGTGCCGGGGCGGGCTCGGCGGCCTGCGGAACCACGTTGATGGGAGCCGGAGCGGGGGAGTCGGCCGGGTTGGACCTGATCTCGCTCTTCTCTATGCTCATCTGCGCATCCGTGTCCGCAGCGGACGTACCGGACGTAGACGCAGCCGGGATCAACGCGTCGGTGGCCTGGCCTGCAGCACCGACGCCAACCAGCAGCGCAGCGGAGGCTGCGAGGACTGCGGCGCGCTGGCCGAAGCCAAACTTCTTGCCTTCCGGACACGGGGCATGACTGTTGGAACCGCTTTTCGGGCGCGGTTCAACCGGGAATTTGAACATGATGAATCGCCTCTCACACCTGCGGAGTTAGCTGTCGGGTTCGGATGAGGGCATCCGGCCACACGGAAATCACGTGCTGGCTTAACCCCAAGGGCAATCTTCAGTGCCCGGGACGGTGGGTCCCCCGCCTCTGCCTTTGATCGCGCGGAATCCGGGAAGTGGCAGAGCTTGGCGTCATCCGGATATGCGGTCCGAACGTAAACCGCACCTAATCGACGGTACAGCAGCGCAGCGCATAAGTCACATTTAGGTAACGGACATCACGACCGCGGCGCGTCGCCTTGCCGGTGCTGGGGGACGAATGGCAGTACGGGGCTGGATCGAGTACGCCCGGGCCGTGACGTTACCGTGACCCACAGGCGTGATGCTTCCGCGAGTGATTGCAAATGGATAAGCCCAGCCGCTGGTGTTCTCTTCAGCCGCGCAAGGAGCAGCAGGTCCTCCACCAGCGCCGTCATGCACTCCGACTGGCTCTGCACCATGCCAGCGATTCCGGCATCCGGGGTGAAGTCCTCCGTCATCCGCATAAGCTCGGTGTAGCCGCGGATCGCCGTCAGCGGCGTCCTCAACTCGTGCGAGGCGTGGCCACGAACTGCCGGACCTTGGTCTCGCTCTTCTGCCGCGCCTCGAGTGCGTTGGCCGTGTTGTCCAGCATCAGGTTCAGTGCGTGGCCAACTCTGCCCGCTTCGGTTCCGGGGTTGGAGTTCGACGGCGGCACGCGCACCGCGAGTGCCACTCCGCCGGCGTCCAGTGGCAGCCGGGACACCCGGGTGGCAACCCCGGACAGCTGTTCGAGCGGCTTCATGGTGCGCCGGATCAGGACGGTACCACCAGGCCAACGAGCAGGAGGCTGCCCAGGGATACGAAGACGAAGGTCAATATCAGGGAAGCCAGCGTGCTTTCCTTTGCCGGCCAGGGGCAAGCGGGTTACCAAAATATCCCCGAAGTTCGTCTGGACGGTGACCAGCCGGTACCCGCCGTTGGAGAGCTGCCGGTCCACGGGCCGGGCGTCTGCGGGCGAGAGCCAGGAGGATCTCTTTGTCTTCCGTGGACGGTGCCGCGGTGGCTGGCCCGGATCGTTGGCCCGTTCCGCCGCCTGGCTGAGCTGGGCATTTAGCTAAGGAGTCAAGAACGCGTTCATGGAGGCGTAGCTGACCACTCCCACCGCACCGAAAACGGCGATGAGCAGTGCCATGGCCGGCAGGATCAGTCGGGTGCGGAGGTGCCTCGTGACGGGCTTGTGCCGGCTACGGGGCTGCGGATCCGGAGCTTGCGGGGCGGGAACCGGCCTACTCCGCCGGCTGGATGGCGTAACCGGCGCCGGGCACGGTGTGGATCATGGGCGGGTGCACGGCGGCAGCAGTCCTGTCCAGCCTGTGAATCACGCCTTGTAAGCCGGAGAGAGGGCGCGCCGGGGAAGTTTTTTATGAGTTCCCACTACCGGCTGGACAAGTGGGATTACTCAGTCTGCTTACGAGCGGATGGTTAACTGTTCTGAAGAAAAGGATATGGAGAGCGTTATTGACCGAACAATGTTCAGCGAATCTCCGCTGCGGGAGACCTTTGCCAGATAACGAGCGTTATTCTTTTGCCTCCGGGAAAATCGTGATCTGCGCCACAATGTCGCAGTTTGTCTCACAATACGGACGATTCGGTCCATTGTTACTTGCAAGTTGCCATTGTTACGCTGCACACTTCCAATGTGAACAAGAACTCAACAGCACCTGCAGCCGCAGAATATTGGCCCAGCACACCAGCTGCTGCCGACATGCGCTGTTGTCGAATGCACGCCTGAACCTTCCCACCCTTCGAAGTTCTTAGGCATTCGCCCCCAGCCCAGCGTAGGGCGCCCCCCAGTTCGCATTGCGGGCAACCAGCATTCGAGCCGCTATGGCGGCCTTCACATTGAGGTAAGCATTCCATGTCTGTTGCATCCGGATACGTCCACATCTCCGTCCGTAACGCCGCCAAGGCAGGCCAGTCGTCCGGCCTGCGCCCCGGTTTCGGTCCCCGTCCTTCGCTTGCGCCGTCCTCCGGAAGCAGCTTTCCCGCCCAGGGCTATGGGCCCCAGGGATACAACCCCAGCTCATACGGCCAGCTCCGCGCTGTTCCCGCCGCGGAGTCCGCTCCCGTAACGGCGCCCACCCCCGTGGTGGCCGGACCCAACGCCGTGCGCCCCGTCGCGAATGACAATGTTGCCCGGGGCTTCGTCCTCTACATGGGCATCGACGAGGAAACCGCGGCAGCTGCAGGCACGTCCATCGCCAAGCTTGCCCAGGAAATCCGCGCCTACGCCCAGTCCCTGGTGGCCGGTGCAGAGAGTTATGCCGCCGTCGCCGTCGCCCCGGCCGGCACCCCGGGTTCCGCGCTCGACGTCGTACGCTCCACCTTCGGCGACCCAACCGTAAACTCCCGCCAGCGCACCGAGACGCCCCGCCCGCAGCAGCCGCAGGAACAGCGTCCGTCCGGCGTCCTGATCGACCTTGCCCGGCGTGAAGTCCACCTCGACGGCGAGTCGCTCAACCTGACGTTCAAGGAGTTCGAACTCCTGAACTACCTGGTGGAGAATGGCACCCGTACCGTGGGCCGCGACGAACTGCTTGAAGGCCTGTGGCGGAACGCCGAGGAAGTCCCCAACGAGCGGACCATTGACGTCCACATCCGCCGCCTCCGCTCCAAGCTGGGCCGCCTCGCCAACACCGTCCGCACCGTCCGCGGCCAGGGCTACCGGTTCTACGAGCACCCCGAGGTAGTGGTCTGGGCCGCTCCGGAGTACTCGATCTGATCCTTCAACGAGCGCCCGCCCCGAGGGGCGGGCGCCGTTCGTTAAGCTTGGCCCATGAGTGAGCACCATCTTCGCCGGCTAGTGATCATGCGCCATGCCAAGGCCGACTGGCCGGGCGGAGTGGCCGACCATGAGCGTCCGTTGGAGGAGCGCGGGCACCGGGAAGCGCCGCTGGCAGGCCGTTGGCTGCTCAAGCACAACATCGTTCCCGACTTCATCCTCTGCTCCAGCGCCCTGCGCACCCGGCAGACCTGTACCTGGGTTTGCTCCGAGCTGGGGGACAAGGCGCCCACGCCAAAGCTTGAGGACGGGCTGTACGCAGCCTCCGCGCTCCGGATGCTGTCCGTCATCAACCATGTTCCCGATACCGTCACTACCCTCATGCTGATCGCGCACCTGCCGGGCGTCCAGGATCTCGCCATGCACCTCGCGTCCCGGGACTCGGACCACGACGCCTACATGGACGCAGCCACGCGGTTCCCCACAAGCGCGCTCACCGTGCTGGAGACCGGGAAGCCCTGGGCCGAGTTGGACGGCCAGGACGCCAGGATCACCAGGTTCAAGGTCCCCCGCGCCCATTAACTGCCATGCCCGCCCAGTGCCGGTATGGCGTGGTCAGCGGCGCGGCGCCATACCCGGCTTTGCCGCGGGCTTACGTGCAGTGACAGCGGACGACGACGACCGCTTGGCTGCCGCGGGCAGCCCCGAGGGGGCACGGGAACCGGAAGTCCGCCGGGCAGGTGCCGCCTTGGTTACAGGGCGGGGTGCGGCAGGCCGCCGTTTGGCCGCGGTCCGCCGGCGCCTTGCCGCCAATGGCTTGCCCGCGGGCCAGGCAGCCCCGGCGAACAGGACCAGCAGGGTCCCGGCAGCGGAGGCCGCGGCGCCGATGAAGTAATGGTCGGGGTCGTCGGTGGGCAGGGGCGTCCCCAGGAACGACGACTGCCCGTCAAAGGACAGCTCCCAGGTGCCGACGAAGGCGAGGGTACATCCCAGGGTGAGGCTCGTCCCGGCACCGGTGGCCAGCAGCACCGCCCGGCGCCCCCGCACCAGCACCTCGGCCAGGGCTGACAGGCAGGCCAGCGCCAGGACGCCCGCGAACGCGACGAATACCGGCATCGCGAGGGTCATTCCGGTGAGGACCAGCAGGCCCGCTGCCACGATGCCGGCGACGACCGCCACTTTTCCGCTGCTCCCCATATGGCTCATGGCCACCATCATTCCTGAGCGGCATGCGGCCGGAGCACGTAGCCGCGCATGATGGCCATAATTGCTGCAACGCTTTGGTCACGGGTGCGCTCCGGGTTGTATGTCTGGCGGTCCAGGCCAACAACAAAGCAGGCGCCAAAAATGGCGGTTTCCAGGCTCCCGCGGGAAACGGTTGGATCCACGGGGTAGGCCTTGGCCACGTTCTCCACCGCGTGGGCGATGACCGCCAGAAGTTCACTCCTCAGGACGGTGAAGGTTCCCTGCCACTCGCTCGGGGTGCGCCAGTTTTCGCTCACCCAGAGGCGGGCGAAGGAAGGGTACTGCGCCATAAAGTCCATGGCCTGGCCAATCATGTCCTCCATGGCCAGCAGCGGGTCCTTCGCCGGCCCTGCCCCTGGCGTCAGCAGGCGTTCCTTGAGGATGTCCACCCCGTGCCGCAGGAGCTGTGCCACGAGTTCGGATTTGCTGCCGAAATTGTAGTAGACGGTACCTTTGGAGACCCCCGCAGCGGTGGCAATCTCGTCCACTGTGACGTTGGCGGCGCCGCGCTCGCCGATGAGCTCCATGGAGGCGTCGAAGAGTTTCTGGCGGGTGGCGGTGGTTCTTGCGGGTCGCAGTACTTTTGCTGCCGCCGGCCCTTGGGTCGGCAATGGTTCGGCTGTGCGGCCCTTCCCTGCCCCCGGCGGGTCGGAGGTCATACCGCGATCTCCGGTTTGAGGGTCTTGAGCGTCCAGTACTTGTTCCTGCGCACGGCAAGCGTGGACAGTGCCGTTCCCAGCAGGGTGTAGCCAAGGAGGCCGATGGCGGTGGGGACAATCATGGACAGATCTGCTCCGTACACCAGATGCCTCATTCCCGTGACGACATAGCCCATGGGCAGGATCCCGTGCACGACATGGAGCGGCTGCGGAGTGGTTTGCCAGGGGAACGTGCCGCCGGAGGACACCAGCTGGAGCACCAGCAGGACCAGTACCACCAGTTTCCCGGGCGAACCGAGCAGCGCCACGATGCCCTGGATGAGGGCGCTGAACGCCATGGCCGCTGCCAGCATAAAGAGCCACATCAGGACCGGGTGGACGGGATTCAGGCCGAGGGCGAGGTTTACCACAAGGGTCAGCAGCGTAGCCTGGACTACGGAAACCGCCAGGAACGGGAGCCAGCCGCCCAGGGCGATTTTCCAGGACGGCGCATTGGAGGCAAGCGCCCGCCGGGTGACGGGCCGCAGTACCTGCACCAGCATGAAGATGCCGATCCACAAGGCCAGCGTGAGGAAGAACGGCGCGAGCCCGGCTCCGTAGGAGTCGGCCTTTGCCTGTGAAACGTTGCTGACCGCAACGGGATCGGCCATCACCCGGGACAGGTTGCTCTTTTGCACATCGTCAGGATTGGGAACCTGGCCCGCGCCCCTGGCGATCTCGTCGGCCAACGTCCGGGAACCCTCGGCCGCGGTGGCCGCGCCTTCGGACAGCCGGGCCGCTCCTGCATCGAGCTGGCGGGCGCCGTCCGCCAGGCCGGCCGTGCCGTCCAGAGCTGCCTGACCGCCGGTGGCGAGGGTGGCGGCGCCCGTGTGCAGCTGGTCCGCGCCGGCTGATGCCTGCCGGACCGCGTCCTTCAGTGCCGGTGTTCCGGCCGCCAGCTGTGCCGCTCCGACACTCACGGATTCCGCGCCGTCGGCCAGTTGCTGGACCTGGGCTGTGTCCGTTTGGAGGCTCGCCTTTGCGGCGGCAACGGGACTGGAGGCAGCCACGGAGTCGAAGTCCGCCAGGATGCTGTCGGCTTGCTCCTGGGTCAGGACACCCGCGGCGACCAGCCTGGTGTTCGATTCGATCACGCGCGTCCGCAGGCCCTGGTCGGCGGCCTCCAGCTGCGCCGCTACATCCTGGATCGTCGCTTTCAGCTGCGCATTTCCCGCGGCTACCTGCGCGGCGCCGGAGGCGAGCGTTTGTGTGTCAGTGGGCAGGGACGCGGTCTTGTCCTTGAGGACGGACAGCCCGCTGCTGAGCTGCCCGGCGCCGTCGGTCAGCTGGTTGGCGCCGTCCCGCAGCTTGAGCTGGCCTGCGTAAAGGTCACCGGCTCCGGCGCTGAGGCTTGTAGTTCCCTCGTGCAGGGTGGAGGTGCCGTCCCGGAGTCCCGTGACGCCGTCGGCCAGCCGGCCCGCACCGTCAGCTGCCTGCACCATCCTGGTGTGGATGGTGCCAAAGCCGGTCAGCAGCTGGTTGGCGGTTTCCTCACCCACCTCGGTGGCTACCGTGTTGTGCACCGACGTGGTCAGTTTGTCCACGATGGTGCCCAGGAGATAGTTGTTGGCATCATTGGTGGTGACGTTCAGCATGGCCTGGCTGGCCGAAATCGAAGCTGCCCGGCGATGCCAGGTTGGCGGAGAAGTCCCCGGGGATCTTGAGGGCGAACGCGTACCTGCCGTCACTGACCCCCTGGTCAGCCTCCTGGCTGCTGTCCACGCGGACCCAATGGAACACGTTGCCCTGCACCAGGGCGTCGGCCACCTTGGTTCCGGCGGCCAGGTGGCTGCCGTCACCCGCGGTGGCACCGGTGTCTTCCACAACCAGTGCTGCATCCAGGTGGCCCAGGTTTCCGTACGGATCCCAGTTCGCATAGAGATACACCGCTCCGTACAGCAGGGGCACCATGGTCAGCGCGAGAATCGTCAGCTTGGGCAGCAAGCCTCCCGTCATGCGCTTGAGTTCAGAGCGGGCCAGCCGCAGGACGGTCACGTGGCATCCTCTGTCTGGAGTTGGGCGTCCTGGTGCTCCGGGGCGCGGACGTCCTGCTGGTCGTCTTGGGCCTGTACCAGTACGGCATTACCGATGACGGCTGAGGGCCCTGTCCATGACGGCGGGAGGGCACTGGCGGTGGCAACGACGGCGAGTGGCCTGCCGTCGTCGTACGCCAAATGCTCCAGGCGCGGCAACCACGCCTCGTGGTCGGCACTATGACGGTCGGGCGAGTCGACCACCAGCAGGTCGGTGCGGGGGTTGGCGAGGGCCAGCGCGGTCAGCAGCTCAATCCGGCGGCGGGGATCCAGTTGCTCCGTCCAGAGGTCCGCGATGTCTTTGAAGCTGTTCACTTTCAGCCATGGGCCGCTGAGCAACGCGCCACGATAGCGGCGGGGTACCAGGGCCAAGTCCTCGGTCACCAGCTCGCGGACGCTGAGGTGCTCCTCCGGCTCGTTGACGCCGGGGGAGTCAACCAGGGCGCTCGCCAGCCGGAGTTGGCGGGGCCGGTGGAGGGTGTCCCAGCTGGCCGCGCCTCCGCTCGGCTTCATCCTGCCGCTGACGGTCAATGCAAGCGCTGTGCGCTGGTCCTGGCGGGTGCCCGTAACGAGCAGCAGTTCGCCACGGTTCACCCGGAGTGATGTGGGAGGAAGCAGGGGACCGCGGCGGCCTTTGACATAAAGCTGGTGCGCTGAGAGCAAGATAATCTTTCACAGGAAATGCAGTTGCCTCCAGTCTAATTAAACTGACCGGTCAGTTCAAATAGTCGTCAGAGGCCGTACTTCTCCAGGAGCCGGAGCCACACCTCACTGATGGTGGGGTACGACGGCACCGCATGCCACAACCGCTCCAGGGGCACTTCACCCACCACTGCGATCGTTGCAGCATGCAGCAGTTCGGCAACGTCGGGACCCGCGAAAGTGGCGCCGAGGAGTACCTTCCGGTCCTCATCCACCACCAGCTGTGCCCATCCCTCGTAGTTCTCCGCACGCAGCGACGAACCTGCAACCTGGATGGGGAGCTCAACGGATGAGGCGTTGTACCCGTCCTTCTGCGCCTTCTGCAGGGTGCGGCCAACCGACGCAAGCTCGGGATCCGTGAAAACAACGCTGGGTACTGCGTGCTGGTTGGCTGTGTGGGCGTAGCGGCTCCAAGCGGCTGGTCTGCCCGCAAGTTCGCCCTTTGCCCGGGCAGCGATGGCGTCACCCGCAGCCCGGGCCTCGTACTTGCCCTGGTGGGTGTAAAGGTTGTGGCCGGCAGCGTCCCCCACGGCGTAAAGCCAGGGCTCATCGCCCGGTATGCCCTGCACCAGGCCGGAACTGTCCGTGGTAAGGGCCAGCCGGCCGTCCCCGTCCGCTTCGAATCCGACGCTTTCCAGGCCCAGGCCTGCAAGTGCGGGACGACGGCCCGTGGAAACCAGGACCTTGTCCGCGGTGACGGTGGTGCCGTCGCCCAGTACCAGGCTGAAGGTGCCGTCATCGTTTCCGGTGATCCGATGTGTGGCGGTGTTGAGGCGGAGTTCGACGCCGTCTGCCCGCAGGCCGGCGGCTACCAGTTGCGCAGCCTCCATGGGGAAGTTGCCCAGCAGTCCGCTCCGGGCAACAAGTGTTACGGCTGCTCCCAGGCGCGCGAAAGCCTGTGCCAGTTCGGTGCCTGCCACACCGCCGCCCAGGACGGCGAGACGCTCCGGGATCTCCTTTGCGGAGGTGGCTTCCCGGGTACCCCACACCGGAAGGTCCTTCAGTCCTTCAACCGGGGGAGTATTGGGTGCGGACCCGCTGGCGAGGACTACAGCGTGCCGGGCCTGTATGCGGTGAGATGTCCCCTCCAGGCCGGCCACCTCCACAAGCTTGGGTGCGGTCAGCCGGGCGTGCCCGCGGATCAGTTCAATTCCCGTGTCCTTAACCCACTGCACCTGGCTGTCATCCTGCCAGTTGGAGGTCATATAGTCCCGGCGCTTCAGTACTGCCGGTGCGTCCAGGATGCGCGTGACTGCTTCCTTGGCGCCGGGTGTGGTCTGGGCTCCGTGCAGTGCGGTGCCCGGGCGAAGCAGGGCCTTGGACGGCATGCAGGCCCAGTATGAGCATTCGCCGCCTACCAGTTCCGCTTCCACCAGCACCGCCGTCAATCCGCCCTGCACCACCCTGCCGGCCACATTTTCCCCAACGGCGCCCGCGCCGATCACCACTACGTCAAACTCGTGCTCCACAGCATCCGGCGTCATGGGGAAAGCCTACGCCGGGGTGCCGACAGCCAAGTGACGCGTCCGGGCGGAAGCAGGGAGCGCGGTAATTTTGCTTAACGCAAAAGGTCCGCACCGGCGAACCTGTGCGGACCCTGTCCGTGCGCCCAAAGGGATTCGAACCCCTGACCTTCTGTTCCGTAGACAGACGCTCTATCCAGCTGAGCTATGGGCGCATCTCGTGTTCCTGGAGAAGAACCGCTCTCCCTGAACCTCGAATTACTTTACGCGAGGTTGGCCGCAGCGCCAAATCGGGAGCTGTGTAATCTGCACGACTAGACCGGTACAGGTGACCTTCGTCACTTAATCATAGACTTTTCGCCAAATATTCCTTGAATTTCCGCGGATCGGGATTTCGGCGGCAGGTTTTAGCCAGCAAGCTGCCAAAAATCCGCAGTGGTCCGGACCATAGCATTTAGCACACACCGATCAACCCCGAGGAAGGGAACTGCAATGGGCGATCTGGCGCAGAAGCCGCTGCTTGAGAAAGCACCCACCACACATGCCGGCCTGCTGGCATGGGTCGAAGAGGTTGCTGAGCTTACGCAGCCGGACCGCATCTACTGGGTTGACGGATCCGAGGAGGAAAACACCCGCCTCACCGGCGAGCTCGTCGCCGCCGGCACCCTGACTCCGCTGAACCAGGAACTCTTCCCCAACTCCTTCGCCGCCTTCTCGGACCCCGCTGACGTGGCCCGGGTAGAGGAGCAAACCTTCATCTGCTCCGAAAACAAGCGTGACGCCGGCTTCACCAACAACTGGATGGCCCCGGCCGAGATGAAGGAAAAGCTGCGCGGACTCTTTGCCGGTTCCATGCGCGGCCGGACCATGTACGTCATCCCCTTCGTGATGGGCCACCTCGACGCCGAGGACCCGAAGTTCGGCGTCGAGATCACGGACAGCGCCTACGTTGTCGCCTCGATGCGGATCATGGCCCGCATCGGCACCGACGTCCTGAACCGCATCACGGAGACCAATGCCTTCTTCGTCCCGGCACTGCACTCCGTGGGTGCGCCGCTGGAGCCCGGCCAGGAAGATGTTCCGTGGCCGTGCAACCCGGACAAGTGGATCGTCCACTTCCCCGAAGAGCGCTCCATCTGGTCCTTCGGCTCCGGCTACGGCGGCAACGCCCTGCTGGGCAAGAAGTGCTACGCCCTTCGTATCGCCTCCGTCATGGCGCGGGACGAGGGCTGGCTGGCCGAGCACATGCTCATCCTCAAGCTGACCTCCCCGGAGCAGAAGACGTACTACGTCGCTGCTGCCTTTCCGTCCGCCTGCGGCAAGACCAACCTTGCCCTGCTGGATCCCACCGTCAAGGGATGGAAGGTGGAGACCCTCGGTGACGACATCACCTGGATGCGTTTCGGCAAGGAAGGCGAGCTCCGCGCCGTCAACCCGGAGGCCGGCCTCTTTGGTGTTGCACCGGGTACCGGCTGGGGCACCAACCCCAACGCCATGCGCGCCATTGCCAAAGGCAACAGCATCTTCACCAACGTTGCACTGACCGACGACGGCGGCGTGTGGTGGGAGGGCATGACGGAAGAAGTGCCTGGCCACCTGACCGACTGGCAGGGCAACTCCTGGACGCCGGAATCCGGCAAGCCCGCTGCCCACCCGAACTCGCGGTTCTGCACCCCCATCGACCAGATCGACATGCTGGCAGAGGAATACCACAACCCGGACGGCGTGGAACTGTCCGCCATCCTGTTTGGCGGCCGCCGCAAGACGACCATCCCGCTGGTCACCGAGGCGCGCAGCTGGTCCAACGGCATCTTCATGGGCTCCACCCTGTCCTCCGAAACCACCGCTGCTGCTGCTGGCGCGGTGGGCGTGGTCCGCCGCGACCCCATGGCCATGCTGCCGTTCATTGGCTACGACGCCGGCGATTACCTGAACCACTGGGTCAACCTGTCCGCCAAGGCCAACCCGGAGCGCCTGCCCAGGATTTTCCTGGTCAACTGGTTCCGCCGGAACTCAGAGGGCGGCTTCGCCTGGCCAGGTTTCGGTGACAACGCCCGCGTCCTCAAGTGGGCCATCGAGCGCCTCGAAGGCAAGGCTGACGCCGTCGAAACCCCCATCGGTTTCGTTCCCACCGGTGACTCCATCGACCTCGAGGGCCTGGACATGACCCCGGCGCAGGTCGAGGAAGCCGTCAAGGTCGATCCCGCCGAATGGGCCACTGAACTCGCCTCGATCGAGGAATGGTTCGCCAACTTCGGCGGATCCCTGCCCCAGGCGCTCCAGTCCGAACTGGCAGGCCTGAAGGAACGCCTCTCCTGAGAGGACTAACAATCTGAAGCACGACGGCGGCCCCGCACCTTGAGTGAAAAGGTGCGGGGCCGCCGTCGTTCTTAGGACTCTTTTGACAGATACCGGGACTTCCGGGGCACGTAGCCCGTGGTACCTGCCCGAAAACTCGGTGGGTTATTGGCCCGCCAGATGTCCGGGGCCTGTGGTGGCGGCCATGCACTCTGCCGGGTCGCCCCGGGTGTCCAGCTCCCGCAGGGCGTTGACCTTCATAAGCCGGACGCGGTCTAGTCCACCCAGATCGTGGCTTCGTTGTCGTCGGCGCCCAATTCGCCGAACTCAAAGGTCCTGCCCGCGGTGTTGGCCGCGTAAGGCAGGACGGCTGCGAACACCGAACCGTCCCGGTGCTCGGCAGCCACATGGATGGCATCCGAGTCCTCTTCCACCAGCAGGATGTCACAAACGACGGCGGCCGCGCGGAAGTCCGCGCGGATCTGCCGGAGCAGCGCCTGCAGATCGCTGATCATGGTATCGGCATCGAAGTCCGCGTCCGTCCCCTCAGGCGCATCGGCGGGTGACACGGCGACAAGACGAACCTCACCGTCGTTCTGGACTGTCAGGGCGAAAGGCAGGAAGCCGCCGTTGCGCTCGAGTTGCTCCTGGGCGGCGCTGATGCCCGTTCCCAGGAGGTTCTCCAGGTCAGTTGCCGTCGTTTCAGGAACCGAGTCCCGCCAGGCGGACTGTCCCTCAGTGCCGGGCTGGATGGCGTCAGCCATGACAGCCTAGGCCCGGACCAGTGCCAGGACGCGGTCGCGGATCCGTTCCATGGTGGCGCGGTCCGTGGCTTCCGCGTTAAGGCGGAGGAACGGCTCGGTGTTGGACGGGCGCAGGTTGAACCAGTAGCTGCCGTCCTTGGCCGTGAATGTGCTGCCGTCCAGGGTGTCAATGGTGATGTCCTCACCGGCGAAAGCTTCCCGTACGCGCTCGACGGCGGCGGGCTTGTCGTCCACCTCGGAATTGATCTCGCCGGAGCTGATGTAGGGCTCGTACTCGCGGGCGAGCTCGGACAGCGGGCCGTCCTGCTCGCCGAGGGCCGCCAGGACGTGCATGGCGGCCAGCATGCCGGTATCGGCGTTCCAGAAGTCGCGGAAATAGAAGTGGGCCGAGTGCTCGCCGCCGAACACCGCACCCTCCTTGGCCATGACTGCCTTGATGAAGGAGTGGCCGACGCGCGTGCGGACTGCCCGGCCGCCATCGTGCTCCACCAGCTCGGCGACCGCGCGGGAGCAGAGGAGGTTGTGGATGATCGTGGGGGTGGTTTCGCCTTGGGCCTTGGCACGGGCGATTTCACGGCGCGCCACCATGCCCGTGATGGCCGACGGCGACACGGGCTCGCCCTTTTCATCGATGACGAAGCAGCGGTCGGCGTCGCCGTCGAAAGCCAGTCCGATGTCCGCGCCGTGCTTGATCACGGCAGACTGCAGGTCGCGGAGGTTTTCGGGTTCAAGCGGGTTGGCGGGGTGGTTGGGGAAGGAACCGTCCAGTTCGAAGTACAGAGGGATGATGTCGAACGGAAGCTTGGGCAGCAGTGCGTCGCCCAGGACCGCGGGTGTGGTGAGGCCGGCCATGCCGTTGCCGGCGTCCACCACCACCTTGAGCGGGCGGGAACCGGACAGGTCAACGAGCTTGCGCAGGTACTCCGCGTAGTCCTTGAGTACATCGCGGACACTGATCAGGCCGCGGCTGGCCGCTTCCGGGATGGTGCCGCTGTTAAGGTACTGCTCGGCGAGGGCCTGGATGTCCTTGAGGCCCGTCTCGGAGGAGATGGGGACGGCACCGGCCTTGGACATCTTGATGCCGTTGTAGCCGGCTGGGTTGTGACTGGCGGTGAAAGTGGCGCCGGCGCGGTTCAGGAAGCCGCACGCGAAGTACAGTTCGTCAGTTGAAATCAGGTCGAGCAGCTCGACATTGGCGCCGCGGGCCGATGCACCGTTGGCGAAGGCCTTGCTGAATTCGGGGGAGGAAGGACGCATGTCCCCGCCCACCAGGATCGTTTCGCCTTCGAGCTGCAGGACGTCCACGAACGCTGCCCCCACGGCTTCGACGATTTCGGCGGTGATGGACTCGCCCACAATGCCGCGGACATCGTAGGCCTTGAAGGATGCCGAGAGATCAAAAGTCGTTGTCTGTTCGCTAGTCACGGGCTTTATCTTACGGGCAAGCCTGCGCTCCGGTGGGGCGGCGTCCAGTGACATGTGGGAAACGTCGTGGCTCCGGGGAGTTTCCACATACGGGACCGGAGGATGCCCGCTGTCGGAGGCGGCTGGGATACTGAACCAATGGTCGATAACCAGCATGCAGCCACCCTGACCGACACACCTCCTTCGCCCGGCACGGCGTCCGCCGCTTCCGGTACCGGCTCAGCCACGCACCGCCAGGCGCTGGACGTTCTCCGCGAACTGGTGGGACATCCCGGGGCGGATTTCCACGAAGGGCAGTTTGAAGCCATCGAGGCGCTGGTCGACGGCGGGAGGCGGGCCTTGGTGGTCCAGCGCACCGGCTGGGGAAAATCGGCCGTGTACTTCGTCGCGTCCCTGCTCCTGCGCCGGCGGGGCGCCGGTCCAACGCTGATTGTCTCGCCCTTGCTTGCCCTCATGCGGGACCAGGTGGCTGCCGCTGCGCGGGCCGGCGTCCGCGCAGTGGCCATCAATTCCGCCAACCAGCTGGAGTGGGACACCGTGCGTGAACAGCTGGCGGCAGACGAGGTGGACGTCCTGCTCGTCTCTCCCGAAAGGCTTACCAACCCTTCCTTCCGGGAAAACCAGCTGCCCGAACTGATCCGGCGGACCGGACTGCTGGTCATCGACGAAGCGCACTGCATCTCCGACTGGGGGCACGACTTCCGGCCTGACTACCGCAGGATCGCGGACCTCATCACCCGGCTGCCTGAAGCCGTCCCCGTGCTTGCCACCACTGCCACGGCGAACTCCCGGGTGGTACACGATATTGAGGAACAGCTGGGAGCCGGCGTCCTTACCATCCGCGGCGCCCTGGGCCGGGATTCGCTCCGGCTGGGCGTACTGTCCCTTCCGGACTCCAGGCAGCGCCTGGGCTGGCTGCTGACGCATCTGGCGGATCTTCCGGGGAGCGGCATCATCTACACCCTCACTGTGTCGGCCGCGGAAGACACCGCCCGGCTCCTGTCCGAAGCCGGGCACCAGGTACTGTCCTACACCGGCCGGACCGATCCCGCGGACCGGGAACGCGCGGAGCAACTGCTGAAGGACAACCAGGTGAAGGCGCTGGTGGCTACCTCGGCACTGGGCATGGGCTTCGACAAGCCGGACCTCGGCTTCGTCGTCCACCTGGGCGCGCCCTCGTCACCCGTGGCCTACTACCAGCAGGTGGGACGCGCGGGCCGCGGCGCCGCCAACGCGGACGTCCTGCTCCTCCCAGGATCCGAGGACCGGGAAATCTGGCAGTACTTCGCCACCGCGTCCATGCCCTCCGAGGACAAGGCGGCCGCCGTTCTCACGGCACTGGCAGAGGCCGGCACCGCCCTCTCCACCGTCGCCCTGGAAGCGTGCGTGGACCTCCGCCGGACCCCGCTCGAACTGTTGCTCAAGGTCCTGTCCGTGGACGGAGCGGTGGAGCGGGTGGGCGGCGGCTGGCGGTCCACCGGACAGCCGTGGATCTACGACGCCGAACGCTACCAGCGGATTGCCCAGGCCCGGGTGGACGAGCAGGATTCCATGGTGATCTACCAGGACACGGCAGGGTGCCGGATGGAGTACATCACCTCGGTCCTGGACGATGAGACGGCGCACGCCTGCGGACGGTGCGACAACTGCGCCGGACGCTGGTTCCCGGTGGACGTGGCGGAGGATGCCACGACAGCCGCCGGCCAGACCCTCAGCCGGGCCGGCGGCATCCTTGAGCCGCGGCTGCAGTGGCCCAGCGGCATGGACCGCCTGGGCGTGCCGGTGAAGGGCAAACTGAAGCCCGGCGAAGGCCTCACGGAGGGTAGAATCCTGGCCAGGCTGACGGACCTGGGCTGGGGCAGTGCCCTGCGTGAACTCTTTGCCGCCGGCGCCGGGGACCGGCCCGTGGATCCGGGAATGCTGCAGGCGTGCGTCCAGGTGCTCCGTGAGTGGGGCGCCGGCGATTCCCGTACTCCTGGCTGGAGCGGCGCGGGAAGGCCGGCCGCCATCGTGAGTGTCCCGTCCCGGAGCAAGCCGCAGCTGGTGGGTTCACTGGCCAGGGGCATCTCGGAGATCGGCCGCATCCCCTACCTCGGCGAGCTGCAGTTGGCGCATGGCGGGCCCACCGGGAGCCGCGGCGGCAACAGCGCCTACCGGCTGGCCGGCGTCTGGGACCGGATCGTGGCCAGCCCCGAACTGGAAGCGGCACTGGCTTCAGCCCAAGGGCAAAGCGTGTTGCTCATCGACGACCTGGCGGACAGCCGGTGGACGCTCACTGTCGCGGGCCGCGCCCTTCGGCAGGCCGGAGCTGGTGCCGTTCTTCCGCTCGTTCTTGCCCAGGCCGGCTGACTTCCGCACCTGCATCACCCGGATACGCAAAAGGCCCCGGTCCGAAGATCGGGGCCAAACGCGGAGACGGGGGGATTTGAACCCCCGGTCGAGTTTAACCCCGACCCTTCATTAGCAGTGAAGTCCATTCGGCCGCTCTGGCACGTCTCCAATTGCTATTCCTAGCCCACCAAGGATACGCAGATCCGGGCATTCTGTGCAAAACGGCTCGATCAGTTCCGGAGGCACGCCAGGTGCCGGGCTTCGATCAGGAAGGATGCTGCGCCGGACGGACCATCCGGATCTCGCGGATGTTCTCCCACGCGGCAAGAACGTCCTCGGCGCCATCGGGCTCGAAGCCGAACCGGCGGTAGAAGCTGATCGCCCGGGCGTTGTCGCCGGCCACCCAGAGGCTGGCCGCCTCCTGCCCGATCGCACACTCCAGCAGCCGCCTTCCCAGGCCCAGTCCCTGGTGGGAGGCAAGCAGGTACAGGCCCCACAGTTCAAGGTCGCCGGAGGCGGGCGGCGGGTGGCCCTCGGGGGAACCGGGCCCGGGACCGTAACGGACACCTGCAAACCCGACGATCGTGCCGGCGTCGCACGCCACCCAGGCCTCGGCAGGGTCCGTCCGGTCCAGCAAATGCCGCCACAGCGCCACCCTGTTGGCGGGATCGACGCTGGCCAGGAAAGCATCAGACAACATCCCGCGGTAGGTTTCCCGCCAGCAGCGGATATGCACCTCGCCGAGCCGTTCGGCGTCGGCTGCGGCCGCGCGCCGCACCGATAGTTCCGGCATCACAAGTTCCCGCCCGCCAGTGCCTTCCACAGGAAATGCTGGCTGCGGGCCTGCAGCGCGGCGGCCTGCCGGTTGTCGGAGGCCCCGGCGTGGCCCCCCTCCAATGCCTCGTGGAACCAGACGTTGCGGATGCCCATGGCCAGCATGCGCGCGGCCATCTTGCGGGCCTGCACCGGTCCCACCCTGTCGTCCGAGGTGGCCGTCCAGATGAACGTGTTGGGGTAATCCACGCCGTCCCGAAGCAGGTGGTACGGGGAGAAGGTCCGAATGTACTCCCACTGCCCCGGCACGTCCGGGTCGCCGTACTCGGCAATCCAGGAGTGGCCGGCGGAGAGCTTGGTATAACGGCGCATGTCCAGCAGCGGAACGCCGCAGGAAACGGCGCCGAAAAGCTCCGGGTACTGTGTCAGCATGTTGCCCACCAGCAGGCCGCCGTTTGACCCGCCCACACAGCCCAGCCGCTCCCGCGAGGTGACCCCGCGGTTGATGAGGTCCCGGGCCACGGCGGCGAAGTCCTGGTACGCCTTGTGCCGGTTTTCCTTTAGCGCCGCCCGGTGCCAGGACGGCCCGTACTCGCCGCCGCCGCGGATGTTCGCCACCACGTAGACACCGCCGCGGGAGTGAGTGCCCCCACCGTCATTGCCGGGGATGCCGGCGGTCCTGCGTTCCAGCCACGCCCTGCCCACGGTGCCGCTGTAGGCGGGAGTGCGGGAAATTTCGAAGCCTCCGTAGCCGGACAGCTGGGTGGGATTCTGTCCATCCAGGGGCAGGTTCCGGGCGGCCACCTGGAAGTACGGGACGCGCGTGCCGTCGTCGGAGGCGGCGAAATGCTGCTGCACCTCATAGTCGCTGTCCGCAAAGAACGACGGCGACGCCTTCACCACCCCATGCCGGCTTCCCACGCCGGGGACCCCGCCGTCGTTATGGTTGCGTTCCAACGTTCCCCGCATCAGGGTGCTCGGCGTGGTGAAGCCTGTGGCGACCAGCCAGAAGTCATCGCCTGCACCGCCGTCGGCTGCTGCCTCGTCCTCGTCGTCCACCGCGTAGGCATTGACGTCGTGCAGGGGCGGGCAAGCATCCAGGGGACTCGATGCCCAGGCGCCGTCCGGACCTTCCGCGGGCCGGGACGGGTCCAGGACCCGGATCTCCGACGAGACGTCCCTGAGGAGGTTCAGGAGCAGGAAGTTCCGCGTCCAGCTCCATGACTGCAGGGAGGTGTGGGCGTCCGGGGTGAACAGGACGGCGAGGTCGCGTCCGCCGGAAAGGTAGTCCTCGAAGCCCGCGGCCAGCAGCGATCCGGCCGGGTAGGTGGTGCCGTCCAGCACCCAGTCCTGCTGCGGACGGAACAGCAGCCACTCACGGTGCGCGCTGACGTTGACGTCGGTGGGGACGTCGATAGCCACCCAGGAACCGTCCCGCAGCACGAGGTTTGTCCGGTTGAAGAAATCGATGTAGTCCATGGCAAAGGTGCGTTCAAAGCCCGGAGTGGAATCGTGGGCAACCACCGCCATCATGTGGTCCTCGGGGACCTCGAACAGCCGGGGAGCAGCGGAAAGGCTTTCGCTGCGCTTCAGGGTGACCGCGGTCCGCGCGTAGGAGGAGGCCGTCCGGGGCAGCCCGTCCGCGGTGGAGGCTACCAGCAGCGTGTCCGCATCCAGCCAGGACACGTTGCCCTTCGCCGTCGGCAGGTCGAAACCCCCGCCCGCAGGGTCAACAAAGGCCCGGGCCTCAACGTCGTATTCCCGGTACCGGTTGGCGTCACCGCCGTCGGGGGAGAGCGCCAGCAGGGCCAGCCGGTACGGTTCGCCGGCCGGCGGGCGGAGGAACGTGGCGCCGTGGAACACCCACTCCTCACCTTCGGCGGCGGCCAGCGCGTCCACGTCGAGCAGGACCTCCCACTCAGGGGAGTCAGTGCAGTAGCTCTCCCACGTGGTGCGGCGCCACAGGCCCTTGGGGTTTTGCTGGTCCCTCCAGAAGTTGTAGTACCAGTCGCCGCGCTTTCCCACCATCGGTATCCGGTCGGTGGAGTCGAGCACCTCCAGGATGCTGTCCTCGAGTTCCGCGTAGTCGGCGTCCTCCAGCAAATCCTCTGTACGGGAGTTCTGCTCCTTCACCCAGGCGAGCTGTTCTTCGCCGTAGATGTCCTCAAGCCAGACATTCTCATCGGTGGGCTCGGGCGCGATAGCGGCAGGAGCGCGTCCTGGATCAGCTGCAGTGGTGGTCATCCGCCCATCCAAACAACATCGGTGCCGGCGGGCAAGTCACGTGATCAGCCCGTACGCTGGATGCCGTGGAAAATACGCAGAGCATCCGGGCCGCCATCATCGGGGCCGGTCCCCGCGGCACCAGCGTGCTGGAACGGCTGCTCGCCCACGCCGCTGCCCGCAATTCTTCCGCCGGCCGCGCACTCCGGCTCCACATCGACGTCGTTGATCCCTACCCGGCGGGCCCGGGGCATGTCTGGCAGCCCGGGCAGTCGCGGCTGTACCTGATGAACACCCAGTCGTTCTACCCCACGCTGGTCCCGCAGGACCCATCCCTGCCGGCACCGCTGGCCGGCACCTCCTTTGACCAGTGGCGGGTCCGGCAGCTGCACCACCCGCTGCCCTCCCTCAGCGAAGACGAGCGCGCGGAGCTCGCCGTCCTCGGACCCAACGACTTCCCCAGCCGGGCCCTCTACGGCAGGTACCTGCGCTCCACCCTGGAGGAGGTGCTGGCCAAGGCGCCCGACGGCGTCACGATCGATTTCCATGAGACGTCCGCTGTGTCCGTACGCCCGGCAGGAGACGGCATGTACGACGTCGGCCTGGCCACCGGTGGGTTGCTCCGCACCGGGTCCGTGGTCCTGGCGCTGGGACACATTCCGTCGCGGTTGAATCCCGAACAGCGGGAACTGCAGGCCGCGGCGGAGCAGTTGGGCCTGCTGTACCTGCCGCCGGCGGTCCCCGCGGACGTCGACTGGTCCCGGGTCCCGGCGGGCGAACCGGTGCTGGTCCGCGGCATGGGGCTGAACTTCTTCGACACCGTGGTTGCGCTTACTGAGGGCCGCGGCGGAAAGTTCGTCCCGAACGGCGGGCGGCTGGAGTACGAACCGTCCGGCCAGGAGCCTTTGATCATCGCGGCGTCCCGGCGAGGCACCCCGTACCGGGCGAAGGCGGCGACGGAAGGCTACTACCCGGCGTCGGTCAGCCTCCGGTACCTGACGGAAGACGCGCTGGACCGGTTCCGCACAGCCGGGATCAAGCCGGGCTTCGACCACGACCTGTGGCCCCTGCTGCAGCGCGACACCCTCTGGGCCTACTACTCCACCCTCGTGCGCTCGCAGCCCGGTGCGGTGCCGGACCGGGCGGCCTTCCTTGCGGCGCTCGAGGAAGGCCTGCACCCGCATACCCACAGTGCGGGCAACTGGGAGGACAGCGTGGAAAGCGTGCTGGCCATCCACGTGGGCCCGCGCCACCGGCTGGACCTTGCCGGACTCGCCACCCCGCTGGCCGGCAGGTCCTTCGCCTCACGGGCGGAGCACGACGCCGCCGTGGTGGAGTACCTGCTGGATGACGCGCGGCGGTCCGCCATGGGCGAGGACGATCCCCTCAAGATGGCAATCGGCGCCCTCCACCACGGGCGTGCTGTGCTCAAAACAGCAGTGGCCGACGGCGGCATCACTGACGAGTCATGGGTTGCCGGGCTGCGTGGCTGGTTCGAGTCGTTTGTGGAGGGCCTCGCCAGCGGGCCGCCGGCGTTGCGTTCGGAGCAGCTGGCCGCGCTGGCGCGGGCCGGAGTTGTCAGCTTCGTGGGCCCGGATCCGAAGTTCGGTGTTGACCGCCGGAACCGGGTGTTTACGGCGGCCTCGCCGTGGGTCGACGGTCCGCCCGCTACCGCAGCCACAATGGTGGAAGCCCTGGCGCCCGGAAACCGGGTTTCGGCCAACGCTTCGCCGCTCCTTGGGCAGTTGCTGGCGGACGGCGCAGTCCGGCCGAAGCTTATGATGACGACGGAGGGGGTTCCCGTGCAGTCCACCGGCCTGGACGTGGTGCCGCATCCGTACCGGCCCGTGGCCGCCAACGGGGCTGTCAGCAAGGGGCTCTATGTGTTGGGGCTGCAGCTCTCGTCTGCTCAGTGGGGGACTGCGATCGCCGCCGAAGCCGTTCCGCGCAAGGGGCCGGTGTACCGCAGCGGGCAGCGCACACTCCGCGACGCCGACGAAATCGCTGCGGCCATTCTCGCCTCCGGACCGAGGCGGGTGCCGATCCGCCATTAGTTCCCGACGCGGAAACTCCGCCGTGACCCGCAACTATCGTCCTCCTCTGAGTTTTTGTCCAGGTATGCAGGGATAACTGCCCTAAAAGCCTGCATATCTGGACAAAAACTCAGGGATAAAGGAGGTGCCCCTCCTGGCCAGACGGCCGGAAGGGGCACCTCCTTGTCTTTCGGGTTTACCTGTTCGCCTTCAGGCAGGCCCGGTAGGCGGCCACGGCCTGGCCGTAGTTGCCCTGGCCCCTGACGTCCGAGGCGCGGCCCGGTTTGGCGGGCGGCACGCAGGCAGGCGGTTCCGGAGTGGATGCCGCTACCCGGACAGCGACCCTGACAGTGGTGCCGGATTCGACGGCGGTAAGCACCAGGGCACCGGTGCCGGCTGCCGCGCCTGCCGGGACAGCAAGGTTCACGCTGGCCGCCCCGCCGACTACCGGAACGGTACCCAGCTCCGTGGCGATGCCGGCTGCGTCCGTGAACACGGCCGTGAGCGACGTGTTGACCGGGCTGCCCAGGGACGTGAGGTCCAGCTTCGAGACACCCAGGGTTACCGGCCCACCGGGCTTGACCCCGTCGGCGGTGGTATTGGTGACAGCCACCGAACGCCGGGCGAAATCCGGTGAGAGGGGGCTGTTGTCCTGCAGGAAGCTGATCCACGCATCCCGGTCCACCAGCCCGGAGTCCCGGGTGTTGCTGCCCGCGGTGAAGATCCGGAAGTTGTCCCCGCCGGTGGCCAGGAAGCTGAACGTGCCCACCCGGTAGGACTTGGCCGGATCCAGCGGCTCACCGTGCACCCAAACAGAGGTGATGCGGTCACCGGCGGCGCGGGCGGCGTCGTAGGTGTAGTTCACGTTCTTCGACAGGCCCAGCTGGATGTACGCGCGGCTGGGCACCGTGCCGTCCGGGTTGGTCTGCCACTGCTGCTCCAACAGCGTCTTGAACTGCGCGCCGGTAAGGGACGTGGTCCAGAGGTTGTTCACGAACGGCAGCACCGCGTTGGCCTCGGCGTAGGTGATGGTGCCGTCCGGCGCGTAGTACAGCTCGTTCCGCAGTCCGCCTGCATTTACCACGCCGATTTCCGCGCCGCCCAGTTCCGCCGGCTGCAGCGAAGCCAGGAGCGAGTCGGCCACCAGGCTGCCCAGGGTGGATTCGCTGCCGCGGTCGTCGCGCTTGGGGGTGCCTGTGGCATCCGTGGTGAACGCGGTGGTGATGTCCGCCGTTACGAAGCCCACCGGCTGGTTGCCAATCACTGCGGCGTCGGCCAGCGCCTTCTTCACGATGGCGTCGACGGCGGCAACACGGGGGTAGGCCGCAACCAGGTCCGCTGCGGGAGCGGTAGTGCGCTTGATGTTGCCGGCCTTGTACGCGGTCACCTGCTTGGTGCCGGTGTCCACGGTCAGCTGGATCTGGCCCACATTTTCGCCGTAGTTGCCCGTCTGGACGATGGGACGGGTCTTGCCTTCGACATCCGGCACCGGCGCGTCCCAGGCGTATTCCTTGTGGGTGTGGCCTGTGAAGATGGCATCAACATCGGCGGAGGTTTCGGTGACCAGCTTGGCGAAGGGGCCGCCGGCTGCCACTTCTTCTTCCAAAGTGGCGCCTTCCACCACTCCCGAGCCTGCGCCGTCGTGGTTCACCACGATGATGACGTCGGCGAGGTTGCCCGCGGTGATTTTTGCCGCGGCCCTGTTGATGGCATCCACCGGATCGCCGAACTCGAGGTCGGCGATACCGGCCGGGGTCACCAGGGACGGAACCTCCTGGGTGACGGTACCGATCACCGCCACCTTGATCCCGTTCATGTCCAGGACCGTGTACTCCGGAAGCGCCGGCTCGGTGCTGCCCTTCCAGTACACGTTGGCTCCCAGGTAGGGGAACTTCGCGTTGGCTCCGCCGGCAATGACGCGGTCGCGCAGGTCTGCCCAGCCGCCGTCGAACTCGTGGTTGCCCACAGCGGACGCCTGGAGCTCCAGGGCGTTCAGCACGTCGATGGTGGGCTGGTCCTTCGCAACGGCGGAGGCGAACAGTGAGGCGCCGATGTTGTCGCCGGCGGAGAGGAAGGCCGTTGCGCCCGGAGCCGCGGCAGCGCGCAGCTGCTCGATCGTCCCGGCGAGCTGGACCAAGTTGGCGTCGATCCTGCCGTGGAAATCATTGATGCCCAGGAAGTTGAGGTCAACGGTGGCAGGTGCTGTGGACAGGTCCAGGCCCACCACCACAGGATCATGGTCGCTGGCGCGGAACTGGTCCGGTGCGTAGTAGTTGGTGGCGTTGTAGTTGTAGCGGCTGTACTCCAGCGCCACGGATTCCACGGAGTTGATGTTCCAGATGTCGGCGCCCGTCACCGCTGCATCCGCTGCCGGCGACGCCAGGATGTGGTCCAGCGAGCCGACCATTCCGCCGAACAGGTAGGAGTGCTTGGCCGAGCCGTCCGCGTTGCGCGCCTTCCCGTCCTGGTTGACGTACCCTGCGGCGGTCAGGACATTGATGGGGTCTTCCTTGGCGTAGGCGTTGAAGTCACCGATGAGGAATACCTTGTCGGTGACTTTTTCTTCCTGCAGCCGGGCGGCAAATTCCAACAGCGACTTGGCCTGCGCGGTACGTGCGAGGTTGGAAGCGCCCTGGCCCTGGTCCGTGTCCTCCGGTGTTGCCGCCGATCCCTTGGACTTGAAGTGGTTGGCGATCGCGATGAATTCGGTGCCGGCACCGCCGCCAACGGGCTTGAACACCTGGGCCAGCGGCTTGCGGGCAGAGGCGAACGTGGTGGTGTCGTTGTGGATGATGGACTCGCCAACCGGCTCCGCCACGGCCTTCTTGTAGATGAAGGCGGTGCGGATCATGTCCTCGTCGGCCAGCGGGGGCGCGTCGGCGGGTGAGCGGACATAGTCCCAGATGCCCGGCGCCGCCACGTTCAGGGCGTTCACCAGCTTGGCCAGGGCGTCGTCGCGGTTCTTGCCGAACTGCGCCGAGTTCTCGATCTCCATCAGCGTGACAACGTCGGCGCCCGCCTTGGTGATGGCGGCAACGATCTTGGCCTGCTGCCGCTGGAAGTTCTCGGCGTTGGCGGCACCGCGGGCGTCACAGCCGCCGCGCACCGTGACCGGGTTGCCCGCGCGGTCCTCGTAGTAGGTGCAGCCGGAAAGCTGGTCACCGGTGGTGGGGAAGTAGTTGAGGACGTTGAAGGAGGCGATCTTCAGGTTGCCGCCCACGGCGGCTGGGGCCTCCGTGCGCGTTGCGCCGAAGGTGGCAGGCTGGACGGCGGCCGCGTTGTCGGGTGTCAAGTGGGTCAGCGGCTGGAACTTCCAGGCGTTGTTGGCATAGCCCAGGACCACGTTGGTGGTGAACGTTGCCGGTGATCCAACGCGCACCGGGTCCGTGGTGGTCAGGTACGGCAGGGGCAGGGCCTTGTTGGCGGCGCTGCCCAGGAAGTTGGTGCTGGAACCGTCGTCGAGCTTGATGCCCCGGTCCGCGTTGTCCTGCACGACGGCGGCATGCCCGGCAGTGCCGAACGGCGCCACCGCGGTGGGCTGGACCAGGGGCGTGGTGCCGCCGGCCAGGCCGATTTCACCGTACTGGTTGAGGCTGTAGTTGTCCGTGACGGTCATGGGGCCCTGCGGCGCCAGGAGCATCCCTTCCAGGGCTTCCCGGAACGTTTCGTTGGCCGGCAGCGTAAAGGCCGTCGGCTTTACTTCGGGAGCAGCCTCGGCCAGTTTGGTCAGCCCGGACGCAATTCCAACGTTGAGCTGCGTCATGCCGTAGTACTCGGCCACGGTTCCGGTGAGCTGGACATAGTCGCCGATTCGGACAGAGGCAACGGTGGCGGGGGAGTAGACGAAGATGCCGTCCGACGCCGCGTGGTTGGTGGCGGTGAGGTCTCCGCCGGTACCGGCGGTCTGGAGGTAGTAGCCGTTCAGTCCACCCGTGGGAAAGACGGCGGTGACCTTGCCGGTGGTGGTTACCGTGGCGCCGGCCAGCGGGCTTGCGGAGCCGGTGCCCTGGATCTCTGCGATGGTCTTACTCACCGGGTCGGGGGTGGGCACGGGTTCCGGGGCGGTTCCGCCGGAGGGCGTTGGGGTGATGGTGGCGCTGAGCGTAAAGTCGGCGGCGTTGTTGTTGGTGTCCACCGCGTTCGTGCGGTTCAGGCTTTTGACGTCCGAATTTCCGGACGGTGCTGGCGCAAGCTGCGTCTCGTAGGTGTTGGATGAGCCGTAGCCAAGGAGGTCGGCAACGCCCGCAGGTTCCACCTGCGAACCGGTGGAAAGCGCGACGGCGGCGGGCTGCTTGGCGAGGACGATGGTGCCGGTTGTGCCGCTCGGGTTAAGGGAACTTACCAGGTCAGGTGCGGGCAAAGCGGCGCCGATGGTGCCGTTGCTGCCGCCCTGCACCAGGTAGTGGCCCTTTGCCGGGATGGAGCCCGAGAGGGCGGCGACGCCCGTGGGAACGCCTGTGCCAGTGGCGGCCCGGTACTGCAAGGACCAGCCGTCCAGGGACACCGGAGCGTCCGAGGTGTTGTAGAGCTCCACGAACTTGTTCTTGAAGGCGGCGCCGGAGCTGCCGCCACTCAGGTATGCCTCGTTGATGACAACGGGTGAGGTTCCAGCCGCGGCTGAGACCACCGCGGCTGAATCGTCGGCTGCTGCCGGAAGTGCTGCCAGGGGTGCTGCGATTAGACCCGTTGACAACGCTGTCCCCAGCGCCAGTTTCCAAGGTGTTTGATGCATCCGCTCTTACTTTCAGAAGGGTGTCCCGGTAGGGGACCCGATGGAGTGCCCGGGTTGTACCAACGGACAAGTGGCCCGGATCCTGCTCCTGGTCAAGTGGTGTTCCGGCACATCACAACAGCGCTGAATGAACGCAAGGTGGCTAGTGCATGCATTCGGCGGGACGCTCCCCAGCGGAACGTGCTGCCCACCGGCCTGGAGCCCCCGTAGCCCGGTTCCGGTGACGCTGTTGATGGAGATGGCCGGCATGCAGACCCTAAAAATATGCCGGTCATCACAAAGAATACCGGCCGGTAGCTTTGAGCTACGGCCGGTAGTCAGAAATTTTTCCGGTGCGGCTGCTGCGGCACCTGGGGCGGTTCAGGTGGTTTGTTCGGCCGCCGGTCCTGCAATAACCCTGAAGACTGCGCCGGTGGGATCCGCCAGCTGGGCCACCTTCCCGAAGTCGCTGTCGGAGGGGCCGTCCTGCAGCGTTGCACCCAGGGCTGTGGCCCGTTCCACGGTGGCGTCCGTGTCCTCCACCGCAAAGTAGACCTGCCAGTGCGAAGGGATTCCGGCGGGCAGGTAGCCTGAGGCGTCCATGATTCCGGCCTGGGCAGTCATGCCTGAGCCCATTGTCGTGTAGCGGAAGTCGGGGGCATTGCTCATAACCTCGGTCTCCCAGCCGAATACATCCTGGTAAAACTTGACGGCCGCGGCGTAGTCCTTGGCGTGGAGTTCGTGCCATGCGGCAGTTCCCGGCTCCCCGACGAGTTCGTAGCCCAGCATTTCCCGGGGTTGCCAGACGCCGACGACCGCGCCGGTGGCGTCGCCGAAAATAGCCATGTGCCCCTGCTCCGGGACATCCGTAGGCGGCATGTGGACCTGCCCGCCGTGGGTTTCCACCGCCTTCAAGGTGGCCGAAGCGTCGTCCACCCGAAGGTATGTTGACCAGGCATCCGGCACTCCAACCTGGGTGTCGTCCTTTTGCAAAAGCCCTGCAACCTGCTTGCCGTTCTTCCGGGCGGTCACATAGCCGCCGTACTTTTCCTCGTCGTCGGTCCCGTAGTCCCAGCCGAAGAGTTCGCCGTAGAAGCGCCGGGCTGCGGCAACGTCCGTAGTCATCAGGTCGATCCAGCAGGGTGCGCCGGGGGTGGGTACAGGGCTGGGCATGGCTCTCTCCTCTTGGTATGCGCGGCAGGCTGTGGCCTTCGGGATGGAACACCCCGACCATATTGAGAGGGTCTGACACTTTCAAGAGGTGCCGGCATGCGGAAAATCCCCTGCCGGCCAGCAGGCGGACAGGGGATTTCTGCGCGGAAGGTAAGAGATTCGAACTCTTGGTACGGGGTTACCGCACACTGGTTTTCAAGACCAGCTCCTTCGGCCGCTCGGACAACCTTCCTCAACTAGTAGTGTTTCATAGGCACTTGCCTGCAACAAAACAGGGCCCCGGGCACGTACGGGGCACACTGGTTGCAGGCAGTATTCAGTCAGGAACGGGAGTGGTCCATGAAAGCCGTCTACATTTCGGAACCGGGCGGCCCGGAGGTCCTGGAGGTCCGCGAGGCCGAGGTGCCGGTGCCCGGTCCCGGCGAGGTGCTGATCGACGTCGTGGCCGCGGGCCTGAACCGCGCGGATGTGCAGCAGCGGCGTGGCTTCTACCCGCCGCCCGCCGGTGCCTCCGACATCCCGGGGCTGGAGGTGTCCGGCCGGATCGCCGGCTTTGGCCCGGGAGTAAGCAAGGCTTTTTCGCTTGGCGACAAGGTAGTGGCGCTCCTTGCCGGCGGCGGATACGCCCAGCAAGTGGCGGTGCCGGCCGAGCAGGTGCTGCGGGTCCCGGAAGGCGTGGACCTGGTGACGGCGGCTTCGCTCCCCGAGGTGTCCGCTACGGTTTACTCCAACCTGATCATGACAGCCCAGCTGCAGCCGGGTGAGACGGTGTTGATCCACGGCGCTACGGGCGGCATCGGCACCATGGCCATCCAGCTCGCCAAGGCCTATGGCGCCAAGGTGGCCGCCACCGCCGGCACGGATGAGAAAGTCAGCACAGCAAAAGCCTTCCTTGGGGCAGATATCGCCATTAACTACACGGAGGAGGACTTTGCCGAGAGCCTTCGCCGGCAAAACGGCGGACTTGGCGCGGACGTGATCCTCGACGTCGTCGGCGCCAAGTACCTGTCGCAGAACGTGGACGCGCTGGCTGACTACGGGCGGCTGGTGGTCATCGGGTTGCAGGGCGGTACCAAGGGCGAGCTGGATCTGGGACAGCTCCTCAAAAAGCGGGCCGCGGTGGTGGCCACCGCGCTGCGGCCGCGCCCGGTGGAGGAAAAGGGCGCCATCATGAATGCGGTCCGGGACGCCGTATGGCCGATGGTCAGCGACGGACGCATCCGCCCCCTGGTCGCCAAGACCTTCCCGCTGGACCAGGTCCAGGCCGCGCACCGGTACTTCGACAGCGGAGACCACGTGGGCAAGATCCTCCTGCTCATGTAACACAGACCAAAGGAGCAGCATGTCCATCCGCCACAGCCTCCTCGCCCTGCTCCAGGACCAGCCGCGCTACGGTTACCAGCTGCGGGTCGAGTTCGAGAACCGGACAGGGTCAACCTGGCCGTTGAATATCGGCCAGGTGTACACCACACTTGACAGGCTGGAGCGGGACGGGCTGGTGGCCAGGAAGGGTGACGACGGCGAGGGCCACGTCATCTACAGCATCACCGATAAAGGCCAAGCCGAGGTGCAGGGATGGTTCGCCGCACCCGTGGAACGCAACAACCCGCCCCGGAATGAGCTGGCCATCAAGCTGGCGCTCGCCGTCACCCTGCCGGGAGTCGACGTGCAGGCGGCTATCCAGGCCCAGCGTGTGGCTTCCATCAAGGCATTGCAGGACTATACGAAGGCCCGCCGCGATACTGCCGCCGGCCAGCGCAGCGGCGACACCGCCTGGCTGCTGGTCCTCGACTCACTCATCTTCCAGACAGAAGCGGAAGTCCGCTGGCTGGACCTCTGCGAGGCCAGGATGGTCCAGCAGGCCCAGCCGGCCGGGACAAACCCGGCCCGCAAGACGGTCAACGGGGTTCCGGAAGCCGCCGCACCCCTCAACGCGGACAGCCGCAGGTGAGCAGCCGGACGGCGTCGCTCGGCGCTGCCGGCCTGCCGTTCACCGCAGCGCCGATAGGTGGGCGGCAAAACGCATCCCCATTGGTATCCGGCGTTGGTAAGGTGCCTTGGTAAGGGGGAGACTCGCACCCATCTCAAGGAGGAGACATGGCCGAAACGCCTGAACGTCGGAATGGTTCATCCCGGAGGGAGGGTGCTGTGGCCACAGATCCGGTCCTTCCCCCTGCAGCCGTGGACGAAGACGTCCGGGAGGCAGAGGAGAGGAAGTGGACGCCCGGAAAGATCGCCCTCTGGGGTGCGATCGCGCTGCTGGGCGGCGTTGCGTGGTTCATGCTCGCGGTGATCCGCGGGGAGACCGTCAACGCGATGTGGTTCGTGTTTGCCTCGGTGTGCACGTACCTGATCGCTTACCGGTTCTACTCCAAAGTGATTGAACGGTACATCACCAAACCCGATGACCGCAGGGCCACTCCCGCCGAGTACAAGGCGGACGGCAAGGACTACGTCCGGACTGACCGGAACGTCCTGTTCGGCCATCACTTCGCGGCCATCGCCGGGGCCGGTCCGCTCGTGGGTCCGGTGCTCGCGGCGCAGATGGGCTACCTGCCCGGCACTATCTGGATCATCGTCGGCGTCGTCCTGGCCGGTGCGGTGCAGGACTACCTGGTGATGTTCTTCTCCATGCGGCGCGGCGGCCGATCGCTCGGGCAGATGGCCCGCGAGGAGTTCGGCGTTGTTGGCGGCACCGCCGCCCTGATAGCCACGCTCCTGATCATGGTGATCATCGTCGCCATCCTGGCGCTCGTCGTCGTCAATGCCCTGGGTGAAAGCCCGTGGGGCGTGTTCTCCGTTGGCATGACCATCCCCAT
The DNA here is from genome assembly GCF_005796205.1 of Pseudarthrobacter sp. NamE2. Lineage (GTDB taxonomy): Bacteria > Actinomycetota > Actinomycetes > Actinomycetales > Micrococcaceae > Arthrobacter. Next base: position 41,805 of record NZ_VAHN01000018.1, on the reverse strand, counting down.
CGCCTTGTTTATGGGCATCTACCTGCGCTACCTGCGCCCCGGCAAGGTCATGGAAGTGTCCATCATCGGCTTTGTGCTGCTGATGGCAGCCATCATCGGCGGCGGCATCGTGGCCGAAACCCCGTGGGGCGCGGACATCTTCACCCTTGACCGGGTGACCATCGCCTGGGGCATCATCATCTACGGCTTCATCGCGGCCATCCTGCCGGTGTGGCTGCTCCTGGCCCCGCGCGACTACCTGTCCACGTTCATGAAGATCGGCGTGATCGTGATGCTGGCTGTGGCCATCATCGCCGTCCGCCCGGAGATCAGCGTTCCGGCGTTCAGCGAGTTCGCCAGCCGGGAGAACGGGCCGGTGTTCCCCGGCGCGCTGTTCCCGTTCCTGTTCGTCACCATCGCCTGCGGCGCCTTGTCCGGTTTCCATGCCCTGATTTCCTCCGGCACCACGCCCAAGCTCGTGGAGAAGGAACGCCAGACCCGCTTCATCGGCTACGGCGGCATGCTGATGGAATCTTTCGTGGCCATCATGGCGCTGGTCGCCGCGATCTCCATCGACCGCGGACTCTACTTCGCGATGAACGCGCCGGCCGCGCTGACCGGCGGCACGGTGGAAACTGCTGCCACGTGGGTGAACAGCCTGGGCCTGACCGGCGTGAACATCAGCCCGGACCTGCTGTCGCAGACCGCGGAGAACGTGGGTGAGGAAAGCGTTGTGTCCCGCACCGGCGGCGCCCCCACCCTCGCCCTTGGCTTGGCCCACATCATGCAGCAGTTCATCGGCGGGACCGCCATGATGGCGTTCTGGTACCACTTCGCCATCATGTTCGAGGCCCTGTTCATCCTCACCGCAGTGGATGCCGGCACCCGCGTGGCCCGGTTCATGCTGCAGGACTCAATTGGCAACTTCGTCCCCAAGTTCAAGGAACACTCCTGGCGGCCCGGTGCGTGGATTTGCACGGCTATCATGGTCGCCGCGTGGGGCGCGGTGCTGCTGATGGGCGTCACTGACCCGCTGGGCGGCATCAACACCCTGTTCCCGCTGTTCGGCATCGCCAACCAGCTCCTCGCGGCCATCGCCCTGTCTGTGTGCCTGGCAATCGTGGCCAAGCGCGGGACCTTCAAGTACCTGTGGATCGTCGCGCTGCCGCTGGCGTTCGCCGCGGTGGTCACCATCACCGCCAGCTACCAGAAGATCTTCTCCCCGGTGCCCGCCGTGGGGTACTTCGCCAACAACGCCGCGTTCAGCAAAGCCCTGGCCGAGGGCAAGACCGAATTCGGCACGGCCAGGACCGTGACCGCCATGGAAGCCGTGGTACGCAACACCGCCATCCAGGGCTGGCTGTCCGTGATCTTCGTGGTCCTGAGCATCATCGTCATTGCGACGGCGGTGCTCGCCACGGTGAAGGCGTTCCGCAGCCGGGCGGCAGGCACAGCCATAACGGACACCGAGGATCCGGCACGGCCGTCCCGGGTCTTCGCTCCGTCCGGGCTGGTCCCGACACCCGCCGAGCGCCAGCTGCTGGCTGAATGGGAGAAGGTCCCTGCCGACCTCCGGTTCGAGCGGGCAGGGCACCACTGATGAGCACCGGACTTGCAGCCCTCTCCACCGGGTTCAAGGGCTTCGCACGGTACCTGGGCGGGGTCCTGGGTGCCGACGCGTACACCAAGTATCTGGAGCACCACCGCCAGGCCGGGCACCGGGAACCGCCGATGACCGAACGGGAGTTCTGGCGTGACCGGACCGACCGGCAGGACAGCAACCCGCAGGGACGGTGCTGCTGATTTTGCCTGCAGCGGACAAGCGCGTCAGGGAGGTTCATCGAGTGGACCCCGGGCGGATCGCTCATGAGAGTATGAACGCATGAGCGATCCGAACCCCACTCAGGCAGCTGAGGACCTTCCGGTAGAAGGCACTCCCATCGATGACAGCCAGGCGCCCGTGCCTGCGCAGCCGTCCCCTGTGGACGGTGCCAAGAAGGGCAGCAACCTGCAGGACCTGGTGGACGAACCAGCCAAGGTGATGCGGATCGGCACCATGATCCGGCAGCTCCTGGAAGAGGTGAAGTCCGCCCCGCTGGATGATGCCGCGCGGGGCAGGCTGGCTGAAATCCACGAGCGCTCGATCAAGGAGCTGGAAGACGGCCTGGCTCCGGAGCTCGTGGAGGAACTGGACCGGATCAGCCTGCCATTCTCGGATGAAGCCACCCCCTCCGACGCGGAGTTGCGTATTGCGCAGGCACAGCTGGTGGGCTGGCTTGAGGGCCTGTTCCACGGGATCCAGACCGCTATCGCTGCCCAGCATGCGGCACGTGAGCATGCGGCGGCGCAGCAGCAGCTGCGCCAGCTCCCGCCTGGCACAATGATCGCTCCCGGCGTGGTAATCGGGGAGAACGGCGAGCCGCAGCGCGCGTCAGCCGGTCCCCGGCCCGGAGCCCCCGTGCAGCCGGGCCGGCGCGACGACCCGGACCACGGTCCCGGACAGTATTTGTAGGCTTCGCTTGGGCTTTTTCAGCGCCGCCAGGCAGGGGCGCAAGGATGATGCGGAACTGGGGAAGGGGCTGTGGCGGCGCGCCCACGACCGCTTCCATCGGGGACTGGACCGCTTCCACCAGGTGCTGGAAGGCGTGGAGGATGACCAGCTGTACGAGGAGCTGGTGGAGATTGCCAATGACCTTGCACTGCTCCTCGAACGCGTGAGGGCCGTCTGCGTGGAAGCCCAAAGGCGCTCGCCCAGTGAGGGTATGGACATCCCGGCCGCCTTGTCAGGGGTCCACCGCGCGCTGTCCAAGGCCGGTAACTCCCTGGCCGCCACGGCCGAAGCGGCCGCGATGCTGCGGCTCGCCGTCGGGCCTGTGCCGGTAGGAGCGGCCTCCGTGCGGCGCCGCGCCGAGGCCGTGTTCCATCAAGTGGCCGACGCCGAGCGGCACCTGCACGAGGCTGCATCCTGACCCCGCTGGTTTATTCCCATTAACGCGGGAATTTTTGGCGTTACGCGCCTGGCTGACACCGGCGCTTTATGCCTTTGGCCGGTCCAGGCATTTGGCAGGATGAAGGAATGACTTTTTCACCTTCACTGACGTTCAATGACGGAAATACGATTCCCCAGCTTGGCTACGGAGTGTGGCAGGTTGAGGACAACGTGGCGGAGAAAGTGGTCCGCCAGGCCTTTGAAGCCGGCTTCCGCCATATCGACACCGCCAAGATCTACGGTAATGAGGCCGGCGTGGGACGTGCCATCGCCAGTTCCGGGCTTTCGCGTGAAGAAATCTTCATCACTACCAAGCTGTGGAACGCGGACCAGGGCTACGAGTCCACGTTGGCAGCCTTCGAAGAGTCCATGGACCGGCTTGGCCTCGAGACGCTGGACCTGTACCTGATCCACTGGATGCAGCCCAAGCAGGACAAGTATGTGGATACCTGGAAGGCGCTGATCGAGCTTCAAAAGCGCGGCCGGGTGAAGTCCATTGGTGTTTCGAACTTCACCGTTGAAGGCCTGCAGCGCCTGATCGACGAGACCGGTGTGGTTCCCGCCATCCACCAGATTGAACTGCACCCGTACTTCAGCCAGCGCGAACTGCGCGAATTCGGTGCCTCAAAGGGCATCCTTACCCAGGCCTGGTCACCCCTGGGCCAGGGCGGCGAACTCCTCGAGGACTCCGCGGTGGCGCGCATTGCCGCGAAGCACCAGGCGACCCCCGCGCAGGTCATCATCGCCTGGCACCTTGCCATCAACAACGTTGTGATCCCCAAGTCCGTGACCGAGTCGCGGATCCGCGAGAACTTCGCGGCGCTGGAGGTGTCCCTGGACGCCGAGGACATCGAAGCGATCCATGCGCTGGACCGCACTGCCAGCGGTGAAGGCCGCATCGGGGCTGACCCCGCAATTTCCGACTTCGCCTAAGCTAAGCGAAGCCGTCTGCCCGAATAAGCGGACGCGGAGCCCGTACTCCCTGGTTTCCAGGCAGTGCGGGTTCCGTCATTTAAGCCGCCGGGGGTCGGCCAAAGCGGCCATCGCACGGGGTCAGGCAGCGATCCGGGCCGGTTCCGCCGTAACGGCGTCGATGACAACCCAGCTGTCCTCACCGTGGCAGTGCCTGCTGGCGAACCGCTGGGCCTCGGCCATAGTGTCGAAGACCTCCGCCCGGGACCGGCCGCAGTCGGCATCGAAGTACGTGACGTGAAATTCCTGTACCGTCTTGTTTTCCATAAATCCAGTCTGCAACCGGGCTCTGACAATTTCCGCAATCAGCCCCGCGTGTTGCCCAGCCGCAGGACCCTCTCCTGGGCAAGCATGGCTGTCCGGCCCGCTTTGTCGGCTGCCCGGGCCGCCTGTTTCGCCTCGGCGGCCGTCGCTGCCAGCCTTTTCCGCGCCCGGTCCAGTTGCTCTTCCGCGCTCTTCAACCGGTTCCGGAGTTCTGCTGTTTCCTCAACCAGGGCGGCGATCTCGCTTTGCGTTTCGTCCACCTGTTCCTGCAGTTCCTGCGCGAGGCCGCTGGTCCGCGCTTCTTCCTCCTGCGCTTCCGCCAGGGCCGTTTTGGCCTTTTCAAGGGCCGGCAGTGAGACAGGACGGGGCGGCGCCTGCCTGACTGCCTCGAGCCGTGGCTTGGCTGCCTTGGGCTGGGAGGTGCGCGCCGTCGTCGTACGCTGCTTCTTCTCCCGTGCTGGTGCAGGCGTCCGCGCCGGGGGAGCGGCGGGAACTGCTACGGCTCCCTCCAGGTCGGCGGCGCTCACCCCGTCCGCCGACAGCGTTTTCAGGAGGCGCCCGCTGCGGACAGCCGCTGCCGCCCCTTCATCGGCCGTCAGGGCCCGGAGAGTCTCCTCCACATCGTTTGCAATGGTGTCGCTGATGGCCCTGCCCTTTTCCTGGACAACTGTACGGACAGTGTCGACGGCGGCGGACAGCATGGCGCGGCGCTCCCGTCCCAGCTCGCGGAGGGCAGGGGCATCAAGTGACGCCTGTGCGTCACGCATCCGGGCACCGAGGTCCGCAAGGCCGGCAAGGACGTCCGGCTGGTGCAGGGCGAGCATGTTGACTGCCCAGGCCGCCACGGAGGGCTTGGGCAGGGCCTTCACGGCCGTACCCAGCTCCTTGTCCTGCCCGGCAGCTTCCTTTGCCGCCGCTGTCCTGGCCGTTACGAAGTCCTCAAGGGGCACGGCATACAGCCCGTTTGCGATGTCTGCCAGGGCCTGCTCGTCCATGTCCGCCATCATAGGCGGGAAGGGCGGACGCTCCCTTCCGCCCCAAGCCGGTGCTGCCGCTACCAAGCCGTGTTTGACTGAAGCCGTGATTAGGAGCGGCAGGGGCAAGGACGTGCAACGCCTGCAGGAGGTTGAAGCCCTCGCCGGTGAGGCCTTCCGGCCGCTGGGGTTGGACGCCGTCGTCGGCGGCCAACCGATCGGTTCCGGGGACTCAAGCGACTAGGTTGACGCCGGACGCTCCTGGGGCGCCCTCCCACCTTGCCGCAGGGCTGCTCGTATAATCTGAGCATGCCCATCACGTGCTTAAGCAATGGTCTCCGTGCCCAGCAGTCAATCCTCGAACAGTGCGGGAGTGAGCAGTGAGCGGCGGTCTGGTCGCGCTGCTGGACGACGTCGCAGCCCTCGCCCGTATAGCCGCGGCCTCCGTAGATGATGTCGCCGCCGGTGCCGCGAAGGCGGGGGCCAAAGCCGCAGGTGTGGTGATTGACGACGCCGCCGTTACGCCGCAGTACGTCTCCGGAGTGGATCCATCCCGCGAAGTGCCGATGATCAAGCGGATCTTTTGGGGCTCCCTGCGCAACAAGCTGCTGATCATCCTGCCGGCCCTGCTGCTTGTGAGTGCATTCGCGCCATGGGCCATTCCGTTCATCCTTATGCTGGGCGGCACTTATCTCTGCTACGAAGGCGCCGAGAAGGTATGGCACAAGCTCCGCGGCGGCCACCACGCGCACGAGGATGAGGCCCCCGCAGTCGAGCGGGGTCCGGCGGCGGAGTCGAAGGTCGTCAAGGGTGCCATCACCACGGACTTCATCCTCTCCTGCGAGATTATGGTCATCTCGATGAATGAGGTGGCCCAGGAGAACCTGTGGGCCCGTGCCCTCATATTGGTTGTCGTTGCTCTTGTCATCACGGTGGCGGTGTACGGCGCCGTCGCACTCATCGTCAAAATGGACGATTTCGGCCTGCATCTCGCAGCCAGGGAATCCGCACGCTCGAAGCGCATAGGCGAGATGCTCGTGAAGGGGATGCCTGCCGTCCTGGCCGCAATAACCCTCGTCGGAACCATCGCCATGCTGTGGGTAGGCGGCCACATCATGCTGCAGGGAGCCTACGACCTCGGTTGGCACGGCCCGTATGACCTGGTACATGCCCTCGAGCATCCATTTGCCGGCATCGCGGTGGTGGGCGGCTTCCTGGCGTGGCTCGTCAACACATTGTGCTCCGCCATCGTGGGTATGGTGTGGGGCCTTGTCATCATGGCAATTGTTGGTCCGCTGCTGAAGGTGCTGCCGTTCGGCAAGAAAAAGGGTGGGCACGAAGAAGGCGACGCACGCGCGGCAGTGGCGGGTCACCGCCCGGCCGCACCCGGGGCGGACTCCGCCCAGCGGCATTCCCGCCCGCAAAGCGAGTAAGGAGCCGGCGGGATGCCGGTCTTCACCCGCGGACCCTCCTAAGCCGCAGCCTGCGATGACGGCGGCGAGCCTGTCCCGTCAGCCGTCCCTGGCGGCGCCAAGGGCCGTGGAAACGGTTTGGTCCGGTTGCAGCCTTTGCAGGCGCCGACGCCACCAGCGAGGAGCCGTTCCAGCGGCGGCGCAACCGCAGGACCGCAAAGACCGTCAGACCGATCCACACAAGGGCGGCACCGAAAATCAGGATCATCGCAGGAATCGTGTCCATGGCTAAGTGTAGGGACAGGGCAGAGCCCGTGGCCCCAGGGGTTACTAACACGTAATGACAAGCCTGAACCCGTTACCCATTCATGATTATGCGGCTGGCGAATCGGCCCTGCTGTCCAAACGTGACAAAACGGTTCGGGTCCGGGCGCCGCGTTTCATCGGGTCACGCGGACGCCGCCTACCGCCCCTGTCCACGGGGTATCTCCCGGGCCGGGCAACCGCAGATGCGCGAAAACGTACCCCTGCTGAAGTGAAATGACCTGCGAAGTGGTCCCGGAGCAATCCAGGGCAAGCTCCACCGGCTGGAAGGGGGCGCCCGGAAATTCCTGTCCAACGGATACCGTCGCACCGGAAGCACCAACGCAGGCGGCGGTGACCGTGTAGTCGCCGGCCGCCTGCACCTTCTCCATCGTGCCGAACCCCCTGAGGGGTCCGTCCAGCGGCCCTACCTCCGTGAGGAGGGCCGGGCCCGGCACTGTATTCAGGAGTCGGTCCAGCTCAGCGTAGTTCTCAGCCTCCCGGGCCAGGATCCGCAGATCGTCGTAAGGGCGTGCGGGAGACGGTTTCGATTCCGGGCCAGTAGTTCGCCCGGCTGCTGCGCTGTCCGCAGGCCGGGCTGTTACCGTGTCCGCGGTCTCAGGGTAGTCATAGACGCACCCGGACGTCCCGGCAAGGGGGATGAGCAGGCACAGGGCACGTGAGGGCCAGTGCCGCCGGTTTTCCGTTCCCACGTTTCCATACTGGGCAACGGCACGGGCCAAAACAATCGCCAGAGGCCGAATTGCAGGTTCAAAGTGGATGCTCAAAGTGTGCCCTGCCCTTATTCAGTGCCTGCCGCTTAACCAGCGAAGACCCCCGGAAACCCGCTAACCAGGGCATGGACCACCTTGTGGGGCTGAAGGTGAAGGTGGGCTTCCCGCCGCGGAAGGAAGGCTCCCAGAAAAGGGTGTGAAGTATGGTGCCGCAGGGCGTTGATAACGGATTCGCAGCCGGACCAGCCTCCGGTAAAGGGGTCAGGCGCTTGGCAGGGTGCTTGAGGTCGTCAATGTAGTCCTCCAGCTGGAGGTGCCGTTGTGGATGAGGGACTGCGCGTAGGTGGCCATCTCCGTGGCGGTGCCGTGGAAGGTGCCATTGCGGTCGAAAGCGTCCGTCGGTATCCGTTTCCGTCGATAAGCTCGTAAAAGGGCCGTCAGAGCTGGGATACGGTGCTTCAGGGGCATATGTGTGCGGAGGACTATTCAGCAGTGCTCGATAAGCCTGCTACCAGAAAATCTTTTTGCGCTTCTTGGCCGGAGCTTCCTCGCCCATGAACATGAGGGCGAAGAGAATCAGTATCAGACCAGCAGCTGCGGCCTCGACCATGTCGATGAACATTCCTGATATGACTTTTCCGGCTTCTACCCAAAAGTCGAACTCTGGGGCCTGGTAGCCGGTGTAGACAGGAACGTCTCTACACACGGTTTCTGTCCATTCCGTCCCGGGCGGCCCAAGTACAGGCTCTTCGTGGCACTGTTCTTCATTGCGGAATAGCGAGCGGGGTTGAACCATCGTATGGAGGGCACCGCTTTGTATGCCGTTGGCAACAAAATCCCACTCCGGCCCATAATCCTTCTGAATTAGGTGCCTTCAGAATTGGAATGGCTCACACAAGGCCGATTGCTTGGGTGAGCGTCTGTGCCGGGCTGCCCGGACTCCTCGTTGGCTGGGCAGCGCTGGACGACCCCTACGGACTGACGCGGCACCTGGCCGCCGTTGCGTCGTTCCCGCTGGCCCTGGCCGGCATAGCAGAGGTCATCCGGGCGCGGCCGCCAGCAGCGGGGCTAAGTACCCGCCAGGCCCGGACAGGATCAGCTTAAGGTGTGGCGATCACGATGTTCTTGTGAATGGGCTTCCACCCCTTGATCCGGCACTCAAGGGCTACTGGGATCGAACAAGGTCAAGCACCGCGGGAAAGGTTGTCACCCCGTCTTCGGCCATAAAGTGTCCGGCTTCCGGATGGACCAGCAACTGTGCACTCAGGGGTCTGCGAGGTCATCCGACGCTGTTGGCGGCACATACGGGTCCGTTTCCGGAGCGGAACGCTGTCCGCTTTCGGATGTTTCCTGCCAGGCGTTCAACGTCCACACCCGCTGAGAGGTATCGATCCAGTTGCGGCAATGCATCGAGCGGCTCAACGAAGCCGGCTACCAGGACAAGGCCGCCTAGCTGACACGGCTCCGGGAGGGCTGCCAGGACCCGTAATGCGGTGATCGCACCGAGGGAGTGGACGAGCATTACGGTTCCCGCGTCCGGTACTCCAAGCGCTGCACTTACAGCCTTCTCCCACGCTGTCGGTTCGGGATCGTCAGGGTCAGGGGGGAACAACCGTGACGTCTACGCCTTTCGCTTGAAGTTCACCCTGAAGCCAGGGGAACCAGTTCGCGTCCGGGGAGGACTCGTATCCATGAACGATGACGACACGCTGGACTGAGCGAACCGAGACGTTGCTGGCTCTTACGTTCACAGGCAAAGACTCTAAAGGGTTATCTCGCAGGCGGCGGCATTTTCCCCCAGGCCGAGGCGGCCAGGAATCACGCGGAAGACCGGATGGGCGCTCCTAACTCACTGCTGAATCAGGTTCGCCGTCCCTAGTCCGGGTCACGGTCCTCACTGTTGATGAAGACCTGCACCGCCACGACATGAGCTTCGGTCAGGCCCTCGTCCGGGTGCGGTTTCTCCAGTAGGACTGGGTGGACGTAATGATGGGCCCAGTCGTGCACGTCAGGACCGAGTTGGTCGTCGATCCACACAACGCCGTCCCAGTCCGACTGGCCCTCTGCATCCATGCTGCCCAACCATCTTGTTATCGAGCCAAGCTTTGGCGTCTGCTGGTCATCATCGCCCGGTTCTGGCTCTATCGGAACCCGCAGGGGCTTCGCTTCAAGTTCCAGTTGCGCTTCAAGGCTGTCCAGAATGTCTGAAGGTGATGTCGATACCCATGCAATCCTTCCCTTGGTGGCGAGCCGACGCACCAGGGCACGCTTCAAGTCCGACAGGTGAGGACCAGCATTATCGGATTGACCATCAGAATCCAGCTGCGGGTTGAGCACGCCGTTGACGTCAAGAAGAATGATTGGCTTCATGACCAGACCCTAGCCCCTCTCTTCGCCGGGCGACAGCGCCCCTTCATGATCAGCGCGGTGGAGGCTTCCAGCGCAGGTGCGAACTGAGGCAGGTAAAGGCGTGCTCCGCACACATAGGACCCATGGGCCACTTCACCCGTCACCGCCTTTAATTTCAAGCAGCCCTGCGGCGCGTGCCCGTTCCGCACCGATTAGCTTGCCCTCCTAGACCCTGACCGCGCCCAGGGAATCGGCAACCACCTGCATGGCGGCGGTTCCTTCCATCGCCACAAGGCCCTAAATTATCGCAGCGAGGACGGCGCCGGGGAGACGACAGGGAGGTCAATGCACTGCGCCGGGGGGATGATCGTCCTAGAGCACGAGGAGCGGTCCAACCAGATCATGCGGATCGGCCGAGCGGCTCAGCTTCTACGACCACAAGACCCTGAACATAAACTCTGCTGTCGCAGGGCCTCCACCCTAGCTAAACAGCCTCATACAGACGGCCAGAGACGTAGTCCTGAGCGTCGAGACACCGTGCGAATCTGAACCCAGAATTGTGCTGGCGCTCCAACTTGGCAGACCACGAGCATAAGTAGCTCCAGTTCCTCACCGTCACGGCGCAACTGCGATGAAGCTACGGCTTGGAACCTTCTGCCGGAAGGGTGGCTACCGGCAGGCGCGTGATTTTGTGTTCCTCAAAAAGCGAGACCAGATAGACGCTTCCCGTGGCCGTTGTAACCTCGAATTGCCCTCGGTCATTGCCAGTGATTTGTTGTCCCAGGCCTGGACCTTATCCACGTGCGAGCCACGGCAGGGGAGCTATGAGGCGGGACTAGAATCTCATCACCCACGCAAGCGCTTTGGACGGAGCGACAAAGTGTGCCATAAGTGTGCCCTGCCCCCAAGGAGACTTCACCGCTTAACCAGCGAAAAACCCCGGAAACCCCTGGATTCAGGGGCTGTCCGGGGTTTATCCCGAGCTTCCTATCAGAATCGAACTGATGACCTTTTCATTACGAGTGAAACGCTCTACCGACTGAGCTAAGGAAGCGCCGCATGAATTCCCCGGCCGACCGGGCGCCTCATGCAAGAGTCAACTGTAATAGAGTCCCGGCGCCCGGGTCAAAATGAGCAGCACTCCTGCAGTTGAGGCGTTCAACACACCGTGTTGTCGGCGGGAACTTCGCCGTTCAGCAGGTACCGGTCCACCGGATCCTCAAGGCAGCTGTTGGAACGTCCGTAGGCGGTGTGCCCCTCGCCTTCCCAGGTCATCAGGGTGGCATTTCCCAACTGCTTCCGCAGGGACGCAGCCCATTCAACGGGAGTGGCGGGGTCGCCGGTGGTGCCAATAACGACGATGGGGGACTCGCCGGTGTACTCGACCGGCGCGGGCGTCCGGACGTTCTTGTAGGGCCAGTCGGAGCAGCTGGTGCCGCCATAGGCGAAGAAGTAGCCAAGTGTGGGCGATTCCTGCATCAGGCGCTGCTGCTCCGCCCGCATCCCTGCCGGGTCGGACTCCATCGGATAGTCCAGGCAGTTGATGGCGTTGAAGGCAAACGTCGAGTTGGATGTGTAGGAGCCGTTGGACGCACGATCAGCGCCAAGGTCCGCCAGGCGCAGCATGAGGCTGACATCGCCCGCCATGGCAGCGTCCAGCGCCTGGGTCAGGGCCGGCCAGCTCTGGTCGTTGTAGAGCGGCGTGATAAGGCCGCTCACGAACATGGTGGCGTTGACCAGACGTCCGTCCTTGGCTGTGCGCGGTGTTTCCTGGACCGCTGCAATGAGGTCACGGATCTGCTGGACTCCGGAATCGACATCGCCGCTGAGCGGGCAGTTTTCCTGCTGCTGGCAGCTGGCGACGTATGTCCTGATGGCTTTCTCGAAAGCACGGGCCTGGCCGCTGGTCAGTTCCTCGTTGCTGATGGAGGGATCCAGGGCGCCGTCCAGGACCATGCGTCCCACATTGTCGGGGAACAGGGACGCGTACGTAGAGCCGAGGAAAGTGCCGTAGGAGTAGCCAAGGTAGTTCAGCTTGGTGTCGTTGACCACGGCGCGCAGGACATCCAGGTCCCTGGCGGCGCTCTCCGTGTCGATGTGACCCAGGACTTCCCCGGTTTTTTCGGCACACTGGTCAGCGATCGCCTTGTTGTCAGCCCGCGCGGCTGCCAGCCCGGCATCCGTTCCCAGGTCGTAGATCTTTGCCCTGGCCTCGTCCCGCTCCGCATCGCTCAGGCAGGTGACGGGAGCTGAACGCTTCACGCCGCGGGGATCGAAGCCTACCAGGTCGTAGGCGTCACGGACGGACTGCGAAAAGTGCGTTGCCGCTGCGTCCTTTACGAAGTCGTAGCCGGATGCTCCGGGACCGCCGGGGTTGACCAACAGGCTGCCGGTCCTGGTGCCCGTGCTGGGCGCCCGCAGCGCGGCAATCTCGATAGTTTCGCCGTCGGGAACCTCATAGTCCATGGGCACTGTCACCTTGGCGCACTGGAACTGGCTCTCGCATGGCTCCCAGACCACTTCCTGCGAGTAGAACCGTTCCAGATTGGCAGGGGCTGACGCCACGATGGACGGATCCGCCTTGGCCGTGGCCGTCTCCTGGTTGGAGTTCCCGCCGTTGAGGAGGCTGCACGAGGCCAGGACCATGGCCAGAACCATGGCGCCGGCGGCACGGACACCGACCGTGAAGGACCGGGGGCGTGCGGGCAGGGGACGGGCAGTCATCGGGTCTCCTTGGAAGGCTGGATCAGGCTGGCTGCCATGGACTCAATGGCCAACAGCGGGGCAACGTTGGTGGTGGTGATTCGTTCGCGGGCTTTGTTGATGGCGTCCATCCGGGCAAGAGTGGCTTCCGGAGTGGAACGCCTGGCGAACTCCTCCAGTTCGCCCCTCAACTCAACGTTCACCAGCTCCACGGCATTCCCAAGCTGGATAATAAGGACGTCCCGGTAGAACGAAAGCAGGTCCGTGAGGGTGCGGTCGAGGGAATCGGTGATGGAACGCTTTGCCCGGCGCTTCTGGTCTTCCTCCAGCTGCTTCACCTGGCTCCGCATGGCCGGGGGGAGGGTGCCTGGTTCCGGCGCGCCCAGCGTGGCAAGCAGCGCGGCTTTCTCGGCTGCGTCGCGCTCCTCGTTCGAGCTGGCGGCCTCGGCAGTAGCAATTTTTACGAGTTTGTCCGCCATCATCACGGCCGCAGTGACGCCGCGGAGCCCCAACGGGAATTTCACGGTCTCGAGGCGGCGTTCGCGTGCAGCAGCATCCCTGGCCAGGCGGCGGGCTATCCCGACATGGCTTTGCGCCGCCCGGGCGGCCTGCTCCGCCAGAGCCGGGTCCACGCCGTCGCGCTTCACCAGGAGGGCGGCGACATCCGCGGCGGGAGGCAGCCGCAGCGCCACAGTGCGGCACCGTGAACGGATGGTGACCAGCACGTCTGCGGGGGAGGGGGCGCACAGCATCCACACAGTCCGCGGCGTCGGCTCCTCGATCGCCTTCAGGAGCACGTTGGTGGTCCGCTCGGCCATCCGGTCGGCGTCTTCGACCACAATAATCCGCCAGCGGGCGGATGAAGGCCGATTTCCGGCCGTTGCCACAAGCTCCCGGGCCTCGTCGATGGTGATGGTGACTTTCTCGGTCCGTACGAACGTCACGTCCGAGTGGGTTTCGCCCAGGATGGTCCGGCACGCCTGGCAGTGGCCGCAGCCGCGCAGGTTCACGTCTTCCTGGTCGCAGTTCAACGCCGCCGCAAAGGCCTTGGCCGCGTTGGACCGCCCAGAACCCGGCGGCCCGGTGAACAGCCACGCGTGCGTCAGGCCTTCACCCCTGGATGCCAGGCGCAGTTGTTCGACGACGGCGGGCTGGCCCTGCAGGTCATCCCACACAGTCATGCGTTGCCGCCGCCGGAGGCACCAACGGAAGGAACGGCCCCCACCGATTCCGTCTCCTGCGCGGCAAGGAGCGAATCCACCCGGCCGAGAATCTGTGCGGCCAAACTTTCAACCGGCAAGTGTGCGGGCAATACGAGGTAGGAATCGGGGCGCGCCGCAGCCAGTTCCAGGAATGCATCCCGAATCCTGCCGTGGAACTCGTCTGTCTCTGATTCCAGCCGGTCTTCGGCGGCATCGCCGGCAGTCCGCCGCTGGCGGCCCACGGCCGGGTCCACATCCAGCAGGACGGTGAGGTGGGGCTGCAGACTGGAGGTGGCCCACTCGTTCAGGGACCGGACCGCGTCCTCTCCAAGGCCGCGCCCGGCGCCCTGGTAGGCGACAGAGGAATCGATATAGCGGTCGGTCAGGACGATGTCCCCCCGCTCCAGCGCCGGCCGGATCACCTGGGCAGCATGTGCCGCACGGGAGGCGGCAAAGATCAGCGCTTCGGTCCGGGCATCGATATGCCCGTGGCCGTGGTCCAGAACCAGGGAGCGCAGCTTCTCGCCAATCGGGGTGCCGCCGGGCTCACGCGTCCGAAGTACGGTGAATCCCCGGGCCTCAAGCGTGTCTCCAAGCCGGGCTGCCTGCGTCGACTTGCCGGCGCCATCGCCGCCCTCAAACGCGATGAAAAGTCCGGGCCCCTGTTTACTCACCCCTTAACCCTACCGATTCGGAAGCCGGGATCCCGATCGGGGAGATGTATATGTGGACGGCCCCCTATGTGGACGGCCCCCGGTCCGCGTTTGCCCCGTACCGGCAGTCGCCGGCGGGACCAGTACGCTTTCACCATGAGTCTTTCTGATCAGCAGGCGGCCGGGTTGTCAGCAGAAACGGTTGTGGTTGCAGCCGGACGCCCGCCGCGGGAACGGGACCAGCCCGTTAACCCGCCGGTCGTCCTCTCCTCCACCTACTTCGGCACGGGCGCGCTCGATACCGGCGACCGGGGCTACGGCCGGTACTCCAACCCAACCTGGGATCCCTTCGAAGAAGCAATTGGCCAACTGGAGGGCGCTGAACTGCCCGGCCTTCTCTACGCGTCCGGCCTGGCTGCGGTCAGCTCTGCCCTGTCGCTGATTCCCGCCGGGGGAGTGCTGGTCATGCCCACCCACAGCTATTCGGGCACCCTGGTGATGGCCTCGGAACTGGCCCGGAAGGAGTTTGTCCAACTCCGCACGGTGGATATCGCGGATACAGATGCCGTGAAGGCGGCGCTTGCGCCAGCCGGTCCCGGCAGGCGCGCTGCTTCCATGCTGTGGCTGGAAAGCCCCACCAATCCCATGCTCGGCATCGCCGACGTCCCTGCCCTGACCGCCGCGGCGCACGACGCCGGCGCCATCGTGGTCACGGACAATACTTTTTCCACGCCCCTGGTGCAGCAGCCGCTGGCCCTGGGTTCCGACGTCGTCCTGCACTCGGTGACCAAGTACCTTGCCGGCCATTCCGACGTCGTGCTCGGTGCCCTGGTCACCTCCAACCCGGACATCCGCTCCGCACTGCTGCATAACAGGACGATCCATGGCGGCATTGCCGGCCCCTTCGAAGCATGGCTCGCCCTGCGGGGCCTCCGGACGCTTGCTCTTCGGGTGGAACGGTCGCAGCAGTCAGCCGCGGTCCTGGCGGGGCGGCTCAGCCCGCACCCCGCCATCCAGTCGATCCGGTTCCCGGGGTTGGCCACGGACCCCGGGCATGAGCGTGCCAAGGCGCAGATGAACGGATTCGGGTCCATCATCTGCATCCAGGTGGCACCCGTCGGCGGGCTGGACGGCGCCGGCGCTGCAGACGAGCTGGTCCGGGCCCTTCAGCTGTGGCTGCCTGCCACATCGCTCGGGGGAGTTGAGTCCCTGATCGAACGCCGGCGCCGGCACGCCGCGGAACCGGTGAGCGTGCCGGAGAACCTGGTCCGCCTGAGTGTCGGCATCGAAAACGTCGAAGACCTTTGGGCGGACCTCAAGCAGGCGCTGGACACGCTGGGAGGCTAGGCTTGGTCTGTGGACGCTGAACTAATTATTCGGCCTGTTGAACAGGCAGTGTTCTTTATCCTTGCCATCGTGGCTCTGGGCCTTGAGCTGTGGGCCGTGGCGGACTGTGCGCGCCACCGGGCCAACGCTTTTGAGGCCACGGGCAAGAGGACCAAAACCTTCTGGCTGGCGCTGACGGGCGGTGCCGCGCTGGTCGGCGTCATCTCGCTGTTCAGCAGCGGCGGCGGCTTCTTCGGCACGCTGGGCCTGTTCGGACTTGCCGCGGTGGTTGCCGCGTCTGTCTACCTCGCCGACGTGCGTCCCGCAGTCAAGGACGCCGGCCGCGGCGGCAGCCGCAACATGGGGCCGTACGGCCCCTGGTGACCACGATGCTCCCCCGGGCTTGCAAGCGCTCAGGGGAACCCGCCGTCGTACCTCCTAAGCCAGCGGCGCTACGGCCTCCCAGTCCACGGTCAGCTCCCCGAGCCGCCACCGGGCGGGTCCGTCCTGAAGCGGCCAGCCGGCGTCGCGCAAAGCCCGGCACATGCCCTGCCAGCGCTGCCGGTTGCCGAACGACGCCAAGGGTGCAGCTTCCAGCCAGGCGCGGTCCATTGCCTGCATAAACGTGTGCACCCGCTCGCCGGGAACATTGCGGTGGATCAACGCCTTCGGCAGCCGCTCCGCAACGTCAGAAGGTAGTGCAAAGCTGCCGAAGCGTACCGAGACGCTCAGCGACAGGGGACGCTTGGCGTCGAGTGCCAACCAGGCCACCCGCCGGCCGATCTCGTCGCACGTGCCGTCGATGAACAGCCCGTCAGGCGCCAGGCGGTCCTGAACCAGCCGCCAGATCCCCGCCACGTCGGCCTCCTCGTACTGCCGCAGCACGTTGAAGGCCCGCACCAGGACTGGCCGGCCGGGAACGGGCAGCTCGAACCCGCCCACGTGGAAGCTGAGGCCCGGCCGCTGCAGGGGAAGGGCGGCGCGCACGCGTTCGGGCTCGATCTCGATGCCGCAAACCCGGACATCCGGACGGACGGCGGACAGCCGTTCAGAAAGTTCGACGGCGGTTGCCGGGGTGGCCCCATAGCCCAGGTCCACCACCAGCGGGTCGGCGGCGGCGCGGAGGCGCCAGGCCTGCGGCCCGGTAAGCCAGCGGTCCAGCCGGCGCATGCGGTTGGGATTCGTGGTCCCACGGGTAACGTTTCCCACCGGCCTGCCCTGCCTGCCTGCAGGGTTCCTGCCGGTGATCTGCGGGGCGGTCACCCGTTCAGCCTTTTGCACCACCGCCCCACTTTATCCCCGTGGCAGCGGAACGGGCCCCGGTCTGTAACGCTGGGCGGGCGGCAACAGCGCTCGGCTAGGATGAAAATCATGACTTACAAGCTGATTCTGCTGCGCCATGGCCACAGCGAATGGAACGCCAAGAACCTGTTCACCGGATGGGTGGACGTTGACCTGAACGAGCAGGGCCGTGAGGAAGCAGCACGGGGCGGTGAGCTCCTGGTAGAGAACAACGTTTTGCCGGACGTGCTTTACACCTCCCTGTTGAAGCGGGCCATCAACACGGCCAACATCGCTTTGGACAAGGCCGACCGCGGCTGGATCCCGGTCAAGCGCGACTGGCGCCTGAACGAACGCCACTACGGTGCGCTGCAGGGCAAGGACAAGGCACAGACCCTGGCCGAATACGGCGAGGAACAGTTCATGGAATGGCGCCGCTCCTACGACACCCCGCCGCCGCCCCTGGATGACAGTTCCGAATTCTCCCAGGCCCATGACCCGCGCTACGCCGGCCTCGGCGATGCCCTTCCGCGCACGGAATGCCTCAAGGATGTGCTGGTCCGCCTACTGCCGTACTGGGAGTCGGACATCAAGGAAGACCTGAAGGCCGGCAAGACCGTCCTTGTCACCGCCCACGGCAACTCCCTCCGCGCGCTGGTCAAGCACCTGGACGGCATCAGCGACGAAGCCATTGCCAGCCTGAACATCCCCACCGGCATCCCGCTGGTCTACGATCTGGACGAGGACTTCCAGCCGGTCAAGCCGGGCGGCACCTACCTCGACCCCGAGGCCGCCGAGCACGCCATCCTGGCGGTCGCCAACCAGGGCAAGAAGTAAGGCGCTAACGCGTACGACGGCGGGCTGGTCACCTCAAGTGACCAGCCCGCCGTCGTACGTTCCGCCGGAATTTTTGTCCACATATGCAGGTTTCCCGGCAGTGGAGGTCGGCGTATCTGGACAAAAACTCCTTGCGGTTAGCTGTGTTCGATGCCGTTCGGCTGCCACGCCCCTGTGACGAGGTAGGTGACCTTCTGGGCGACGGAGACGCCATGGTCCGCGAAACGCTCGAAGTAGCGGCTGGCCAGGGCAACGTCCACGGTGGTGGCCGGGGACTCGGCCCATTCCGGCGCTGCGATGGCCTTGAAGACGCTCAGATGCAGGTCGTTGATGGCGCTGTTCGCCTTGAGGATGTCGCGGGCGACTTCCAGGTCCCTGGTTTCCAGCAGCACGGTCACCTTGTCCGCGATCACCTTGTCCAGCTCGGCCATCTGCTTGAAGGTCTCCGTCATGGAAGCTGGAATAACGGTCGACGGGAACCGGAGCCGGGCCAGCTGGGCGATGTGCCGGGCAAGGTCGCCCATGCGTTCCAGGGACGCGCTCATGCGCAGCGAACCGACGATCATGCGCAGGTCGCTGGCCACCGGGCCCTGCAGGGCAAGAATGTCGATGGCCCGTTCATCCAGGCTGTTCTGCAGGAAGTCGATCCGCGCATCGGCCGCAATCACGTCCTGTGCGAGGTCCACGTCTGCCATTTCGAAGGAAGTGGTGGCCTTGTCCATTGCTTCGCTGACCAGCCGGGAGATCTGCACCAGCTCTTCACCAACGTGGGTGAGCTCTTCCTGAAAAACCTTACGCACTAGGCGTCCTTTCCTTTGAACTCCTGCCGGTCCGCACCATGGCAGCAGGAATCATGTCGCCCGCGGGCAGTCCAACTCGTTACTCTGCCAGTATCCGGTAAACGGTAAGGCTTGTGCAGGTGAACGTTAGTTGAATCGTTCATGCAACAGGGCAGGACGCGCCGGATCGGCCGCAGCTAGAGCATAAGGTGGACCTGTGGATCCTATGCTCATCGGTCTGGTCGCAGGCCTCGTCGGCCTGGCGCTCGGCACCTTTGGCGTGCTCGCCTATCGGGTGAGCGAGAAGCAGCGCCGGCTGCTGGACGTGGACCCGGACGAGGTGGCACTGCCGCCGGGCGCGGCCGAGGTGCTGGCCGTCGTCGGGCGGGCTTTTGTGGTGGTTGACGCCGTGGACGGCGTGGTCCGTGCCAGCCCCGCCGCCTATGCCTACGGCCTGGTCCGCGGCCACACCGTGGTCCATAAGGAACTGCTGGACATGACGGCCGGCGTCCGCCGCGACGGCGTGATCCTGGAAAAGCAGCTGGAACTGCCCCGCGGTCCGCTGGGGCAGGGGACCATCATCGTCCAGGTCCGGGCAGCGATGCTTGGCAAGGAATACATCCTCCTGCTCGCCGATGACCGGACGGAGATCACCCGCACCGAGGAAATCCGCAACGATTTCGTCGCCAACGTTTCGCATGAACTGAAGACTCCGGTGGGAGCCATCTCGCTGCTGGCTGAGGCCCTTGAGTCGTCGGCGGACGACGAGCTGGCCGTCCGCCGCTTCGCCAAGCGCTTGCACAAGGAATCCGGCAGGCTCGCGGCGCTGGTGCAGGACATCATCGAGCTTTCCCGCCTGCAGGGAGCCAATGTCACCACCCAGGGCGGACCGGTGGACATCAACGCTGTCATCGCGGACGCCGTGGACCGGTCGCAGCTGCCGGCGGAGAGCAAGAACATCACCATCGTGGTGGGCGGCCGCACCGAGGGCAAGGTCTTCGGCGACCAGGACCTGCTGGTCACGGCCCTGCGGAACCTTATCGACAACGCCATCCGCTACTCGCCGGCAAACACCCGCGTGGGCATCGGAGTCCGTTCCAAGGACGGCCTGATCTCCATCTCAGTGACGGACCAGGGGGAGGGCCTCAGCGCCGAGGACCAGGAGCGCGTCTTTGAACGCTTCTACCGCGTGGACTCCGCCCGCTCCCGGCACACCGGCGGAACCGGGCTGGGCCTGAGCATCGTTAAGCATGTCGCGTCGAACCACGGCGGCGAGGTGACGGTCTGGTCGCAGCCAGGCCAGGGGTCCACCTTCACCCTCCGCCTTCCCGAGATGGAAGGGCACGACGGCGACGAGGACCTTCCGCTTGCCGCCCGGCCTGCACAGGAGCAGCCAGGGCAGGGGGCCGAACTGCCATCAGTCACCCACGTACCCCGCGCCGCCGGCGCAAAAGAACGAGGAGCTAGCGCTTGAGCAGGATCTTGATAGTGGAGGACGAGGAATCGTTCAGCGATCCCCTGTCCTATTTGCTGGGCAAAGAGGGTTTTGAGGTGGAGGTCGTGGACAACGGCCTGGACGCCATTACGGAGTTCGACCGGAACGGCGCCGACCTGGTGCTGCTGGATCTGCAGCTCCCCGGGCTGTCCGGGACCGAGGTGTGCCGCCAGCTCCGCCAGCGTTCCAGCGTCCCGGTCATCATGCTGACCGCCAAGGACTCGGAGATCGACAAAGTGGTGGGGCTGGAGCTGGGGGCCGACGACTACGTCACCAAGCCCTACTCGTCACGAGAACTGGTGGCCAGGGTCCGGGCCGTGCTGCGGCGCCAGGGCGAACCGGAAGAGCTCATCTCCTCCACCGTGCAGGCGGGCCCGGTCCGGATGGACATTGAACGGCATGTGGTGAGCGTGGACGGGGAACAGGTCCTGCTGCCCCTCAAGGAATTCGAACTCCTCGAAATGCTGCTGCGCAACTCCGGCCGGGTGCTCACCCGCGGCCAGCTGATAGACCGCGTGTGGGGCTCCGACTACGTGGGCGACACCAAGACCCTGGACGTCCACGTCAAGCGCCTTCGCGGCAAGATTGAACCCGATCCCTCCGCGCCCCGGTACCTCGTGACCGTCCGCGGCCTCGGGTACAAATTCGAACCGTGACTGGAGCATGCCGCTGCATGGCATAGCAAGCCGCCGGACATAACAGGAGGGAGGGGCCGCGGCCCCTCCCTCCTGTTATGTGTTTGTTGCGCCTGGCCTAGTGGTTCGAGCCGCCGAGTTCCGAAGCCGTTGGCGACGGGGTCGGGGACGGCGACTGGGTGCTGCCGGCCGGCAGGTACTCCTTGTACTCGGGCAGGGTTGCGTCGAGGACGGGGAATTTGACCGTGCTGCTGACGTTGGTGGCGTCCTCGGTGATCGTGATGTCAACCAGTGAACCCGGAACATCGCCGGTGGTGCTCAGGATGGCTTCATCCGAGCTCTCGTTCAGAAGAGTGTAGGAGTTGGCCTTGACGGGAACCTCAGTCTGCGAGCCTTCGGCGCCGTTGACCGTGAGCTTCACATCTTCGGAAGAGGAGTTGTAGACGGCACCGATAACGCGGCCGGGCTGGTCCTCGCCGGCGGAGACGATCATCATATTGCGCAGCTCGAGCGGACCGACTTCGGTGTTGATTCCGTCCGACTGCTGGTACTGGGCAGTTGTCTGCTGGGAATTGTTGACGCTACAGCCTGATGCCAGCAGTCCGACGCCAAGGGCGGCAGCCGTCAGCGCCAGTTTGCCGCGCAGGGCCCGGTTCATCGCAGTGGAACGCACGTCACGTACTCCTCGAGAGTCTTGAAACATTATTCAGGCATAGCCTATCCGGAAAGGCCCCCAAACGAGGATTCGGGGGCGTCGCAGGGATCTTGGCAGCACCCCGGGGATGCACTATTATCTGCATCCGTCAAGGGGTCCAGAGGGTTGTTTTGGCCCATTTTCCGCGTATTTATGCGGTTCCAGGCCCGTTCCGCGGCCGGTCATATGCCTGCATCGTGATAAACTGGTCTGCGGGAAAGGGGAAATGTCCACATGGTATTTGAGGTCGGCGAGACAGTAGTTTACCCTCACCACGGTGCTGCGAAGATTGAAGAAATCAAGATGCGCACCATCAAGGGCGAAGAGAAAATGTATCTCAAGCTCAAGGTGGCTCAGGGTGATCTGACCATTGAAGTTCCAGCAGAAAACGTTGACCTTGTTGGGGTCCGGGACGTAGTGGGCAAGGATGGCCTGGAGCACGTGTTTGATGTGCTTCGCGCCGAGTTCACCGAAGAGCCCACCAACTGGTCGCGCAGGTACAAGGCAAATCTGGAGAAGCTTGCTTCCGGTGACGTCATCAAGGTCGCAGAGGTCGTCCGTGACCTGTGGCGCCGTGATCACGACCGGGGCCTTTCCGCAGGCGAAAAGCGAATGCTGGCCAAGGCCCGGCAGATTCTGATTTCAGAACTGGCGCTGGCCGAAAAGACCGACGAAGAGAAGGCGGCAAGCGTTCTCGACGAGGTTTTGGCTTCCTAAGAATTGAACCCCGGCGGCACGAAAGTGCAGCCGGGGCTTCTTTTTTGCCTTGGCATCATGTCCTGCCTGCTGCACCGTCGTGGCTGGTTCCGGCATGAGGGCGCGCAGGGACGTAGGCTAGTCCGCATGAGCGAAACAGCTAAGCGCCTGGTCACCGCGGTGATCCTGGTGGCTGCAGGTTCCGGGCAGCGGCTTGGGTATGGCATGCCCAAGGCGGCGGTCCCGCTGGGCGGGGAGTCCATCCTGATGCATGCCCTCCGCGGCATCGTTGCGTCCGGAATTGCCAGCCAGGTGTGCATTGCGCTGCCGGCGGGCCACGAAAGCCTGCGCCGCCAGTGCGACGACTTCCGGGAAGAACTTGCCGACGGTGGCCCGTTGCTCACCATCGTCGACGGCGGCGCCACCCGGGCTGAGTCCGTTCGGGCGGGGCTGGGTGCCTTGATGGAGGGCACGGACGCCGTCCTGGTCCATGACGCCGCCCGCGCCCTGGCACCCGAAGCTGTGTTCCACCGCGTTACCGACGCACTCGCTGCCGGTGCCCAGGCTGTCATTCCTGCCATCCCCGTGGTGGACACAGTCAAGACCGTCGCGCCGACGTCGGACGGAGACGCAGCGCTGGCCCCGGAAGTGGTCACCGGAACGGCGCCCAGGGAGGACCTGAGGGCAGTCCAGACACCCCAGGGATTCCGGACCAACACGCTGCAGGAGGCGCACCAGGCCGCACTGGCCTTGGACTCCGGGCAAGCGGCAGCCATCACCGACGACGCCATGCTGGTGGAGATGACCGGCACGGCGGTCCACGTGGTCCGTGGTTCCACCCAGTCCTTGAAGATCACCACCCCGCTGGACCTGATCCTCGCCGAAGGGCTGCTCGAAGGCCCGCTCGGTGCCCGGTGGGTGGAAGGCTAAGCATGGCAAACCCGTACATGATCATCCCCCGTACCGGCATCGGCCTGGACGTCCACGCCTACGCCGCCGACGGTTCAAACCGCCCGTTGTGGCTGGGCGGACTGCTCTGGCCTGGTGAGCGCGGCCTCGCGGGCCACTCCGATGGCGACCCTGTGGCGCATGCCGCAGCGGACGCGCTGTTTTCGGCAGCCGGCATCGGAGACCTCGGCACCCACTTCGGTACGGACAGGCCTGAGTTTGCCGGTGCTTCCGGCGTTGCACTTTTGGCTGAAGCGGCCCGGATCGTCCGTGCCGCCGGGTTTGAGATCGGCAACGTGGCGGTCCAGTTCGTCGCCAACCGGCCCAAGTTTGGACCGCGGCGGGAGGAGTCCCAGCAGGTCCTCAGCGACGCCGCGGACGCGCCGGTCAGCGTCACGGCCACCACCAGCGACCGACTCGGCTTTACCGGACGCGGTGAAGGCATCTCCGCGGTTGCCACCGCCCTGGTCTACCCGCGGCCCTCCGACGCCATCGGCTAGTCTGGAGCGGTGACCCTGCGCTTCTATGACACAGCCTCCGCCGAAGTCCGGGACTTCGTTCCCCTGATCGAGGGCAAGGCCAGCCTGTACTACTGCGGGGCTACCGTGCAGGGCATGCCGCACGTAGGCCACATCCGCTCCGCCATCGCCTTTGACCAGCTGACCCGCTGGCTGTCCTACCGGGGCTACCGCGTAACCGTCGTCCGGAACGTCACGGATATCGACGACAAGATCCTGGCCAAATCGGAGGCATCGTTCGCGCCGGGCTTTTCTCCGGAACCGGGTGAGGTGCCCCGGGAGGAATGGTGGGCCCTCGCCTACCGCTACGAACAGGAATTCCTGAAGGCCTACGACACCCTGGGTGTTTCCCGGCCCACCTACGAGCCCCGCGCCACCGGGCACATCCCGGAAATGCACGCCCTCATCCAGCAGTTGATGGACCGCGGCCACGCCTACCCGGCGCTGGACGGCTCAGGCGACGTCTACTTCGATGTCCGCTCCTGGAGCAAGTACGGGGCCCTGACCCGGCAGAACATCGACGACATGCAGGCCGCTCCGGACGCCGATCCGCGCGGAAAGAAGGATCCCCGCGACTTCGCCCTGTGGAAAGGTTCCAAGGAGGACGAACCCGCCACGGCGAGCTGGGCTTCCCCCTGGGGAGCCGGCCGCCCCGGCTGGCACCTCGAATGCTCCGCCATGGTCACCAAGTACCTCGGCACCGAGTTCGATTTCCACGGCGGCGGGCTGGACCTGCGGTTCCCGCACCACGAGAACGAGATGGCGCAGTCCCAGGCTGCGGGACACCAGTTCGCCAGCTTCTGGATGCACAACGGCATGGTGACCTACGAGGGCGAAAAAATGTCCAAGTCCGTGGGAAACACCGTCAGCCCTGCCGAAATGCTGGAACTGGCTTCGCCCCGCGTGGTCCGCTACTACCTCGGGCAGGCGCACTACCGCTCAGTCCTGGACTACCGTCCCACCTCCCTCCAGGAGGCCGCGGCCGCCGTCGAACGCATTGACGGTTTCCTGGCGAAAGCGGCAGCGCGTTTTGGCCACGACGTAGCACCGGCCGGCCAGGACGGCGGCCCCGCCGGAAGCCTTACGGCCTTCGCGGAGGCAATGGACGATGACCTGAACGTGCCCCGCGCGCTGGCGGCTTTGCACGAGACGGTCCGTACCGGCAACACGGCCCTCGCCGACGGAGACGACGAATCCGCCCGGCAGGCGATGGCCGCCGTCGCCACCATGACCGACGTCCTCGGGCTCAACGCCGTAGCCGGGTCCGAAGCCGCCGGCACCAGGGAAGTGGAAGCCCTCGCTGTGCTGGTCGAGGCCCAGCTGGCAGCCCGGGCAACAGCGCGGTCCAACAAGGATTGGGCGGCCTCGGACGCCATCAGGGACACCCTGAAGGACGCCGGCATTGTTGTGGAGGACGGCCCGGACGGCGCCTCCTGGAGCCTGAGACGGGACTAGTCCGGCCCCTTTCCACCCGGTCACCCGATTTTTTCCGGGTCGATAGACTGGTAGGCAGATTCAGTCGAAACAATCAAGGGTGGAACATCATGGCCAACAATGGTCGCCGGTCGGTTAAAGCGAAGAAGGGCCCAACCGTCGGAACCGGCGGCCACGGCCGCAAGGCCCTGGAAGGCAAGGGCCCCACGCCCAAGGCTGAGGACCGCGTCTACCACAAGGCCCACAAGGCCAAGCAGCTCGCCGAGCGGTCCGCCGCGAAGCGCAACGCCGGTGCCCGCAGCGCAGGAGCCGGCAAGTCCGGACCGAAGGGCCGGGCAACGGAGGAAGTCGTCACCGGCCGCAACTCCGTGGTGGAGGCGCTCCGCGCCGGCATTCCCGCCAAGGCTCTGCACGTCGCCATCCGGATCGAGATGGATGACCGGGTCAAGGAGTCCCTCAAGCTCGCCACCGAGCGCGGCATCCCGCTGCTTGAAACCGGAAAGCCCGAGCTGGACCGGATGACCGATGACGCCGTCCACCAGGGGCTGGTCCTGCAGATCCCGCCCTATGACTATGCCGACGCGTACGAGTTGGCCGAGGAAACGGTGGAGAAGTGGAAGAAGGGCCACATCGGCAACGCTCCGCTGTTCGTCGCCCTTGACGGGATCACCGATCCACGCAACCTTGGCGCCATTATCCGTTCTGTGTCCGCCTTCAGCGGCCACGGCGTCATCGTCCCCGAGCGCCGTTCCGTGGGCGTCACCGCCTCCGCCTGGAAGACCAGCGCCGGCGCTGCTGTCCGGGTACCCGTCGCCCGGGCCTCAAACCTCAACAGTGCGCTCAAGCAGTTCAAGAACATGGGCATCTTCGTCCTGGGCCTCGACGCCGACGGAGACGTTTCGCTGCCGGACCTCACCCTGGCCACCGAGCCCGTCTGCATCGTGGTGGGTTCCGAGGGCAAGGGGTTGAGCCGGCTGGTCCGGGAGAACTGCGATCAAATCGTCTCTATTCCGATCGATTCGGCGATGGAATCGCTGAACGCCTCCATGGCCGTTGGCATCTCCCTCTACGAGGTTTCCCGCCAGCGCGCAACGAAGTAAGGCCGCGGACCTGCGGAGCCGGCGTCACACAGCCAGCGTCGGGGCAGGTCAGGCGGCGAGGGCGGCTACTATTTAGGTGATGGTCATGCCGCTTTTCGACACCGCTTCCACCATGGATGCCTCATCGGCAGTTCCCCTCGGTGTGAGCGTTCCGCGCGCGGATTCCGGCAGTCCCCGGCAAAGTCCCGGCGGACGGGTGAACGTGGCCTGCTACGCCCCGGCGGTCTCCAGCCTCGAGATTGCCTACCGCGCCCCCGGCGGAAGGTGGCGCGTCCAGGTGCTGCCCAACGTCACCGGCGGCGTTCACCACGGCATCGTCGAAGGCCTGCCCTACGGTTCACGGTATGGCTTCCGGCCCACAGCAGCGGCGCAGGCCCTGCCCCTTGCCGTGCCCGCCAAGGAAGAAGCAGACGACGACGACGGCGGACAGCCGCTGCTGCTCGACCCCTACGGCCGCGCGGTTGACCAGTGCGACGGTTTCCTGGCCAGCGTACGGATGGCGGGCGACTTCGACTGGGCGGGCGATGAACGCCTGCGCCTGAGGTGGCGCGACACCATCATTTACGAAGCGCACGTGCGCGGGCAGACCATGCTCCACCCAGACGTGCCGGCCGAGCTTCGCGGCACCTACGCAGGCTTCGCCCACCCTGCCGTGATTGAGCACCTCAAAGGCCTGGGCGTCA
The DNA here is from genome assembly GCF_005796205.1 of Pseudarthrobacter sp. NamE2. Lineage (GTDB taxonomy): Bacteria > Actinomycetota > Actinomycetes > Actinomycetales > Micrococcaceae > Arthrobacter. The sequence continues at coordinate 14,845 of NZ_VAHN01000018.1, read as the reverse complement.
CGGCGGTGCAGCTGCTCCCGGTGCACTTCCACATCGATGAACCCCACCTGCAGGACCTGGGCCTGACCAACTACTGGGGCTACAACACCGCAGCGTTCTTCGCCCCGCACCCGGCTTACGCCACCCGTGCTGCACAGGAGTCCGGCCCGCAGGCGGTACAGGACGAATTCAAGGGCATGGTCAAGGCACTTCACGCCGCCGGGCTGGAAGTCATTCTGGACGTTGTCTACAACCACACTGCCGAAGGCGGCCCGGACGGCCAGACCGTGAGTTTCCGCGGGCTGGGGGAGGCCGCCTACTACCGGACCGACGGGCACGGCAAGTACGTGGATACCACGGGCTGCGGCAACAGCCTCAATTTCGCCGAGCCCAAGGTCGTCCAGCTTGTCCTGGACTCGCTCCGGTACTGGGTGGATGAGTTCCATATCGACGGCTTCCGCTTCGACCTGGCAGTCACCCTCTGCCGCAACGGCAACAATGAGTTCGATCCCCGTCACCGGTTCCTGGTCGACGTCGCGGCGGACCCCGTGCTCTCGGACGTGAAACTGATCGCTGAGCCGTGGGACATTGGCTACGGCGGGTGGCAGACCGGGCAGTTCCCGCCTGGCTGGGCGGACTGGAACGACCATTTCCGCGATTCGCTCCGTTCCTTTTGGCTCGCGGACCGGATGGCCATCGAGAACGGCGGCCAGGGCGGATCGGTGGCCAAGCTTGCAGATTCATTGGCCGGTTCCGCCGCCCTCTTCCAGGCCTCCGGACGCTCCCGGCTGGCCTCCATCAACTACATCACCGCGCATGACGGCTTCACTCTGAACGACCTCGTCTCCTTCGACCGGAAGCACAACGAGGCGAACGGCGAGCAGAACCGCGACGGCCACGGCGACAACCGCAGCTACAACCACGGCGTGGAAGGGCCCACCGAGGAAGGCGACATCCTGGCCCGTCGCGCCCAGTCGCGCCGGAATTTGATGGCGTCACTGCTGATTTCCCTCGGCGTGCCCATGATCACCGCCGGCGACGAACTGGCAAGGACGCAGCAGGGGAACAACAACGCATACTGCCAGGACAACACCATCACCTGGGTGGACTGGAGCCGGACCCCGGAATCCCACGAGATGCTGCGCAGCACCAAGCGCTACATCCGGCTCCGCAAGGAATTCCTGGCGGCCCAGCCCCACGATTTTCCGGTACGGGACGAGCAGTCCTACCTCTATTGGTTCGACCAGGACGGCGACCCCATGTCCCTCGAGCGCTGGAACGATCCGCGGAACCGCGTGGTCCAGCTCCTCCTCGGATCGGACAACGGTGCACTGGCGGGCCTGATAGTCGTCAACGGGAGCACCTCGGATGTCCAGATCACTTTGCCCCGGGTCACCGGCCCAGGCACGGCCCCGCGCACCTTTGAACTGCGGCTGACCACCTCGCCGCTGCACGAACTGCGGCAGGGCGGCGTAGCCGTGTCCGGGGAGACCGACCTCGCCGAAGCCAACTCCATCAGCATCTACCGCACCTAGGGACTTCCAGTTTGCGCAACCGTTCCCTCCTGCCACTGCTGCTCAGCGCGCTGGCGGTCCTGGCCCTGCTGGCCTTTGGCGGGTCAGGCCTGCTGGGCCAGTTGACGGACACCACGACGCCGGCACCTCCTTCCACCGCCGCGGCGGCACCGGGCGGCACCGCACCGTCCGGGCCGGCGCCGGCAGTCCCGGCACCGGCGGCGGACAACCCTTCCGGGCTTCCCGCTATCCGGGAGTCGGAACTGCCGGCGGAGGGGCGCAGGGTCCTGGCGCTCATCCGGGCGGGCGGGCCGTACCAGTACAGCCAGGATGACAGGACGTTCGGCAACTTCGAACGCCTCCTGCCGCGGCGGGACCGCGGATACTACCGCGAATACACGGTCCCCACGCCGGGCGAGTCGGACCGGGGAGCCCGCCGCATCGTTGCCGGTGGCGGCGGGGAGAAGTACTACACCGAAGACCATTACGAATCGTTCAAATTCATAGCGGAAGGCAGCTAGGCACACCCATGAAGATCTACTCCGGCGATACCTGGACACTCGAGGAACTGCAGGAGCAGGTGGCTGACGCCGGACGCCGAAGCCTGGTGGTTCCTCCTGCCGAGGGCAAACGCGCGGTGCTTGAGACGTTCGGCGAGGTCCTCAGCTTCCCCGAGCACTACGGCGTGAACCTCGACGCCCTGAACGATTCACTGCACGACTTTGCCGACGCCATTATGGACAACGGCAACCCGCCGGTCACCCTGCTGTGGCAGGTTGCCGCGCAGTTCCGGAGCGATCGGTCTTTCGGGGTCATTTGCGAAATACTCCAGGACGCCGAGAGCTACGCCGGGAAGGACCTGGCTGTCACCGCCGTCCTGCTCTAGCAGGACCTACTGCCCGGGGCGTTCCTCGTGCGACAGGTAGGTGTCCAGCAGCCCGGCCGCACGGCCGCCGTCGTCCTCTGCCGCAAGTCCTTTCCGCATGCTCTCCGCCTTTTCCTTGCCCGCCGGGAACGGAGGCAGGAGCGGGATCTCGGGATCGGTCAGCACCTCGATCACCACAGGCCGGTCCGCGGCGAACGCCTGCTCCCATGCGTCGCCCAAAAGCTCCGGATCCTCCACTCGGATGCCCGTCAGGCCCAGCAGTTCGGCGTAGCCGGCGAACGGGAAGTCGGGCAGTTCCTGGCTGGCTGCGAACCGCGGCTCGCCTTCGGACTCCCGCTGTTCCCAGGTGACTTCCGTCAGTTCCCGGTTGTTGAAGACGCACACCACAAACCGCGGGTCCCGCCACTGCCGCCAGCGGTGCGCCACCGTGGCAAGTTCAGCTACACCCGCCATCTGCATGGCGCCGTCGCCGGCCAGCGCCACCAGGGGCCGGTCGGGGTGCGCAAGCTTGGCGGCCAGCCCGTACGGGAGCGAACAGCCCATGCTTGCCAGCGTCCCGGAAAGATGGGCGGGCACACCCGGCGGCAGGACCAGCTGCCGGGCATACCAGTAGACGCAGCTTCCGACGTCGACACTCACCTGGGCGTTCCCGGGGAGCCTGCCGTTGAGCTCCCGGACCACGCGCTCCGGATTGACCGGGGAGGCAGGCACGGCGGCGCGGTCGGCCGCGAGGATGCGCCAGCGGCTGACTTCGTGCTCCACGTCAGCGCGCCACTCCCGGCGGGTACGGTGCTCCAGCTTGCTGTCCAGCGCGGCGAGGGCGGACGCGGCGTCACCGGCCAGGCCCACCTCCACCGGGTAGCGGTTCCCGATCTTCTTTTCGTCAATGTCGATCTGCACGGCACGGGCCGCGCCGGGTGGCGGATAGAACTCGGTCCACGGATCATTGGATCCCACGATCAGGAGGGCGTCGCAGTTGCCCAGCAAATGCGCGCTGGCGGTAGTGCCGAGGTGGCCCATGGTCCCGACGGCGAAGGGCAGCGTCTCGTCCACGTACGGTTTGCCCAGCAGGCTGGTGGCGATGCCGGCGCCCAGCTTTTCCGCGACCGCCACCACCTCCCTGGCTGCGTGCCGGGCCCCCTGGCCCACCAGCAGGGCCACCCTCTCGGAGGAGTTCAGGAGGGCAGCGGCAGCATCCACGTCCTGTTCCCGCGGCGTCTTTGCAGCCGAACTCCAGGACGGCGCCGTGACGACGATGCCATGCTGCTGTTCCAGCTCCGGCGCGGGCGCCGACTGGATATCGTGCGGGACAATGACGACGCACGGTGACGAGGTGGCCTTGGCGGTACGGAACGCCCTGTCCAGGACCATGGGAACCTGCTCCGGCGCGCTCACCAGCTGGACGAACTGGGACGCCACGTCCTTGAACAGGTTGCTGAGGTCAATCTCCTGCATGTATGCAGAACCGAGCACCGTCCGGCTTTGTTGCCCCACGATCGCCACCACTGGAACACTGTCCAGCTTGGCGTCGTAGAGTCCGTTGAGGAGGTGGACGGCGCCCGGGCCCTGGGTGGAGGTGACCACTCCCACGCCGCCGGTGTACTTGGCGTGGCCCACGGCCATGAAGGCTGCGGTCTCCTCGTGCCGGGCCTGGACGAACTCGACCCTTCCGCCGGCACGCCGGAGCGCACCCATAAAGCCGTTGATCCCGTCACCGCTGTAGCCGAAAACCCGCTCCACGCCCCAGGCGCCGAGCCTGTCCACGATTACGTCGGACACTGTACGTTCGGTCATGGAGTCCCCTGTGCGTCGGTGCTGCTGCCTGCCTGCCTGCCTGCCTGCCACAAGCCTTACCCGGCGGACCGGGGTGTTATGCGTTGACGATCAGTCCCAGCTCAGCCTTGGAAGCCAGTGCTTCGTGCCGCGGCAGTACCCGGACGGTGTAACCGAACGGACCCGAGCGGTCGATCACCAGGGAGCCGCTGAACAGGTGGCGGCCGTTGCCGAGGTCCTCCTTCACCTGGAGCTCCATCAGGGTGATGTCCGCCAGGGTGTCGTTCTCCTCCGCCCGGCCGTACGCCACCTCGACGAAAACGTCATCCGTTGTGAGGCTGTTCAGGGCCACGTACGCGTTGACCTGCAGAATGTCGCCGATCTGCGGGTCCTCGGAAACGCCCACGGAATCGACGTGCTCCACGTGCACCTGCGGCCAGGCCGCGCGCACCTTGGCGCTCCAGGATGCGAGTGAGCGGGCCTGCGAGTACGAGTTGGCCACGGCGCTCCGGCCGGCCTCAGCGGCCGGGCGGTACAGGATGTTGACGTAGTCGCGGAGCATCCGCTCGGCCGAGACGGCAGGGCCCAGGTGGGACAGGGTGTGCTTGATCATGGACACCCAGTGCGTGGGCACCTTTTCGGCTTCCGACGTCGACGGCCCGGCCGCGCCTGCCGACTCCGAGACCGTGCTGCCGTAGAAGCGCGGCGCCACCTGGGTTTCAAGCAGTTCGTACAGGGCGGCCGCCTCGATATCGTCCCGTTCCTCCGGGGAGGCTCCGTTGTTGGCCGTGGGAATCGCCCAGCCGTTCTCGCCGTCGTACATTTCATCCCACCAGCCGTCCAGCACGGACAAGTTCAGCGAGCCGTTAAGAGCTGCCTTCATGCCAGACGTGCCGCACGCCTCCAGGGGGCGCAGCGGGTTGTTCAGCCAGACGTCGCAGCCCGGGAACAGGGTGCGGGCCATGGCGATGTCGTAGTTCGGCAGGAACGCGATCCGGTGCCGCACCTCGGGGTCGTCGGTGAACCGGACCAGGTCCTGGATCATCTTCTTGCCGGCGTCGTCCGCCGGGTGGGATTTGCCGGCGATGACCAGCTGGATGGGGTGGTCCTTGTGCAGGAGCAGTGCCTTCAGCCGCTCGGGCTCCCGCAGCATCAGGGTCAGGCGCTTGTAGGTGGGGACGCGCCGGGCGAAGCCGATGGTCAGCACGTCCGGGTCCAGGACGTTGTCCGTCCAGCCCAGCTCGGCGTCGGCGGCGCCCCGCTTCTTCCACGCGGCCCGCAGCCGGCGGCGGACGTCGTCCACCAGCGCCGACCGCATCTCCCGGCGCAGCGCCCAGACGTCGGCGTCGCTGACGTTGTACGCAAGGTCCCAGCGCCCGTTGGCTTCGGCTTCGCTGCCGAACTGGTCGCGGGCCAGCTTCGCGATCCGGCTGTCCACCCAGGTGGGCACGTGCACGCCGTTGGTCACAGAGGTGATGGGCACCTCGGAGTGGTCGAAGCCCGGCCACAGCGCGGAGAACATGCCGCGGGACACCTCGCCGTGCAGCTTGGCCACGCCGTTGGCGCGCTGGGCCAGCCGCAGGCCCATGACGGCCATGTTGAACACCGCGGGGTTGCCGTCCGCGTAGTTCTCACGGCCTAGTTCCAGGATCCGGTCCAGCGGCACGGCCGGAGCCAGGCCCGCCTGGAAGAAGTGGCTGATCTGGGAGATTTCGAAGCGGTCGATGCCCGCCGGCACAGGGGTGTGCGTGGTGAAGACCGTGGAGGCGCGCCCCGCAGTCAGGGCCTCATCGAAGGTCAGGGCCTGCTCGCCGGACATGAGTTCCTGGATCCGCTCGATGCCCAGGAAGCCGGCGTGGCCCTCATTGGTGTGGAACACCTCGGGCCCGGGCGCGCCGGTGAGTTGCTGGTAGGCGCGCAGGGCTTTGACCCCGCCCATGCCCAGCAGCAGTTCCTGCTGCAGCCGGTGGTCGCCGCCGCCGCCGTAAAGCCGGTCCGTGATGCTGCGGGCAGCGTCATCGTTGCCGGGTACGTTGGAGTCCAGGAGCAGCAGGGGAACGCGTCCGACGTCGGCCCGCCAGATGTGTGCCAGCAGCCGCCGGCCGTTGGGCAGCGGGAGGGTGATCTGCAGCGGCTTGCCGTTGCCGTCCGAAGAGGGCTCGCGGAGCAGGGTGAGCGGCAGGCCGTCCGGGTCCAGGACGGGGTAGGTTTCCTGCTGCCAGGCGTCCCGGGACAGCGACTGCTTGAAGTAGCCGGCCTGGTAAAGCAGGCCCACGCCAATCAGGGGAACCCCCAGGTCCGAGGCTGCCTTCAGGTGGTCGCCGGCCAGGATGCCCAGGCCGCCGGAGTACTGCGGAAGGACCTCGGTGATACCGAATTCGGGGGAGAAGTAGGCAATGGAAACCGGCGCCTCGGGGCCCAGGCCCTGGTACCAGCGGGGCTCTTCCAGGTAGCGGTCGAGGTCTTCCTCGGCGGCGCGCACCCGCTCCACAACGGACTGGTTGGCGGCGAGCTGCTGGAGTTCCTCGCGGCTCACCATACCGAGGAAGCTGACGGGGTCCTGCTCGCTCTCTTCCCAGATGCGCGGATTCAGCCCGGCAAAAAGCTCCCTGGTGGGCCGGTGCCAGGACCAGCGCAGGTTACTTGCCAGCCGTGCCAGTGGCCGGATGGGTTCGGGGAGGACTGTACGGACCGTAAACCTGCGGATTGCCTTCACCTGCGTCACACTAACGGACAACATCGGCAGCCGGAACTAGCTTTAGGTTTCTTTTGCGTAAATGACAGGGGCCTGCGGGACATGACACGCGCTGCAACGAAATTAGTGCGCAGGCTTAGCAATATTCGGCATTTGTCGCTAACGTCGAGCCTGTGACGACTAACTCAGGAACCAGTGCCGCAACAGATGTAATGCCAAAGGGAGCCATCACCGAGGGACTGCGGTTCGGACGTTTTCCGATCACTGCCGTGCAGCCCGTCGTCGAGGGTGGAAAGTTCCCGGCCAAAGCCCTGCCGGGCGAAGGAATCGTGGTGGGTGCCACCTGTTTCCGGGAAGGCCACGACCAGCTCGGCGTCAGCGCCGTGCTCCTGGATCCGTCCGGCGCCGAGCGCCAGCGCGTCCGGCTCGCACCGCCGCGGGGGGAACGCGGCATGGGAACCGACCGCTGGGAAGGCATCCTCACGCCGTCGGAAACCGGAAACTGGTCCTTCGTCATCGAAGCGTGGCACGACCGCTACGGCACCTGGCACCACAACGCCGAAGTAAAGATCGACGCCGGCATCGACGTTGAGCTGATGCTCGCCGAAGGTGCGGCCCTGCTGTCCGAAGCCGCCGGCGACGAGTCGCGCAGCGGGGCGGACCGGGACACCCTGCGGTGGGCAGCCGACACCCTCGCCAACCAGTCACTGAGCACCGAGGAACGGCTGGCGGCAGGCTTCGGCCCCGCAGTTTCGGACGTCGTGGCCCGCCAGCCCATCCGCGAACTGGTCACCGTCTCGGAGAAGTTCCCCCTGAACGTTGAACGCGACCGCGCCGGGCGCGGTGCCTGGTACGAGTTCTTTCCCCGGTCCGAAGGAGCCGTGAAGGACCACTCCACGGGTACTTGGACCTCCGGAAACTTCCGCACCGCCGCCAGGAGGCTCGATGCCGTGGCGGCCATGGGTTTCGATGTCCTGTACATGCCGCCCATCCACCCCATCGGCATGAAGCACCGCAAGGGCCCCAACAACACCCTGGTGGCAGGCCCGAACGATCCCGGGTCACCCTGGGCCATCGGTGCAGCTGAAGGCGGCCATGATGCCATTCATCCCGACCTCGGAACCTTCGAGGACTTTGACGCCTTCGTCGCCCGGGCCAATGAACTGGGCCTGGAAGTTGCACTGGACCTGGCGCTGCAGGCAGCCCCGGACCACCCGTGGGTGACAGAACATCCGGAATGGTTCACAACCCGTGTTGACGGCAGTATTGCCTACGCCGAAAATCCGCCAAAGAAGTACCAGGATATTTATCCCCTCAATTTCGATAATGACCCCGAGGGCCTTTCGAATGAGATCCTGCGGATTGTCCTGCTCTGGGTCAGCCACGGGGTGAAGATTTTCCGCGTGGATAACCCCCACACCAAGCCGGTGTGGTTCTGGGAATGGCTCATTGCCGAAGTCCATAAAGAAGTTCCGGGAGTGGTGTTCCTCGCCGAGGCGTTCACCCGGCCCGCCATGATGCACGCACTGGGCCGTGCCGGTTTCCAGCAGTCCTACACCTACTTCACGTGGCGCAATACCAAGAAGGAGATCGAGGACTACTTCCAGGAGGTCAGCCACGAGTCGCCGGCCTTCTTCCGCCCCAACTTCTTCGTCAACACCCCTGACATCCTCACCCCCTACCTCCAGTTCGGCGGCCCGGCCGCGTTCCGGATCAGGGCCGTGCTGGCCGCGACCGGCAGCCCCTTGTGGGGTGTCTACGCGGGCTACGAGCTGTACGAGCACGTGGCCCGGCCGGGTGCCGAGGAGTACATCGACAATGAGAAGTTCGAGTACAAGGCACGCGACTGGGATGCCGCTGCCGAGTCCGGGCGCACCCTGGCCCCGTTCATCACCCGGCTTAACCACCTGCGGCGCGACCACCCGGCACTGCAGGACCTGCAGAATCTGACGGTCCACCAGAGCACGGACGACGCCACGGTGGTCTACTCCAAGCACAAAACCCTTCCGGACGGCTCCAAGGACACGCTCATCGTGGTGGTTAACGTGGATCCGCACGTGACCAGGGAATGCACGGTGACGCTGGACCTGGCGGCGCTGGAACTCGATCCGCAGGACCTGACTGTCAACGGGGGCTTCCACGTGGACGACCTGATCTCAGGGGAAAGCTGGGAATGGGGCGAATACAACTACGTCCGCCTGGACCCGCATGTTGAGCCCGCACACATCCTGAGCGTCAGGAGAATGCATCAGTGACTTTCAATCCGCAAAGTTCGGGCCAGCACTTCACTCCCAAGAGCACGTTTGAACTCAACGCCCCGGGCCTCCAGCATGATCCGCTGTGGTACCGGAAGGCCGTGTTCTACGAAGTACTGGTCAGGGCTTTCGCGGATGCCAACGGCGATGGGTCCGGAGACTTCTCCGGCCTCATCGACCGGCTGGACTACCTGCAGTGGCTGGGGGTGGACTGCCTGTGGCTGCCGCCCTTCTTCCAGTCGCCGCTGCGGGACGGAGGCTACGACATCTCCGACTACAACTCGGTACTGGACGAGTTCGGCACCATCAGCGACTTCAAGCGGCTGGTGGCCGAAGCCCACGCGCGCGGCGTGCGGGTCATCATCGATTTGCCCCTGAACCACACCTCGGACCAGCACCCCTGGTTCCAGGAATCCCGTAAGGACCCGGACGGGCCGTTCGGCGACTTCTATGTGTGGAGCGACACCGACGAGAAGTACCAGGACGCGCGCATCATCTTCGTGGACACCGAGGAATCGAACTGGACGTTCGACCCCATCCGCCGGCAGTTCTTCTGGCACCGCTTCTTCAGCCACCAGCCGGATTTGAACTTCGAAAACCCCAGGGTCATCGAGGCGCTCTTCGACGTCGTGCGGTTCTGGCTGGACCAGGGCATTGACGGATTCCGCGCGGACGCCATTCCCTACCTCTACGAGGAAGAGGGCACCAACTGCGAAAACCTCCCTGCCACGCACGAGTTCCTGCGGAAACTGCGGGCTATGGTGGATGAAAGCTACCCCGGCCGCGTGATCATCGCCGAGGCCAACCAGCCGCCGAACGAGGTGGTGGAATACTTCGGAACCGAGGAAGAGCCGGAATGCCACATGGCGTTCCATTTCCCCATCATGCCCCGGCTTTACTACGCGCTGCGGGACCAGAAGGCCGCACCCATCATCGACACCATGAAGGACACCCCGGCCATTCCCGAGGGCGCACAGTGGGGAACGTTCCTGCGCAACCACGACGAACTGACCCTGGAAATGGTCACGGCCGACGAACGTGCCGCCATGCTGGGCTGGTACGCGCCGGACCCGCGCATGCGGGCCAACATCGGCATCCGGCGGCGGTTAGCCCCGCTGCTGGACAACTCCCGCGCGGAAATCGAATTGATCAACGCCTTGCTCCTGTCCCTGCCGGGCAGTCCGTTCCTCTACTACGGTGACGAGATCGGCATGGGCGACAACATCTGGCTTGAGGACCGGGACGCGGTCCGTACGCCGATGCAGTGGAACCCGGACCGGAACGCGGGCTTTTCCAGCGCGGACCCGGGCAAGCTCTACCTGCCGCCCATCCAGTCGCTGGTCTACAACTACAGCATGGCGAACGTGGAGGCCGAGGCCGCGCATTCGGGGTCCCTGCTGCGCTGGACCCGGCAGATCCTGAGCGTCCGCAAGAACCATGCCGCCTTCGGCCTCGGCGGTTTCAAGCACGTGGAAGCCGACCACGACGCCGTCCTTGCCTACCTGCGCGAACTGCCGGACGGCAATACGGCCGGCGTGGACGGGGAAACCGTCCTGTGCGCCTTCAACCTTTCACAGCACCCGGTGGCAGCCCGGTTGCGGGTGCCGGCATACGCCGGCCGGGGGCTGCGCGATGTCTTCGGGGGACAGGTGTTTCCCGGAATCAATGACGACGGCACGTTGACGCTGACCCTGGGCAGCCATGACTTCTTTTGGCTCCGTGTCCGGTCTCCTTCATCCAACCCGTCGTCGCCGTACACCCAGGCCATGCCCATCCTGTCGATAGAGAACTGAGATGAACCAGCCGATCCTTACCCCCGCCCTGACCGCGCTCCTGCAGGAATGGCTTCCCAGGCAGCGCTGGTTCCCTGTCAAGACGCCCGAGTTCGAGATGAGCCAGGCAGGCAGCCTGGGCCTTGAAGACCCTGTAAAGCACGCCGCCCTGTCCGTGTTCCTGCTGAACGTCACCACGCGGACTGCCGACGGCGGCCGGCGGACTGCCGTGGTGCAGGTCCCGTTGAGCTTCAGGCCGGCACCCGCGGCGGGAATGGAGCGCGCCCTCGTGGGCGAAGCCGCAGGCACGGATCCGTCCCGGCCCTGGGTCTACGACGCTGTCCATGACCCCGACTTCGTTGGCGCCTGGCTGGAACTGATCCGCCGGGAAGCGAAAGCATCCACCGGAACCGCCGCAGGCTTCAAAGTCCCCGGAAGCTACCGGCTCCCCACCGCGCGGGGCGTTGTGAAGGTTTTGTCCGGAGAGCAGTCCAACAGTTCCGTCATTGTTGACGACGGCGAATCGGCCGCGATCATCAAGTTCTTCCGGGTGTTGTCCGAAGGGACGAATCCGGAAGTCGAGGTGGGTGCGGCCCTCACGTCCGGCGGCACCTCGGAGGTGCCGGCCACTTTGGGCTGGGTCCGCGGCGAATGGCTGGCGCAGGGCGGAACGGATTCAAGCGGCAAGGGCACCCGCCAGGTCCAGGGGGAGCTGGCCGTGGCGCATGAGTTCCTGGCCGGCGGGCGGGATGCCTGGCGCCTTGCCGTGGATGCAGCGCGGTCCGGCACGGACTTCACCGCGGAGGCCAAGGCCCTTGGCGCCGCCACCGCAACTGTCCACCGGCGGCTGGCAGAAGCCCTGGGGCAATCGGCTGAAAGCGAACCGGGCAAGGTGATCGGGCCGGGAGTAGCCCAGCGTGTCCGGCAGGCGTGGGCGGAAGCCGGTCCCGCCGTCGGACCTTATGACGACGCGCTGGATGCGCTGCTTGCCGGCCTTGACGGCGCACCGGCCGGACCGCTGCAGCGGATCCACGGCGACCTCCACCTGGGCCAGATCCTCCAGGTTCCCGGACACAATGGGGGGACCGGCCGCTGGGCCATCCTCGACTTCGAGGGCGAACCCATGCGTCCCATCGCAGAACGCAACGTCCCGGATGTTCCCCTGCGCGACGTCGTCGGAATGCTCCGGTCCTTTGACTACGCTGCCGGCGCCGCCCAGCGTGAGCAGGAGGGCGCCCAGGTGCCGGAATCCTGGGTAGATGATTGCGCGGAGGCGTTCCTGGCCGGGTATGCGGGCATCACGCCCGGAACCGTGGACCGGAACTCGCCCCTGTTTGTGGCATTGTGGCTGGACAAGGCACTGTACGAAGTAGTTTATGAAATGCGTAACAGGCCCGACTGGTTGGCGATCCCGGTGAACGCCTCCAGGCGGCTCCTGAGCGGTAACAGCGCCGGCCACCAGGCCGGGGCAGCATCGGAAGGTAACGAAATGACAGGCTCAGCACGAACTGACCGGCCAGGGGTACCGCTGCACGTGGATGCCGGCACCCTGGGCAAGATCGCGAACGGTGAACATCACGCCCCGCACTCCGTTCTTGGCGCGCACCTGGACGACTACGGCCACGTCACCATCCGTACCGTCAAGCACCTCGCGGAATCGGTCACCGTCATCACCGCCGCGGGCGAAGTGCCGATGGAGCACGAGGCTCACGGTGTCTGGGTGGCGGTCATGGAGCCGCTCGACCGCGGGCATGTCCCGGATTACCGCCTGTCGGTCACCTACCCGGGCGCCGAGCCCGTGACCGTCGACGAACCGTACCGCTACCTGCCCACCGTGGGTGAAGTGGACCTGCACCTGATCGGTGAGGGCCGGCACGAAAAACTGTGGCAGGTACTCGGCGCGCACGTGCAGCATTACAAGTCGTCGCTGGGGGATGTGGACGGCGTCTCGTTCGCGGTCTGGGCCCCCAACGCGCAGGCCGTCCGCGTCAAGGGCGACTTCAACGGCTGGGACGGCCGCGAGAATTCCCTGCGATCGCTGGGTTCTTCCGGGGTGTGGGAAATTTTCATCCCCGGTGTCTCAGCGGGTGCATGCTACAAGTTCGAAATCAGGACCCGCGATGGCTACTGGGTGGAGAAAGCCGATCCCCTCGCCTTCGGCACCGAGGTTCCGCCGCTGACCGCGTCCAAAGTCGTCGAGCCGACCTACGCGTTCAAGGATGACGAGTGGATGGAAGTTCGCGCCCAGCGGGACCCGCACAACTCAGCGATGAGCGTATACGAGGTACACCTTGGTTCGTGGCGCCTGGGACTGGGCTACCGCGAACTGGCCAAGGAACTGGTGGAGTACGTCAAGTGGCTGGGCTTTACCCACGTGGAGTTCATGCCCGTGGCGGAGCACCCGTTCGGCGGGTCCTGGGGCTACCAGGTCACGTCCTACTTTGCGCCAACCTCCCGCTTTGGCCATCCCGATGAATTCCGGTACCTGGTGGACACACTGCACCAGGCCGGCATCGGCGTCCTGCTGGACTGGGTCCCCGCGCATTTCCCCAAGGACTCCTGGGCCCTGGCCCGGTTCGACGGCGAGGCCCTCTACGAACATGCCGATCCCAACCTTGGCGAGCACCCCGACTGGGGCACGCTGATCTTCGACTTCGGCCGGACGGAAGTACGCAACTTCCTGGTGGCCAACGCCCTCTATTGGCTCGACGAGTTCCACATCGACGGCCTGCGCGTGGATGCCGTTGCCTCCATGCTCTACCTCGACTATTCGCGCCAGGACGGGCAGTGGCAGCCCAACCGCTTCGGCGGAAGGGAAAACCTGGAGGCCATCTCATTCCTCCAGGAAGTCAACGCCACCGTGTACAAGACGCATCCGGGTACGGTCATGATCGCCGAGGAATCCACCGCATTCCCCGGTGTCACCGCGCCGACCAGCCACGGCGGCCTGGGCTTCGGCCTCAAGTGGAACATGGGGTGGATGCACGACTCCCTTAAGTACGCTTCCGAGGATCCGTTCAACCGCAAGTGGCACCACGGCACGATCACGTTTTCCATGGTGTACGCCTTCACGGAAAACTTCCTCCTGCCCATCAGCCATGACGAGGTTGTCCACGGCAAGGGATCGATGCTGCGCAAGATGCCGGGTGACCGGTGGCAGCAACTCGCCAACCTGCGCGCGTTCCTTGCGTACCAGTGGGCGCATCCCGGCAAGCAGCTGATTTTCATGGGTACGGAATTCGGCCAGGAGGCTGAGTGGTCCGAGCAGCACGGACTGGACTGGTGGCTTGCGGATATCCCCGCGCACAAGGGCCTGCAGCTGCTGACCAAGGACCTGAACGAGTTGTACAAGTCCACTCCGGCCTTCTACACCCGCGACAATGAACCCGGCGGATTCCAGTGGATCAACGGCGGGGATGCGGACCGCAACGTGCTGTCCTTCATCCGGCGCGACACGGACGGCAACCCGGTGGTCTGCGCCATCAACTTCTCCGGCGGACCCCACGTTGGCTACACCCTGGGTGTCCCGGTTGCGGGGGAGTGGACCGAGGTGCTGAACACGGACAACACCACGTACGGCGGATCGGGTGTGTTGAACGACGGTTCCCTGAAGGCCGTCGACGAAGGCCAGGACGGACAGCCCGCTACCTTGACTGTCACGCTGCCTCCGCTGGGTGCGGCGTACTTCAAGCCCGCGGCCGGTGCCGGCCCGGATGCCCTGCCGGGAACGGCTGCGACCTCCTGATCGAACCGCTGTCCTGGGAAGGCCCGGAATCACCTGTGATTCCGGGCCTTCCCGCGTCCTCCTTGTGTGGCGGAGGAGCTGGTTCCGGGACCGGGTTGGCCTTCCGGGGGAAGTGGTGGTAGAGTTTATTTCCGCGCTGATCCACTGAGTCAGGCGGAAACCGACCAAACAAAGCTTCAAGCTGATGAGGTCGCGGACGCCGTTTTGACAAGGTTGATGTCAGCGA
>NZ_VAHN01000017.1 GCF_005796205.1 Pseudarthrobacter sp. NamE2 | reverse complement strand
GCAACCGAAGGCCAGCAAGCCGCCACCGACGTCAAAGACCGCGCCACCGACGCCAAAACCAACGTCCAAAACACGTGAGCGGCTAGGACTTGGTTCCAACGCCGACCCGCAACCCGGCGGGGCAGCGCACGGACCCGGACCAGCAACTCCCTGCCGGCGGCCCCCGCCACATGAAAGCATCACCCGGACCCGGCCCGCACACGTGGGCCACCCGCCGGCTCGTCACCATCGCCGGACGGCTTAATGAGCGATGGCTCAACCGGCGCCCCTCGCCCAGCCCAAACTGACCACCTGCAGCGCAAAAAGGAGCACACCCGATGGCAACAACAAACCGCACCACCGGCCCCAAGACAACCCTTCAAAAGGCAGCACAGGCAGTAGGCGCCGTTTTCCTGCTGGTCGGCGTCCTCGGCTTCATCCCTGGCATCACCAGCAACTATGAAGCACTCTCATTCGCCGGACACGGTTCCGGGGCGCTGCTTCTGGGCATCTTCCAGGTCTCGATCCTCCACAACATCGTTCACTTGCTGTTCGGTATCGCGGGGATCCTGATGTCCCGCACCAACGGGCAGGCCCGGAACTACCTCCTCTACGGCGGCGTCATCTACCTCATCCTGTGGCTCTACGGCCTCCTCATCGGCCAGGACAGCCCTGCCAACTTCGTCCCGGTCAACACCGCGGACAACTGGCTCCACTTCGTCCTCGGTATCGGCATGATCGCTCTGGCCATCCTGCTCTCCCGTAACACCCGCACAGCAGGAACGGCAAGCCGCTAACCCGTACGGCGACCGGCGCACACCTGTCCCGACCGGTCTTGTTGCAACGCGAAGGTGCCCGCGGGTCGTCCTCCATTAAGGAGGCCGACCCGCGGGCACTTTTATCATCTTCAATACCCAATGTCAGCGCCTGAAGGACGTTGGTTTCCGTAGCGATTAGGCCTAGCCGGTGGTTCCGCTCGCTATGTCACCAAGTGCGACTGCCAGAGCATCCGTATCGAACCAGGTGGCCACCAGGACGTTGTGGATGTAGGCGTCAAACTCAAATGGGTGGCAACGTCCGCCGTGGTTCCAGTAAAGGATCCACAGGTCAATCAGCGCCACGTCTTGCTGTTGCAGCAACGCCCTGGCTGCATGCTGCAGGTCCGCCATAACCAATGTTTGCTTCTGCTCCCCACCCCCCACAAGAGCAGCACGGCACCGGATCCCGTTCACTGCTTCCCGTACTGGCTGTGGGCGGCTTGTTTGCTCACCCCGAGGCACTGGGCGTGAGCTTCCCGTTTTTGTCCCATTCGAACCAGTTGACCATTTTCAGCTGCGGGAACCGTTGCTGCGTTGCGGGATCGAACAGGTGGGTCCACCAGGCTTCCTTAATGGCCAGCTCGTCTTTTCCTCCGGCAGCCGGAGCGAACAATGCTGCCGTTTCGGAAATGGCCACCCGCTTGCCGTGCTGTTCGCCGTAAACCTGGTGCAAGTCCGGCGCCCGGCTGTCATCACCGTTGGCCCCGGCATGGGTGCCAGTGAGCTGGTTTGCGAACGTGCCCGGTTCGTATCCGTGGCGTGAAGCTCCTCGCGCCTGTGACCATGCATGGTTTGAACGACGGCGACACCTGGGTTGCGCCCTGCTGCGTCCCCGTTTCCTGGCGGCCCCGATCGGCAAGGCGGCCGGTAAAGCCCGCCACGTCAGGCCTGCGGCGAGCAGGCCGATCAGAGCAAAAAGGGCGCGCCCGGGAACTAAGAGTGAGCAGCTATTGCCAGGCAGCGCGCGAGAATCTAGTATATCAGTCTATATGCATAGTTATATCAGCCTGGTCCTGCCACGGTTGGGAATTGGACGGCGGTCCAGGGGAGGCGGAAACGCTTCCCAAGGACTGTTCGGCAGCACCATCTGGTTGACCTTGCCGTGCCCGCCCTCGCCGCATCAGCCCCAGAGAAAGGGGCGGAGCGGCCGATTGTTATCTCGATGAGGAGTAGAACAGCATGCAGCAACTCGCGCACCGTCTTGAACGGCTGGGCACCGAAACTGCCTTCAGCGTCGCGCAGGCCGCGGCGGCCTGGAAGGCCCAGGGGAACATCGTGTACCCCTTCCACCTGGGTGACATCAATATCCCCACGGCCCCCCATATCGTCGAGGCGATGAACAAGGCGATCGCCGACGGTTACACGGGCTATTGCCCCGGCCCCGGCATCCCGCAACTGCGTGAAGCCCTTGCCGAGGACCTCGGCTCACGCCGCGGCATGACGTTCTCCCCGGACAACGTTGTGGTCATGACCGGGGGCAAACCGGTTATCACCAAGTTCCTCCAGGCCGTTATGAACCCCGGGCAGGAGGTGCTTTACCCGAACCCAGGCTTCCCGATCTATGAATCCCAGATCGAGTACCTCGGCGGCACGGCCGTGCCCTACCGCTACGTGCCCACGGACACCGGCTTCGCGATCGACCTCGACCAGGTGCGCGCATCCATCACGGACAAGACGGTAGCCATCATCTACAACGACCTGCAGAACCCCATTTCGGCAGAATCAACGGCCGCCGAGCGCGAGGCCATCGCACAACTCGCCCAGGAACACGACCTGTGGGTCCTTTCCGACGAGGCATACTTCGAGACGCGCTACGAAGGCGTCTCCCAGTCGATCGCGTCACTCCCCGGCATGGCCGGGCGCACCGTCATCCTCTACACGTTCAGCAAGAAGTTCGCCATGACCGGCTCCCGCCTCGGCTGCGCCGTCGCCCCGGTGGAAATCGCCAAGGTCCTCAGCACGCTGAACACCAATGACGAATCCTGCACCACGCACTACGTCCAGTGGGCCGGCATCGAAGCGCTCCGCGGCACCCAGGAGCCGGTGCAGCAGATGCTCGACATCCTGCGGGAACGCCGGGACGCTGCCTGCGGGCTCCTGAACTCAATCCCGGGCATGAATGTCGCAGTACCGCAGTCGACGTTCTACCTGTTCCCTGACGTCACTGACGCCATGGAGCGCATGGGCTTCACCGCAGTGGGCGATTTCGCCACCGAAGCGCTGTACAAGACCGGTGTCTCCTTCTGCACCCGCGAACACTTCGGCCGGCGCCAACCAGGCGAAGACCGGCAATACATCCGGCTCGCCTACTCGGGAATCAATGTCGAAGACATCCGCGACGGCCTCGGCCGCCTGCGCCAGTGGATCGAGACGGCATGAGCCGGGTCGTCGTCACGGGCTGCATACCCGAAGCAGCCATTGAAAAGCTCCGAGCCGAGCACGAGGTGGATGCCTGGCAGGGGCCGGAATCGATCAGCCGCGAAGAACTGCTGCGCCGGGTCGCAGGAGCAGACGCGATAGTCAGCCTGCTCACCGAGCGCATCGACGCCGAGCTGCTGGACGCCGCGGGCCCACAACTCAAGGTCGTGGCCAACGTCGCCGTCGGCTACGACAACATCGACGTCCCCGCCTGCAGGGAACGCGGCATCATCGCCACCAACACGCCCGGCGTGCTCACCGACGCCACCGCCGACATCGCACTGAGCCTCATCCTCATGGCCACCCGCCGGCTCGGCGAAGGGGAGCGGCTTATCCGGTCCGGCCAGGCCTGGAAGTGGGGCATGTTCTTCCTCCTCGGCAGCAGTCTGCAGGGGAAGACCCTAGGCATCGTCGGCATGGGCGGAATCGGGCAGGCGACTGCCCGGCGCGCCAAGGCCTTCGGCATGGAGATCGTCTACCAGTCCCGCAGCGAAATCGATCCCGCGATCGCAACTGGGCTGGATGCCCGCCGCGTGGACCTGGACGAGCTGCTGGCCGTTTCCGATGTCGTGTCCCTCCACTGCCCCTACGGGCCGGCCACGCACCATCTGATCAGTGCCGGGCAGCTGGCGGCAATGAAAAGTTCCGCTTTCCTGGTCAACACAGCACGCGGGCCGATCGTTGACGAAGCGGCCCTCGCGTCCGCCCTTCGCGAGGGCGGAATCGCGGGTGCCGGACTGGATGTCTTCGAGCATGAGCCCCAGGTGCATCCCGGGCTGCTCGACCTCGACAACGTGGTGCTGGTGCCGCACCTGGGCTCCGCCACAGTCGAAACGCGCACCGCGATGGCAATGCTCGCCGCGGACAACGCACTCGCCGTGCTGAGCGGGGACCACCCGTCCACGCCGATCGGCTAAAAGGTAAGGTGTCCGGTCCTGGCGTCTGACTAAGGCAGCCAGGGCCGGAGAACAAAAGGGTCTGAGCGAGGTGATTGCAGCACCGGACTCAGACCCTTTTGCTTGCCCCCTTCCGCGGGCTCAGACTGCGGGGCTCAGACGGCCAGGCTGAGCGGCCCCTCACTCCTGGCAGCAGATTGCAGGGCGGCACCCACAACTCCAGCGGAGTTTTGCAGGGCGGCGGGGACCACCGGGGTGCGCAGTGACAGGCGGGGCAGGTATTCATTGCTGCAGGCCGAAATCCCGCCGCCGACGATGATCAGGTCAGGGGAGAACAGGAACTCCACATGTGACAGGTACTGCTGCAGCCGGTCCGTGTACTCGTCCCAGCCGAGGCCTTCCCTTTCGCGGGCCACAGCCGATGCCCGCGATTCCGCCTTGTACCCGGCGACTTCCAGGTGCCCCAGCTCGAAGTTCGGCACCAGCATTCCGTCCACGATGAGCGCTGAACCGATGCCCGTGCCCAGCGTCAGAACCAGGACAACACCGCTTCGGTCCTTGCCGGCGCCGTACCGCGCTTCCGCCATACCGGCGGCGTCAGCGTCATTCACCACTGTGACGGGGATGCCCAGCCGTGCACCCAGGCAGGCCTGGACATCCAGGCCTAACCAGCTGTCATCCATGTTCGCTGCCGACCGCGCCACCCCGTTCTGAACAATGGAAGGGATGGCGACGCCGGCAGCAGTCCCGGGAGCCCCCAGCTCACCAACCAGCCGCTCAAGGGTGTCCGCTACCGCATCCACCGTGCCGCCGGCAGGCGTCCGGAGGTGCAGGACCTCCCCGGCCGGCGCACCGGTTTCCAGGTTGACGACCGCCCCCTTGATCCACGTTCCGCCGACGTCGATCCCGATGCGGACATCCGGCCCAGTATCAAAGACGCTCACTGCAGCCAGGCCGTGGTGGCCCCGGGCAGGAAGGCACCTTCCAGAGGTGAGCTGGAGACGAGCACGTCCCCGGCGGGCAGCTCGAAGGGTTCCGTCCCGAAGTTCGTCACCGACGTCCAGCCGTTCGGGCGCCGGAACACCAGGACGTCGGGCCGCCCGGTTTCCAGCCACTCCAGCGTTTCATCTGCCTGCAGCTGCGACCGCAGGGCCAGGGCACGCCGGTAGAGGGACAGGGTGGAATCCTCCTGCGCTTCCTGCACTTCCACCGAGCTGTCCGCAAACCAAGCGGGCTGCGGCAGGTGGGAACCGGCCGGGCCGAACCCGAAGGAGCTTCCCCCTGCAGTCCATGGCAGCGGGACGCGGCAGCCGTCACGGCCGATCTCCACGCCCTTGTTGCGGAAGAAGGAGGGGTCCTGGCGCTCGCTGTCGGGAATTTCGCTGCCGACTTCCTGCAGGCCCAGCTCCTCGCCCTGGTAAAGGTACGCGGAACCTGGCAGGGCGAACATCAGCAGGGATGCGGCGCGGGCGCGGCGCAGGCCGAGTTCGACGTCGACATCCTCCTGCCTGCCTCCCGCCAGCAGCCACTGCTTGCCCGCCTGCCCCGACATGATGTCCCCCTCGGCCGATGATGCGGACGCGGGGAGGCCATAGCGGGTGGCGTGCCGGACGACGTCGTGGTTGGAGAAGACCCACGTGGACGACGCGCCGGACGCCTCTGCCTCCGCAAGGTTCTTGGTGATGGTCTTCCGGAACTGCGCAGCGTCGAAGTCGGCCTGCAGCAGGTCGAAGTTGAACGCCTGGCCCAGCCCCTCCGGGCTCGCGTACCGGGCGCGGCGGTCCGCGTGGACCCAGGCCTCGGCGACGGCGGTGCGCGGCGGGTTGTATTCGTTGAACAGCTTGCGCCACTCGGCGTAGATCTCGTGGACTTCGTTGCGGTCCCAGTACGGATGCCTGCCTTCGAGGTAGAGCGCCTCGCCCTCGGCCTCGAGGTCCGCCGTAGTGGGCAGGGTCTCCTCAAGGTTCTTGGTCAGTGCGTGCGCCACGTCGATGCGGAAGCCGTCCACGCCCCGGTCGGACCAGAAGCGCAGGGTCTTCAGGAAGTCCTCGCGCACCTCGGGGTTGTCCCAGTTGAGGTCCGGCTGTTCCTTGGCGAAGATGTGCATGTACCACTGGCCGGGGGTGCCGTCAGGTTCGGTGATGCGCTCCCAGGCGGGCCCGCCGAACACGGAGTGCCAGTCCGACGGCGGCAGCTCGCCTTGGTCGCCGAGGCCGTCACGGAAGATGTAGCGGTCGCGGGCGGGAGAGCCTTTCGGCGCGGCGAGGGCTTCCTGGAACCATTCGTGCCGGTTCGAGGAGTGGTTGGGCACGATGTCCACGATCAGCTTGATGCCGGCTGTGTGCAGCGCGGACGCCATCGCGTCGAAGTCTTCAAGTGTTCCCAGCCTGGGGTCCACGTTGCGGTACTCGTCCACGTCGTAGCCGCCGTCCGCGAGGGCGGAAGGATAGAAGGGACTCAGCCAGACGGCGTCGACTCCCAGTGCCTTCAGGTACGGGACCTTGGCGGTGATGCCGTTGATGTCGCCGATCCCGTCGCCGTTGGAGTCGGCGAAGCTGCGGGGGTAGATCTGGTAAACGGACGCCTGGCGCCACCAGTCGGGGTCGGCCATGTGTTCGGCGTCAGTGCGGGTTGCCAGTGTGGCGGTGGTGGTCAAGATTGCTTCCTTCGGGTTCTTGGAGGTGTTGGTCAAAGGGTGGAGTTACTTGACGGCGCCCTGGGTGAGGCCGGACATTACCCAGCGCTGGGTAAGCAGGTAGACGATGATGGCGGGTGCCATGGCCATCAGGTACGAGGCGAAGGCGATGTTGTAGCTGTTGCTGAACTGCGTCTGGAAAATCTTCTGCAGCACAGGGATTGTCTGCATCTCGGGATCGGAGATGATGAGGGACGGCATCATGAAGTCGTTCCAGGAGGCGATGAAGGCGAAGATGCCCACCGTCGCGCTCATGGGGCCCAGCAGGGGGAAGATGAGCTTCCAGAACACCCGCCAGGTCCCGGCGCCGTCCATCCGCATGCTTTCCTCCAGCTCCAGCGGAATTGAGCGCAGGAAGGCGGTAAACAGCATGGTGTTGAACGCCAGGGCAAAGACGATGTGGAGGATCGCGACGCCGAGCGGATTGTCCAGGCCCGCCATGCCGGTGAGCTGGATCTGCGGCAGCGCCACCACGGGGAACGGGATGAACATGGCAGCGAGCAGGTAGAAAAACGACCAGCGGAACAGGCGGCGGTCCCAGTTGCGCACAATCGCGTAGGCTGCCAGCGCGGACACGATGATCTCGCCGGCGACGGCGATGACGGACACGAACACGGAGATCGCGAAACCGCGGGGGAAGTTGGTGAGCGTCCACGCCTGGGTGAAACTGTCGAGGGTCAGCGGACTGGGCAGTGAGAAGGCGTTGCCGTCAACGGCCTGGCCCGTGGTTTTGAACGCCATGCTGATGGTGACGTACAGCGGGACGAGCACGCCGAGCGTGCAGACGATCAGGAGGGCTGTGGCCGGCCGGTTGATCCGCTCCGTGGCGGCGGTGGTCCGGCGTTTCCTTGTGGATACTGGTCCTGCTGGGATGGTGCGGGTCGCATCGCTCATGCTGCGATCCCTCCTTTGCCACGGGTGAAGCGGAGCTGGATAAGTGCAATGACGATGCTGATGAGGAAAAAGATCACGGCATTGGCCATCTGGTAGGCGTAGTCGCCGCCTTCGAAGCCGCGGAAGATGGCCATTGCCACGCTCCGGGTGGAGACCCCGGGCCCGCCGTCCGTGAGGCCGACGATGATGTCATAGGCGTTGAGGTAGTTCTTGAAGCCCAGCACCGTGTTGATCACGGCGTACCCGGCTACCAGCGGCAGGGTGATGTGCCTGAGGTTGTGCCAGGGTGATGCCCCGTCAAGGGAGCTTGCCTCGTAGACCTCCGCCGGGACCGTGAGGAGCCCTGCGATGTAGATCAGCATCGCGCTCGGGATCGACTGCCACGCCGTGACGAAGACGATCGCCAGCCAGGCCAGGTCCGGGTTGGCCAGGATGCTCGTGGAAAGCGGTCCGATTCCCAGCGCCTGGCCTGCCAGCGGCAGCGAGTTGGAGAACAGGTACTGGAACACAAAGGCGATGACGATGCCCGAGATCACCATTGGGATCACGAACACCGTGCGCAGGGCCGTGCGGAAACGGACACGTGACGTGAGCCCCAGGGCCAGGAGGAAGGCAACGGCGTTCACAACGATGACGGTGACCAGCGCAAAGGACAGGGTAAAGCCGTAGGCACTGAGGATTCCTTCATCCCGGAAGACCGCGATGAAGTTCCGGAACCCGATGAATTCGGCGTCCCCGAAGCCGACCGAGTTGGTGAAGCTGTAGATAAAGCCGAGCACCGCAGGCAGCGTGACGGCGAGCGTGAAGATCACCAGCGACGGGAGCAGGAAAAAGTAGTACAGCGGGTCGGTCCGGCTCTTGCGTGCCCGCACCGGCTGCGCAGCCGGTTGGACCGCCACCGCCGGCGGGGAAGGTTTCGTCATAGATGACATGGAAAGTCCTCGTTTCGTGCCTTGATCGGGAGCGCGGTCACGCGCGGAAAGCCAGACGTGCCCAGTCCGCGTCCATGCGGCGCAGGGTGGCCTCGGCATCGGCTCCTGCCACAATCGACTGGAGGTAGTTGGCGGCGGGAATCGTGTTCGGAATGAACTGCGAGGCGCCCATGTAGAAGCGGCCCTCGTCGTAGTACTTCTGCATGTCGATGATCCGGGGGTCCGTCACCGGCGGCGCGTCCTTGGCCGTGCCGAATCCCAGGAATTTGGCGTTGTAGGGATCCTGGACCTCCGGCTGCAAAAGGTATTGAAGGAATGCCCGGGCCCCCTCCTGTCCGTTCGCTACTTCGGGAACCCACAGGGACAGGTCGATGTTGACCCGGACCTTGAGGTCCGCGGGGTCACTGGTCATGGGCAACGGGAAGGTGCCAAGGTCCACGTCCGTGCCGGCCTTCTCAATCTCACCAAAGGCCCAGGGCCCCTGGAAGTACATGGCCGCCTGGCCCTGCGCCATGGCCGTATTGCCGTCTCCGTAGCCGCGGCTGGAGGCATCCGGATTGACGTACTGAATCAGCTGCACCATGCGCTTCACCGGCTCCAGGAGTGTTTTCTGGAACGAGACCTTCGAGTCGGGGCCAACGTCCTCGCCAATCCCGTGCAGTTCGCGGTAGAAGCCACGGACGTCCACCATGCCGCCCACCGTGTAGTCGAACAGGCCCTGCGCGATGGTCCAGGGATCCCGGAACGTGCCGTAGATCGGCGTGATGCCCGCCGCCTTGAGTGCTTCGCACACGGCGATAAGTTCATCCCAGGTGGTGGGGACCTCCAGGCCGTTCTCGTCGAAGATGCGGCGGTTGTAGATGACCGACGCCGCCATGACCGAGTAGGGGATGACGCTCGTTCGGCCGGGATAGGTGGGATACCAGTTGGTGAGGTCCAGCACGTCGTCACGGATGGAGGCTGCTTGCGGAAGGTCGGAAAGGTCTGACAGTGCTCCGCGTTCCATGAACCGGGCCATTTCGAGGTTGTAGTTCAGGCAGCCGAGATCCGGCGGACTGCTGCGGACGAAACTGGCGGAGAGGTTCGTTGCCATGTCATGCAGGACACGGACCTGGTCCTGTGAGGCAGTGAACTTCGCAGCGAGGTCGCGGAAGTACGGAACCGCCTCCGGCTTGGACTGGTGGAAGGTGATGCTTGGGCGGGTGCCTTCGGGGGCGCACCCTCCCAGGCTGAGAGCGGCCAGCGCACCTCCGGCAGCGGTAAGGAAGGTGCGCCGGGAGACTCGCGTCCCGGAAGGCGTCAAAGGTGGCAACATCGGCTCCTTGGGTGTTCGCACAGACGGTTTATATGGGTCATAAATTTATGACCTATACGAGGATGGTGGACGAAAGCGATATCGTCAAGGGATGAATGGGATCACAGCGAACTCGACGCATCTGTTACGGCAGATCAACTCTGAGGCGTTGCTGCGCTTTGCCCTTCAGGAACAGGTGTTTACGGCTGCAGAGGCTATGGCTGAGACCGGATTGACGCGCGCAACGGTGCTGGGCGTTTGTGACGGCCTGGTTGCCGCGGGCTGGCTTGAAGAGGTTGAAGACCCAGGCGCCGCCGGTCGCGGCAACAAGGGCAGGCCGGCACGGCGTTACCAGCTGCGCGAGGCTGTGGGTGTGGTTGTGGGACTCGACGCCGGCGAGGGGCACTTCACCACGGTCGTCGCGGACCTGCGCGGCCGCGAGCTGGGCAAGCGCCGCCAAAGCGTGGACTCACATGCGCTTGGCCGCGCCGGCCGGCGTGCCGGGGCACGGAAACTGGTTCGGCAGGTGCTTGACGATGCCGGACATTCCGAAACTGATGTCCTGCTGACCGTGGTGGGTGTTCCCGCGCCGGTGGACGTCAACGGCCTGTCGCCTGCCGATGGGGAGTTCTGGCAACTGATGAATTCCGGGTTCGACTCCGAACTGCAGGGCCCGGTCTTCGTCGACAACGATGCCAACCTCGCAGCTATCGCAGAAGGGGCACAGGAGCCTTCCGCCAACGTGGCAACCCTGCTGACGGGCGAGCGGTTTGGTGCCGGGTTGATCGTCGACGGGAGCCTGCTGCGGGGACCGCGGGGCGGTGCCGGCGAGATGCGGTTCCTGGGCAGTCTTTCCGGCAATGTCTCCAGGCCTGAAGAGGGAAGTACGGACGGGTTCGGGGCACTTGCGCGCAAGTGGGCGCGGTCAGCCGTCCGCTCGTATGACGGAAAAACTGTGCTGCGGAAGATACCAGGGGAGGAAATCAACGCAGAGGTTGTGTTCAAGGCGGCCTGTGAAGGTGACCCGCTGGCGGAGGACATCATCGCCCGGCTGGGCGCCCGGCTGGCACACATCGCTGTGGTGCTATCCAGCCTCCTCGACATCGACCGGGTTGTCATCGCTGGCGGAATTTCGGCTGCGATCGAACCTGTCCTGGACCATGCGCGCAGCCTGCTGCCCGGGGACTCGGGCTTTCCGCTTCCCGAGCTGGTGGCGAGCAAGCTGGGGGCTGAGGCAGTGGTCCAGGGGGCGGTCGAGTCGGCACTGACCCGGATCCGCCGCGAACCCGCAACCTTTTTTCCAAGAACATAGGCCACGCGTCAGCAGAAGCTCATGTCGGCGACACCTGTACGCCACCTTGCCCTAGGAGAATCTGAGCGTAGGAAACTCCCAGGAGAAGGAAGGCCAGCTCATGACCGGCATTGACCGCATGGTTATCGATTCCTGCCACCAACTCGCATCCGGGGACGCCATCGAAGCGTTCCACGGGAACACCCTGGTCCACCGGGGCCCCGTCACGGGCACTCTCCCGGACCAGGGACTGTTCTGGATCCTTGACACCCTGACTGGAGGCAGGCGCCTGCTGGACATCTCCGGGCTCGAGGTTGTCCGCATTGCTCCCCAGTACCGCGAAATTCGGGTGGACGCCTAGCACACTCCGGCCGCCGCGGGCGCCCAGCCCAGGGCCGGCCCCAGCTTGCCGGCGATGTCCGTCAGGATCTGGACGTAATCTTCGTGCCCAAAGCTGAAGGGCAACGCGAACGCCACCTCATCGACCTCCTGGAAGCCGGCATGGGCGTACAGCTGCTCAGCAATCTCTTCGCTGGTGCCGAGAAGGTCCGCCGCGAACAGCATGCCTTTCGGCCCCTGCGGCGCCCGTGTCCGGGGAGTCCGCTCGGCAACGTACCGCCGGTACTTTTCCCGCTGCTCAGCCGAGGCAGAGTCGGTGGGAATCACCACCAGGCCCTGCGAGACCCGGGCCCGGCCGGGTTCAGGGGAAGCGGCCGCGGCCTCGCGGTAGGCGCGGATGTGCGACTGCTGGATGAGGGCGAAGTCCGGCTCCTGGTCCGGCTCCGGAAAGACCACGCTGCTGGAGAGCAGGTTGAAGCCGTTGGCCCCCGCCCAGACCGCCGACTTCCTGCTGCCCGCCCCGTACCACAGGCGCTCCCGCAGACCGGGGGAATGCGGCTCCACGCGGTTGGAGAATTCCTCCGCCACGCCCTGCTTGCCGGAAAATTCCCGCACCGGTTCACCCGAAACCAGGCGGGCAAGCCGCTCCACGCGGGCGTAGCCGAAGTCCTCCACCTCGAAAGAGTCCGGATAGAGCTCGTGCTTCACCGTGTCGTAGTGCATGGGCTCACCCACGCTCAGGCCCGGATTGATCCGGCCGCCGGCAAGCAGGTCCACGGTGGCGAGGTCCTCGGCCAGGCGCAGCGGGTTCTCCCAGCCCAGCGGAGTCACAGCCGTGCCGAGTTCGATCCGGGAGGTGCGCTGACTGGCGGCGGCCATCACGGCGATGGGGGAGGAGATGCCGAACTGCAGGTGGCGGTGCCGCAGCCATGCGCTGTCGAATCCCAGCCGTTCGCCAA
Source organism: Pseudarthrobacter sp. NamE2 (assembly GCF_005796205.1). Lineage (GTDB taxonomy): Bacteria > Actinomycetota > Actinomycetes > Actinomycetales > Micrococcaceae > Arthrobacter. Next base: position 66,668 of record NZ_VAHN01000017.1, on the reverse strand, counting down.
GACCGATGATCTGCAGGGTCGATTCGTGGCCCGCCGCCGGGTCCGCCGGGTCGAACAGGCCAATCGTGAGGAATCCAAGCTTGCGCAGGGGACGTGAGCTGTCAGGCATGGGCTTCCTTCGGGTTTCCGGGGATGGCTACCTCCCACAATACGGAGCGCCCCCGGCCCGCCAGGGTCCCCGGGCGACGTAACGTCACACAAGGCCGCGGCATCCGGTTCCTGACCTCCAACGCCCTACCCTTAACAGGTGACATTGACTAAAATCCGCACCGCCGCCGCGAGTTCCCTCGCCGCCGCAGGTCTCCTTTTTTCCCTCGCCGCCTGCTCCACGCCGGCCGCCACGCCGCCCGCCACCTCGGCACCGGCCTCCTCACCGGCGGCTGAGTCCGGAGCCGCTTCCGGCCCATGCGACGGCGTCCAGGTCATCGTCGATTCGGGTGCCTTGGAACAGGAGGCCGCTGATACCTCCGTCTGCGTGCCGGTGGACGGCCCCACCCTTGCATCAGAGGTGCTGGACGAAGCGAAGGTGAAGACCGAGGGCACCACCCAGTACCCCACCGAACTGGTGTGCCGCGTGAACGGCGTTCCCGCCGCGGACTTCGATATCACCCACAAGGGCGGCACCCACCGCGAAGAGTGCAGTGGCATGCCCGCAGCCTTCGCCTACTGGGCCCTTTGGGTGAAGCCGGCCGCCGGCACCTGGGAGTACGCCCAGGAAGGCCTCGCCACCCTGCAGGTCAGCCCGGGCCAGAGCCTGGAGCTGCTCTTCACGGTCGACGGCGAACCGGCCACCCCCACGGCATGACCTTCCGGCCCGCGCCCTTACGTGCAGCGGCGGTTCTCGCCGCCATCTTCATCGCGGCGCGGGTCGTTTACCGCATCCTCTTCAACGGGGCAGGCGCCGGTACAACCGTGCTGCTCGACGTGCCGCCGGTGCGGCTGCCTGCCCCGTACGCCCATGTGGTCCTCTTCGGACCGGTCACGGCTGAAGGCATGTGGGCCGCCGTCCTGTCCGCCCTGCCGATTGCCGGAATGATCCTCGGGTTCGGCCTCCTCAACGCATGCCTGGATGTAGGCCGCGGCTTTGTCCGCCTTGCCCGGGGCGGCCCCCTGCAGGGCATCGCCCGGACGCTTGTTGTGGCGTGGGCGGCGCTTCCGGCGCTATCAGACGCAGTGGCCTCCGTACGCCTCGCCTTCCGCTTGCGCGGCGAACGCTTCGGCCCCCGCGCCCTGGTGCCGGTCCTGGAACGCACCCTCGAGCACGCCGCCAGGGTTGCCGCCGCCCTCGAACTGCGCGGCTTTGGAAGCCGGGCAGGGCGCCGGTCCGGCCAGGAAGCAGAACCGCCCCCCCTGGTCCGCGACGCCCGGTTCGCCATCGGCACCACACAGATCCAACTCGACGATTTCACGCCGCCCGGCGGATCGATCACGGTCATCACCGGTCCGACGGGCTCCGGCAAGTCCACCATCCTCCGGGGCATCGCGGGCCTCCTTTCCCACGTCGACGGCGGGGCCGTGTACGGCACGGTGCGGGTGGCGGGAATGGACCGCGCCGCCATCCCGCCGCGTGACACCGCCCGATCCGTCGGGGTGGTCCTGCAGAATCCCCGCGCCGCCTTCGCCACCACCAGGGTGCACGACGAAATCGCACTTGCCCTTGAGCTGCGCGGCATGGCAGCACACGAAGTCAAAGCCCGGGTCCTGGATGTCGCGGAGCGGATCGGGGTCCGGGCGCTGCTGGACCGGAACATCAGCACCCTCTCCGCCGGCGAGGCCGCGCTCGTCGCCGTCGCCGCCGCCGTCGTGGAACAACCCGCGCTGCTCCTGGTCGACGAGCCCCTGGCCGACCTCGACACCGCGGCGCGCGCACGCATCATCGGCATCCTCCATGCCCTTGCCCGCGGATCCGGCGTCTGCGTCATCGTGGCGGAGCACCGGGCGGAACCGCTGATACCCGTTGCCGGCGAATGGTGGACCATCGACGACGGCGCCCTGGTACCGGCTGCGGAGCCGCCCGCACGTCCGCATCCTGCCCCTGCCCGTCCAGTGCCTGCACCGCCGGTGGACCAGGAGCCTGTGCTGGCTGCCACGAACATCTCGGTGCACCGCGGGGGCAGGCCGTTGGTGCGCCACGCGTCCCTGACCCTGCACCGTGGTGAGGTGGCGGCGCTGGTGGGGCCGAACGGGGCCGGGAAGTCGTCTCTCCTCGTGGCGCTCGCCCTCGGTGGCGGGGCAGGCAGCAAGGGAAGGGCCGACGGCGGCCGGGTTGCCCTCGTGCCGGATGCCTCCGATGACCTCTTCACCAGGGACACGGTGGCAGGGGAATTGCGTGCGGCAGAACGGCGGCGGGAGCGTACCCTGCGCCGTTCCGGCCGGCGCCGTCCGGGTACTGGCGGAGACGCGGGTTTCAGTGCAGAACAGCCCCTTGAGCCTGCGGCGTCACTCCTTGCGCGGTTGCGGGGGGACGTGCGGATTCCTATCGGCCACGAGCACCCGCGGGACCTTTCCGCCGGGGAGCGCAGGGTCCTGGCCATCGCGCTCCAGACCCTGGACAACCCCCAGGTCCTCCTGATCGACGAGCCCACCCGCGGACTCGACCCCGCAGCGAAGGGGGCAGTCGCTGCAGCGCTGCGCACCGCTGCCGACTCCGGGACAGCCGTCCTGATCGCCACTCATGACCGCGACTTCGCTTCCGCCCTGGGCGCGAGGATCCTCCCGATGCGGGACGGCGTGGCCCCCGCAGCGGCGGCAGGCATGGCGCCGGTTGAATCCTTCGCGGCTGTGCACAGGGAAACAGCACAGCCGGCAGCTTCGCGGGCCCCGGTACGGCAATCCACAGCTGAACATGCGGAAACCGGTGCCGCGGGGCTGCGCATGAGCACCTTGAAGGCTGGCCGGCTCCGGATGCCGCGGGGCGCGGAGCTTGCCGTCCTCGCGGCGGCGAACCTCCTCGCCCTCGCCGCCTTCTGCTGGCCGCTGCTGGCCGCGGCGCTCCCGCAGGACGCCGCCGCGGCCACCCCATATGCGGCGCTCGCGGTGGCACCCCTGGCCGCCGTCGCCGTCGCGGTGTCCCTTGATGGTTCGGTGCGTTCCGCGCATACCGTGGCGTTGCTCGGCGTCCTGGCCGCCGTGGGGTCGGCCGTGCGCGTGGCGAGCACCGGCGTCGGGGGCATTGAGGCGGTCTTTATCCTGCTGATCCTGGCCGGGCGCGCCTTCGGTCCCCGGTTCGGCCTGCTGCTGGGCGCCGCCACCATCGCCCTGTCCAGCGCCTTGTGGGGCGGCATCGGCCCCTGGACCCCGTTCCAGATCTTCGCCTGCGCGTGGGTGGGCGCCGGGGCCGGCCTGCTGCCCCGCCGGGTACGCGGGAAAGCCGAACTGTGGATGCTGTGCGGCTACGGCGCAGTGGCGTCATACCTGTTCGGCCTGCTGACCAACCTGTGGTTCTGGCCCTTCGCGGTGGGCGCCGGCACCGGCATCTCCTACGAGCCCGGCGCCCCGCTGGCCACCAACCTCAGCAGTTTCCTGCTCTACTCGCTCCTGACCTCGACGGCGGGGTGGGACACCCTGCGCGCCGTCACCACCATCATTGGAATCAGCGTGGTGGGCAGGGCCGTCCTGGCCGCACTGCGGCGGGTCAAGCCTGTCTCCACTGCGGGCGCTCCAGCCGCGCAGTCGCGGCCCGCCCGGGCCCTGTCCGCCTAGGCCCCCTGTCCGCCTGAGACAGGGCCCGCAGCCGCTCATACCTTGAAGTACTTCGCCTCCGGGTGGTGGAACACGAACGCGTCCGTGGACTGTTCGGGGTGCAGCATCAGCTCGTCGCTCAGGACCACGCCCATCCGCTCGGGCTTGAGGAGTTCCATGACCTTGCGGCGGTCCTCCATGTCCGGGCACGCCGGGTAGCCGAGCGAGAACCGTGCACCGCGGTAGTCCAGCTTGAACAGGCCGGCCTTGTCCTTGGGCTCCTCGGCCGCGAAGCCCAGTTCGGAGCGGATGCGCGCGTGCCAGAACTCGGCCAGCGCCTCGGTGAGCTGCATGACCAGGCCGTTGAGCTCGTAGTAGTCGCGGTAGTGGTTGCCCTTGAAGAGCTCCGCCGTCACCTCATCGATCCTTGAACCGGCGGTGACCAGCTGCACCGGCAGGACGTCCACCTGCCCGGATTCGCGTGAGCGGACGAAGTCGGCCAGGCACAGGTGCCGGTCGCGGCGCTGGCGCGGGAAGTCGAAGCGCAGCCGTTCGGTGCCGATAGGGGCACCTGTTCCGCCGTCCGGGGCGAGCAGGCCCGCAGTGCCGAGGACGCCGTCGGGATCCTCGCCGTGGTGCAGCACCACCACCTGCTCACCCTCGGAAACCACCGGGAAGTAGCCGTAGGCGATGGACGGGTCCAGCATCTTTTCGGCGAGGATGCGGTCCAGCCAGTACCGCAGGCGCGGCCGGCCCTCGCGTTCCACCAGCTCCTCGTAGGAGGCGCCGTCCTCGCCGCGGCCGGGCTTGAGCCCCCACTGGCCCATGAAGGTGGCGCGCTCGTCGAGGAAGGCCGCGAAGTCGTGCAGCGCCACGCCACGCACAATGCGTGTTCCCCAGAACGGCGGCGCGGGCACGGGGTTGTCGCTGGCGACGTCGGAGCGTCCAGGCATTGCCTCCGGCTCGGTCAGCGTAACCTTGGCGCCCGCGCGGTGGATGCGCTTCTTCAGCGACGGCAGGCCAACCCCGGACGGATCCTCGCCGCGGGCGACGCGGACCAGCGGCTCCATGAGGGCCAGGCCTTCGAAGGCGTCCTTGGCGTAGCGGACCTCGCCGTCGAACAGCTCTGCCAGGTCCTGCTCCACGTAGGCACGGGTGAGGGCTGCGCCGCCGAGGATGACCGGCCACTTCTTGGCCAGGCCGCGGGACTGCAGCTCTTCGAGGTTTTCCTTCATCACCACCGTGGACTTCACCAGCAGGCCGGACATGCCGATCACGTCCGCGTCGTGTTCCTCGGCCGCGGCGATGATCTCCGCGATCGACTGCTTGATGCCGATGTTGATGACCTTGTAGCCGTTGTTGGTGAGGATGATGTCCACCAGGTTCTTGCCGATGTCATGCACGTCGCCACGGACTGTGGCGATCACCATGGTGCCCTTGCCGGAAGAATCGGACTTCTCCATGTGCGGCTCGAGCAGTGCGACGGCGTTCTTCATCACCTCGGCGGACTGCAGCACGAACGGCAGCTGCATCTCGCCGGCACCGAAGCGTTCACCCACCACCTTCATGCCTTCGAGCAGGTGGTCGTTGATGATGCCGAGCGCGGTCATGCCTTCACCGAGCGCCAGGTCCAGGTCTTGCTCGAGGCCCTTGCCTTCGCCGTCGATGATGCGCCGCTGCAGGCGTTCACCGGTGGGCAGGGCCGCGAGTTCCGCGGCGCGCTGGTCGCGCAGGGCAGCGGTGTCCACGCCGGCGAACATGTCCAGCATGCTGGACAGCGGGTCATAGGTGGTGTTGCCGTCGGCGTCGTATTCGCGGCGGTCCCAGACCAGGTCCAGGGCGACCTTGCGCTGCTCTTCCGGAAGGGAGGCGAGCGGGACGATCTTGGCGGCGTCGATGATGCCGCTGGTCAGGCCAGCCTGCACGGCCTCGTGCAGGAACACGGAATTCAGGACCATGCGTGCGGCAGGGTTCAGGCCGAAGGAGACGTTGGAGACGCCAAGCGTGGTCTGGATGCCCGGGTACTTCGTGGTGATCTGGCGGATGGCTTCGATGGTTTCGATGCCGTCCCGGCGGGTTTCCTCCTGGCCGGTGGCGATGGGGAACGTCAGGGCATCGACGATGATGTCCTCGACCTTCATGCCCCACTCGCCCACCAGGGCGTCAACGAGGCGGGAAGCGATGGCAACCTTCCCCTCCGTGGTGCGGGCCTGGCCCTGCTCGTCGATGGTCAGGGCGATGACGGCGGTGCCGTGTTCCTTCACCAGCGGCATGATGCGGGCGAACCGGCTGTCCGGGCCGTCGCCGTCTTCGTAGTTCACGGAGTTGACCACCGGACGGCCGCCGATGAGTTCGAGGCCGGCCTGCAGCACGGGAGGTTCGGTGGAGTCGATGACGAGCGGCAGGGTGGAGGCCGACGCGAAACGCGAGACGACCTCCTTGATGTCGCCCACGCCGTCACGGCCCACGTAGTCAACGCAGACATCGAGCAGGTGGGCACCCACGCGGATCTGTTCACGGGCAATGTCCACGCAGTCGTCCCAGCGCTCCTCGAGCATCGCCTGGCGGAACGCCTTGGAACCGTTGGCGTTGGTGCGCTCGCCGATGGCCAGGTAGGAGGCGTCCTGGTCGAAGGAGACGTGCTGGTAAAGGGACGCGATGCCGGGGTCGTGATCGGTGGGGACGCGGACGGCGCCGTCCGGGCTGCCGGCGGCCGCGGCATTGGTGCGGAAGGGCGCAAGGCGTTCGACGACGGCGGCCAGGTGTTCCGGCGTCGTACCGCAGCAGCCGCCCACCAGGCCCAGTCCGAATTCGCGGACGAACTGCTCGTGCGCGGTGGCGAGTTCGGCGGGGGTGAGCGGGTAGTGGGCGCCGTTGGCGCCGAGGATGGGCAGGCCTGCGTTGGGCATGCAGGCGATGGCCACGGTGGACTGCTTGGAGAGGTGGCGCAGGTGCTCGCTCATCTCGTCCGGGCCGGTGGCGCAGTTGAGGCCGATGGCATCGACGCCGAGCGGCTCGAGTGCGGTCAGCGCTGCACCGATTTCGGAGCCCATCAGCATGGTTCCGGTAGTCTCCACCGTTACCTCGACGAAGATCGGCAGCCGGATGCCGCGGGCCACGATCGCCTGCTTGCAGCCGTTCACCGCGGCCTTGGTCTGGAGCAGGTCCTGGCTTGTCTCGATGAGGAAGGCGTCCGCGCCGCCGTCGATCAGCCCCTCGGCCTGCAGCGCAAACGTCTGCTTGAGGTAGTCGTAGCTGGTGTGCCCCAGGCTGGGGAGCTTGGTGCCCGGGCCCATCGAACCCAGGACCCAGCGCATGCGTCCGTCCGTTGCTTCTGCCGCCTCGGCGCGTTCGCGGGCAATCTTTGCACCCTTCAGCGCGAGTTCGGCAATGCGGTCGTCGATGCCGTAGTCGGAGAGGTTGGACCAGTTGGCGCCGAAGGTGTTGGTCTCCACGGCGTCGATACCCACCGCGAAGTAGGCGTCGTGGATGTCCGCGATGACGTCCGGGCGCGTGTCGTTGAGGATCTCGTTGCAGCCTTCGAGCCCCTGGAAATCCACCTCGAGCGAGAGGTCCCTGCCCTGCAGCATGGTGCCCATCGCGCCGTCGGCAATGACAACCCGGTGGTTCACCGCGTCCAGGAGTTCCTGGGAACGGGCCGGGCGGGCGACGGATTCTATATCAAGAGCAAAACGAGGCATCTAAACAGGTTACGGGCGCGGCCCTGAATCATTGCTTCGTATTTCCGTGTACTACGACGGCGGGCGCCGGCTTCCAGCCAATGCTGCGGAAACCGGCGCCCGGCGGGTGTTATCCGCCCTGGTTCGTGGTGCGCGGCGGCGGGACGCGCCGCTTGCCGGTGGCTTCGAACGCGGCCGCCAGGTGCAGCAGCTGCGTGTCGCTGTACGCCTTGCCGGCAATCGTCAGGCCAACCGGCATCCCGATGTCCGCGGCCAGCCCCATGGGAACCGTGACGGTGGGGATGCCCAAGTGACGGGGGACCAGGTTGCCGTTCGCCACCCACACGCCGTTGCGCCACGCCAGGTCCGCTGATGCCGGGTTGGTGTCCGCGTCCGCAGGCGCCACATCCGCCACCGCAGGGAAGACCACTGCGTCCAGGCCCAGGCCGTCCATCCACTCCTCCAGGTCAACGCGCCGGGTCTCCTCGAGCCCCTTCAGCCCTTCGGCAAGGTGCGGGATCTGCGTCAGCGCCGGTACCCCGTGCTTCCGGATCCAGGCGGGGTAGTCGCTGATGTCGTCATCGAACCCTTCGTACCGGTCCGGAAGGGACCCGTCGGGCGCCGGGAAGATCAGGGACCCGTCGACGTCGGCCAGGCTGTTGAGGTTCGGGTCCCCGTTGGCGGCCAGGAAGTCGTGCCAGGACCAGGCGGAAAGGTCCACGATCTCGCTGCGCAGGTAGTCCCTGGACACCAGGCCGCGGGTGGCGATGGTGGGGGCTCCCGGGCGGTCGCCTTCGTAGTTGGAGACGACGGGGAAGTCCACCTCAACCACCTCGGCGCCGGCCGCCTCGAGGTCCCGGCGCGCGGCTTTCCAGAGTTCGATCACGGACGCGCGGGTCTGGATGCGCTGGCCGGTGGGGCCGCCGATGCCGGGGTCCGGTGCCGTTCCGGCCTCGGGATCGGCGTTGATATACATCTTTGGGATGCCCAGGCGCTTTCCGGCCAGCACGGCTCCGGCCCCGGCGTGGTCCTTCACGGCCAGGCCAAGGTACGACGGCGGGCGGACAGCGGATGCCTTGGGCACCTTCACCCAGGGCTGGGCACGCCAGAAGTCGCCGCGGGTTTCGGCGTCGTCCGCCACCACCACGTCCAGGACTTCGAGCAGGTCGTCCATGGTGCGGGTGTGCGGCACAACCACGTCCATGGTGGGGACCAGCGGCCAGTTGCCGCGCACGGAGATCACGCCGCGGGACGGGGTGTACGCGCACAGGGCGTTGTTCGACGCCGGTGCGCGGCCGGACGACCAGGTTTCCTCCGCAAGCCCGAAGGCGGCGAAGCTTGCCGCGGTAGCCGTACCGGAGCCGTTGGAGGACCCGGAGGCGAAGGCAGCCGTGAGGTAGTCCGTGTTGTAGGGGCTCTCCGCGCGCCCGTATACCCCGCGCTGCATGCCTCCATTGGCCATGGGCGGCATATTGGTCAGGCCGATCAGCACGGCGCCACCAGCCCGCAGGCGTTCGATGGTGAAGGCGTCCTTTTGGGCCACCAGGTCCTTGAACGCCGGGGAACCGGCAGCGCAGGTGAGGCCGCGTGCCTGGTAGCTGTCCTTTGCCGTATACGGAATACCGTCCAGCGGCCCCAGCGTGAAGCCGGCGGCGCGGCGCCGGTCCGAGGCCTGCGCGTCGGCAATCGCATCCGGGTTCATCACCACGAGCGCATTCAAGCGTATGCCTGAAGAGTCATACTCCTCGATCCGCTCCAGGTACAGCCGGACCAGCTCCTCGCTGGTGACGTCGCCGGACTCCAGTGCGGCCCGGAGCCGGCTGATGCCGGCCTCCACCACGTCGAAAGCGGGCCGCGGGGCGTGCTCCCGGGTCTGTTCCGCGAGTTTCATGCTGCGCCGCCTTCCGCCGGTGCGGGCTGCTGCTGGGTGATGCAGTGGATCCCGCCGCCGAAGGCGAAGATGTCCCGGGCGTCCACCAGTTCCACGGTCCGGCCGGGGTAGGCGCGCTCCAGGATAACCTTGGCGATGCCGTCGTTGGGGTCGTCGAACGCGCAGAGGACCACCACGTTGTTGGCCACGTAGTGGTTGATGTAGGACCAGTCCACGAAGCCTTCATCGTCCTTGAGCACGGTGGGTGCGGGGACGTCGACGATCCGGAGCGGACGGCCCTGGGCGTCCAGCTCCCCGTCAAGGACGCTGCGGAGTTCCCGGTACACCTCGTAGTCCGGGTGCGCGGGATCGTCCTGGCGGTGCAGCAGGACGGTGCCGGCCCCGGCGAAGGCTGCCACGATGTCCACGTGGCCGCGGGTGCCGAACTCGTCATAGTCGCGGGTGAGGCCGCGCGGCAGCCAGATGGCCTTGGTGGTGCCCAGTGCGGCGTGGATTTCGGCCTCAATGGATTCTTTGGTGGCACCGGGGTTGCGTCCGGGATCGAGCTGGACGGTTTCCGTCAGCAGGACGGTGCCCTGGCCGTCCACGTGGAATCCGCCGCCTTCGTTGACCAGCGGGCTGGGCCGGACCGGAGCAGCGGTACCGGCCGCCACGGCCCGGGCCACGTCGTGGTCCTTGTCCCAGGCCGCCCATTCCTGGGCGCCCCAGCCGTTGAAAATCCAGTCGACGGCGGCCAGCGAGCCGTCCGGCTGGTGCACGAAGGTGGGGCCGCTGTCCCGCAGCCAGGCGTCGTCGAGCGGGACTTCCACGACGGAGATGCCGTCGCCGAGCCATTCCTTCGCGGCGGCGGCGTCCCGGGGGTCGGCCACTACCGTGACGGGCTCGTAGCGGGCAATGGTTTGCGCAACTTTGGTCCAGGCGGCGCGGGCACGGTCGAGGGTGGGGCTGCCCGCCGGGCCGAAGGTGTCATTCGGGGGCGGGAAGGCCATCCACGTTCCGGTGTGGGTTTCCCATTCGGCGGGCATGTGGCTTGCCGGGGCGGGGGTGCGGACGGGTGCGGCCGGAGCGGTGGCGGGTTTCACGGGTGTTTGTGCGTCTTTCTGTCTTGCTGGAAGTCGGGTTGGATCAGGCGGGCTGGCTGAGCCGCTGCCCGCCGGAGGGGAGGCGGGAATCGGCGGAGGCGCCGGCGTCGTACGCTGTTGCACCGCCCACCACGGTGAGCCGGGCGCGGTTGGTGAGCAGCTGCGCGGGGTCCGCCTGCAGCGGGTTGGCGTCCAGGACCGTGAAGTCGGCAAGGTAGCCGGCCGCGATCCGGCCCTGCCGGTCCTCGGCCCGGCAGGAGTAGGCGGCATCGCGGGTGGCGTGGCAGAGCGCGTCGGCCAGGTCCAGGGCGTACTTGGGAAGGTTGGCTTCCAGCGCCGGGTCCAGGGCGGAACGCCGCGTGGAGGCAACGTACATGTTGGGCAGGGGCTGGTGCGGCGCCGTCGGCGCGTCGGTGCTCAGGGCCAGGGTGGCGCCCGCGTTCGTGAACTCGGTCCAGGGGAAGGCGCGCTCGCAGCGGTGGTCGCCGAGGACGCTCCGCCAGTTTTCCTGGATGGCCGGGTCCGCGTGGACCGGCTGCATGGACGCCACAACACCCAGGGCCGCAAGCCGCTTGACGTTCGCCTCGGTCACGGTCTCCAGGTGCTCGATGCGGTGCCGGCGGTCGCGGGGGCCGTTGCGGCGGTACGCCTCTTCAAGCGCGTCGAGGGCGATGTCCGAGGCCTCGTCCCCGATGGCGTGCAGGGCTATCTGGAGGCCGGCGGCATCGGCTGCGGCCACCACGGGGATCAGGGATTCGCGGTCCCAGATGGGCTCGGCGCTGCTGCCGTCGGCATAGGGTTCCTTCATGGCCGCGGTGCAGCTGTCGATGACGCCGTCCACCACCAGCTTGATGCCGCAGATCTGCAGCCAGTCATTGTGCAAATCGGCCGCGAGCCACGCCGCCTTGGCCACCTGAACCAGGTTGTCGGCCTCCGACTCGTGCCGCGCCACCAGCAGGTGGCCCTTGACCCGGATGGGAAGTGTGCCGTTCCGGCGCTCCAGGGCGCGGCGGAACGCGGCGAGGTCGTCGTCCTGCACGGCCATGTCCACCGCGCTGGTGACGCCGACGGCCAGGTAGTTGGCGAACGCCTCCTCCAGCTGGGCGTCCCGGTCCTCGTCCGTGGCGTGCGCGGCAAGGGCCGGCCAGATGATCTGCTGGGCGGCCGTTTCGTAGAGCATTCCGTCCGCTTCGCCGGTGTCCGGGTCGCGGCCGATCCGTCCGCCGATCGGGTCCGGGCTGTCCCTGGTGATGCCCATCTCGGCCAGGGCGGCGCTGTTGACCCAGACGGAATGCAGGTCGTTGGCGTCCAGGTAGACAGGCCGGTCGGGAACGGCCTCGTCCAGCAGCCGGCGCGTGGGCTGCCGGCCGGCCAGGGTGCTGTAAAGCCAGCCGGCGCCAAGGATGCGGGGTGCGTCCGTGGCCGAGGCGGCGTCCCGGAGGCGCTGTTGGAGGTCCGCGAGGTCCGCGGCGTCCCGCAACTGGACCTTCTGCAGGGCCTGGCCCATCATCAGCAGGTGCGTGTGGGCGTCCACGAAGCCGGGCAGGACAAAGCCGCCGCCCAGGTCCACCTCCGTGGCGCCGTCGCCCGCCGCGCTGCGGGCGCCCGCCTCGTCGCCCACGTGGATGAACTGGGAGCCTTCCACCACAAAGGCGTCGGCAGGGGAGCCGTTGGCGGTGAAGACGGTGGCGTTGGTGTACAGCGTGCGTGGAGCCAAGGTAGTGCTTTCTTTCGGGATGGAGCGGGACATCAGACGATCGCCGCCTTATTGATCTCGGCGGATACCTGGCCGGCGGCCGCCTGTTCGGTCCGGACCGAGATGCGGGAGATGGCGACCAGCGGAACCATCAGGACCAGGGTCATGCCGCCAAGGACATAGCCCAGGACGTCGTAGCCTGCCGCGGCAGAGACGAAGGTTCCGAAGAACGGGGCGAACGAGGAGCCCACCAGGTAGACGCCCAGTACCGGCGCGGACCAGCGGCCGGACGCGTCAAGGGCGGCGGCAGCGGCCACGATGTAGATGAAGGACAGCATGTAGATGGTGTTCCAGGCGATGATGACGGCCATGTACAGGCCGGGATCGGTGACGACGCCGGAGAGCATCTTCAGTACCGCGCCTGCGGCCAGGGCGACGGCGAGCGGTACCGTCCGGCCAAGCCGGCGCCCGGCGACGCCGATGAGTCCGGAAGCGAGCAGGCCGCCCAGGGTGGAAAGGCTCAGGACCAGGCCCATGCCTGTTTCGTCGAGTTGTGCCTGGTCCGCGCCCATGGTGCCCGCAACAGCCCAGAGTGAGTCTTCGCTGAGGGCCCACAGGGCGAAGCAGGCGAGCAGCCCGAAGCCGGCGATGGTTGTCTTGCCGGACACTGCTTTCGGCGCGGCAACGGCCATGGCAGGGGTTGCGGGGGCAGCGGGCTTGCCCGGCAGCCAGGAGGTGGTGAAGAGGGCGGCCAGGGCAAGGCCGGCCAGCAGGCCGAAGGCGCTGCCCATGCCGGCGCCCAGCGCCGGAATCACGAAGAGGACCACGGAGACGATGGCGCGGTTGGTGAAGCCGCTGATGCCGGAGGCGCGGTCCGGGTTGCGGAGCGCGCCCAGGGCGGCGCCGCCCGCGGAGACGGCCCCGCCGGCGCCGAGGCCGCCGACCAGGACCCCTGCGACGACGACGGGTGCGGACGGGATGAACGCCGCGGCGCCGAAGCCTGCCGTCGTGAGTACCAGGCCGGCGCGTGCCACCAGGTACCTTCCGTTGCCTGCCGCCAGCCGGGAGGTCAGCAGGCAGGCGGCGGCACAGGCGAGCAGCGATCCGGTCATCAGGGTGCCGGCCGCGGTATCGGAGAAACCACGTTCGCCGGTCAAGGCGAAGATCATGACCGGCACAAGGTTGGCCGTCATGAAGCCGACCACGCTGATGCCGAAGACGGAGACCGCCCGGGTGGCGGTCAGGGGAACGCGCCCTGTGGTTTCGTCCTGGAACATGGACTTCTCCTTGCTGGGATGGAGTGAATGCCGTCACAAAATGAATGACCTTCATTTATTATGGTGATGCACCCCGGCCAGCACAAGGGTTTTAGTGAAAGCCTTTCAGGAACGTGCTTTTGTTACCTCCCGGATTCCTGCCAGCAGTGTTTCCAGCCCGAACGCGAAGGCGGTGTCCGACCGGTCCGCGGGCGGGCCCAGGTCCCCGATGGCCCCGGACAGTGCGGGAAACTTCCCCTCCGGGGGAGACCACACCACTGCCGGGGCGGTCAGTTCAAGGGCGGAACCGAGGACCAGGTAGTCCACAGTGGTAATCGCCGGAACGATCGTGGCCCGGTCCAGGCCCGCCCGGCCCAGCACCTGCGCCATATCCTCGTAAATGCCCATCACACCCAGGTCCCGCACGGTCTGCGCCACCAGGTAAGGCACCAGCCGGGGGTGGTCCACCAGGCAGTCGCGGTACTCATGGGCCAGGGTGCGCAGTGCCTCGTCCCACGGCATGCTGTGGGTATCGATGTGCCGTATTTCCGAGAAGACCAGCCCGCGCATCAGTTCGATGATGTGTTCGCGGTTGTCGATGTGGTTGTACAGGGCCGCCTGGCTGACCCCGAGTTCCCTGGCCACCCGGGGAAAGCTGAAGTCACCGGTGGCATCCACCAGGGCCAGGGCCGCACGGACAATGGTATCGGCGGACAGCAGCGGCGAACGCGGACGCGGCACGGTGACTCCTTGGATCGGGCTGGTCCGTTCAATCTAGCCGTTCAGCCTGGCTGTCCCGTCCGGTCCACCGCGGCCAGGATGGCCCGGGCCAGTTCGGCAGGTTTGGTGAACTGCGGCCAGTGGCCCGTGGGCAGGTCCACGTATTCCACGTCCCGCATGCGGGCGAGCTCGGCAACAAAGGGGTGGCCGGCGGCAATCCACTCCTGCAGCAGCTTGGAGGGGAACTCGCAGGCGATGATCGTTGCCGGGACGTCGTAGCGCCGCTCGTCGTGGAGGTGCTGCTGGTCAAAGGCGACGCCCCGCGGCTCCGGGATGGCCCGGGCACGGAACTTGGCCCGGAGGGAGTCGTCGAGGTCCACCAGGTCGGCCTCCTCGAACCCCTCCCACGGCGGCAGTGGAACGTCGTCGCCGTCGGCCTGCAGTTCGTCGTTGATCACTCCGCCCTCACCCAGGGGGCCGCTGTCCACATAGATGGCCCGTTCCACCCGGTCAGGCCGGGCGTCGATCACGCCATGGATGATTGCGCCGCCGCCGGAATGGCCCACCAGGACAGGCTTGCCATCCAGTGCATCCACTTCCGCCACCACGGCGTTGATGTGCGTGCGCAGGCCGATTCCTGCCCGGCTGGTTTCCACGGACTCCAGCCCGGGCAGGGTGAGCGGATGCGCCCGGTGCCCTGCCGCCTCCAGAGCCGGCACCACCTCCTCCCACGAGGACGCATCCAACCAAAAACCGGGAACCAGGATGATGTCCATGACCGAACCCTACGCCTCGCCGGTGCCGGCCAGAAGGCCGTGTCGGGAAGGGATACAGGCCCGGGGGCTTCCGCGGGATTGCAGGCAGCAGTAGAGTCCGGAGGAGCCGTGCACTCACCTCCACCGCAAGCCGAGAGGGGCATCACATGAACCGGGCCGAATCCAGCTGCCAGGGCGACCTCCCTGGAGAAGCCAGGGCATGCATCCAGGAGCTCGCGCAATGACGCGGCCCTCAGCAGCCCGGTCTGCAGCGCCGAAGCGGGAGACTTTCTCCTCGCGCCGCTTGTTCATTCTCTCGGCCATCGGTTCGGCGGTGGGATTGGGAAACATCTGGCGGTTTCCCTACATTGCGTACGACAACGGTGGCGGGGCGTTCCTGATCCCCTACCTTGCTGCGCTGCTGACCGCCGGTATCCCGCTGTTGTTCCTGGACTACGCGGTGGGGCACAAATTCAGGGGTTCGGCGCCTTTGGCCTATCGCCGCCTCCACCGTGCCGCCGAACCGCTTGGCTGGTGGCAGGTTCTGGTCTGCTTCGTGATCGCGGCCTATTACGCCGTGATCATCGCCTGGTCATTGATGTACACGGTCTTTTCGTTCACCGAGGCCTGGGGCGACGACGCCGAAGGTTTTTTCTTTGGAAGCTTCCTGAGCGTAGCTGAAGCCCCGGGGCTGGGATTCAGCTACGTGCCATCAGTGTTCTTTCCCCTGCTCATGATTTGGGCCGCGGTCATCGCCATCATGGTTGCCGGGATCCGCAAGGGCATTTCCCGGGCCAACGCCGTCCTCTTGCCGCTCCTGGTGGTGATGTTCGTGCTGCTGGTGCTGCAGTCGCTGTTCCTTCCCGGCGCCGCGGAAGGCCTGAACGCGTTCTTCACCCCCGACTGGGCCGCGCTCGCGGATCCGGCAGTCTGGGCAGCTGCCTACGGGCACATCTTCTTCTCGCTCTCCGTGGGTTACGGCATCATGGTCACGTACGCTTCCTACCTGAAGCGCCGGACCGACCTCACGGGCTCGGGCATGGTTGTAGCTTTCTCCAACTCCGGATTCGAGATCCTTGCGGGAATCGGCGTCTTCGCCGCCCTGGGGTTCATGGCGCAGGCGGCAAATGCCGAAGTGGACGAGGTGGTAACGCAAGGCATCGGCCTGGCATTCGTCGCATTCCCCACCATCGTGTCGCAGGCCCCCCTAGGAGCCTTTATGGGGGTGCTGTTCTTTGGGTCGCTGGTCTTTGCAGGCATCACCTCCCTGATCTCGGTGCTCGAAGTGATCGTTGCGGCGGTGCAGGACAAGCTCGGCTGGGGCAGGGTGCAGGCCTCCCTGGTGGTCAGCGTACTGGTGGCGGCGGTGTCGCTGGGGCTCTTCCCCACCGCTACCGGCCTTTACCTGCTGGACACCTCCGATGCGTTCGTCAACAGCTTTGGAATTACGCTCGGCGCCCTGGTGACAGTGGTGGTGCTTGCCTGGTTCCTGCGCAAGCTTCCCCTGCTGTCCGCCCACCTCAACGGGATTTCCACCATCAAGATGCGGCGGATCTGGATGGTGCTGGTAGCCGGCGTGGTTCCGCTGGCCCTGATCTACATGGTGTCCAACGAGTTCATCAGCAAGATTTCCACCACCTACGAGGGCTACCCCGCCTGGTTCGTTGGCATCTTCGGCTGGGGCATGGCCGGAGCCCTGGTGGTCCTGGCGCTGGTGCTGACATCCATTCCCTGGAGCAGCAGGTCCAAAGCCCACCATGATCCCGAGTACGACGCGATGGTGGCGGCGGAAGCGAAGGAGACCCCGGCATGACACCCGTTGCCATCATCATGATGATCATCGCAATTGCCACCGTCTGGGGCGGCCTGGCGCTGGCCCTGCTTAATTTGAGGCGGCACCCCGAGGATGAAGGCGCGCTGCCGGAGGAGCCTGCCCGGGAGCTGTAAACCACCAGGTCACCGCGGGCGCTTACGCTTCTTGCCGCCTCGGTCCACACGGACCACCCGGCCCCTGCCGGTTGCGCCGGGCAGCGGATTGGCGTCGAAGTGCCGGGCTACGGCCGGGGTGTAGCCGTACGCGAGGGGTCCGGTGGTTGTGGAAGGAGCCGGGCTGTTGAGGGTACTGCTGTCCAGGTCGCTGCCTGAAGAGGGATTCACAATGGTTACCTCGGTAACGTCCCCGATGCACCAATGCAGCCCGGCGTGGCCAGGACGCTGCCGCTTTAGAAGAGTCAGGCAGAGATGGTGCCGTCGAGGGGGATGGTCTGATTGATGGATGCGGGGCGCTCAGGGCGCGTGGCAACAACAATCATCAAAACCACCTCCATTCCTCACGGCGTCCCGCTGGCCTGCCGGGGACGGCAGCAAGGGAACGCGTCCTACTCTAGCCGCGGCCGCCGTCGTCGGCCAGGGCAAAGGAAGCCGCAACGGAAAAAGGGGTGCGGCCTCCAAAAAGAAGCCGCACCCCCAGCAGGATGAATCAGACGCTGGTGGCGTCCTGCACCTCGCCCACCAGTTCCTCGATGATGTCCTCCAGGAAGAGCACGCCCGTGGTCCGGCCCTGCGCGTCGAAGACGCGGGCCACGTGGGCGCCGGTGCGGCGCATGGACGCCAGGGCGTCCTCCAGTTCCGCCTCCGCGAAGGCCGAGGCCAGCCGGCGGATCCGCTTGGCAGGCACGGGACGGTGGAACTTTTCCGGCGAGGTGAGATCCATGACGTCCTTCAGGTGCAGGTACCCGGCGGGTTCATGGTCGTGGTTGGTCAGGATGTAGCGGGAGTAGCCGTGCCGGGACACGGCCTGCTGGATGTCGGCCGGAGTGGAGGACTCCGGCAGCAGCACCAGGTCCGCCAGCGGAACCTGGACGTCCGCCACCGTCTTGGCGGTGAACTCGAATGCGGCAGTCAGGGTGCCGCTGGTGTCCGTGAGCACGCCGTCCCTCGTGGACTGTTCTACGATATTGGCCACCTCGTCCAGGGTGTAGGCGCTGGTGGCCTCATCCTTGGGCTCAACCCGGAAGAGCCGCAGAATGGCGTTGGCTATCCCGTTCAGGGTCCAGATCACCGGCTTGAAGATTCGGGCCACCATCACCAGCGGGGGAGCCAGGATCAGGGCGGCGCGGGTGGGCACCGAGAACGATATGTTCTTGGGCACCATCTCGCCCAGCACCACGTGCAGGAACGTCACCAGCAGCAGGGCGGTGACGAACGCGATGATGCCGATGGCGTCCGGGGAGAGCGGCGTCAGCGCCAGCGGGATTTCCAGCAGGTGGTGGATGGCCGGCTCGGACACATTCAGAATGACCAGCGAGCAGACCGTAATGCCCAGCTGGCTGGTGGCCAGCATCAGCGTCGCGTGCTCCATGGCCCACAGGGTGGTCTTTGCCGCCTTGCTGCCGGCCTCGGCTTTGGGTTCGATCTGGGACCGGCGGGCGGAAATCACTGCGAACTCGGCTCCCACGAAGAAGCCGTTCACCACCAGCAGCACGGCCAGCCAGATGATGCCGGGAAGGTATTCACTCATGGGTCAGCTCCCGGGTAAGGGTGTCGATGATGCGGTCATGCGGGCTCTGCGGGGGTTCGCCGGATTCGGCAGGCGTATAGCGCAGCCGCTCCACGTACGTACCGGACACTCGCTCCACACGGAGCGCGCCGCCGTCGACCTCCACCTCGTCCCCCAGCTCGGGCAGCCGATCCAGCTGGTCGGTGACGTAGCCCGCCACGGTGTCGTACTCGCCGTCCGGCACCTGGATACCTGTGCGATCCAGAAGTTCGTCAGGGCGGAGGGCGGCGTCGAACGTGACAGACCTGCCCACCCGGACCACGCCGGCACGGGCACGGTCGTGCTCGTCCTCCAGTTCGCCCACGATCTCCTCAACCAGGTCCTCGAGGGTGACAATTCCCGCTGTGCCGCCATGCTCGTCCGAGACGATGGCCACCTGCAGGCCCTGCCGGCGCAGCAACCCCAGGAGGGTGTCCACGCCCATGCTTTCCGGCACGCGCAGGGGCTGGATCATCAGGTTTTCCGCTGTCACGCGGCCGCGTTCATCCAGGTCCACCGCGAATGCCTGCTTGACGTGCAGCACGCCCAGGACGTCGTCCCGGTCCCGCCCGATCACCGGGAAACGGGAGTAGCCCGTGGCGGTGGCCAGGTTGACGATGTCCTCCGCCGTGTCAGCGAGTCCGACGGCGGTCATCCGCACGCGCGGAGTCATCACGTCCACGGCGCTGTGCTCCGAGAACCGGAGGGTGCGGTGCAGCAGGGTGGCATGATCCGGGTCCAGGACGCCTTCGACGGCAGAGCGGCGCACCAAGGAACTCAGCTCTTCCGCAGTGCGGGCTCCGGAGAGTTCCTCCTTGGGCTCGATGCCGAAGGAGCGGATGATCCGGTTGGCCGTGTTGTTGAACAGCAGGATTACCGGCTTGAACACGGCGGTGAACAGCGCCTGGAACGGCACCACCACTTTGGCTGTGGCCAGCGGCAGGGCGAGGGCAAAGTTCTTGGGCACGAGTTCGCCGATCACCATGGAGAAGACTGTGGCCAGGAAGATGCCGGCCACGGAGCCGACAGCGGGAACCACGGCTTCCGGTACTCCCGCCGAGGTGAGCGGTCCATTGAGCATCCGGCTGATCGCGGGCTCGAAGGTATAGCCGGTAAGGAGCGTGGTGAGCGTGATTCCCAGCTGCGCTCCGGACAGGTGGGTCGAGGTGATTTTCAGGGCCTTGATGGTAGGCCCCAACCGCTTCTCGCCGCGGGCCTGGCGGGCTTCGAGGTCATGCCGGTCAAGGTTCACCAGGGCGAACTCGGAGGCGACGAAGAAGCCGGTGCCGACAGTCAGGACAAGGCCGATGCCGAGCATGATCCATTCATACATCGGGGCGCCCCTCTCCAATCGTGGCCGGTAGTCCGGTCAGGTGGCAGAGGGGCCTGGGCATATGTGAAGGAGGGTCGTCCATAGTGCGTTCAACTCTACTTGGATCTGGTTAAGTTCCCGGCGCCCGCTACCGCTGCAGTTCGAGGGCCCGCTTCTGGCGGGCGGAGATGGACGAAACGTAGCCGCAGTTGGTGCAGGTGATGGTGTATTTGCGGGACGTGGTGAACACCGGAATGAAGAACAACGTGAACTTTGTGGCCCTTTCCTCCAGCCGGTGGTGGACGAACTGGCGGCAGTACTGGCAGGTGGCGGCCTTGCCGGGAAGCGCCTTGAGTACCGTTTTCAAGCCGAAGAGAAGGAACATGGGATGCCTTTCGGTGGTGCTGTCCTGGCGGTCCTTGCGTACAGACCACCCTAGGCGGTTTCCGGGCTGCCATGCACGGTTACTGCTGCAGGAGCGGCCGCGGTGCCATACTGGGGGCAAACCGGGTTTGGCGCAGGGGGTCTTCCGAAGACATGGTTCTGGACACCACGACCCTTCGCATCGCCTTTGCCCTGATGGCCCTGGTGCTGGTTTTCCTGTTCTATTTCTCCGCCTACCGCGTCACGCGCTCGCCGTACAGCGGCTGGTGGTGCCTGGCCCTCATCTTCTTCCTCACCGGGTCCGCCTGCTTCCTGCTGGACGGGACCAGCCACCAGGTGTGGGCGAATCCGCTGGGGAACGTGCTGCTGGTGCACGGCGGCGTAGCGGTCTGGGCCGGCGCGCGATCCCTGCGGACAGTGGCGCCGCCCAAGTGGGCGTTCACGGGCATCCCGCTGGTGGTCCTGGTGGCGTCCGTGCTGGACAATCCGGCCACCAACACCTGGTCCGGCGGCCCGGTGTTCCTGGCGGCCATGAGCGTGAGCATCGGTCTTGCGTCGCGTGAGCTGTGGCGGCTGGAGCCGGGCTATTCACGGGTACGAATCCCCATGGCCGTGTCCGCCGGC
Source organism: Pseudarthrobacter sp. NamE2 (assembly GCF_005796205.1). Lineage (GTDB taxonomy): Bacteria > Actinomycetota > Actinomycetes > Actinomycetales > Micrococcaceae > Arthrobacter. Next base: position 46,049 of record NZ_VAHN01000017.1, on the reverse strand, counting down.
GGCCTTGCGGGTTTCTACTTCTTCCGGTGGGTGGCGTTCATGCTGGAGGGGCAGCACGGGTCTACCTTCACCACCGTGTTCGGCTCGGCGGTCACCACCCTGGTGACCATGGTGCTGCTGGTGGTGGTCTCCTTCAGCATGGCCGCCCTGAGCAGTGAGCAGCAGACGCGCGCCCTTCGCGTGGTGGCCTCCCGCGACGACCTGACCGGCCTCCTCAACCGCAAGGCCTTCCTGGACCTGGCCGCCGAGCTGTTGTCCGACCGTGCCATCACCCGCGGCTCCGGCGCCCTGATCCTGGCCGACCTGGACCACTTCAAAGCCGTCAATGACACCTACGGCCACGCCGCCGGGGATACGGCCCTTCAGCGCTTTGCCGGGGCCTGCACCGAAACGGTCCGGTCCACGGACCTGGTGGGCCGGTACGGCGGCGAGGAGTTCGTCCTGCTGCTGCCCGGAGCCAGCGCGGAGCGCGCTGAACTGATCACCAAGGAGATCAGCCGCCGCCTGGCTGCAGCGCCCGGCGTGGACGGGATGCAGATGCCGACCGTCAGCTACGGGATTTCCATATACGACGCCGATACCTCCAGGGTGGACGACGTCATTGCCGCCGCCGACGCGGCTTTGTATACGGCAAAGTCACTGGGAAGGAATCGCGCCGCCCGCAGTGACCGGATGCTCTAGGCGCGGTGCTGTCCCCACGTGCTGGTTTCCCGTCTTGCTCCTTACGTCCTGCTAATACGCGAACTGCCACATGTAGCGGCGTCCTTCCAGTGAGTAGCCCCGTACCGCTGCATAGTGGGCTGCAAGCCGGAAGGCGAGGGGGTAGAAGACCAGCGGGGCGACGAAGGCACGCAGTTTTTGGGGAATCCCCGGTAGTTCGAGGTCGCGGCTGTCCACCCGGTATGTTTCGCCGCTGTGCTCCTCGAGGAAGCGGTCCGCGCGTTCCGCCATGGGACGGGTTTCGTCCTCGGGCAGGTACAGGATGCTTTTGGTGTCTTTGTCGAAGACCTCGAAGGGACCTTGGAAGAATTCGTTCGCGTTGATGGTTGCTGCATGCATCCACTGCATTTCCTGCAGGAAGCAGCTGGTGAAGGTGCTGCCCATGCCCTGCAGGGATCCTGAGGCGATGAGGTACGTCACGGGTACGTCCTTCATGTTTTCGGCGATTTTGGCGGCGCAGGGTTCGAAAGCGTGCACCGCAGTTTCCGTGGCGGCCGGCAGCGCGTTGAGGGCCGAAAGCTCCGCGGCCACTCCCTGGCCTTCGCGTTCCAGGATCGCGAGGGCAAGCAGCTGCAGGAGGATCTGGTTGCCGTCGCCGGTTTTGGCAACGAACGCCTTGGTGACAGCGTTTGCCAGGGTGCCTTCTGCGTTAAGGGTCACGGCCGCGACTGAGGCTCCCCGATCCTGTGCCCAGGACGCTGCCTGTGCTGTTTCAGGGGTCATGCCGGCAGCAGAAAAGGCGATAACGAGGGCGCCCGGTCCCACTCCCGGCGAGGCACGATGGTAGAACTCGTCAGAGTTGACTGAGGTCACCGGCGTGGTGGCCCGGCGGTCGAGGAAATACTGTGCCGCGTGCAGTCCGGAAAGGGAGCCTCCGGCGCCGACAAGATAGACCCTGCTGAGCTCGGGCAGGCCCAGTATGTAAGACCTGATTTCAGACCAAAGGGTCAAGGCGTGCTCCTGCGATCCCCGGATGTTGCCCGGAATTTCCTTGACAGGCTGTATCCCGATGAAGGTGCCGTCGGTCATTGTTATTCCTCTACTTTCGTGGGACAGAGACTTGGTCAGTTGCTTACTTGGTTGCGGCCGGTGCCGGTGTTGCTGTTTGCTCGGCTTTGGGCAGGTACTGTTCGGGCATCGGCGAGCCGGGGAACCACTTCTGGTAGAGGGTTTTCCAGGTGCCGTCTTCCATGGCTTCTGCCAGGGCCTTGTTCAGGGCTTCCTTGAAGGCGGTCTTGTCCTTGGCGACGGCGAAGCCGGCCGGGGCGTCGAAGGACGGGATGTCGGCGACGCTGACCAGGCCGTGCTGTTCCGTGTAGTCCTTGGCCGTTTCGTAGTCGAGGAAGTGGGCGTCGGCCGATCCGCTGTTGACGGCTGCGATTGCCGAGTTGTTGTCCGGGAACCGGACCAGGCTCGCGGTGGTGAAGTTCTTGACGGCGTAGGCTTCCTGCAGGGTTCCCTGCACCACGCCGAGGCGTTTGCCGGAGAGGCCGTTGGTGTCCTTGATGCCGGAGTCCTTGGTGGTCAGGACGGTCAGGTAGCCGGCGAGGTAGCCGTTGGAGAAGTCCACGGTTTCCTTGCGTTTGTCGGTGATTCCGATTGCTGCCACGCCGGCGTCGAACTGGCCGTTGGCCACGGCGGGCAGGATCGCCGAGAAGTCCTGGCCGGTGAAGACGACGTTGTCCACTCCGGCCCGCTTGGCTGCGTCCTTGAACAATTCCACGTCAAAACCCGTGAAATTACCCTGCGCATCAGTGAATGCGTAGGGCTTCAAGTCGCCGACGCCGGCCACCCGGACGGTGCCCGGCTGGATGAGGTCGTAGGGGTTGTCCTCCGAGGGAGCTGACGAGGGAGTGCCGGCGCATGCCGTGACGAGGCTGGCGATTATTGCCGCGGCCGCCATTGCCATGCCTGGACGGAATTTTTTTGAGCGGTGGGCGTGCATGGTTTATCCGATCTGCGAAGAAGCTGCGTCACTCTCAGAAAAATGTGAGAGCGTTTTCATAGTTTGCCAAGGTACAGTTCGGGAGCTTGATGGTCAAGGGTGGGTTTTTGGGCTCGACAATCTGAGAACGTTCTCTTATTGTTTGGGAATGATTACTCGGGAGGCGTCATGGTTTCGATACTGACAGCCAGGGACAACGTCATTGACTGCTATATGGATGAGGGGCAGGTTTTCGCAGGGGGCAATGCGGTGAATGTGGCGGTTTTCGCACGCCGCGCTGGAGCCAAAGCGGCCTATGCCGGGACAGTGGGCACGGATTCTGCAGGTGCTCTCATCCTGAACTCTTTGACACTTGAAGGGGTGTCCACTGACATGGTGCAGGTCCGGCCCGGCAGCACCGCCTACTGTGTCATTGGCCGGAACAACGGGGACAGGGTGTTCCGGGAAGTCGGCCTGGGAGTCTCCCGCGCCGAACTTGATGGTGGCTTCATTTCGTCGGCGTCTGATTTTGATGCCGTCCACCTCAGCGTCTCCAGCCTGCTCCAGGGTGTGGTGCCGGACCTTGCAGCTGTTTCAAGGTTGTCCTTCGATTTTTCAACCAACAGGGACATTGGTTTCTTGGCCACGGTAGCCCCGCACTGCTACCTCGCCTCCTTCTCGGGAGGAGATCTCACCGGCGCAGCAGCGCTTGATCTCGGCCGGCAGGCCGTCGTCCTTGGCGCGACCTGGGCGCTGGTGACGCGTGGAGCAGATGGAGCCGTTTTGGTAGGAGAAGAAAACACCTATCAGGTCACTGCGGCGAAGACCGCTTTGGTGGACACCCTGGGCGCCGGTGACACATTCATCGCCAACGTGTTGACAGGCCTCCTGGCGGCAGGACATCCCCAGGAAGTGATGGCCATGGCCTCGGAAGCCTCCGCCCTCACGTGCAGCAGGCTCGGGGCCTTCGGAAGGGGGGAATCGCTCACCGCTATCCCCCTGCCGTCACCAACGGATCCTAAAGGACTGTCCCCGGGGCCCTCGCTCCGCCGCGGAACCCGCCAGCTTGGGTGACGGCGTGGACAGTTACATGTGGAAGGTAAGCTACTGACCCCGGCTCCGGGCAGACACGCACAGACTGGAACACTTTCACGGAAGGACTGTTATGACGCCACCCCCCAGGGTGACTATCACCCAGGTCGCGGCTGAGGCTGGCGTCAGCACGGCTACCGCCGGGAGGGTCCTTGGCGGTTACGGTTACGCCAGCAGCGAGGTGGCAACGCGAGTTGAAGCTGCGGCCCGCAAGCTGGGCTACAAGCCAAATACCCTCGCCCGCGGCCTTGTCACTGGCAGGAGTCAAACCATAGGGGTAGTAGCCGCTGACATCGACAACGCCTTTTATGCCCGGGTCCTGCGCGGGATCGGCGACGTGGCAAGACCGCGCGGATTCGGTGTTATTCTCACCAACAGTGACGAGAACCTCGAACGTGAGAGGGAAGCTGTCCAACTGCTCCTGGAAAAACGCGTCGACGGACTCATCATCAGTCCCTGCGACGTCCAGGGGCCGGAACATCTGCGCAGTCTCATAGCCGGTGGTATTCCGACAGTCCAAGTAGACCGGGCAGCCTACGATTTGGCGGCAGACTCAGTGACTGTGGACAACCGTGGCGCCGCCCGTGAAGCAATCGCGCATCTGTTGGAAACGGGCCACAAACGAATAGGCATCATCGCTGAGCTTGAGCAGACGGAGAGCGCCAGCCTGGAGGACTTTGTTGCCCAAGCGCCATATTCCCCTGTCGCGGCCGAAACGCTCTATCCGAGCTGGCAGCGGCTGCTCGGATATCTCGACGCTCATCGAGACGCCGGCGTCCCCGTGCAGACCCGCCTCATTCGCCGCGCCGGCGCGTACTCCTCGGAGGCTGCACGCAGTGAAGCCATCCGGCTTCTCGAGTACGGGCACCGTCCGACGGCCGTCTTTGCCGCGGACGGGACCATGGCCCACGGACTCATGCAGGCCATAGCCAGCCTCAAGCTCAAAGTCCCTGACCAGCTTTCCGTGGTCTGTTTCGATGACCTTGAGTGGATGACATTCATGCAACCGGCGATAACAGCAATCCACCAACCGGTGCACCGCATCGGCTCGCTGGCAGCGGAACTTCTCCTTGCCAGGATCGCCGGGGAGGCATCCGTTCCGAAGCACAATGTATTGGAGGCGCGGCTTAACAAGCGGGACTCCGTCGGTCCTCCTCCCCGTATGTAGCAAGCACCGTCGCCCACAGGGCCAGGGTGGTACGGGCACGGGGAGCGGTGGGCAGGTTGCCGTCACTCCCCGTGCCTGTTTCCTGGCTTCGCGATACCTAGCTCTGGGATACAGGGGCCCAGGCGCCTGTGCTCACGGTCTCCGTGGCGGCACCGGTGTTGAAGCGCTCGAGGCGGAATGCCTTAAGTACGGGAGACGGGTTCCCCGTGATGATCTCCTCGGCGAGGAGTTCGCCGAGGATGAGCCCGAGCGTTGCACCTGAATGGGTGAATACCGTGTGAAGGCCTGCGATCGCGGGGACCGGGCCCACAACCGGTTCACCGTCGCCCGGAATGGGTTTCAGTCCAGCTCCCACTTTCTGCGCGGTAAGCCGCGGGTTGCCGGCAAGCACCTTTGATGCTTCGTCAAGCAGACCCCGTACCGATCCCTCCGGAATGGTGAAGGAGCCGTCGTCCTCAACAATCACCGACTGCTCTGCCCAATCGGCGTCGAGTACGAGGCGGCCGTCGGGGGTGGGGCGTACGGCGACCCGCGGGGTGTTGAGCACCGTTTTCACTTCGAAGTCGATCGGATCGGTGAACAGCACGAAGGCGGCCGGGGTGGCGTCTGGCACCGTTACGCCCAAGGCGGCAAGCTGGGCAGGGACTTCACCACCGGTGGCGAGCACTACCTGATCTGCAGCCAGCCGCATCCCGTCGCCGAGGATCACGCCGACCGCGGCGCCGCCCTGAACGTCGACCCGCACGTCGCCGGCATTCTCGATGATGTTCGCGCCGCAGGCTGTTGCTTCAGCCACCAGGGCCGGGATGAAGTCGGGCATGTTCACCCACCCTTCCCCCGGATTGTAAATTGCTCCTTCTTCCGCCACTGCCTCTGCATTGACATCGGACGCGAGCCGGGCCACATCTGCGCGGTCGACCCAAAGGGAGTGGTAACCGGTTGACCGCTCGAAGGCGAAGGTATCCCGGAAGGTTTCCCCGGGGCCGGCCCACTTCAATGCGCCGTCGAAGCGGATGTAGCTGCGGCTCTCGGGATGGTGCGCACTCCAGGTGCGGTATCGGTCGATGGCGAGCATCCGCAGGTAGTGGTATTCAGCCGAGCGGGCGCCCGATGAGTTAAGCCACGCGATCGAGCGGCCGGAGGCCCCGTTCGCGAGCGGGCCGGCTGTCACGAGCGTCACTTCCGCGCCGCCCCGGGCGAGGTGCATGCAGGTCGACGCGCCGAGGATGCCGCCACCGATGACAACGACGTGTTTGGCTGGGGGTGTGGAGGACATGGTTCTCCCTTTCTGGATGTTCTTGGAACGATCGTTGCGGCAGGGGTCTGTGCCACTGCTTTTGCGTTGCCTGGTTGCGCCTAGGCGAAGGCGTGGATCTTTTCGATGATTCGAAGGACCTCAAGGGACTGGGCCGGGTCGACGGGCACGTTGCCCTCGCCGCGAAGAGCGGCAGCCAGCGCGGCGTAAAACCGCGGGTAGCCCCCTGTTTCTGCTTGGACCGCCATGGTGTTGCCGTCGATTCCCAGGACCCCCCAAGCGTCCTGGGGCTCCACTCCATAGGAGGCATCAAGCGGCGACATACCCGCTGCGAGGACCGGTTCCTGGGTGTCCAGTCCCCATTTGGTATAGCCGGCCCTGGAACCGAGAACGTGGAAGCGAGGTCCTACCTGCGCAGCCATCCCGTTCATCCACAGCCTGGATCGGACACCTGATTCATGGAGCAGTGAGACGAAGGCCTCAGTGTCGGCTGCGTCCGGATGAGGGCTGTGGTTGGCCGTCTCGCCGTAGGTCTCCTCCACAGGACCGAACAATTGGATGGCCTGGTCGATCAGGTGGGCGCCCAGGTCGTGGAGGATTCCGCCGCCCTCGGCGAGCGGAGCCGTGTCGCGCCAGTTCCCGAAGCCCTCCGGCCGCCACCATTCAAACCGGGATTCAAAGCTGCGGACTTCACCCAGCAGGCCTTCTCCCAGCAGCCTTTCAAGCGTCAGGAAGTCCGCGTCCCAGCGCCGGTTTTGGAAGACCGTGAGCTGGACACCGGCTTCACCTGCCCGGGCAATCAGGGCTTCGCCTTGGGCCGACGCGGAGACAAACGGCTTGTCCACAACCACATGAAGCCCGCGGGCGATCGCTTCCGAGGCAAGATCAAAGTGGGTAAGGGGCGGCGTTCCGAGGATTACGAGATCGAGGTCGTTGCTGAGGGAGAACAGGGCCTCCGGCGTTGGAAGGATCCGGGCAGTGGGGTAAACCCTGGCCGCTTCGGCCGCACGGGCGGTGTCAGCTGTGACGATAACGTCCAGGGAGTAGCCGGGAGCGGCTGCGATCAGCGGCGCGTGGAAGACTTTGCCGGAGACACCGAAGCCCACCACTGCGGTGCGTATTGGGGATGTGGTGACGCGGCTCATCAGAGGACTTCCGAGAGGAAGCGTTGGAGGCGTTCGCTCTTTGGATTATCGAAAAGATCGGCGGGGGTGCCGGCTTCGACAACTTCGCCTTCATCCATGAAGACGACCTGGTCCGCCACCTTGCGCGCGAATCCCATTTCGTGGGTAACCACAACCATGGTCATGCCCCGCTTGGCGAGTCCTGCCATCAGGTTCAACACGCCCTTGACGAGCTCGGGGTCGAGTGCGCTGGTGGCTTCGTCGAACAGCATGACTTCGGGCTCCATGGCCAGGGCCCGGGCGATCGCAACGCGCTGCTGCTGCCCGCCTGAGAGGTCCCGCGGGCGGTGGTCTGCCCGTTCGGCCAGCCCGACTTCGGCGAGGCGGCGGCGCGCGCGTTCCCGCGCTTCTGCCTTCGGCATTCCCTTCACGCTCCAGAGGGCCAGAGCCACATTTTCCAAAGCGGTGTGATCCGGGAACAGGTTGAAGTGCTGGAAAACCATGCCGATCCGCGCCCGCAGAATGTCAGGGTTGACCTGCAGCGCGCTTTTCCCGGCGAGCAGCACATCCCCGCTCTTGGGTTCGTGCAGGCGGTTGATTCCCCGGAGGAGGGTGGATTTGCCTGAACCGGAAGGTCCGATGATGCAGGTGGTGGTCCCTGGCGCCACGGTGAGGTTGACGTTCCGGAGGACTTCGATGTCCCCGTAGGCCATGGTGAGGTTCTTCAGTTCCAGGCTGGAGCCGTGGAACGTCTCGATATCCCGGGCTGTGGCGGGGGTTGCGGTGTTGTTGGTGAGGCTCATGTGTTGCTCCCGGTGATGAGCGGCGATGCCGCATCGAGTTCTTTGACTTCCTTCAGGCCGCTGGTGGGCGGTGCTGGGCGGCGCCGGCCGGTGCGGAACCTGGCATCGAAGTAGTTGACCAGGTGGGTCAGGGGCACTGTGATGATCAGGTAGAAGATGCCTGCGGCCACCAACGGAGAGAGGTTACCGGAGAGGACAGCGGCATCCTGGCCAACGCGGAAAAGTTCCCGTTCGCTCACCAGCAGGCCCAGGAAGTAAACGAGTGAGGAGTCCTTGACGATGGCGATGAACTGGTTCACCAGGGCGGGCAGGACGCGGCGGATGCCTTGCGGGATAACCACCAGGGCCATGGACTTGGCGTAGGTCATACCCAGGGCGCGGCAGGCCTCGCCTTGGCCTTTGTCGACGCTTTGGATGCCGGCGCGGAAGATTTCACCGATGTAGGCGCTTGCGATCAGACTTAATGCGATGATGCCCAGCGGGTAGGGTGAGGGCCCGAAGACCGACTGGCTGAACCGGGCGAACCCCTGGCCGATCAGCAGGATGGTCAGGATTGCGGGAAGGCCGCGGAACAGATCGGTGTAGATCCGGGCCGGGACGCGCAGCCATTTGGAGGGGGAGATGCCCATCACGGCAATCACCATGCCCAGGACCACGCCGAGGATGGTCGCGGCGATGGAAATAATCAGCGTGTTGACGAGCCCGACCCCGATGAGTTGCGGGAGGACTTCGGCCATCGCATTGAAGTCGAAAAAGGTACGGATGATGGTGTTTAACCAGTCCATGGGATGCTCTCAGACGTAGTTGGCTTGTGAATCCCGGGCGGACCGCGTGGTTGCGGTCCGCCCCGGAGGGTGCAGTCGGATGGTGTCCGGCTTGCTTACTTGGTTGAGGCCGGTGCCGGTGTTGCTGTTTGCTCGGCTTTGGGCAGGTACTGTTCGGGCATCGGCGAGCCGGGGAACCACTTCTGGTACAGGGTTTTCCAGGTGCCGTCTTCCATGGCTTCTGCCAGGGCCTTGTTCAGGGCTTCCTTGAAGGCGGTCTTGTCCTTGGCGACGGCGAAGCCGGCCGGGGCGTCGAAGGACGGGATGTCCGCAACGCTGACCAGGCCGTGCTGTTCCGTGTAGTCCTTGGCCGCCTCGTAGTCCAGGAAGTGGGCGTCGGCCGATCCGCTGTTGACGGCTGCGATTGCCGAGTTGTTGTCCGGGAACCGGACCAGGCTCGCGGTGGTGAAGTTCTTGACGGCGTAGGCTTCCTGCAGGGTTCCCTGCACCACGCCGAGGCGTTTGCCGGAGAGGCCGTTGGTGTCCTTGATGCCGGAGTCCTTGGTGGTCAGGACGGTCAGGTAGCCGGCGAGGTAGCCGTTGGAGAAGTCCACGGTTTCCTTGCGTTTGTCGGTGATTCCGATTGCTGCCACGCCGGCGTCGAACTGGCCGTTGGCCACGGCGGGCAGGATTGCCGAGAAGTCCTGGCCGGTGAAGACGACGTTGTCCACTCCGGCCCGCTTGGCTACGTCCTTGAACAATTCCACGTCAAAACCCGTGAAATTACCCTGCGCATCAGTGAATGTGTAGGGCTTGGAATCACCCAGGCTGGCGACCCGGACAGTGCCCGGCTGGATCAGGCCATAAGGGTTATCAGCTGAAGACTGGGCGGGAGTGGACCCCGCGCAGCCGGACAGTGCCAGGACAGCTGCGACGGCGGCAGCGGCCATGGCCGCCGGGCGGAACTTGAATCGAGTGCTCAAAGTTTTTCCTATCGTGGGAAGAGGGTGGCCGTCGGCCTTCAATTGCATCTGCTTGTGATTGCATTCGCTTGCTGAGTCCGGTCTCATTCGCTAGGGTTGAGACCGGGCTCACATCGGGGTTGGTAAAGAATGTAACGCAAGCCACATGGGCCGTCAAGGCCACCGTTTGGAAAGGCAGAAATGAGCAGCAACAATTCGCGGCGCCGCGACGTCACCGTAGCTGACGTTGCCCGGGCAGCCGGCGTCTCCAAGGCCCAGGCTGCCCGCGCACTTGGTAATTACGGGGCCGTCAGCGACGACGTCCGGGAGCGGGTCCTGGCGGCTGCCGAAGAACTGTCCTACCGCCCCAACGAACTCGCCCGCAGCATGAACACGGGAAAATCCCACACCATAGGCGTGGTGGTCGGGGATATCGAAAACCCCCACTTCGGACTGGCCACCAGGGGAATCACGGACACTGCGAAGAAAGGCGGCTACAACGTCATCCTGGTGAATACCGACGAGGAGCAGGACGCGGAAATCGATGCCGTCCAGGTTCTGCTGGACAAGCGGGTCGACGGCCTTATTGTGGCTCCTGCTTCATCGGCAGAGACACAACATCTGCAGCGGGTTTATGAAACAGGGCGGCCCTTGGTCCTGCTTGACCGGGCCGCGCAAGGACTCCCTGTTGAGACCATCGCCGTCAACACGACAGGCATCTCCCACGTGGCGACCCAATACCTCTTGGACCTCGGCCACCGAAGGGTTGCCTTCATTTCCACCTTGAAGGCGGAATCACCGTTCAGCGAAGCAACGCAGGTCGATTCATCGCAGATCTCGGAGCGCCTGGAGGGGATGAAGCGGGCGTTCTCGGATAACGGGCTCCCATTTCCCTACGACCTGGTCCGGCTTAATGCCGGAGACGCAGACTCCATCCGAAACATCACGCGCGAACTCCTCTCCCTGCCCGACCCGGCTACCGCCGTCGTGGCGTCGGACGGGCTCATCGCACTCAGCGTGCTTGGGGCTGTCCAGGAACTTGGCCTCTCAATCCCCGAGGACGTTTCGTTCCTGATGTATGACGACTTCGCCTGGACGCGCCTCACCACGCCTCCCCTGACAGTCATAGCCCAACCTGTCTATGACATGGGCGTGGCCGCTGCCACCGCTCTGATTCACCAGATTCAAGGGCGGAAATCCGCCAACGGCTCACCCGTCCTGGAAGCGCAACTTATCCACAGAGGATCTGTGGGGCCGCCACGCGCACGGCCGAATCATGGTCCGGGAGCAATGGATGGCGATGCTGCTCCGGACTACATTCTTTCGAGCGCGTCTGAACTTAGTTAGGAGTCATCCGTCAGCGCTGAGATGGCCGCTGAGCCGGCGGTGGAAGGCAGTGCTGCGCTGGTCAAGGCCCTGGATGGTCACCGTGGCGCCGTGGGAACCGTACTTCGCTTCTATGGAGTCAAGGGCGGCGACGGTCGAAGCATCCCAGATCTGGGCCCGGCCGAGGTCGATCGTCACGGACTCCGGGTCATCGGCGTAGGCGAAATGCTCCACCAAGTCGTTGCTGCTGCCGAAGAACAATGGCCCCACCACCTCGTAGCGCACGCTCCGGCCATCCGCCGCCACGGTCCGTTCAACGTTGATGACGTGCGCCACCCGGCGTGCGAACAGCACCATCGCGAGGACAACGCCCACCAGGACGCCGTAGGCAAGGTTCCCGGTGAGGACCACGACGGCCACGGTCATACCCATAACGATCGTCTCCGGCAGAGGCATCCTTTTCAGCGTGGACGGCTTCACGCTGTGCCAGTCGATGGTGGTAACAGCAACCACCATCATCACCGCGGCAAGGGCGACCATGGGGATCTGGCCCATGACCGGACTAAGGCCCGTCACCAGGGCCAGCAGGAACACCCCGGCCACGAGGGTTGAGATGCGGGTGCGCGCCTGGCCCGTCTTCACGTTGAGGACGGTCTGGCCAATCATCGCGCACCCGGCGATGCCGCCGTAGAAGCCGGCAAAGATATTCGAGACGCCCAGGGCCCACGATTCGCGTCCCTTGTGGGAGGGGGTGTCCGTGATGTCGTCGACGAGTCTTGCCGTCAGGAGCGTTTCCATCAGGCCGACAAACGCCACGCTGAGCGCGGTGGGCAGGATCAGCTTGAGAGTTTCAACGTCGAGCGGAGCAAGGAAAGGCGTGATCCCGGGCATCCGGCCCGTGAGCGGGCCCTCGTCCGAAACGTTCGGAACCGTGAGGCCGGCGATGATGACGATCGCTGTGACGACGACGATCGCCGCCAGCGGGGAGGGGACCACCTTGGTGAACCGCGGCAGGAGGAAAATAATGGCCAATGTCAGGGCGAACAGGGCGTAGGCAATCAACGGGACGTTGAGCACGTGCGGCACCTGTGCCATGAAAATCAGCACACCCAGGGCGTTGACGAAGCCGATCATCACGGACCGCGGGATGAACCGCATCAGGCGCGCCAGGCCTGCCAAGCCAAAGACGACCTGGATCACCCCGGCCAGGAGGACCGTCGGCAGGACATACTGGACCCCGTGTTCGTGGACCAGTGGCGCGATGACGAGGGCAACGGAGCCGGCCGCCGCCGTCACCATGCCGGGCCGGCCGCCCAGGACCGACATGGCCACAGCCAGGACGATGGAGGCGACAAGGCTTACCATCGGATCCACTCCGGCGACGACCGAGAACGAGATGACTTCCGGGACGAGGGCGAGGGTAGTGACCATTCCGGCCAGTACCTCGCGCGAGAGCTGCCGCGGAGAGCGCAATGCTGATAAAACGGTCATCGGTTGCCGAAGAGGGCGGGGGCGGTCGGCGACGGCCAAGGATCAACTCCAGGGATTTTGGCTCTTGGCGGAAGAGCAGGTGGGCAACGTTCTGCGCGCCGTGTTGCGCACAGGTCCAGCCCCGGTCGTGGAGGCAGTTGGGTGGAGAAAACATGCGCCGGTGGCTCTCGGCTGCGCATGCAACACTACCGGACGGAAGATTGCGCCGGCCCCGGCGGCCTGGAGGCCTGCTGATAAAATAGGCGGGTTGCAGGGCGGCCTTTCTTGCTGGTCCAGCCAGCGCCGTAACGAAGTAGGGGACCAGACACAATCATGACTTCAGGCGGGCCATACGTCGGGACTTCGGAGAGCGCGCCGGCCGCGCCGGTAAAGTCGTCCGCGCCCGCCACAGGCCGCGCCTACCTGGCCACCATCGAAGGATTCATCGGCGCCCTCATGATGTTCGTCGGCTCGATCGGAACCGGCTGGATTGCCCCGGGGTCACCCATGATCCGCCAGCCGGTGGTCATCGCGCTCCGCACCGAGGGCTGGGGCGTCACCGTCTCCACCGTCTTGCTGACTGTTGGCGCCATGGTGCTGATGCGGTCCTGGCTGCGGCTGGGGCAGCGCCTCGCGGAGTGGGGAAAGTCGTCGCTGCGGTCCGTGGTGACCGCCATCTCCGCGTGGTCCCTGCCGTTGCTGTTTTGCGTGCCGGTCTTCTCCCGGGACGTCTACGCCTACACCGGACAGGGGCGGCTGGTCCAGGAGGGCCAGAACCCCTACGAGGCGGGCATCTCCACGCTCAGCAACTGGTTCTCGCTGGGCGCCGACCCTGCCTGGGCGGAGAACCGGACCCCCTACGGGCCGTACTTCCTGTGGCTGGCACGGGCCGTGGTGGGCTTGACCGGTGCGCAGCCCGATATTTCCGTCCTGCTCTTCCGCCTGCTGGCCGGCGCAGGAGTCCTGTTGTGCGTCATTTACGTGCCCAAGCTCGCCGAGCTGCACGGTATCAACGGAGCGCGCGCCTTGTGGATCGCGGTGGCCAACCCGCTGTTCCTGATCAGTTTCATCGCCAGCGCCCATAACGACGCCCTGATGGTGGGCCTGGCCGTGGCCGGTGTCTACCTGGCCGCCACCCGCCGGTACATCCTGGGCATCCTGCTGGTGACGGCATCCATCGGGATCAAGCCCATTACCGTCCTCCTGCTGCCGTTCCTCGGTGTGATGTGGGCGGGACCGTACGCTTCCTGGCCGCGCAGGTTCCTGATGTGGGGCGCGACGGCGGCCCTCAGTTTCGGCGTCCTGCTCCTGAGCGGCATTCCCTACGGCCTGGGCATTGGCTGGACGTGGGCCATCATGGACCCCACCCCCGGGTATACGGGCTATTCGCCGTCCGGGTTCCTGGGCCAGCAGGTGGAGATGCTTGCCAACGCCCTGGGGCTTCCCGGCGGTACGCTCGCCACCTGGCTGCGGACCGGCATGAAGTGGACCGCCATCGCGCTGGTCCTGCTGCTGATGTTCCGCGGTGACTACTCCCGGGCGGTGCGCCGGATGGCCCTGGCGTTCACCGCCGTCGTGATGCTGTCGCCCATCATCCAGCCCTGGTACATCCTGTGGTTCCTGCCGTTCCTGGCCGTAACCGGTATCCGGGACGACTGGCAGATCCGGTCCCTCTACGTGGGCGTGACGTTCTTTGTGGTGTTCGGCGCCCAGGACCAGCTCTCGGTGTGGGGCTTCGTGGAACTGCCTATCGACGCCTCCACCTTGGCGTTCTTCACTGCGCTCGCCTTCACGTTCTACCTTCTATTCCTCGACGTGCATACACGGAAGCTGCTGATCGAGGGCAGGCCGCTTGACCTTGCCAGGAGGGGCTGGCAGTGGGCGCTGGAGTGGCGTGCCCAGCGGGCAGAAGCAGCCCGCCGGGCAGCCGCGGGCGGCCCGGAAGGTGCGCAGGCCGTCGTCGGCAAGGACGCGGTGGACCAGGCCGAAACGCGCTAGGCCCCGGCCGGAACCTGCGCCGGAGCCTTGCGGCCCAGCTCTGCCGTCCGTTGTACCGACCACCACAGCAGTACCACCAGGAGCACGTTCCGGGTGGTCAGGATTGCTGCCATAACCGGGTGGGCATGGATCAGCGGGGTGTAGAACAGCGGGTAGATCACGAAGGTGGTGATGGCGATGCCCATCAGGAGCGCCGCCGGGACCTTCCACCGTTCCCAGTCGTGGGTGAGTCCGGCGATGATCACGGGCGCCAGCCAGATGATGAACTGCGGCGACCCCACCTTGTTGAAGACGATGAACGCGGTAACCATCATGAGGGAACCCTCGAGGAAGAGTTCCTCACGCTCGGCACCGCGGTTCAGTGCGCGGACCAGCAGGATGGCGGCCCCGATGGCTGCGAGGATGAGGAGCGGCTGCATCAGGAACGCTGCGGTTCCGGCGCCCGGCCCGTAGACCTCGGTGGAGTTGATGGCTGTGTTGTCCGCCATCCTGGAGCCGGCGATGTTGAAGACGCTCAGCCACACCCAGGGCGTGGAGAACGTCGCCTCGAGCTGCATGCCGCGTTCGCCTTGGTTCAGGAGGAAGTCGAGGATGTGCGGCAGGCCGCCAGAGATCCAGGTCCCGGCGGTAACGACGGCGGTCACGGCCACGCCGGAAAGGACCACCTGGACGCGCTTGCCGCTCGCGATCACGATGGGCGCCAGCACTGCGGCCGGCCACACCTTGATCCACGTGGCAATGCTGAGCAGGACGCCGGAGACGACGGGCCGCTGGGCGGCGTACAGGAGCGCGATCAGCACGACGGGTGCGGTGATGCCCTCCACCCGGGCGAAGCTGAGGTAGCCCATGAACACGGTGAAGAACAGCCACCACCAGGCAGGGGCGATGCCGCTCACCTTCCGCGGTCCGCGCGTCAGGAAGGCAAGCCCGACCGCGTTGAGCGCTGCGATGATCAGGAACCACACGAGCAGGTAGAGGTTCGGCCCGGCGATGTTGGCGAGGAAGATGGGGATCTGCGCCAGCACCGGATAAACCCAGGGGCTGATCTTCCCGGTCAGGTCCTCCGGGTTGTAGCCGGCCAGGGCCCACTGACGGTACTGCTCCGTGTCACTGAAGGTATCGCCGTGCAGGAAGAAGGATGCCATCCAGCCCAGGAAGTACAGGTGCACGACGGCGAATCCCCACCACACACTGGAGGGGCGGGCGAACCAGTCCACCACCTTGGCGGGAAGGACTTTGCTGCGGACGCTGACCAGGCGGTCAAAGAACCTCGTGGAAATCTCAGGACTCCTTGAGCGCGGGGGCGGCCGCCGGGGCCTTCTTGCCGAGGAAGTACAGCCGGCGGACGCTCCAAAGGAACAGGACCACCAGCAGGACGTTGCGGATGGTCAGCACCAGGGCCATCCAGGGGTTGTTGTGGCTGAGGGCGTCGTAGAACAGGGGATAGATGAAGTACGTGGCAACGGCAATGACGATCAGCATGGCGGCCGGGACCCGCCAGTCCCGCCAATTGTGGGCCAGGCCCACGGCAACCGCGGGGGCGAGCCACACCATGAACTGAGGGGAACCCACCTTGTTGAAGACGACGAACGCGGTGGCGAGGGTCAGTGCACCGGCCAGGAGCAGTTCGGTCCTGTCCACGCCGCCGCCCAGCTTTCCGTTGTGCAGCGCCCAGAAGGTCAGGCCCGCCACCAGCAGGGCGGCGAGGATCAGCAGTGGTTGCATCAGCACGGACATGACCCCGGTGCCCGGGCCGTCCACCTGCATGGAATTGATGTCCGTGTTCATGTACATGCGTGAACCGCCCACGTTCAGAACCGACAACCAGAGCCAGGGCGTGGTGAACGTGGCTTCCAGCTGCATGCCGCGGTCGCCCTGCTGCGTGAGGAAATTCAGCAGCTTGGAAACGCTGTTCACGGCAGCGGCCAGCGCAACGACGCAGGCCGTCGTCGTAATCCCTGCCAGCACCACCAGCAGACGGTTCTTCAGGACAGCGAAGAGGGCGAGCATTACGGCGGCGGGCCAGACCTTGATCCAAGTGCCGACGGCGAGCAGGACGGAGGCGATAAAGGGCCGGTTCACGCCGTACGCGAGGGCGACGAGAACCAGCGGCGCGGTGAGGCCGTCCACCCGTGCGAAGCCGAGCCAGCCCATCAGGAAAGTGAAGATGAGCCACCACCAGCCGGCCGGAATGGCTTCGGTGTGACGGCCACGGCCCGTGAGTTTGAGGAGTGCCCAACCGTTCAGGAGCGTGGTCATCAGCACCCAGAGGAAAAAGAACGGCCCCGGGCCGGCCATACCGGCAATGGCCATGGGAATGAGCGCGAGGATGGGGTAGACCCAGGGGCTGGGGCCGCCGGACAGGTTGGCGTCGTCGAAACCGGCCATGGCCCAGTCGCGGTAGATGAAGGTGTCGCTGAACGCTTCTCCGCGGAGCGAAAGCGAGGCGGCGAAGATGAGGAAAACGAGGTGGACCACGATGAAGCCGCCCAGCAGCCCGCGGCCCGTGTTCAGCCGGGAGCGGGCGGGAGAGGGGAGGATGACATTGCGGATCCTGGTGAGGTTGCCGAAGAAAGCGTCGGTGGAAATGGCGGGATCCTTGTCAGTCGTGGCACACGGATAGTGTTGCGCAGGTGCCGGGTTCTGCCGCGGGGCGGGTGTTTTGTGGCGTTGGAGCCATCTGAAACCAGCCTTCGCCCCGGGTTCAACTCTAATTGACCGCCATGATGGACCGTAATTCGAAAGCGGCTGCAAGGCGTGCGGCCCCGCTGACCTGCGGTTACTCGGCAGTAGGTTTTTCAAGTTGCTGGGGTTGCAGCGCTGGCGGACCATGAGCTGGGCGCAAAAGTGCCTTACTGCATCTGCAGCCAGGGGGAGCGCAGGTGGTTGTACTCACCACTGACCCCCGTCGCCAAAGGCTTTACCCATGAACTTCCCGCTCACCCTGACCGTCGCCGACCGCCAGAGCATGGACAGCGAACTCGACGCCGCCGTCACCGCCGCCAAGGCACATGCCCTCGCCGACAGGCGGAACGGCATCCTGGTCACCCGGCACACTGCCAACACGTTTACTGTGGCACTGAGCGAGACCGTTCCCTTCGGGCTCACACGGGAACACCAGGCCTGGTAGGCTACTTTCCTTTTATGCCGGCGGTTCAGCCGCCGGAGCTCCCGCCGTCCCCTGACACCCTGCCGCTTTTCTGTTGCAGCCGGTCGATGTGTTTGGATGCCTCAGCCTTGCTGAGATCCGCCGGCAGTTCTTCCCCTGCTTCGCGCGCCAGTGTATCGAGGTAGCTGCGCTGCGCCGCTGTCATGGGTTCGTCGCCAGTGACCCAGTCCTCGGGGTCACGGTTGAGGCCTGCATCCGGTTCCGGTGTGGGGCTGCCCAGGGTTTCATTGTTTTCGGTCATGCCACCGAGTCTAGGCCCGCCCGCCGACAAAGCGCTGCGCCCGCCCGCTTTCGGTAGCGGGGGACGGACAGCCCCGGGCCTTCCGGAGGCCTTGCAAAGTGATGCGGCGCTACCGCTTCAACATCGTGGCTTCGTGTGCACACATTGGGATAGCGCTTGCCCATTGACGTAACCGGCGTCACCTCCTAGACTGGTGAATCGATTCAAAAGCCGGCCTGCTCCGGTTCCTTGCCAATGAAGCCGAAGGACATCTGCCCATGAGCATTACCCCAACCAGCATTGCCAGGCCAAGCACGGCTGGAAGTGGTGCGCGGGATCCGCGGAAGGCCGCCATGAGCGGCTGGATCGGAAGCGCCCTCGAGTACTACGACTTCGCGCTGTACTCGCTGGCGGCAACGCTGATCTTCCCCACCATCTTCTTCCCGTCCGAGAACCCGACGGTTGGCATCATCGCCTCACTCGCCACCTACGCCGTCGGTTACGTTTCCCGCCCCGTCGGTGCCGTGGTCCTGGGGGCGTACGGTGACCGGCACGGGCGCAAGAGCGTGCTGGTCTTCGCGATGCTGCTGATGGGCTTTGCCACCTTCGCTGTGGGACTTCTGCCCACGTACGGCCAGGTGGGCATCCTGGCGCCGATCCTCCTGGTGATCCTCCGCCTGGTCCAGGGCTTTGCGGTGGCGGGCGAGCTGGGCGGCGCGAGCGCCATGATCGTTGAGCACTCACCCGATGCCAAGCGCGGTTTCTTTGCCAGCTTCAGCCTGCAGGGCACCCAAGTGGGCTCGATCCTGGCCACCGCTGTGCTGCTTCCGCTCGCCGCGATTCTTCCCGCCGACCAGTTCGGCGCCTGGGGCTGGCGCCTCCCGTTCCTGCTCAGCGCCGTCGTGATCCTTGCCGGCTACATCATCCGGCGCCGGGTGCAGGAGCCGCCCGCCTATGCCGCCCAGTCCGGCGAGGCTGAAGTGAAGCAGCGGTTCCCGCTTATTGACCTGCTGCGCACCCGCCCGGGCGTCCTGGTCCGGTGTGTTGCCATGACTTTCACCAACGTCATCGGTATGGCCACCCTCATCTTCGGTGTCTCCTACGCCACCCAGGAAGGGTACGGCAACGGCTTCTCCAGCAGCGATTTCCTTTGGGTAACCCTGGTGGCCAACCTTGCTGCAGTCGTCACCATCCCGCTGTTCGGGGCACTGTCGGACAGGATCGGTCGGCGGACGCTGATGGCAGCCGGGGGTATGGCCGGCGGCCTCCTGGTGCCGGTGTACCTGTGGGCGATCGAACAGGGCAGCCTGCCCCTGGTCTTCGTCTGCGTCGTGATTGTGCAGGGCATTTTCTTCCAGATGTGGAACGCCACGTTCGCCACCTTCTTCCAGGAGCAGTTCCCCATGCGGATCCGCGTGACCGGGTTCGCCGTCTCGCAGAACATCGGCCTGATGATCGCCTCGTTCTTCCCGAGCATCTTCACCGCCATCGCCCCTCCCGGCTCGGCGAACATCCCGCTCACCATCGGCCTGGTCACCTTGGGCATCTGCCTGGTTTCGACGGTGGCTACCCTGATGTCCTCGGACACCAAGGGCAAGTCGCTCGAGGACCTTGAGGCGCGCAAGGCCTGACTGCTCCGCTCAACTGGGCTTGAATGAAGAAGGAGGAGACCGCGGCCGCGGTCTCCTCCTTTCGTTATCCCCGCAACTCGTACTGTATATATGTATACAAGTATTTTTCTTTCGGAGGTCGCGCCCGTGCCTGATACCCCCGCCCGGAACACCGGTGCCCACGTGGCCTACGTCGAGCTGAAACGGCAGATTCTGACGCTCCAACTGAAACCGGGGGAGCGGATTTACGAACCTGCCATGGCGACGGCGCTCGGTGTCAGCCGCACGCCATTGCGGGAGGCCGTGCGCCGGCTCATTTCCGAGAACCTCCTGGAGCAGCAACCCACCGGCGGTGTGCTGGTTCCGGTGCTGGACGAGAACGTGATCTCCGAACTGTACGAGGTCCGGGCCGCTATGGAGTCCCTGATGGCGCGCAACGCCTGCCTGAAAGCAACGGCGGCGGACATTGAAGCGCTCCACGGCATCCTTGCCCGTAACGCCGCCGTGGTGGAGTTCGCCGATGACGCGATGCAGCAGGGAATGGCGCTGCACGCAAAGATCGCCGGAACCGCCGGGAACTCCTGGGCCCGGCGGTTCCATGACCAGGTCTCCAGCCAGATGGAGCGGTACCGGCACTTCACCAACAGCACCCAGGAGCGGCGGGACCAGGCCCTCAGCCAGCACCGGACGCTGGTGGAAGCCGTGGCGGGCGGCAATCCGGAGAAGGCCGCCAAAATTGCCTTCGACCATGTCATGGCCGCCCGGGACGCGGCCCTGCGCGCCATGTCCGGCAACGGTCCCGGAATTTCATGATCGGTGAACTGGGGCGCCGGTCTTCTGCTGCCCTCCTCACACACTCCGCCCTGATCCAGGCCGTCACGTTCCTCGTCCGTCCGGCCGCCACCTACCGGGCCCTCGAGCTGGACGTTCCCGGCTTTGCGCTGGGGCTTCTGGCTGCCAGCTACGCCGTCTTTCCCCTG
Source organism: Pseudarthrobacter sp. NamE2 (assembly GCF_005796205.1). Lineage (GTDB taxonomy): Bacteria > Actinomycetota > Actinomycetes > Actinomycetales > Micrococcaceae > Arthrobacter. The sequence continues at coordinate 25,464 of NZ_VAHN01000017.1, read as the reverse complement.
CTGCTCGCCGTGCCCACGGGCGGCCTGGTGGACCGCCTGGGTGAACGCCGGCTGATGGCGATCGGGTCCGCCGTCGTCCTCGCCTGCTCGGCCTTCCTCCTGTTGGGGGGTTCATCGATCGTCGCGCTGGTCATCGGAACCGCCCTGCTGGGCGCCGGCCAGCTGGCCTGCGTGGTGGGACAACAGGCTGTGGTGGCCAATAACGCAGCTTCCTCCCGGATGGATTCGGCCTTCGGGTACCTGACATTCGCGGCATCGCTGGGGCAGGCGCTTGGACCGATGGCAATTTCCCTGGTCGGCGGCGCTTCAGTCCGCCCCGACACCCAGGCGATCTTCCTCTTGTCCGTCGGCATGAGCCTGGTACTTTTTGTGACTACCTTCGTGGTCTCCGCGGAGGTCAGCGCAGGCAAGCGAAAGGCTGTTGCAGCCGATGGTGGCAAAGCCAGTGCTCTCTCATTGCTCAAGGCTCCCGGTGTTGCCCGCGCTTTGGCCACCAGCGCCACCGTCCTGGCCGTGGTGGACCTGACCATGGTCTATCTCCCGGCGCTCGGCACCGACCGCGGCCTGACCGCCGCCACAGTCGGCGCCATGCTCACCGTCCGGGCGGTGTTTTCCATGGTCTCCCGGCTCCTCCTCGGCCGGATTTCCCGGAGGATCGGCCGTATGCGGCTGCTGGTGGTGAGCCTCGCAGTGTCCACCGTCGCCTTGGCGGCGGCCGCGATTCCCATGCCGGCCTGGCTGCTGTTTGTTGTTATGGCCGTCCTCGGGCTGGGCCTGGGCATCGGCCAGCCCCTCACCATGTCCTGGCTGTCGGCCCAGGCTCCGGCAGGACAGCGTGGCCGTGCGCTTGCCCTGAGACTGGCCGGGAACCGGGTGGGGCAGGTGGTGCTGCCGAGCGCGATCGGTATTGTCGCGGCAGGGCTTGGTGCCGCCGGGGTTTTCCTTGCCTCAGCCGTCGTGGTGGGCGGGACGATGGCGTTGCTCCGTGGAGTGCCGCTGGACGGTTAGCTGCGACCGGCTACTTCAAGGTCTCTTCCCCTACGCTGCGTGCCCTGCCCCATAGAGGCTCCAGCTCGCGGAGCTCCTCCTCGGTGGCTCGGCGGAACGGCGGAACAGCGGGTGCGGGCGGCTCATGCCGGACCTGGCCGCGCGTGGCAACAAGGCTCGCCAGGATGGAGACCGCCAGGATCACGGTAATGACGGCGAGGGATACCGGCGTCGGGATGTAGTAGACGTCAATCTTGAGCGCCATCTTGATGCCCACCCACACCAGCACCAGTGCAAGCCCTGCCTTAAGGTACACGAAGCGGTGGATGAGGTCCGCCAGCAGGAAGTACATGGCGCGGAGCCCCAGGATGGCGAAGGCGTTGGCGGTGAACACGAGGAAGACCTCGTCCGTCACGGCGAAGATGGCTTGAGCATCCGGTACCCCGTGAAGAGCAGGAATGCCGCGAAAAGGTAGAGGACCCAGCCGGCGCCGGCGGTGATCGCTGAGCCCGCCGCAATGAACACGCCGCGGAAGACCAGCGCGCCGAGGACGCCGAGGAAGAGGACCCGGTGCTGGTATTCGCGTGGAACAGCGAAGAAGGAGAAAATGATCGCCCAGACAAAGACGTTGTCCACGGCGAGTGATTTCTCGATCAGGTAGCCGGCGAAGTACTGCTGCCCGGGCTCTGCGCCGTACATGCTCCACACCACGCCGCCGAACGCCACCCCGAACAGCACCCAAACTGCGGACCAGGCCGCGGCTTCACGGACGGAAATGACGTGGGCGTGCCGGTGGGCAACGAGGTCCACAACGAGCATAAGGAGGATGAATCCGACGACAGCGAACCACATCCACAGGGGGACATTCATGGAGCACCTGCTTCCAGTCAGTAGTTACCAACTGGAGGTCTCTCCCGGCCATCTTCTGGCCGGTCCACCGGAAAACACTGGGGCCTTCGTATTGACGGTGGACGGGGGTCGGGGATACTCCCCTCCGGGAAGACAGATTAAGCAATCTGCTCCCGCTTGCGCAAGAGTTACGGCAGCCGGCTGGGCCGGAGCAGGCTGGGTACACCGGCCCGCTCCGCATCCAGCGGCACCGGGCTGACCAGTACGGCAGGGCCGCGGTGCAGGACACCGCTGGAAAGGGCACGGCAGCGGATGCCGCCCCGTCCGCGCATCGCCGGATGGGCGCCCGGGGCAAGCATCTCGTTCATCCAGGCACAGGGCTGGGCGTGACGCCCGCCGTGGAAACGCACCGCATCCCCGCCCGACTCGAGCACGAAGTCCTGTCCCAGCAGCGGGGCCAGCTGGGCACCGCGCAGCACGACGTTCCGCCGGGTCAGCAGGGGATCAAAGGGCCCGGCACCAAGTTCGGCGGCAATGGCTTCAAGCGCTTCGACGGCGAACAGGCTCACCGCCGCGTCCATGTGCGCAGCCTTGCCGAAGAACCGGTCACCCACGATGCCCTTGCCCTCCACCACCTCCACCTGCGAAGCATCGGTGGTGGGTACATCCGCTGCGCCGTCCCTCGCCCGGCCGAAGTAGGCGTGGGCAGGGGACACGAGCAGGTGGAGGATTTCGACGCCGTAGCGGAAGGTTTCGACGGGCTGAACCACGGGGGTTTCGGCAGGCTCAACCATTGACGTACGCCGCCAGGTGCTGCCCGGTGAGGGTCGCCCGCTGGGCCACGAGGTCAGCCGGCGTTCCCTCGAAAACCACCGTGCCGCCGTCGTGCCCTGCTCCCGGCCCGATGTCGATGATCCAGTCCGCGTGCGCCATCACCGCCTGGTGGTGCTCGATGACGATCACGGACTTGCCCGACTCCACCAGCCGGTCCAGCAGGCCCAGGAGCTGCTCGACGTCAGCCAGGTGCAGGCCCGTTGTGGGCTCGTCCAAAATGTAGACGTCGCCCTTCTCCGCCATCTGGGTGGCCAGCTTCAGCCGCTGGCGCTCGCCGCCGGACAGCGTGGTGAGGGGCTGGCCGAGCGTGATGTAGCCTAGCCCGACGTCGGCGAGCCGCTCGAGGATCTTGTGCGCGGCCGGGGTCTTGGCCTCCCCGATGGCGAAATACGCCAGCGCCTCCTCGACGGACATCGCCAGGACCTCGGCGATGTTGCTGCCGCCCAGCGTATATTCCAGCACCGCGGGCTGGAACCGGCGGCCCTCGCAGTCCTCGCAGGGCGACTCCACCGTGGCCATGACCCCCAGCTCGGTGAAGATCACGCCGGCGCCGTTGCAGGTGGGGCAGGCACCCTCCGAGTTGGAGCTGAAGAGGGCAGGCTTCACGCCGTTCGCCTTCGCAAAGGCCTTGCGGACCGGCTCCAGGAGCCCGGTGTACGTGGCGGGGTTGCTGCGCCGCGACCCCTTGATGGCGCCCTGGTCGATGACGATGATGCCCTCGCGGTCCGCCAGCGAGCCGTGGATCAGAGAGCTCTTGCCGGACCCCGCCACACCCGTCACCACACAGAGCACACCCAGCGGCACATCCACATCCACGTTGCGCAGGTTGTTGGTGGAGGCGCCGCGCACCTCCAGCTCCCCGGTGGCTTTCCGGGGCGACTCCTTCAGCCCTGCGCGGTCGTCCAGGTGGCGGCCGGTGACGGTATTGCTGGACCGCAGCCCGTCGACGTCGCCCTCGTAGACAATCTCGCCGCCGCCGGAGCCGGCCAGGGGGCCGAGGTCGACGACGTGATCGGCGATGGCGATCGTCTCCGGCTTGTGCTCCACCACCAGGACGGTGTTGCCTTTGTCCCTCAGCTGCAGCAGGAGGTTGTTCATCCGCTCGATGTCGTGCGGGTGCAAACCGATGGTGGGCTCGTCGAAGACGTACGTGACGTCGGTCAGCGACGACCCCAGGTGCCTGATCATCTTGGTACGCTGCGCTTCGCCGCCGGACAGGGTGCCGGCTGGCCGCTCCAGCGACAGGTAGCCCAGCCCGATCCCGGTGAAGGAATCCAGCAGGTCCCGAAGCCCGGCCAGCAGCGGCCGGACCGAAGGTTCGTCCAGTTCCCGCACCCACTCCGCAAGGTCGCTGATCTGCATGCTGCAGAGGTCCGCAATGTTCTTGCCCTTGATCCTGGACGAGAGGGCTTCCGGCGTCAGCCGGGTCCCGTTGCAGTCCGGGCAGGTGGCAAAGGTGACCGCACGCTCCACGAAGCGGCGCACATGCGGCTGCATTGCCTCAACGTCCTTGGAGAGCATCGACTTCTGGATTTTGGGGATGATCCCCTCGAAGGTGAGGTTGACGCCCTCCACCTTGATCTTGGTGGGCCCGGCGTACAGCATCGTGTCCAGCTGCTTGGCCGTGAACTTCGCGATGGGCTTGTCCATCGGCAGGCCCATGCCCTCGAACAGGCGGCCGTACCAGCCGTCCATCGAGTAGCCGGGCACGGTCAGGGCGCCTTCGTTGAGCGACTTCGAATCGTCGTAAAGGGCGGTCCGGTCGATGTCGCTGATGTTGCCCATGCCCTCACACCGCGGGCACATTCCGCCGAGGTAGGTCACCTGCCGGACCACGTTCTTTTCCACCCGGCCGCCCTTTTCGGTGCTCATGATGCCGCTGGCCTTGCGGGTGGGGATGTTGAAGGAGAAGGCGGTGGGCGGGCCGACATAGGGCCGGCCCAGGCGGCTGAACAGGATCCGCAGCATCGCGTTGGCGTCCGTGGCGGTGCCTACCGTTGAGCGCGGGTTTGCGCCCATCCGCTCCTGGTCCACGATGATCGCCGTCGTGAGTCCTTCGAGCCGGTCCACGTCCGGGCGGGCGAGGCTGGGCATGAACCCCTGCACGAACGCGCTGTAGGTTTCATTGATCATGCGCTGGGATTCGGCGGCGATGGTGGCGAACACCAGGGAGCTCTTACCCGAGCCGGACACCCCCGTGAACACCGTCAGCCGGCGCTTGGGCAGTTCCAGGCTGACGTCCTTGAGGTTGTTTTCGCGCGCACCCTGCACCCGGATGAGGTCATGGCTGTCGGCGGCGTGCAGGCCTTCCTGCCGGGTGTCCGTACTCGTGTCCGTGCTCATCGGGCCTCCATCTGTAGGAAATGGAAGGAGGCGCCGCGCCCGCAGCCCCTCCCGCCGTCGTTGTTCTGTTCTTAGGGCTGCTGGTTGATGCGGACGGTGTTGCCGGCGGGGTCGCGGAAGGCACAGTCCCGGATGCCGTACGGCTGGTCGATGGGTTCCTGTACGACGTCGGCCCCGCTCGCCTCCACCTGGGCGAAAGCGGCATCCACGTCGGGGGAGGAGAGGACCACGGTGGCGAAGGTGCCCTTGGCCATCATTTCGGCGATGGTGCGGCGTTCGTCGTCGGTGATGCCGGGGTCGGCCGTAGGCGGGTAGAGGACGATGGAGACGTCCTTCTGGCCCGCCGGGCCAACGGTGACCCAGCGCATGGTGCCGCGGCCAACGTCGTTGCGGACTTCGAAGCCAAGGGCGTCCCGGTAGAACGCGATCGAGGCGTCGGGATCGGTGTGCGGAAGGAAGCTGGAGGAGATGGTGATGTTCATGGCAGTCATGCTAGTAACGCCCCGGCAGCCGGTGCTTCTCGATTCCTGACCGGTCTGCTGACCTGTTTTTCCACGCAGGCGGGGATGCCCGCCGTCGAGCCTTCCGCCTCCTGTTTGTAGGCGCGGGGCGGCATGCCCACCAGTTCGGTGAAGCGGGTGCTGAAGGTGCCCAGCGAGGAGCAGCCGACGGCGAAGCACACCTCGGTGATGCTGAGGTCGCCTTTGCGGAGGAGCGCCATGGCACGTTCTATTCGGCGGGTCATGAGGTAGCTGTACGGTGATTCGCCGTAAGCGAGCTTGAAGCGGCGGCTGAAGTGGCCGGCGGACATGTGGACGTCCCGGGCGAGCGATTCGACGTCAAGCGGCTGGGCGTACTCCCTGTCAATCCGGTCCTTAACGCGCCTTAGCCGGGTCAGCTCGCGCAGGTACGGGTCGGCAGGAGGGGAGGTCACACCTCAGATCGTGCTACGCGGCAAGGGTCTTGTCCAGACGTGCGCAGCATCACGCTTCCCCGGGCCAAAACCGCGCCGCCATGCGGTTATGATTGTCCCGCCGGCCGGCAGTCCTCGCCCACAATGGGCTCGAGCAAACGCAGCATCAGGCGAAAACACACCTTCATCACTATCGACATCCCTGCCCGATTACTGCGCGGGGAACCTTGAAAGGACGCCATGGAACTGCTGTGGGAAATCGCCGGCTGGGCAGGGGCGGTTGCGATTCTCAGCGCGTATTTGGCTGTTTCCATGGGCTGGCTGAAGGCCGGCAAAGGCTCCCAGGTCGCGAACCTCTTCGGCTCCGTTGCGTTCATCATCAATGGCTCGTTCCACGGGGCGTGGCCTTCCGTGGTTACCAATGTGGCCTGGTTCCTGATCTCAGCCATCGCCCTGGTCCGCATGCGGAAGACGGACCAGCCTGTGGCACCGGCCGGGGAGCCCCAGGTTCAATACCCCGGTGTGCCGGACACCACCGGCCAGTTGGCTGTTGTTGAGGTACTGACCGGCTCCATTCCGGCGGTCGCGCCCCGGCCTGCCGTGGCTTCCGTACATGCCGTTGCTCCAGTTCATGCTGTTGCCGAGAAGCAGGCACTCGCCGTCTGAGCGGCCCGCCTTCCACTCCAGATCGTCCGTGAGCCCGGACCATGGCCTGGAGTACGCCACGGACAGGGTAAGGCGCCACGGACAGGGTAAGGGCAACATGGTTGGCAACCATGCATCCAGTGTCTTGGTGACTTTTCATTACTTTCATTACGTGTTGCACACATCACATCCGTTTGCTTCTTCGGTGCACTCCTGACAAACCTTGCATCACAACTTTTTGCAGCGCTTGTCAGCGCGTGCCCAATGGAGGAGCACCACCTATGACTGACGTTCTCTGGTTTTCCGACCTCGGCCTGTCCGACCTCGACCAGGTTGGCGGCAAGAACGCTTCGCTTGGAGAAATGGTCCGGAACCTCGCCTCGGCGGGGGTAAAGGTACCGGGCGGTTTCGCCACCACAGCCGATGCCTACCGGCGGTTCCTTACCGAATCCGGCCTGGACACCCGCATCGAAAACATCCTGGCAGGCCTGGACAGCGGCGATGTTGCCGCTTTGGCCGTCGCCGGGCAGCAGATCCGGGACCTGATCCGCGCCACCCCGTTCCCCGCCGGGTTCGAGGAGCAGATCCGCACCGCCTACAGCCGCCTCACGGACGAGCACGGCGGCGATGTGTCCTGGGCGGTACGCTCCAGCGCCACGGCCGAGGACCTGCCTGATGCCTCATTCGCGGGGCAGCAGGAGACTTTCCTGAACATCCGGGGCATCGACAACATCCTGCTCGCGATCAAAGACGTTTTCGCCTCGCTCTACAACGACCGCGCCATCGCCTACCGCGTCCACCACGGCTTCACGCATTCGGAAGTGGCACTCTCAGCGGGCGTCCAGCGCATGGTGCGTTCCGACGTCGGCGCGTCCGGCGTGATGTTCACGATGGACACCGAGACGGGCTTCACTAACGCCGTCTTCATCACCTCGTCCTACGGCCTGGGCGAGGCCGTGGTCCAGGGCGCCGTGAACCCGGACGAGTTCTACGTCCACAAGCCGGCCCTGGCTGCCGGCCGGCCGGCAGTCCTCAAGCGCGGACTCGGTGAGAAGGCAGTGCAGATGATCTACACGGAGTCCGAGGAAGTCGGCAAGACCGTGGACTTCGTCCCCGTACCGGCGGACCTGCGCCGCCGCTTCAGCCTCACCGACGCGGAGGTCGAGCAGCTTGCCCGGCACGCCCTGGCAATTGAGGCGCATTACGGCCGCCCGATGGACATCGAGTGGGGCAAGGACGGCGTGGACGGGGAACTGTACATCCTGCAGGCCCGGCCCGAAACTGTCGAGTCGCGCAAGCCCTCCGGCACCATTTCCCGCTACACCCTCACCGAGCGCTCGGCTGTCCTGGCCGAGGGCCGGGCCATCGGCCAGCGCATCGGCGCCGGCCAGGTGCGGGTACTCACCTCCATCGACCAGATGGCTTCGTTCCAGGAGGGTGATGTCCTGGTGGCCAACATGACCGACCCGGACTGGGAGCCGATCATGAAGAAGGCAGCCGCCATCGTCACGGACCGCGGCGGGCGCACCTGCCACGCGGCGATCATCGCCCGCGAACTCGGCATTCCGGCCGTCGTCGGTACCGGCAACGCCTCACGGGTCCTGGCCGACGGTGCACCGGTCACGGTGTCCTGCGCCGAGGGCGAGGCGGGATTCGTGTACGAGGGGCTGCTGGGCTACACACTGCAGGAGACCAGCCTGGAGACAATGCCGCCGGCGCCGGTGAAGATCATGATGAACGTAGGCACCCCCGAGCAGGCCTTCAGCTTTGCCCGGCTCCCGCACCACGGCGTGGGCCTGGCCCGGCTCGAGTTCATCATCAACCGCCAGATCGGCATCCACCCCAACGCCCTGCTGGCCGTGGCGGGAGAAATCGAACGCCCGGCTTCGCTCTCTGACTACACCGTGCGGCAGATCCGGGAGAAGACCGCAGCCTACGACGGCCCCCGGGACTACTACGTTAAGCGCCTCGCCGAGGGGATCTCCACCATCGCCGCGGCCTTCGCGCCGGAACCGGTGATCATCCGGCTCTCCGACTTCAAGTCCAACGAGTACGCCAACCTGATCGGCGGCCCGGCATTCGAGCCGTCCGAGGAGAACCCGATGATCGGCTACCGGGGCGCGTCCCGGTACCTCTCGGAATCGTTCCGCCAGGCCTTTGAACTCGAGTGCGAGGCCCTGAAGTACGTGCGCAACGAGATGGGCCTGACCAACATCAAGATCATGGTTCCCTTCGTTCGCACCCTGGACGAGGCCCGCGGCGTGACCGAACTCCTCGCCGCCAACGGACTGCGCCGGGGCGGGAACGGGCTGGAAATCGTGATGATGTGCGAGCTGCCCGCCAACGCCCTGCTGGCCGATGAATTCCTGGACTACTTCGACGGCTTCTCGATCGGCTCCAACGACCTGACCCAGCTCACCCTGGGCCTTGACCGTGACTCGGCCCTGGTGGCCGAGGGCTTCGATGAGCGCAACCCCGCCGTCACCCGGCTGCTCGAAATGGCCATCGCCGCCTGCCGCGCCAAGGGCCGGTACGTCGGGATCTGCGGCCAGGGCCCGAGCGACCACCCGGACTTCGCCGAGTGGCTGCTGGACCAGGGCATCAGCTCCATCTCGCTGAACCCTGACGCCGTCACCGAAACCTGGTTGCGCCTGGCACGCACCAGCCCCCGCTCCGGCAACCGCTCAGCCGTCTAAATGGCAGAAGCCCAGATGGATGCCGTGGGGGCGGGCAGCCTGCCCGCCCCCACGGTGTTCTTCCTCTCGGACAGCACCGGCATCACGGCCGAAACGCTCGGCAACACCCTGCTCACGCAGTTTCCGTCGAGGCACCTGGAGCGCCGGACGATTCCGTTCATCACCACTGTGGAGCAGGCGCACGAGGTGGTAGCCGTCATCGACCGGCTCGCCGCCAGCGGGCCACGGCCCATCGTCTTTTCCACCGCCGTCGGCCCTGACATCCGCTCCGTCCTGGCCCGCAGCCGCGGGCACTTCTTCGATCTGTTCGGCGCGCACATCGGGCAGCTGGAAGGGGCGCTTGGATCCTCCGCCAGCCGCCAGCCGGGCCAGGCCCACGGCGTGGGTGACGCTGTCCGCTACCAGTCGCGGATGGCCGCCGTCGAGTACGCAATAGAACACGACGACGGCCAGTCGCTGCGTGCCCTGGAGCGCGCCGAACTGATCCTCATCGCCCCGTCACGCTGCGGTAAAACCCCCACCACCATGTACTTGGCGCTGCAGCACGGCATCCTCGCCGCCAATTTCCCCCTGGTGGAGGAGGACTTCGACACCCTGTCCCTGCCGAAGCCACTGCTGCCGTTCGCGCACAAATGCTTTGGCCTGACCTCCCAGCCGGTCCGGCTCAGCCAGATCCGCCAGGAGCGCCGCCCCGGGAGCAACTACGCATCGCTGACCCAATGCAGCTACGAGCTGCGCAACGCCGAGGACATGTACCGGGCCAACCACGTGCCCTACGTGAACTCCGCCTCGATGTCCGTCGAGGAAATCTCCGCCACCGTTCTGCAACGGATGCAGCTGCACCACTAAGTACGGTTGTCAGCCAAGCGGGGCAGGCCCGAGATCCTCGAGCAGTTTCTGCATGGCCACGTACGCCTTGTTCCGGTAGGCGATCAGTTCAGGGATGCGCTCCGCCGGGACGTTGAGGAAACCTGCCCCGGTCTTGGTGCCCAGCTTCCCGGCGTCCACCAGGTCGGAAAGGATTTTCGGGGTGGCGAACCGCTCCGGGAATTCCTGCTGCAGTGACTGGTAGCAGAAGCTGTACACGTCCAGGCCGGCCATGTCCGCGATGGCGAAGGGGCCGAAGAACGGCAGCCGGAAGCCGAAGGTGGTGCGGACCAGGGTGTCCACATCATCCGCCGTGGCAATGCCCTGCTCCACCAGCTGCGCTGCCTCGTGGAACAGCGCGTACTGCAGGCGGTTAAGCACGAAGCCGGTGACGTCCTTGACCACCGCGGTCTGCTTGCCGGCCGCATGCACCAGCTCCCGGACAGCGGCCACGGTGGCGGCAGAGGTACCGGCATGCGGAATGATTTCCACGCCCGGGATGAAGGGTGACGGATTGGAGAAGTGCACTCCGAGGAACCGTTCCGGCTGCGCGACCGGCCCGGACAGCTCCGCGATGGAGATCGTGGACGTGTTGGAGCCGATGATGGCATCCGGCCGGGCTGCCCCGCTGATGCGCGCGAGGGTCTGGTGCTTGATGGCGATGACTTCGGGGACGGCTTCCTCGATGAAGTCCGCGTCCGCCACTGCCTCCTCGATGTCCTTCGCGGCCCACAGGTTCTGCTTCAGGGTTTCCGTGGCTCCGGCAGGAAAGAGTCCGTCCGCCACGAACTGGTCGGACTCCCGCAGGAGCCTGTCGTAGTTGTCCCGGGCCACCTCGGCGGACACATCGGACAGTGCCACGCGGGCGCCGCCCAGGGCGAGGACCTGGGCGATTCCGCCGCCCATGTATCCGGAGCCGACGATGGCGATGTTCCGGGCGGTGCCGGCCGGCGGGGTGGTGTTGGTTGCTGGTTGGGTCATGGTCAGACTGCCTTCGTGGATTCGGGCTCGTAGGAGCAGATGGCGTCCACCTTGGCGGCGGAGGGTGAGGATTCGTCGAAGCGGTAGCCGAGCCAGTCGCCCACGAGTTTCTTGGCCAACTCAAGGCCGATGACGCGCTGGCCCATGGTGAGCACCTGGGCGTTGTTGCTCAGCACCGAGCGCTCCACCGAGTAGGCGTCGTGGGCGGTGACCGCGCGGACGCCGGGCACCTTGTTTGCCGCGATGGCCACGCCCAGTCCTGTTCCGCAGATCAGCAGCGCGCGGTCCGCTTCGCCGCCGGCAACTTTGCGGGCGGCATTGACGGCAACATGCGGGTAGGCAGTGGGGTCATCAGCACCGACGCCCACATCCACAACGGATGCGACGCGGCTGTCCGACTCAAGCAGCGCTTTCAACGCTTCCTTGTATTCGACGCCGGCTTCATCGTTGCCGATGACAATGCGCCATCCTGCCGCTGCCTGCTGTTCCGTACTCATGCGTTTGCTCCATCTCCGGCCACCGAGGCCAGCCGGGAATCATCAAGGGAAGAATCAAAGGCTTTGAGGCAGTCGGCCACCCTGCCCGCGATCAGGGCAAAGGACACCGCGCCGGGATCCGGGTGGCCCAGGCTCTTTTCTGCCAGCGGACGGGCCCTGCCCATCCGCGGCCGGAGCGAGGCGGTGGAGTCAGCGGCGGCACGCGCGGCGGCCGCCCCGGCGGCCAGGGCAGCAGCAACGGGAGCACCGCCGTTGAACGCCGATTGGAAGGCGCCGCGGAAGGGCAGCAATGCGTCCACCATGGTCTTGTCCCCGGGGACGGCCTTGCCCAGGGCAGTGACGGCGTCGGTGAAGGAGGTCACGATGGCGGCCGCGTCCTGGCGCCGGTAGGAGGCCTTGTTGCCGAAGGTCCTTCCGGCGGCCTGCAGGGCCGAGCCCCACAGCGCCCCGGAAGTTCCTCCGGCGCGTTCGCTCCAGGCTTCTCCGGCGGCGGTGAGGACCCGCTGTACCGATGCGCCGGCGGCCGAGGCATCCCGGGCCGCAGCGGCCGCCGCCTCGGCGCCGCGGCGCATGCCGATGCCGTGGTCGCCGTCGCCGGCGATGGCGTCAAGCCTGCCCAGTTCCGCTTCATGGTCCACGACGGCGTCCCGCACCTGCGCGAGCAGGGCGGCTGCCAGCCTGCCCAGCTCAGCCGCTGCCGCCGTCGTCTCTTCCGTTTCCAGCGCCGCAGCCTGCTCCGGCCTGGCCGTTTCCCGCCGTTCCCGCCGCTCCCGCGGAGCCATGCTGCCCTTGCGGTAGCCGGGGGTGTCAGCCGGGGCGGACCAGTAGTGCTCCAGTTCATCGTCCAGCCAGAGCAGCGTGAGGGAGAGTCCGGACATGTCCAGGCTGGTCACCAGTTCGCCGCATTCCGGCTCCACGATGGTCAGCCCGGCCGCCGTGAGGAGCTTTTCGATCTTGCCGTAGAGCAGGAACAGCTCCTCGTACTTGACCCTGCCAAGGCCGTTAAGGATGGCTGCCACCCGGTCGCCTGCGTCGTCGGGCTTGTCCTTGAGCAGCCGGGAGACGAGCAGTTCCGCGAGTTCGGAGGCCGTGGGGAGGGGGTGCTCCGAGATCCCGGGTTCACCGTGGATACCGAGCCCCAGCGACATCTGCCCGGCGGGCACGTGGAACAGCGGTTCTGCAGCGCCAGGAAGGGTGCAGCCGTCAAAGGCCACGCCGAGGGTACGGGTCCGGTGGTTGGCGCGCAGGGCGAGCTGTTCGACGGCGTCCAGGTCCAGTCCCGCCTCCGCAGCGGCACCGGCAATCTTGAAGACTGTCAGGTCGCCGGCAATGCCCCGGCGTTTGTCGAGCTGGTCGATTGGGGCGCTGGCGATGTCATCCGTGGCCAGGACGGTGCGGGTCTCGATGCCCTCCGCATTGAGCCGCTGCTGCGCCTCGCCAAAGTGGATCACGTCCCCGGCGTAGTTCCCGTAGCTCAGCAGCACACCGCCACCGGCGTTCGCGGCCCTGGCCACCCGGTACACCTGACCTGCCGAGGGCGAGGTGAAGATGTTCCCGCACACCGCGCCTGCGGCCAGGCCCGGCCCCACCAGTCCGGCGAAGGCGGGGTAATGGCCGGAGCCGCCGCCGACCACCACGGCCACCTGGCCCGCGGGCACCTCGGTGGAGCGGACCACGCCTCCGTCCACGCGGGCCACGTAGGCGCGGTTGGCCGCGACGAAACCGGCCAGCGCCTCGTCCACGAAGTCGGCGGGGTTGTCGTAAATCTGCGTCATGGTTTCCTCAATGAATCCTTGCTGGAAAGGCGGTGCTGCGGGCAGGTGACGGCTACACCTTGGCGAGTGCCGCCGTCGGCTGCTGGCGCCCCTGTAACACCTGGCTCTCGCCGAGTGCATAGCCGTCCCGCTTGGGAAGGACATGGCGGCGCAGGTATTCCTGGTTGCTGGCTGACACGCTCAGGCCGTCCCCGCCGTAATGCTCAGTGCAGAGGATGCCCTGGAAACCGGCGGAGAGGGCAACCTTGAAGGCCTCCCGGTAGTTGATGAGGCCGCTTTCCATCGGAGCCGGCATGGTCACATACGTTCCGCGGGCAACGTCCTCGTCGCGGTAGTAGTTCTTCATGTGCCAGTAGTTGGCGTAGGGCAGCGTCTTGGCTACCAGCTCCCGCCAGTCCTCAACCGGCCGGTGCAGCCGGACCAGGTTGCCCAGGTCCGGGTTGAGGCCCACGTTCGCCAGGCCGATGTCCTGGACGAGTCGCACCGATGAATCCGCTGTGCCGAGGTAGGTGTCCTCGTACATCTCAAGCGAGAGCAGGACACCCACCTCGGCCGCGTGCCGGCCCAGTTCCCGGAGGCGGACCACTGCGTTGCCCCAGCTTTCCCTGTCTCCCGCCGGGTCCTTGTGGCCTTCCACAGTCCAGAACCACAGCTGTTGCTGCTGTTCCGGGGTGATGGCCTGGTGGAGTCCGACCGAGACCACCTCGCAGCCCAGTTCCGCGGCGGCATCGATGGTGCGGTGGCTGTACGCCAGGTTGGCTTCCCAGTTGCCTTCCTCGATGACGCTTCGCCGGATGGCGGAGATGGCCGGGAGGCCGATGCCTACATCCGCCGCTGTCTGCTTGAACTCGGCCAGGCGCTCCCGGCTGAGGTCACCGGGGCGGACCCAGCTGTCCGTCAGGTCCGCGTTGGCAAACCCGGAGTCCTTCACCTCCCCGAATGCTTCAGCCCAGACGGAGGAGTCCGCGTCGTTGGCGTGGACTCCTCCGGTGCCGGTACCGGGGAACGGCAGCATGGCCGCGGCGATGGGCCAGTTGTCGGCTGTATAGGCCATGCTCAGGAAGCTTCCTGGGCCTGCAGCGCGTCCACATCTGCCGTAAGCACGGTCAGTTCCACGCAGTCGGGCCGTTCAACGGTGCTGCCGATGCGGACCGCCGAACCGCTCTGCGCTGAGGCCAGGACGGACTCCATGACCTCAAGGGCGTGGTAGGCGAGTGCGCCGCCGGCCCGCGGCTCACTGCCGGCCGGGGTGGTGGCCAGGTCCGCGATGCCGAAACCGCGCCCGGCGTCGACGTAGCCGGCCGAGACGGGAAGGGTCTCCCAGGCGTCGGCGCCGAGGGAGAACAGCTGGACCTCGCCGTCGAAGTGGTTGGGGTCCGGCACCACCAGCGATCCGCGTTCGCCGTGGATTTCGATGTTGGGGGACTTGGACTTCACGGCGTCGAAGCTCATGAACAGGGTGGAAAGCGCACCGGAGGCATGGGTCAGGACGCCGGTCACGTGGGAGTCGGTGGTGACCGGGATCTTCTCGCCCTGCCGCGGTCCCGAGCCGATGGTGCGTTCGTTCCGCGTGTGGCTCCCGGCACCCACTACCGAGACCACCGGGCCCAGCAGGGTCACCAGGGCGGTCACGTAGTAGGGGCCCATGTCCAGGAGGGGCCCGCCGCCGGGCTGGTAGTAGAAGTCCGGGTTGGGGTGCCAGCGTTCATGGCCCGGCGTCACCATGGTGGCGCTCGCCGAGATGGGTGCACCGATCAGGCCGTCGTCGATCGCCTTGCGCGCGGTCTGGATGCCGGTGCCGAGGACAGTGTCAGGAGCGCAGCCGACGACGACGCCGGCCTCCTTCGCAGCGTCCAGCACCTGGCGTGCCTCCTGCGTGGTGGCCGCCAGGGGCTTTTCGCCGTACACGCTCTTGCCCGCGGCGATTGCCTTGAGCGCCACCTCGGCGTGGGCGGCCGGGATGGTCAGGTTCAGGACGAGTTCGACGTCGTCCGCTGCGAGCAGCTCGTCCACGGACAGGGCGCGGACGCCCTCGTACTGCCCGGCCACCGCCTGGGCGCGGGCCATATCCAGGTCCGCCACCGCCACGAGTTCGAGGTCATTGAGCTTACGGAAGTTTGCAAGGTACTGCGCGATGATGGCGCCGCAACCGACGATCCCTACTTTCAACGGCTTGCCCACAGCAGGCCCCTTTCAATGATGGTGCGGACGTTTTCGTCCTGGAGGATTTCCACGCGGTGGCCGGGCGTGGTGACGAAGATGCGGCCTTTGCCCCACTGGCGGGTCCAGATGGCAGGGGAGGTGACTTCACGGTTCCAGGGGTCCCACTCGCGGACTTTCTGGGTTGTGGTGGCCAGGACATCGATGTAGTCATCGGAGAGGACCCAGTACTGCTCGGTCACCAGGTCGAAGTCCTTGATGCCCTGGGTGATGGGATGCTCCGCTGCCGCGGGCAGCATGTTCACCGTGTACGGCACGTAGTTGTCCGGCTGCTCCCCGGTGCACTCGTCCGGGTGCTTGCCCGGATGGCAGGCGAACTGGCCGCCGATCAGGTGCAGGTAGTCCGAGTTGTTGCGGTAGGAGTCGGCGATGCCGCCGTGCCATCCGGCCAGGCCGGTGCCGTTTTCGACTGCAGCGCGCAGGCCGGCGAACTCGTCCTTCTCGATGGTGCTCATGGTCATGCACTGCAGGATCAGGTCCACGCCGGCCATGTATTCGGCGTCGGCGTAGACCTTGGGGGATTCCTCGACGCGGACGTCGTAGCCGTTGTCCCTGAGGTAGGGGATGAAGAGCTCGGTGGCCTCGTACGGCTGATGGCCGTCCCAACCGCCGCGGACAACAAGGGCGCTCTTGGATTCAGTCATGTGTGGGTTCCTTTTGTTCTGCAACCGGCAGTTGTTGGCCGGCGGGTAAGGGTCAGCTGCTAGCGAAAGCGGCGTCGAAGGCGGCTGCGGGCGGAGCGATCCGGGCAAGCTCCTGCACCATGGCCAGTGCCTGCGGCGCACCGATAAGGCGGTCCATGCCGGCGTCCTCCCACTCGATGCTGGTGGGGCCGTCGTAGCCGATGGCGTTCAGGGTCCGGAAGATGCGATTCCACTGCACGTCCCCGTGCCCTGCCGTGACGAAGTCCCATCCGCGCCGGGGATCGGCCCAAGCCAGGTGGGAACCCAACCGGCCGTTGCGGCCGTCCAACTGGCGGACGGATTCCTTGACGTGGACATGGAGGATGTGTTCGGCGAAGTCCTGCAGGAACATCACCGGGTCCAGGTCCTGCCAAATGAAGTGGGAGGGGTCGAAGTTCAGCCCGAAGCTCTTCCGATGGCCGATGGCCTCCAAGGTGCGCTTGGCGGTCCAGTAGTCGTAGGCGATTTCGGACGGGTGGACCTCCAGGGCAAAGCGGACGCCCTCTTCCTCGAAGACATCCAGGATGGGGTTCCAGCGGTCCGCGAAATCCTGGTAGCCGGCGTCGATCATTTCCTGGGAAGCAGGCGGGAACATGGCCACCGCCTTCCAGATGGACGATCCGGTGAACCCGGTCACGGTCTTCACGCCCAGCCGGGCAGCTGCCCGGGCGGTGTCCTTCATCGATTCCGCGGCCCGGCGGCGCACTCCTTCGGGGTCGCCGTCACCCCAGATCTCCGCGGACAGAATGCCCTGGTGGCGTTCGTCGATGGGGTCGTCGCACACGGCCTGGCCGGTGAGGTGGTTGGCGATCGCGTAGACCTTCAGATGGTTCTTTTCGAGGATGTCCAGGCGGCCCTGGAGGTAGTTGTCGTCCTCGGCAGCCCGGCGGGGGTCCAGGTGGTCGCCCCAGCAGGCTATCTCCAGTCCGTCGAAGCCCCACTCGCCTGCGAGCCGGGCCACTTCCTCAAACGGCAGGTCGGCCCACTGGCCGGTAAAAAGGGTAATTGGTCGTGTCATCGGGTTTCCTTCGTTGTGCTGAAGCAGGCGGGCCATGTTCAGACCTTCTGCCACTGGCTCGAGTTGGCGGCGCTGGATTCGACGGCGGCGAGGACCCGCTGCACCTGCAGCGCGTCCGCGAATGACGGTTCCGGCTGGTTGCCCTGGCCGATCGCGGTGACGAGGTCCACCACCTGGTGGGTGAAACCGTGCTCGTAACCAAGCCCGTGGCCGGTAGGCCACCAGTTTCCGGCGTAGGGGTGCTCCGGTTCCGTAACCAAGATTTTGCGGAAGCCGGCGTCGGGGGATTCGGCGGCGTCATAGAAGCTCAGGACGTTCATGTCCTCGAAGTCGAAGGCCACTGAACCGCGGCTTCCGTTGACCTCCAGCCGCATGGCGTTCTTCCTGCCCAGGGCGTAGCGCGTTGCCTCGAAGACGCCGATGGCACCCGGAGCAGCGCCGCCGTCGAACCTTGCGCCGAAGATGGCCGCGTCATCAACGGTGACGCTGCCGCGCGGGGCGTCGGCGCTGAGGTCGCCGTGCCCGCCCAGGCCCACCATGTCGCCGGCCAGCGGACGCTCACGCACGAACGTTTCGAGCAGCGCGGACACTCCGGTGATTTTCTGGCCGGTGACCCACTGGGCTGCGTCGATGCTGTGGGCACCGATGTCCCCGAGCGAGCCGGACCCGGACTTGCTCTTGTCCAGCCGCCACGTCATGGGGGCGGTGGGATCGGAGAGCCAGTCCTGCAGGTACTGTGCCCGGACGTGCCGGATCTCGCCGAGCCTGCCCTGGTCCACGAACCGCTTCGCCAGGGCGAGGGCAGGGGTGCGGCGGTAGCTGAAGCCGCACATCGACAGGACGCCCCGCTTTGCCGCGGTCTCAGCGGCGAGGGTCATCCGCTCCGCTTCCTCCACGGAGTTCGCCAGCGGCTTTTCACACAGCACGTGCTTGCCGGCCTCGAGGGCAGCGATGGCGATTTCGGCATGGGTGTCGCCGGGGGTGCAGATATCGATCAGGTCGATGTCATCCCGCTCGATCAGGCGGCGCCAGTCCGTTTCAACGGAGTCCCAGCCCAGCTTGTCCGCTGCGGCACGCACACCTTCGGCGTTCCGCCCGGCAACCGCGGTGAGCCGGGGCTGCAGCGGAAGGTCGAAAAAGCGCGGCGCCGTTCGCCAGGCGTGGGAGTGGGCCGCGCCCATAAAGGCATAGCCAATCATGCCCACCCTGAGGGGCTTAGCTGCGGTCATGTCGATGTCCTTTCATGAAGTTCCTGGTCTTGGTGTCCTACTTGCTGAAGCCGGCGGTCAGGCCGCTGAGCAGCTGGCGGCGGCCGACGACGTAGAGCACCAGGATTGGCAGCGTGCTGAGCATCACCGAGGCGAGGACTGCCGGAATGTTCACGCTGTACTCGCCCTGGAAGGTCCACAACGCGAGGGGCAGGACACGCAGGTCGGGGCTCTGTGTGAGGACCAGCGGCAGCAGGAATCCGTTCCAGACGTGCAGGCCGTTGTAGATGGCAACCGTCACGATGGCCGGACGGGTCAGCGGGAGGGCCAGCCGCCACATGATCTGCCATTCGCTGCAGCCGTCCAGCCGCATCGACTCGAAGAGTTCGTTCGGGACGTCGCGGATGAAGTTGGACAGGATCAATACCGTCAGCGGGATGGCGAAGGCTATGGACGGCAGGATCAGTGCCAGCAGGCTGTCGTAGAGGTTGAGCCGGATGATCATGAGGTAGATCGGGATGATCGTCGCCTGGAGCGGGATCGCCAGACCCATCAGGAACATGCCGTTCACCAGCTTGAGGAACCGGCCGCTGCCCCGGACGATGGCGAAGGAAGCCATAAACGAGATCAACACGGCAGGGGCCACGGCACCGACGGTGACGATGGCGCTGTTCATGAAGTACCTGGCGAAGTTGGCCTCAAGAACCATCTGGTAGTTCTCGAGCGTGGGTGCCGTGGGAAGCGCCAGCGGGTTCTGGCCGAAGTAGCCCTCCTGCGTCTTCAGGCTGGTGATCACCACGTAGTACACGGGGATGATGATGATGGCGAGCCAGATCCACCCGCCCAGGCCGGCAGGTATGTTGAGCCGGCGCATCCGGGACCGCAGGCCCCGTGTGCGGGCTGCGGAGTGGGCTGGTGAGCCTGCCCCTGCTTCCGCGGTGCTGTTTTTCAAGACGGTGCTCACGCTACAGACCTTCCAACTGGCTGCCCTGCTTGTCCTTGCCGCCAAGTCGCTGGAGGAGCAAGGCAAGGGCAAGGCCGATGACTACGAGAATGACGGCGATGACGCTCGCCGGACCCATCAGGTTGGCCCGGAAGCCCCGCAGGTACATGTCCAGGGCCAGGATCCGTGTCGAGTTGCCCGGACCGCCGCCGGTGAGGACGAAGATCAGGTCGAAGTACGTCAGGGAGCCCACCACCATCAGGGTTGAGGAGGTGATGATGGTGTACTTCAACTGCGGCAGGGTGATGTGGAAGAACTGCTTGATGGTGCCCGCACCGTCAATCTCGGCCGCTTCGTACAGGGACTTCGGGATCTGCCGTACGCCGCCTTGGTAGATCAGCGTGTGGAAGGGCACGAACTGCCAGGCGATCACAAAGATGACCAGGCCCAGGGCCAGGTGCGGGACGCCCAGCCAATCCTGGGCCAGGAAGGGCAGTCCCAGCCCCGTGGCCAAACCGAAGTTCGGGTCCAGCAGGGCCTTGAAGGCAATGGCCACCGCTGCGGAGGAGAGCAGCAAAGGCAGGAAGTACAACACTGCCAAAGCGGCCCGGTAGCGCTGGCTTCCTGCCGTGAAGACCCCCAGGAGGAGGCTGATCGGCGTCTGGACGAGCCAGGACGCGATCATGATCAGGAAGGTCAGCCCCAGGGCGTTGTACAGGCCCGGGTCCGCGAGCACGGAGAACCAGTTGTCCATGCCGGCAGCCCCGATGGCGCCGATGCCGTCCCAGCCGGCGAAGCTGAGGATGAACACACCGGCCAGCGGCACCACGGCGAAGACCAGGAAGAAGAACAACGCGGGCACGGTCAGCCACCCAAGTGCGGCCTTCCGCTTTGCTGATTGCTCGGACCCGCCCCTGGCGGGGGCGGTGGTCCGCGGCGCTGTGGAAACTGCGTTACTCATTTTCCGAGGGTGGCATTCATGTTCTCGGCGAACTGCTGCGGGGTGATCGACTTCAGGAACAGCTGGTCGATGTTGTTAAGCAGCGCCTCGGCTGCGGTGGGGCTCAAGGCCTGGTCCCACGACTGCTGGAAGTTCGGGGCGTTCTTGGCCAGGTCGTAAACGAAGTTCAGGAAGTCCTTGTCCTCGGACGTGTTCAGCTTGTCTTCGATGCCGTTGACGATGGGAACCGATCCGGAGCTGATGTAGGTGTCGATGACCGTCTCGGTGAGGATACCGTCCTTGAAGAACTTCTTCGCCGACTCCTTCTCCTGCTCCGTGGCCTTGGATGAGATGGACATGTACTGGGCAGGGTTTCCGACGCCGTTCTTGGGGTCGCCCTTGCCGCCGGGGACCGTGGGGAACTGGACGAAGCCCAGCTTGCCGTCCTGGACGAAGTTCTGGCCGCCCTTCTTCATGGCGCCATAAGTCCATGAACCGTGCAGCATCATTGCCGCCTTGCCGGTGAACAGAAGTGCCTGGTCGGCGTTGGAGTCGGCAGCGATCGAGGAGAAACCCTTGATGAAGCCTTCCGCAGAGACGAGTTCCTGGATCTTGGTGCCGGTCTCAATGACGGCCGGATCCAGCCAGGCATTGGGCTTGCCCTCGAAGATGGCATTGAAGACCTCATGGCCGCCAATACGGTCCAGCAGGTATTCGAGCCACATCATGGAGGTCCAGCGTGACTGCCCGCCGAGCGAGAAGGGGGCCACTCCCATGTCGTTGAAGGTCTTGACCAGCGACATGACGTCGTCCCAGGTCTTGGGCGGCTGGACGCCGGCCTTTTCGAAGAGTTCCTTGTTGTAGAACAGGACGATCGGGGCCACGTACTGGTTGGGCAGGGCATAGATCTTCCCGTTCACGGTGGCTGCGCCAAACGATGCCGGGAAGAACTTCTCCTTCAGGTCCGGGTTCTCGTCAAACCAGCTGGTCAGGTCGTCCACCTGGTTCGCTTCCGCATACGTCTTCAAGGTGCCGCCACCCCAGCCGTAAATAATGGTCGGGGCCTGGCCGGCACCGATGGCGGTCTTGATCTTGGTCTTGTAGGCGTCGTTCTGGAAGTAGGTTACGGCGATTTTGTTGTCCGGATTCGCCGAATTGAAGGTGTCCACGGCTTTCTGCATGGTGGTCTGGTTCGGCTCGCCGGAGAGGTACCACATGCTGGCGCCCCCGCCGCCGCTGGAGGTACCGGGTCCCGACGTCCCGCATGCGCTGGTTGCCGCAACAGCGAACGGAGTGAGGGCAGCGAGGGCGAGGAAAGAGCGGCGGGAGGTCTGGGGCTGCTTCATTGCTTCTCCATCTGGAATTTGCTTCTTTGCAAGTGTTCGGAGCGGACAGCTCCGGACCTTTTTGCTCGAAACTTATCGAACAAGTGATTTCGGTCACTGCCTAAACTAAAGCCCGAGTTCGTGAAAGGTCAAGGGGGTTCAGCAAAGTTTCTGCTTGCTTCGTATCTACCCTTGACCAATCTGGGCCGGGCTCTGCAGAATGAGTCTCACGAAATTTTCGAAAGGTTGCGAGTCCCGATGTCAACGAAGATCTCCGAGCGGACGAAGCCGACGCTCGCGTCCGTGGCCCGCCAGGCTGGAGTCTCGGCTCCCACCGTCTCCAAGGTTGTGAACGGCCGCGAGGATGTTGCGCCGGAAACCCGGGCCCGCGTCCTCGCCGTCCTCGAGCAGGCGGGCTACCAGTCGCCCCTTCAGCGACGCTCCGCCGCGGATGTGGGGACTGTCGTCGAAGTGGTGATCGATGTGCTCGATTCCGCCTACATGGTTGAGGTCCTCAACGGGATCCTGCAGTTCGCCGCCAGCATGGACGTGGAGGTCCTCCTCAGCGTCACCGGCCAGGCGCCTTCCAATGTTCAAAGTCCGGAGCGCCGCGCCCAGCGCATGCTGGATGAGGGCCGGGCGGGGATGATCGTGGTCACGTCCGCCTTCAGCCAGTTGCAGGCATTCCGCCGGCGCAAGATTCCCCTCGTGGTCATCGATCCGCTCAACCCACCGTCAGCGGATGTGGTCAGCGTGGGAGCAACCAACTGGGCCGGCGGCAAGGCGGCAACCGAGCATCTGCTCGACCTTGGGCACCGGAAGATCGCCTACATCGGCGGCATTGAACGGGCGGAGTGCAATCAGGCGCGACTGCACGGCTACATGGCTGCCCTGATGGGCAGGGGAATTACGGTGGACCCCCGGTACATCGTCTCCGGTGGCAAATTCCGCAGGGAGAGCGGGATATCCGGGCTCCAGGCGCTGCTGCGGCTCGATGAGCGGCCATCAGCCATCTTCGCCGCGAGCGATGCCATTGCCCTGGGCGTTCTTGGCGAGGCGGGCAGGCATGGAGTCAGGGTGCCTGAAGACATCAGCCTTATCGGCTTTGACGGAACCCGGCAGGGCGCCGAATCCGTCCCGTCGCTGAGTTCCGTGGCGCAGCCGCTCGAGGAAATGGGGCGTGCAGCGTTGCGCTCGCTCCTTCGCCAGGTGCGCGGCGAAGTCCTGGATTCCCATCGCGTCGAACTCGCCACGCACCTGATAGTGCGTGACTCCACTGCTGTTCCCTCCGGCTCTGCTGAGGGGTGAGGGTTGCAATGAAGATCACCAGTTTCGACGCGGTCGTCGTCGATTTCTACCGGACAAACCTTATTTTTGTCCGGCTGGGCACAGACGCCGGTATTACGGGGGTGGCGGAGGCCACGCTTGAAGGGCAGGAACACGCAGTCCTGGGTGCCGTCGCTGTGCTCGCCGGTGCGGTCCGCGGTAAGGATCCGACACGGATTGCGCACACCATCTACGAGCTCAACCGCGATGCCTACTGGCGCGGCGGGCCTGTGTCGTCGACCGCGCTAAGCGCGCTCGAGATGGCGATGTGGGACGTCTCTGCGCGTGCCCTGGGCGTGCCCGTCCACCGGATGCTCGGCGGGCAGGTCCGTGACAGGGTGAGGGCGTATGCCAACGGCTGGTTTTCGGGAGCTTCCTCGCCGGAGGACTTTGCCGAGGCAGCAGTCCATACGGTTGCGCAGGGCTTCCGCGGACTCAAATGGGACCCATTCGAAGCAGCGGACCTGACGCTGGGGCCGCGCGATCTCCGCCGCATGCTGGAGCCGGTCGCCGCCGTCAGGGAAGCTGTGGGCAACGACGTGGAGCTGTTCATCGAAGGGCACGGCAGGTTCGACGTCCCCACCGCCGTGCGTGTTGCCCGGGAACTTGAGCCGTTCCAGCCGGTGTTCTTCGAAGAGCCGTGCCCGCCGGACGGCATCGACGCCCTTCTTGAGGTGCGCTCCAAATCCCCTGTGCCCATCGCTGCGGGTGAGCGGTGGATGGGGCGGAACACGTTCGTTCCCGTCCTTGCCCGGAACGCCGTGGACTACATCCAGCCGGATGTCACCCATGCCGGCGGCCTGCTGGAGCTGTCCTTTATCTCCACACTTGCGGCTGCCCACTACATCCCCTTCGCGCCGCACAATCCGAGCGGACCCTTGAGCACTGCCGCAACCCTGCAGCTGGGCGCGGCGCTGCCGAACTTCCGCTACCTCGAAATCATGGCCACGGATGTGCCCTGGCGCAGTGAAATCTCCAACGAACGCCTGCAGCTTACGGATGAAGGGGATGTGCTCATTCCTGGCGGCCCGGGCCTGGGAATCGAGTTGGATTTTGATGCAATAGCCGAGCATCCGTTCACGCCGCATCCGATGCGGATCTTCACGGACGCGGTTGCTGACATCCGGCCGCCGGACGCCCGTTCCTACTTCAACCTGGAGCCTGTCGCGGCGGGCCCGGACAGGCCATGACCGCCCCGGCAGC
Organism: Pseudarthrobacter sp. NamE2; assembly: GCF_005796205.1. Lineage (GTDB taxonomy): Bacteria > Actinomycetota > Actinomycetes > Actinomycetales > Micrococcaceae > Arthrobacter. The sequence continues at coordinate 1,211 of NZ_VAHN01000017.1, read as the reverse complement.
GCAGGGGGTCCTCCCCATTGGCCCTGCGGCCGCCGAGGCGGTCCTGGTGGGCCGCGTATGGGACCCGGTGTCAGGGGGTCCCCGGGTGGCAACGGTGCGTGGTGAAGAGGTTTTCGACCTCACGTCCTCCGTCCGCACCGTCTCGGAACTCATGGAACGCCAGGAGCCCGCGGCGTTCGTCCTGGAAAGCCCAGGCGTTCCCCGCTGGCGCCTGGTGGACCTGGTCGAGGCCTCGCTTGGCGGGGATCGAAGCCGGCCGCACCTTTTGTCACCGCTCGACCTCCAGGTAGTCAAAGCCTGCGGCGTGACATTCGTGGACAGCATGATCGAGCGGGTCATCGAGGAACGGTGCGGCGGCGACCTCAACCGTGCGGCGGAAGTCCGCCAAATGGTGGCCCAAGCCCTGCAGGGAAGCGTGCATGCTGTCCGCCCGGGGTCGGAACGGGCCCGGGAAGTCAAGAACGTGCTTGTGGCCCAAGGCCTGTGGTCGCAGTACCTTGAGGTGGGCCTTGGACCCCACCCTGAAATCTTCACCAAGGCCCCTGTGCTGTCCTCCGTGGGTTACGGCGCCGATGTTGGCATTCCCGGTTTTTCGTCATGGAACAACCCGGAGCCGGAACTTGTGCTCATCGCCGGCTCCGGGGGAGCGGTGAGGGGAGCCACCTTGGGAAACGACGTCAACCTCCGGGACGTGGAAGGACGCAGCGCGCTCCTCCTGGGCATGGCCAAGGACAATAATGCATCCTGCGCCGTTGGCCCTTTCATCAGGCTCTTTCACCAGGACTTCACGCTGGAATCCCTCCGGACGGAAGATATCGCCCTCACGGTTGAAGGGGCGGACGGCTACCGGCTCGAAGGCTCTAACAGCCTGGGGCGCATCAGCCGCCCCTTCGAAGAGCTTGTTGCCGCTGCTTACGGTATCCACCACCAGTACCCCGACGGGTTCGCCCTTTTCACCGGGACACTGTTCGCCCCCACGCAGGACCGCGACGATGAGGGGCTTGGTTTCGCCCACAAGCCGGGCGACGTCGTCACCATCAGCAGCCCGCTGCTCGGGACCCTCGTTAACCGCACACGGAAGACCGAAGACCTGGAGCCATGGTCGTTCGGAATTGGGGCTTTGTTCAAATACCTCTCCAGCTGTTGACCCCGGAACGCCGTGGCCATATAGTTCAATGCATAAACTAATTGGCGGTTTCGCCATTCCTCCT
>NZ_VAHN01000016.1 GCF_005796205.1 Pseudarthrobacter sp. NamE2 | reverse complement strand
GCTCGGCGAACCCACCCTCGCCACCGGTGAAACCACCACCGACCTCCTCAACGACCCCGCAGCCTTCGAGGACTTCAACGCCGACAAAGCCGCCGAACGCTCCTTCGCATTCATCCGCCTCAACCAGCTCGCCATCGAACACCTCCTCGGCGCCCGCTGACGGAAGGGCATGCATGCTCCCCCTGTACCCGCTGGCCGCAGCGGGTACAGGGGGTTTCCACCTATGGATCGGGCTCCTGGCCCGTGGTACTTTGGCCGTCCCATGTCGCTTAGAAGAAGCGATCCAGGAGGAGGGGCAGCTCATGAGTGATACCAATTCCGCAGGAACCAGCGTGGATGTTGTGGACATCCTGACCGCCGATCACCAGGAGATGATGGCGCTGATCGGGCAGATCCACGGCACCTCTGACGAAGGCCGGCGCAGGGACCTCGCCGACACCTTGATCGCCGAGGTGATGCGCCACGCCGTCGCCGAGGAAATGTATGTCTACCCTGCAATCGAAGACCACGTGCCCAACGGCAAAGAGGAAGTGGAACACGACAAAAAGGAGCACGACGACATCGTCAAGCTGATGAAGCAGCTTGAGAAAGCGGAGCCGGCAGACCAGGCCTTTATTGAACTGGTGCGCGAGCTTGAGGCGCAACTGACGCACCACGCCGGCGACGAGGAAAGCGAACAGTTTCCCAAGCTCCGGCTTCACATCCCGCGCGAAAAACTCGTAGAAATGGGCGGGAAGGTGGAGAAGGCGAAAAAGCTGGCACCCACCAGGCCGCATCCCAGCGCCCCGCACTCCGAACTGTTCCACAAGACGGTGGGACCCGGCGTGGGCATGGTGGACCGGCTCCTGGACAAGCTCAAGAAACGGAGCACCGGCTCGTAAAACCAGCTAATTCTTCTTGGTCATCCGGTAGCGCTCGATCTGCTTCAACCGACGCAGGAGGCTGTCGCGCCTCGGGTGCGGGACGGCGTCGGGCGCTTCCGCGGTGAGGTCGATGTGCTTGGTGCCGTACTGCCACAGCAGCAGGTCATCGAGCAGCCGGTCCGGGCCGGGGGAGTAGCGGTGGTCCAGGGCCTTGCGGACCTCCGTGATGCGGTTGGCGCTGAGCAGCCCTGCCAGCTGCATGGTCTGGTTGAGGCCGTGGGCGGCCAGCAGTTCGGCGGCCCAGCCCCAATCGTCGTCCACCTTGCGGTCGACGTGCGGGAGTAAAGTCCGCCAGACGTCCCGGATCCTGTTGGGCGTCAGCGGCGCGGCGCCCTCGCCGGCCATGTCCCAGAAGCTGCGGACTTCCTCGTAGCGCTCGTGCAGGTCCGCGAAGGCCGTCTCCACCGTTTCCAGCATGGCGGCAGTCGCCGTGAACTGGCGGTCGAAATGCGGCGTCCAGGCCCGCGGGTCCTCGGCCTTGAACCGGATGTCGTGCTCGATCTCGCTCCAGGCGTGGGCGAAAATGGTGCGGATCTGGCACTCGAAGAAGTAGCTGCCGTTCGGGGCGATGTCCGGGTTGAAGACCTGCTGGTACTCTTTGACAGCCTCGTTCTGGATGGTCCGCAGGATCAGGTGCCGGCTGGAGTACCCGTAGGTGCCGGATTCGATGGAGCCGATGTCCTTTTCCCGGTCGCCCCGGCAGTCGAACAGCTGGCGCTGGCGCTTGATCAGGTTTGCCACGGCTGCGTTCTCGGCCGGCAGTTTGGTGATGACCCGGATACCCACCATGTCATTGAGGGTCCGGAACGGGTCCGGGAATTTCAGCACCCGGGGACCGCCCGGTTCCAGCGGATCCTCTGTGCGTGAAATCTTTTCCTTGAACGATTCCACCGTTTTGGTCCGCCCCGTGACGAACAGCGGCGTAACCTCGGTGTCCTTCAGCATGCCCCGCATCTGCAGCAGGACGTCCTTGGTCACCAGCTTCAGGGTGGGCCGGACGCGCTCGTAAATCTCCACGTTGTGCTGCACGGATTCGCGCAGCGGCGCGTCCAGGTTTTCCCAATTGCTCGGCATGGTCCCAGCTTACGGCGGGGGCACGACAGGCACCTGTTTTGCCGCGGGGTGCTGGAGCAGGACGACGGCGGGAGGCGGCCAGGGTTGTCTCTTTGGCTTCACAGTTCAAGCAGCCACGCCGAATTAAGATAGCCTTACCTTGCCAAATTCGCCTTGCGGCAGTGCCGCCCCTTGTGAGAAGAGCTCCACCCGTGCCCATTCGACGCTTGATCGCTGCCACCGCAAGCCTTGCAGCCGTTACGGCTGCACTGACCGGCTGCGGCATCATCGGCGGACAGCCGGCCGACCTCCAGATCTACTCGGCCCGCCATTACGACCTCGAGGGCGCCTTCGGCCAGTTCACTGACGAAACCGGCATTTCCGTGGAGTTCATCTCGGGCGACGACGCCGAGCTCCTGGAGCGGCTCAAGGCCGAAGGGGAGGATTCCCCGGCGGACGTCTTCATGACCGTGGACGCGGGCAACCTGTGGAACGCCGCCCGCCAGGACGAGCTTGCCGCCGTCGACTCCGCAACCCTGAACGAAGCGGTGCCGGAGGACCTCCGCGACCCGCAGGGACGCTGGTTCGGCCTGGCCATGCGGGCCCGCACCATCACCTACAACCCCAACAACGTGGATCCCGCCGAGTTCGACGCGGCGGACACCTATGCCGGCCTCACCGACCCCAAGTGGAAGGGGCGCCTGTGCATGCGGGACGCCACCTCCTCCTACACCCAGTCCCTCGTCGCCAGCCTGATCGGGCTCCACGGCCGGGAGAAGGCCCTGGAGATCGCCAAGGGCTGGGTGGCCAACGACGTGCAGATCATGAGCAACGACGTGCTGCTGCTTGAAGCCATTGACGCGGGCACCTGCGACGTGGGCATCAACAACCACTACTACCTGGCCCGCACTCTCGAGGAGAAGCCGGACTTCAAGGTGGACCTCTACTGGGCCAGCCAGCAGGGCGCCGGAACCCACGTGAACATTTCCGGCGCGGGCGTGGTGGCCGGCTCGGACAACGCCGGGGAAGCACAGCAGCTCATCGAGTGGCTGGCCACAAAGGGCCAGAACGCCTTCGTGGACGCCAACCACGAGTTCCCGGCCAACCCGGCCGCCAAGCCCGAGCCCGTCATCGCCGGGTTCGGCGAGTTCAAGCGCATGCCGCTGAACGCCGAAGCCTACGGCGACCTCAACGCCGAGGCCGTCGATCTGCTCGCCGAGGCCGGATACAAGTGACCGAAACGGCTGTCCTCGCAGAAGCGGGGACGCCGAAGCGCCGCCCCCGCCGGGCGGCCGGTGCAGGGCGCCCCGCGTGGTCCGCCCTCGTCGTCGTGGTGGCCGCGGTGGTGGTCACGCCCGTGTTGGCGGTGGTCCTGGACGGGCTCGGCAGCCTGGGCAGCACGGCCCCGCCGCGGGACCTTCCCGGGATGGTGCTCACCACCCTGCTGCTGATGCTCGGTGTCGCCGCGGGCTCGCTGCTGGTGGGCGGCGGGCTGGCCTGGCTGGTCACGGCCTACCGTTTCCCGCTGCGGAATGTGTTTGTCTGGCTGCTGGTCCTGCCGCTGGCCGTGCCCGCCTACATCCTGGGGTTCGTCTTCCTCTCCGTGTTCGACGTGTCCGGGCCGGTGCAGACGGCACTGCGCGGGGTGTTCGGCGCCGGGGTCTGGGTGCCGGAGGTCCGGTCCCTGCCGGGCGCAATCCTGGTGATGTCGCTGTCCCTCTACCCCTACGTCTACCTCCTGGCGCGCACCGCGCTGATGGAGCACACGGCGGGCACATACGATGCGGCCCGGACGCTGGGTGCGGGCCGGAGCGGGGCGTTCCGGCGGGTCCTGCTGCCGCTTGCCCGGCCGTCGCTGGCGGCGGGCATGGCCCTGGTGATGATGGAGACGCTGACCGACTTCGCCACGGTGCAGTACTTCAACGTCCAGACCGTTTCCGTGGGCGTCTACCTGGTCTGGAAGGGCACCTTCAACTTCCACGCCGCAACCCAGCTGGCCGTTCTGGTGCTGCTGTTCGCCGTCGCCGTGCTCGCGGGGGAGCGTGTCCTGCGCGGCCGGGCCCGCTACCACCGCCAGGGCGGGCGCGGACAGGGCCTGCAGCCGCAGAGGCTCGACGGCGGACGCGGCTGGGGTGCCGCCGCCCTGTGCATGGCGGCGGTCAGCACGGGCTTTTTGATTCCCGTGCTCCAGTTGCTGGCCTGGGCGGTGGGCGGGGCGGTCAAGAACCCCGGCTTCCTGGCGGACCCGCGGTTCGGGCAGTACATCATCAACACGCTCCTGGTGGCCGCCGTCACCGCCGCGGCCTGCGTCATCCTTTCCGTTGCGGTGGGGCACGGCGTGCGGCTCAGCGGCGGCAGGTTCGCCTCCTCCGCGGCCCAGCTCACGACCTTCGGCTATGCCGTCCCGGGCGCGGTGGTGGGCATCGGCGTGCTCATCTCCTTCGCGGCCCTGGACAGTGCCCTCGAGGCGGCCGGGGTACCCGGCGGCACCGGGCTGCTCGTCACCGGTTCGGTCCTGGGCATCCTGTACGCCTACGTGATCCGCTTCCTCGCGCCGGCCTACCAGTCAGTGGACGCCAGCTTCGCCAAAATCCCGTCCACCCTCACCTTCTCCGCGCTCAGCCTGGGCGCAGCGCCCGCGCGCATCCTGGCCCGCGTGCATGTTCCCCTGGCCAGGTCCGGGATTGCCGTGGCGCTGATGCTGGTGGCGATCGACGCCGTCAAGGAGCTGCCCATTGTGCTGCTGCTGCGGCCTTTCGGATTTACGACGGCGGCCGTCTGGGTTTACGAGCTTGCCCGCGAAAACTTCTGGGAAAAGGCCTCGCTGCCGGCGCTGGTGATTGTCGCGGCGGCCATCCTTCCCGTCCTGGTCCTGGTCCGGCAGGCGCGCCGGCTTGAAACGCATGGAAAGGCCCCAGCATGACCATCCGCGTCGGAAGACTGCAGCGTCCTGCCGTGCAGGAGAGCGCTCCGGCCGCCCTGGTGTTCGAGGGCGTCAGCAAGCACTACGGGGCCACCACGGGCGTGGAGGGCGTGGACCTCGCCATTCCGGCCGGCGAGCTGGTCACCCTCATCGGTCCGTCCGGCTGCGGCAAGTCGACTACGCTTCGCCTCGCTGCCGGCCTGGAGCGACCGGACCGGGGCACCATCTGCGTTGCCGGGGACGTGGTGGCGGACAAACGCCGGTTCGTTGAACCCGAGCGGCGGCGGGTGGGCCTGGTGTTCCAGGACTACGCACTGTTCCCGCACATGACCGTGGCGCAGAACATAGAGTTCGGCCTGGACCGGCTGGGCCGCGGCGATCGGCGGGCGCGGACCGGGGAGGTCCTCGACCTTGTGCGGCTTGCCCACCTGGCCGCCCGGTACCCGCACGAACTTTCGGGCGGCGAGCAGCAGCGCGTGGCCCTGGCACGCGCCCTGGCGCCCCGCCCCGCCGTCGTACTCCTGGACGAACCCTTCTCCAGCCTGGACGAATCCCTCCGCGCCCAGGTGCGGCGGGACACCGTGGCCACCCTCAAGGAAGCCGGCACCACAGGCGTGCTGGTCACTCACGACCAGACCGAGGCGCTCTCCGTAGGCACCCGTGTGGTGGTGATGCGCGGCGGCGTGATCGAGCAGGCGGACACGCCGGAGAAGGTCTTCGAACAGCCGGCCACCCGGTTCGTGGCGTCCTTTATGGGTGACGCCGACTTCCTCCCCGCCCATGTGCACCGCGCCCTGCTGACCTGCGAAATCGGCGTCGTGTCCACCGTTCCCGGATGGGCCAACAACGAAGCAGACGTGGACGTGGTGCTGCGGCCCCACGAGGTGGCCCTTCAGCCGGACCCAAATTCGCCGGCCCGCGTGTCGGCCGTCGAATACCACGGGCCCTTCGTGCTCCACTACGTCACGCTCGCCTCGGGACGGACCGTCCGCTCGTGGCAGCCCCACACCGTCCGCCATCCCGTCGGAACTCCCGTTGCCGTCACCGTGGCGGCAGGCACAAAGCCCACGCTGCTGCTGGGCGACCACGCCATCACGTCCCCGCCGCCGGGGACCTCCCTGCAGCCGCGGCTGCCCCTGCCCATCCAGTAGCACCACCACCCCGCCATCAAGTTAGGCCATCCCCATGCCCGCTTTCCCCGCCAAGGTAACGCGATGACCGCCCAGCCGGACCTCGCCCGGGTCGCCTTCACGGACCTCGCCCGCCACGGTGACCGTCCGGCAATCCTCACCCCCGAAGGCACCATCTCCTACCGGGAGCTTGCCTTGCGCGTTGACGCGGCCGCAGCCCGGCTCGGTACCGAACGCCGTCTTGTGGTGCTGGCCGCCCGCAACGATCTTGACTCGCTGGTCGGCTACCTTGCCGCCTTGTCCGCGGGCCACCCCCTCCTGCTGGCGCCGGCGGACAAGCCCGAGGCCCTGGCGTCGCTGGTGGGCGCCTACGATCCGGACGTGCTCCTGCGTTCCGGCGGAGGCGATGGCGTCCCGCTGCTGGAGGAGCGGCGCGCCGGTACCCGGCATGAGCTGCATCCGGACCTTGCCCTGCTGCTCAGCACCTCGGGTTCCACGGGTTCGCCCAAGCTGGTGCGGCTCTCGCACGGCAACCTCACAGCCAACGCCGAGGCCATCGCCGACTACCTGCATATCGGGCCGGAGGACCGCGCGGCCACCACCCTGCCGCTGCACTACTGCTACGGTCTCTCGGTCATCAACAGCCACCTCATCCGCGGGGCCGGGCTGGTGCTCACGGACCTGTCGGTGGTGGACCCCTGCTTCTGGGACCTCTTCCGCAGCCGGCGCGCCACCTCCTTCGCCGCCGTGCCCTACACGTTCGACCTCCTGGAGCGGGTGGGCTTCGCGGAAAAGGACCTGCCCCACCTGCGCTACGTGACGCAGGCCGGCGGGCGGCTGGCGCCGGAAAAGGTCCGGGCCTGGGCGGAGACGGGGCAGCGCCGCGGGTGGGACCTGTTTGTGATGTACGGGGCGACGGAGGCGACAGCGCGGATGGCGTACCTGCCGCCGGACCTTGCTGCCGACCATGCCGGGACCATCGGGGTGCCCGTGCCGGGCGGTTTCTTCCGCATCGAGCCGGTCGAGGACCTGGCCGACGGCGAGCTGGTGTACAGCGGCCCCAACGTGATGCTTGGCTATGCGGAGCAGCCGGCGGACCTGGCGTTGGGCCGGGAAGTCCACGAGCTCCGCACCGGGGACCTCGCCCGGCAACATTCCAACGGACTGTACGAGGTGGTGGGCCGGCGCAGCCGGTTCGTGAAGATCGTGGGCCTGCGCGTGGACCTCGGGCAGGTGGAACGCATTTTCGCCGACATGGGGATCACGGCGGCTGCCGCCGGCTCGGATGACGGCCTGGTGGCCGCCGTTGAAGGCGACCACGACGGCGGCCTGCTCGCCAAAGCCCTGGCCGGCACGCTCGGGCTGCCCCGCGCCGCCGTCGTGATCCATCCGGTTGAGGCCCTGCCCCGGCTCGGCACCGGCAAGGTGGACTACCCGGCAGTCCTGGCGCTGGGGATGCCCGCGCCCGCCGTTGACCCTGCGCTTGCCGGAGCCGGCGCTGCGCCCGCGGAACCGGCAGCGGAAGGCCCCGCCGACGTCCGGCGTATCTTCATGGAGGCGCTGGAATGTTCCTCCGTGGGCGATAACGACACGTTCGTCTCCCTGGACGGCGACTCCCTTTCCTATGTGGCGGTATCCGTGCGGCTGGAGCAGGTGCTGGGGCAGCTGCCGCCGGATTGGCACCTGCTGCCCGTGCAGGAGCTGGAGCGCCGCCGGAAGCCGAAGCGGCGGCGCCTGGTGTCCTTCCTGGAGACCTCGATTGTGCTCCGCGCCGCGGCGATCGTGTGCATCGTTGCCACGCACGTGGAGCTTTTTATGTTCCAGACCGCCCACCTGCTCTTCGCCGTAGCCGGCTACAACTTTGCCCGGTTCCAGCTGGCCGAGGAGCGCGGCCCGCGGCTCCGCCGCCAGCTGCGGGGTACGGCGCGGATCGTGGTGCCGTCCGTGGCGTTCATCGCGCTGGCCTACCTGCTGACCGACCACTACACGGTGGCCAACATCTTCCTGCTCAATGCCATGGTGGGGCCCGCGGAAGTAACCACCCAGTGGCACTTCTGGTTCATCGAGCTGCTCGTGTACATCCTGCTGGCCATGGCCGCGCTCATGGCGGTCCCCTGGGTGGACCGCTGGGAGCGGCGTGCGCCCTTCGCCTTCGCGCTCGGCCTCGTGGGGATCGGCCTGCTGAGCCGGTTCGACATCGTGGATCCCGGCCTGCCCGTGCCTCCGCCGGTGTTCTGGATCTTCGCGCTGGGCTGGGCGCTCGGCCGTGCCCGGACCCATTTGCACCGGGTGACGGTTTCCGCCATCACCCTGCTGACCCTGCCCGGCTTCTTCAACAGCACCGTGCGGGAGGCGACCGTGGCCGCGGGCATCCTGCTCCTCGTCTGGCTGCCGGCGCTGCCAGTGCCTGCGTTCCTGCGCCGCGTCACGGGCCGGCTGGCCGCGGCCTCTCTGTACATCTACCTGACGCACTGGCTGGTCTACCCGGTGCTGCTGCCCATCAACCCGGTCCTGGCCGTGGCGGGTTCCCTTCTGGTCGGCGTCGGGTACTGGGCCCTTTGCCGGTGGCTGCCCGGCGCCGCTGCGGAAGCGTGGTCCAGGTTCGGCGGGGTTTTGCGGGGAACCCCCGGCTCTTCCGCGGTCCATAATCCCGGCTGATTCCTGTTCCCGAAGCCCCGGCTGCTCCACGCGGCCGGGGCTTCTTGCTGGCCGGCGTAACACTTTAGCGGCCCTTGACCGTGAGCGGCGTCACTGCTTTACTAAATGAACCCCATTCATTTATTGCGGATGCGGCGGTTGGACTTGACCAAGCATCATCGAAACCACCCGCAGGGTTGCGGCCAACAACGGCGTGGCCGCGTTCCCGCCAGCATCCCCAGCCCGCTTCACCTGCCAGTGCCGCCCCCGCGCCGGAGGCCCGAACCCCTAGGAACCACCATGAGCTCCGCATCTGACACCCGAGCCCCGCTCGAGGCAAACCATCAAAGTCCTGGAACTCCCGGCACCGGGTGGCGCCGTGTCCTGGGGATCCCGTCGCTGGTCCTGCTGGGGCTCGTGTACATGGTGCCCCTCACTATCTTCAGTACGTACGGCATTGTGGTGGAGCTGACCGGGGGCCGGCTTTCAGCGGCCTATGCCGCCGCGTTGGTTGTGATGCTCTTCACCGCCCGGTCCTATGGGCGGATGGCCAAGGCCTTCCCGTTCGGCGGCTCTGCCTACACCTACGCAACCCGTTCCTTCGGCCCCGGGTTCGGCTTTCTGGCTGGGTGGTCGCTGCTGCTCGACTATCTGCTCCTGCCGATGATCAACTACCTGCTGATCGGCATCTACCTCAACGCCGCCTTCCCGGCCGTGCCGGCCTGGCTCTTCATTGTGGTGTCCATCGTGGCCGTGACCGTGCTGAACCTCGTTGGCATCACCGCGGTTGCGCGCGCGAATTACGTGGTGGTGGGGCTCCAAGGCCTGTTCATTGTGCTCTTCGTGGTCCTGGCCTCCGTGTCCGTCACGGGCATGGGCGCGGTGGATCTCCTGGCACCCTTCACCGGAGTGGACGGCGCGGAGGGCTTTTCGCCCATCATGGCCGGCGCCGCCATCCTCTGCCTCTCCTACCTGGGTTTCGACGCCGTCTCCACCTTCGCCGAGGAGGCAAAGGATCCCCGCCGGACCATCCCCAAGGCCATCATGCTGACCACGGTCCTGGCCGGGCTCATCTTCCTGGCGCTCGCGTACATCAGCCACCAGCTGCTGCCGGTGGGAAGTTTTGCCAGCCCGGATTCCGCAGCAATCGAGGTTGTGGGCAAAGCCGGCGGGAACCTCCTTGTCGCCTTCTTCACCTCCGCGTACATTGCCGGAAGCCTCGGCTCCGCCCTGACCTCCCAGGCCTCGGTCTCGCGCATCATCCACTCGATGGGCCGCAGCGGGGTCCTTCCCGGGGTCCTTGGCCGGCTCCACCCCCGCCTGGGTACGCCTGTGGTCCCCATCGTCCTGACCTCCGCAGTGGCGCTGCTTGCCCTGGTGCTGGACCTGACCACCGTCTCCTCGCTCATCAGCTTCGGGGCCCTGGTGGCCTTCTCGGTGGTCAACCTTTCCGTCATCAAGCACTACTTCATCAACGGGAAGCAGCGCGGACCAAGGGGCCTGCTCAACAACCTGCTGCTGCCCGGCACGGGACTGGTCCTGACCCTCTGGCTCTGGACCAGTTTGAGCGGGCTGTCCTTCTCCCTGGGCCTGAGCTGGGCGGGGCTTGGCCTGGTGTACCTTGCCGTCCTGACCCGCGGGTTCCGCCGGCCCACGCCGCACCTGGAACTCGAGGGCGCCTAGGGCCGGACTGCCTCCAGGCGCTCAGTTCATCAGCCATGCCGCGGCCAGCAGCAGCGGAACGGCCAGCACCGAGGTGACTACCGCCGTCGTTTGCGCCAGGCTTTGCCCCACCCGGTACCGGACGGCGTACAACACCACGTTCTGTCCGGTGGGGAGGATGGCGCACGCGGTGACCACGAACGTGCTGAAGCCGTCCAGCTGGAAGACGTAGCGGGCGAGCAGCCAGGCCGCGACCGGCTGCATGGCGGATTTGAGGATGACGGCCACAGTGGTGGGGGCGGCGTCGCCGCTGGAGCCGCGGGGTGAGAGCCCGTGCAGCGACATGCCGAAGATGATCAGCATCAGCGGGACGGTGACCTGCGCGATGAGCTTCAGCGGATCCAGCACCAGTTCAGGGACCTGGATCCCGACGGCGCTGACCACGATCCCGAGGATGGCCGCCACTGTCACGGGGTTGCGGAAGGGCGTGGCGAGGATGCGCCCGGCAGACGGTTTTTCGCCGTCGGGGTTGCTGAGGTCCAGGATGGTGAGGGCGATCGGGGTGACGATGGCGAGCTGGAACAGCATGATGGGCGTGACGTAGGCGGCGCTTCCCAGCACATACTGGGACAGCGGAACGCCGAGGTTGGTGGAGTTCACGATGCCGGTGGCCAGCGCCCCGATGGTCGTTTTCCGCACGCCCCATCTGGCGGCCGCGCCGATGATGGCGAACAGGATCATCATGGCGGCGGCGGTGGCCACGGAGATCAGTCCGGTCTCGCTCAGCACGTCCGAGATGTGCCGGGTGGCGATCATGGAGAACATCAGGCTGGGCAGGCCCACCAGGAAGGTCAGGGTGGACAGCACCTTGGTTCCGTGCGGGCCCAGCGCGTTCGTCTTGCCCAGGATGTAGCCGACGAGCATCACGGCGCCCACCACAAAGAAGCCTTTTAAGACGCCGTCCAAGAATGCTGTCCTCTAGTCAGTCCCGCCCGCCGATCCGTATGCGGACGCGGTAATCCATCCGGGCGGCACCCACGTCGGGGAAACCCGCCCGTCAGATGCTATCGGTGGGAGCGGCCCGGTCATCAATTCCGGCGGTCAGGCTGTCAATCCGCTCGAGGGCCGAGGTGAGCCGCTGCACTGCAGCCCACAGGTCCGGGTGCTGTTCGCGGACTTCCTCCAAAGTGGTGCCGGCGGAACGGAGCGACGCGAGGTCGAAACTGACGTTGGTGCGGGCGCCGGCCACTGCGGCACGGAGCGCACCGAACGCGACGACGGTATCGGCGATGAGTGCCGGGTTGCCGTTCTCTGCCAGCCAGGCCAGGTCGTCGATGGCCTGGAGGGCCCGCTCGCCCAGGACCGCGGATGATTTCGCGGCGTCCACCGACGCCTGCCGGATTGCCTCATCCCGCTCCGGCCCCTTCTCCAGCCGGAAGGCGGCGCCAAAGGCCCGGGACGCCGTCGCATCCTCATCCGCGAGCCGCAACGCTTCGCTCCGGAGGGCCCGTGCCCGCCCGCGGACCGCTTCCACCTGGTCGCCCTCGCTGTACCCGGCAACCATGGAGGTCAGCGATGCCGCCACGGAGAGCATCACGCCGGTTCCGGCGCCGCCGCCGGGCGAGCCGGTGGACTCGGCCAGCGCGCGCGTCCATTCTTCAACTGTCGACTCTTGGCTGGTGACTGACTCAGACGGTTCCATGGTTGAAAGCATGCCCACAAATGCCCGGGCTCAAACGTGCCCTGTAGTCTCGGCACATGCGGCACCGCTACCAGTACGGCGAGGACCCCAGCCAGTGGGGCGAGCTGTTCCTGCCCGGCAGTGCCCCGGGCACGGCACCCAGGGGCGTGGTGGTGGTGATCCACGGCGGCTACTGGCGCGCGCAGTACGGCGCGGAATTGGGGGCGCCGCTCGCGACGGACCTGGCCGGACAGGGCATTGCCGCCTGGAACCTCGAGTACCGGCGGGCGGGGAACGGCGGTGGCTGGCCCGGCACCTTCCAGGACATCCTGGCCGGCATCGACAAGCTTGCCGGGCTTGCGGGCTTGCATAACCTGGACCTGCGCAAGGTGGTGGCGCTGGGGCATTCCGCCGGCGGCCACCTCGCGGTCTGGGCCGCCGGCAGGGACAGGCCGGGGCGTCCCGGCTGGGCCGGGACCAGGAATGACGGCGTCCGGCTTACCGGGGTGGTGAGCCAGTCGGGCCTCCTGAACCTTGCTGAGGCTGAAAGGCTCAACCTCAGCAACGGCGCCGTGGCCAACCTGCTGGGCGGGCCGTCGTCGGAATTCCCGGAGCGTCACCGGGAGGCGGATCCCATGTTCGCCCTGCCGCTGGACGTCCCCGTCTACGCCGTGCATGCCGAGGAGGACGACGACGTCCCGCTTGCCTTGTCCACCTCCTATGTGGACGCCGGCCGGGCCGGCGGCGTGCCCGCGCAGCTGGTCACCGTGCCCGGGGATCACTATGAGCTGATCGACCCGGACACGGCGGCCTACCGGAAGTGCCGGGAACTGGTGCTGGAACTGGTGGTCTGACGCAAACTGCATCCCGCAGACCTCTTCTGGCAGAGTATGACCATGCTCACAGTTATCGGCGAAGGCCTTGTTGACGTTGTCCAGCGCGCTTCCGGCATCGAGGCGCACGTGGGCGGCAGCCCGCTGAACGTGGCGGTGGGCCTGGCCCGCCTGGACCATCCCGTGCAGTTCATCGGCCGCTACGGCCGGGACGCTTACGGGGATTCGGTGGCCGCGCACCTGCGGTCCAGCTCGGTCATGCTCCCGCTGGGGCCGGATGAGCTGCCCACGAGTGTGGCCACCGCGTTGATTGACGACGACGGCGCCGCCTCCTACACCTTCGACCTCACCTGGCAGCTTCCCGGCATCGCGGACCGGCTTGCCTTTATGCTGCAGGGCACCACGCTGCTGCACACCGGCTCCATCGCCACGATGCTGGCGCCGGGCGCCACCGAAGTCCTGGCCGCCGTCGAATACGCCCACCCGCGCGCGACCATCAGCTTCGACCCCAACTGCCGGCCGAGCATCATTACCGATGTGGACTACGCGCGCCGGCAGGCCGAGAAGTTTGTGTCCCTCGCGGACGTGGTGAAGGCGTCCGACGAGGACCTCGAGTGGCTGTACCCCGGACAGGACGTGCTCGATTCGGCCCGGAAGTGGCTGGCGCTCGGCGGTTCCGAGGGGCCTGCCATGGTGGTGGTGACGCGCGGGGCGGCGGGGCCCTGGGGCATCACCGCCGCCGGCGAGGCCGAGGTCCCGGCACCGCGCGTGGACGTGGCGGACACCGTGGGCGCCGGCGATTCTTTCATGGCCGCGCTGCTTTCCGGGCTGGTGGACCGCGGCCTGGACGGTGCACAGAACCGCAAGGACCTGCGCGAACTCCCGGCCGAGGGCCTGGCGGAACTCCTGTCCCACGCCGCCCGCGCCGCCGCCGTCACCGTGTCCCGGCCCGGCGCAAACCCGCCGACCCGGGCCGAGCTGAACGGGCATGTGGAGGGTTAGGCGGGTTCGGCGGCCAGCGACGCTCTCTCACCTATCGCATATAAACGCCCATCGCTCTCTCACCTCCTGATCGAAAGTGAGAGAGCGTTGGCCGGTTTGCTGCAGGAACTGAGAGAGCGTGCCAGCCGCGTTACTCCTTGCCGAGTCCCGCTGCAGAGGTCTTTTCGCCCGTCACTTCGTTGAGCGCCCTCAGGTCGAAGATGCCGCTGATGTTGGCCTGCTTGGTGGTCAATGGCGGCGGCTTTCAGCGCCTCGATGGCGGCGGGGCCCGCGTTGAAGACCTGCGTGCTGAGCTTCGTGCCGCCATGCGGGTGGAGCTTTCCTGGTTCAGCGGACGCTTGTCCTGGGGTTTTGCCATTGGGTCTTCCTTTTGCTGGGGGGATGCTGAGTTGAGATTACGGAGCGCCCCGCAGGCCCACAATCAGTCCTGTAGCAGGCGTTCACGGGACGACGCGAAAGCGAAACGCGGCGTCGCGGAGAGTCACGAAAGGTCTTCCGGCAGCGGCTTTCCCTTTCGCTGGCGGCCGCCGGAACTTTACCTTCCGGATGGTAAAGTTTCAGGGTGAGGGAAAGTCAGCGCCCGGGGATTCTTGAGGCGGGTTTGCGTGTGGCCGCCAGCAGCCAGGGGGCTGCCATCACCCTTGATGCCGTGGCCTCCGAAGCCGGAGTGACCAAGCCGGGACTGATGTACCACTTCCCCAACCGGGACGCCCTCATGGTTGCCCTGGTCGAGTACGCCGCCTGCCAGCTGGAACGGAGGATGGCGGACCTCCTGGGGGAGGGCAGGGCCACTGTTACTGCGCGTTACCGTTCGTACATCCAGGTAGCAGCCGACGGCCAAAACATGCGCGCCGAATGGGCACTGTGGTTCCACTCGGCGTACAAGGCCGAACTGCAGGAAGCCTGGGCGCGGCATCTCGACCCCTGGCTGGATATTCCGGCCGGAACGCCGCCGGAGCAGCGCGCCCGGCTGGCAACTGCCCGGCTGGCGGCTGATGGTTTCTGGGCGGCGCAGGCCAGCGGCGTGTCATCGCCGGACCCTGCTGAGCGCGCCCTGATCCTGGCCTCCATCCTCGATCTCGTTCCCGAAGGAGACGCGCAATGAAGCGATGGCTGTGCCTCGCTGGAGCAATCATCACGGAGGTCAGCGCCACGCTTGCCCTCAAGGCCGCCATCGAGGCGCCTGGCTGGTACCTCGTGGTGGTGTTTGGATACGTAACAGCCTTCTTCCTGCTGAGCGTGTGCCTGCGGCTGGGCATGACCATCAGCGTCGCGTACGGCGCCTGGGGAGCAGGCGGCGTCACGGCCACCGCGCTGCTCTCGGCCAGTATCTTCGACGAGCCGCTCACTTGGCTCATGGGGGCCGGTATGGTGCTCATCCTGGCGGGCGTCATCACCGTTGAAGTGGGTTCGCAGAAGGCCCACGCCAAGCAGGAGGAGCAAGCATGACCTGGTTCCTCCTCGGCCTGGCCATCCTCACCGAAGTGGCCGCCACCATGTCCTTGCGCGCCTCTGAAGGGCTGAAAAAGAAGGTGTGGCTGGTCCCCATTGTGGCCGGCTACGCCAGCGCCTTCGGTTTCCTTGGCCTCGCCCTTGCCGAGGGCCTTCCCCTGGGGGTCGGGTACGGCGTCTGGGTGGCGTGCGGCGTCGCTTTGACGGCCATCGCCAGCCGTGTGCTGTTCGAGGAGCCGCTGACGCCAACCATGGCTTGCGGGATCCTGCTCATTTCCGCAGGGGTGCTCATCGTTGAGATCGGTGCCCGTCATGCGCATTAGCGGCAGCGTCGCATAAACCGGCTGGCAGGCAAGCCGAGGTGCAGCGTAGCTGGTTTCCCCATATTCTGGCCGGGTGGACACAAGCACCGTGAACTCCCGTGAACAGGGCGAGCAGGTTGACCGGCAGCAGCGCATTCTTGAAGCCGCGCTGGACCTGCTGTCCCGCCACGGGATTTCGGGAGTGAACATGCGTGCGGTGGCGCGCGAGGCCGGCGTCGCCCTCGGCCTGGTGAATTACTACTACGAGGACAAATCGAGCCTGATCCGCGCCGCCCTGCACAGCGTCGACGAACACGACCTCGCGCTGGTGGCACCGGATCCCGCACTGCCTCCTGACGAGCAGCTCCAGAATGCCCTCCGGCGGGTTGCCGGACCGGAACTTCTGACCACGCGGTACCTGTCCCTGCGCCTGCACCTGTGGGCGCTCGCGCGGGCGCACGAGGACTTCGCCCTGATCAACGCGGCGGCGTTTGACCGCTACCTGGACGGGCTTGCGGCCCTGATCGGCAATGCCAAACCGGAGCTGTCCAGCAAGCAGTGCAAGGAGCGGGCGGCCGACATCGTGGTTGTGCAGAACGGCATGTGGCTGACCGCGCTCCTTGGTGTGGACAAGGAATCCATCCGGCGGAGCATTGCCCGGACCGAAGAAATCGCCTTCGCCGCCTAGCGGCGGTTCCATCACCTTTCCCGCGACTCTTCCCGCGTGGCCGCATCCGGCCGCGCCGCCCATCGGCGTGCGCCGGCAATGACGCGCTGTCATATTCGGCCGGAAGCACGACATTTTTGACGCCCGGCCGCCCGTTTCCGCAGGCCACCGCGCCTTTGATGTTTCACGCCCGTAAATTTTGAACATTTGTCCAGTTTTCCTATTGAACACTTGTTCAAGCTGCACTAATCTCCTTGGTTATGACCTACGCCACACCAGGGAATACCGCGGATTCTCCGGCTAACACGGTCAACCTTTCGCTTTCGGAAGAACGACGACCCGCCCTGGGCCAATGACCGGCACCAGGTAGAAGGAGAGTTTGCAGCATGACCACAACCACTTACGACTACGTCATCGTCGGCGGCGGCAGCGCGGGTTCCGTGCTGGCCGACCGGCTGAGCGACGGAGGCAACAGCAGCGTCCTGGTCCTTGAGGCCGGACGCAGCGACTATCCGTGGGACCTCTTTATCCAGATGCCCGCCGCGCTGACCTTCCCCAGCGGCAATCCGCTTTACGACTGGCGGTACCAGTCGGATCCCGAGCCCTACATGGGCGGCCGCCGGGTGGCACACGCACGCGGCAAGGTCCTTGGCGGCTCGAGCTCCATCAACGGCATGATCTTCCAGCGCGGAAACCCGCTCGACTACGAGCGCTGGGGTGCCGACGCCGGCATGGAAACCTGGGACTTCGCGCACTGCCTGCCCTACTTCAACCGGATGGAAAACGCGCTCGCCGCAGACCCCGAAGACGAACTCCGCGGCCACGACGGTCCGCTGGTCCTGGAACGCGGCCCCGCCACCAACCCGCTGTTCCAGGCGTTCTTCGCCGCCGCGCAGGAAGCCGGCTACCCGCTGACGGACGACGTCAACGGTTACCGCCAGGAAGGCTTCGCCGCCTTTGACCGCAACGTCCACAAGGGCCAGCGGCTCTCCGCGTCCCGCGCCTACCTGCGGCCAAACTTCGGCCGGGGCAACCTGACCGTCCTCACCCGCGCGCTGGTCACCAAGGTCAACTTCAAGGGGAACGTGGCAACCGGCGTCACCTACCGTCGCAACGGCAAGACCCACCAGGTGAACGCGGGCGAGGTGATCCTGGCCGGCGGCGCCATCAACACCCCGCAGCTGCTGCAGCTCAGCGGCATCGGCGATGCGCAGCACCTGAACTCGTTGGGCATCAACTCCGTGGTCAACCTGCCCGGCGTCGGCCAGAACCTGCAGGACCACCTGGAGGTCTACATCCAGCACGCCTGCACCCAGCCGGTGTCCATGCAGCCGGCCCTGGACGTCTGGCGCATGCCGTGGATCGGCATGCAGTGGCTGTTCGGCCGGAAGGGTCCGGCGTCCACCAACCACTTCGAAGGCGGCGGTTTCGTCCGGTCCAACGAGGACGTGGCGTACCCCAACCTGATGTTCCACTTCCTCCCGGTGGCCGTCCGCTATGACGGCCAGAAGGCGGATGCGAAGCACGGCTACCAGGTGCACATCGGCCCCATGTACTCGGACGCCCGGGGCACGCTGAAGATCAAGTCCACCGATCCCACGGTGCATCCGTCCATGGTCTTCAACTACCTCTCCACGGACCAGGACCGGCGCGAATGGGTGGAGGCCATTCACGTTGCCCGCGACATCCTCGGCCAGTCCGCCATGCTGCCCTTCAACGGCGGCGAGCTCTCTCCTGGCAAGGCCGTGCAGACGGATGCGGAGATCCTGGACTGGGTGGCCCGCGACGCCGAAACGGCGCTGCATCCCTCCTGCACCGCGAAGATGGGCCCGGACTCGGATCCCATGGCAGTCGTGAACCCGCTGGACATGACCGTGCACGGCACCAGCGGCCTGCGCGTGGTGGATGCCTCCGCCATGCCCTACGTCACCAACGGCAACATTTACGCCCCCGTGATGATGCTGGCGGAAAAGGCCGCCGACCTGATCGCCGGCAAGAAGCCCCTGGCGCCGCAGTACGCTGAGTTCTACCGGCACGGCCTCAGCCCCCTGGAACGTAACGGCGCCCCGCTCACGGCAGCAGCGGCAGCAAAGGCCTAGCGATGTTGGATATTAAGGACTCCCCGGACCGCGAAGAACACCCTGCAGGAGGAACGATGACGGCCACCGTTCAGCGCGTGCGCCCCACGGGCGGGGACCAGGACGTGATCAAGGGCCTGTACATTGACGGCGCCTGGCAGGAAGCGTCCGACGGCGCCACAACAGTCGTGCGCTGCCCTGCGGACGGGCTGGAGGTCGCCGTCGTGGCGTCCTCCACGGTGGATGACGCCAAGAGGGCGATTGCGGGTGCGCGCCACTCGTTCGACCACGGTCCGTGGAGGCGGCTCAGCGATATTGAGCGCGGCGCGGTCCTGCTCCGGGTCGCCGACCTGCTGGAGCGGGACAAGGCTGACTACGCCCGCGCCGAGGCCCTCGATACGGGCAAGCGCCTGGTGGAGGCCGAGTACGACATTGACGACATCGCCGCCTGCTTCCGCTACTACGGAAAGATCGCCGGCCTCGACGCCGGCAGGGTGATCGACACGGGACGGCCCGACGCCATTAGCCGCGTCATCTACGAGCCGCTCGGCGTGTGCGCCCTCATCGCACCGTGGAACTATCCGCTCCTGCAGGCGGCGTGGAAGGTGGCGCCCGCGCTCGTCACCGGAAACTCCTTCGTGCTCAAGCCGAGCGAACTGACGCCCTCCACGTCCATCCTGCTGATGGAAACCCTTGCGGAGGCCGGGGTTCCCGCCGGCGTCGCGAACCTCGTGACGGGCAAGGGATCGAAGGTGGGTGGACCGCTCAGTTCTGACCCCCGCGTCGACCTCGTTTCCCTGACCGGGAGCCTGGCGACGGGCCAAACGATCATGGCTGCCGCCGCCGAAACCATCAAGCGCGTCGCCCTGGAGCTCGGCGGAAAGAACCCCAACGTCGTCTTCGCTGACGCGGACTGGGACGCCGCCGTAGACAACGCCCTGACCGCCGTTTTCCTGCACTCCGGGCAGGTCTGCTCGGCAGGGGCGCGGCTCGTCGTCGAGGAATCCATCGCCGCACGCTTCGTGGCCGAAGTGGTGGAACGGGCAAAGAAGATCCGCATGGGCGGCCCGTTCGACGCCACTGCCGAGACCGGCCCGCTCATCTCCGCGAAGCACCGCGACCAGGTCCACGCATATGTGCAGGCCGGAATCGCCGAAGGTGCCGAACTGCTGTGCGGCGGGTACATCCCCGACGACGGCCCGCTCGCTGACGGCTTCTTCTACCCGCCCACCGTCCTGGGCAACTGCCGTACGGGCATGAGCGTGCTGCAGGAGGAGTCCTTCGGGCCGGTGCTGACCGTCGAAACATTCCGGACCGAGGCTGAGGCGGTGGCCATCGCAAACGACACCGAATACGGCCTGGCCGGCGCCGTCTGGACCTCGGATGCATCCAAGGCGCAGCGCATGGCGTCCGCGCTCCGCCACGGAACGGTCTGGATCAACGACTACCACCCCTACGTCCCGCAGGCGGAATGGGGCGGCTTCGGGAAGTCGGGCATTGGCCGCGAGCTTGGCCGCGCGGGACTGGACGAGTACCGCGAGGCAAAACACATCTGGCAGAACGTCCAGCCCGCACCCAGTGGCTGGTTCGGTTCCCCTCCGCAGGAACCGGGGGTTGCCGCTGCCGAGTAGGCACCAAACAGCAACGGGGGAACGGCGGGGCGCTGCGCACGGCGGCGCCCGGCCGGTTGCATCACCTGCGTCCAATGGCGGCCACAGGTCAACAACCACTGTGCTTTTTCTGACTTAGGAGTTCAGATGTTGGAACCCAGCAAGAGTACTGATTCAAGCGGCATGGACGAATTCGGCTATGCCCAGACATTGGACCGCAGCATCGGCAAATTCGCCAGCTTCGCGGCCGGAGTCAGCTACATCTCCATCCTCACAGGCGTTTTTCAACTGTTCTACTTTGGTTTCTCCATGGCCGGCCCCGCCTACGCGTGGTCCTGGCCCATCGTTTTCGTCGGCCAGCTGATGGTGGCGCTCTGTTTTGCCGAGCTCGCCGGCCGCTATCCCGTAGCCGGGTCCGTCTACAACTGGGCCAAGCAACTTTCGTCAGGGACGTTCGCATGGCTGGCCGGCTGGCTGCTGCTGATCTCCTCCATGGTGGCGCTCGGAGCCGTCGCCCTGGCGCTGCAGCTCACCCTGCCCCAGATCTGGTCCGGTTTCCAGATCATCGGGGACGGCACCGGCACCTACGACTTCGCCCTCAACGGCGTCCTGCTGGCGAGCATCATGATCACCATCTCCACCCTCATCAATGCTTTCGGCGTGAAGCTGATGACCAAAATCAACAGCGTCGGCGTCTTCGTTGAGCTCGCTGCCGCCGTACTCCTCATCCTGGCACTGGGATGGCATGTGGTGCGGGGGCCTGAAGTCCTGTTCAGCACCGCGGGCTACGGCGAAGGGCACGACCTTGGCTTCTTCGGGGTCTTCCTGATCGGCGCGATGGCATCCGGGTACGTGATGTACGGCTTCGACACGGCCAGTTCCCTGGGTGAGGAGACGAAGGACCCGAAGAAGACCGCTCCTAAGGCGATCCTGCGGGCCATCACGGCGTCCTTCATCCTTGGCGGCCTGATCCTCCTTGGCGGACTCCTGGCCGCGCCCGACCTGAACGATCCCAAGCTGGGCAGTGCCGACGGCGGGCTGCAGTACATCGTGCTCTCCGTGCTGGGAGGCCCCTTCGGCAAGGCGTTCCTGGCGTGCATCGTCGTTGCCGTGTTCGTCTGCACCCTCGCAGTCCATGCCGCCGCCATCCGCATGATGTTCGCCATGGCCCGGGACAACAACCTGCCGTTCAGCCGGCAGCTCAGCAAAGTCCATCCCGAGCGTAAGACACCCACCGTGGCGGCCATCGTCATCGGAGTCATCGCCATCATTCCGCTGGTCGTCAATGTCTCCCAGCCTGCGATCTTCACCATCCTGTCCAGCATCAGCATCGTGCTGATCTACCTGTCCTACCTGCTGGTCACCGTGCCCCTGCTGCGGCGGCGCTTCCTGAAGAAATGGCCGTTGTCCGACGAAACCCACGGCAAGGCCGGGTTCAGCCTCGGCAAGTGGGGCCTGCCCGTGAATATCCTCGCTGTCCTGTGGGGCGGTGCCATGACCCTGAACCTGATCTGGCCGCGGCCGGAAATCTACAACTCGGTGCCGCCGTTTGAGTGGTACCTGCAGTGGGGCGGCGTGCTGTTCGTTGCCGCCGTGACCGCAGGCGGCGCCCTGCTGTACCGGACGAAGATCAGGCACCAGACCGGAGTCCTCGCCGAACACTCAGCGGTGCGGCCCGCCCGGGATCCACAGGGGTCAGAGCCGCCAGCTGCTCCGGAACTGGTGCCCGCCCCGCTGTCCCGGCGATAGCCCCTTCCACGCCTGGCACCTACCCGCGGATATGGCGGGCAGCCCCTTCGCGGTTCAGCGGAGGGGCTTCCCTGTTAAACCGCGTTGTAGACCCGGCCGTGGAAATCACAGGCCGCCGCCCTAGTATGGCCCTCATGAAGGTTGCCGGAGAGGCGCGGTCTGCCGCCGTGGTCATCAACACCGGATCACGCCGGGGCGCTACCGCATCACACCAGGCGGTACAGAGGATGCGCGAGGCCGGCGTTCCGGTCACCGCCGTGCATCACATCCGGTCGGGCGCCGAGCTGCCCGGTACGCTGGACCGGGTGGTTGCCGACGGGCATGACCTGCTGGTGGTCGGCGGCGGCGACGGGACGGTCAGCTACGCCGCCGGCCTGGTTGCCGGCACCGACGTCGTGCTCGGCATCCTTCCGCTCGGCACGGCCAACGACCTTGCCCGGACGCTCGAGATCCCCGGCAACCTGGCGCAGGCTTGTGCTGCCGTGGCTCACGGGAAGGTAGTGGACATCGACCTCGGCCGCGCCAACGGCCGGCCGTTCCTCAACGTGGCGTCCGTGGGCCTGTCGGTACGGGTCACGGAGGCGCTCAGCCCCGGCCTGAAGCGGCGCCTTGGGCCGCTGGCGTACGGCATTGCCACCCTGCGTTCGTACGCCCGACATGAACCCTTCGCCGCCCTCCTGGAATTCCCGGGCGGGGACCACGAGCCGATGCAGCTTGAGAACCTCCTCCAGGTGGCAGTGGGCAACGGCAGGCACTACGGCGGCGGCAACACGGTGTCCCCGACGGCGGGGATCGATGACCACACGCTCGATATTTACGCCATCCTGGCGGCGCCGCTGCGCGAACATGTAAAAATTGCCCGGCTGCTGCGGGACGGGAGCTTCGTCCGGCACGAACGGGTATACCACGTGACCAGCCGGCACGTCCGGCTGGTCACCGAGCCGCCAATGTCCGTGAACCTCGACGGCGAAATCGCCGTGGTGACGCCCACCGACTTCACCATCGAGCGGAACGCCGTGCACGTGGTGGTCCCGCAGGCCAGCACCAGTGCAATGTTCGACGGCGTCCGCGCACCGGGCGGGCCGCTGGCCTGAGAGCGGGGTGCTTCCTCAGGCCGCCTTCACCAGCGGGAGTTCGTCCCAGTGCGTGGTGTACCGGGGGGACTGCATGCCGCGCTTCATGGTCCAGTCCAGTCCGGTCCTGATTCCGGCGTGGCCAAGCCCGATGGAGCCCCGGCCAAAGCGCCGGCTCACATCCTCAAGCAACGGTCCGATGCCGCGTTCCTCGTGCCGGTTTTCGAACGGTTCCAGCGGCGGCTGGTTCGCGGTGGGACGCAGGTCCGTGAGCATCAGCCCCGCTTTGGCGTACTGGAGGCCGTCGCGCACCTGGGGCAGCAGCGCATGGGCAGCCTTGGTGAGCAGGAGCGGGTCCGCGGTGGGCATGGGAAGGGAGACGCACACCGAGGGGTAGGCCTGCTCGTGGTGCCTGAACGGGGACGTGGCGGCGAAGGCGGTCAGCACCTTTGCCTGCAGCCCGTGTTTGGACAGCCTTGCGCTCGCCTGCTGCCCATAAATGCTCAGGACCTGCCGCAGGCCTTCAACGGTGGCGACAGGCGTGGAGAAGGAACGGGAAAAGATCAGCTGGTCCCGGCCGATGCGCTCTTCTTCCATGGGAATGCAGGGCGTGCCCCGCAGTTCCAGGACCGTTCGCATCATCACCACGGAGAACTTGTCGCGGATGACCACAGGGTCCGCGTTGACCAGGTCCAGCACCGTGAAGATGCCCAGGACGTTCAGGCGCCTGGTGAGCCGGCCCGCGATGCCCCAGATCTCCTCTACGGACAACCGGGCCAGCAACGACTCCCGCACCGCAGCGGAAACACTGTCCCAGTGGCACACCCCGCCGAATGCAGGGTTGTTCTTGGCCCACTTGTTGCAGAGCTTGGCCAGGGTCTTGGTGGGTGCAATGCCCACACACACCGGGACACCCACGTGCCGCCGCACCGTTTCCTTGATCCTTCGGCCGAGGTCCAGCAGCTGTTCCGCATCCCCCTTCACGCCCAGGAACGCCTCGTCGATGCTGTAGACCTCCAGCCAGGCCGAGTGCCTGCCGAGCAGTTCCATCACCCGGGCGCTGATGTCCCCGTACAGCTCATAGTTGCTGGACTTGGCCACCAGCCCCCACTCCTTGGCCCGGGGCGCGAGCTTGAACCACGGGTCGCCGGTCTTGATTCCCAGTGCCTTGGCTTCCGGGGAGCGGGTCACGGCACAGCCGTCGTTGTTGGAAAGCACGATCAGCGGCCGGCCCTCCAGGGAAGGGTCGAAGGCCCGTTCGGCCGAAGCGTAGAAGCAGTTCACATCCACGTGCGCGATCTGCGGCATCTGCCGCATCACGGCAGGCTTAGGCATAGCCCGCTGCCTCCTTCCGCAGTGTGTCAGACGTGGTGCAGGCACCGGGTTGCCACGCCCCACACGGTCAGCTCGGACAGGGCAGGGACCCGGATGTCCGGGTACTTCGGGTTCTCCGCCTGCAGCACCACGCCGGAAGGAGTGATGCGAAGCCGCTTGATGGTCAGTTCCCCGTCCAGCACGGCGATCACCACGGAGCCGTCCTTGGGCTCCAGCGCCCGGTTGACGATGAGCTCGTCCCCGTCGCTGATCCCGGCGCCCTCCATCGAGTCCCCGGTCACCCGCACCACGAACGTGCTGGTGATGTCCTTGATCAGGTGCGCGTTCAGGTCGATCCGGCCGTCGAAATAGTCCTGCGCCGGCGACGGGAAACCCGCGGCCACCGCCACAGGGGCGATCAGCACCGATAACAGCGAGGCGCCCGCATCTATCACGCGGGGACCGATAACAACGCCCACAACACACCTTTTTTTCGAATATATGTTCGATTAGAACAGTGTACTGCCGCGAGCCGACAATCGGACCTCCCAGCGGCAGTCGGGTGCCGGCAGGCCGTCCCACCGCAAGCCACGTAAACTTGCAGGATGCGGTTGGTAGCAAGCGATATTGACGGAACGATCCTCGGCCACAACGGAAAAATCAGCGACCGCACCGTTCGCGCCTTTCACGCCTGCCGGGACGCCGGCGTCGAACTCGTCTTTGTCACGGGCCGCCCGCCCCGCTGGCTGCACCCGCTCCAGGACCAGCTGGGCCACACTGGCACCGTCATTTGCTCCAATGGCGCCGTAGTCTGGGACCTTGAAACCGACCGGCTGGTGTCCGCGCGGACGCTTCGCCTCGACGCCGTGCTCGAGATCCGCCGCATCATCAAGAAGCTCCGCCCGGCCGCCCTTTTCGCCGCCGAAACGCTCACGGGCTTCCATCTCGAGCCAGGCTTCATTGAGAACGAATCCAGTGAACTGCTGTCCGAGTTCACCCCCGCCCCGCTGCGGGAGACACTCGCCGGTGATGACAGCGTGGTGAAGTTCCTCGCCATTGTCCGGGAGGGCACTCCGGATGACTTCCTCGCGGAGGTACGTCCCGCCGTCGGGCACCTGGCGGCGGCCACGCACTCCTCGCCGGGCGTCGCCATGCTGGAGCTGTCCCTGCCGGGCGTCAACAAGGCGGTCACCCTTGCCGAGTATGCGGCAGGACTCGGCATCGATGCCGCAGATGTGGTGGCCTTCGGCGACATGCCCAACGACATCGAAATGCTCCGCTGGGCCGGCAACGGCTACGCCATGGCCAGCGGCCACCCGGAAGCCATCCTTGCGGCAGGGCAGCAGGCGCCCCATTTCGACGACGACGGCGTGGCCCAGGTCCTGGAGGCGCGGCTGGCGTCCCTGGATGCGCCGCGCCCCTGATTCCCGCGCCCGCCGCCGTTTTCACAGCTGGCGCTCACCTCGCGTTCACCTTCGCTCCTTAGCGTGAAGGTTGGAGAGCAGACTCCTCTCCTGCTGGCTTAAGGGGTAAAGATGGCACGTAACGTCAAACGCGATATCGCCGATGCGCCGCTGCGCAGGGCAACGCCCGCTCCGCACTGGAAGAAGCTCCGGCAGGGTGACCGCGTCCGTGTCCTGCCGGCACCCGGCTTCGAAACCGGAGGGGTGGTGGATGCCATCACCCCAGACAACACCGTGGTGTGGATCAATCTCGACGGCGGCGGCGGCCGCACCCTGCTGCACTGCGGCGACGGCGTGGAGATCCTGCCCTGCGAGGACTGACGCCCGCCCGGCTGGACGGTCTCCGGTACGCTCGCAGGTGTGACCCTGCCGTACTTCGACAACCCGGACGCCGCGGGCAACCAGCTGCCAATCGCCATGGCGCACCGCGGCTTTTCCCGCTACGGGCTGGAGAACTCGATGGCCGCGTTCCGCGCTGCTGCCGGCATGGGGTACCGGTACCTGGAAACGGACGTCCACACGACGTCCGACGGCGTGCTGCTCCTTTTCCACGACAGCACCCTGGACCGCGTGACAGACGGCAGGGGCAAGGTTTCGGAATTGACGGCGGCGGACATCGCCGGGGTCCGGATCGGCGGCCGCGAACCGATTCCCACCTTTGACGAGCTGGTCGCCGCACTGCCCGCCGCCCGGCTCAACCTGGACGTCAAGGACTGGGATTCGGTCCGCAGCACGGCGGCGGCGATTGAACGCCACCAGGCGCATGACCGGGTGCTGGTCACCAGCTTTTCGGACCTCCGACGGCGGGCGGTGCTGAAGCTGCTCAGCCGTCCGGTCGCCGCCTCGGCCGGGGTTGCCTCGATCACCGCATTCACGCTGCTGGGCCCGGTGCTGCCCGGGCCCCTGTTCCGGCGGCTGATGCGGCGGGTCCTGCGGGGCGTCCAGGCGCTGCAGGTTCCGGCCCGCCGCGCCGGGATCGAGGTTGTTACGCCCGGCTTCCTCCGGCGCGCGCACCGGCTCGGCCTGATGGTGCACGTGTGGACCATCAACGAGCCCGCCGAGATGCAACGCCTCCTCGACCTCGGCGTGGACGGCCTGGTTACGGACCGCGCCGACCTGCTCCGGGACATCCTGGCACAACGCGGCGGGTGGCCCGCCGGGCCACCCGCCTGAGTGTAAAGTGCCTAGCCGCGGCCGGTGCTCGTGGACGGGTCCTGGTCGCCCTCGGTGGGATCGGCCCGCAGTTCATCCGGGTTGCTGTCCGGCAAACCTCCGGAAACCCCCGAGACGCGGCCCTTCGTGGACTCCTCTCCGCCACCCGGTGCCGTCGCGCTCCCCGCCAGGCCGGCGTCGCCCGTTCCCCGGCCTGCTTCGGCCCTGTCATTGTCAGTCTCATCCACGTCGCCGCCGAACGGGTTCTCCGAGACCGGTCCCGGGGCCGGCCCGGTCTTCAGGCCGGGTGCCTTTTCCTTCTCCGCCTCCATGGCGTTGGACCCTTCGCTGATGGAGGAGTGGACCTCCACGTCGTCATTGGGATCCGTGGGCTCGGGAACGTTCAGCTTCTCCGTGGGCTTTGACGTTCCCGCGAGGTCCTCCATGGCGTTCTCCGCTGCCTTGCCGATGCTGTCGCCGATTCCCATGACTGTTCCTCCTGACGTTGTATGTGCCGGGCACCCCAGCGGCTGCCCGCCCTACTCCTCCAGAATTATCAGCATGCTTACAATTAGTCCAGAGCTGGGGCAAAGAACCGCGGCCGGAAGGAAGGATACGTACGATGAGCAGCTATCATCCGGAAAACGACCCCGCCAACCCGGACCAGCCGGGCAAGGGTCTTGACGGCGCACGCGGGGCAGGAAGCAAGGAATCAGCGGGATCGGCCAACCCGGATCCGGCGGAAGGCGATGTCACGGGCCTGGAACCCGGCGGGGGAGTGCCACCCGGCGAGACGCCTCCGGCCGAGGACCAGATGAGCGGTGACCAGGGGCACGACGAATAGCACCCGTACATTGCGGTGCCTCAGACCGTGCAACAAAACAGAGGTCCGACGGACAAGGCGTCCGCCGGACCTCTGTTGTTCATTCCTTAGTGTGCTTCGTTCGCCCGCGGCTTGCTGCCGGCCTGCTCGGCCAGCTGCCGGTCGAGGCCGTCCGCGTCCAGGCGTGTGTTCCAGGAGGCCCAGTCCTGCGGCCGGACCGAGGGGCGTCCCAGCAGGTAGCCCTGGCCGGCGTCGATTCCCAGCTCGGTGAGGACCTTCAGTTCGCCGACCGTTTCGATGCCCTCCGCCACCAGGGTGGTGCCGATCTGCTCGGTGAGATCCACCAGACAGGCGGCCAGGGCGCGCTGGATGCCGTCGTTGTCCACGTCGGCGATGACGTCCCGGCCCACCTTGAGGAAGTCCGGCCGCAGGTGGACCATTCGGCTTAGTGCGCCGGCACCGGAGTGGGTGTCGTCGACGGCGATCCGCAGGC
The DNA here is from genome assembly GCF_005796205.1 of Pseudarthrobacter sp. NamE2. Lineage (GTDB taxonomy): Bacteria > Actinomycetota > Actinomycetes > Actinomycetales > Micrococcaceae > Arthrobacter. The sequence continues at coordinate 52,238 of NZ_VAHN01000016.1, read as the reverse complement.
CTTTGTCACGCAGCGGATTGACGGCCGCGATGAACTGCGCATACTGCTCATCGGCGATGCTTTCCGTCAGTTCAAGGACCACCCGGTTGATGGGAAGGTCGATGTATTCGAACAGTTCCGGAAGCCGCGGATCCAGGCAGGACGAGGGCGAGATATTGAGGGAGACAAAGAGGTTGGGCTGAAGGTCCCTGGCCGCGATGGCCGCGGAGCCGAGGGCGGAAAACTCCAGATTGGCGCCAAGGCCCACGGCCCTCGCCTCGGCGAACCACAACTCCGCCGCGGCGCCGTCGTCGCTGACGAACCGGGACAGTGCCTCCACGCCGATCACGCTCTTTTCGGCGAGCCCGTAGATGGGCTGGAACGCCGTCATCAACATCTGGTTCTCAAGCAGTGTACTGATGCGCGACACACTCCGGATGGCATCAATCTGCTCGGCAACCTGCGGCGGCATGGCAGGGGGAGTCAGACGCATCTCCCGGGCGCTTTCCAGCGTTTCCACGGTATTCGCGTCGCTGCGCCGCGTCTCCAGCAGGTATTCCAGCAGTGCCCGTTCCGGAACCCCCGGATTTTGGTCGAGATTGTTGCTAAGGCGCTGGCGGACGGCCGCGCCGGACGGATCGGTATCCGCCAGCACCGCGGCAATGATTCCCCATGCCTGTACACGAACCGACATTAGCTACGCCCCCAGTTGACGAAGTAATGACCTTGTGGCCCAATAATGTTCAATTTCTAAACGCCTTTAACTCCGGTGATTCTGTTCACCCCAGCTTTTGCGGCCAGGAAAATCAGACACCGCACGATGATCGTATATCGGCGGCACCAAAAGCGCAGTACTTTAACCTTTACGGGTTCGCGCTTTCCGGCCGGTCAGCCAGCAGTACCGGAATCTGCTCGGGCGGAACAGGCCTGCCGAAGTAGTAGCCCTGCGCGCTCAGGCAGCCGAGGCCGCGGAGGATTTCCGCCTGTTCCGCCGTCTCCACACCTTCCCACACGGCCTCCAGCCCGCAGGCCCGCACCAGTTGCAGCACCGCGGCCACCAATTCCGGCTGGCTTGGATCGGACCCCAGCCCGGAAATCAGCGAGCGGTCAACCTTGACCCGGTCCACCGGCAGCCGTCGCAGGTAGCTGATGGAGGAGTAGCCGGTACCAAAATCATCAATTTCGATTCCCACGCCCAAACCGCGAAGGCCGCCGAGTGAATAGCGGTCCAATTCATTGCCCTTGACGATGGCAACTTCCGTCAGTTCCAGTACCACCTGTTCCGGCCGCACACCGGTTTCCTTCAACACTGTCCGGACGTCCTCGATGAACTGCAGGCTTTGCAAATCCGTGGCGGAGATGTTGATGCGGACGGAGAACATCGTGTCCACCAGGGACGCGTCGATCCAGGACCGGAGCTGGTGCACTGCCGTCCGGAGCACCCAAAGGCCCAGCTCGGAGATCAGCCCTGCCTCTTCGGCCAGCGGAATGAATTCGTCCGGCATAACGAATCCCCGGGTGGGGTGGTTCCAGCGGACCAGCGCCTCCACGCCCTCCACCCTTCCGGTGGCGAGTTCCACCACGGGCTGGTAGTGGAGCGTGAGGCCGTCATTCTTGATGGCGGTGCGGAGGTCGTCCACCAGCTGGCGGCGGAGCCTGCGCATCAGCAGGAGAGCCGGTTCAAACCGGTGCAGCCGGTTCTGTCCTTCGGCCTTGGAAGCGTACATGGCGACGTCGGCTTCCATCAGCATGTCCTCGGGCGCCTGGCCGGCACTGCCCGCGCTCAGCCCGATGCTCGCTCCGCAGCGCACGCTGCGCCCGGGCAGTTCTATGGGCGAATCGAGCGCCGCCAGGATGCGGTGCCCTACGATGGCGGCCTGGTCCGGGGTGGCCGAAGGCAGCACGATGGCGAATTCGTCGCCGCCCAGCCGGGCAACCACATCACTGGCACGCACCGCACCCCGGATCCGTTCGCCAACGGTGATCAGCACTTGGTCGCCGGCGGTGTGGCCCATGCTGTCGTTGATGGACTTGAAAGCATCCAGGTCCATCAACAGGATGACAGGGACTTCGCCCGGCGGGTGTTCGGCGTCGAGCGCGGCCCTCAGCGACTCAATGAGGGCGGAGCGGTTGGCCAAACCCGTGAGCGGGTCCTGCATGGCCATCTTCTGCATCTCAAGGTGCGCCTCGTGGAGCAGCTGGGTGCGCACCTGCACGCGCTGCTCCAGCTCCTCGTAGATGATCTGCAGGTCCTCGGCCAGCAGGTTGGTGCCCATGATGATGGCGTCCAGCTCGTCCCGTGCGGGGGACACCTCGATCCGGGAGCTGAGGTCTCCGGACGCCAGCCGGACAATGCCTTCCAGCAGCTGGGAGAGCCGGGGATCATTGTCCGCGAACATCGGGGTTCCTCCTTCCCTCAACCGGGGGCCGGTTCAGTTGGCCTGGGAACGGTCGGCGTCCAAGGGGAGGCTGACCGTAACAGTGGTTCCCGCGCCCAGTGTGGACGCTACGTCTATTTTCCCCCCGTGCCGGGCCACGATGTCCTGGGTGATGGCAAGCCCCAGCCCCGTCCCGGGGATGGCCCCGGACATCGCGTTGGACGCGCGGTAAAAACGCGTGAACACGTGGTCGATCTCGTCGCTGGAAATACCGATCCCCGTGTCCGCCACGCGCACGGTTGCCCAGCGGGAGCCGTCGTCGTCAGCGTGGGACTCGCTGCCCACCTCGATCCGGCCGCCGCTGGGCGTGAACTTGATGGCGTTGGACACCAGGTTGGTGAACACCTGCTGCAGCTGCACTTCGTCAGCCAGGATTTCCGGATCCTCGGGGACCTGTTCGACGGCGATGGTAACGTTCTGCAGCCTGGCCAGCGGACGCAGCGCCGCGGCCACCAATTCCAGGGTCTGGCCAAGCCGGACCGGCGTGAGGTGCATAAGGCCGTCGTCCAGGCCGTTGCGCGAAACGCTCAGCATGTCCTCGATGAGGGAGCGGAGCCGCTCGGTATTCCGCACCACGATGTCCAGCATCTTGTGGATCTCGGGGGCGATCGGCTGCTCCGTGCTCTCCTGGATCATGTCCAGATAAGCCATGATCGAGGTCAGCGGCGTGCGCAGTTCATGGTTCACCGTGGCCAGGAAGTCAGTCTTGGCCTTGTCCAGCTGCTGGAGCTGCTTAACTACCTGCTGCTGGCTGCTGATCAGGTGGCTCTGGATCAGGCCGTGGGCGGCGTTGCCCGCCACGTGCTGGATCAGGCCCAGCTCGGCCCGGGACCATTGGCGCGGCCGGTCCTGCATCGCGATCCAGATGATGCCCAGCGAGGAGTTTCCCTCGCCCATCGGCACCGCCAGCGTGGAGACGGCGTGGGAGAATCCCGACGCCGGCACCCCGCCTGCCGCCGCATCTCCGCCTTCGCGGCGGCGGCCGGGTTCGCCCTCGTCCGGTTCGGTGCCTTCCGAGGCCAGCGTCTCGGCGCCGGCCCACAGCACGTCCGCGGTCCGGCGGGCTTCGTCCCCGCCGGGCAGGACACCGTCGGGCAGTGGCTTGACGCGGGGCGCGTCCCACGCGGCCGTAATGTGTGGAACCCGATCATCTTCAAAGGTGGTGAGCCGGACGTGGTCCGCCTTGAATGTGCTGCCGAAGCCGGCCACCACGTGGTTGGCAATCTCCTGGGGATCGTTGGTGGCGCGGACAGCGGCGGACACCAGGCGGAGCTGCTCGCGCAGCGCCTCGGCTTCCTGCCGGGACGCGCTCCGCCGGGCCACCAGGTCGATGAGCGCGGTGGCGCGGTGGACCAGTTCGCGGGGCGCGGGCGGCTTGGTGATGCAGTCGTGGATGCCGGAAGGCCGGGCCGAGGTTTCGGCCGGGTTGTCCAGGTCCACCATCAGCAGGACGGGCACCTCGGAGTCGATCGCGGGCAAAAGCGAGGCGTCGGCGATGATCACGGCAGGCTCGCCCTCATCGAGCAGGGCACTTAGGCGGGATGCGTCCGAAGCGGTCCGGACGAGGTACCCGGCACCCTCCAGGGCGGCGGCATTCAAGCCCAGCCGTCCGGCGTCGGGATCTGCCACCACGGCGGTGCGGGCCACGCGCGAGTCACACCGCATATCAGCCGCCACAAAGACCACTTCCCTCCCAGTTGAGTACATTGTAGGGGGATGCAGGACGGACGGCTTCTGGAAAAGGCTGCGGAGGGCAAAGTGACGGACCAGCCGACCGAATCTGCCAAGGGGGGACCTGAGCCTGGACGGGGGCGGAATCCTCCAGCTCCGGTGGCCGCGGGGATCCTCCATCAGCGAGGCCGATGCCGAAAGCGCCATGCGCAGGGTGAACGAGCTGTGCGGGATACCCGGCGCCCCATGCTCGTGGACATGGCGACCACCGAAAAAGTCAGCCGCGGTGCCCGGGCCCTCTTTGGCCGCCGCTGCCAGGCAACGCGGATCGCGCTGCTCGGCTCCTCACCCGTGGACAAGGTGATGGCCAATTTCGTGCTCGGAGTCAGCAGGCTGCCCTGCCCCACGCGCTTCTTCACCTCAAGGGAGGTGGCCATGGCCTGGCTGGTGCTGGACAGCGGCCCCGCCGCCTGACCTGGAACCTTCCCCTCGGACGGAAGAGTTTTTGGGCAGATATGAGGGGCTAAACGGCATTTAAGTCGGCATATGTGGCCAAAAACTCCGGGGACCGGACAGGCGGGACATATATTTGTCCGGTGCCCTCACCTGCGAAGCCGCCAGCCAAATCCGTAGCGTCAGCCCTGCGCAAGTACCTGATGATCCCCAAGCTTGTCCGGTTGTCGCGTTCCGCCCCGAAGGACCGTCCCCTGGCCTGGGACCGGTACTGGGCCGGCATCAAGGCAACGGGCGCGGGCGGCGAGGTTCTGTGGGATGCCGGGACGGACACTGAATTCCTTGGCTACCAGGATGTCCTGCTCCGCCATCTGGACCCCGCCCTTCCCGTGCTGGACATCGGATGCGGGCATGGCAGCTTCACCCGCGCGCTCGCCGGAATTTTCCCTGAAGCCGTCGGCGTGGATATCTCGGCGCACGCCGTCAGGCGGGCGGCCGCGGAATCCCAGGGCCTGGGGAACGTCCGGTTCGAGGTCCGGGACATGACCTCGCCTGGCGCCGGGGCGGGGTTCGACGGCGGCGCGAACGTCTTCATCCGCGGGGTCCTCCACGTCCTGGACCAGGCGGGGCAGTCGGCCCTGGTGCAGAACCTGCGGCTCCTGGCAGGGGACCGTGGCACCGTGTTCCTTGCCGAAACCAATTTCCCGGGCAACCCGGTTGAGTACGTGTCCCACCTGGGCGCCACCCCCCGCAGCATTCCGGCGCCCCTGGAACGCGCCATCCGGGGGCTGCCGATGCCGGGTCGCTTCGGCCCCCAGGAAAGGGCGCAACTGCTGTCCCCGGCGGAATGGGATCTGCTGGAGGACGGCGCGATCCAGATCGAAACCAACCCCGCAACCGCGGTGGAGGGGCAGGGGTGCGTACCCGGATATTACGCAGTGCTGAGGCCGCGGTCCTAGCCGGAAATCCTGCGCTGCCGCCTGCGCGGGAACCCGCCGAATGTGCCCGGCAGCCCTTGACAGGGGAGCGCATGGGGAGGCTCCATAGTAAGTAGACTTACTAGTTCCAGCCCCTGGGGAAAGGAAGGCCAACCATGGCGGAAGACAAGGGCAACAAGAACCGCGACGCTGCGGACAAGGACGAAGAGGATTTGGGCGCAGGCCCGGATGACGGAAAGATCCGGCGCGGGCCGGAGTCGTCCAAATCGCTCAAGTACTCCCAGGAAGTGACGTCTCCGGAAGACGAGCCGGAACGTGAAGGCCGCAGCCTGGCCACCACGCACCACGAAGTCATCAGGCAGTGGGCCGAGGAGCGCGACGGCGTGCCGGCCACCGTGGAGGGCACCGAACACAGTGACCACCTCGGAGTGCTGCGGATCGACTTCGGTGGCGGAAACGACAAGCTCCGCCACATCAGCTGGGAGGAATGGTTCGAAACCTTCGACTCCCGGCGCCTGAATTTCATTTACCAGGAACAGCGCAGCGACGGGCAGCAATCCAACTTCTTCAGGCTGGAAAACCCCAATCGGGAAGACGCCTAAGCCGCACCAGCGCCCACATCGTTTCGTCAGCACCGGAGCACCTATCCGGCGCCACTTTGGCGACCGCGGACGCAAGACCGTCAGGAACAACAATGCGAGAACTCATACCGTCAGGCTCCCTCCGGGGAATGCTCCTGCCGCCCACGTACGGCAGCCACGTCACGGAATCCACCGAATTCACCGTTCTTTCGGTGGAAATTTGGGCCACCGGGCTGGTGGTCAACATCCAGATGGCAACCGGGGGCGGACCTCAGCCGAACATCATCCTCCAGGACCATTTCGGCACCGGGTACGCGCTGCAGGACTCTGCCGTCCTCGGGTCCCGGAACCTGCAGGTTTTCACCCCCTCCGTGCCGCCCGGCACCAGGAGCCTGACCGTCAGGTCCGCGGACGACGCCGAGGCCCGTCCCGTGGTGACCTTTGCAGTCCCGCTGATGTCCGTGCCCGTTGACACGGACGAGCCGGATACCCGCGGCGGCGACGTTCCGGAAGAGTCCGAGCTCCGCCGGCCGGCCTGATACCGTCCCACCCGAAACCTCCCGAAAGGCAGCCACGATGCAAGACACCAGCACTTTTGCGCCCGCCACCGCCATTGTCACCGCGTCCGATTCGGGCATCGGCAAGGCGACGGCGGTGGCCCTGGCCCGCGCCGGAATGGACGTGGGCGTGACCTGGCACTCGGACAAGGCCGGCGCCGAAGGTACCGCCGAGGAAATCCGCGCGCTGGGACGCAAGGCGGTGGTGCGGCAACTTGACACCACCGAACTCCGTGCGGCCGGTGCCGTCATTGACGAACTCGCGGACGAACTGGGCGGCCTGGACGTCTTCGTCAACAATGCGGGGACCGGGGAGAGCACCAAGTTCCTGGACATGGACATCGACCGCTGGATGCAGACCCTGGACACCAACCTCAACGGTGCGTTCGTCTGCCTGCAGGCGGCGGCCCGGCGCATGGTCCGGGCGGGCAGGGGAGGGCGGCTGATTGCCGTCACCAGCGTCCATGAATTCCAGCCGCGGGTGGGTTCTTCCGCTTACGACGCGTCCAAGCACGGGCTCGGCGGCCTTATGAAGACGCTCGCCCTGGAGTTGGCGGAGCACGGAATCACGGCCAACACCGTGGCGCCCGGCGAGATAGCCACCCCCATGACCGGCCAGGAGGACGAAGATCCCACCACCAAGGACCGGCCGGGCGTACCGCTTGGCAGGCCCGGGAACGCGTGGGAAATTGCTAACGTCATCGCCTTCCTCGCCTCGCCCGCCTCCAGCTATGTCAACGGAGCGTCCTGGCCCGTCGACGGCGGTATGCTCCAGATGGGGCCGCAGGCGGGCTCGCACATTACCAGCCACGAGTGGCGCGAAGGGTAGGAGTTTCACGCGTTCGTCGCCCCATTACATCGGGCAAGCGCTTTCCGCGCTGGTGCTGGCATGATGGAGCGCATGCGCATCCTCATTGCTCCGGATAAGTTCAAGGGCTCGCTGACGGCCGCCGAAGCCGCCGCAGCCATCGCCGAAGGCGCCCTTCGCGTGTACCCCGACGCCGTGGCAACACAGTTCCCCATTGCCGACGGCGGCGAGGGCACACTGGAGGCTGCCGTCGCCGCCGGCTACGAGGAACGGCTGAACGCCGTCACCGGGCCCATCCTGGCCCCGCTCGGTGCCGCCTGGGCCATCAGGAAGTCTGACGGCGAGACGGTCACCGCGGTCATTGAGACTGCCCAGGCCTCCGGCCTCGCGAGCATGGAGCCCACCCCTGAAAACGCCCTCCGCGCGCATAGCTACGGCTGCGGCCAGCTGATCGCGGCCGCACTGGATGCCGGAGCCACGGAGATTGTCCTGGGGCTGGGCGGCTCGGCTATGACCGACGGCGGCAGTGGCGCCCTGCGTGCGCTTGGCCTGAAGCCGCTGGACGCTGCCGGCAACGTGGTGCCGCTTGGCGGCGGCTCCCTCGCCGAGATTGTCTCCCTGGACACCAGTGCCCTGGACCCGCGGCTCGCCGCCACGACGTTCCGCATCGCCGTCGACGTCCGAAACCCCCTCTACGGCCCGTCCGGCGCGGCCCATGTTTTTTCACCACAGAAGGGCGCCGACCCGGATGCGGTGGAACTGCTAGACGCCGGGCTCCGCAACTGGGCGTCGGTGCTGCGGGAGGCCACGGGCCGGGACGTGAACGTCCCCGGCGCGGGCGCCGCCGGCGGCTTCCCGGCGTCGTTCCTTGCCTTCACCGGGGCCCGGCTGGAAGGCGGCTTCGCGCTGGTGGCCGGACTGACCGGGCTGGCCGACCAGCTGGCCGGGGCGGACCTGGTGATCACCGGTGAAGGGTCCATGGATTCGCAGTCCCTGACCGGCAAGGCGCCCATCGCCCTCGCCGACGCCGCCCGCGAAAAGGGCATCCCGGTCATCGTGGTGGCCGGCCGGATCCTGGTGACCCTCGAGGACCTGGCCCGGCACGGCGTCGTGGCCGCTGCGCAACTCTTGGACGTTGCTTCAAGCCCGGCAGACGCCGTCGCAAACGCCGGCAAGTACCTGGCGTGGGCAACCACGCAGGTCCTAGAAGGGGCCTAGCTCCTGCCGCCCCTCCCAATTAAGTAGCGCGAACTGCCGTTTTGAAGCCTCAAATCGACAGTTCGCGCTACTTTAGTTGCGTCCTAGTGGGCACCAACCCGCAAGGCGTGGTCCACCGCGGCTTCGGCACCCTGGGTCCACGGCTCCCCGTGTCCGGACAGCACCGTGGCCGCGCCGGTAGCGGCAACAGCCTCAAGGGATGCCAGCGCCTGGGCGGTGTCATTGGTGGCCGCCGACGCCACGATCTGCGGACCCTTCCTGCCCGTATAGGGGTCCAGGGTCACCAGGGCGTCGCCGCTGAGGACGGTGTTCCGGCCGGGCAGGTGGAGGATGCAGTGTCCGTCCGTATGGCCCGGAGTGTGCACTACCGTGGGGCGCCCGGGAACCGGGAGTGCCGCACCGGTACGCAGCGGCTGGGTGGCGGACACGCCCTTCACGGCCAGCGCCCCGGCCGCCGCCATCTGTCCGAGCAGCGGCAGGGAACGCGGATGGGTGAAGGGGTAGACGAACCGGTTGCGTTGCGGCTTGTACCGGTAGGGATGCGCCGCCAGCCGGGAGTCGCCGGGATGCACCATCACCGGAACGTTCCACTCCTGGCGGGCTCGCAGCGCGAAACCCACGTGGTCGAAGTGGCCGTGTGTGAGCACCAGCGCCTTGATCTCGTCCGGGCGCCGGCCCCGTTCCGCGAGGAGCTGCAGCAGCATGGACCACATGCTGGGCAGGCCGGCGTCCACCAGCGTCAGTCCGTCGTCGTCCTCCACCACGTAGCAGTTGACGTGGGCGTGCGTGATCAGGTGGACGCCGTCCGCGACGTTGGCCGTGATCATGATCGGGGTTCTGAACGTTCTGCCCTGTGGCTCCGGCCTGTCATCCGACGATGGTGGTGTTGCGGCGGCGGCGCCAGACCAGGATGAGGACCAGCACGACGATGGCGACAGCGCCGATGACCCAGGGGGTCCAGTCGAGGCGCGTGGACTCGTTCTCTGCGGATTCACCCGTTCCCGGGTTGGCGGGTCCGGTGGAAGCGGTGTCCCCGGGAGACGGCGTGGGGGTGTTGCCGGTGAGCACCCACACCCCTCCCGAGGATCCCCTGTCAGCCTGGACGGTGTCTGCCGGGACTGCGGCGGGCGGGGCTGCCGAAGCGGCGCCGGCGGTCAGGGCAGGTGCCGTGACGAGCAGCAGTGCCAAAAGGATGGTCTTCGCAAGGTTTCTCATAGGTTCCTCTCGTGATGGTCCGGCTAGGAGCCGGTCTCGTAGTGTGGTTCGGCAACAGGTTTGGATTCGGGGGAGCCCTTTTGGCGGAGGTAGACGGACGCGCCCACCAGGACGGCGACCGCCAGGAACTCGCTTTGCCAGTTCTGGAAGGACTCAAACCAGAAGCGGCTGGTGCCCATGTACTGCAGGACCGTCACGGTGGACTGGCCATGGCTTTGCTGCTCCTCGTTGTAGGCCGCCGCGCCGCCCATGGCATGGGCAGTGAGCGACGCGAGGAAGAGCCCGAAAAAAAGGATGGAGAGGGAGTTTTCGTAAAACTTCAGTGCCAGTCCGCCGCGCTTCACGGGCCACGGCGTGCCATCCTGCGTGTCGGCCTGCCGCGGGTCCTCATCCTGCGGTGATTCCTTGCCCATTGGCTTCGATTCCGAGGAGCCTTTTTGGAACAGGAAGATGGTCAGCACCACATACATGCCCATCTGCAGGAACTCGGACTCCCAGTTCTCGAAGGTGGCCTCGTAGAACTCGCCGGTGGCCAGGAATTCCAGGACCGTGACCGGGGGCTCCCCGTGGGCTTGCCGTTCCTCGCTGTAGGCGGCTGCTCCGGAAAGGATCATGCCCCCGAAAAACGCCAAAAAAAGGGCGATGTTTGCCAGCAGCAGCCCGTGTTCCCTGACCCATTTACGCATGGCTGACTCCTTTGCCTAGAGCTGGTCCGGCTTGCCGGCTGCCGCTTTCCTGTTCAGGTGGATCGGCACGTACACCAGCAGGACCACCATGAAGGCCAGCAGCGCTCCACCGGCAGTGAAACCTGCGGACCGTCCAGCCGTGACGTCGAAAACCAGGGTGGCCGTGCCGGCGCTGAGCAGGGCGATGCCCGCGAGGGTGACCTTGGCGATGGTGTCCCCGCTGGCGACCAGGGTTTCCTTCAGCCGCTTCCTGAACAGCCGCCGGTGGACGCTGACCGGGAGGAGGATGAAGGCAGTGGTGATGGCGGCGATGACCACGTTGGCCAGGTAGAGGGTGATCTGGAAGTCATCCAGGTCTTCGAAACGCTCCTGGAAGGGAAGTGTCAGCAGGAAGCCTGCCAGGATCTGGACCCCCATCTGCAGCACACGCAGTTCCTGCAGGAGCTCGGCCCAGTTGCGGTCCAACTGTTCCTCACGGGTCTCGTTCCGCCCCGTGCGGCCGGTGTAATCCTCCACCTCGGACATTGTTTCTCCTTCCCTGGCGGGCGGGTCTTGTTTTCCTTCTACTCCTTCACTACCCAGAAACCGGACCAACGTTGCGCCCGCACCGTCGTTTGATAAGTTTACTGATTATTCGCATGGAACGGTGGACTTGGTTCACCGGCCGGGATAGCGTCGAAGAGCCGGTGAACGGCGGCTTTTCGCAAACCGACACAGTGAGTAGGCGGACTATGAGCGGCACAGACAAGCAGACAGACCAGCCAAGAGACCCACGGGGCGGTTACCACGACGGGCCCTTCCCCGAGCAGGAACAGAAGCAACCCGGACTCACCGGGCCCATGGACCCCAAGCCGGACCACGGCGAACTCAGCTACGAGGGCCACGGAAAGCTTGAGGGCAAGGCGGCGCTCATCACGGGCGGAGACTCGGGAATCGGAAAGGCCGCCGCCATCGCGTTTGCCCGCGAGGGGGCCGACGTCGCGATCTCCTACCTTCCGGAGGAGGAAGATGACGCGCAGGACACCGCGGACTGGATCCGGAAGGCGGGGCGTCGCGCCCTGCTCTTTGCCGGTGACGGCCGCGAGGAGGAATTCAGCACCCGGATCGTCGAGGAGACAGTGTCCGAGTTCGGCCGCCTTGACGTGGTGGTGCTGAACGCGGCGTACCAGAAGAACCGCGAAAGCCTGGACACCCTGCCCACGGAAGAGTTCGACCGCGTCTTCAAGACCAACCTGTACTCTTTGCTTTGGAGTGCGCGGGCAGCGGTGCCGCACCTGAAGGCGGGCGCCTCGATCATCACCACGGCGTCCATCCAGGCCTTTAACCCGTCACCCGGGCTGATCGACTACGCCATGACCAAAGCCGCACAGGTGGCATTCACCAAGGCGCTGGCCCAGGAGCTAGGCCCCAAGGGGATCCGCGTCAACGCGGTGGCGCCGGGGCCCATCTGGACTCCGCTGATTCCCGCCACCGAGTGGCCGGAGAAGCTGCCCAAGTTCGGCCAGGACACCCCGCTCGAGCGTGCGGGCCAGCCCGCCGAACTCGCTGCGGCCTACGTCCTGCTGGCATCGGAAGACGGCTCCTATATCTCCGGGGCAGTGCTTCCCGTCACCGGCGGCAAGGGCCTCTGACCGGCCCAAAAAAGACCAGTCCCCACCGCAACGCAAACAGGAGGAAAGCATGACGCAGGAAAACCAGCAGGCCCAGCCCGAGTCGGCCCCGGGCGGCTACGGCACTCCCACCGCTGAGCAGGAGCTGGGCAGCCAGGGCGGGGCGCAGCAGGGCAGCGCGTCGAACGGCGGCGTGGACACCAACGAGCCGCAGTCCAACACCGGCGAGGAACCGGTCCCGCACGATCTGGACCTGCCTTCCGGCGAAGCGGAGATCAACGAAAACAACGATGATTCCCCGGGATCTGCCCCTGTCTCCTCGGAATCCGGCCAGGAGGCCGCAGGCATTCCGGACGGCAGCGGCAACGACCTGCCGCAGGATCAGTCCCCGAACGACGACGGCGGCGAGAGCTTCGACGCCGGATAGGTCTTAACCGGGACACAAGTGAGCGCAGAAGGCTCCCGCCTCCGGCATCCCCTTGGGCGGCCGGGCGGGAGCCTTCGGCCTGTCCCGGCCGGTGCGTCTGGTTCCAGGCATAGATGGCGGCGGGCTGGGTACAGGACATGCGGAACCATTTCGCCAGCTGACGGCACTGCGTGCCGCTACCAGGAGGGGCTGTGAGCAGGAGATCATCAGAACAGTGGGCGCGCCCGGCGGCGGTGCCCGAGCAGGTAGCGGTGGACGTACTGGTGCCGACCTGCAACCGGCCGGCCGAACTCGCCGTCACCCTTGCTGGCCTGGCCGGGCAAACGGAGCCCGCGTTCGCCGTCGTTATCAGCGACCAGTCCAGCGGAAACCCGGGCTGGGAGCATCCCGCCGCTGCCGCCATGGTCCGCGTGCTTCAGGCGCAGGGACGGCCGGTCACGCTCCTCCGCCACCTGCCGCGGCGCGGACTGGCGGAGCACCGCCAGTTCCTGCTGGAGCAGTCGACCGCCGACCGGTGCCTCTTCCTGGATGACGACGTCTGGCTGGAACCGGAGTCATTGGAACGGCTTAGCGGTGCCTTGGATGAATTGGGCTGCGGCTTTGTGGGGATGGCGCCGCAGGGACTGTCCTTCCTGGACGACCGGCGGCCGGACCAGACGGCAGTCTTCGAGGCGTGGGAAGGCGGTGTGGAGGCGGAACGTATCCGGCCCGGGGGACCCGGCTTCGAGCGGTGGCCCCTGCACAGCGCCGCCAACCTCAGCCACCTCAGCGCCGAGCTTTCCCTGCAGCCCGGCCAGTGGGTGCCCTACCGGGTGGCGTGGCTGGGTGGCTGCGTGATGTACCGGCGGGAGGCCCTGGTCGATGCCGGCGGGTTCGGTTTCTGGCCCGACCTGCCCTCCGACCACGCAGGGGAGGACGTGGTGGCCCAGTGGCAGGTCATGGAACGGTTTGGCGGTGCGGGCATCCTGCCGTCCGGCGCAGTGCACCTGGAATCACCCACCACCGTAACCGACCGGCGGGTGGAAGCCTACGACGTGGTGCTGAAGCACGACCTCGTCTGAGCCGTTAGACGCCGGTCCGTAAGCCCTGAACAGGCCCGCGCGCGTGGGGACCGGAACTAGTGGGTGATTGTCACCGATCCAGAATAGGGGGTTACGGTACCGCACCAATCCGGCAGATCGCACCACCGGGGCACATCTGCGAAGTATTCTAAGAGCAAGGTTTTGCAGTAGGCCGGAGCGCTTCAATCAAGGCGTGAAGAATGGCCGCTGATCCCTCGGGGCAGGTTGGCTGGGGACCTCTTCCAATGCCACCGGAGCCGGTTTTCGACAGCAAGGATGTTGGAGACTACCTCTGGGAAGTCACCCGCGACTTCATGACGGATATCAAGGGTGAACACCGCGGTATCGCCTGGGCTGCCACCCTTTTCCGCCTGGGCAAGGCGCACACGCTTGCGGCCAGCACGGACCAGGCCCGCGAGGCGGACCGGGAGCAGTGCTCCTTCGCCGACGGGCCGGTGATGGAAGCGTTCCGGACGGGCGAATTCGTCCTGCTGTCCGACCTCAGCCGGGACCGGCGTTGGCCAGGTTACTCCAGCGCCGCCGCCAGCCATGGCGTGCAGTCGCTCCTGTCCGCGCCCATTGTCTCCGAGGGCGGAACAAGCGCCGCCATCAACCTGTACGCGGGCCAGCCCCACACCTTCACCAGCGACGACCTCGTGAGAAGCCGCAGCTACGTGCAACAGGTGTCCCGCGCCCTGCGGGTTGTGGTGCGGGTCGCCGAGCGCGCGGAGGCGACGGCGGGAATCGCCGTGGTGCAAAGCTCCCTTGTCCTGGTGGACCTGGCGGTCCGCAGCCTGATGAACGAATACGGCCTCACCCGCGAGGGTGCCCTGCGGTTCCTGCAGACGCAGGCAATGCACCACGAGTTGGACCTGCGCGACGCGGCACTGAACGTGGTCGCGCCCGGTGCCAATGTGGAGCGCACCGTCGCGACGGCTTCCGGGCTCCGGCAGGAACCGCCCGACGGCGTGGAGGACTTCCGCCTGCTGGCGCCGTCAGAGGTTGACCAACAGTTCCAGACGCCGCCCACGGAGGGTACTGCAAAGGAGCAGCGCCCGCGAACAACTGCGCGAAGGAGGACGGCATGACAACCGAACAAGAGAACCTGCGCGAAGGCGAGGCAACAGGGGGCGGGCACCCCTGGCGCCGGTTTGTGGCACTGGGAGATTCATACACGGAAGGAGTGGGCGACCCTCATCCGCGCAGCCTGGGCGGACTCCGGGGCTGGGCTGACCGGTTCGCCGAGGAACTCAGTACCGGCGTGCCCGACTTTGCTTACGCGAACCTGGCCATTCGGGGACTGCTGCTGCAGCAGATCCTGGACCGGCAGCTCGCTCCCGCGCTCGCGCTGAAGCCGGACCTGGTGGCCATGTCCGGCGGCGGAAACGACATAATCTTCCACCGCGGGCATCCGGACAAACTGGCCGTCAAAATGGACCGGGCAGTGGAAACGCTGGCAGCCACCGGCGCCACAGTGCTCCTGTTCGCCGGACCTGACTGGGGCGGCATCCCCGTGTTCAGCCAGATCCGGGGCAGGATAGCCATCTACAACGAGCACCTGCACAAGATCGCACTGCGGCACCACGTGACTATGGTGGACCTGTGGTGCCTGCCGGAACTGCAGGACGCGCGGATGTGGGACCCGGACCGGCTGCACCTGTCACCCCTGGGCCACCATGCCGTTGCCGTCGCCGCCCTGGACGCGCTGGAGGTGCCACACAGCCTCGAGCCCCTGCAGCCGCGGCCCATGCCCGCGCACGGCTGGACGCAGGCGCGGGTTGAAGACCTGGCCTGGGCGCGGCAGTACCTGTTCCCCTGGATGGTGCGGCGGTTTTTGCCGCACGGCCCGGAGGAACTGCTGGCGGCCAAGCGGCCCAAGCCGGGACCCGTCGTCGTGCGTGACCGGCGGGAGCGCTTCCCGTCAGTCACTCCTCCCGCGCCGGAAGCCGGGACTGGCACGGGCGAGGTGGCCTGACCGTCCGGGACGCTAGCGCTTCTTTGGGGTGCGTTTGGCAGCCACGTTCATGGCCGCCTTGGCAGCAGGCGGCAGGCCGCCCTGCTCGGTTTCGGGCTCCGCCACCGTTCCCCGGGCCTTCGCGATGGCCGCCATGCCGTGGTAGATCACCAGCGCCGCTGCTGAACCCAGGGCGATGCCGGTGAAGGTCAGCTCGCCGATGGTCCAGGTGTAATCCGCGATGCCGATGATGAGCGCCACGGCGGCCGTGGTCAGGTTGACCGGGTTGGAGAAGTTCACCTTGTTCTGCACCCAGATCTTCACGCCGAGGATGCCGATCATGCCGTACAGCATGGTGGCCGCGCCGCCCAGCACGCCTGGCGGGACGGTGGCGATAAGTTCGCCGAACTTGGGGGAGAAGCTGAGCAGGATGGCGAAGATGCCCGCCACCCAGTATGCCGCCGTCGAATAGACCTTGGTGGCCGCCATGACGCCGATGTTCTCGGCGTAGGTGGTGGTGCCCGAGCCTCCGCCCGCACCGGCCAGCACCGTTGCGGCGCCGTCAGCCATCAGCGCGCGTCCGGAGACGCCGTCGAGGTTTTGCCCGGTCATGGCCGCCACGGACTTTACGTGGCCGATGTTCTCCGCCACCAGCACCAGGACCACGGGCACGAACAGGCCCAGGATGCCGATGTGGAACTCGGGGGCCTGGAAATGGGGCAGCCCCACCCAGGCCGCGGCGTCCATCTTTTCGTAGCTGACCTCGCCGCGGAGCATGGCCACCAGGTAGCCCACCACTACGCCCACCAGGATGCTGAGCCGGCCCAGGATCCCGCGGAACAGGACGCTGGTCAGGATGATGGTGGCAAGGGTGACGACGGCGGTGACGGGCGCGGCGTCGAAGTTCTGCTTGGCGGCGGGGGCAAGGTTGAGGCCGATCAGCGCCACGATGGCGCCGGTGACGATGGGCGGCATGAGCCGGTTGATCCACTCGGCGCCGAACTTCTGCACAATGGCGCCCACCAGTGCCAGCGTGGCGCCGGCCAGGACCACACCGCCCAGGGCACCGGGCACGCCGAACTGCTGCTGGGAGGCCATGATGGGCGCGATGAACGCGAAGCTGGAACCGAGGTAGCTGGGTACCCGGCCCTTGGTGATCACCAGGAACAGCAGGGTTCCAATGCCCGAGAAGAACAGCGTGGTGGCCGGCGGCATGCCGGTGATGATGGGCACCAGGAAGGTCGCGCCGAACATGGCCACCACGTGCTGCATGCCCACGCCGATGGTCAGCGGCCATGCCAGACGCTCGTCGGGTGCCACCACGTGGCCGGGCTTGATGGACTTGCCGGTGCCGTGCACCTTCCACTTGGTTCCGAGCATGCTCATGGCGGAGGCCTTTCAAAAAGGGGGGATGCCGCGGAGGGCGGAGACGGGCTGCCACCAGAATACCGCCAAGCGTTGCGCCGGAACGGCTGTGGCCAACGTCACCTGCCTGACGGGAAGAGGACAGGGATAGTTGAAGTTGCAAGTATGGACAGCGAAGAGGCCGCCCCGGCTGGCGGGGAGGCGCAGCGAAAGGTAAACCAATGACCATTGCCCATGAAGAAGCGGTTATCGATCCGGCCGCCGTCGACGCCATCTTTGCCCAGGCCCGTACGGCCAACTCCTTTACCGGCGAGGTGACTGAGGAGCAGGCCCAGGCCATCTACGAACTCACCAAGTTCGGCCCCACCGCCTTCAACTCCCAGCCCCTGCGCGTCACCTACGTCCGCTCGGACGAGGCCCGCGGCAAGCTTGTGGACGCCCTGATGCCGGGCAACCGAGCCAAGACCGCCTCTGCCCCGCTGGTTGCCATCCTGAGCTACGACACCGACTGGGCCGGCCAGTGGGACAGCTTCCTCCCCGGCTACAACGCCCCCAAGGCCATGTACGACGCCAACCCCGGGCTGGCCGCCGCCACCGGCAACAACAACGCCCACCTCCAGGCCGGATACTTCATCCTGGCCGTCCGCTCCCTCGGTTTCGCCGTCGGCCCGATGACCGGCGCCGACTTCGGCGCCGTCGACGAGGCGTTCTTCCCGGCCGGCGACCAGAAGAGCTTCCTGGTGGTCAACATCGGCCGGCCCGGTGTGGACGCCTGGGGCGAAGCCAAGCCGAAGTTCGCCTACGAGGACGTCGTCCGCACCGTCTAACCGAGACGCTCTCTCACTTTTGGCAACTTTTGTACGAACGCTCTTTCACCTTGAAGAAACCTGGTGAGAGAGCGTTCGGCCTAAGGGCCCGAAACGTGAGCGAGCGTTTGAGTTTAAGGCGCAGGAAGTGATGGGGCGTCTGCGTTCAAGGGCGGCGGTGGGAAACTGGGCCTATGCCGATGCGGAACCTCATCTTTGTGGCGTTCGTCGAACCTGTGGCTGACGGGGCGGTATTCCTCCGCACGGACTGGCCGCTGCACATCACGCTGGTGAGGTTCGACGCCGGAAGCCGGGACAGCCCGGACCCCACCAAACGCGTGGCGGACCTTGCTGGAGGCCCGGCTGAAGCGGCCTTGGGTGCGCACCTGCTGGTGGGGGAGGACGCAGCGTTCGGCCGCAACGGGTCCGTGGCCGTCAGCCTGGTAAAGCCGCATCCGGCGCTGCAGGCCCTGCATGAAGCGCTCGTCGAAGCGGCGACCGCGGCGGACGGGCGGATCCTCACCCCGCGCCACACAA
Organism: Pseudarthrobacter sp. NamE2; assembly: GCF_005796205.1. GTDB lineage: Bacteria > Actinomycetota > Actinomycetes > Actinomycetales > Micrococcaceae > Arthrobacter. The sequence goes on along the minus strand of NZ_VAHN01000016.1, from coordinate 33,934 downwards.
TGTCCGGCTACCGCCCGCACGTCTCCCACCACGCCACCCGCGAAGGGACCGTCAAGCGGCTGAACCCGGGAGACGCCGTCGTGCTTGACCGCATTGCCCTGGTGGACATGGCCCCGGACGGTGACCACACCGTCCGGCACGTCCTCCGGCTCTGGAGCCGGACACCGGAAGCCGGCTAGGCGATCACGCCGTCCACCAGTGCTTTGGCCTCGGCCTGCACCTGCTTGAGGTGCTCCTCGCCCTTGAAGGACTCGGCGTAGATCTTGTAGACGTCTTCCGTGCCGGAGGGGCGGGCGGCGAACCAGGCGTTCTCCGTGACCACCTTGAGGCCGCCAATGGCCGCGCCGTTGCCCGGCGCCTCGGTCAGTTTGGCAGTGATCTCCTCACCGGCCAGCGACGTTGCAGTAACGTCCGCGGCGGAGAGCTTGCCCAGCTTCGCCTTCTGCTCCCTCGTGGCGGCGGCATCGATGCGCGCGTAGACGGGAGCGCCGAACTGGTCCGTCAGCCCCTTGTACAGCTGGGACGGGGACTTGCCCGTGACGGCGGTGATTTCAGAAGCCAGCAGGGCCAGCAGGATGCCGTCCTTGTCGGTGGTCCAGACACTGCCGTCCATCTTGTTGAAGGAAGCACCCGCGGATTCTTCGCCGCCAAAGGCGCCCTCGCCGGAGAGCAGGCCGGGAACGAACCACTTGAAGCCCACCGGCACCTCCACGAGCTTGCGGCCCAGGCTCTGCGCTACCCGGTCGATGATGGAGGAAGAGACCAGGGTCTTGCCCACCACGGATTCGGGGTTCCAGCCGCTGCGGTTGCGGTACAGGTAGTCGATGGCCACGGCAAGGTAGTGGTTGGGGTTCATCAGCCCGCCGTCGGGGGTGACGATGCCGTGCCGGTCGGCGTCGGCGTCGTTGCCGGTGGCCACGTCAAAGGCGGACCCGCCGTCCGACATCCGCTTGATCAGCGACGCCATTGCCGACGGCGACGAGCAGTCCATCCGGATCTTTTCGTCCCAGTCCAGGGTCATGAAGGCCCACTGCGGATCGATGGTGGGGTTCACCACGGTGAGGTTCAGCTGATGCCGCTCGCCAATCTCGCCCCAGTAATCCACGGCGGCCCCGCCCATGGGGTCGGCGCCGATCCGGACGCCGGCTTCGCGGATGGCGTCCAGGTTGAGGACGGACGGGAGGTCGTCCACGTAGCTGCTGAGGAAGTCGAACTTGCCCGTGGTGTCTGCGGCCAGAGCGTCGGCCAACTGCACCCGCTTGACGCCGCGGAGGTCGTTCTCGAGCAGTTCATTGGCGCGGTTGGCGATCCAGCCGGTGGCATCGGAATCGGCCGGTCCGCCGTGCGGGGGGTTGTACTTGAAGCCGCCGTCCGCAGGCGGGTTGTGGCTGGGGGTGATCACGATGCCGTCAGCCTGGGGCGCGCTTGGGCCGGCATTGCGGTTGTACGTAAGGATGGCATGGCTCAGGGCCGGGGTAGGGGTGTAGCCGTGGCGGGCGTCGATCAGGACCTGGACGCCGTTGGCCGCGAGCACTTCCAGCGCGGAATTCTGGGCCGGCTCGCTGAGGGCGTGCGTATCCTTGGCCAGGAACAGCGGTCCGGTGACGCCCTGCGCGGCCCGGTACTCGACAATGGCCTGGGTGATGGCCACAATGTGCTTCTCGTTGAAGGACGCCTTGAGGCTGGAACCGCGGTGCCCGGATGTACCGAACACAACGCGCTGGCCCGGATCACCGAGGTCCGGAGCGATGTCGTAGTACGCATCAAGGAGCGCAGTGATGTCAACAAGGTCCTGGGGTAGGGCAACTGTGCCCGCGCGGCTAGCCATGGCACCAGCATGCCAGAACCTGGCAGGAGTCCAAACGACCCTCGCCCAGAAACCGGTCCCTGTGTCAGGACCGTGTCCTCAAAGCAGGCCAGAACCAAGTACCGCACCTGAGTACCCGCCCGGAAAGTACTTATATACCGGCCCCTGGGCCCGCTGTTACTTTCGAGGAATCCGGAGAAACATCCGCAGGTAAAGCACGACGGCGGCCTGCCGCCGTCGTTGTTCCGGGCAGGGAAGACGGGGAGCAGCCATGGGGGCAGGAGACGGAGCAGCCGAGCAGTCCAGGCTGGCCGCTGAGAGGGTGGCACGGCTTAAGCGCCAGCTGGACCAGGCCGAGCGTTCCACAAGGGCATGGGACGCGGGGGCTGCCGGCGCGCGCACCGTGGCGGACAAGCTCAGCCAACTGGTTCCGCGGGGCTGGTATGTGCTGCACGACGTGCACTGGCCGGGCCGGCCCAAGGCCAATCTCGACCATGTGCTCGTGGGCCCCGGCGGCATCGTGGTGGTGGACGCCAAGAACTGGACTGGCGAGGTGCGGGTGTCGTCCGGCGTGCTGTGGCAGGGGCGCTACGCGCGGACCCAGGCGGTGGAGGGCGCGCTGGCCCAGTGCGCCGCCGTGGCGTCAGTGATGGCGCCGCCGTACCGCCGGCTGGTCCGCCCGTTGATCTGCATGGCCGGGCAGCCCGACCTCTTCGGTATCACCAGCTCGGACGTTGCTGTTGCCGGTGCGGACCGCGTGGTGGGTGCGGTGGAGTCCTTGCCGGCCGTCCTGGACCAGCAGGCCGTGGTGAATTTGTACGAGTACCTCGGCCAAGAGCTCACGCATGAGCAGGAGCCCGGAATTACGGCCTTCCGCAACGTTCCGGCAGGGACCGTTGTCAGGCCCGCCGGAGGGCTGCCTCCCGGAGGCCGGCCCGCAGAAGATGCCCGGGCGGAAGATATAGGGGCCCAAGAGACGCAGACGAAAGATGCCGGAGCCGAAGTTCCCAAGCCTGAAGAGGACAGGCCTGAAGATGCCGGGCTTGAAGAAACCGGGGCTGAAGGGGCACAAGCTGGCAGGGCCGGGACTTCGGGCGCCCGGACCCAAGGCACCGCCGCGCCGGCAGCCCGCCGCACCGGAAGCCCAACCGGAGCCCACCGGGGGTCGAGGAACCGTGGCGGAAGCACCTCCCGGCATCCGGCGGCACGGCACCTTTCGGCTGCCCGGCACGGGGGCGAGGCCCGGCACGGCAGGGCCGCCAAGGCCCACCAGCCCGGGGCAACCAGCGCAGGACGCCTGGCACTGCTGGCCGCCTTCGTCATCTTCGCGGTGTACGTCCTGCCATATTGGACGCAGTAGGTCCGCGCAGCCGTCCGCGGCTTGCGTCCCGGACGGCGGCGCTGGCGCGGTGAAGCCGCTCTGAGTCGAGCGTCCAGGACTGCCAGTACAGCGGGACATCCTCGTGCATGTCCTCCTCCAGCAGCACCAGGGAACCCGTGGCCAGTTCCTCACCTAGCTGCAGTTCCGGGAGCATGCCCCAGCCCAGTCCCGCCCTGACGGCGGCCAGGAACCCTTCCGACGAGGGGACCGTATGCGTGGGCGGGGACTGCTCCACCCCTTTTGCCGCGAGCAGTTCCCGTTGAAGGGTGTCTTTCGCGTTGAACTTCAGCACCGGCATGCCTTCCCAGTCCACGCTGTTCCGGCCTGCGAAGCGCCGGTGGAGTGCCGCGGAGGCCACCGGGATGTAGCGCATATGGCCCAGCAGCTCCACGCGGCAGCCGTTCACCGGGACGGGATCGGAGGTCACCGCGCCCATGACGTCTCCCTGCCGCAAGAGCTGGCTGCTGAAGCCCTGGTCCTCGACGTGCAGGTCCAGCATGGTGTCCGTCCACCCTGCAGCAACAGCCAGGACCGGGACGAACCAGGTAGCAAGCGAATCCGCGTTGACGGCCACCGGCATGACGGCGCGGGAGGCGGTGCCGCTGCCCAGCGCCGCTGCGGCTTCCGCTTCGAGGACCTGCACCTGGCGTGCCATGCGGAGCAGCACCATGCCGGCGTCGGTGGCGGCGCAGGGCACCCGGCGCCGGACCAGGACCTGGCCGGTTGAGGCCTCCAGCGCCTTGGTCCGCTGGCTAATGGCCGACGGTGTGAGCCGCAGGAGATCGGCCGCAGCCTCGAAGGTCCCTTCGTCGATGACCGCCGCGAGGGCGCGAAGGTGTTCGAAGTTTATGAAGGAATCCTAATGGGGACTAAAAACAATCGTTTGTCTTCACCCCTTCCCTTCCGTACCGTCGGAGGCGTGTGGATGACAGGGATGACCGGCATGCTGTCCGGACTGGCGCTGATCGTGGCTATTGGCGCGCAGAACGCCTTTGTGCTGCGGCAGGGCATCCGCCGGGAACACGTCGGAGCAGTGGTTGCCGTGTGCATGGCGGGAGATGCCGCCCTGATACTCGGCGGGACCGCCGGTATCGGCGCCCTGGTCACCAGGTTTCCCGAAGTCCTGGAGGTCCTGCGGTGGGGCGGCGTGGCCTACCTGGTGTGGTTTGCGGCCAGGTCCTTTGTGGCTGCCGTGAGGCCGTCCGCACTCGCCCAAAGCGAGCCGAGGTCAAAGAGCTCGGTGATCGCCAGCACCGCCGCCCTGACCTTCCTCAACCCCCACGTCTACCTCGACACCGTGGTCCTTCTGGGCAGCCTCGCCAACCAGCAGGGGCAGGACCTCCGGTGGGTTTTCGCCGGCGGTGCCGTCGCCGCAAGCGTGCTCTGGTTCTCGGCCCTTGGTTATGGTGCCCGCGCCTTGGCAGGTGTCCTGGCCAGACCCCGGACCTGGTGCCTGGTGGACCTGGCCATCGGTGTCATCATGCTCAGCCTGGCGGTCAAGCTCATCCTGCAGTGACCGGCACCAAACCCGCGGCAGGCGCTAGGCTGGACCTAAAATTCCAGGGGGAAAACCATGACTGACCAGTCTTCCCAGCGCCGTGATCCGCAGTGGCCTGAGTCCGCCAGGAACCATGACTCCGCGCCTGGTGTGCCGCCGTCGGGCTACGAACCGCCCCGCTTCGTGCCGCCCTACGGCTCCGGAACGCCGGCCCCCGCTTACGGCCAGGACGCACACAGCCAGGAAAGCCAGCCTGGCAACCAGTACAGCCAGTTCGGGCAGCAGCAGGCCTATGGACAGCAGCCGCCCTACGGCCAGCCGTACAGTCCCTATGGGCAACAGGCCTATTACGGGGCGCCCGCGCAGCCGAAGACCCTCAGCATCGCCAGCATGGTCTGCGGCATCGCGTCCGTGATCATGGGCTGGCTGATGCTGCCCCAGATCGCCGCGGTCATCACGGGACACATGGCACTGCGGCGCGAGCCGTCCGGAAGGGGCATGTCCATCACCGGCCTGGTCCTGGGGTACCTGTGCCTGCTCGGCTACGGGGCGTTCTGGCTCCTGCTCATCATCGGGCTCGCCTACGCCGGCTCCACCTCCACATACACCTTTTAACTAACACTCGATTCCCTATCACTTTTGGTTCCCAAAAGTGATAGGGAATCGAGTGTGCGCGCCGCCGTCGGGAAAATCAGGCAGCCCCGCGTGTCCCGTGGGTGTCAACCTCACCCGTCCGCTAGGCGCAGCGCTCCAGTACGCGCTAGCGGCGCTGTCCTGCCCGTGCCCGGTGCGCGTTCCTGCGCAGCTGCAGGATCCGGGCGCCGCCGGCCGCGGCCACCAGGACCCCGCCCGTGACGCTGGCAATGAACAGTGCCATCCCCAGCGGGACGGCACCTTCGAGGCCCAGGAACTTCACCAGGACAAGCTCCTGGTTTTGCAGGATGAAGATAATCAGCAGGATCAGCAGCACCAGCGCGGCCACGACGGCGGCCCAGATGACACCTGTCCGGGTGACCTGCCGCTCCCCGCTGCCGCCGGCAGCGGGGCTTGGCCCGGGTGCGCCGGACGAGTAGGAGGGTGCATTGCTGTAGCCGTCCGCTGCCTGGCCGGCCGGGGGCGTTCCGGCTCCCGGCTCCTGCCGCCCGTCGGATCCCGGCGTTTGCTGTCCAGCGCTCATGGTCATCCCCTTCCGTAAATGCTAAGCATGCTTACCACGCAACCCTAGCGTCGCGATTTGCAGCAGCACAACAGGTGGCGGTTGCGTTCCGGGCAATAAGGTCTCCGGCGTGGACCCGCTTCGCCGCCCACCCCCTCGGGGGCGCGCTGTCGCCGTCGTCAATCATGCTGAGGTTGGCCGCATGTACGTAGTGCTCCTGCATGCCTTAATCTTCCCGCCGAAGCAACGACCGAAGGCCCGTTGCAATTGCCAGACAAGGCGGAAGGGCCTCCTGCGGAGACCCTTCCAGAAACCCGGCCCGGGTCACACCCTCTCCTTGCTCCGTTCAGCTGAAGGGGTGCGGGGCGTGGGCGTCCGGCGCCAGCTCGGGAAAGCCCAGAACGTGTAGTCCTGTCCCTCAACGCGTGGTTCCGGAGTTTCCACCGGGGTTTCCTGCTCGGCTTCAGGCTTACGTTCGGCTTCCTTCTTGTAGCCCCACCCGAAGTCCTTGCTGTATCCGTAGCACATCACAGACCTCCTTAAGTGACTGCCCTTTAATCGTCCTCCTGATCGGTCAGGGAGTCGATATCTTCGGGCAGATTGCGGTGTTCCGAGGGCCTGTCCCCGGGTGTGGTGTTACCGCGAGCCCGCCACCGACTCGGCCTCCTGCGGGCCGTGGAAGTCACACGGGCCCTGATGGCGGAGCGGAAGGAGGCAGGTCCTGCCGGTGGGGAGATGCACCAGGGCGCAGCGCCCTGCCTGGGCCACGTCCTCCCGGACATTCGGATTGCTCACGTCCGGCCGGGAACCCCCGCCATTAATGAGAGCTTCGCCGGAGGTGGCGGAGGGATGTTCAGCGTTCATTACGGCAACTCCTCTTTGAGCATTGGCCGGGTGGAAGATGCATTGGGTGACGCCTTTAAGAGTCTGCTCCGGCCCGGTTACAGGAGGGTAAAGCGCGCGTTAGGAACAGGTCAACACGCCCCGGCTAGAAGCCCAGCTGGTGCGCCACCTGCAGCAGCAGGCGCTCTGAATTGGACGGCCCCACCAGCTGGATCCCCATCGGCAGTCCGCTGCCCGCCGCTCCGGCGGTCCAGTGCACCGGAACGGTGATCGCGGGCAGCCCGCACACGTTGACCATTGAGGACCACGGCGCGAACTCGCACTGTTTCCGGTAGTCGCCGTCGGCGTCGCCCGGCCATTGCGTGGCGGGCCAGAGCCCGTCTCCATGGCCGGTGCCGGTGAACCAGCCCACCGGCCGCGGAGTCTGAGCCAGGGCCGGCATCAGCATCAGGTCCCACTGCCCGTACTGGGCCACCGTGTCCTGCTGGAACTGCCGCAGGAACGCCAGTGATTCCGCCAGCTTGGCGGCGCTTCGCTGCTGCGCGCGGCGCCGGAAAGTCCTGGTCAGCGGGGCCAGCAGCGGCTCACGCTGCGGGCTGATCCTGGCGGTGCCCACGCCGGCGGTCCAGGCCGTGGTGAACGCCTCCGGGTACCGGTTGTCGTAGCGAATGGCTGCCTCATGGACAGAGTGGCCGGCGTGCTCCAAAAGGTTCCTGCCGGTTTCCAGGGCGTCCAGGGCTTCCTGCTCAGGCGTGAACGGAAAGGTGCCGGACCAGGGGCTGTCCAGTGTGAGCCCGATCCGCAGTGGGCGCGGCTCCCGGCCCAGGTCCTGCAGATAGCTCCCGCCCGGAACCATGGCGTCCATCAACAGCGCGGCATCGGCGGCGTTGCGCGCCAGGGGACCAGGGACCACCAGCCGGGCGGGGTCGCCCTGGCTTTCCCCGGCGGGGACCACGCCCCGGCCCGGTTTGAGCCCGACCAGCCCACAGGCCGCCGCCGGGATTCGGATTGAACCGCCGCCGTCGGACCCGGGCGCGAAGGGGAGCATGCCCGCCGCTACTGCGGCGGCGCTGCCTCCTGAAGAGCCACCGGAGCTCCTGCTGGGAGCGTGGGGATTGCGCGACGGCGGCGCGATCCGGTTTTCGCTATAGGCCGTCAGTCCGAATTCGGGCACCTGCGTTTTTCCGAGCGTGACGGCCCCGGTTTCCCGGAGCGCAGCCACCAACGGTGCGTCGGCAGGGGCGGGTTTGTGGTCAAGGGCGGCGCTGCCGTGAGTGGTCACCACGCCTGCCACGTCCGCAAGGTCCTTGAAGGCCAGGGGCATGCCGTGCAGGAGGGGGAGCTGGTCCGCTGAAGCCCGGGCCCGCCGGACGTCCACGGCCCGCGACTCGGCCAGGGCCTGGTCCGCCGTCACGGTGACAAACGCGCCCAGCAGGGGGTTGAGCTGCCCGATCCGCGCAAGGAAGTGGCGCATGACATCGAGAGCGGACACCTCGCCCTGACGCAGGCAGTCACGCAGCTCCACGGCAGAAAGTTCGTGGAGCTCAGCCACGGTGCTGCTGCTTCCCGGGCTCCTGGCCGGTGCCGGATTGGACGTCGGGTTGCACTGCGGGCAAGGGTCCTCCGTCAGTCTCCTGGAAGCTTCGCTGTCCTAGAAGGGTACCCCGACTGCCCGGACCTCCCCGCGAAGGAAGCACTAGGCTTAAAGCTGACTCCGCTCCGCCACGACAGGATTTTCCATGAGTGATTTCGATACCGTTCCCGTCCGCGACATCCCCGAGGATGCCGTCATCCTTGACGTCCGGGAGGACTACGAATGGGTGGCCGGGCACGCCGAAGGCGCAGTGCATATCCCCATGGACCAGATTCCGCCCCGGCTCGAGGAGCTGGATCCGGATGAGGACCTCTACATCGTCTGCAGGACCGGCGGCCGCTCCTTCCGCGTGGCGCAATGGCTCACCGGCCAGGGCTACACGGCCATCAACGTGGCCGGCGGCATGGACCAGTGGCTCGAACTCGGCAAGCCCCTCGTCTCGGACAACGGGCTCAAGCCGATCGTTCTTTAATGCACGCCCCCTCCCGCACGTACGCGTTCCTCGGCCCGGAAGGAACCTTCACCGAAGCCGCGCTGATGCAGGTGCCGGACGCCGATGAGGCTACCCGGATCCCGGCGTCCAACGTCAACGCCGCCCTGGACATGGTGCGCGCGGAGTCAGCCGACGCCGCCATGGTTCCCATCGAGAACTCGGTGGAGGGTGGTGTGACTGCCACCCTCGACGCCATCGCCGGCGGGAAGGAACTGCGGATTGTCCGGGAGGTCCTGGTGCCCGTCAGCTTTGTGCTGGTGGCGCGGCCCGGCGTGCAGTTGGGTGAAGTGCGGAGAGTATCTACGCACGGGCATGCATGGGCGCAGTGCCGGCTGTGGATGGACCAGAACATTCCCGATGCGGAATACGTGCCCGGATCTTCCACCGCCGCGGCCGCCCTGGGGCTACTCGAGGATGACTGCCACTATGACGCCGCGATTTGTGCCCCGCTGGTGGCCCGCGAACAGCCCGGCTTCTCGGTCCTTGCCGGGAACATCGGGGACAACCCTGGCGCAGTCACCCGCTTCATCCTGGTCAGCAGGCCCGGTCAGCTGCCGGAGCGGACGGGCGCGGACAAGACAACCGTGGTGGTCCCGCTTCCCCGGGACCGGCCCGGCGCGCTGATGGAGATCCTGGACCAGTTCGCCAGCCGCGGCGTGAACCTCAGCCGGATCGAATCCCGGCCCACCGGACAATACCTGGGCCACTACTTCTTCAGCATCGACGCCGACGGGCACGTGCGGGATGCCCGGGTGGCGGACGCCCTGGCCGGCCTGCACCGCATCAGCCCGGACACACGCTTCCTGGGCTCCTACCCCCGTGCGGACCGGCTGGAAACGGTGGTGGAAACGCATACGTCCGACCAGGCATTTGCGGCAGCAAAGGCTTGGGTGGGCGCCATTCTGGGGCCCTGATCCGCCAGAAGGGAAAGCGCTTCCGCCGCTTCGCCCACAGCGTAGGCAAATGCCCTTCCGGGTATTTCCCGGGGGTGTGGACAGTGCGTATGCTTACTTGATCCACATGGGGGATGGCCCCTAGCGAAGGGAGCGGGTCATGACTGCCAGCAGCAGCGACAACGACGGCCAGGGGATGATCGTCAACCCCAGGCCCACCGCCGACAACCAGGACTGGGACGGCGACGAGGCAGACCGTGCTGACCGCCTGCGCTTCGAAGAGGAACAGGCGATGATCCGCGAGCAGTCCGAGGCCCGCGCTGCCGCAAAGGCAGCAGCCCAGGCTGCCAAGGAAGCCAACGCCTGACCGCCGCACCCCGCTCAAGCCTCCGCCGCATACGCAACCCCGATCCTACTTAACCGACAGCACCGGAACCGGCGCACTCAGCCGGCTGCCGGCGTTGTGCTTAAAGTCCGCCCTTGACCCTGACCAGCAGCGACCGGGGATCAACCTGGACGGTGAGCCGGGTGGCCTCGCCTGACGTGTCGCCGTCGAGCTGCGTGGGCATCGGCTCGGGGCACTTGATGACCACCCGTCCTGACCTGTACACGGTCATGACGGGCAGCTTTCCGCTGTGCTTGAAGAGGACCTTCACATACATCAGCAGCCAGCCCAAGGCGCTGCGCGGGCTCATCACCACCACGTCCAGCATGCCGTCGTCAATCATGGCCTGCGGAATGAAGTCGATTCCGCCGGGAACCAGGCCGCAGTTGGCGAAAAGCACGCTGCGGATGTTCCTCACCTGCTCCGGGCTGCCATCCAGCGAGATGGAGATCTTCTTGCGCCGGCCGGGCAGGTGCCGCATCCCGGCTTCCGTGTAGGCGAGCCAGCCCACGGCCTTTTTCAGGCCGGCGTTGGTGTCCGCCAGCACCTCGGCATCCATACCGATTCCCGCAATCACCAGGAATACGTGCTCCGATGAATGCCCGGTCCGCGAATTGTGGATCCCCATACGGGCCGTGTCGATGAAGCGCTGCCGTCCGAACAGCGCCGTCTGGACATTGCCGTGGAGATCGTTGACGTCCAGCTCCACGTTCCGGGCCAGCAGGTTGCCTGTTCCGAGCGGGATAAGGCCCATCGCCACTCCGGTGTGCGCGAGGGACTCCGCCGCCACCCGGACGGTACCGTCGCCGCCGCCCACCAGGACGACATCGGGCTTGGTTGCCAAAGCAGCCTGCATCTGGGAGAAGCCGGGATCCTCGAGTGTGGTTTCGAAGAATGCCGGTGCGTCCCAGCCTGCGGCCAGGCAGGCGCGCTGGATGGTCTCTTTCGCCTCCTGGGCGCGTGCCTTTACGGGATTCAGGATGACTGCCACGCGCTGCTCGGCGAGCCCGGAATCGTGGGCATCTTCGGCCACCGCACTACGCATATGCAGGTCCTTGAGCTTGCGCACGCCCCACCAGCTGGAGATGGCGAAGGCAAGCGCCACCCCGATCAGCACGTAGAGAATCCAGTCGCTCATGGTGCTTCCACAGTAGCCCGGCGGAAGCCGCGCCATCCCGGCGCACCCGCGTCGCCCGCCGTCGTGCCGTGTTTTGGATACCCTTGTCTGGTGATCGACGTAAAAGACCTCAGCGAAAACCCGGACAAGTACCGTGTCAGCCAGCGCGCCCGCGGCGCGGACGAATCAGTGGTGGACGCGATCATCTCTGCCGATTCCGCACGCCGCGCTGCACTGATCCGTTTCGAGAACCTGCGCGCGGAGCAGAACGCGTTCGGCAAGAAAGTGGCGCAGGCCAAGGGCGAGGAGAAGCAGGCCCTGCTTGCAGAGGTCAAGGAACTTGCCAACTTGGTGAAGGCCGCTTCCGCCGAGGCCGATGCCGCGCAGACCAAGCAGGAAGAACTGCTGCGGACCATCCCCAACCTCATCGAGGAGGGCGTTCCCGAAGGCGGCGAGGACGACTATGTTGTGGTCAAGACCGTCGGCACGCCGCGCGAATTTTCCGACTTCGAGCCCCGCGACCACCTGGAGATCGGCGAGTTGATCGGCGCGATCGACATGGAACGCGGCGCCAAGGTCTCCGGCGCGCGCTTCTACTTCCTCCGGGGCGCAGGTGCCAGGCTGGAGATGGCGCTGCTGCAGATGGCCATGGACCAGGCCATCGAGGCCGGCTTCATCCCGATGATCACGCCCACTTTGGTGCGTCCCGAGACCATGCAGGGCACAGGCTTCGACGTCAAGCACGACGCCGAGATCTACCGCCTCGCGGAGGACGACCTTTACCTTGTGGGCACCTCGGAGGTTTCCCTGGCCGGCTACCACGCCGACGAGATCCTCGACTTCTCCGCCGGCCCCATCCGCTACGCCGGCCAGAGCTCCTGCTACCGCCGCGAGGCCGGATCGCACGGCAAGGACACCCGCGGCATCATCCGCGTGCACCAGTTCAACAAGGTGGAAATGTTCATCTACACCACCGTTGAGGAGGCCGCCGCGGAGCACCAGCGGCTGCTGGCGTGGGAAGAGGAGATGCTGGCCAAGTGTGAGCTGCCCTACCGTGTCATTGACACCGCTGCCGGGGATCTGGGCACCTCCGCTGCCCGGAAGTTCGACTGTGAGGCATGGGTTCCCACCCAGGGCGCCTACCGTGAACTGACCTCCACCTCGAACTGCACCACCTTCCAGGCCCGCCGCCTGAACATCCGTGAGCGCGTGGTAAACGCAGAAGGCGCAGCCAAGGGCACCCGGTCCGTGGCCACCCTGAACGGCACCCTGGCCACCACCCGCTGGATCGTTGCCCTGCTGGAGCACCACCAGAACGCCGACGGGTCCGTAAACGTACCCAAGGCGCTGCAGAAGTACCTGGGCGGCCTTGAGGTCCTGCCGGTTCTGTAGCCTTCCTGCCCGCCTGCTTGTCCGCGGGTCCGGGCCTTCATGGCCCTGGTCCCCGGACAAGCCAGGTGTGGGCACGATCCGAGTATTAACGCAGCGTTCAATAAATATGTGGCGCGTGTCCTAGCGAAGGCCAGTTACGTCTGGTTCACTGTGTGGATGACAACGCTGATTGAAACCTCAGTCGCCGGCAACGATGACCGGCGAGACAACCACAACAACAACGGCCAGCAACTGATGATTGCCCTGGACGTGGACGGCACCCTGGTGGACCACGATGGCCACATGTCCCCTAACGTCCGGGAAGCCGCGCAGGCTGTGGTCGCCGCCGGGCACGAGGTGATGATTGCCACCGGCCGTTCCCTCAACGCAACCCTCCCCATTATCGAAAAGATCGGCATCGAGCGCGGCTACGCGGTCTGCTGCAACGGGGGTGTGACCCTGCGCCTGCATCCGGACCTGGACAACGGCTACGAGGTGATGCACAAGGCCACCTTCGATCCCGCGCCCGCCCTTCGCGCACTCCGCGAACGCCTTCCCTCCGCCAAGTACGCGCTGGAGGACGCCGACGGCAACTTCCTCTCCACCGAACGCTTCCAGGACGCGAGCTTCGGTGTCGAAGCCGTGGGTGTTGATTTCAACACCATGCTTGAGTCCACGGCGGTCCGCGTGGTGGTGTTCAGCGCCGAGAACACCCCGGAAGAATTCAACGAGGCAATCGAACACGTGGGCCTCGCCGGGGTGACGTACTCGGTGGGTTGGACGGCATGGCTGGATATCGCCGCCGCCGGAGTAACCAAGGCCAGCGCCCTGGAGAACCTGCGCCTCCAGCTGGGCATCGACCCCGACCTCACCGTGGCCATCGGCGACGGCCGCAATGACATCGAGATGCTGGGCTGGGCAGGCCGCGGCGTGGCCATGGGCCAGGCACCGGAGGAAGTCGTTGCCGCCGCCGACGAAGTCACCCATTCAGTGTGCGACGATGGCGCTGCCCATGTGCTGCGCAGCCTCCTCTAAGCCCACGCCGCATGCTCCCGGCCCAGCCGGCGGCGCGTTGCTGTATCTGGCGGCCGCGGCAAGTTGACCCAGGAAAGCGGCTCCGGTCCGGACTCCGCCCGCAGTCAAGGCAGAATAGAAGCCATGACCCTTACGACGTTCGCCCTCGTCCGCCATGGCCAGACCGACTGGAACGCCGAGCGCCGGCTGCAGGGATCCACTGACATTCCGCTGAACGACGTCGGCCGCGGCCAGGCGCGTGACGCCGTCACCGTCCTTGCCCCGTACCAGTGGGACGCGATCGTCTCCTCGCCGCTTAGCCGCGCAGCTGAAACGGCGGACATCATTGCCGAAGGCCTCGGGCTTACCGTATCCCGGCGGGTACCGGAACTTACCGAGCGGAGCTTCGGCCCCGCCGAAGGCATGCAGGCGGGCCCGGAGCTGGATGCACTGCGCGAACCTGGCGGGTTCAAGGGCGCTGAGAGCGAGGACGAGGCAGCACTCCGCGGGCTTGCCGCTTTGGAGGCGCTCGCCGAGGAGTTTTCCGGCCAGCGGCTCCTGGTGGTGACGCATGGCACGCTGCTCCGCGTCAGCCTCAGCCGGGCCATCGGCGAGACGCTCACCAGCGTGAACAACGCCGTCCTCAACCTCGCACACCACCACGCGATCGACGGGTGGCAGCTGGAGTACTTCAACGGCGAACCGGTCCTGGCGGCGACCAGCAGCTAAGAATTTCTAAGCTATTGAACGCCCGACGGCGGTCGACGGCTTAGCCGGTCAGCGCGCCTCGAGGACCAGCGCCAGCAGCCGGGCCGCCGCTGGCCGCGCGGCATGTTCCTCGTTCCACTGCGCCCGGGCTACTGCCTTGCTGACGGCCTGCGTGGTGATTCCGATCTCCTGGGCCACGGCCTTCTGCTGCCCGCGCACCCCGGGGGTCAGCAGGTCGAGGACGCGCCACTCCGCGCCGGAGCGGTCGCGGACAATGTGGCCGAGAAGCCTGAGTACCGCCTCGGCCTCCTGGGCCACGTCCGCAAGCGGACCTTCAACGGCCACGGGCACCCTGTCCTTGCTGCTGCGGAGCCGGTCCACGGCCCGCCGCGCATACACAAGCCCATGTCCGGAGGCGTCCTTGATCTGGTTGGGCAGCGGCTCGTTCACCGGGCCAACGCCAATTCCCACGTACCAGTAGCCGCTGCGGAGCGCGATCAGTGCCGCGTCCACGGCCTGGTGCGGAACGTCCACGATCCCCTGCACTTCATCCTCGACGGAGCGGTCGAAGTCCAGGCGCGCGGGAATGTGCCGCAGGTCCTTGAGCAGCTGCGGAACCCGGTCACCGTCGCGCCGGCTGTCCGTCTGGTTGATGGTCAGCGTGAACATTCTGGGTACACACTACCCGGAAGTAGGAAACCCGGAACCGGGATGTTACGGCTGGCCAGCACACATTTCCGTGAAGTGGACTGTCCCGGTGGTTGCCTGCGCCCGGCCTATCTGTTGCGATGGAGGGACGGCCGCCAAGAGGCGGCGTCCCCGACGTGAGGATGGTTATGGCCGGCAGCATTGGGCAGGAAGAAACAGCGCAGGAAGGGACACCGCAGGAGGAACTCGACCTTGTGGACCGCTGGTGGCGGGCCGCCAACTACCTCTCAGTGGGCCAGATCTACCTCCGCTCCAACCCGCTTCTGCGTGAGCCGCTTCAGCCGGAGCACACCAAATCCCGGCTGCTGGGCCACTGGGGAACAACCCCCGGGTTGAACTTCGTCTACGCCCACCTGAACCGCGTCATCCGCCGCGACTCCGCCGAGATGCTCTTTGTTGCAGGACCCGGCCATGGCGGTCCCGCCGTCGTCGCCAACGCTTGGCTGGAAGGCACCTACTCGGAAATTTACGCCCACGTGGGGAACGATGCCGACGGGATGGCCGAGCTTTTCCGCCAGTTCTCCTACCCCGGCGGCATTCCCAGCCACGCCGCGCCGGAAAGCCCCGGCTCCATCAACGAGGGCGGGGAACTCGGGTACTCACTGGCCCACGCCTACGGCTCGGTGTTCGACAACCCGCAGCTGGTGACCGCCGTCGTAATCGGTGACGGCGAGGCGGAAACCGGGCCGCTGGCCGCAAGCTGGCACTCCCACAACTTCCTGGACCCGGCCACCGACGGCGCCGTGCTGCCCATCCTGCATCTGAACGGCTACAAGATCGCCAACCCGACCGTCCTGGCACGCATGCCCGAGGCTCAGCTGGAGCAACTGCTGCGCGGCTACGGCCACGAGCCCTACTTCGTCACCGTTGACGATCCGGACGCTACGGAAAAGGCGCACCGGGACTTCGCCGAGGCGCTGGACCGCTGCCTGGCGGACATCCGCGCCATCCAGGACGGGCACCGGGCGCCCGCCGGGACCACTGAGGGGGAACGGGACGCGCCGCTCTGGCCGATGATCGTGCTGCGCTCACCGAAGGGCTGGACCGGCCCCCGTACCGTGGACGGCCTGCAGGTGGAGGGGACCTGGCGCAGCCACCAGGTCCCGCTGCCCGGGGTCCGCACCAACGGGGAGCACCTGAGGCAGCTGGAGGAATGGCTGCGGTCCTACCGTCCGGAGGAACTGTTCGACGGTGACGGCCGGCTCAGGCCCGACGTCGCCGAAGTCGCCCCAACTGGGGACTTCCGGATGAGCGCCACCCCGCACGCCAACGGCGGCGTGCTGCGGCGGGCCCTGAAGCTGCCCGCCTACCGGGACCACGCCGTCGAGGTTTCCAACCCTGGGACCGAGCGTGTCAGCCCCATGACCACGCTCGGCTCGTGGATGCGGGACGTGGTCGCGCTGAACATGGAGAACTTCCGGCTCTTCGGCCCCGATGAGACCGCGTCCAACCGGCTGCAGAACGTCTACGAGGTCACGGACAAGGTGTGGCAGTACCGGATTGACGACGCCGACGAGCACCTCGCGCGGTCCGGCCGGGTGATGGAGGTGCTCAGCGAGCACCTGTGCCAGGGCTGGCTGGAGGGGTACCTGCTGACCGGGCGGCACGGCGTGGTCAGCTGCTACGAGGCGTTCATCCACATTGTCGATTCCATGTTCAACCAGCACGCGAAGTGGCTCAAGGTGCACCGCAAGCTTCCTTGGCGCCAGCCCGTTGCGTCGCTGAACTACATTCTGTCCTCGCACGTGTGGCAGCAGGACCATAACGGGTTCTCGCACCAGGATCCCGGCTTCATCGACCATGCGGTGAACAAAAAGGCGGAGGTCATCCGGGTGTACCTGCCGCCGGATGCGAACACCCTGCTGTCCGTCATGGAGCACTGCCTGGAATCCACTGACTACGTCAACATCGTGGTCAGCGGCAAGCAGCCCTCGCCCACCTGGCTGGGCCCGGCCGACGCAGCGAACCACTGCCGCCGCGGGTTGGGCATCTGGAACTTTGCCGGATCGGAGGTCCCCGGTGAGGAGCCCGACGTCGTGCTTGCCTGCGCCGGCGACGTCCCCACGGTGGAAACCGTGGCTGCGGCGGAACTGCTGCGGGAAGGCGCGCCGGGGCTGAAAGTCCGGGTGGTCAACGTGGTGGACCTGATGCGGCTGCAGGACGAAAGCGAGCACCCGCATGGGCTCCCCGCACGCGACTTCGACGGGATTTTCACCCAGGACAAGCCGATCATCTTCGCCTACCACGGCTACCCGTCGCTGATTCACCGGCTTGCCTACCGGCGCACCAACCAGGACGGCCTGCACGTGCGCGGCTACAAGGAGGAGGGCACCACCACCACGCCGTTCGACATGGCCATGCTCAATGGCATCGACAGGTTCCAGCTGGCGATCGACGCCATCGACCGCGTGCCAGGGCTGGCGGAAAAGCACGCCCTCCTGCGCCAGGACCTGCAGGACCGGCGGATGCGGGCCTTTGAACATACGCGGACGCAGGGCGAGGACCCTGACGACATCCGGAACTGGCAGCTGCGCTAGTCTCCCACCCCGGAGTTTTTGTCCAGATATGCAGACCTCCGGCCACTTAAGTCTGCATATCTGGACAAAAACTCTGTCACTATCGCCGGGCGTCCGCCGCGGCGCCGAACACGAGGCCGGCACCGTGCCGGGCGCCAAACTCCTGATTGTCGGGGACGCTGGCCACAACGCCTGCATCCGGCGCCAGGAAATCATGGTGGACGGCTATCCAAAGGGCTGCATCTGCTCAAGCCACGACGGCGGGTGGCCGGCTTTCGGAAGCCGGCCACCCGCCGTCGTCAGAGATGGGGGAGTGGGGAGTCAGTGGCCGGTGGGCACGTAGCGCTTGATGGACGCTTCCAGTTCGGCTTCGGCGGCGGCACGGTCCGCCCAGCCCTCGGCCTTGACCCACTTGCCAGGCTCGAGGTCCTTGTAGCGGGTGAAGAAGTGCTCGATTTCCTTAATCAGGAAGTCATTGACGTCGCTGACTTCCTGGATGTGGTCGAAGCGGGGATCGGCCGGCACGCAGAGGACCTTTGCGTCCCCGCCGCCGTCATCGGTCATGTTGAAGACGCCGATGGGGCGGGACTCGACGATGACGCCGGGGTGCAGGTCGAAGTCCTGCAGGAGCACCAGTGCGTCCAGCGGGTCGCCGTCCTCGCCCAGGGTGTTTTCGAAGTACCCGTAGTGGGTGGGGTACTGCATGGCGGTGAAGAGGACGCGGTCCAGGCGGACGCGGCCGGTCTCGTGGTCAACTTCGTACTTGACGCGCGATCCCTTGGGAATCTCGATGGTCACGTCGTGCTTCATGGAATGCTCCTCGGCAATTGCAGGGGGTGCGCGGCACACATGACGGGCCCCACACAAAGGAGTGTCCGTGCCGCCGACTACTATTGAGAATATAGCGAGAGGCCCTGGAATCAGGAACTTGTGGGGATATTTCAGGACTTGAGGACCAGCACCAGCATGACCAAAACAATCGGCACGGACCCGTTGCCCCACCGACTCCGCCGGGCTGTAGCCACTGGTCAGGCAGGGTTGCACCGGACCTGGCCGCATGCCCTGCTGACCGCCCTCCTGGTTGTCCTCCTGCTCCCTGCGGCTCTGCTCGTTGCCCCCGGCTTCATCGGGCCCGAACCACCGTCCCAGGCGCCGCCGGTTCCCGCATGGCAGCAGGCACCGGCTTCGCTCTCCGGGCGGCAAGGGCTTAGTGCCTTGGACCCCTCCGCGGTGGTTCCGTCCCGGGAATCGGTCACCGCACAAGTGGACCCGGTGTTGAAGGCCGACGGCGGCGGTACGTTCACCGGCATGGTCCAGGATGCGCTCACGGGCCAGGTCCTCTACGACCGGGGCGGCGCGGAAGGCCGCGTTCCGGCGTCGAACCTCAAACTGCTGACCGCCGTCGCTGCCTTGCGCTCACTCGGCCCTGACCACCGCTTCCGCACCCGGGTCGCAGCGGGACCGGCCCCCGGGCAGGTGGTCCTGGTAGGTGGCGGGGACGTCCTGCTGGGAGCCGGCGAGTCCGCGGACGGCCAGGTGATGGGCCAGGCCGGACTGGCCACCCTGGCATCCCGGACAGTCGAGGCACTGCAGGCAAGCGGCGCCACCGGGGAACTCAAGGTGCTGCTAGATGACTCACTCTTCTCCGGGCCGCCCCTCAACCCGGCCTGGCAGGAAGGCGACGTTGCCGCCGGCGAGGTGGCGCCGCTGTTCCCGCTCGCAATGAATTCGGCACGCTTCAACCCCGCCGTCGCCACTGGGCCGCGCCCGCAGGATGCGGCAATGACGGCGGCGGAGGAATTCGCCGCCCGGCTCCGGACGGCCGGTGCGGCCGCGGGACTCACCGTTGTGGCCGGCATCGAACGCGCACCAGGGTCGGCGCGGGCGGAAGACTACGCGCACCAGGCAGTCCTGGCGGAGGTGGAATCGGCTACGGTGGCCGAACAGGTGAACCTGATGCTGCAGGTCTCGGACAACTACCTGGCGGAAGCGCTTGGCCGGATGGCTGCCGTGGCGGCAGGCGGGCCGGGCAGCAATGACGGCGCCACTGCAACCGTGCGCGACCAGCTCAAGGAAGCTGGCATCCCGGCAGACCCCATGACCGTTGTTGATGTCTGCGGCCTGGCCATGGGCAACCAGGTCTCCGCGAGCCAGTTCGTGGAGGTGATGCGGGCCATCACGTCAGGACCCGACCCTGCGCTCCGCAAGGCGTTGGACGGGTTCCCGGTGGCCGGCCTGACCGGCACCCTGGACGCGCGGTACGGGGACGAGTCCACGGCGGCAGGTGCCGGGCTGGTGCGGGCCAAGACGGGAACGCTGAACACGGTGCTGGCCCTGAGCGGATACGTGGTGGACGCGGACGGCAGGCTGCTGGTGTTCTCGTTCATCGGCAACGGGCTCACCCCGGGCGCGGCCGGCAACCGGACGGCTCTGGACCGGGCAGCGACGGCCCTCGCCGGCTGCGGCTGCCGCTAGGACTACCGGCCAGGAGTACCGGCGGGCAGCACGCGCCCGCTGGTTCGCCGGTCAGCGAACTTAAGGACGATCCCCGGGCTGCTGTGTTCTGATGGGTGCTATGGAGTCCGCTGCAGCCCAGTCCGCCACTGCCCAGTCCCTGATCAACTGGGACCTTGCCGCCTCGGCTGCGGCCCGGCTGGCTCCCGCCGGACCGGTCCTCGAGCCGGCCGCCATCGGTGAAGCCGTTGACAGCCTCCGCCGGCTCGCGGACGCTTCCGTGCCGCACGTCCACGAGATCACGGGGCTCGAAGCAGCCAGGGACCTCCGTGACTCCACGGTGCTGGTGGTTGACCGGTCATCCTGGGCTAAGGCCAACACCCAGAGCTTTGCCGTGATGCTCAAGCCCGCCATGCAGAAAATGCTCGAGAACCGCCGCGGCTCCCTGAGCCCCGCCGCAGCAAGCGTCAGCGGCGCCATCACCGGCAGCCAGCTGGGCGCCGTCCTCGCGTTCCTGTCCAGCAAGGTCCTGGGCCAGTACGATCCGTTCGCCGCACTGGCGGAAGGCTCCAATGCCCCGGCAGCGGGCAGGCTCCTGCTGGTGGCGCCGAACATCGTGTCCGTCGAACGCGAGCTGAACGTCACCCCGGAGGATTTCAGGCTGTGGGTGTGCCTGCACGAGCAGACCCACCGGGTGCAGTTCGCCGCCGCGCCCTGGCTGCGCCACCACATGCTGCAGCAGATCGATGAACTCAGCGTCCACCTGCTGGGCAACGTCGATTCGCTGATGGAACGGGCCACGGCTGCCGCCCGCTCGCTCAAGGACCGCACCGCCCCAGGCAACACGCCGGGCCGCGGCGCCATCCTGGACCTGCTGCAGGATCCGGAGGAAAAGGCAGCCATCTCGCACCTCACCGCGGTGATGAGCCTGCTCGAGGGCCACGCGAACGTGGTGATGGACGCCGTCGACGCCAGCATTGTCCCGTCCGTAAAGACCATCCGGCAACGCTTCAACGACCGTGGCAAGGACCGCGGCGTGATCGAAAAGTTCATCCGCAACCTCCTTGGCCTCGACGCCAAGATGCGCCAGTACTCCGACGGTGCCCGGTTTGTCCGCGCCGTGGTGGACGTGGCCGGGATGGACGGCTTTAACCGGGTCTGGGAGTCGGCCGACCACCTGCCTACAGAACCCGAAATCCACGACGCCAAGCTGTGGCTTGAGCGGATGGGGCTGTAGTTGCCGCACGTCCCTGTCTCCGGCGTCCCCTCGCCGGAGGAACCGGACAATACGTCCGGGATGCGCAGCGGACGACGACGGCCCGGCAGGCTGGCGCCCGTCGTCGGCGCCGCGCGCAAAATGCTCGCGGACGCCCTGGCCCGGGCAGGTTATCCGCGGCATGTCCTGGTTGCCTGCAGCGGCGGGCCGGACTCCCTGGCGCTCGCCGCCGTCGCTGCCTACTTTGCCCGGCGTGGCCATGTTGACGGCCATCCCGTCACAGTTGGCGCCGTGGTGGTTGACCATCAACTGCAGCCGGGCTCCGGCCGCATCGCCGCGGACACCGCGGAGGTGCTCAAGGAACTGGGGCTCGAGCCCGTGGAAGTCCGGACCGTGAAAGTGGCAGGCGCCGGCATGGGGCCGGAAGCGGCAGCCCGGGAAGCCCGGCACCAGGCCCTCGAAGCAGCCGCGGCCAGTCAGGGCGCGGACGCCATCCTGCTGGGACACACACTGGATGACCAGGCCGAACAGGTCCTGCTCGGCCTGGCCCGCGGCTCAGGAACCCGTTCAC
Organism: Pseudarthrobacter sp. NamE2; assembly: GCF_005796205.1. Lineage (GTDB taxonomy): Bacteria > Actinomycetota > Actinomycetes > Actinomycetales > Micrococcaceae > Arthrobacter. The sequence continues at coordinate 12,209 of NZ_VAHN01000016.1, read as the reverse complement.
TGGCGGGGATGCGCCCGGCCCGCGGCATCCTGCTGCGGCCATTCCTGGAGCTCCGCAGGGCTGACACGGAAGAAATCTGCGCCGTGGAGGAGCTGGAGCCCTGGCACGACCCCACCAACAGCGATCCGGCATTCGCCCGCTCGCGCACCCGGGTGGAGGTCCTGCCGCACCTGGAGGAAAAACTGGGCCCCGGTGTGGCCGAGTCGCTCGCCCGCACGGCGTCCATCCTGCAGCTGGACGCCGACTACCTCGAGGATGTCGCCGAAAGCACCTATGCGTCTCTGGTTGAGCGGGACGGACGCGGGGCGGCGCTTCCCGAGGAAGCGTTGCGCACCCTCGCCCCCGCCATCAGGTTCCGCGTGATCGCCAAGGCAGCGGCCGCCGTCGGAGGCCAGCAGCCAAGCTACCAGCGCCTTCTGGCCGCGGAAGCGCTGCTGCGCCGGCAGGGGTCGGCGGGGCCGGTGGAACTGCCCGGCGGGGTGAGCGTGTACCGGCTGTCGCTCGCCCAGCTTGAAGGCGCGGAAGGCCCCTTGGCTCCGGGAACCCCGGACAGCCTGGATTCCGTTCCCCGCGGAGGGCCGCGCTGTGGGAAGCTAGTGTTCCGGCCTTCAAAAAAGCCCGCAAAATAGTCGCACCACGTAATTACACAGGAGCCATTGGTGGATTCAAACGACGTCCAGGCAGACCTCAAGCACGTTCTCTACACCAAGGAACAGATTCAACAGCGGATTACCGAACTCGCTGCGGAAATCGACAGGGACTACGAGGGCCGCGAAATCCTCATTGTGGGCGTCCTCAAGGGTGCCGTGATGGTCATGGCGGACCTCGCGCGTGCACTGCACAGCCACATCTCCATGGACTGGATGGCGGTGTCCTCGTACGGATCGGGCACCCAGTCCTCCGGCGTGGTACGCATCCTCAAGGACCTCGACACCGACCTCATGGGCAAGGATGTGCTGATCGTCGAGGACATCATCGATTCCGGCCTGACGCTGTCCTGGCTCAAGACCAACCTGGAATCCCGCGGCACCGCGTCGGTGGAAATCTGCACCGCGTTCCGCAAACCCACTGCCGCCAAGGTAGAGATCGACGTCAAGTACGTGGGCTTCGACATCCCCAACGAGTTCGTGGTGGGCTACGGCCTGGACTACGCCGAAAAGTACCGCAACCTCGACTTCGTGGGCACCCTGGCCCCGCACGTCTACGAGTAGCCCCCAATGCAGCTCGGCGCATTCTCCGTAGGCCTCGCCGTGCAGGACCTTGCAGCGTCCATGGAGTTTTACGGAAAGCTCGGGTTCACGCAGTACGCAGGGGACCCCGCCCAAAACTGGGTGATCATGAAAAACGGGGACGCGAACGTCGGGCTGTTCAAGGACATGCTCGAGAAGAACGTGCTGATCTTCAACCCCGGCTGGAACCAGGACGCCGAGCCCCTGGACTCGTTCACCGACGTCCGTGAGCTGCAGAAACAACTCAAGGCGCAGGGCGTGCCGTTCGCCACGGAGGCTGATGCGGCAACGGCCGGACCCGCCAGCTGCATCGTGATCGACCCGGACGGCAACCCCGTTTACCTGGACCAGCACGTCTGACTCCGGCCCGCGGCGCTTACTCCGGCCGGAACGTGGGTACCTGGGCTGGCTACGCCCACAGGGAACTTTTGCTTTTCACCATGCGTGATCTACTCCGGACGGTGTATAGCTAGAAATTGACGCAGCACCATCACGCGCGCAACTACTCGCCGTGAAGCACTACCAGAAGGGACGGGGCCAGCCCCCGAACAGATGAAAGCTAAGAACTTTTTCAAAGGCCCGGGCATCTGGATCGTCGTTGTGGTCGGTCTGCTCCTTGTGGCTTTTGCAACGCTGGCTCCCGGCGGTGCGGCACGGATCGACACCGACAAGGGCCTTGAACTGCTGGCCGACAACCAGGTGGAGCAGGCGAAGATCTTCGATGGCGAGAATCGCGTTGACCTCACCCTGAAGGAAAACCTGAACCTGGACGGCCAGGACAAGGGCAAGAGTGTGCAGTTCTTCTTCGTGGACGCCCGCGCGCAGGACGTGGTCAAGGCTGTCACCGACTCCAACCCGACGCAGGGGTACACGGACCAGCCAATCGAAAGCAACTGGTTCTCCGGCCTGCTGTCCCTCCTGATTCCCGTCATCCTGCTCGGCGCCCTCTTCTGGTTCCTGATGACCCGCATGCAGGGCGGCGGCTCAAAGATCATGCAGTTTGGCAAGTCCAAGGCCAAGATGGTCAGCAAGGACATGCCTCAGGTGACCTTCGCCGACGTCGCCGGCTCGGACGAGGCCGTGGAGGAACTGCAGGAAATTAAGGAATTCCTGCAGGAACCCACCAAGTTCCAGGCCGTAGGCGCCAAGATCCCCAAGGGTGTACTGCTGTACGGCCCTCCGGGTACCGGTAAGACCCTCCTTGCCCGTGCCGTTGCAGGTGAAGCGGGCGTCCCGTTCTTCTCCATCTCCGGTTCGGACTTCGTGGAGATGTTCGTCGGTGTGGGTGCCTCCCGCGTCCGCGACCTGTTCGAACAAGCCAAGGCAAACTCCCCGGCCATCATCTTCGTGGACGAAATCGACGCCGTCGGCCGCCACCGCGGCGCCGGCATCGGTGGCGGCAACGATGAACGCGAGCAGACCCTCAACCAGCTGCTGGTTGAAATGGACGGCTTCGACGTCAAGACCAACGTCATCCTGATTGCGGCAACCAACCGGCCGGACGTGCTGGACCCCGCTCTGCTTCGCCCGGGCCGCTTTGACCGCCAGATTGGCGTCGAGGCACCGGACCTGATCGGCCGCGACCAGATCCTGCAGGTGCACGCCAAGGGCAAGCCGATGGCTCCCGGCGTGGACCTCAAGGCCGTGGCAAAGAAGACCCCCGGCTACACCGGCGCGGATTTGGCCAACGTGCTCAACGAGGCCGCGCTGCTCACCGCACGCTCCAACGCCAACCTGATTGATGACCGCGCCCTGGACGAGGCCATTGACCGCGTCATGGCCGGCCCGCAGAAGCGCAGCCGGGTCATGAAGGAACACGAACGCAAGATCACCGCGTACCACGAGGGCGGCCACGCCCTGGTGGCGGCCGCCCTGCGGAACTCCGCGCCGGTCACCAAGATCACCATCCTTCCCCGCGGCCGCGCCCTGGGCTACACCATGGTGGTGCCGGAGAACGACAAGTACTCCGTGACCCGCAATGAGCTCCTGGACCAGATGGCGTACGCCATGGGTGGTCGCGTGGCCGAAGAGATTGTGTTCCACGATCCCTCCACCGGCGCCTCGAATGACATCGAAAAGGCCACCGGCACCGCACGCAAGATGGTCACCGAATACGGCATGAGTGAGCGCGTGGGCGCTGTCCGGCTGGGACAGGGCGGCGGCGAGCCGTTCCTGGGCCGCGACGCAGGCCACGAGCGCAATTACTCGGACCAGATCGCGTACGTGGTGGATGAGGAAGTGCGCCGCCTGATCGACCAGGCCCATGACGAGGCCTACGCCATCCTCACCGAGAACCGCGACGTCCTGGACCGCCTTGCCCTTGAGCTGCTCGAGCGCGAAACCCTGAACCAGGCCGAGATCGCCGACATCTTCCGCGACGTCCGCAAGCGCGACTTCCGCGAAGTGTGGCTGTCCAAGGAAACCCGCCCCGTGCAGATGGCGGGCCCGGTGGAGACGCCCCGCGAACGGGCAGAGCGCGAAGCGCAGGAGGAGGCCACCAGGGCGCGCCTCGACGAGCCGCTGGACGCCCAGCCGCCGCACCCGCAGGGCGTTCCGGAAGACGCTCCGTTTCAGGGAGGCGTCCCGGAATCGGGGCCTGACACCCTTCGCGGCTAAGCTTTCTTCGTGACTTCCATCGACGACGACGTTCCCGCCTCCGCCGGATCCTTGGCGGAGGACGGTTCCTCCCATGCAAAGCACCATAAAGTGGACCGGCCAAGAATCGAAGCGGCCGTCCGCGAGATCCTCCTGGCCATCGGCGAGGACCCGGACCGCGGCGGCCTGGTTGACACCCCCAAGCGGGTGGCCAAAGCCTATGCCGAGATGTTTGCCGGGCTGCACCATGATCCGGCGGACGTCCTGTCCACCACCTTCGACCTCGAGCATGAGGAACTGGTCCTGGTCAAGGACATCCCCTTCTATTCCACGTGCGAGCACCACCTGGTGCCGTTCCACGGGACGGCCCACGTGGGGTACATCCCCTCGCATGACGGAAAAGTCACCGGGCTGAGCAAGCTGGCCCGGCTGGTGGATATCTACGCCCGCCGCCCCCAGGTGCAGGAGCGGCTCACCACTGAGATAGTCGAAGCGCTGGTCCGCCACCTCAACCCCCGTGGCGCCATCGTTGTTGTTGAATGCGAGCACATGTGCATGTCAATGCGCGGTATCCGCAAGCCCGGAGCGAAGACCGTCACCAGTGCGGTCCGCGGGCAGCTTCATGACCCGGCAACCCGTGCCGAAGCCATGAGCCTCATCCTCGGAAGGTAACCACACAGACCATGGACTCACTAGCTGCAGCCCCGGGAACCGGGCCCGCAACCTCGCCGCTGCCCATCCTGCGCAAACCGCGCCCGGCGGCGCGCTTCGAAGACCTGCCCACCGGCCGCACCCTGGTCATGGGAATCCTGAACGTCACCCCGGACTCCTTCAGCGACGGCGGCAAGCACGCCAGCACGGACACTGCCATTGCCGCCGGCCTGAGGATGTTCTATGCCGGCGCGGACATCATCGACGTCGGCGGCGAATCCACCCGGCCCGGCGCCGAGGACGTCAGTCCGGAGGAGGAACAGCGCCGTGTCCTCCCGGTCATTGAGTCCCTGGTGAAGGCCGGGGCGCTGGTGAGCATCGATACCACCCACGCCTCCACGGCGGCTGCTGCCATCAAGGCCGGCGCCGCCATCATCAACGACATCTCGGGCCTCAGCATCGAGCCCGAGATGGCTGAGCTCGTGGCCGTGTCCAGGGTCCCCTACATCCTCACCCACCGCCGCGGCGATGCCCGCACCATGAACTCGCTGGCGGAATACACGGACGTGGCCGGTGAGGTTGTGACCGAGCTCGCCGGGGTGCGGGACAAGCTGTACGCCGCGGGCGTCGGCCCGGAACAGATCATCATCGACCCGGGCCTGGGCTTTGCCAAGAACGACGCCCATAACTGGGAGCTCTTGCAGAACCTGGACCAGCTGGACAGCCTGGGCCACAAGGTCCTGGTGGGCGCTTCCCGCAAGCGGTTCCTGGGCACGCTGCTCACCGTCGCCGGCAAGTCCGCTTCGCCTGAGGAACGCGACGCCGCCACCGCCGCGATCACAGCCATCAGCGCCTACCGCGGCGCCTGGGCGGTCCGCGTGCACGACGTCGGCCCCAGCCTGGACGCCGTCAAGGTTGCCGCCCGCATGGCGGCAGCGTCTCCAACCACGTAAGGGCCGGGGGACCCATGGACAGGATTACGCTGACCGGTGTGACCGCCGTAGGCCATCACGGCGTCTTTGATTTTGAACGCCGCGACGGGCAGCCCTTTGTTGTGGACGCAGTGCTTTACCTGGACTTCGCCGCAGCGGCGGAGTCCGACGACGTCCGCGATACTGCCCATTACGGTGAGGTGGCGCAGCGTATTACCGAATTGATTTCCGGGCAGCCCCTGAACCTGATCGAGGCCCTGGCCGTACGGATCGCCGAGAGCCTGCTGGACGAATTCCGGCTCCAGGCCGTAGACATCACCGTCCACAAGCCGCAGGCCCCCATCGAGGTTCCCTTCGGGGACGTGGCGGTCACCGTCCACCGGGAAAAGCCCGTCCTCCGGGAGAAGACGGTCCACCGGGACAGGCCTGTCGAAGGGGACACTGCGTGAACGCCGTCTATGCCAAGGCCGTCCTCGCCCTTGGCAGCAACCTTGGGGCGCGGAACGACACGTTGTCTGAAGCGGTGGCGGACCTGGTGGACCCGCCGGAAGTGCGGCTCCTCGACGTGTCGCCGATCGTCCAGACCAAGGCCGTGGGCGGCCCGCCCAACCAGCCCGATTTCCTGAACATGGTCATCACGGTGGAAACCAGCCTTTCGCCGCTGGAACTGCTGGCGCACTGCCAGGCGGTGGAAAACAAGCACCACCGCGTCCGTGAGGTGCGCTGGGGACCGCGGACGCTCGACGTCGACATCATCACCTACGGCGACGTCCGCAGCGACGATCCCCAGCTCACCCTTCCCCACCCCCGGGCTGCCAGCCGCGCCTTTGTCCTGTACCCGTGGTCGCTGATCGAACCTGCCGCGGTCCTCGAAGGTGAACGCATCAGTGTCCTGGCGGCCCGGGCAGCAGACATCGACGATCTTGCACCTTTCGACGGTTTTGGCGACTTCGACGGCCTGCCCACGGCAGGGGCGGTGGAGGAGCGGTGAAACCGATCAACCCGCTGCGCCTCCTCCTGATCGGCATCATCCTGGCCGTTGCGGGCTGGGCCGCCACTGTGGTGACCAGCAGGTACAGCATGGCAACGCCCGTCCTGCCGGCAACAGCGCTGGCCACCATGGGCGTGATCGTGGTGATCACGCTCATCCTGGGCATCCGGGTCCTGCGCTGGCGCAACAGCCTCAAGGACAGCAGCAAGAAGAAGACGGTCCTCGACCCCCTCCTCGCCGCGCGCACCCTGGTCCTGGCCCAGGCCTGCGCGTATGCCGGCACGGTGCTGCTGGGCTGGCATGTGGGCATCTTCCTGGATCAGCTGCGCATTTGGAGCCTCCGCAGCGACCAAGGCATCACCTGGTTGGCGCTTGCCATGGCGGGCGGCGGACTGGTGATGATCGTGGTCGGCCTGGTGGTTGAAAGATTCTGCAGGATCCCGCCTGAGGATGGCGACACCAAGGGCGTGGACGGGAAGCCGGGACGGGTTGTCCGCGGCGAAGCCACGGGGGAAGGCGAATATGCATACCGAGGCGATTGATCCGCCGGGGATCGTCTGGCAGCGGGTGTCACCCAAGTACGTCACCGTCCGGCTCGTCGAATGGGCCGTGGGGAACCTGGTCACGGTGCTCCTCCTTTGCCTGCCGCTGGTCTTCGTCCTCCGGGGCTGGTGGGTGTGGCCCCCGCTGTGGCTGGCCGTCGCTGCCCCCGCCGTCATGCTGGTGGCCGCCATCTGGCGGCTGGTGCTGATTCCCCGCCAGGTCCGCGCCATCGGTTACGCGGAACGCGACGATGACCTCCTGATCCGGGGCGGGATCTTTTTCCAGCGCACCATGGCTGTCCCTTACGGACGCATGCAGTACGTGGACATCGGCGTGGGTCCGGTGGAGCGCGGACTCGGCCTGTGCACACTCAAGCTCCACACGGCCTCGCCAGGCACCAACGCCAAAATTCCCGGCCTGCCCGCCGCTGAAGGTGCCCGGCTTCGCGAACAGCTGGCGGCCCGGGGCGAAGCCAGGCTGGCAGGGCTGTGACCGCTGAGGGGCGGTTCCCGGAACCAGGCGCGCCGGCAGGACAGCCGGTTCGCGGCACGGAACCTCTTCCCGGCCCGGAACCTCTCCGGGGCGCGGGTCCGCGTTCCGGCACCGGTCCCTTTCCCGGCCCCGGCCCCGGCCCGGCTCCGGCAGTTGGCAGTACAGCGTCCGACGGCGAATGGCTGCGTGTTCACCCGGCGTCGCCCTTTGTGCGGGGCTGGGTGGCTTTGGCAGCCATCGCTTTCTTCTTTGGCCGCGACATCTTCGAGCGCTCGTTGCAGGGCAGGCCGGTGTTCCAGGACGAGCTGGCGGGCCGTGCACCGTTCCTGCTGGCCGGCGGCGGGGTAGTGCTCCTGATCGCTGTGCTGGGCTTCGTCCTGACCTGGTACTTCACCAAGTACCAGGTGTCCGGCGGCTACGTCCGGGTCAACACCGGGCTCCTGTTCCGGCAGCAGCGGCAGGCCCGGCTGGACCGGGTGCAGGCCATCGACATCGTGCAGCCCCTCCTTGCCCGGATCTTCGGCCTCGCCGAACTCAAGTTCGAGGTGGCCGACGCCGGGGAATCGGCCGTGCGCCTTGCCTACCTCAAGATTGAGGACGCCCGGCAACTCCGGGCCACCATCCTCGCCCGCGCCGCAGGCGTCACCGCCGGCACCGGGAGTCCCGGTGAGGCCGTGCCCGAGGCGCCGGAATTTCCGGTCCTTGCCGTGCCGCCGTCGCGCCTTGTCGGATCGCTGCTGCTCAGCGAGCAGAGCTTCTTCGTGGCGCTGGGCGCCGTGGTGTCCGTGGTTCTTTCGGTCCTGACGGAAAGCAGCGCCTTCTACCTCTACCTCATCCCGGCCGCGCTGGGCCTTGCTGCCAGCTACTGGAGCCTGTTCAACAAGGGCTACAACTTCACGGCAGCCATTTCGCCCGACGGCATCCGGCTGCGGTACGGACTGCTGGATACACAGGCGCAGACGCTGCCGCCGGGCAGGATCCAGGCGCTCAAGATTACGCAGCCGCCGCTGTGGCGCCCGTTCGGCTGGTACCGGATGCAGGTCAACGTGGCCGGCTACGGCCTGGTTGACAACGCAGGGGAGGGCACCTCGCGGACCACGCTGCTGCCTGTGGGACGGCTGGACGACGTGATGAGCATGCTCGCCCTGGTGCTTCCGGATCCCGGGTCCGACCACCCTGCCGACGTGTTCACTGCCGGGCTGGCAGGCCTTGATTCCGACGGCGGCTACGTCACCACTCCGCGGCGGGCCCGGTTCCTTGCGCCGCTTGGCTGGCGCAGAAACGGCTTCACGGCCACCGGCACAGCGCTGCTTCTCCGTTCCGGCCGCTGGTGGCGGGAGTTGGTGGTGGTGCCGCACCAGCGCACCCAGTCCATGGCCCTCCAGCAGGGGCCGCTGGCGAGGCGTTTCGGCGTCGCCGACCTGGTGCTGCATACAACCGCGGGGCCGGTCACGCCGCGGCTTGCCCAGGCAGGGGTGGACGAGGCCCTCGCCTTGTTCGATCAACAGTCGGCGCGTGCCCGGCTTGCACGGAAGCGGCAAACAACGGAACAGTGGCTCCGGCAGGTAGCCCCGCCACTGGCTGAAGCCGTCGAAGCCCCTCAACCGGTGGTCGAGCCTCCCGAAACCCCGCCGGTGGTTGAGCCTGTCGAAACCCAAACCAAGGAAGGCCCGAAGCATGGCTAAACCCGGACGCCTTGGCGTCGGAATCATCGGCGCCGGGAAAGTGGGCGCGGTCCTTGGTGCCGCCTTGCGCGCTGCCGAACACGCCGTCGTCGGGGTGTCAGCGGTGTCCGACGCGAGCCGTGAGCGGGCGGAAGCGCTGCTTCCCGGGGTTCCCGTCCTTAACGTGCAGGACATTGTGGAGCGTGCCGAGCTGGTGCTGCTGGCGGTGCCGGACGACGCCCTTCCGGAGCTTGTGGAGGGGCTGGCCAAGCTGGATGCCTGGCAACCCGGCCAGTTGGTGGCCCACACCTCCGGCCGGTTTGGCGTGGGCGTCCTGCATCCGGTACGGGCGGCCGGAGCGGTCCCGTTGGCGCTGCATCCTGCGATGACGTTCACGGGGATGAGCCTTGACCTGACGAGGCTACTGGACTGCACCTTTGGGGTGACAGCGGATGCTCCGATGCTGCCCATCGCCCAGGCCCTGGTGGTGGAGATGGGGGCTGAGCCCGTGGCCATAGCCGAAGCGGACCGGACGCTGTACCACGCCGCCCTGGCGCACGGATCCAACCATCTGGTGACACTGGTGGCGCAGGCCTCGCAGCTGCTGGCCGAGGTGGGGGTGGAGCAGCCGGAGCGCATGCTGGGCCCGCTGCTGCGTGCAACGCTGGAGAACGCCCTGGCCTCGGGGGAGTCCGCCTTGACGGGGCCCGTGGCCCGCGGTGATGTGGGAACGGTACGTGCGCACGCGGAGGCATTGCGGGAGTACGACGGCGGCGGGCATGGCGACGTGCTCGCGGCCTACCTCGCAATGGCACGCGCCACAGCCGTCCGCGCCGAAGGACGCGGCCTGCTGAAAGCCGACCAAGTGGACGGGCTGCGCAACGCCCTGGAACTCAAAGAGGACTGAGGATGCCCATCAAACTCGTCACCACCGTTGCCGAATTGCACACTGAGAGCGCGCGCCTCCTTACTGCCAAGGCCGGCACCTCCCAGGGGCTGGTGCCCACCATGGGCGCACTCCACGAGGGGCATGCGGCCTTGGCCCGCGCCGCTGTCGGGCAGAACGATGTAGTGGTGGCCACCGTCTTCGTCAACCCGCTCCAGTTCGGGGATGCAGTGGACCTGGACCGCTATCCGCGCACCCTCGACGCCGACCTCGCGTTGCTGGAAGCCGAAGGGGTGGACCTGGCTTTCGCGCCGTCTGTAGAGGAGGTGTATCCGGGCGGCGAGCCGCTGGTGCGGATCACGTCCGGGCGCCTGGGGGAGAAGTGGGAAGGCGCCTCCCGCCCGGGGCATTTCGACGGCGCCCTCACCGTGGTGGCGAAGCTGCTTCATTATGGCCTGCCTGCAGCCGGCGTGGCCGGGGCCGGTCTTCCCGCCTACCGTGCCTATTTCGGGCAGAAGGACGCGCAGCAGCTGGCTTTGGTGCGGCGTATGGTGGCGGACCTGAACTTTCCGGTAGAGATTGTTGGGGTACCTACGGTCCGTTCCGCCGACGGCCTGGCATTGTCCAGCCGCAACCGTTTCCTGTCCGACGACGAGCGGGAAGCCGCGCTGGTACTGTCCCGGGCGCTGCACTTGCTGGAGGAGCGGGCTGCTGCCCGGGAACCGCTCGACCTGGACTCCGCCGTAGCCCTGGTCGAGTCCCAGCCCCTGGTGGCCCTGGACTACTTCGATGTTGTTGATCCGGCCACACTGGAACCACTCGCTGAAAACTGCCGCGAAACCCCGTTCCGGGGGGAAGCGCTTGCGCTCATCGCGGCCAAGGTGGGGCCGGTACGGCTGATTGACAACGTCCCGCTGAGTTCCTGACGGGCCATGCGCAGGTTTTCGGGCTACAGCCCGGGATGTTCCCTGTTGGCCGTGAGTTGCTCGAGGAGTGCCCGTTCGGGGCGGCCCGGGTTCCTGGCCACGCAGCGGCGCAGCCTTGCCCGGGAAAGTTCTTCGCCTGGTTCCTTGCTGACCAGCAGTTCGTCGATGATTTCCTGGGCCTGCCAGCGGAGGGATTCTAGGGCGAACTGCCGGATCTCGGCAGGCGTGTCGCTGTCCATCCACGGATCGGGATCGGACGCTACGCTCTGGAACATCCGCTCTGCTGACATTGGGGCCTCCTTGCACCATCCCGAAGTGACCGGGGGCGGCCGCCGCGGCGTCAAAAGTACTGCGCAACAGCAACCCTACAGCGGGGCAGACCAGTCTGTCTTTCCAAAGTCCCGAGCTTTCCCCTCCCGAGTAGACTTAGAGGGCGATGAATCCCGAGGCAGGCCCCACGCCGGCTCCTTTGCCAGTTGAGGCGGAGGGGGCGATCACCCCTGCGGGTTCTGTTGAGAAGATCCTGGCGGTCGCGTACGAGCTATTCTCCCGGCGCGGTGTCCGCGACGTGGGGGTCAATGAACTGATTGAGCGTTCCGGGGTTGCGAAGGCGACATTTTATCGCCACTTTCCGTCCAAGGATTCCCTGGTTCTCGCGTTCCTCGAGCAACGGGACAAACAGTGGACGGTTAACGCCATCGTTTCTGAGGCCCGCCGCCGCGGCAGCACCCCCGAGCAACAATTGCTGGCCATCTTCGATGTCTTTGGGGACTGGTTCCTCCGGGAGGACTTCGAAGCATGCTCCTTTATCAACGTCCTGCTGGAGATGGGGCCCGCCCACCCGCTCGGCCAGGCCAGCATCGACTACCTGGCACGGATCAGGGGCCACGTGCAGGCCCTTGCCGAGGAGGCCGGGCTGGCCCGTCCGGAGGAGTTCGCCCGGTCCTGGCACATCCTCATGAAGGGCTCCATCATTTCCGCCACCGAGGGCGACATGCAGGCCAACAAGCGTGCGCAGCAGATGGCAGGCTGGCTGATTGAGCATCACCGGCCTTAGCGCTCGCTACCGCAGTGGCCCCCGCTGTGGCCTATGCGCAGAAGAGGTAGTCGACCGCGCCCTCGGTCACGCATGTGGGAGCGGCGCGTTTCAGGGCATCTTCCAGTGCCGAGACTCCCACTTTGGCCGAGGTGCCGTCGCCGCCTACTCCCGGCGCACCAGTACTTTCTGCTGCTCGTGCCGGCCGGATACCGTTAGGCCCCCGCGACCGCACCACACCCGGCGGCCATTGGGGTGGTTCCT